>CAVQOP010000005.1:0-550933 GCA_963714475.1 uncultured Actinomycetota bacterium
CCCACGTATTGCTTCGAGAATTCGAGCATACCCGAGTTAGACGAATATGGGATTCTTTTATTGGATGAGCCAGACCTGCACTTGGCTACAAGCAGCAGAACTCGGTTCTTCAGGGTAATCGCTGGAAATTTGCTCGCCAGGCACCCAAGCCATCTTGGCCTCACATTCTGAAGCCTCCCTCAACGCCTTCGGCGGACCCTTCAGCGGGCGATTATCACGGCGTGTAAGAGTGCTATACGCTTTTCGAGATGTCCGCGGCGAGCGGCAGACTTCCGCCGCATTCGACGCGAGGTATCTTGGTTCTTTGTCGAGAGGTTCGTTGTTTCGGATCGGCTCGATCAAACGCTTTCTCGAAAGTTTGATCGCTCCTCATTATGGAAGTTGGCTATGGAGAAGCGTTGTAAGTGCTTTGGCATGGGCGATGACTGTGGTCGCTCTGCTCTTGGTTGCTGCTGCCGTCGTTGCCGTGGGCAATGACATTCTCGATGCCTTCGGGTTTCTTGAGTATCATCGTGTCGAGCAGATACATACTGGCGTTCGGGCAATTTACCTGATCGGTGCCGCGTGCTTGGTTCTTTACCTCATGTTCGGTGGCCGGTGTCTTTTTGGAGCGTCGCATCGCCAAGAAGGCAAGGCACGAATCTGGGCAACGTCGGTGGATTGCGGGGCTTCTCTTCGCTATCCTGACAGGCGCGGCGAGTAGCGGCTTGTATGTCGCGGCGGATTCCGGCTATTGAGCAGATCCTGACCTTTGCTTCTGTGCCCGAGCAGGCGACGAACGATTGCTCGAGTCCAGAAAGGCGAGCTATACCCGGTTAGCGCGTTGAATGACGAACCCGCCGGAGGCTTCAGATGTTCGTAGGGGTCCGGTTCGTGCTCAGCGACGACGCCGCGCCCTAGCCGAAGCACGCGAGTTCAACTGGGCCGTCACGTCGTGCACTTGTCGACTTCAGTCCGTGGGCGGTTCACTTGAAGTGAGCGAAGGTTGCCTTGGGGCCGACGAATCGAGCCCGGGAGACGCTGCGTCGGCGGACTGTCGGACTGGTTCGCAATCGCTCGTTCCTTGTCCCACCCTTGACGGTCGCGACGGAACACCAGCCGAACAAGACGGCCACCAAAAGACGGAAGCTCGTGACTTGAGGGTCGTCTCCCCACAGGAGGTACACGCATCCTCTCGCGGTAGTCCGACTCAGCGACCCCGGCAGCGACGAACGCGACCAAGCATAGGGTGGTGACGACTGACCAGGTGAGGATCGCCGTCCACCGAGGGAAGGTGTAGTCGGAGTGAGACCAGTTGATCAGGCCGAAGGCATTGAGGCCGCCCGCTACTGCGAACCCGACCAAAACCCCTACGGGCAGGATCCCTGTGAGCACGGTGGCTGGGTGTCCGCGTCCGACTTCACCTATTTCAGTGAACCGGAACGGACGATCGGTTGTCCTTTGGTTGGCGTTTTCGGCTAGGTAGTCACGGACTTCCGCGATCGAGGCGCTCTCCGCATTGAGGTTCAGATACCAGGCGAAGGCGAAGGTAAAGAGCACCTCGCTGAGCGCGAAACCGATATCCGGGGCCCTTGAGATAATGGGTATCGAAAGTCCGGCTGCCGCCAAACCAGCACCCAGGATGAGTTGTCCTCGCTCGTGTAGACGGCGGATGTCATCGTGTGCGCGCCAGACCTGTTCGGTAGTGGCTGTCCATTCGTGCTCGTCCACCGGTCCCCCCTACGGCATCGAGAGCATCCCCGCTTCTGCCCGCCTCTGGTAAGTCTTGCTTGTCTGAGCTTGCCTTGGCAAGGGCGAGAATGCTGACAATGAGGCTAGCCGCGACTATGGGCAGCTGCAACAGTCGTGGAGGCGGTGATACCCCCTAGGAGACTGCTGAAGTAGGCGTCGTTTCGGTGCTTGTGATGGCGGGGCTGTTGGTGGAGCGTCGTCGGTTTTGGTCGAGCGGGCGTGTTCGGACTCGGCGGTCGGCTCGCGTTGGCGGGTGTCCTGCTCGGTGTGGGCGTCCTGAGCGGGGCTGTGGCGGGCTGCAGGGGTGATGGGGTGGCCCACTCGGGGCCCACTCGGGTCCTCAGCCCAGGACCCATGCGTCGTTGTCGAATGTCAGTCCCAGGACCAGGAGGCGGCGCAGGTTGAGGGCGGCGACGCGGTGGTGGAGCCAGGCGTTGTTCTTGACGACGCCGCGGTACGGGACACGGCGGGCGCCTCGAGTGAGCCAGGCGATCGAGCGTTCCACCATGGGCCGGTGGGTCCGGTAGGTGCTCTGCCAGCCGGGGTCTTTGGCGCGTTGGCGATGTGCCCTCGTGAGTTCTTCGTGGGGATGGACGTGGACGGTTCGGCCCTTCGTTGCGGTGGTGCACTGATCGCGTAGCGGGCAGCCGCGACAGGCGACACCGAAGATGACGTTGCGTTTGGGCGACAGTGGCCGGGTTACCCCGGCCGGGCAGGTCAGGGTCCCGGCCCCGCCGGCGCGTTGGGGTCGTAGGTGAAGTCGTCCAGGACGAACCCGCCCTCGACGCATGGGCGGAGGGGCCACGGCTTGATCACCGCGCGTGACCCGCCTTGTCCAGGGCGGCGAGCATATCGCCGGCCCGTAGGCCGAGTCGCCCAGCACCTCAAAGGATGGGTTCGGTCCATCTGTCGACTCAGACTCGGCTGAGGACTCGGCGGGCAGCGTGGTGGTCGGTGGTGATCAGCGCGGCACCGATCGTGGCGTCGCTGTTGTCCGGGCCGTTGGCCTTGGTCATCGCGGTGTCGGTGATCAGCCCGGTGTCGGGTTCGATCACGACATGGGCCTTGAACCCGTCCTGGCGTCGTTCCCGGGTCTTGTGGGCGTGGCGGGTGTCGGGATCGACGGTGGAGATCATCCGGTCCGGTGCGGTCCGCCGCGCGATCCGCCACCGACCGTCGGTGCCATCAGAGTCCTCGGCGGGCTCGACGTCCTGGCCGGCCACCAACGCCAACAGCGCGACCGCCTCGGCCGGCTTCCCACCGCCGGCGGTGATCGCTCGACGTCCAACACAGCAGGAGTGCAAGCGCGTCGTTGACCAGCACCGTCACGAGCTCGTCGCGGGCGACCGGGTCGTCCCACGCGATCCGCGGCTTCCCGGTCCCGGTGTAGTCCTGACCGGTCAACTCACTCAGCCCAGTGCAGTGCCCGGCGATCACGTCCTTCGCGTCGGGCACGTCGCGGGCCACGCGACGGATCGAGGCGATCAGCTGGGTCACGGTGTCCTGACGGGCGACCGCGTCATCGAGGATCGTGGAGTCCAGCGCCCGTCGCTGTCTTCCCGGCGATCGCACCGGTCTCGGTGACCACGTCGCGGACCGCCTCGAAGATCCGCTGCGGACGCTCACTCGCCGCCAGTCGGCGCCGCCAGTACGTCAACGTGGAAGGATGGAAACCCGCCGCGTCGATCGCGTACCCACACGCCGCCTTCCACCGAAGGTCGAAGGTGACCGCGTCCGCGGCCTCACGATCCGAGAGCCCGTGCAGGGTCTGCAACACGATCACCGACGCGATCACCTCCGGCGGGATCGACGGACGCCCACGTCCCGAGGGGAACAGATCGGCGAACATCTCCGCCGGGAACAACCGGTGTCGATGCTCGGCCAGGAACGCGAACACGCTGCCCCGCCGGCAGCAGATGCCCCGCGACCGACTCGACATCGAGCAACTCACGCTGCCGATCAGACTCACCCTGCATGACCCAAGTATTTCAGGCCACCAGACATCCTCCCGGAGGCGCGCCTTTGTTCAGCAGGGTCCTAGGGGACCACGATTGTGTGGCTGAGAGAACGCCGGCGGATGCAACCATGATCAGGATCGCAATGGCCGGGCCGGCTGCCGCGATGGTCGCGGGGTGCCGGCGCCCACTTCGCCGACAGTTTTTAAGCTGAACGGTCGGGACTCGACCAAGGGGTCCGAGTTGAATCTGCTTCTTCGATCCAGTCGCGGTATACGGCGACTGCGGCCACCTCGGCGATGAGGTTGAGGTACCAAGCGAAGCTGAAGGTGGCGACCAGAAGCATGAGCGCCAACCCGAAGGGAAGGGGCGTACCGGGCGAGATTGCTGCGAGCAGTGCGCCGCTCAGTCCGACTCCGGCGATCAGCTGACCGCGTTGGTGAAGCCCTCGGATCTCGGCTTGCAGCGAGGTGACCAGGTTCGCGCAGGCTTCCCACTCGCGATCGGAGAGAGGTCGGCCGTCCTGGTCGTCAACCTGTTCGTGTGGCATGGGCGGCAGTCCCCCTAGGCCGGATGGCAGATACTGTGAGTGTGACGCCCGTCCAACCGCACTCGTTCCGTGACACGGCGGCGAGGTCTGCTTCGATTTTCGTGCGGCTCGGTTCTGTTCTGCTGGTCGTCGTCATGATCGGCCTCACGGGCAGCCAGAGGGACTTTCTGGCCGCCGCGGACTGGGACCCGGTGTCAAGGACTCCGACCGAGTGGCCCAGCCTGCTGGCAACTGGACCCCAGGGATGGCTGTTGACGGTCGCGTTCCTGATTTCGGGGCGCGGCTATGGGGTCGTTGGCAGCTGCGCTCGGGTTGCAGAAGGGGCGAGCGCCGCGTTGGTTGGCAGTCTGCTTCCTCGCAACGGCTTTGGGGTTCATTGGCGTCAGTTTCTCGGCTGACATGCCCGGGCGAGCGGTGGAGAGTTGGCATGCCCAGATCCACAACACTGCATATCCGCTGATTCCCCTCGGGCTGATGGGCGCAGCCATCGTGCTCACGGTTGCTCGGCGGACGACTTCGCGGTCGTGGGTTGCGGGGACGTGGTTTTGCGTATTGCTCTTTGCATTCGCGCTCACCAATCTGGACGCCATCGCCCAACTGGCCCGCTACTTCGCGTTCGCGCTGCTCTTGGCCTGGGTATGGCTGTCGACGGGCTGGGTTGTTGGAGAGCCGCGTTTTAGCAACGTCGAACGTGACCAGGCCGTTGGCTCAAGTCCGTGCCCGTAGATCACTAGCTGGCGTTGTGAGACCATCGCGATTGTCGGCCGAGGACGCGTGTCGACGCGTCCGGACGGCGTGCTTGCGGTCGGGGCCGCCTGTAACTGCTGACGGATCCGCTGCTCGAACGCATCGACCGACGACCCCGGCGCCTTCCGCGCTTACCTCGGTGGCGCATCAGCAGCCAACGCCGACCTCACCGTGTTGCGCAAGATCCCCAACGTCCTGGCGATCAACTTGATCGGCAACCTCTCAGCCCGATGCCTACGAATCTCTGCCCAGTCCTGCACTGACAACACTCCAAATCTCCTGCCTCACGGATGAGGACAGGCTTCAGGAAGGGGTCAGTTTTCGACCGTCGATATGGGGTCAGTTTTCAGGCGTCGCCGACATGCGGAGGACCGAATGAGTTCGCTGATGCAGCTGGACAACCCCTGGCGCGCATGGCAGTCGAAGGCCGCGCCATACAAGACTGTTGTCATCCTCGGCGCCGCGAAGCTGAAGGGCTCAGACGTTCAGACTAGCGACGACTTGAAGTTGGCCATGGGATCGCCGGACGAGCACAACCGGCTTAAGTCAGGGTGGCTGGCCTTGCCAGGTCAACGCAGCGGGTTGACGTGGTGCTACTTCTTGATGAACTCCGGCATGCCGGGAGTCAAAGCGGACCCGATGATCACGCGCTGGGTGAGTCGTGCTGTTGGCCGGACGGTCAAGCCGACGGAGGCGGAGGCGATACTGCTCGCGGCTGCAGGGCGGCTGGACGTCGATGCGAAGCATGTCGATCACGCGGTCTGGGCGGTCCAGCGAGGCCGGACGTAAAACCTGACCCAGCGCCCCCGCGCAGTCCGAACTAAGACAGAGCCCGCAGCCGATTTTCAGTGGTGAAATCGTGGTTGCACGACAGACCTCGACAGGTGGCGGAGGTCGAACGCGGTGGAATGACGCGGGCAGGAAGCGCGACGCACGCGGGGGGAGGCTCTTCAAGCGGCTGCCCACCGAGGGTTGGTGTGGCTCTCTTCCGGTCTGCAATCCGCCGGGCACCGTGACGAGGCGTCGCTCGAAAGGGGACTGCCCAGCCGTAGTAGCAATGCCCACCTCGCCGTCCCTATCGGCACGAGGTAAGACAGGAGAACGCTATGGCGAAGGTGATCATCGGGTCGAATCCCCATAAGTTGTCAATCCCCATAAGTTGTCGTCGACGATCGAGGTAGTCGACCGACACGAGAAAACTTCCTCGGATCTGGTCGGTTCAGGACTGATCAGGCCGGTTACACCGCGATGCGGACCTACGTGAAGAACTGGCCCGACCGGGTCTGGGCGGTAGAACCTGACTTGGGCCACAATCTGGGCTTGACCGTCGCGGCACGTCGCTGACCTGCACAAGCTCTTCGGGTCGCAGTCAGATTTGCGCACTAGCTTCGGGTGTTTAGGGTGCTTCGGTGGCCTACGTGCGGACCGTGAAGACGTCCTCGGGGGCGACGGCGGTCCAGATCGTGCACTCCTCGCGGCGTGGTTCACGCAATATCGAGCACCTCGGCTCGCGCACACAACGCGGCCGAGGTCGAGGCGCTGAAGGCGCAGTCGCGGCGCAGCGGCTGGCCGAGGACCAGGCGCGAGCTCGACCTCGGCATCGAGGTCGCTCGCGGCTGGTGAGGCGGCGCGGCCCGCTGCGACGATCATCTCCTCGCGGATGGGCCACCTGTGGGACGCGCTGAACCGGGCCTACGACGTGCTCGGCTTCGAGGAGGCCACCGGTGGCGATGAGGTGTTCCGCCACCTCGTGCTGGCCCGGATCATCGAGCCGAGCAGCAAGCAGGACAGCGTCGCGCGTGCTGGAGGAGGTCGGCATCGCAGGCGAGCTCCTATGCGCACGCTCAAGCGGCGACTGGCCGGTCTACGGCGAGGAGTCCTGGCGCCGGAAGCTGGCCGCGGCGTGCGCGCACGGGCCGCGTTGGGTCCGGCGAGTCTGGTGCTCTACGACGTGACGACGCTTGTACTTCGAGACCCACACCGGCGACGGGTTCCGTGAGCCCGGGTTCTCCAAGGAACGACGCCTGGAACCCCAGATCACCGTCGGGCTGTTGACCGACGCGACCGGGTTCCCGTTGATGATCGAGGCCTTCGAGGGCAACAAGGCAGAGACCAAGACGATGCTGCCGACGATCACCTCGTTCATGGCCGCCCACGACCTTGGTGACGTGACCGTCGTCGCGGATGCCGGGATGGTCTCTGAGGCCAACCGCGAGGCCCTCGAGGACGCCGGGCTGTCCTACATCATCGGCGCCCGGATCCCCGAGGAGCCCTACGTGGTGAAGGCGTGGCGTGCTGCGCACCCCGGCCAGGACATCGCCGACGGGCAGATCTTTCGCCGCCCCGTGGCCCGCGACCGGTGCGAAGAAGACCGCCGGGCGGCGCGACAAGGTCACCTACTACCGGTACAAGGCCGACTCCGCACGCCGCTCGCTGCACGGCATCGACACCCAGATCGCCAAGGCCGAACGCGCCGTGGCGGGCAAGGAGGCGATCAAGCGGAACCGGTTCGTCAAGCTCGCCGGCGGCGACCGCAGCGTGAACCGTGACCTCGAGGCGAAGGCCAGGTCGGTGGCGGGGCTGAAGGCCTACATCACCAACATGGTCGACCCGACCCCGGAGTTCGTGATCGGCGCCTACCACCAGCTCTGGCACGTCGAGAAGTCCTTCCGGATGTCCAAGCACGACCTCCAAGCAAGACCGATCTACCACCGCAAACGCGAGTCGATCGACGCCCACCTCATCGATCGTCTTCGCCGCCCTGGCCGTGACCCGGCTGATCGAGGAACGCACCGGCTGGTCGATCAAGAAGTTCGTCCGCACCACCCGCCGCTACCGCACCGTCCAGATCCGCGCCGGCGACCAGACCACTCACCGCCGACGACCCGCTACCCCGCGACCTACGCGACGCACTCGCGCTCATCAACTGACCGACGTGCGCACTAGTTTGGCCAGAGTCAGGTCCAAGGCGAACGGGACCGGTGTCGGCGGTGGTTGGTCGTCGACGTGTTGCTCGATGAGCTGGTTCGCGATGCGGCCCGGCAGATGCTCGCGGTGGCGCTGCAGGCCGAGGTCGCGGCCTACATCGAGGCCCACATCGAGGAGGTCGACGAGCACGGCCGGCGTCTGGTGGTCCTCAACGGCCACCGCGTCGAGCGCGACGTGGTGACCGCGGCCGGCCCGGTGACGGTCAGGGCGCCACGGGTCAACGACCTGACTCGGGCCACAATCTGGGCCTGACCGTCGCGGCACGTCGCTGACCTGCACAAGCTCTTCGGGTCGCAGTCAGATTTGCGCACTAGCTTCGGGTGTTTAGGGTGCTTCGGTGGCCTACGTGCGGACCGTGAGGACGCCTCGGGGGCGACGGCGGTGCAGATCGTGTGGTCCTCGCGGCGGGGCGTCACGCTCGATCGAGCATCTCGGCTCGGCGCACATGACGAGGCGGGTTGGCGGCACTCAAAGCTGCCGCGGCGGCAGCGGTTGGCCGAGGGCCAGGCCGAGCTGGACCTCGGCTGAGGCGCGCCGCCGAGTCGGGGGACCGTTGCCGATCACCTCCTCGCGGATGAGCCATCTGTGGGACGGCTGTGCACGCGCCTACCGTGCTCGGCTTCGATCGCGGCTACCGGTGGCGACGACGTGTTTCGTCAGCTGGTGACGGCCCGGATCATCGAGCCGACCTCCAAACAAGACGCCGCCCGGGTGCTGGAAGAAGCCGGTGCTCCAGCCCGCGTCGTATCCGACGGTGAAACGCCGCCTGCCCGGCTACGCAACGGCTGAGTTCCGGCACGGCTTGTCCGGGGCGTGCGCGGCCCGCGCCGACCTCGGCCCGTCGGCGCTGCTGCTTTACGACGTCACCACGCTTGTGGTTCGAGACCGACACCGGTGACGGGTTCAGGGAACCCGGGATTCTCCAAAGAACGCCGACTCGAGCCGCAGATCACCGTCGGGTTGCTGACCGACGCCAGCGGTGCGCCGTTGATGGTCGACGCGTTCGAAGGCAACCGGGCCGAGACCCGGACCATGATCCCGATCATCCGGGAGTTCGTCGACGCCCACGGCATCGCCGGGGTCACCGTGGTCGCCGACGCCGGGATGATGAGCGAGGCGAACCTGAAAGACGTCGAGGACGCCGGCTGGTCCTTCATCGTCGGCGGGAAACTCCCCGACATCCCCTACCAGGTCGCCCAATGGCGACGGGACCATCCCGATGGTGCCCCGACCGACCAGATGATCTTGACCCAGCCGACGCTGATGGGTCCCCAGGCTGACCAGCGGCGCCGCACCACCTACTACCAGTACCGGGCCGACCGGGCCCGACGGGCCGTGCACGGCATCGACACCCAGGTCGCCAAGGCCGAGAAGGCGATCGCCGGCCAGGCCGCGATCAAACGGAACCGGTTCGTCACCCTCACCGGCGGCACCCGCACGGTCAACCGGGATCTCGAGGCCAAGGTCCGGGCCCTGGCCGGCTGGAAGCCCTACGTCACCAACCTCGACGCCACAGCCGAGTTCGTGATCGGCGCCTACCACCAGCTGTGGCACGTCGAGCACTCCTTCCGGATGTCCAAGCACGACCTGAAAGCCCGCCCGATCTACGCCCGGAAACGTGAATCCATCGACGCCCACCTTGCCGTCGTGTTCGCCGCTCTCGCCGTGTCCCAGCGCATCGAGCACCTCACCGGCTGGACCATCAGCCGATTCGTCAAGACCCTCCGCCGCTACCGCAGCGTCCAGATCCACACCGGCAACCACACCCTCACCGCCGAACAACCCCTACCCGCCCGACCTCCGCGAAGCACTCGCCCAGATCAACTGACCGTGCGCACTAGTTTGGCCCGAGTCAGGTCGAGCGCTGAACGCGACCGGTAACTTCTTCTCCGCGGTGTTGACCGAACCGAGGTTCGCCGACAAAGCAGTCGCCCAGACCTGGGCGATCCTGCTCGACGAGGGCACCTACCTGTGCTCGATCTCCACGATGCATCGGGTCCTGCGCGAGCACGACATGGCTGGGGAACGACGCCGCCAAGCGGTCCACCCGGCACGGAAGAAGCCCGAGCTCCTCGCTACCCGGGCCGGGCAGATCTGGTCGTGGGACATCACGAAACTTCGGTCCCCGACCCGCGGGGTCTACTACGACCTCTACGTCGTGATCGACATCTTCTCCCGGTTCATCGTCGGCTGGACCGTCGCAGCGTGCGAGGACTCCGAGATCGCCAAGAACCTCCTCGAAGAAGCGATGGGACGTCACGAGATCCCCGAGGCCATCCACGCCGACAGGGGCACCTCGATGACCTCCAAACCCGTCGCCCAACTGCTCCTCGACCTCGGCGTGACCAGGTCCCACTCCCGCCCGCACGTGTCCAACGACAACCCCTACTCCGAGGCCGCGTTCAAGACCCTGAAGTACGCCCCGGTCTTCCCTGAGAACTTCGGGTCGCTCCAAGACGCCCGGGCGTTCTGTGAGGTGTTCTTCGCCTATTACAACCACGAGCACCGCCACGGCGGGATCGGACTGCACACCCCTGCCTCGGTCCACTACGGCACCGCCGGCGAGATCCGCGCCCAACGGCAGACGACCCTCGACGCCGGCCCTACGCCGCGAACCCCGAACGCTTCACCCGTCAACACCCCGTCGCACCCAAGATGCCCACCGCAGCCTGGATCAACCAGCCCTCCCAGGAGGCCCTCATACAGACCGCCTAAACGACGACTGTCTCACCAGCCTTGACACCTTCCGCAGCGCCGATAGGTTGGTGTCCTCGGTCCCGTACTACTTGGGGATCTTGTACTTCGCCAGGACCCGCGGGCGTGCCGTGAAGCTGTAGTCGACGTTGACGTGCCCGCCACCGCAAGCGCCGAAGGTCCTTCCGCCCTCGGCCACTCGCCCGGGCCCATCCCAAATGCGGACCACACGGCTCTTGAGCATGCCGCGGTGCACCGAACGGAACTCAGCACCAGTCACCACGGGCCTGTCGTCCGAAGCTTCTGAGGGGTCACTCGGCGTCGCGGCGAGCACAGCCGCGACCAGCGTGACAACGGCAAGTCGAGCGATGAGACGCATGGGGCGATCGTATTCCGTCCGGCCCACATCGCCCTGCGGCCTAGTGTGATCGGCGACCACTTGCGAAGCCGATCCGTCCTCATTCCTGAAGCGCGCGCATCATACTCCGCGGCGATCAGGCGGAACAGTGTAATGACCGCGCGGGAGGTCCCTGTTCCCGGACTAGGCTCAGCCCCATGGCGGCCGGCGCGACGATGCACACGTTTGAAGTCGGTCGGCCAACACGCCGATCGCGGCGTCTACGAGGAGTTCACGCTGCGCGCGGCGCAGCGGTATCCGTCAGAGACCGAGGCGTACCAGTAACGCGCGTGCTCGCCTACTGTCTCGAGCACGAAGAGGGCATCGATTCAGCGAGGGGCATCTCGACGACCGACGCCCCGGCGGTGCTGGTGCGTGACCTGAGCGGGAAGCTGCTCGGCCTCGATCGAGGTCGGCGGGCGCACCGCGATGCCGCGCGGCTTCACACCGGCAGCAAGGCGGCCGAGCGCACGTCGATCTACACGCACCGCGATCCGGCCAAGGTGCTCGCGCAGTGGGCAGGGGCGAGGATCCACCGCGCCGCCGAGATCGTGCTGCACAGCTTCGATCCCGAGTTCGTCGATCAGCGGTGAACACGATGGAGCGCCGAACACGATCACGCTCACCGTCCACGGAGCGGCGAGTTCTGTACCTGGAGCTGAACGGCGTCCACCTCTCATCGGCGGTGCACGACCACCCGATCAGCTAGCGGGAGCGACGTCCCGCTGCCGATCCTGATGCGCGACTTCCAACGCGCGTCATTCCGCCGCCTATCGGCCACGCCCTGCCGACGCGATGCACTACCGGCGGGGAGTGTTCGATCTTCGGGTCAGCGTCGTTGGTAGACGTCTCGGCGGTGGCCCACCGCAACGACCAGGACGAGAAGGACCTCGTCGTGGATCTCGTACACGATGCGGAAGTCACCGGTGCGGACCCGCCACTCTCCGTCGCCGCCGACCAGCTTCTTGGCGCCGCTTGGTCGAGGCTGGTCGGCTAAGAGTTCGACGGCTGCCTGCACTCGGCGACGAGCGGCCGGGTCAAGCTTGCGAAGCTGACGCGCTGCCCCCGGCGCGACCTCGATGCGATAGGTCACGCCAGTCCGAGATCAGCCTTGACCTGTTCCCACGGGATCGCGGACTCACCGTCGTCGAGCTCGGCTCGCGCGGCCCTGGCCGCCTTGAGATCGGCCAGGTCTTCTGCAGCCGCGATGAGGCTGTCGAGGTCGTCGGCATCGATCACTGCAGCCACCCGCTGGCCGCGACGCGTCAGGTAGACCGGAGCGTGGTCGACGCGGGCAGCATCGACCACATCGGCCAGTCGGGCTCGGGCCTCGCTCACGGTGGTCTCGCTCATGCGCAGAATGTACCGCTTAAACCGCTGAACTGTACATTTGGGCCACGCCGTCGTCGTGCCTACGATCCGGCAAGCTGTGACAGGCGCCGAGCAATCTCAGCATCGCGGTCCGCCGCCGCGTGCTGGTAGCGCATCGCAGCTCCGGGCGTCGAGTGGCCAAGGCGGCCCATGAGCTCCGCGAGCGTCGCTCCGGTCTGCGCGGCCAAGACAGCGCCCGTGTGGCGAAGGTCGTGCCAGCGGAGATCTTTGCGACCGGCGGCCTCGCGAGCTGGGTAGTAGACCTTGTAGAGCGTCGAGGGCTGCATGTGCCGGTTGGTCTGGCTCGAAGACGGGAAGACAAGAGCGTCTGTCGAGGGGCCGACGAGCCGGTCCAGATGGTCCTCGACCGCGGGCATCAGGTGGGGCGGAATCGATACGTCGCGGATGCCGGCGTCGGTCTTCGGTGGCCCGACGATCATCTCGCCGCGCACCCGGACCACCCCACGCCGGATCTCGATCCGTTTGTGCTTCAGGTCGATGTCGCCGCGTCGTAGCTCGGCGAGCTCGCCGAACCTCATCGCGCACCAGGCCGCCAGGAGGGCCATCAGTCGGTACTTGTCCGGAAGGTTCTGCACCAGCACTTCGAGCTCTCGCAGGCTGGCCGGGCGCGTCTTGTGGGCGGGCTTCACGCTGCCCGCGCCTCGGATGTGCGCGGGGTTGAAAGCGATCAGCGGCTTGGGTCGCGTCGACGCCGCCGTGCCAAGGATGGTGCGGAGCAGGCTGTAGGCGTGCCCTCGTTGGGACTCTCGACCTGGCGAGACCTTCTCGTACCAGTCGTTGACGTCGTCGACCGAGATCTCATCGATCGGCGTGGTGCCGAACGTCGGATACAGCGACCCGCTGAGGATGTACTGGTAGTGATCCCGCGTCGTCGGACGCAACGGTTGTCCCCTCGTCTTACGGGTTCTTAGCCAGCGCTGCGCGTACTCCTCGAAGGTCGGTACTGCCTTCTTGGCCTCGTTGCGGTCGACCAGGTCGGGCGCCCAGACGTTGAGCTGGATCTCGGCACGTCGCGCTGCCAGCCACGCGATGGCGTCGTCCTTCGAGTCGAAGGTCGACGGCGGTCGGTGAAGCTTGCCGTCGGGTCCGATGTACCCAGCGCGGTAGCGGCCCGACGGTCGCAGCTCGACCCTGCCGAAGCTGCGTCGGGTCTGCTTGTTCCCCGTCCTCGAAGGCGCCACTGGAAGTCATCCTGTCTCGACTGCCGCCACTGTTCCCGTTGTTCCCCCGGCGATACTGGAAGTGGACTGGGAGGGAACAAAAAAGGAACAACGGCGATCAAAGTTGTCCGCGGATGTCGACAGCTGTCTCGACCACCGCGATGCTCAGATCCCTTATTCTACGGGCGATTCGCGCTCATGGACAGGTCAGAAGCGGTCACGTCGACCGCACGCTCCATTGGGGTTCGAACCCAGTATCGCCCACCGAGCGTGACCCCCGGTCAGACTCACCGCGAGGTGGCGGCCACCGCCCTGCGGCATCTCTGCGCCAGATCGTCATGGCTCGATCTACCCTTGGAGCGCGACAGCCGAGACTCGGCTGACATCGGGACACCACTGGGACCACCGGGCGCGGCAGGCGGGTCCGACACCCCAAGGCGACGAGGACGCTGGCGCGCCGCGCCTTAGGATCGCGCCCATGCGTCTGACGTCGGCTGTCCTCGGCTTCGCGCTGAGGAAGCTGGGGCTGCTCGGGGCAACGATCCTCGCACTGTTCATCGGCTACCTGCTGGTCCAGGCATTGGTCCCCACGCTGCGCGAAGCCGTCGTGGACCGGGGGCGGCTGCAGGAGGTCACCGAGGAGCGACGAGCTCTCGAATCGAACCTCGAGGAGCTCCGGACTGCTGCCGCCGAGGCCCAGACCACGGCAGTCGCCGCCGCGATCGAGGAGGGGACCCGCAACGTCGCCGAGAAGCAGGCAGGAGATCGAGCGGCTGCGCGACCAGGCGGCAGAGGAGTGCAGCCTCGTGGACAGGCTGGTCGCGGCCGTCGTACCGGGGGACCCCTGCGAGGCCGCCCGGGCGGCGGTCGAGGCGTCGGACGAGGCCCTGGCCACCCTCGAGCAGAACCTCGGCCAGGCGCAGGACGACGCCGCTGTCCTCGGCGATCCCTCGCTGACCACGCAGGAGAAGCTGGATCGACTCGGACAGGGCGGCGACCCCGTCGTCGAGCGGGAGATCGACAACCAGGAGGCGGAGCTGGCTCAGGCGAAGGCCGAGCAGAACGCCCTGGAGGAGGCCCAGGACTCCACGGCGGGGTGGGTGGTCAACCAGTGGGCCAAGACGTGGAGGTGGTTGGCCCTCATCGCCCTGGTCGCGCTCCTGCTGCCCGGAGCGATGCGCATCGTCAGCTACTTCCTGCTGATGCCCTGGGTGCACCGGGTGCACAAGCCGATCCACCTGTCGGAGGGCTACGACAGCACGACGGCGGCCCTGCGTACGTCCGATGCGCAACGGACCCTGCCGATCGAGCTGGGCGCCGGCGAGGTGCTGTCCGCGCGCTCGGAGCACGTACGTCCGGTGCAGGGCACGATCCGCAGCCGACTCCTCTACGACTGGGGCTCGCCATTCATCAGCTTCGCGGCCGGGCTGTACGGGCTGAGTCGGGTCACCGGGGACGAGGCCGGGAGCTCGGCGACGCTGTCGACGCCTGACGACCCCAACGCGTACCTGATGCGCATCGACTTCACCGAGCACCCGGGACTGGTCATGCACCCGAAGCACGTCGTGGGCGTGATCGGGGAGCCCGAGCTGACCACGCGCTGGCGGTGGGGCATCCAGTCCTTCGCGACGTGGCAGGTGCGCTACATCATGTTCGCCGGCACGGGGAGCCTGATCGTCGAGGGCAGCGGCGACGTCGTGGCGACGAACCCCGGCGGCCGGTCCACCCGGATGGAGCAGAACCTGGTGATGGGCTTCGACTCCCGCCTGAGCGTCGGCGTGAACCGGACCGAGGTGTTCTGGCCGTACCTGTGGCGTCAGGACGCCGCTGGTCGACGACGAGTTCATGGGGGACCACCCGCTCTTCTGGCAGAAGTCGACCGCCGACGGCCCCAGCAACCCGATCGCGAGGACGTTCGACGCGATCTTCTCGGCGCTCGGCAAGCTGTTCGGCTTCTGAGGCCTACAAGTGAGAGGCACGCCTGCTCTGGCCAGGCGATCCCCGCGGGGGCTTCGGTTCGGTTCCGATTGCTCCACGGAGAGCAACGATCAGAACCTGTGGATGGCCCTCAGCCGGGTGACGTGAAGGAGCGCACCTTCCCGAGGTCCGCCGCGCGAGCGGCACGAGTCAGTCAGTCGGAGCTGGCCCGGGCTGCCGCTGTGTCGCAGCCGAACCTGTCGGCGTACGAGAACGGCCGCCGGGCACCGTCGCCAGAAGTCCTCGTCAGGATCAGCCGCGCGATCCGTTCCCTTGGAGCTGCGTGCACCACTTCTTCCGAGAAGATGGGGGCGCACCCACCCCGAGGAGACCCATCGTGACCGCCACCCGCCGCGCCCTCATCGTCGTCGACGTCCAGAACGAGTACTTCGACGGCCTCCTGCAGGTCCAGTACCCGCCACACGAGGAGACGCTCGCCAACATCACCCGCGCGCTGGACGTCGCCGTCGAGCTCGACCTGCCTGTGGTCGTGCTGCAGCACGAGCTTCCCGAGGGGGCGCCGGTGTTCGCGGTCGGCTCGTCGAGCTGGGCCCTGCACCCCGAGGTCGAGCGCCGCCTGCGACCCGAGTTCAAGCGGGCCTCCAAGGTCCACGGGAGCGCGTTCACCGGCGACGGGGTGGCGCAGTGGCTGGAGGCGAAGCAGGTCGACACCATCACGATCGTCGGCTACATGACCAACAACTGCGACATCGCCACGGCGGCGGACGCCGAGGCCCGTGGCATCGCCGCGGAGGTCCTCTCGGACGCGACCGGGGCCATCCACCTCTCCAACGAGGCGGGCAGCGTCTCGGCCGAGCAGCTGCACACGACCCTGATGGTGCTCCTGCACTCGAACTTCGCGGCGGTGGGCGACACCGACGCGTGGGTCGAGGCCGCACGCGGCGGGACGCGGTCTGCCGAAGAGCGACCTGGGCACCTCGGCCACCCAGGGCCGCGCCCACTTCGACGGCTGAGGGGCCGCCCCGGGGTCGCGGGCCCGAGGTCTCGTACGACGGGACCCACGGCCGGGCAGTGGGCTCAGGCGACGCACGCGAAGTCGACCAGCCAACGGCTGGCGGCCGTATAGACCAGAGGCGCTGCCCACGCGCCGATGACCCACGCCCACGGGGTGCGGAGGATGACGCCGACCGTGGTGCCGATGAGGTAGGCGGCGACGGCCAGCACGGCGGGCACCACCAGCGCTGCTCCCGCGGGGGCACACAGCGGGAGGATCAGCCACGTGGTGGCGGCCGAGCCCAGCTCGCCGTACGACGCCACGGCCAGCACCGCAGGCAGCCAGAGCCCGATGACGGCGAGCACCGCCGCGAGGTGGCCCGCCATCGGGGAGGTTCGGGGCCAGAGCAGGGACCGGGATCGAGCCGCGAGGAACGGCAGCAGCAGCGACGCCACGAAGCCGACGAACGGAACGGTGAAGGCAAGAACGCCAGGGACGAGGAGTGCAGCCACGCCCCGCGCTCGGGTCGGATGCGATGCTGTCTCATGCGTGGCCATGGTCACCGTGGACTCCCTTGTCGTCGAGCGTCACGCTATTCCCGGCCGGCGCCCGCACGCCTGAGCACCCAGGCTCAGATCCCGCGTGCCCGTCAGCATCCGTTTCCGTCCAACGCAGCCTGACAGCGCGTCGTCGCAGGTCTTGACAACGGCTCCTTCTGCGGTTCTATCCTGCGGAGATGGCGAGGTTGACCGCCCTGGCGTGCGTGTACTTCGTCGCCGTCATGCTCGCGTTGCCGTTGATCCAGGGCGGCGACTACGCAGCCGGTGCCGACTCCATCAGCGAGGGCGCGCTCGGCCGCCTCGGATGGCTCCAGGTCTCGGCTTTCATCGTCCTGGGGGCCGCGTCGCTCATCCTCGCCGTCGCGCTGCGAGGCGCCTGGACCGGGATCAGCGGCGTGCTGGCACCGGTCCTGATCGCGGTGTGGGGCGTCGCCGTCATCCTGTGCGGCATCTTCCCCGTCGACGCAGGGGCACGGGGGGAGACCACGGCGGCCGCGATCCACCTGTGGGCGGCGCTGATCGCGTTCGTGGCGCTGCTCGCTGCCATGTGGTTCGCCTCGTTCGCCTTCCGCAGCAACCCGGTCTGGGAGCGGTGGTCGAAGGCATCGATCCTCACCTCCGCGCTGGCCACGGTCGCCTTCTTCGTGGTGGGCGCAACCCCCCAGGAGGCCGACTGGGGAGGCTACGCGCAGCGAGCCTTCGTGCTGATCGTCGTGGCGTGGCTCGGCTCGGTCTCGCTCCTCGCCGGGTGAGACCGGCGGCTACGGGGCGTAGCGCTCCTCCAGGTCGTGCACCTCGGGCAGCCCGATCAGGTCGGTGAACCCGTCGAAGGTGGGCAGGGTGTCCATCGCCGCCAGCGGGGTGCCGTCGCGCTTGATGCTCTCCAGCACCGAGCGGACGCCGGCGGTCGCGGCCAGGAGGGTGGCGATGGGGAAGATCACCAGCGAGAACCCGAGCTCGGTGATGCGGTCCAGCGACAGCGGCGGCGTACGCCCGCCCTCGGCCCAGTTGAACACCAGGGGAGCGACGCCGCGCAGCTCGTCCGCCACCCGCGCGATGTCGTCCTCGCTGGTCGGCGCCTCCACGAACAGCACGTCGGCGCCGGCCTCGGCGAAGGCCCGGGCGCGCGCGATGGCCTCGTCCAGGCCGTGCACGGCGGCGGCGTCGGTGCGCGCGATCAGCACGAGGTCGGGGTCGCGACGGGCGTCGGCGGCGGCGCGGATCTTGCCGACCATCTCGGCGGTGGGGATGACGGCCTTGCCGCTCATGTGGCCGCACTTCTTCGGCATCACCTGGTCCTCGAGGTGGAGCCCCGCGACGCCGGCCTGCTCGTAGATGCGCACCGTGCGCACCACGTTGATCGCGTTGCCGTAGCCGGTGTCGGCGTCCGCGATCACCGGCCGCTCGACGGCGTCGACGATGCGGCGCACGTTGTCGACCATCTCCGCGCCCCCCAGCAGCCCGACGTCGGGGCGACCGAGCAGGGAGGCGCTGGTGCCGAAGCCGGTCATGTAGACCACGTCGAAGCCGGCCTGCTCCACCAGCCGCGCCGACAGCGCGTCGTACGCCCCCGGCGCGACCACGGGGCCGGGTCCGGCCAGCAGCTCGCGCAGCCGTCTCCTCGGGCTGGCTGGGCCGGTGAGCATCGCACCCATCGTGACTCCTGTTCGTCGTCTCGTGCCGCTCGGTCCTGCGGGCAGTGCCCCGGAATGTACGCCGCATCCCTTGTGGTCGCCGCGCGGCGCCACCTAGGTTGCACAGCATCGCCGATCACGACCGGCGCGGGTGCAGTCGAGCGGAGGACCCTGGTGTCGACCAGCGTGACCTCCGGCGAGCGGCCGGCGACCCGATGTGGGCCGACGCCGTGACGGCCGCACCCACCCACCACGCCCGTGCCGTCCTGGTGCGCCCGGCGAGCGACCAGGAGGAGACCCGATGACCTACCGACTCGGAGTGGACGTGGGTGGCACGTTCACCGACGTGCTGCTGATGGAGGAGGACAGCGGGGAGACCTGGCGGGCCAAGACCGCCTCGACCCCCGCCGACCAGTCCGTCGGCGTCCTGCACGGCATCGGCCAGGTCTGCGAGGCGGCCGGGATCTCGCTCGGCGAGGTCGCCCAGGTCCTGCACGGGACCACCGTCGCGACCAACGCGATCCTCGAGGGCAAGGGCGCGCGGGTCGGGCTGGTGACCACCCAGGGCTTCCGGCAGGTGCTGCAGATCGCCCGCTCCTTCGTCCCCGGCGGCCTGGCCGGCTGGATCATCTGGCCCAAGCCCGAGCCCCTCGCCGCGCTCGAGGACACCGTCGAGGTCGCCGGCCGTCTGGCCAGCGACGGCACCGTCATCCGTGAGATCGACGAGGACGACGTGCGCACCCAGCTCGCCCGGCTCGGCGGCGTCGAGGCCCTGGCGGTGTCGCTGATCAACTCCTTCGCCAACGCCGACCACGAGCGCCGGGTCGCCGAGATCGCCGCCGAGGTGCTGCCCGGCGTCCCGGTCTCGCTGTCCTCCGACGTGCTGCCCGAGATGCGGGAGTACGAGCGCTCCATCACCACCGTGGTCAACGGCTACGTCCAGCCCCAGGTCAAGAAGTACGTCTCCAACCTGATCGACCAGCTGCGCGAGAGCGGTGTCGCCGGCGAGCTGGCCATCCTGCGCAGCGACGGCGGTCTCTCGGCCGCCGCGCTGGCCACCGAGTCCCCGGTCACCATGCTGCTCTCCGGTCCCGCCGGCGGCGTCACCGGCGCGGTGTGGACCGCTGAGCAGTGCGGCTACCGCGACCTGATCACCTTCGACATGGGCGGCACCTCGACCGACGTCGCGCTGGTCCAGGACCTCGCGCCCCGGATCGGGCGGGAGACCAAGATCGGCGACCTCACCGTGCGGGCCTCCTCCGTCGACGTCCGCACCGTCGGGGCCGGCGGCGGCTCGATCGCCCACGTGCCCCAGCTGACCAAGGCGCTGCGCGTCGGGCCCCAGTCCGCGGGCGCCGCGCCCGGGCCGGCGGCGTACGGCAAGGGCGGTGAGGAGCCCACGGTGACCGACGCCAACGTCGTGCTCGGCTACCTGCCCGCCGACCTCGCCGGTGGCGAGATCACCCTCGACGTCGAGGCCGCCCGTACGGCGGTGGCCCAGGTGGCCGAGGCGATGGGGCTCGACTCGCCCGAGGCGGCGGCCGCGGGCGTCGTCGCGATCGTCAACGAGAACATGCTCGGCGGCCTGCGGCTGGTCTCGGTGCAGCAGGGCTTCGACCCCCGCGACTTCGCCCTGGTCGCCTTCGGCGGTGCGGGCCCGCTGCACGCCAACGCGCTCGGGATCCTCACCGGCGCCTGGCCGGTGATCGTGCCACCCTCGCCCGGGGTGCTCTGCGCCCTCGGCGACGCCACGACCAGCCTGCGCGACGAGTCCGCCCGCACCGTCCTGCGTCGCTTCAGCGACCTGTCCGGACCCGAGCTCGTCTCGCTGCTCGGCGAGCTCGCCGACGACGCCGGCGCGCGCCTGGTCGAGCAGGGGCTCGCCGGCGACGACCAGCAGGTCGGCTACCAGGTCGACGTCCGCTTCCACGGCCAGGGCTTCGAGATCCCGGTCGCGGTCGACGCGGCCTGGCTGGCCGACCCGGACACCGCGCTCGAGCGGCTGACCGAGGCCTTCGACCGTGAGCACGAGCGCCTGTTCTCCTTCCTGCTCACCGTCGACCACGAGCTGGTCAACGCCCGGGCCACGGTCAGCGGGCCCCGCCCCGAGGTCGCGGCCGTGACGCTCGAGGAGACCACCGGCACCCCCGAGGGCGCGCCGCACCAGATCTACGCCGACGGCCGCACCGTCGAGGCGCGGCTGCACGAGCGCGCCGCGCTGCGCGCCGGTGACGTCGTCGTCGGGCCGGCGGTCATCACCGAGATGGACTCCACGACGTTGGTGCTGCCCGGGCACGAGGCCCTGGTCCACCCGTCCGGGAGCCTGCTGATCACCCCGTCCGAGACATCGACCCAGAGCACGTCGACCCAGAGCACGTCGAACCAGAGCACGGAGGCCTGAGCCATGGCAACCATCGTGGAGACCGCGACCGGACCCGTCGAGAAGGGTCCCGTCGACCCGGTCACCGTGGACCTCATCGAGAACTCGCTGCGCAACGCCCGCTACGAGATGGACGAGGTGCTCTTCCGCACCGCCCTGTCCCCGGGCATCCGCGAGCAGCACGACGAGTTCCCGCTGATCGCCGACCTGGACGGGAAGATGGTGGTCGGCCAGTTCGGCCTGTCCATCCCCGACTTCCTCGACGGCTTCGACGGCACGATCGAGGAGGGCGACGTGCTGCTCACCTCCGACCCGTACGCCTGCGGCGCGGCGATCAGCCACGCCAACGACTGGCTGGTCGTGGTGCCGATCTTCCACGAGGGCCGCGTGGTCGGCTGGGCCGCGATGTTCGGGCACATGTCGGACGTGGGTGGCAAGACGCCGTCCTCGATGCCGACGGACGCGACCACGATCTACGAGGAGGGCGTGGTGATCCCGCCCTTCAAGCTCTACGCCCAGGGGGTGCTCAACGAGGACGCGCTGCGGATCGTGCTGAACCAGGTGCGGGTCCCGGACTGGAACCGCGCCGACCTCAACGGCCTGGTCGCCGCCTGCCGCACGGCAAGCCGCCGGGTCGTCGAGATGTGCGAGCGGTTCGGCACGGCGACGTACCTCTCGACCCTCGACGCCCTGCTGCAGCGCAACTACGAGGCCATGAAGGCGCTGCTCTCGATGGTCTTCGAGGACGGCCGGACGCTGTCCTTCACCGACTACATCTGCGACGACGGCGTGGGCTACGGGCCGTACGAGCTGAAGATCTCGCTGACCCGCACCGGGGAGAAGGTGCACATCGACTTCACCGGCTCCAGCCCGCAGGCGGTCGGGCCGATCAACTACTACATCAACGAGAACCTGACCCGGATGTTCTTCGGGATCTACATGATCACCGTCGCCGACCCCCAGATCCTCTGGAACGACGGCTTCTACCCGCTCGTCGACGTCACCATCCCCGAGGGGTCCTACTGGCGGCCCAAGCACCCGGCCGCGCTGTCGGGCCGCAACCACGGCATCGGGCGGGTCTTCGACCTGTTCGGCGGGCTGCTCGGGCAGACCAACCCGGCGCTGCTGAACGCGGCGGGCTTCTCCTCCAGCCCGCACTTCATGTTCTCCGGGCACTACTCCGAGGGCGACCGGGAGGGGGAGTGGTTCCAGCTGTACTCCATCGGGTTCGGCGGCATCCCCGGCCGCCCGCTCGGCGACGGACCGGACGGCCACTCGCTGTGGCCGAGCTTCGTGAACATCCCCTGCGAGTACCTCGAGTCCTACTACCCGCTGCGGATCGAGAAGTGGGAGACCGTCGCCGACACCGGCGGGGCCGGCCTGCACCGCGGCGGCAACGGCGTGGACGTCGTCTACGTCTTCGAGGAGCCCGGGGCGATCGCGATCCACGACGACCGGTGGCTGACCTACCCGTGGGGCGTCAACGGCGGCCACCCCGGCACGCGGGGCACCAAGTGGGTCGAGCGGGCCGACGGCACCCGGCAGGTGCTGCCCTCGAAGTGCCACGACGTGCCGGTCGCGGTCGGTGACGTCCTGCACTTCGTCACCTGGGGCGGCGGTGGGTGGGGCGACCCGCTCGAGCGCGACCCCGGCCTCGTGTCGTTGGAGGTACGCCGGGGGCTCGTCACCACCGAGGGCGCGAGGCGGTACGGCGTCGTGCTCGGCGACGACGACGCCGTCGACGAGGCCGCCACCGACGAGCTGCGGACCCGGATGCGGGCCGACCGTCCCGACGAGCTGCCGGTCTTCGACATGGGCCCCTCGATCGAGGAGCTGCTGGAGCGCTGCGAGGAGGAGACCGGGCTGCCCGCCCCCACGCGCCCGGTCTGGACGTGAGCAGCGGGTCCGCGTCGGGTCCGCACGGCTCGGCGTTCTCCGGCCGGATCGGGTGGGGGTCGACCCCGGCGCTGCTGGTCATCGACCTGTGCCGGGCCTACACCGACCCGGACGGCCCGTTCGCGCTGCCCGGTGCCGACGCCGCGGTGGCCGCCAACGAGCAGCTGGTCGCGGCGGCGCGCTCCGCCGGCCGGCCGGTGCTGTGGACCGCGGTGCGCTACCGCGCCGACCTGTCCGACGCCGGGTGGTTCGGCGTCAAGGTGCCCGCCCTGCGGGCCTTCGCCGCCGACGCCAGCGGCGCCGGCGCGGGGTGGGGTGAGCTGACCCTGCCGCCGGCGTCGGGGGAGCAGGTCGTGGTCAAGCAGCACGCGTCCGGCTTCGCCGGCACGGACCTCGCGGACCGGTTGCGCGCGTTGGGGGTGGACACCGTCGTGGTGAGCGGGGTGTCCACCTCCGGGTGCGTCCGCGCCACGGCGACCGACGCCGTCGCCGCAGGTCTGCGGCCGATCGTCGTGGCCGAGGCCTGCGCCGACCGCACCGAGGAGCTGCACCGCAACAACCTGGCCGACCTCGACGCGAAGTACGCCGACGTGGTCGGCCTGGCCGATGCCCTGGCCGGCCTCGGCGACCGGCGCCCGGACTAGGCCACCGCTAGGCCGGCAGCTCCTCGGCCAGCATCCGCACCAGCAGGTTCTGCTCCTCGAGGAGCTCGGTCAGCCGCGCGGCCTCGACCGGTCGCGAGAAGTGGTACCCCTGGCCGGTGTCGCACCCCAGGCGGATGAGCATCAACAGCTCCTCGGCCTGCTCGATGCCCTCCGCGACGACCTCGAGCTGCATCGTCTGCCCGAGCCGGATGATGGTGCTGACCAGGGCCACCTCACCGGAGGCCCCCAGCCGCTCGATGAAGCTGCGGTCGATCTTCAGGACGTCGACCGGGAACCGGTGCAGGTAGCTGAGCGAGGAGTAGCCGGTGCCGAAGTCGTCGATGGCGAGCCGCACGCCGATCTCGCGCAGGGCCACGAGGTTCGAGCGGACGACCTCGCCGTCGTCCATCAGGACGCTCTCGGTCATCTCCAGGGTCAGGCAGGAGGGTCGCAGCCCGGTCTCGGCGAGGATGTCGCTGCACCGCCGCGAACAGGCCGGGGTCCGGCAGCTGACGGGCCGAGAGGTTCACGCTGATCTTCAGGTCGCGCCAGCTCCGGGCACGAGCGCTGCCACCGGACCGTCTGCTCGCAGGACTCGCCGCAGGACCCACAGCCCGAGCTGCTGGATCAGCCCGGTGGACTCGGCCAGGCCGATGAACCGGTCCGGGCCGATCAGACCCTTGGTCGGGTGCATCCACCGCACCAGGGCCTCCGAGCTCCGGATCTGACCGCTCTTGAGGTCGACCAGCGGCTGGTAGTGGACGACGAGCTCGTCGTCGCGCAGCGCCGCCCTCAGGTCGGACTCCAGCTGGAGACGTTCGACCAGGCTCGCGTGCATGGCGGGGTGGAAGGTCACGAAGTCCGAGGTGGTCGCCGCCTTGGCCTCGTACATCGCCAGGTCGGCGTTGCGCAGCAGCTGCTCGGCGGTCGTGCCCTCGATGGGGTCGCTGGTCGCGATCCCGATGCTGGCCGACACGGGCACCTGGTGCGTGCCGATGGTGAACGCTGGGCTGCAGGGCCAGGCCGATCCTCGTGGCCAACGACGAGGCCTGGTGCGGCGTCGTCGAGCAGGACCGCGAACTCGTCACCGCCGAAGCGGGCGACGGTGTCGCCGGGCCGCAGCTCGTGCTTGAGGCGCTCCGCGACCAGCACCAGCAGCTCGTCGCCGGTGCTGTGCCCGAGGGTGTCGTTGACCTCCTTGAAGCCGTCGAGGTCCAGGAACATGATCGCCACGGAGCTGCCGGCGTCACCCTCACGCGCCAGGGCGTGCGTCAACCGGTCCCGGAACAGGGCCCGGTTGGCCAGCCCGGTCAGCGAGTCGTGGAACGCCTGGTGCAGCAGCTCGGCCTCGAGGGCGGACCGGTCGGTCACGTCACGGCTGTTGAGCACGAAGCCCCGGACGTGCGGGGTGTCGAGCAGGTTGGTGATCGTCAGCTCCACGTCGCGGGTGCCGCCGTCGGCGTGCTGGAAGGCGGCGACCACGGTGTGGGCGGCCAGCGGCTCGCGCGTCCACCTGGGTCAGGGCCGCGGTGAACGTCGCGGCCCCGACCGGTGTCATCAGGTCGCACAGCCACATCCCCTCGACCTCGTCCGGCGCGAGCCCGAGGATCCCCAGTGAGGACGCGCTCTGGTACTGGACCCGGGCGTCGGCGTCGACCACGGTGACCAGGTCGGAGCTGTGCTGGACCAGCGCCTCGAACCTCTCCCGGCTCGCGGCGAGCTCGGTGGTGCGTTCGCTGACTCGCTGCTCGAGGTGGGCGGTGAGATACCGGTTCTCCCGCAGCGTGAGCACCTGCCGCGCGACGAGCAGCACCATGATGAGGGTGCGCACGTAGGAGACGAACACGTCGGCGTACCCGACGCGGGCGATGTCGATCGTGGTCGTCAGCAGGGCCAGCACGACCGCCGAGGCCGGGAGCAGGGAGCCCAGGGGACGGGATGGCGAGACGGTCGTCCGTCTCGCGGTCGTCGCAGCCGGTCGCGGCTCGGTCTCCCGGCCCCCCGGACTGATCGCGGCGAGCAGGATCAGGGCGTAGCCGATGAACCACCCGATGTCGATGCCACTGCCGGAGCTGTAGGCCCCGACCGCCGTCAGGTAGCTGAAGCCCGGAGTCCGCGACCGCGAAGGCCACCAGGCCGGTGCCCACCAGGGGCAGCGAGACCGAGGGCACCGAGCCGCGGTGGCGCACCTGCAGCGCGGTGTAGATCGACGATCGTGATCAGGACCACGTCACCGATCGGGTAGGACAGCAGGATGGCCTGCTCCAGCAGCCGGCCGCCGCTGCCCGCCCGGAAGACCGGGCTGGAGCACCAGCACCCAGCTGCAGACCAGCAACGAGGCGGCGACGGTGAGCCCGTCCAGGATGGTCCGAACGCGCCCGGCCATGGTCGGGGCGGCCAGCGGAAGCGAGAGCAGGGCCACCGTGGCCAGCACCGGCATGCCGAGGTAGCCGACGTCGGCCGCCGACGGGAACGGGACGTCCTGGCCGAGGACCGACTCGTACCAGGTCCAGACCACCTGCCCCGCGCCCCAGGAGCCGGCCGCGGCGCCGAGCAGGAGCCAGAACCG
Organism: uncultured Actinomycetota bacterium; assembly: GCA_963714475.1. Lineage (GTDB taxonomy): Bacteria > Actinomycetota > Actinomycetes > Propionibacteriales > Nocardioidaceae > Nocardioides. Next base: position 26,230 of record CAVQOP010000005.1, read on the forward strand.
TCGTACGGCGCCGGAGCACCGCCGGGACCGGCAGGATCGACGCGACGCTGGCGGCGAGCGCGGAGGCGATCAGGCCCAGGTTCGAGACCAGCTGGGCCTGCTCGGCATCCCCGGTGGAGGTGAGCAGCAGGACGACCCAGCCGAGCGTCACGCCGACGACGAGGACCACTGGCAGTCGTGCGCCCGGCTGACGGGGTGTGGAGACCGGATCGACATGGACTCCATGGTCGGCGTCGGCCGCCCGCTCGCGGAGCAGAACCATCGAATTTCCGCATTCGGCTGCGGATCGGCGCACGTGCGGCTGTCATGGTCGCCGGGAATTCCTCGGCTGACAGAACGGTGCGACATGACGATGACCACGACGGACCTCACGCACGACGCTGGAGCTGCCCGCCAGCTGGCCCCAGAGTCTGTCCCCTCAGGTGCTGGCCGGTCTGGACTACCCGACGCCCTTCCTGATCGGCGACCTGGCGATGTTCCGCGACCGCTTCCGGAGCTTCCGCGAGGCCCTTCCCGGGGTGCACCCGTTCTTCGCGGTCAAGTGCAACTCCACGCCGGAGGTGCTGAAGGCGGCGCAGCAGACCTCGGCCGGCTTCGAGGTCGCCTCGCTCGGAGAGCTGCGGCTCCTCCAGGACATCGGAGTGGACCCGGCCGAGGTGCTCTACAGCAACACCGTCAAGCCCTCCTCGCACATCGCCGAGGCGGCCGCGGCCGGGCTGTGGCGCTTCGCCTTCGACTCCGAGAGCGAGCTGCACAAGATCGCGCGGCACGCGCCCGGCAGCGCGGTCTACGTCCGGGTCCGTGTCGACGACAGCCGCAGCGTCTTCCCGCTGTCGCGCAAGTTCGGGACCGAGGCGCACGAGGCGCGCGCCCTGATGCACCGGGCCCGGAGCCTCGGTCTGCGGCCCTACGGCATCACCTTCCACGTCGGCTCGCAGTGCGCCTCCACCACCGCGTGGGTCCAGGCCATCGCCTCCGTCGGCCGGCTCATGCGCCAGCTGCAGAGCGACGACATCACGATCGAGATGCTCGACATCGGCGGGGGGTTCCCGGCCCGCTACGGCGACGCGGTCCCGTCCATCGAGCAGATCGGTCCCGTGGTCATCCGGGCGCTGGACGAGCTCCTTCCGTACCGTCCTGCGCTCGTGGCGGCCGAGCCCGGCCGGCACATGGTGGCCGAGACGGCCGTCATGGTCTCCACCGTCCTCGGCCGCGAGGTGCGCGCGGGCGAGGAGTGGATCTACCTCGACATCGGGGCCTACAACGGCATGATGGAGACCCAGCAGGCGGTCGGACAGTGGCGGTTCCCGCTGTGGTCCTCGCGCTCGGACCACGGCTTCTCCCGGCAGGTCCCCTACACCGTCACCGGACCCACCTGCGACAGCGCCGACACGATGTTCTACGGCGTCTCGCTGCCCGCCACCCTCAGTGAGGGGGACCGCATCTACATCGCCTCCGCCGGTGCCTACACGCTCAGCTACGCCTCCCACTTCAACGGCTTCCCGCCGCCGCAGACCTACTTCCTGCCCGAGTAGGCCGGGGTGCCCACCCGACGGCGGTTCGTCCAGCTGATGCTGGCCGGGCTCGTCGACTCGTTGTGCCTGTCGTTCGCGTGGACGGTGCTGCTGCTGCTCGTCGTGGCCGACTACGGACTCGGCGCGGCGGGGCTGGTGAGCGCCGCGATGCTGGTGGGGGTGGCCCTGTCGGCTCCCGTTGCCAGCCAGCTGGCGTGCCTGCTCGACGGTCGGCGCCTGCTGCGCTCGGTCGCGGCGGTCGAGGGTGTGCTCCGCGTGGGGGTGTTCGCCCTGCTGGTGGTCGGTGCGCCCCTGGTCCTGGTCGCCGGTCGTGTGTCGGCGTCATGAACATCACGGCGTGGACCGGCTACGCCGGCATGCGCGCCGAGGTGGCCGCGATCCGTCCGGAGACCTCGGCGCTGACCTGGTACGGCACGGGTGTCGCGTCGATCGAGGCGGTCGGGGCCGGGCTCGCTGCCCTGGTGGCCCTCGTCGCCGACATCAGCAGCACCCGGGTGCTCGTGGTGGTGGCCGGGGTCTACCTCCTGGGCCTGCTGCCCACCGTCGTGGTGGCCGGCGGGTCGCCGGTCCAGCGGGCCGTGCGGGCCCACGTCCACGGACGACGACGCACCCCGTCCTGGCGGACGCAGGGCTCGTGGCCCGTCGCGGGCGGGGTGCTGCTGATGTTCGCAGCCTCGGGGCCGACCCTGCTCTCGGTCGGGCTCGCCGCCGAGCTGCACGGCCCAGGTGCCGTCGCCCTCGTCGCGGCGGCCTTCACCCTGGGTGCCCTGGCCGCCCCGGCGATCTCCTGGCACGTCCGGCGCCGGCGGGCCAACGGGCCGCTGGTGTGGGTGCTGTGCGCAGTGGGGATGATCGTGGGCTGGGTGGCCGCGCCCTGGAGCGTGGCCCTGATGATGCTGGCTCAGGCCGCCTCCGGACTGTGCATGACGGCGCTGGAGGGGCTGCTCGACACCAGCATCGCGACCCGGTCGGCGGACGAGGTCACGGGCGCCCTCGCGCGGGCCACCGCGGGGCGTGCGCTCGGGTCGGCGGCGGCCGTGGCGCTGCTGCCCGCAGCCGTCGCCGGGGTGGGGTTGACCTCGGTGATGCTCGCCGTGACCGGCCTGCTCGGCGTCGCGGCTCTGCTCCTCTTCCGCGTCGCACCGCGTGGCGCGGACGACGCGGACCGGCGAGACCTGCCCCTGGCGTCCGCCTCGATCTGAGGCTCCTGTGCGCGCCGATGACCGGGAGGCGTCCGCGCCGGGGGTCGGGGACGCGTAGGTTCAGGAGGTGACCGACTCAAGCCCGCGCGAGACCACGTACGTCGCCAACCCCACCAGCAAGGTCCACATCAGGACCTGCCCGCACCTGACCAAGAGGTCCGTCCTCACCGAGGCCACCCCCGAGCAGGTCGAGAGCAACGGGCTGTGCACGCACTGCGAGAAGGAGATCAACGGGGTCGGACGCACGTACTTCGAGGACCTCGAGGTCGCCCTCAAGACCTACGGACAGCACAGCCACGACGCGCTCGGTCGCATCCGCACCGCGCTCGACGGCGTCGACCACGACACCGTCTGGCTCCCGGCGAGCGACTCCTACGTCGCCCTCGCCGCCGAGGGCGAGGCACTGGCGTGGGTCGGCAAGGGCTACGTCCAGGTCAAGGGCCGACCGACCGTGGAGCTGCCCGCGCAGCAGCCGCGTGCTGGTGCGGGCTCGTTGAAGGAGGACGTGCGCGGCGCGCTGTGCGAGGTGCACTTCATGGAGAAGTCGGTCGACGGCATCTGCGAGATGTGTGAGTGACCGCATCCACTCATCGCGTCGCGGCACCTGGGGGTGCCACCCGCACGGGGGCGGTGTCGGCGCACCGCTGCGCCTAGCGTCGCGCCATGGCTATCAGCAAGGGCGACAAGGTCACCTGGAACACCCCGCAGGGCACGACCGAGGGCACGGCGGTCGAGAAGAGGACGAAGGAGTTCCAGCACGACAAGCAGACGTTCAAGGCCAGCGACGACGAGCCGTACTGGATCGTGGAGTCGGCCAAGAGCGGCTCGAAGGCGGCACACAAGGAGTCGACCCTCGACAAGGCGTGACACCCTGACCCGGTGAGCGAGCGCAACGTCCTGGGTGGGGAGCTGGAGCCGTGCGGGTCCGACCCGGTGACGGGGTTCTACCGTGACTCCACGTGCCGCGTCGGGCCGGAGGACGTCGGTCTGCACGCGGTCTGCGCGGTGATGACGACGGAGTTCCTCACCCACCAGCGGCGCGTCGGCAACGACCTGAGCACCCCGCGACCGCAGTGGGGGTTCGCCGGGCTCACGCCGGGCGACCGGTGGTGCGTGGTCGCGGCGCGGTGGCTCCAGGCCTACGAGGAGGGCGTGGCGGCGCCGGTCGTGCTGGCCAGCACCAGCGAGGCGGCCCTGGAGATCGTGCCGCTGGCCGCGCTGCGCGAGCACGCGGTCGACGTACCTCCCGACGCCAGCGCGCTCGACTGAGGTCCACCGCCGCAGCCCAGGAATGACGCCCCGACCGTCGGGGTTGAGCCGGACATGTCAGTCATCGGGATCATCGGAGCAGGCAACATCGGCAGCACGGTCGCGAGGCTCGCGATCGCCGGAGGTCACGACGTCGTGATCGCCAACTCGCGCGGTCCGGAGACGCTCGGTGACCTCGTCGCCGACCTCGGCCCCCGGGCTCGCGCGGCGACCGCCGAGGAGGCGGCGCAGGCCGCCGAGCTCGCGGTCGTCACCGTGCCGCTCAAGGCCCTGGGCGACCTCCCCGCCGCGCCCCTGGCCGGCAAGGTCGTCATGGACACGCTGAACTACTACCCCGACCGCGACGGGCACGTCGCCGAGCTCGACGCCGAGACCACCACGACCAGCGAGATGGTGCAGGCCCACCTCGCCGGGTCGCTCGTGGTCAAGACCTTCAACAACATCTACTTCGAGCACCTCGGGGCGCTGGCGCGCCCCAGCGGCGCCGAGGACCGCGCCACGCTGATCATCGCCAGCGACACCGTCGGCGCCAAGCGCGAGGTGGCGGCGTTCCTCGACTCGATCGGCTACGACGCCTTCGACGGCGGCACGCTCGCGGAGTCGTGGCGCTTCCAGCGCGACACCTCGGCGTACGCCGGCGTCTACGTCGACGGCGACGACTGGGCCAACCCGGTCGCGGCCGGCGCCGAGCGGATCCGCGAGCGGCTCGCGGCGGCGAGGCGCTACCGCGACATGTGAGGTCCGCTCGACCTGCAACGGGTCCTGATCGCGCCGGTGGAAACCGGGGCGCGGGGGAGGGCGGTCGGTCGATACGATCGCGTGGCCCGCGCCAGCCGACCGACACCCAGGAGCTCCTGTGCCCGACCTCTCGATCCTCCGAGTCCACGCCGACGTGCGTCAGGACCAGACGGTGACGGCGGGCACCAAGGCGTGGGAGCTGTTCCGCGACGACACCGAGGTCATCGCGGCCCGGGTCGGCGGGGAGCTGAAGGACCTCTCCTACGACCTCGCCGAGGCCGACGTCGTCGAGTCGGTCACCCTCGACAGCCCCGACGGCCTCGACATCCTGCGCCACTCGTGCGCCCACGTGCTGGCCCAGGCCGTCCAGGACCTGTTCCCCGACGCCAAGCTCGGCATCGGGCCGCCGATCCGCGACGGGTTCTACTACGACTTCGACGTCGAGACCCCCTTCGTGCCGGAGGACCTCGCCAAGATCGAGACCCGGATGCGCAAGATCATCAAGGACGGCCAGCGGTTCTCCCGCCGGGTCACCACCGACGCCGACGCGCTCGCCGAGCTGGCCCACGAGCCGTACAAGGTCGAGCTGATCGGCCTCAAGGGCGGCGCGGGCGTCGAGGACGCCGCCGAGGGCGCGAGCGTCGAGGTCGGCGCCGGCGAGCTGACCATCTACGACAACGTCGACCGCCGCGGCGAGACCGCCTGGTCCGACCTGTGCCGCGGCCCGCACCTGCCCACCACCAAGCGGATCCCGGCGTTCAAGCTGATGCGCTCCGCGGCGGCGTACTGGCGCGGTGACGAGAAGAACAAGCAGCTCCAACGCCTCTACGGCACCGCCTGGGCCTCCAAGGAGGACCTCGACGCCCACCTGCACCGCCTCGAGGAGGCCGAGCGTCGCGACCACCGACGCCTCGGGCGTGACCTCGACCTGTTCAGCTTCCCCGACGAGATCGGCTCCGGCCTGCCCGTCTTCCACCCCAAGGGCGGGGTGATCAAGCGCGAGATGGAGGACTACGTCCGTCGGCGCCACATCGAGGAGGGCTTCGAGCTACGTCGGCACCCCCCACATCTCCAAGGAGGGGCTCTTCCACACCTCGGGGCACCTGCCCTACTACGCCGAGGGGATGTTCCCGCCGTTCGGCCTCGACGGCAACGAGTACCGCCTCAAGGCGATGAACTGCCCGATGCACAACCTGATCTTCCGCTCGCGGGGCCGCTCCTACCGCGAGCTGCCGCTGCGGCTCTTCGAGTTCGGCCACGTCTACCGCTACGAGAAGTCCGGCGTCATCCACGGCCTGACCCGCGTGCGCGGCTTCGCCCAGGACGACTCCCACTCCTACGTCACCGCCGAGCAGGCGCCCGGTGAGATCCAGCACCTGCTCGACTTCGTGCTCAGCCTGCTGCGCGACTTCGGCCTCGACGACTACTACCTCGAGCTGTCGACCCGCGACGACTCGAAGCCCGACAAGTTCGTCGGCTCCGAGCAGGAGTGGGCCAAGGCGACCCGGATCCTGGAGGAGGTCGCCACCGGCACCGGCCTCGAGCTCGTGCCCGACCCGGGCGGGGCGGCGTACTACGGGCCCAAGATCTCCGTGCAGGCCCGCGACGCCATCGGTCGCACCTGGCAGATGTCGACCATCCAGGTCGACTTCAACCAGCCGGCCGGCTTCGAGCTGACCTACCAGGCCGCCGACGGCACCCGTCAGCAGCCGGTGATGATCCACTCCGCCAAGTTCGGCTCGATCGAGCGGTTCATCGGCGTGCTCGTCGAGCACTACGCCGGCGCGTTCCCGCCGTGGTTGGCGCCGGTGCAGGTGCAGGGCATCCCGATCGCCGAGCGGCACGCCGACTACCTGTGGGACGTCGCGCGTCGGCTGAAGGCCCAGGGACTGCGTGTCGAGGTCGACGACTCCGACGACCGGATGCAGAAGAAGATCCGCAACGCGCAGCTGCAGAAGGTCCCCTTCATGGTCATCGCCGGCGACGACGACGTCGAGGCCGGGGCGGTCTCGTTCCGCTACCGCGACGGCCACCAGGACAACGGGGTGCCCATCGAGGAGGCGATCGCGCGGGTCGCGGCGGCGGTCGCGTCGCGCGAGCAGGTCTGAGACCCGGGCCCCGGACAGGACCCTCACCTAGGGTGAGGCCGTGACTCGCCGGGCTCTCGCATCGTCGTTCGCGCTGGCGGTCCTGCTGCTCACCGGCTGCGGAGACGACGTCGCGCCCGCGGGGCCCTCCGAGGTCGCCGGCTCGCCCACGGCGAGCGACCCGACCCCGGCTGCGTCGCCGACGGCGTCGCCCGGGCGCGAGGGCGAGCGCGAGCGCTCGCGGACGCCGGGGCCGGGGCCGGGGCCGCAGGACCCCGACCAGCTCGGCGACCTCGCCGCGCTCGCCGAGCAGCAGTCCGGGCAGCAGCGCCGGGAGGCGGCGCGTCGCGGACCGGTGCTCGGCGGGGACATCTCCTGGCCGCAGTGCCCGACCGGCCTCGGCATCCCCGAGCGGCGGACCCTGGGCCTCCCGCCGCCGCTGCCGACCGCGCAGTACGTCGTCGTCGGCCTGACCAACGGTCCCGGCTTCGTCGAGAACCCGTGCCTGGCCGACCAGGTCGCCTCCGTCCGGGCGCAGGGCCTCGGGCTGGCGGCGTACGCCGTGGTCAGCTATCCGGACCAGCGCACGCTCTCCCGCGAGGGAGTGGGCGGGCCGTACGACGGTGGTTCCGCCCTCGACGCGCTGCGCAACGTCGGCTACGCCCAGGCCGAGTTCGGCGTGGACTCGATGAAGCGCACCGGCCTGGTGACGCCGGTCGTGTGGGTCGACGTCGAGCCGGTCAGCGACTTCGAGTGGAGCGGTGACACCGAGGCGAACGCCGCGGTCGTGCAGGGTGCGGTCAGGGGCTACCAGGACGCCGGGTACCGGGTCGGGGTCTACTCCACGGCGTACCTGTGGCAGGACATCGTCGGAGGGTTGCGGCTCGGGGTGCCGGAGTGGCGCGCGGCGGGAGAGACCTCGCGGGCCGAGGCGCTCGCCCGCTGCGGCGACGAGTCCTCCATCCAGGGTGGCCTGGCGGTGATGGGGCAGTGGGTCGAGGCCTCGCGCGACCAGAACGTGACGTGCCCGGGGATCTCGGGTGAGCTCGACCGCTGGTTCTCCGGCGTGGGCTGAGGACGGTCACGGTCCCGAGCAGGCCGGTCACGGCGGCGGCACCGAAGGCGAGCGGGTCGGAGGACTGCTCGATCAGCACCCCGACCACGGGCGCTCCGATCGCCTGGCCGAGCAGTGCCGCGACGAAGAACGCCGAGGCCGCCGGCCCCGGCGTACGCGAGACCTGCACGGCGTACGCGATCAGCACGGTGGTGCCGGCGTTGAACCCGAGCCCGAAGAGCAGGGCCGCCGCCCAGCCGGTCCACGGGCCGGTGGCGTGCGGGAGCAGCAGCGTCGCGGCGGACATCGTGGCCAGGCAGGCGACCCACCCGCGGTGCGGCCCGCGGCGCAGCAGCAGGGGTGCCGCCGGCGCGGAGAGGGCCGCGCCGACCCCGAGGGCGACCCACGCCCAGATCGCGTCGGCCGGGGCCACGCCCGAGCGCTCGAGCACGGTGCGGCCGTAGGTCCACACCGCCGCGCTGCCGGCGCCGAACCCGACGGCGCCCAGGGCGGGGAGCACCCAGGCGACCGAGACGTCGACGGCCTCCCGCGAGGCCGGCTCGGGCGAGGTCGGCTCGATCGGGTCGTGCGGGAGGCGCCCGGTGCGTGCGCTGCGCAGCGTCGCGAGGGTCGCCGCGGCGGTGACGGCGGCCGCGACCCACCACGCCGTACGCCAGTCGGGGCCGACCGCGAGCGCGAGCACGCCGGCGAGGACCAACCCGGGGCCCGGGCCGGCGTTGACCGTGGCCTGGGCGGACGCCGAGCGGGCGCCGCTGACCGCCCGGGCGACGAGCACGACCAGGGCGGGTGAGGCGGCGCCGGCCCCGGCGCTGCCCAGGACGACCCCCGCGGCGAACCACGGCACGGTCGTCGCCGACGCGACGACGCTCGCGCCGATGGTGCCCATCGTGCCCGCGACGACGACGACGGCCCGGGGTCGCTGCTGACAGGTGAGCAGCGACGCCGCCGCGCCGAGGCAGTAGGCGAGCGACGTCAGGCCCGAGACGACGCCGGCGTCCGGCGAGCTCAGGGCGAGGTCTCGCTGGACCGACGGCAGCACCAGCCCGTAGGCGCCGCGCACGAGCCCGTAGAGGGCGGCGACGAGAGCGGTGCCGGAGGCCACCAGCGGCAGCGAGTGAAACGTACGTTTCATAGAACGCACGTTACAGTAGGAGCGTGAGCCCGCGACCACCCGCCCGAGAGCGCCTCCTCGACGCGGCCGACGCCCTGCTCTCCACGCGGGGCTGGGCGGCCACGCCCGTGGACACCGTGCTGGCGCAGGCCGAGGTGGCGCCGGCGACGCTGTACGCGCACTTCGGCAGCAAGGACAAGCTGCTCGCGCAGGTGCTCGACCGGCGTCTCGGCCGTTGGGACGAGACCTGGGAGCGTGCGGTGGCTGCCGCCGCCGACGACCGGGGTCGGCTCCTCGCGGTGTTCGACGCGCTCGAGGCCTTCGACGTCGACCACGTCCCCGCCCGCTGGTGCGCGTTCCTCGGGGCGGCCGCCGAGGGCTCCGACGGCGAGGAGGCGGTGGCGGACGCCGTACGGCGCGACACCGCGCTGATGCGTGGCCGGCTGGTCGAGCTGGCGCGACCTGCCGTCGGTGCGCACGCGGAGGCGCTGGCCGACCACCTGGTGCTGGTCGTGACCGGGTGCCTGGCGATGCGGCTGCGCGAGCCCGGGGCCGACCGGGTCGGGCAGGCGCGGCTGACCGCGGCCGTGGTGGTCGACGCCGCGCTGGCGGGCGGCGTCTGAGCGATCCGGTCCCGTGGGCAGCAAAGGTTGGCACTTCGGGTCGCAAAGAGTGGCACTTCGGCTCGCAGTCCCTGGCACCTCGGCGGGTGGGACTAGGGTGGGAGGCCCCTCGCGGATCACGGGAGCGGGGGAGGAGCGCGAGCGGAATCGAGGTCGACGATGGCGGTGAGGGCCCCCCGCGTGACCGACGGACGACACTCGCGCTGGGACCGCCACAACGTCGTACGCCGCGAGTCGATCATCGACGCCGCCGTCGGCGTGCTCGAGGAGGTCGGGCCCGGGGGCGAGTTCCACGTCCAGCAGGTCGCCGACGCGGCCGGGCTGAGCCGCACCGTGCTCTACCGCCACTTCGCCGACCGCGCCGACCTGGACACGGCCGTCCGCGGGCGGGTGCTGGACCACATGCGCGCCGCGGTGGTCCCGGTGCTCCAGCTCGAGGGCACCCCGATCCAGATCATCCGGCGCATCGTCGCGGCCTACACCGGATGGGCCGCCGCGCACCCCGCGCTGCACCGCTTCGTCGAGCGGGAGGTGCCGACCGACGGCATGAGCCAGCTCGAGGAGCTCGTCGTCGGCATCGCCCGGCAGGTCGAGGACCTCATCAACGCCGCGGTGCTGCTGCTCGGCATCGACCTCGACGAGCACGACCGGGTCGCGCTCGACCCGCTCGTCTTCGGCTTCGTCGGCTCGGTCTTCACCTCCGTGCGCCGCTGGCTCACCCGGCCGGTCCTCGAGCCGCCCGCCCCGGAGTTCGTCGACATGCTCACCCAGGCCCTCTTCAGCCAGATCAGCGGTCTGGCCGCGTTGCGCGGCGGCATCGTGCTCGACCCCGACCTGCCCGTCGAGCGGCTGCTCCTCGCGGGCGTCGTGGACGCTGAATGAGCGACGACGAGCGCGGGGCCGCCCCCGAGGCCAAGGTGCAGGGCGGCGTGGGTCGTCCCGACGGGCTCGACCGGCTCTGGACCCCGCACCGGATGGCCTACATCCGCGGCGAGAACAAGCCGGACGACGCCACGGCGCAGACCTGCCCGTTCTGCCGGGCCCCGCAGCGCGAGGACGCCGACGGCCTGGTGGTGCACCGCGGCGAGCTGGCGTACTGCGTGCTCAACCTGTACCCCTACGCGCCGGGCCACCTGATGGTCTGCCCCTACCGCCACATCGCCGACTACACCGAGACCACCGACGCCGAGGCGGCCGAGATCGCCGACCTGACCCGCGCCGCGATGCGCACCCTGCGCGCGGTCTCGCAGGCGGCCGGTTTCAACCTCGGCATGAACCAGGGCTCGGTCGCCGGCGCCGGGATCGCCGCCCACCTGCACCAGCACGTCGTACCGCGCTGGCCCGGCGACCAGAACTTCATGCCGATCATCGGGCGCACCAAGACGCTGCCCGAGCTGCTCGACGACACCCGGAGCCTGCTGGCCGACGCCTGGGACTGAGGCTGGTCCCCGGCGTCGGTCGGGTCAGCGCTTCTTGCCCACCGCCTTCTCGACGGTGCTGATCGCCTGCCCGGCGGCGTCGGCCTTGCCCCGCTTGGCCTCGCGCTTCTCCTTGAGGGACTTGCCGGACTTCTTGGACATCGACTGGCGCGGCGACTTGTCGTTCATGGCTGGTCCTCAGGGTCTAGGGCCTGGATGACCCCGTCCACCGACACTACGCCCGCGGGCGCCCGATACCCTGCGGCCACCATGTTGGACAGGTTCAAGGACTTCTGGCAGGGCGTCGTGCTGATGCCCGTCGTACGGCTCTTCCTCGGGTGGGGGATCAGTCCGGACACCGTGACCCTCGTCGGCACCCTCGGGGTCGTGGTCGGGGCGCTGGCCTTCTTCCCGACCGGGCACCTGCTGACCGGGGTGCTGGTGATCACCGCGTTCGTGTTCTCCGACCTCGTCGACGGGCAGATGGCGCGGCTCTCGGACCGCTCGTCGGCGTTCGGTGCCTTCTGGGACTCCACCCTCGACCGCATCGGTGACGGCGCCATCTTCGGTGGGCTGGTGCTCTACTTCGCCGGTCCCGGCGACAGCTACCTCTACCTGTGCCTGGCGCTGTACTGCGTGGTGATGGGCTCGGTCACCTCCTACGCCCGCGCCCGCGCCGAGTCGCTCGGGATGGACGCCAAGGGCGGGATCGCCGAGCGGGCCGACCGGCTGGTGCTGATCCTGGTCGCCACCGGCCTCGGGGCGATCCTCGGCACGTCGCTGCTGCTCTACGCCGCCCTGTGGATCCTCGCCGTCGCCAGCACCTACACGGTCCTCTTCCGGGTCCGCAAGGTGCACCGGCAGGCGACAGCCGGGTGAGCGTGCCCCCGCCGTAGACTCCGAAGCATGTCCGAGACCGCGCAGCACACCTCCAGCCCCTCGACCCCCCAGACCGGCAGCAGCCGGGTCAAGCGTGGGATGGCGGAGATGCTCAAGGGCGGCGTCATCATGGACGTCGTCACCCCCGAGCAGGCCACGATCGCCGAGGACGCCGGTGCGGTCGCCGTGATGGCCCTCGAGCGCGTCCCCGCCGACATCCGCGCCCAGGGCGGCGTGGCGCGGATGAGCGACCCCGACATGGTCGAGGGCATCATCGCGGCGGTGTCGATCCCGGTGATGGCCAAGGCCCGGATCGGCCACTTCGCCGAGGCGCAGGTCCTGCAGAGCCTCGGGGTCGACTACATCGACGAGTCCGAGGTGCTGACCCCGGCCGACTACGCCCACCACATCGACAAGTGGAGCTTCACCGCGCCGTTCGTGTGCGGTGCCACCAACCTGGGTGAGGCGCTGCGCCGGATCAACGAGGGCGCCGCCATGATCCGCTCCAAGGGCGAGGCCGGCACCGGCGACGTCTCCAACGCGGTCCTGCACATGCGCACCATCGGCGGTGAGATCCGCCGCCTGGCCTCGCTCGAGACCGACGAGCTCTACGTCGCCGCCAAGGAGCTGCAGGCGCCGTACGAGCTGGTGCGCGAGGTGGCCGAGCGCGGCAGCCTGCCGGTCGTGCTGTTCACCGCCGGTGGCATCGCCACGCCGGCCGACGCGGCGCTGATGATGCAGCTCGGCGCGCAGGGGGTCTTCGTCGGCTCCGGCATCTTCAAGTCCGGCAACCCCGCCGAGCGTGCCGAGGCGATCGTCAAGGCCACGACGTTCTTCGACGACCCCGACGTGGTCGCCAAGGTCTCCCGCGGGCTCGGTGAGGCGATGGTCGGCATCAACGTCGACGACCTCCCCGAGCCGCACCGCCTGGCCCAGCGCGGCTGGTAGGCGCCACCGCTCGGGCGCTCGGGCGCCCGGGCGCTCTGCGGATCAGCGCAGCTCGGGGCAGCCCAGCCGGTCGCGGTCCGCGGACGACAGCGCGTCGTAGTCGCCGACGAGGTCGAGCACCCGGGCGTCCGGTCCGTCGCCGTCGAGGTAGGCGCGGAAGTCGTACTGGCGCAGCGCCCACCACAGCTGCGGCTCCCCGCCGTCGGTCACCGTGTAGACGCCGGAGGGCTGGCCCATCGCCGCGACGACCTCGGCGCGGGGCTGGCCCGTCGCCAGGTCGCACCAGGCCGCCAACCACCGGTCGGGCTCGGCGGTCGCCCGGACCGAGGGGTCCGCCCGCGGCGTCTCGTCGAGCACCCGCCACCCGGCCCGCTCGACCACCAGCGCGACGGTGAGGTCCGTGGTCGCGAAGTCGACGGCCAGGGTCGCCTTCTCGCCGCTCACCTGGGTGGTCTCGATGCCGATCGGCTCGAGCTCGCGGGTCGGGTCCTCCCACAGCAGGGCCTCGAAGTCGACGCACGGGTCGCCGAGCTCGGCCCGGTCCTCGGCGATCGCCCGGTAGCGCAGCTCGATCGTCAGCTCGGGGGCCTGGATCCGACAGGCCTCAGCGGCGTCCCTGCTCGCGAGCGCGGCGAGCCAGTCGCGGTAGGTCGCCACCACGCCGCGCGGGTCGGCCCCCGCGGGGCCGGTCGCGTCGACGCCGGCGGAGGCTGCCCCGCTGGGTCCGACCTGGACCGAGCTGCTCACGTCGGCCAGCGGGTCTGCCGACCCGCCGCAGCCGGCGACCAGCGCCACCAGGGCCACCGCGCCCACCAGGCCGGCGAGACCCCGTGTCCCGCGGGGGAGGGGGGTGGGCGGGGTCCGCATGGCACCAGCCTCTCCTACGATCACGACGTGCCGCACCCCACCGCCCCGTCGGGCGCCCGACCGGTCATCGGCGTGCTGGCGCTCCAGGGCGACGTGCGCGAGCACCTGGTGGCCCTGGCCACGCTGGGCGTGGAGCCTCTCGCCGTACGACGGGAGGCCGAGCTGGCTCGCTGCGACGGGCTCGTGCTGCCCGGGGGCGAGTCGACGACCATCGCCCGGCTCGCGACGTCGTTCGGCCTGCTCGAGCCGTTGCGCGAGCGGCTGCGCGCGGGGCTGCCGGGCCTCGGCACCTGCGCCGGCATGATCCTGCTCGCCGACCGCGTGCTCGACGGCGAGCGCGACCAGGTCACCCTGGGTGGCCTCGACGTCACCGTGCGGCGCAACGCCTTCGGGCGGCAGGTCGACTCCTTCGAGACCTCGCTCGACGTCCACGGCCTCGACGCGCCCGTGCACGCCACCTTCATCCGGGCGCCGTGGGTCGAGCAGGTCGGTGCGGACGTCGAGGTGCTCGCCCGCGTCGAGGACCCGGCCGCCCAGCCCGGCGCGATGGGTAGGATCGTCGCGGTCCGGCAGGGCCCGCTCATGGCCACGTCGTTCCACCCCGAGGTGGGCACCGACACCCGTATCCACCAGATGTTCGTCGACCTCGTGGCCCGGACCGGTGCCGCCCGGCCCACCGCACGGGCCGCCCAGCACCCGTCCGACCCCCACCCGCCCCACCGAAGCTGAAGAGGGACCGCATGTCAGGCCACTCCAAGTGGGCGACGACGAAGCACAAGAAGGCCGTCGTCGACGCCAAGCGCAGCAAGCTGAACACCAAGCTGATCAAGAACATCGAGGTCGCCGCACGCATGGGCGGTGGTGACCCGACCGGCAACCCGACGCTCTACGACGCGATCCAGAAGGCCAAGAAGTCCTCGGTCACCAAGGACAACATCGACCGCGCCGTGCAGCGCGGGTCGGGCGCCGAGACCGGCGGCGCGGAGTACCAGACGATCATGTACGAGGGCTACGGCCCCGGCGGCGTCGCGATGCTCATCGAGTGCCTCACCGACAACAAGAACCGAGCCGCGATGGAGGTCCGCACCGCGATGAACCGCAACGGCGGCTCGCTCGCCGACCCCGGCTCGGTCTCGTTCCTGTTCAACCGCAAGGGCGTCGTGGTGGTCCCGGTGACCCAGGAGGACGGGCACACCGTGACCGAGGACGACGTCCTCGAGGCGGCCCTCGAGGCGGGCGCGGAGGACGTCGCCGCACTCGGGGAGGTCTTCGAGGTCGTCTCCGAGCCGACCGACCTCGTCGCGGTGCGCACGGCGCTGCAGGCCGCCGGGGTCGACTACGACTCCGCGGAGGCCTCGTTCCGTCCCGACATGCAGGTCGAGCTCGACGGCGACGCCGCGGGCAAGGTCCTCCACCTCGTCGACGTGCTGGAGGACCTCGACGACGTGCAGAACCTCTACGCCAACTTCGACATCCCCGACGCGGTCATGGAGTCGCTCGAGGACGAGTGAGCCTCGGGTCGGCCCGCGTGTCCTGCGCGGCGTCGTCGGCGGCCGCGGATAGCGTGTCGTGCGAACACCTGTTCGGACGAGAGGGCGGCAGATGCGTGTGCTCGGGATCGACCCCGGCCTGACCCGGATGGGCATGGGCGTGGTCGAGGGCACCACCGGTCGTCCGCTGAGCCTCGTCGACGTCAACGTCCTGCGCACCTCGGCCGACCTCGCGGTGCCCCAGCGACTGGTGACGATCGAGCGTGGTGTGGAGGCCTGGATCGAGGAGCACCGCCCCGACGCGGTGGCCATCGAGCGCGTCTTCGCCCGCTCCGACGTCAGCACGGTCATGGGCACCGCCCAGGCCAGCGGCGTGGCCATGGTCGTCGCCGCCCGGCTCGGGCTGCCCGTCGCGCTGCACACCCCCAGCGAGGTCAAGGCCGCCGTGTCCGGCAACGGACGCGCCACCAAGGCCCAGGTCGGCGCCATGGTGACGCGGATCCTGCGGCTCGAGACGATGCCCAGGCCCGCCGACGCCGCCGACGCGCTGGCCCTGGCCATCACCCACATCTGGCGCGGGGGAGCGCAGTCGCGCCTGGAGGCCGCGGTGGCGGCGCAGCGCACGAGCCCGACCCCCACCAGGACCCGCACCAGCACCAGCACCCGCGTCCCCGGGAGGACCCGATGATCGCCTTCGTCCGCGGCCAGGTCGCCGACGTCACCCTGTCCAGCGCCGTCCTCGAGGTGGGCGGGGTGGGCCTGGAGCTGATGTGCACCCCCGCCACCCTGGCCGGCCTCCGGGTCGGGGCGCCGGCGATGCTGCCCACGTCGATGGTCGTGCGGGAGGACTCGCTGACCCTGTTCGGCTTCGCCGACGACGACGAGAAGCAGGTCTTCGAGCTGGTGCAGACCGCCTCCGGCGTCGGCCCCAAGCTGGCCCAGGCCATCCTGGCGGTCCTCGGCCCCGACGACGTACGCCGCGCCGTCACCGCCGAGGACGTCAAGACGCTGACCCGGGTGCCCGGGGTCGGCCAGAAGGGTGCGCAGCGCATCATCCTCGAGCTCAAGGACCGCATCGGGGCGCCCACCGGCGCCCGTCCCCCCTCCGGCGCACCCGCCGTCGAGTCGTGGCGTGAGCAGGTCACCCAGGGTCTGGTCGGCCTCGGCTGGTCGGCCCGGGACGCCGACGGCGCCGTCGACCGGGTCGCCCCGACCGCCGGCGACCCGGCCGACGTCGGCGCGCTGCTGCGCGCCGCCCTGCGCACGCTGAGCAGGACCTGAGGTGCATCCCGACGACCTCGACGACCTCGAGGCCCACGAGCTGGCGCGGCTCGGGGCCGTGAGCGAGGACGGTGGGGCCGTCTCCCTCACCGCGGCCGAGGCCGAGGGTGACGAGAGCGCCGTCGATGCCGCGCTGCGTCCCCGCTCGCTGGCCGAGGTCGTCGGGCAGGTGCGGGTGCGCGAGCAGCTCGGCCTGGTCCTCGAGGCCGCCCGGATGCGGGACCGCCCACCCGACCACGTGCTGCTCTCCGGACCACCTGGCCTGGGCAAGACGACGCTGGCGATGATCATCGCCCACGAGCTGTCGGCGCCGCTGCGGCTGACCAGCGGTCCGGCGATCACGCACGCCGGCGACCTCGCGGCGATCCTCTCGGGCATGAACGAGGGCGACGTCCTCTTCGTCGACGAGATCCACCGCATGTCGCGCCCGGCGGAGGAGATGCTCTACATGGCGATGGAGGACTTCCGGGTCGACGTCGTCATCGGCAAGGGGCCGGGGGCGACCGCGATCCCGCTGGAGATCCCGCCGTTCACCCTCGTGGGCGCCACCACCCGGGCGGGGCTGCTGCCGGGGCCGTTGCGCGACCGGTTCGGGTTCACCGCCCGGCTGGAGTTCTACGAGCCGGACGAGCTCGACACCATCGTGCACCGCTCCGCCGGGCTGCTCGGCGTCGAGCTGACCGCCGACGGCTCGGCCGAGATCGCCTCCCGCTCGCGCGGCACGCCGCGCATCGCCAACCGCCTCCTGCGCCGGGTGCGCGACTTCGCGCAGGTCCGCGCCGACGGGACCGTCACCCTCGACATCGCGCGTCGCGCGCTGGACCTCTACGAGGTCGACGAGCTGGGACTCGACCGTCTCGACCTGTCGGTCGTCGACGTCCTGTGCCGTCGCTTCGGCGGCGGACCGGTGGGCGTCTCCACGCTCGCGGTGGCGGTCGGTGAGGAGCGGGAGACCGTCGAGGAGGTCGCGGAGCCGTTCCTGGTGCGGATCGGGTTCCTGGCCCGCACCCCGCGCGGACGGGTCGCCACGCCGGCGGCGTGGCGCCACCTCGGTCTGCCACCCCAGGTCGTGGCCGGGTCCCCCCTCGGGGTCGACGACCACGCGCCGGACGGCGCCACCGAGGCCCCCGCGCTCTTCGAGCCGTGATTCGGCTCCGAGCGGGGGACGCGGGCTAGACTTCCCAGTCGGTCCCGGTGCCGACGCGGCCCAGCCGCCGCTCGCGGGCCGCACCCTCGACTCGTGCTCCGACCGGAGCCGCCCAGACTCGGAAGGTTGTGCTCGTGGATCTCGTCTCGCTGCTGCCGCTGGTGGGGATCGCCCTGGTCTTCTGGCTGCTCCTCATCCGCCCAGCCCAACGGCGCCAGCGGGAACTCTCACGCATGCAGTCCGCGTTGGAGGTAGGGGACGAGGTCATGCTGACCTCGGGTGTCTTCGCCACCGTGCACCACCTCGATGAGGCCAACGTCCTCGCCGAGGTCGCACCCGGCGTACGGATCAAGGTCGCCCGCGGTGCCATCGGTCAGGTGCTCGTCTCCCGCAGCGACGTCGACGCGACGCGCGACACACCCCACGAGGAGAGCTGAGATGGCACGCCGTACCAACCGGCCGGGCCGCACCCTGATCGTCTTCTTCGTCCTCGTGATCGCTCTCCTACGTCCTGGTCGCGCTCACCGCGAGCTGGAAGCCCACCCTGGGCCTCGACCTCCAGGGCGGCACGCAGATCACGCTGCAGGCCGAGGGCAACCCGAGCGCGGACAGCCTCGACGAGGCGCGTGCGATCGTCGACCAGCGGGTCAACGGCTCCGGCGTCTCGGAGGCCGAGGTCACCACGCAGGGTGGCGACCAGGTCGTCGTCGAGATCCCCGGCGACAACCAGCGCTCGCTGGAGGAGACCGTCAAGCGCCAGGCGCAGCTGCGGTTCCGGCTCGTCGCCTGCTCGGACTTCCAGCCGTGCGCCGGCAGCACCGCCGGCCAGCCGCAGTCCACCCCGACCCCGGTCGAGCCCCCCGTCGCCGGCAACGGCGGCGGCAGCGGCAACGGTGGCGGCGGCAACGGCGGCGGCAACGGTGGCGGCGGCAACGGCGCGGGTGCCGGCGACGGTGGCTCCGGCAACGGCGGCAACGGATCGGTCAACCGGCCTCCGGTCGGCTTCTCCGACTCCCAGCCTGCGGACGCGCCCGGCGCCGGCGCCTCCCCGTCCGACGCCCGTCCGGCCGCGTCCGGGTCGCCGTCCGAGCCCGCGAGCGCCTCGCCCTCAGACTCCGCCGACGCATCGCCGTCCGACGCCGCGAGCCAGGCGCCGGCCGCCGACGACCCCAACGGGGTCGTCGAGGTCCAGCAGGCCCTCGACTTCCAGAACAACCCGCCGGCCGGCGCGGTCGCCGAGTTCGACAAGTACACCTGCCGCGAGGACGGGGTGCTGCTCGACGCCGAGGGCGAACCGACACGGCTGCCCGACAGCTCGCTCGAGCCGTTGGTCGCCTGCTCGCAGCCTGAGGGCAGCCCCTCGGACACCGACTACGTCCCGGCGAGCCGTTACCTGCTCTCGCCCGCGGTGATCCAGGGCACCTCGCTCGACTCGGCGTCGCCCGGCCTGCCGCAGGGCTCGCTCCAGTGGGTCGTCCAGCTCCAGATCGGTGGCTCCGCGACCGACGTCTTCGCCGAGATCTCCCGCCAGCTCGTGGGGACCCAGCAGCAGTTCGCGATCGTCCTGGACGGCTCCGTCATCTCCGCGCCGACGATGCAGGGCGTGATCCCGGACGGCACCGCTCAGATCTCCGGCAACTTCACCGAGTCCAGTGCCACGGCGCTGTCGACCAGCCTGCGCTACGGCGCGCTGCCGATCGCGTTCGGCAACGACCCCCAGGTCATCGACATCGGCCCCACCCTGGCCGGCAACCAGCTCGCGGCGGGCGTCAGCGCCGGCCTGGTCGGTCTCCTGCTGGTGATGGTCTACTGCCTGTTCTACTACCGCGGTCTGGGCCTGGTGATCCTCGCCTCGCTGATCGTCGCCGCGGGCGTGACCTACTCGATGGTGCTCCTGCTCGCCGAGGCGGCGGGGTTCACGCTCACGCTGCCCGGCATCGCGGGGCTGATCGTCGCGGTCGGGATCACGGCCGACTCGTTCATCGTCTTCTTCGAACGCATCCGCGACGAGATGCGCGAGGGCAAGTCGATGCGCGTCGCCGTCGAGGCCGGCTGGGCCCGGGCCCGCAACACCTGCCTGGCCGCCGACGCGGTCTCGCTGCTCGCGGCCGTGGTGCTCTACATCTTCGCCGCCGGTGTCGTGCGCGGGTTCGCCTTCGCGCTGGGCCTGTCGACGTTGATCGACCTCGCGGTGTTCTTCTGGTTCACCAAGCCGA
Source organism: uncultured Actinomycetota bacterium (assembly GCA_963714475.1). GTDB lineage: Bacteria > Actinomycetota > Actinomycetes > Propionibacteriales > Nocardioidaceae > Nocardioides. Next base: position 46,116 of record CAVQOP010000005.1, read on the forward strand.
CGGTGAGCGTGCTCGCGCGCTACCGCTTCTTCAACTCTGGGCACCGCTTCTCGGGTCTCTCGGCCTCCACCCTGGGCGTCGACGAGATCCCCGCAAGCCGTTCCAGCTCGCCGCGCGAGAAGCCCTCGAGGCGTCGCGACAAGATCGGAGGGAGGGCCTGATGGGTCGCTACTCACGTCTGGGCAACGACCTCTACTCGGGTCGCCGCTCCTTCGACTTCGTCGGTCGTCGCCTGCTCTGGTACGGCCTGTCCGCGGTCATCGTGCTGATCGCCGTGGGCGGGCTCGCCTTCAAGGGCCTCAACCTCGGCATCGAGTTCACCGGGGGGGCGCAGTACACCGTCTCGGTCCCCTCGTCGCAGGCCACCCAGGCCACCGCCGACCAGCTGCGTGCGGACGTCGCGGCGACCGGCATCGACGGCGCGTCGTCACCGGTCGTGAGCACCTCCGGCGACCGCGCGGTCCTGGTGCAGACCGAGACGCTGACCAGCGCGGAGAGCAACGAGGTGATCGACACGATCATCACCACCACCGGTACCTCGCGCGCCGACGTCTCCGAGCAGGACATCGGCCCCAGCTGGGGCCAGGACATCGCCCGCAGCTCGCTGATCGGTCTCGTCGTCTTCCTGGTGCTGGTCTCGCTGATGATCTGGGCCTACTTCCGCGAGTGGAAGATGTCGGTCGCCGCCCTGGTGGCCCTGGCCCACGACATCGTGATCACCGTCGGCATCTACGCCCTGGTCGGCTTCGAGGTGACGCCGGCCAGCGTGACCGGCCTCCTGACGATCCTCGGGTTCTCGCTCTACGACACGGTGGTCGTCTTCGACAAGGTCCGTGAGAACACCGCGAACCTGCGCCAGTCGCGGATGACGTACGCCCAGGCCGCCAACCTGGCCGTCAACCAGACCGTCGTACGCTCGATCAACACCTCGATCGTGGCCCTGCTGCCGGTCGGCGCGATCCTCTACGTCGGTGCCGTCCAGCTCGGCGCGGGCTCGCTGAAGGACCTCGCCCTCGCGCTGTTCATCGGCATGGCGGCCGGTGCCTACTCCTCGATCTTCATCGCGACCCCGCTCGCGGTGCAGCTCAAGGCCAACGAGACCGAGGTCGTGCTCGCCGAGAAGCGGGCCAAGGCGCGCGACAAGTCGCGCGCCGACCGCTACGCCGCGGTGCCGTCGTACTCCGACGACCTCCCCGTCGCCGCCGAGCCCGGGCTCGAGACCGGCGACGTCGACGCCGACGGTGAGCCGATCGCGCCGCGGCCGGCACCCCCGACCGCTCCGCCGCGCCGTCCCGAGGCCAGCGGGAAGGGCCGCACCGCCCCCGCACCACGCGGCCCGGTGCGTGACAGCGGCGCCTCCGGCCGCCAGCAGCCCACGCGGCAGCCGCGCTCGAAGCGCGAGAAGTGACCCGGGGCGCGGGCGGGCCCGCGGACCAGCTGACCACAGACCAGCAGGCGACCCTCGACCGCGGCCGAGCGGCCGTCGAGCGTCTGGTCGTCGACGTGGTCGACTTCCCCGAGCCGGGCATCGTGTTCAAGGACATCACCCCGCTGCTCGCCGACCCGGACGGTCTCGGCGCCGTGGTCGACGCCCTCGCGACGGCCGGGCGCGGCCAGGACGGCGAGGTCGTCGTCGACGCCGTCGTGGGCATGGAGGCGCGCGGCTTCCTCTTCGGGCCGTCGGTCGCCCTCGACCTGGGGGTCGCGTTCGTGCCCGTCCGCAAGTCCGGCAAGCTGCCGCGGGAGACGCACGAGGTCACCTACTCGCTGGAGTACGGCACGGCGACACTCGCGCTGCACACCGACGCCGTCCGGCCCGGTCAGCGGGTGCTGCTCGTCGACGACGTCCTGGCCACCGGGGGCACCGTCGCGGCCACCCGCGAGCTGGTCGAGCGCTGCGGGGGAGTGGTCGCCGGTGTGGCGGTGCTGATGGAGCTGACCTTCCTGCCCGGGCGCGACGCGCTCGGGGGCGTCGGGCTCACCGCCCTCTGCGCGGTCTGATCCGCGCTCCGGACCGGGGGCGCCGTCGGGCGTCTAGACTCTCGTCATGGCCGAGGAGCGCACCGTCGAGCGTGACCGGCCCGAGCCGCTGACCGAGCCGCTGACCGAGGTCGCCGACCAGCCGGGGGGCCGCACCCAGGTCACCACCCCGCCCGTGTCCGCCCGGGGCATGCGGGCGCGCCTGGCCCGGATGGGGGCGCGCACCCAGCCCGGGAACCCGGTGCTCGAGCCGCTGCTGCGCGTGGTGCGGGCCAACCACCCCAAGGCCGACCTGGCGCTGATCGAGCGTGCCTACACCACCGCCGAGGAGCTGCACCGCACCCAGACCCGCAAGAGCGGCGACCCCTACATCACCCACCCGCTCGCGGTGACCACGATCCTCGCCGAGATCGGCATGACCGAGTCGACGCTGTGCGCCGCGTTGCTGCACGACACCGTCGAGGACACGCCGTACACCCTCGAGCAGGTGACCCAGGACTTCGGCGAGGAGGTCGCCCGACTGGTCGACGGCGTCACCAAGCTCGACAAGGTCAAGTACGGCGACTCCGCGCAGGCCGAGACCATCCGCAAGATGATCGTCGCGATGTCGCGCGACATCCGGGTGCTCGTGATCAAGCTCGCCGACCGGCTGCACAACATGCGCACGTTGCGCTACGTCAAGCAGGAGACCCAGGAGCGGGTCGCCCGCGAGACGCTCGACATCTACGCCCCGCTGGCCCACCGCCTGGGCATGAACACGATCAAGTGGGAGCTCGAGGACCTCGCCTTCGCCACGCTGAACCCCAAGATCTACGACGAGATCGTGCGGATGGTCGCGGTGCGCGCCCCCTCGCGCGACCAGTTCCTGGCCGAGGTGATCAGCCAGGTCGAGGAGGACCTGCGCGAGGGCAAGGTCAAGGCGACCGTCACCGGCCGACCGAAGCACTACTACTCGATCTACCAGAAGATGATCGTCGGGGGCCGCGACTTCTCCGACATCTACGACCTCGTCGGCATCCGCATCCTCGTCGAGGAGGACCGCGAGTGCTACTCGGTCCTCGGCGTCCTGCACGCCCGGTGGAACCCGGTGCTCGGCCGGTTCAAGGACTACGTCGCGATGCCGAAGTTCAACATGTACCAGTCGCTGCACACCACGGTCATCGGACCGCAGGGCAAGCCCGTCGAGATGCAGATCCGCACCTTCGGGATGCACCGCCGTGCCGAGTACGGCGTCGCGGCGCACTGGAAGTACAAGGAGAACGGCCGCGCCGGGGTCGACACCGACCAGCGAGGCGAGCTCGACGACATGTCGTGGGTGCGCCAGCTGCTCGACTGGCAGAGCGAGGTCGACGACCCGGGCGAGTTCCTGGAGTCGCTGCGCTTCGAGATCAACCGCGCCGAGACCTACGTCTTCACCCCGCGCGGCGACGTGCTGGCCATCGTCGCGGGCGCGACACCGGTCGACTTCGCCTACGCCGTGCACACCGAGGTCGGCCACCACACGATCGGCGCCCGCGTCAACGGACGGCTGGTCCCGCTGGAGTCGACGCTCGAGAACGGCGACGTGGTGGAGGTCTTCACCTCCAAGTCGGCCGAGGCCGGCCCCTCGCGCGACTGGCTGAGCTTCGTGAAGTCGCAGCGGGCGCGCTCCAAGATCCGCCAGTGGTTCACCAAGGAGCGCCGCGAGGAGGCCATCGACCGGGGCAAGGACGAGATCACCCGGCAGATGCGCAAGGAGGGACTGCCCCTCAAGCGGTTGCTGACCCACGAGTCGCTGCAGATGGCGGCGGCGCACTTCAACACCGCCGACGTCTCCGCCCTGTACGCCGCGGTCGGCGAGCACAACATCTCGGCCAAGTCCGTGGTGCGCTGGGTCCTCGACCTGCACGGGGGCAACGACGGCGCCCAGGAGGACCTCGCCGAGGCCGTGACGATCACCGGCCGACGCGGCCGCACGAAGGCGCCGACCGTCGGCGACGCCGGGGTCATGGTGAAGGGCGCCCCCGACGTGTGGGTCAAGCTGGCCAAGTGCTGCACGCCGGTGCCGCCCGACGAGATCCTCGGCTTCGTCACCAAGGACCGTGGCGTCTCCGTGCACCGGGAGGACTGCCCGAACGCGGCCTCGCTGCGGCTCCAGCCGCAGAAGGTGCTCGAGGTCGAGTGGGCCCCGACGGGCCAGTCGATGTTCCTGGTCAACATCCAGGTCGAGGCCCTCGATCGCGCCCGGCTGCTCTCCGACATCACGATGGCGCTCTCCGACGCCCACGTGAACATCCTCTCCGCGCAGCTGAGCACCACCCGCGACCGGGTCGCCACCTCCCGGTTCAGCTTCGAGATGGCCGAGGCCAAGCACCTCGACACCGTGCTGCGCGGCGTACGCGGCGTACCGGGTGTCTTCGACGCCTACCGCGTCACGCAGTAGCGCGGCCGGCCACCCCGGCCAGCGGGTAACCGCGGAGTTACTTCATCAGGTGCGGCCGCGCGACGCGCGACCAGAAGAAGTAACTCCGGGTTACAGCCTGGGATCGGGGACTGGGACCAGGCTCGCCGCTCGCGGTCCTCACGCGTAGTCGGCGGAGGCCTTGCGGGCCATGTCGAGGAAGGCCTGGCGGGAGGCGAGGTTGGCCTCGAGGTCCTTGACCTTGCGCTCGTCGCCGGCCGTGCGCGCCTTCTCGAGGTCGCGCTCGACTCCGGCGATCGCGGCCTCGAGCTTGCCGACCATGTCGTCGGCGCGAGCCGACTTCTCGGGGTCGGAGCGCTTCCACTTGTCGTCCTCGATGGAGCGGATGGCCTGCTCGACCTTGCGGATGCGAGCCTCGAGGTCCTTCATCCGCTCGCGCGGCACCTTGCCGGCGGCGTCCCAGCGGTCGGCGATGTCGCGGAACGTGCGCTTGGCGGCCTCGACGTCCTTGACGGGCAGGAGGGCCTCGGCCTCGACGAGCAGCGCGTCCTTGACCACTGCGTTGGCCTCGAACTCCTGGTCGAGCTCGGCGTTGGCGGCGTCGCGCGCGGCGAAGAACTGGTCCTGCGCCCCGCGGAAGCGGGCCCAGCAGCTCGTCGTCGACGTCCTTGGGGGCAGGCCCGGCAGCCTTCCAGTCGCGCATGAGGTCGCGGTAGCGACCGGCGGTGGGGCCCCAGTCGGTGCTGGTCGCCAATGCCTCCGCCTCGGTAGCGAGGCGCTGCTTGACGCCCCGCGCGCCCTCGCGCAGCTTGTCCTGCTCGGCGTAGTGCGCCTTGCGCCGCTTGGCGTGGGCCGAGCGGGCGGCGGCGAAGCGCTTCCAGAGCGCGTCGTCGCTCGGGCGATCGAGACGGGGGAGGACCTTCCACTGCTCGACCAGCTCGCGCAGGCGCTGCGACCCGTGGCGCCAGTCGCTGCCCTCGGCGATCTTCTCGGCCTTGGCGACGACCTCCTCCTTGGCCTTGGTGGTCTCGGCGTTGCGCTCGGCCCGCTCGGCCTGGCGTGCGGTGCGCTGCTCGGCCAGGACCGGGGCGAGATCGGTGAGGCGGGTGGTCAGAGCGGTGAGGTCGCCCACCGCGCTCGCCTCGGTGACCTGGGCCTTCAGGGCCTTGACGCGCTGCCCGGCGTCCTCCGGGCTCAGGACGGCCGAGCGGACCCGCTGGTCGAGCAGGGCCACCTCGGTCTCGAGCGCGGCGAAGCGCTCGACGTAGAACGCCATCGCCTCCTCGGCGGTGCCCGTGGGGTACTGGCCCACCGCGCGCTCCTCACCCTCGGCGCTGCGCACGTAGACGGTGCCGTCCTCGTCGACGCGACCCCACCGGGCGGCCTCGGCGGCGGCCTCGGCGGACAACGTCGGTGCGACGGCGGGCGCGGGTACGCCGGCCGCGGCGGGGCTCGTCGGCCTGGGCGGCCGCGGGCCGGGCCGCGGTCCGGGCCGGGGCACCGCCCTCGGACCGGGCCGGGGCGCAGGCGACGCTGCCGGCTGCTCTGCCGGCTGCTCTGCCGGTTGCGGGGCCGCCTCCTGCTCGGGCACGTCGGCGACCGGGTCGGACGGCGCGGGTGGATCGACCGGCCCGGGCTGTTCGGCCTGCTCAGCCGGGTCGACGGTCGGGTTGCTGCTCACGGCAGATTCCTCAGCACGCTCCTCGGACACGCCGCCATGCTAGTGCCGCACCGCCCGCCGCCGTGCCTCACCGTCGCCCACCCCCGGCGACGACCCCCGCCGACCGGTGCGCCACGAACCGCGGTCGCTACCCTGCTCAGGTGTTGATCGCCGGCTTTCCCGCAGGTCCTTGGGGCACCAACTGCTACGTCGCTGCGACCGCTCCGGGCGCGGAGTGCGTCGTCATCGACCCGGGCAAGGACGCCGCGCCCGGCGTGGCCGAGGTGGTGCGCGAGCACGGGCTCAAGCCGGTCGCGGTGCTGGTGACCCACGGCCACGTCGACCACATGTGGTGCGTCGCCCCGGTGGCCGGCGCCTACGACGCCACCGCCTGGATCCACCCCGCGGACCGCCACCTGCTGACCGACCCGATGGCCGGGATGTCACGCGAGACCACGCAGATGCTCCTCGGCGGGGACCACTCCTGGGCCGAGCCCGACGACGTGCGCGAGCTCGCCGACGGGGTGGACCTCGAGCTGGCCGGGCTCCGCTTCGTCGTCGACCACACGCCCGGCCACACGGAGGGGTCGGTCACGTTCCGCACCCCCTACGACGACGTCGCGGACGTCTCCGAGGTCATGTTCGCCGGCGACCTGCTCTTCGCGGGCTCGATCGGGCGCACCGACCTGCCCGGCGGTGACCACCCCACCATGCTGCGCAGCCTGGCGACCAAGGTGCTGACGTTGCCCGACGACATCGTGGTCCTGCCCGGACACGGCGAGCAGACCTCGATCGGACGCGAGCGAGCCACGAACCCGTTCCTGGCCGACCTGGTCGCCGACGGCACCGCCGAGCCGGTCACGCGGGGGCTGTGAGCCGATGAGCAAGCCGACGCCGCTCAGCGGGTTCCCCGAGCTGCTGCCCGCCCAACGGGTGGTCGAGCGTGAGGTCATCGCCTCGCTCTCGCGCACCTTCGAGCTGCACGGCTTCGCCAACATCGAGACGCGCGTGGTCGAGCCCCTCGACCGCCTGGCCAAGGGCGGCGAGATCGACAAGGAGATCTACGTCCTGCGTCGCCTCCAGGCCGGGGAGGGCGAGGGCGACTCCGGCCTCGGCATGCACTTCGACCTGACCGTGCCGTTCTCCCGCTACGTGCTCGAGCACGCCGGGCACCTGGAGTTCCCCTTCCGCCGCTTCCAGATCCAGCCGGCCTGGCGCGGCGAGCGCCCGCAGGAGGGTCGCTACCGCCAGTTCACCCAGGCCGACATCGACGTGGTCGGGCGCGACGAGCTGGCCTTCCACCACGACGTCGAGGTCGTGCGCGTCATGGTGGAGGCGCTCGGGGCGCTGCCGCTGCCGCCGCTGTCGTTCCAGGTCAACAATCGCAAGCTGATCCAGGGCTTCTACCGCGGACTGGGCATCGACGACGTCACCACGGCGATCCAGGTCATCGACAAGCTCGACAAGCTGCCCGAGGACAGGGTCGCCGAGCTGCTCGTCGAGCAGGCCGGAGCCACTGCGGAGCAGGCCCGGCGCTGCCTGGAGCTGGCCACAATCCGCGTCGCGGACACCTCCTTCGTCGAGCGCGTACGAGCCCTCGGGGTCACCGACGACCTGCTCGAGACCGGGCTCGCCGAGCTCGCCGCCGTGGTCGAGGGCGTCCAGGCGGTGCTCGGCCAGCGGGTCACCCTCGAGGCCAACCTGCGCATCGCCCGTGGTCTGGACTACTACACCGGCACGGTGCTCGAGATCTTCATGGCCGGCTACGAGCGGCTGAAGTCGGTCGGCGGCGGAGGTCGCTACGACGCCCTCGCCAGCGACGGGCGGACGACCTACCCCGGGGTCGGCGTCTCCTTCGGCGTCTCCCGCACGCTGCTGCCGCTGATGGCCGACGGGGTCCTCGTCGGCAGCCGGTCGGTGCCGAGCGCCGTGCTCGTCGCCGTCGCCGACGAGGGATCGCGCGACGACAGCCACGCCGTCGCCTCAGCCCTGCGCACCCGCGGCATCGCCTGCGAGGTGGCCCCCAGCGCGGCCAAGTTCGGCAAGCAGATCCGCCACGCGGAGCGGCGCGGCATCCCCTTCGTGTGGTTCCGCAACCGCGAGGGCGCCCACGAGGTCAAGGACATCCGCTCCGGCGACCAGGTCGCTGCAGACCCGTCCTCCTGGACACCCCCCACCGAGGACCTGCGCCCGCGCGTCCTGACCGAGGAGAGCTAAGTGATCCGTACCCATGACGCCGGCGCCCTGCGCGCCGAGCACGTCGACCAGAGCGTGACCCTCGCCGGATGGGTCGCGCGCCGCCGCGACCACGGCGGGGTCGCCTTCCTCGACCTGCGCGAGGCCAGCGGCGTGTGCCAGGTCGTGGTGCGCGACGAGGCGGTGGCCCACACGCTGCGCAACGAGTTCTGCCTGCGGGTCACCGGCACGGTCGCGATGCGTCCCGACGGCAACGCCAACCCCGCGCTGGCGTCCGGGGACATCGAGGTCATCGCGACCGAGGTCGAGGTCCTCAACGCGAGCGCGACCCTGCCCTTCCCGATCGACGACGCCGGCCAGCACGGGGCCGGCGAGGTGGGGGAGGAGGCGCGCCTGCGCCACCGCTACCTCGACCTGCGTCGCAGCGGCCCGAACGCCGCCCTGCGGCTGCGCAGCAAGGTCAACAAGGCGGCCCGCGACGTCCTCGACGCCCACGACTTCGTCGAGGTCGAGACACCCACGCTGACGCGCAGCACCCCGGAGGGCGCCCGCGACTTCCTGGTGCCGGCGCGCCTGCAGCCCGGCAGCTGGTACGCGCTGCCGCAGAGCCCCCAGCTGTTCAAGCAGCTGCTGATGGTCGCGGGCCTCGAGCGCTACTACCAGATCGCGCGCTGCTACCGCGACGAGGACTTCCGTGCCGACCGGCAGCCGGAGTTCACCCAGCTCGACATCGAGATGAGCTTCGTCGACCAGGAGGACGTCGTCGCCCTGATGGAGGACGTCCTCGCGGCGATGTGGGCCCTGATCGACGTCGAGATCGTGCGCCCGATCCCGCGGATGACCTACGCCGAGGCGATGCGGCGCTTCGGCAGCGACAAGCCCGACCTGCGGATGGGCCTCGAGCTCGTCGAGTGCACCGACTACTTCAGCCAGACCCCCTTCCGCGTCTTCCAGGCCACCTACGTCGGCGCCGTCGTCATGCCCGGTGGCGGCAGCCAGCCGCGTCGCCAGCTCGACGCGTGGCAGGAGTGGGCCAAGCAGCGCGGAGCACGCGGCCTGGCCTACGTGCTCGTCGGCGAGGACGGCGAGCTCGGGGGACCGGTCGCCAAGAACCTCTCCGAGGACGAGCGGGCCGGCCTGGCGGCCCACGTCGGAGCCGAGCCGGGCGACTGCGTGTTCTTCGCCGCCGGTGCCACCAAGCCCAGCCGCGCCCTGCTCGGCGCGGCCCGCCTGGAGATCGGTCGACGCGGCGGCCTGATCGACGAGTCGGCGTTCGCCTTCACCTGGGTCGTCGACGCGCCGATGTTCGAGCCCGCCTCGGACGCGGTCGCCAGCGGCGACGTCGCCGTGGGCGGCGGCGCCTGGACCGCGGTGCACCACGCCTTCACCGGTCCCAAGCCGGAGTACGCCGACACCTTCGACACCGACCCCGGCAGCGCCCTGGCCTACGCCTACGACATCGTCTGCAACGGCAACGAGCTCGGCGGGGGGTCCATCCGGATCCACCGCGAGGACGTCCAGAAGCGCGTGTTCGCGGTCATGGGGCTCTCCGAGGCCGAGGCCGACGAGAAGTTCGGGTTCCTCCTCGACGCCTTCTCCTACGGTGCTCCGCCCCACGGCGGGATCGCGGTCGGGATGGACCGGATCTGTGCGCTGCTGTCGGGCACGGACTCGATCCGCGACGTGATCGCCTTCCCCAAGAGCGGCGGCGGGTTCGACCCGCTCACCTCGGCTCCGGCCCCGATCACGGCCGAGCAGCGCAAGGATGCCGGTGTCGACGGGCGTCCGGTAAAGGATCTCCCGACCTGAGCCGTGCGGCGCGGACGGGTTGCGACCCCCAGGTGCGGGTCGCAATCAGATCGTTACGCTGCGCTGGCGCGATCCCAGCTCGCGCTGACATAGGCTCCCCAGCGTCGCCAGCAGTGATCTGGCGTCGACGCAAGCGGTTTTCGTCGGCACCACCAGCCACACCCGCACCACAGACCCTGTCCCCGTCACGATCGAGGTGCGCATGACCCTGCAGCCCGGCACCGAGACCTCCGAGGAGGAGGTCACGGACGAGTCAGCGCAGGTGCAGCACCCCCAGGAGGGCCAGGTCGCGGGCAAGTCCCCGACCCAGATCGCCATGCAGCGGCTGCGTCACGACAAGGTCGCGGTGGTGTGCGCGGCGATCCTGCTGCTGCTGGTCGTGCTCGCGGCGCTCGGCCCCGTCATCGTGCGGGTCTTCAACATCTACCCGACGATCTCGTTCCCCGGCGCCCCGAGCCAGTCCGAGGTGCTCGACCAGTTCGGGTTCCCCGAGACCGGACCGCCCTACTACGGCTTCACCTGGGCGCACCCGTTGGGCATCGAGCCGAAGAGCGGCGCCGACAACTTCGCCAGCCTGCTCTACGGACTGAAGACCTCGCTGATCGTGGCCACGGTGTCCACGATCCTCTCGACCCTGGTGGGCATCACCATCGGGCTGCTCGCCGGCTTCTCGCGCGGCTGGCTCGACCGGGTCCTGTCGTTCGTCATCGACCTCTTCCTCTCCTTCCCGTTCCTGCTCGGTGCGCTGACCCTGGCCCCGATCATCACCTCGCGGTTCTCGACCGACCTCGACGCCCTCAACCGGGCCCAGCTCCTCGGCCTGATCTCGGTGCTGGTGATCTTCGGCTGGATGTCGCTGGCCCGCCTGATCCGCGGCCAGGTGCTCTCGCTGCGCGAGCGGGAGTTCATCCAGAGCGCCCAGGTCATCGGGGTGCCGACGCGCCGGATCCTGTTCAAGGAGCTGCTCCCCAACATGGTGGCGCCGATCGTGGTGGCGACCTCGTTGATGCTGCCGGCCTTCGTGGCGGCCGAGGCCGGCCTGTCCTACCTCGGGATCGGCCTGACCGGGCAGCCCTCGCTCGGACGCACGATCCTCGCCGCGACGAGCTACTACAACTCCTACCCGCTCTACCTGTGGGTCCCGGTCGGCCTCGTCGCCGTCCTGGTCCTCGCTCTCAACCTCCTCGGCGACTCGGTCCGAGACGCCTTCGACCCCGAACCCGCCGGTGACCCACACCGTCGGGAAGCACAACCCATCTAGGAAGGGTGGAAACACCATGCGGTTCAGAAAGCCGTTCTTGGCGCTGACCACGGCAGGCCTGCTCTCGCTGGCCGCCTGTGGCGGCAACGGCCAAGGCCCCGAGAGCCCCGGCGGCGACGCCTCGGTCAACACCGAGGGAGGTGACACCGGCGACGCGACCGACCCCGACCGTGAGGGGCCCGTGACCATCGACGGTGCCACCGAGGGCGGGACGATCACCCTGCTGTCGGTGGACGGCCTGAACTCCATGGACCCGACGGAGGCCTACTACACCAACACCTCCTCGATCCTCCAGGGCCTGGTCACCCGCTCGCTGACCCAGCTGGTCTACGACCCGGAGACGGGCGACCAGGTGCTCGTGCCCGACCTCGCCACCGACCTCGGCACCTCCAACGACGACTTCACCGAGTGGACCTTCACGATCCGCGAGGGGGTCAACTACGAGAACGGTGACCCGGTCACCCCCGAGGACATCAAGTTCGGGATGCTCCGCTCGATGGACCGGACCGCGTTCCCCGAGGGTGCCGCGTTCTCCAACGACTACTTCGAGGGTGGTGACACCTACGAGGGCCCCTACACCGGTGGGTCCACCGACTTCGCCGGGATCACCGTCGACGGCCAGGACATCACCATCACCATGTCCAAGCCGTTCCCGGACATGCCCTACTGGGGCACGTTCCCGGCCATGGGCCCGATCCCGCAGGGCGCCCAGTCCAGCCCGGAGAAGTACGCCCAGCGTCCGCTGGCCACCGGCCCGTACATGTTCGACAAGTACGAGCCCGAGAAGTCGCTGACCCTGGTGCGCAACCCCGAGTGGGACGCCGACACCGACCCGGGGCGCACGGCCTACCCGGAGTCCTACGAGATGGACTTCCAGACCGAGAGCGCGCAGATCGACGAGATCATGCTCGCCGACACCGGTGAGGGCCAGACGACGATGACCTACGACGACGTCCAGGCGGCGAACTACCCGACCTTCAAGTCCGACTCGCCCGACCGCCTGGTGACCGGCGGCTCACCCTGCACGTACTTCTGGGCCCCGGACTACCGCAAGGTCAAGAGCAAGGAGGTCCGCGAGGCCATGGTGTGGGCCTACCCCTACGAGGACTCGCAGATCGCGGCGGGCAACATCGTGGGCGTCAACCGGATCACCACCGCGACGAACCTGATGCCCCCGGGCATCCCCGGTCGTGAGGACTACAACCCGGTGCCCGAGCACGAGCCCGGCACGACCGACGCCGCCAAGGCCAAGGAGATCCTCGAGGCAGCGGGCGAGACCGGCTACGAGCTCAGCTTCCTGTTCGCCAACGACGACCCCAACGCCGTCGCGGCCAAGGACGTCCTGGTGAAGGCCTTCAAGGCTGCGGGCTTCACCCCGAAGCCGGTGGCGACCACGGTCGCCGAGCTCTCGACCGAGCGTTCCGACCCCGACGCCGACATCAACGTCCGCTCCGCGGGCTGGTGCTCGGACTGGCCCTCGGGCGGATCCTGGTTCCCGCCGCTGATGGAGTCGACCAACCTCAAGGCCGAGGGCGTCGGGTCGAACTACGCGGTCTTCAGCGAGAAGGACGTCGACGACCGCATCGCGGCCGTCCAGGCCTCCCCGATCGAGGACCAGCCGGCGTTGTGGAACGAGCTCGACCAGTACATCGCCGAGGAGTACCTGCCGGTGATCCCGTTCGCCTACACGGCGGCGGCGATGGCGAAGGGTTCGAAGATCGAGGGCTTCAGCGTCGACCAGAACCTCGGCATGCCGACCTGGAAGGACATCTACGTCGCGCAGTGACCCGGCGACTCGTCTCGAGTCTCGCTGAGCACTGACGTTCGTGCGCACCACACTGGCGGGGCGGGCCCCCGGGCCTGCCCCGCCAGTCAGCACCATCCGCCCGCCACACCGCGGGGTCTCCGCCACTGCCTGCTGAACCGAAAGGTCACCTCATGCTCGGGTTCATCGTGCGCAGGGTTCTCGCGGCCGTCCTCGTCGTCGTGCTCACCTCGATGTTCGTGTTCGTGCTCTTCTACAAGGGCATCAGCAACCCCGCCGGCCCCGTGTGCGAGGCCCAGGGTCGCTGCACCGCCGAGCGGCTCGAGCTCATCGAGGAGTCGATGGGGCTCAACGATCCGATCGTCACGCAGTACACCGACTTCGCCGGCGGCTTCTTCACCGGCCGCGAGATCACCTACGGTGCCGCGTCCTACGAGTGCCCCGCGCCGTGCCTGGGCATCTCCTTCGGAACCCGCGGCCTGGTCACCGAGGAGTTCCTGCAACGCTTCCCCGCCACCGTGGCGCTGGCCATCGGGGGCTCGATCATCTACATCGTCGTCGGGGTCGGACTCGGCGTGCTCGCCGCCCGGGTGCGCGGCACCGCCGCCGACCGCCTCCTGGTCAGCACGAGCCTGGTGCTGTCCTCGGTGCCCTACTACCTGGTGTGCCTGCTGGCCTTCATCTTCCTGACCCTCAAGAGCGAGGTCTTCTCCACGACCGGCTACATCCCCGTCACCGAGGATCCCGTGGGGTTCTTCGGGGCGATGCTGCTGCCCTGGCTGGTCCTGGGCCTCTACAGCTCCTCGGACTACGCGCGCTTCACCCGCGGACAGATGGTCGAGACGCTCGGCGAGGACTACATCCGCACCGCCTCCGCCAAGGGCGTGAAATCCTCCAAGGTCGTCTTCGGCCACGCCCTGCGGGCCGCGATCGTGCCCGTCGTGACCATCTTCGGGCTGAACTTCGCCGCATTGCTCTCGGGCACCATCTTCACCGAGAAGATCTTCTCCATCGACGGCATCGGGCTGTGGGCGCTCGACGCGATCACCAGACCGCCGCTGGACTTCCCGGTCGTGATCGCGACCGTCCTCGTCGTCGCCGTGTTCGTGACGCTGGCCAACCTGATCGTGGACATCGTCTACGGCTTCCTCGACCCCCGAGTGAGGATCTCGTGAGCCCCGACACCCCCACCGCCTCCGGTTCGGGGGCGGCCACGGACACCCCGCTGCTCGAGGTCGACAACCTCACCGTGCGGTTCCCGACCCACGACGGCCTGGTGCAGGCCGTCACCGGCCTGAGCTACACCGTCCGCCGGGGCCAGACCCTCGGGATCGTCGGGGAGTCGGGTTCGGGCAAGAGCGTCTCGTCGATGGCCGTCCTGGGCCTGCACAACCCCAAGCAGGCTCAGATCGAGGGCTCGATCCGCATCGACGGCCGCGAGATCATCGGCGCCTCGGAGTCCTCGATGCGCAAGCTGCGTGGCAACGACGTGGCGATGATCTTCCAGGACCCGCTCACCGCCCTGCACCCCTTCTACACCGTCGGCCGCCAGATCATCGAGGCCTACCGGGTCCACCACGACGTGTCGAGGTCCAAGGCCCGCACCCGTGCGATCGAGGTGCTCGACCGGGTGGGGATCCCGCAGCCGAGCTCACGCGTCGACGACTTCCCGCACCAGTTCTCCGGAGGCATGCGGCAGCGGGCGATGATCGCGATGGCCCTGGTCAACGATCCCACGCTGCTGATCGCCGACGAGCCGACGACCGCGCTCGACGTGACGGTCCAGGCGCAGATCCTCGACCTGCTCCAGGACCTCCAGCGCGAGTTCAACTCCGCGATCGTGATGATCACCCACGACCTCGGTGTCATCGCCGAGGTCGCCGACGACGTGCTGGTGATGTACGGCGGGCGCGCGGTGGAGAAGGGCCCCTGCAAGGAGATCCTCACCCACCCCGAGATGCCCTACACCTGGGGCCTGCTGGCCAGCATCCCCGAGGTCACCGGCGACGTCGGCAAGCCGCTGATCCCGATCCCGGGCACGCCGCCCAGCCTGCTCAACCCGCCGACCGGGTGCGCGTTCAACCCGCGGTGCACCTTCCGCGAGCACGTGCCCGGAGACCTGTGCACGACCACGCTGCCCGAGCTGCTGCCCGGTGGTCGCGGCCCCGGCCACGAGAAGAGGTGCCACCTGCCCGACCCCGATGCCGTCTTCAGCCAGAAGGTCCAGGCGCAGATCACCGGTGAGGAGAGCCTGCGGTGAGCGACACGACCCGTGAGACCAGCACGGACACGAGCGGCGAGTCGATCGGCGAGGTGTCCACCTCGGGGAACGGCCCGGGCCGAGACAAGGCGCTGCTCGAGGTCCGCGACCTGAAGAAGTACTTCCCGGTGAAGTCGTCCGGACTGATCCGGCGCGCCGTCGGCAACGTCCAGGCCGTCGACGGCGTCTCCTTCGCCCTCGAGGCGGGTCAGGCCCTCGGGCTGGTGGGTGAGTCCGGCTGCGGCAAGTCGACCCTCGGGCGCCTGATCACCCGGCTCTACGACCCGACGGCCGGCAGCATCGAGTTCGAGGGCCAGCGCATCGACGCGCTGAGCTCCAAGCAGATGCTGCCGATCCGGCGCGAGATCCAGATGATCTTCCAGGACCCCTACTCCTCGCTGAACCCCCGCCACACCGTCGGCACGATCGTGGGCACGCCGCTCGAGGTGCACAAGGTGGTGGCGAAGGACAAGATCCTGCCGCGGGTCCAGGAGCTGCTCGAGGTGGTCGGGCTCAACCCCGAGCACTACAACCGCTACCCCAACGAGTTCTCCGGGGGACAGCGCCAGCGCATCGGGCTGGCTCGCGCGCTCGCGCTCCAGCCCAAGCTGCTCGTGGCCGACGAGCCGGTCTCCGCCCTCGACGTCTCGATCCAGGCGCAGGTCGTCAACCTGCTCCAGGACGTGCAGAAGGAGTTCGGGATCGCGTTCCTCTTCATCGCCCACGACCTGGCCGTGGTGCGTCACTTCTGCCCCGACGTCGCGGTGATGTACCTCGGGCGGATCGTCGAGATCACCGACCGCGAGTCGCTGTACCACCACGCCCACCACCCCTACACGCAGGCACTGCTCTCGGCCGTCCCGGAGGTCTCCCAGGCCGCGTCGGGCACCCGCCGCGAGCGGATCCGGCTCGAGGGCGACGTACCGAGCCCGATCAACCCACCGTCCGGCTGCTCGTTCCGGACCCGGTGCCGACTCGCCCAGGAGATCTGCTCGCGCGTCGAGCCGCCCCTGCTGCAGATCGGCCCGCGCCACAAGGTCGCCTGCCACTTCCCGGGCGAGCTCAACGAGGCCCCCGACCGCCCGGTGACCGCGCCCCTGCTCGGCACCGACGACGTGGGGGCACCCGACCCCGGCGCGACCCCGACGGCGATCAGCCACGAGCCCGGCTTCGGCGACAGCTGGTACGACCTGAAGGCCCGCACCATCACCCACGCGTGAGTGCCGGCCGGCAACGGGGGGCGTAGCCTCGCCGACCGTGAGCCCCGCGGACCCCGACGACGCCGAGGACGGGCTGTTCGACGCACCCGACACCCCACCCGGTGCGCCACCCGGTGCGAGGGCGGCTGCGCCGACCGGCGGAGGCAGCCTCGCGGGGTCCGTGCGCGACTCGGCACCGCTGGCGGTGCGGATGCGCCCGCGCACCCTCGACGAGCTCGTCGGCCAGGGCCAGCTGCGCGCGGCCGGGTCGCCGCTGCGCCGGCTCGTCGAGGGCGACCAGTCGATGTCGCTGCTGCTGTGGGGCCCACCGGGCACCGGCAAGACGACGATCGCGGCGATCCTCTCGGCGCAGACCGACCGGGTCTTCGTGGAGGTCTCCGCCGTCGCGGCCGGGGTCAAGGAGGTGCGGGCCGCGATCGACGCCGCGCGTCGTCTGCTGGTCTCGCAGGGCCGTGAGACCGTGCTGTTCGTCGACGAGGTGCACCGCTTCTCCAAGGCCCAGCAGGACGCCCTGCTCCCCGGCGTCGAGAACCGCTGGGTCACGCTGGTCGCCGCCACCACCGAGAACCCGTTCTTCTCCGTGATCAGCCCGCTGCTCTCGCGCAGCCTGCTGCTGCGCCTGGAGAGCCTCACGGACGACGACGTACGCCGGGTCGTGCGCGACGCCGTGACCGACGAGCGCGGCCTGGCCGGCGCGGTCCGCGTCGACGACGACGCCCTCGAGCACCTCGTGCGGCTCGCCGGCGGTGACGCACGCCGGTCCCTGACCTACCTCGAGGCCGCCGCCGGCGCGGCGACCAGCCAGGGACGCGACGTCGTGGACCTCGAGACCGCCGAGGTGGCCGTCGACCGGGCCGCGGTGCGCTACGACCGGCAGGGCGACCAGCACTACGACGTGACCAGCGCCTTCATCAAGTCGGTGCGCGGCTCGGACGCCGACGCGGCGCTGCACTACCTGGCGCGGATGATGGAGGCCGGAGAGGACCCACGCTTCATCGCCCGGCGACTGATCATCCTGGCCAGCGAGGACATCGGCCTGGCCGACCCCACCGCGCTGACCACAGCGGTGGCCGCGGCCCAGGCCGTCGCCCTGATCGGGATGCCGGAGGGTCGGCTGACGCTGGCCCAGGCCACGATCGCGCTCGCCGTGGCCCCGAAGTCCAACGCCGTGACCACCGCGGTCGGGGCCGCGACCGCCGACGTACGGGCCGGCAAGGTCGGCGCCGTCCCGCCGCACCTGCGCGACGCGCACTACGGGGGAGCCCAGGACCTCGGGCACGGCTCCGGCTACGTCTACAGCCACGACGCCCCGTACGGCGTGGCCGAGCAGGTCTACGCCCCCGACGTCGTCGCCGACGCGGAGTACTACCAGCCCACCTCGCTGGGGGCCGAGGCTGCGGTGCGGGAGCGCTGGCAGCGGGTCCGGCGCCTCGTGCGTGGCGGACGGTAGGCTCGGGCCCCATGAGCCAGCAGTGGAGCGTCGCGGGCTCGAGCCTGCTCGTGTCGGCCATCGTCGTCGTCGTGCTGCTCGCCGCTGTGCTGCTGAGCGCCCTCGTCGTCTCCCGCCGCGCCCGCCGCGACGCTGCGCTGGAGCGCGCGCGGCACGAGCGCGACCTCGACGCCCTGCGCGCGCAGGTCGAGCGCATCGAGCAGTCCCTGACGCGGCGGGCCGGGGAGCCCGCGACCGCGCCGCTGCTGATCACCACCGCCGGCGACGAGACCCACGACCCGGGCCGGGCCGACGCCGACGCGGGCTCCGACGCCGGCTCGGACGAGCGGAGCGTGGTGGCGGCGCGCGTGGTGCCGGCCCCGCTCTTCGCCGACCTGGTGCTGCGCGAGTCCGTGGTGCAGGCCGCCTCGTGGACCGCCGGCGTGCGCCGGGCCCTCTCACCCGAGCACCGCCAACGGGTCCGTCTGGCGATGCGCCGCGAGGTCAAGCTGGCACGCAAGCAGCGCCGCGCCGAGCTGAGGGCCGCGCGACGCGAGTGGCAGTCGCGCCAGCGCTCGGCCCAGCCCGCGACACAGCCTGCGTCCCAGCGCGCCTCGCAGACTGGGGCCCGGACGGGCGAGGGCAGCGCGGCATGAGCCGCGGGCTCTGGTTCGCAGCCGGGGCCGGTGCCGGGATGTACGCCGTGGCGCGGGCCCGGCGCGTGGCCGAGGCACTGAGCCTCGACGGCCTGCGGGACCGGGTCGGCGCGGCCGTGGTCGGGGCGCGGATGCTGCGCGAGGAGGCCGTCGCCGGCCACGCCGAGCGCCAGCAGCAGCTGCGCCAGCAGATCGACCAGCAGATCGACCAGCAGATCCACCAGCAGACCGACCGGTGGCCCGAGGCCGCACCCGCCCGGCTCACGGGCCCACGAGAGGACGAGCACTGATGGACTCCGCGACGATCCGGGCGAGGTTCCTGGCCCACTTCGAGGCCGCCGGGCACACGGTGGTCCCCTCGGCGTCGTTGCTCGTGGCCGACCCCACCCTGCTCTTCGTCCCGGCCGGGATGGTGCCGTTCAAGCCCTACTTCCTGGGCCAGGAGACGCCGCCGTACCTGCGGGCCACCAGCGTGCAGAAGTGCGTGCGCACCCCCGACATCGAGGACGTCGGCAAGACCACGCGCCACGGCACCTTCTTCGAGATGTGCGGCAACTTCTCCTTCGGCGACTACTTCAAGGCCGGCGCCATCGAGCTGGCCTGGGACCTGGTCACGAAGCCGGTCTCCGACGGCGGCTGGGGCCTCGAGGAGAGCCGGCTCCACCCGAGCGTCCTGACCGAGGACACCGAGGCGGTGGGGCTGTGGCGCGAGGTCACCGGGCTGCCCGACGAGCGGGTCGTGCGCCTGGGCCGCAAGGAGAACTACTGGTCGATGGGGGTGCCCGGTCCCGGGAGGTCCCTGCTCGGAGATCCTCTACGACCGCGGCCCCGACTTCGGTCCCGAGGCCGACCTGAGCGCCATCGGGCCGGACATGCCGGCAGAGCTCGAGGACCGCTACGTCGAGATCTGGAACCTCGTCTTCATGCAGGACGAGCTGTCCGCCGTGCGCTCGAAGTCCGACTTCGACGTCGCCGGCCCGCTCCCGCAGCGCAACATCGACACCGGCATGGGCCTCGAGCGGGTCGCGATGCTGCTCCAGGGCAAGGCCAACATCTACGAGACCGACGCGATGTTCCCGGTCATCGCCCGGGCCGAGGAGCTCAGCGGACGTCGCTACGGCGCGGGTGGCGAGCAGGGACAGCAGGACGACGTGTGGCTGCGGGTGGTCGCCGACCACGTGCGCTCCTCGATGATGCTCATCGGTGACGGCGTCGTGCCCGGCAACGAGGGCCGCGGCTACGTGCTGCGCCGCCTGCTGCGCCGCGCGGTGCGCTCGATGCGCCTGCTCGGCGTCGAGGACCGCGTGCTGCCCGAGCTGATGCCGGTCAGCCGCGACGTGATGGGCGAGACCTACGACGCGCTGCCCCGCGACTGGGAGCGGATCTCGACGATCGCCTACGCCGAGGAGGAGGCCTTCCGCGCCACGCTGCGCTCGGGCACGACCATCTTCGAGACGGCCGCGACCCGGGTGCGGTCCACCGGTGCCACCCAGCTCCCCGGGGACGAGGCGTTCGCGCTGCACGACACCTACGGCTTCCCGATCGACCTGACCCTCGAGATGGCCTCCGAGCAGGGCCTCAGCGTCGACGAGGCGGGCTTCCGGCGGCTGATGGGCGAGCAGCGCGACCGGGCCAAGGCCGATGCGCGCGCCAAGAAGGGCGCCCAGCGCGACGGGTCGGCGTACCGCGCGGTGGCGGACTCGCTGGGTGGCCCCGTGGAGTTCACCGGCTACACCGACGTCGTGGCCGAGGCGGTGGTGCGGGGGCTCGTGGGCACCGACGGCGTCGTCGAGTCGGCCTCGAGCGGCGACGAGGTCGAGCTCGTCCTCGACCGGACCCCGTTCTACGCCGAGGGCGGCGGCCAGCTCGCCGACGAGGGCGTCATCGAGCTCGAGAACGGCACCCGCCTCGCCGTGCGCGACGTGCAGAGCCCGATCTCCGGCCTGGTGGTGCACCGCGCCACCGTGCTCGAGGGCGAGGTCACGCTCGGCATGGGCGCCCAGGCGCTCGTCGACGTCGAGCGGCGCCGGGCGATCTCGCGCGCCCACACCGCCACGCACATGGTGCACAAGGCCTTCCGCGAGGCGCTCGGGGAGACCGCGACCCAGGCCGGCTCCGAGAACGCACCGGGGCGCTTCCGCTTCGACTTCTCCGCGACCGGCGCGGTGCCGACCTCGGTGATGGCCGACGTCGAGGCCCGCGTCAACGCCGTGGTCCTCGACGACCTCGCCGTCGAGGCCGAGGTGATGACCCAGGCCGAGGCGGTCGCCTCGGGCGCGATGGCGCTGTTCGGGGAGAAGTACGGCGACCAGGTGCGGGTCGTCTCGGTCGGCGACTGGGCCCGCGAGCTGTGCGGCGGCACCCACGCGGGCCGCTCGGGCCAGCTCGGCGTGGTCAAGCTGCTCGGGGAGAGCTCGATCGGCTCCGGCGTACGCCGGGTGGAGGCCCTGGTGGGCGGCGACGCCTACCGGTTCCTGGCGCGCGAGAACGTGCTGGTCAACCAGCTCTCCGAGGTGCTCAAGGTGCGTCGCGAGCAGCTGCCCGAACGGGTCGCCGACATCCTGGAGCGGCTGCGCGGCGCCGAGAAGGAGATCGAGAAGGTGCGGCTCGCACAGCTGCTCGCCGCGGGCGGCGAGCTCGCTGAGGCCGCCGTCGACGTCGACGGTGTCGCCGTCGTCGCGCACCGTGCCGACGGGGCCGCCGCGGGTGATGCCCGCACGCTGGCGCTCGACGTGCGCGCTCGCCTGGACGCCGGCCGACCCGGCGTGGTCGTCGTGCTCGGCGTCGCCGACGGCAAGGTCGCCGTCGTCGCGGCCACCAACGACCTCGCCCGCGAGCGCGGGCTCTCGGCCAACGACCTCGTGCGCGCTCTGGGACCGCACGTGGGTGGTCGCGGCGGCGGCAAGGCCGACGTCGCCCAGGGGGGCGGCAGCGACCCCGCCGGGGTCGACGCGGCCCTGGCCGAGGTGCCGCGCAGCGTCGCGGCCGCGGGCGGGGCGGGGTGAGCGCTGTGCGCACCGGGGTGCGGGTCGGCATCGACCCGGGCGACGCCCGGATCGGCGTCGCGCGCAGCGACCCGTCCGGCTTCCTGGCCTCACCCGTCGAGACGGTGCGGCGGGGCAAGGGAGACCTGGCCCGGCTGCGCCGACTGGTGCGCGAGGCCGAGGCGCTCGAGGTCGTCGTCGGGCTGCCCCGTTCGCTGTCGGGCGGTGAGGGCCCGGCCGCCGCCAAGACCCGCGAGTTCGCGGCCCGCCTCGCCGAGCGCATCGACCCCGTCCCGGTGCGCCTGGTCGACGAGCGGCTGAGCACCGTGAGCGCGGAGGCTATGCTCCGCGACCGTGGCCACAAGGGCGCAGGACGGCGCGCCGTGGTCGACCAGGCCGCCGCCGTCGTGATCCTGCAGCACGCGCTCGACACCGAACGGTCCTCCGGCTCGGCACCCGGCGAGGTGCTCGACCGCGCGGACCCCGAGACCAAGGAGGACGGCGATGAGTGACACCCGCCCCCCGGCGGACCCGTCGGCCGACCCGGCGCAGCCCGCGGCCCTCGAGCAGATGACCCGCGCCGGCAGCCGCCGTCGCAAGCGGTCGCGGCTCTCGGGGTGCCTGCCGGTGCTGCTCGTGCTGGCCGTGCTCGGCGGGCTGGGGTACGTCGCCGTCGTCAAGGGCCAGGCCGCCATCGAGGACTACTTCGCCGACCCGGCCGACTTCAGCGGACCTGGCCGCGGCGATGTCTTCTTCGAGGTCGCCGACGGCGAGACCGTCACCGAGATCGGCCGCAACCTCAAGGCCGAGGGCGTCACGGCGTCGGTCGACGCCTTCCTCGACGTCGCCGAGGGCAGCTCCCGCTCGCGCGACATCCAGGTCGGCTACTACGGAATGGCCGAGCGGATGAGCGCCGCCGAGGCGTTCGAGGTGCTCGTCGACCCCGCCAACCTGGTCAACACCACGGTGACGGTGCCCGAGGGTCTGCGCGTGGCCGACATCCTCGACATCCTGGGCGAGGACACCGACTTCCCCCGGGGGGCCTACGCCCGGGCCCTGCAGAAGCCCGAGGCGATCGGGCTGCCCGCGTACGCCGACGGCGACCCCGAGGGCTACCTGTTCCCCTCGACCTACGACGTCAGCCCGGGGGACACCCCCGTCACGGTGCTGACCGCGATGGTCGACCGGTGGCGCCAGGCGGCCGACGACGCCGGCCTCGAGGAGCGGGCCGAGGAGCTCGGCTACACCCCGCACGAGCTGATGACGGTGGCCAGCCTCGTCGAGGCCGAGGGTCGCGGCGACGACATGCCCAAGGTCGCCCGGGTGATCTACAACCGCCTCGAGATCGACCCGAACCCCTCGGCCGGCTTCCTGCAGATCGACGCCGCCGTCAACTTCGCGCTGGGTCGGGAGCCGATCGCGCGTCTCACCACCGACGAGATCGACTCGGTCTCCGACTCGCCGTACAACACCTACACGCAGAAGGGCCTGCCGCCGGGGCCGATCGAGGCACCCGGCGACTCCGCGATCGCCGCGGCGGCGAACCCCGCCGAGGGTCCGTGGTTCTTCTACGTCACGGTCGACCTGCGCACGGGCGAGACGAAGTTCACCGAGTCCTACGACGAGTTCCTCGGCTTCCGGGCCGAGCTGGACGAGTACTGCGCGACCCAGTCCGACCGCTGCTGAGGGGTGGTGCGCTGATGGCCGGAGCCCCCCGCCGGTGCGGCGTCGTCGGCGATCCCGTGGCGCACTCGCTCTCCCCGGTGCTGCACGCCGCGGCGTACGCCGAGCTCGGGCTGGGCTGGGTCTACGGCGCCGACCGGGTCGCCGAGGGCGCCCTCGCCGCGCACGTCAGGGCGCTGGACGCGACCTGGCGCGGGCTGTCGGTGACCGCACCGCTGAAGCGGGAGGCGCTCGCGCTGGCCGACGTCGTGAGCGCACGGGCCCGCCTGGCCGGGGGCGCCAACACGCTCGTGCTGAGCGACGCCGGCGTGCACGCCGACAACACCGACCTGCCCGGAGCCGTCGCGGCGCTGGCCGAGGCCGGGGTGGACGACGTACGCCGGGTCGCGCTGCTGGGCGCGGGAGCGACCGCCGCGTCGGTCGGGCTGGCGGTCTGCGACCTCGGCGCCGTGGAGGTCACCGTGTGGGCCCGGGAGCCGGCGCGGGCGGCGGGCACCGCCGCGACGATCCGCTCGCACCCGACGGCGCCCCGGGTGCGGGTGCGCCCGCTCGGCGAGCTGACCGAGCACCCCGGGCCCACCGGGGCCACCGGGGGCGAGGGGCTCGACGACGACCTCGTCGTCTCGACGGTGCCGGCCGGGGCCCAGAGCCCGTCACTGGTGCAGTGCTGCGCCGGCGTGGCCGCCGTCTTCGAGGTGCTCTACGACCCGTGGCCCACCCCGCTGGCCGCGGCGGCCTCCGCGGCGGGGCGGGTCGTGGTCGGGGGGCTCGACCTGCTCGTGCACCAGGCCGGGCTGCAGCTGACGGCCTTCACCGGCCTCCCGGCCCCGCTCGCCACGATGCGCGCCGCCGGCGCGGCCGCGCTCGCGGCGCGCGTCCAGACCCGCACCGCCGGTTGAGCCGTGGGGCCCGCAGAGCCGCTGCTGGTCCTCGCCGCGGCCGGCCTCACGGGTCTGGCCGGGCTCGGCGTGCCCAGGCTGGTGCGGTCGCTGCCGGAGCCCGAGCGCCCGGACGACGACGACGACCCGCGGCCGACGTACGCCGAGGTCGCCGCCCTGCCGCGCCTGGCCGTCGCCTCGGCGGGGCTCAGCGCGCTCGCCGGGGGCGTGCTCGCCGGGGCGGTCGGGGCGCAGGGCTGGCTGGTCGGTCTGCTCGCCCTGGTGCCGGTCGCGGTCGCGCTGGGGGTCGTCGACGCCCGCACCCGGCTGCTGCCCAAGCGCCTGGTCCTCCCGGCGACGGCGGTGCTCGCGGTGTGGGCGCTCGTGCTGTGGCCGCTGGCCGGGGAGGGACCCGAGCTGGTCCGGTCCGGGCTCGCCCTGGTGGCGGCGCGGTCGGTCTTCTGGCTGCTGTGGTTCGTCCGGTCGGCCGGGCTCGGCTTCGGTGACGTCCGGCTGGCCGCCCTGCTCGGCCTGGCGCTGGGTCACCTCGGGTGGCCCGAGGTGGTCGTCGGGCTGTACGCCGGGCTGGTCGTCTTCGGTGTCCCCGGTCTCGTCCGCGCCGCGGTGCGCCGTGACCGCGCGTCCCTGACACGCCCGACCGCCTTCGGCCCGGCCCTGCTGGTCGGGGCGCTGCTCGGCGTCGTCCTCGGTGGACCGGTGGCACGGGGACTGGGCTGGGCCTAGGACGGCGGTCCGGACCGGGGCTCGGGGCACGGGTGGTGGGCCGGGTGGGAGACTGGGCGCATGCTGCGCTGGCTCACCGCGGGCGAGTCCCACGGACCGTCCCTCACCGCGATCCTCGAAGGTCTGCCCGCCCAGGTGGCGGTGACCAGCGACGACATCGCCGACGCCCTGGCCCGTCGACGTCTCGGCTACGGCCGGGGGGCCCGGATGAAGTTCGAGCAGGACCAGGTGAGCCTGGTCGGCGGCGTGCGCCACGGCCTCACCCAGGGCGGTCCGATCGCCATCGAGGTGGCCAACACCGAGTGGCCGAAGTGGGAGCGGGTGATGGCCGCCGACCCGGTCGACGCCGAGGAGCTGGCCGGTCTGGGCCGCAACGCGCCGCTGACCCGCCCCCGACCCGGTCACGCCGACCTCGTCGGCATGCAGAAGTACGACTTCGACGACGCCCGTCCGATCCTCGAGCGGGCCTCGGCCCGCGAGACCGCCGCCCGGGTGGCCCTCGGCCGGGTCGCGACGGCGTTCCTCGAGCAGGCCGTCGGCGCGCGGGTGCTCTCCCACGTGGTCGAGCTCGGTGGGGTCGCGGCCCCGGCGGGCTCGGTGCCGGACCCCGACGACGTCGCGGCCCTCGACGAGCACCCGGTGCGCTGCCTGGATGCCACCGCGGGCGCGGCGATGGTCGAGCGGATCGACCAGGCCCACAAGGACGGTGACACGCTCGGCGGGGTCGTCGAGGTCGTGGTGCACGGACTGCCCCCGGGCCTCGGCTCCCACGTGCACTGGGACCGCCGGCTCGACTCGCGCCTGGCCGGGGCGCTGATGGGCATCCAGGCGATCAAGGGCGTCGAGGTCGGCGACGGGTTCGCGCTCGCGGCGACCCCGGGGTCGCTCGCCCACGACGAGATCCTCGCCGGCGAGGACGGCATCCGCCGCGCCACCGGCCGCGCGGGCGGCACCGAGGGCGGCATGAGCACCGGCGAGGTGCTGCGGGTGCGCGCCGCCATGAAGCCGATCGCGACCGTGCCGCGGGCGCTGCGCACCGTCGACGTCGCCACCGGCGAGCAGACCCAGGCCCACCACCAGCGCTCGGACGTGTGCGCCGTCCCGGCCGCCGGCATCGTCGCCGAGGCCATGGTGGCGCTGGTGCTGGCCGACGCGGTGCTCGAGAAGTTCGGCGGGGACTCGGTGGGGGAGACCCGGCGCAACGTCGGTGGCTACCTCGACGCCCTGAGGTACCGATGAGCAGCACGCCGCGCGTCCCGCGCACCGGCACCGGGCCGCGCGCGGTGCTGGTCGGCCCGATGGGTGCGGGCAAGACCACCGTGGCCGCTCTGCTGGCCGAGGCCTGGGGCGTCGCGGCCCGCGACACCGACGCCGACGTCGAGCAGCGCTCGGGGCGCAGCGTGTCCGAGATCTTCGTCGACGACGGCGAGCAGACCTTCCGGGGCCTCGAGCGCGAGGCGGTCGCCCTGGCCCTGCACGAGCACGACGGCGTGCTGGCGCTCGGTGGCGGTGCGGTGCTCGACCCCGACACCCGCGCGAGCCTGGCCGGTCCGCCCGTGGTCTTCCTGCGCGTCGGCCTCACCGACGCGGTCAAGCGTGTCGGCCTGGGCGTGAGCCGACCGCTGCTGCTCGGCAACGTGCGCTCGCGGATCAAGGCGCTGCTCGACGAGCGCACCCCGGTGTACGAGTCGGTGGCCACCCTGGTCGTCGAGACCGACGGCCGCACCCCCGAGGACGTCGCCGCCGAGATCGTCCGCGAGCTCGCGTGAGCAGCCCTCCGGAGCCCACGGTCCTCGCGGTCCGCGGCGCGTCGCCCTACGACGTCGTGGTCGGCCACGACGTCCTCGACCGCGTCGTCGACCTGCTCGGCACCCGCCCCGAGCGGGTGGCGCTGCTCTTCGCCGCCGAGCTCGGCGAGATCGCGCAGACGCTCGCCGAGCGGCTCGTGGAGCACTACGACGTGCTCGCCCTGGGCCTGCCGGACGGCGAGCTGGCCAAGACCGCAGCCGTGGCCGCCGACTGCTGGGAGGCCCTCGGTGAGCGCGGCTTCACCCGCTCCGACGCGGTCGTCACCGTCGGCGGTGGCGCGACCACCGACCTCGGCGGCTTCGTGGCGGCCACCTGGACCCGTGGCATCCGCGTCGTGCACGTGCCGACCACGCTGCTGGGCATGGTCGACGCCGCCGTCGGCGGCAAGACCGGGGTCAACACCGGCGCCGGCAAGAACCTCGTCGGCTCCTTCCACGAGCCCGCCGGCGTCGTGTGCGACCTGGCCCTGCTCGAGACCCTGCCGCGCGAGGAGCTGGTCGCAGGGCTCGGCGAGGTCCTCAAGTGCGGCTTCATCGCCGACCCCGAGATCCTCGCCATCGTCGAGCGCACCGACCCCGCCGACCTCGTGGCGTCCTCACCGCAGCTGCGCGAGCTGGTCGAGCGGGCCATCGCGGTCAAGGTCGAGGTCGTCGAGGCCGACCTGCGCGAGACCGCGGGGGAGTCCGCCGACGCCGGCGCACACCCCGGGCGTGAGGCCCTCAACTACGGCCACACGCTCGCCCACGCGGTCGAGAAGGCCGAGTCCTACGCCGTGCGCCACGGTGAGGCCGTCGCGATCGGGTGCGTCTTCGTCGCCGAGCTCGCCCGCCGGTCCGGGCTGCTGGCCGACGACGTCGCCGAGCGGCACCGCACGGCCTTCGCCCGGGTCGGGCTGCCGGTCACCTACGACGGCGCGCCCTTCGAGGACCTGCTGGCCACGATGGCCGTCGACAAGAAGTCCCGCGGATCGCGGCTGCGGTTCGTGGTGCTCACCGACGTCGGCCGCCCGCGGGTGCTCGAGGGACCCGACCGTGCCGACCTCGAGGCGGCCTACGCCTCGCTCGCGCCGGCGTCGCGCCGGTGAGCGCCCCGACGGCGGGCGGGCCACGCCGCGTGCTGGTGCTCAACGGGCCCAACCTCGGCCGGCTGGGTCGGCGCCAGCCCGAGATCTACGGCACGACCACCCACGCCGAGCTCGCCCGGGCCTGCGTGACCTGGGGTGACGAGCTCGGGCTCGACGTCGAGGTGCGCCAGACCAACCACGAGGGCTCCCTGCTCGACTGGCTGGGCGAGGCCGCGGACGACGCGGTGCCGGTCGTGCTCAACGCCGCGGCCTGGACGCACTACTCCTACGCGCTCCACGACGCCTGCGCCATGCTCAGTGCGCCCCTGGTCGAGGTGCACCTCTCCGACCCCACCCAGCGCCCGGAGGTGTTCCGGCACACCTCCGTCGTCACCCCGTACGCCGCACTCGTCGTCGCGGGGCGGGGCGTCCAGGGCTACCGCGAGGCGCTGCTGCACCTGGCCGGGGACCAGGGACGGATGGCCTAGACTGGACCGCTGACTCCCCGCGGTCCCACCGGCCGGTCCGGACGACGCCGACCGCCCGAGGGACCCGCCCCGAGACCCGCCCCCGAACGAGAAGGCTGACCTGCGCGCATGGCAACGACGAACGACCTGAAGAACGGCATGGTGCTCAACCTCGACGGCCAGCTCTGGCAGGTCATGTGGTTCCAGCACCACAAGCCCGGCAAGGGCGGCGCGGTCGTGCGCTCCAAGCTGCGCAACGTCGAGTCGGGCAAGACGGTCGACAAGACCTTCAACGCCGACGTCAAGGTCGAGGTCGCCTCGGTCGACAAGCGGACGATGACCTACCTCTACAACGACGGCGTGTCCTACATCTTCATGGACACCAGCGACTACGAGCAGCTCGAGGTGCCGCCCGAGATCGTCGGCGACGCCGCGAACTTCCTGCTCGAGAACGGTGAGGCCGTCGTGGCCACCAACGAGGGTCGCGTGCTCTACATCGAGCTGCCGGCCTCGGTCGAGCTGACGATCACCTTCACCGAGCCCGGCGTCGCCGGGGACAGCGCGACGGGGCGCACCAAGCCCGCCACGCTCGAGACCGGGCACGAGATCCAGGTGCCGCTGTTCATCACCCAGGACGAGACGGTCAAGGTCGACACCCGCGACTCCTCCTACCTCGGCCGGGTGAAGAGCTGAGCGAGTCGGCCCCGACCGGGCGGTCCGGTGGCGGGGGAGCCCGCTCCAAGGCCCGCAAGCGCGCGCTGGACGTGCTCTTCGCCTCCGACCTGCGAGGGGAGGACGCCTCCGTGGCGCTGAGCCGCGCCGAGGACGCCGGCGAGGGTCCGCCGAACCCCTACACCGCGACGCTCGTGCGAGGCGTCGTGGAGCACCGGGAGAGGATCGACGAGCTGCTGTCGACGTACTCCACCGGCTGGAGCCTCGAGCGGATGCCGGCCGTCGACCGCAACGTCCTGCGTCTGGGCGTGTGGGAGATGCTGTGGGCCGACGACGTGCCCGACGCCGTCGCCCTGAGCGAGGCGATGGCGCTGGTGGGCGCGCTGTCGACCGACGACTCGCCGCAGTTCGTCAACGGCATCCTCGGCACCATCCAGCGCGAGCGGCCCGGCCGCACCGGCTGACCACCGGTTCTCCACCGCAGGGCGTCGCCCCGTCGGCCACCCGCTGCGGGTGAGGACGCTCTCTGCCATCGTGGCCCGGTGAGCAACCACAGCGCGCAGGAGACCGAGACCCGTGAGGTCGACCTCGTCCTCGTCGGAGCAGGACCGGGCGGCGAGGCGCTGGCGACGGGCGCAGCCCGGGCCGGCCTCGAGGTCGTCGTCGTGGACAAGCACCTCGTCGGGGGCGAGTGCCCCTACTACGGATGCATCCCGACCAAGATGATGGTCCGTGCCTCCGACGCGCTCGCCGAGGCCTCGCGGGCCTCGCAGCTCGCCGGTGACGTCGGCCTCACCCCGTCCTGGGCCCCGGTCGCGGCCCGGATCCGCGACGAGGCCACCACCGGTTGGGACGACACCATCGCCGTCCAGCGCCTCGAGGACGCCGGTGCGACGGTCCACCACGGCGTCGGCGCGACTGGCCGGACCCGGACGGGTCGAGGTCGAGCTGGCCGGCGGGGGGACGCTGGCCTACGCCGCCCGCCGCGGCGTCGTGCTCAACCCGGGCACCCGCCCCGCGGCTCCGCCCGTGCCGGGCCTGGAGGGCACGCCGTACTGGACCAACCGTGAGGCCGTGCAGCAGACCTCGCTGCCCGCGACGCTCGTCGTCGTCGGCGGCGGCCCGATCGGGTGCGAGCTGGCGCAGACGTTCTCCCGCTTCGGGGTGCGCGTCACGCTCGTGCAGCACGGACCCCGGCTCCTGCCCGGCGACGAGCCGGAGGCCGCCGACCTGCTCGGCGAGGTCTTCGCCGGCGAGGGCATCCGGGTGCTCACGGGCGCCGCGCTGTCCGAGGTCGCCTACGCCGAGGGCACGTTCACCCTGAGCGTCTCCGAGGACGGCGGCGGCACCGAGACCCTGCGCGCGGACCAGCTGCTGATCGCGGCCGGGCGCACCCCGAACCTCGACGACCTCGGTCTGGAGACCGTCGGTCTCGACCCGGCCGCGCGCACGATCGAGGTCGACGAGCGACTACGCGCCGTCGGCACGGAGGCGGACCTGTGGGTCGTCGGCGACGTGACCGGCAAGGGGGCCTTCACCCACGTCTCGATGTACCAGTCGGCGATCGCCCTGCGCGACGTCCTCGGCCAGGACGGTCCGGGCGCGAGCTACCACGCCGTGCCGCACACGACGTTCACCGACCCCGAGGTCGGGGGCGTCGGGATGAGCGAGCAGCAGGCCCGCGACGCGGGCCTCTCCGTCCGCGTCGGCGCGACGGCCCTGGAGTCCTCCTCGCGGGGCTTCACCCACGGCCCCGGAGCACGCGGTCTGGTGAAGGTGGTCGAGGACGCCGATCGTGGCGTGCTGGTGGGGGCGAGCGTGGTCGGCCCGGCCGGGGGCGAGATCCTCGGGTTCCTCGCGGTCGCGGTCCACGCCGCCGTCCCGGTGAGCACCCTGACCTCCATGATCTATGCCTACCCGACCTTCCACCGCGCCATCGAGACCGCGCTGGGGGACCTGTCGTGACCGAGGCGCGCGGCGGCACGCCGACCAGCATGAGCGAGGCCGAGGACCACCCGTGGGTCGACCACGCGGTGCGGTTCGGCCTGGTCACCTACGGGGTGGTGCACCTGCTGATCATGTGGTTGGCCATCCAGCTGGCCGTCGGCGACCGCGAAGGGGGCGCCAACACCTCCGGCGCGATGCACCAGCTGGCCGAGCAGCCGTTCGGCAAGGTGGCGCTGTGGCTGGTCGCGGTCGGGATGCTGCTGCTCGTGGCCTGGCGGGTGCTCGAGGCGATCGGCGGCCACGACGGCGCCGAGGGCCGCGAGCTGCTCCGCAAGCGGGCGGTCTCGCTGCTCAAGGCCGTGCTCTACGGCTCGCTCGGCGTGACGGCGCTGCGGGTCGCCGTCGGGGGTGGCTCGCAGGGCGGCGGCGGCACGGACGGGACGACGGCGACCATCATGAACCTGCCCGGGGGACAGGTCCTCGTGGCCCTCGTCGCGCTGGGGATCCTGGCCTACGCCGGCTTCGAGATCCGGCAGGCCGTGACCGAGAAGTTCCGCGAGAACCTCGACGCACAGGGCAGGAGCGGCGACGTGGGCCGGGCCTACGTGCTGCTCGGCAAGGCCGGGTACGCCGCGAAGGGGCTCGCCGTGGGCATCATCGGTGTGCTCTTCGGCTACGCCGCGATCACCCACGACGCCAAGAAGTCCGGCGGGCTCGACCAGGCGCTGGTGCAGGTGCTCGAGCAGCCCTTCGGTCCCTTCCTGCTCGTCGTGGTCGCGATCGGCATCGGGTCCTACGGCGTGTTCTGCTTCGCCCGCGCGCGTCACCTCTCACGCTGAGGCCCGCACCGGTGCAGGGGCCCGCCGACCGGCCCCGGGGGCACCGGACGACGCCCGGGCTTTCGTCGCGCGCCGCGGACGTCGTAGATTCTCAGGGGTCCCACCATCCCCACGACCCCCACCACCTGGCCCTGCAGACCCCGGCACGATCGGAGAACCCATGAGCAGCCCGGCCGAGCACGAGACCGGTGGGCCCGACCCTCGGGAGGATCCCGCACCCGAGACCGCAGCCCAGCAGACGGCCCAGCAGACGAGCCAGGTGACGGCGGGCGACCGCCCGGCCGGGGGACGGCGCCGTGCCGTCGCCGACGACGTCGTGGGCTCGGAGGTCGTCCTCGCCGCCTCGCGCGAGGTGGTGGCGACCGCCGGCAGCGGCGGCGAGCCCCGTCGGTTCGTCACGGCCACCGACTTCCTCGAGCGTCGCGACCAGGACCGCCAGCAGGGCCCCGCCACGTGGGGCTGGCGCGGTCGCGTCAACCGCTGGAGCGGGGGGACCCTGCGTCCGCGGATGGGCGAGGAGGAGGTCGAGCACGAGCGTCAGCGCTCCCTGGTGCAGCGCGACTTCGACGGTCCGCGCACGATCGCGTTCATCAACCCCAAGGGCGGCGCGGCGAAGACCACCGGGGTGCTCGCCGCCGGCTACACGTTCGGGACGATCCGCGGCGGCGGCGTGGTGGCGTGGGACAACAACGAGACCCGGGGGACGCTCGGCATCCGGGGCACGCGCGGCTCGCACCGCAACACCACCCGCGAGCTGCTCGAGGACCTCGGTCGGTTCAGCGACGTCTACCAGTCGCGCATCGGCGACCTCGGGGCGTTCGTGCGCTCCCAGGGCGACGCCCACTTCGACGTCCTCGCCTCCGACGAGAGACCCGACGTGACCGGGACGATCCGGGCCGACGACTTCGCCTCGGTGCACGCGCTGCTCGAGCGGTTCTACCGCGTGCTCCTCGTCGACACCGGCAACAACATGCGCGCCGAGAACTGGCTGGCCGCCGCCGAGGCCGCGGACCTGCTGGTCGTGACGAGCACGGTGCGCGTCGACACCGGCTACAGCGGGCTGTGGATGCTCGACGCGCTGCAGGACGCGGGGTACGCCGACCTCAAGCGACGCACCGTCACCGTCCTCTCCGACCCCTCGCCGCAGGTCGACGACCGCCTCGCCCAGGACCTCGTCGACGTCTACGAGCAGCGCACCCGGGCGGTCTTCCGGGTCCCCTACGACCCGGTGCTGGTCTCCGGCTCGGTGGTGCCCTACGCCGACCTGTCCGAGGCCACCCGCCGGTCCTGGCTGCGCGCCTGCGCGGCGATGAGCGAGGCGCTCTAGCCCTTCGCGGCCGGCACGGGTGGGGTGCCGGGGGTGGACGCGGCGCGCTAGCGTCGCGGCCATGCGAGCAGTGGTGTACTCCGAGACCGGCCCGTCCTCGGTGCTGAGGACCGTCGAGCGCGAGCCGGGCACCCCCGGCGAGCGCGAGGTGCTGGTGCGCGTGGTGCGCGCCGGCGTCAACCCGACGGACTGGAAGTTCCGCGCCGCGATGATGACCGGGCACGACGAGGTCACGCCGGGCCAGGACGGCGCCGGCGTCGTCGAGGCCGTCGGCTCCGAGGTCGACCACGTGGTCGTCGGTGACCGGGTCTGGGTGCTGCTGGGCCAGCACCAGCGCCCCTACGGCACCGCCGGTGAGCTCACCGTGCAGCCCGCCGACCGGGTGGTGCACCTTCCGGCCCATGCCTCCTACGACCTCGGCGCCAGCCTGGGCGTCCCCGCGGTCACCGCGCACCGGGCCCTGACCTCCGGCGAGGTCAACCGGCTCGCGCCGGGCAGCCTCGACGACCACGTCGTCCTCGTCGCGGGCGGGGCGGGGGCCGTCGGCAACGCCGCCATCCAGCTCGCGCGCTGGGCCGGCGCCACGGTCGTGACCACGGTGAGCAGCGAGGCGAAGGCGAGCCTCGCCCGTGCGGCCGGCGCCCACCACGTCGTCGACTACACCACCGGCGACCCGGCCCGGGCGATCCTCGAGGTCGCCCCCGACGGCGTCGACCTCGTCGTCGAGGTCGCGCCGGCCCCGAACGCTGCGCTCGACCTGGCCGTCACCCGGGTGCACGGCACGATCGCGGTCTACGCCAACAACGGCGGGGAACAGCTCACGCTGCCGCTGCGGGAGACCTTCAGCCGCAACCTGCGCTACCAGTTCATCATCCTCTACACCCTCGACCCGGCCCTGATCTCCCTCGCGGTCACCGACCTCAGCGCCGCCCTCGAGGACGGGGCGCTGCGCGTCGGCGAGGACGCCGGACTGCCCCTGCACCACTACCCGCTCAGCGAGACCGCCGCCGCGCACGACGCCGTCGAGGCCGGCGCCGTCGGCAAGGTCCTGCTCGACGTGAGCGAGGCCTGAGATGAGCGCGTCCACCAGCGACCCCGCCCCGTACTCCGGCTCCGTGGTCGTCGACGCCTCGACCGCGGACCTCTACGCCCTGCTCAGCGACGTCACCCGGACCGGTGAGTGGAGCCCGATCTGCCAGGAGTGCTGGTGGGACGACGGTGCGGGACCCGAGGTCGGTGCGTGGTTCACCGGCCGCAACCAGACCGCCGAGCGCACCTGGGAGACGCGTTCGCAGGTCGTCGTGGCCGAGCCGGGCCACGAGTTCGCCTGGCAGGTCGGAGGGGACCTCGTGCGGTGGGGCTACACGTTGCGCCCGGTGGAGGGCGCCGGCGCCGCCGGTCCGACCGAGCTCGCCGAGCACTGGACGTTCCTGCCGGGCGGCCTGGCGATGTTCCGCGAGCACTACGGCGACGACGCCCAGCGCGAGATCGACGACCGTACGGCCGCGGCGCACGCCGGCATCCCGCTCACCCTGGCCGCGATCAAGGCGATCGCCGAGGCTCGCTGACCCCGACCGCGGCCTCGCGGCGCGCGTCGCCCGCGGCCTCCAGGGTGCCGTCCGCGCGCCGCAGGGCAGCGCCGACACCGCCGAAGTACATGTGCGGGCCGGGGTAGGCGCGACCGGGCAGGCCCGAGGCGGCGACCGCGGACGCGATCGCCGGGTCGGGCTCGTGCTCGACCGTCCACGCCGGCGTGCGGCGCAGGTGCAGGCGGGGCCGCCTGATCGCCTCGGCCAGGTCGAGGCCGGAGAGCATCGCCGGGGCGAGCACCTGCAGCAGGGCCGTGGTGATCCGGTCCGCGCCGGGTGAGCCGATCGCGAGGACGCGCCCGTCCGCGGTGCGCGCGACCGTCGGTGCCATGTTGGTCGCGATGCGTCGGCCCGCCTCGCCCGCGTGCAGGCCGCGCCGGTTGAGCTCACGCTCGCCGAGGCAGTTGTTGAGCAGCACGCCGGTGCCGGGCACGCAGAGCCCGGCGCCGTACCCGCTGGAGACCGTGACCGCGCAGGTCAGGCCGTCGCGGTCGACCGCCGAGACGTGCGCCGTCGAGGGTGACGTCGGCAGCGCGGCCAGGCCGCCCCGGTCGACGGCCGTGAGCATCGCCGCGCCCGCGGCCTCCAGGTCGGCGGCGGTGTCGAGCACGTCGAGGCGGTGCCCGAGCACGGCGCGCTGGACCTCGACCACGTCGGCCAGGGCGACCTCCGCGCCCGGCGGGGTACGGCGGGCCAGCTCGGCCAGCATCACCGCCAGCACGGTGCCGCCGACCGCCGGCGGCGGGTTGAGGGCCACCTGCCACTCCCCGAGCCCGCGCACGAGGGCCGGTCGGACCCGCACCTCGTAGGCGGTCAGGTCCTCGGGCCCGAGCAGACCTCCCAGCTCGGCCATCTGCGCGACCAGGCGACGCCCGACCTCCCCGGTCGTCATCAGCGCGGGGCCCTGCTCGGCCAGGGCCGCGAGCGTGTCCGCGAGGTCGGTGTTGACCGCGATCTCGCCGGCCGCGAGCCGTCGCCCGCCCGGCCCCGTGACCAGCGCGCGGGCGTCGGGGTCGTCGCCGAAGAGCGCCTCGGCGACGAAGCCGAGGTAGAGCGCCCCGGCGTGGCTGGTCGGGTAGCCCTCACGAGCGGCGACCTCGGCCGGGGCGACCAGGCGCGACCACGGCAGGACGCCGTACCGGTCGCTGGCCAGCGCGAGCGCCTGCACCGCGCCCGGCACGGCGACGGACCCGGCGCCCGCGTGGAGGGTGACCCCGCCTCCGTAGTCGGTGACGACCTCGCGCACCCCGCTGCCGCGCCGGGACCCGGGCGCCGCGATCCCCGGCATGGCGACGCCGCCGTCGAGGACCACCGGGTCGGCGTCGACCGGCCACAGGGCGACGTAGCCCCCGCCGGCGAGGCTGACGATGCCCGGCTCCGTCGACATCGCGACCAGCGCGGCGGCCACGGCCGCGTCGACGGCGTTGCCCCCCTGCTCGGCCACCCCGAGCCCGGCGTCGCGGGCCTGCACGCCGGTCGCCGCGACGGCGACCTGGCTCCCCATGAGCCGAGCCTAGAGGTCCCGGTGGCCCGTCGCGCGCTGCTATCGTCGCGGGCGTCGACATCCTTTAACGAGCCGTCCCGTGAGGCGGAGAAGGAGGTCCGGCTGGTGTCCCAGCCCGAGCCTGGCTCCGCGCCGCAGCCGTCCGAGCCCACCCCCGAGGGCCGCGTCGTCCTCGACGCCCGCGACATCGCCCGGGCGCTGACCCGCATCGCCCACGAGATCCTCGAGCGCAACAAGGGCGCCGACGGCCTCGTCCTGCTCGGCATCCCGACGCGCGGTGTCGGTCTCGCGCACCGGATCGCGCACCGGATCGCGACCACCGAGGGAGTGCAGGTCCCGGTGGGCTCGATCGACGTGACGATGTACCGCGACGACCTGCGCCGCCACCCGGCACGCGGCCCGCAGCACACGCAGGTCCCGCCGGGCGGCATCGAGCACCGGACCGTGGTGCTGGTCGACGACGTCCTCTACTCCGGACGCACGGTGCGCGCCGCCCTGGACGCCATGAACGACCTCGGCCGCCCCGACGTCGTGCGGCTCGCCGTGCTGGTCGACCGGGGCCACCGCGAGCTGCCGATCCGCGCCGACCACGTCGGCAAGAACCTGCCCAGCTCGCGCTTCGAGCGGGTGATGGTGCGCCTCGAGGAGCTCGACGGCCTGGAGGAGGTCCGCATCGCCGGGACCCCCGGCGACGCGGGCAGCGAGACCGCTCGGGAGCCGCTCACGTGAAGCGGCACCTGCTGAGCATCGACGACGTCTCCACCGACGACATCGCCACCCTGTTCGCCACCGCGGCGCAGATGCACGACGTGCAGCACCGCGAGGTCAAGAAGCTGCCGGCGCTGCGCGGGCGCACGGTCATCAACCTCTTCTTCGAGGACTCCACCCGCACCCGCTCGAGCTTCGAGCTGGCCGGGAAGTGGCTCTCGGCCGACACCATCAACATCACCGGCAAGGGCAGCTCGGCCTCCAAGGGCGAGAGCCTGCGCGACACCGTGATGACCATCGCCGCGATGGGCGTCGACGCCCTCGTCATGCGCCACGGCGCCAGCGGCGCCGCGCTCCAGGTCTCGCAGTGGGTCGACGCCTGCGTGATCAACGCCGGCGACGGCACCCACGAGCACCCCTCGCAGGCCCTGCTCGACGCCTACACGCTGCAGCGGCGTCTCGGGCCGCTCGAGGGGCGTCACGTCGTGCTGGTCGGCGACCTCACCCACAGCCGCGTCTTCCGCTCCAACGTGGCCTGCCTGACCAAGCTGGGCGCCGAGGTCACCGTCGTGGCACCACCGACCCTGATGCCCAGCGGGGTCGCCGCCTGGTCGGCCGCCGCGGGCTTCTCGGTCTCCGACGACCTCGACGAGGTGCTGCCCACGGCGGACGCCCTGATGATGCTGCGCGTCCAGCGCGAGCGGATGGCCGGCGGGTTCTTCCCCAGCGCCCGCGAGTACGCCGTGACCTACGGGTTGACGCGTGACCGGCTGGACGCCCTCGGCCCGGACGTCCCGATCTGCCACCCCGGCCCGATGAACCGGGGTCTCGAGATCGCCGCCGACGCCGCCGACGCGGCCCAGTCCCTGGTCCTGGACCAGGTCTCCGCCGGGGTCGCGGTGCGGATGGCGATCCTCTACCACCTGCTCGCCGGAGAGGACGCCTGATGAGCCAGAGGACCACCCGGACGATCGTGCGAGGGGCCCGGCTCCTCGGTGGCGACGCCGCCGACCTGCTGCTGGTCGACGGGGTGCTCGCCGAGGTCGGGCAGGTCACGGACGCCGACGCCGAGGTCGTCGACGCCGACGGTCTCGTCGCGCTGCCCGGCCTCGTGGACCTGCACACCCATCTGCGCGAGCCCGGCCGGGAGGACGCCGAGACGGTGCTGACCGGCTCGCGGGCGGCGGCCGCCGGCGGGTTCACCGCCGTGCTCGCCATGGCCAACACCAGCCCCGTCACGGACACCGCGGAGGCCGCGGAGCGGGTCCTCGACCTCGGCCGGGCCGCCGGCCTGGTCGACGTGCAGCCGGTGGGCGCCGTCACGCGTGGCCTCGGCGGCGAGGAGCTCGCCGAGCTCGGGCTGATGGCGCGCTCGCGGGCCCGGGTCCGGGTGTTCTCCGACGACGGCCGCTGCGTGGCCGACGCGCGGGTCATGCGCCGTGCCCTGGAGTACGTGCGCACCTACGGCGGGGTGGTCAGCCAGCACTCGCAGGACCCCGACCTCGCCGGACCGACCGCCTGCTGCCACGAGGGCGAGCTGTCCGGACGGCTCGGCCTGCCCGGCTGGCCCGGGATCGCCGAGGAGGTCGTCGTCGCGCGCGACGTCATGCTCGCGCGCCACACCGGCTCACGCCTGCACGTGGCCCACGTCTCGAGCGCCGGCACCGTGGAGGTCCTGCGGTGGGCCAAGGCGCAGGGCATCGACGTCACCGCCGAGGTCACGCCGCACCACCTGCTGCTGACCACCGACCTGCTGGCCGGCTACGACCCGACGTACAAGGTCAACCCGCCGCTGCGCCCCAGCGAGGACGTCGAGGCCCTGCGGGTCGCGCTGGCCGACGGCACGATCGACGCCGTGGCCACCGACCACGCCCCGCACGCGCGCCACGACAAGGAGCACGCCTTCGTCGACGCGGCGTTCGGGATGCTCGGGCTCGAGACGGCGCTGCCCGTGGTGGCCCAGGTGATGGTCGCGAGCGGCGCCATGGGGTGGTCCGACCTGGCCCGGGTGATGTCGACGACGCCCGCGGCGATCGCGGGGCTCGAGACCCAGGGCCGCGGCCTCGAGGTCGGCTCGCCGGCCAACCTGGTGCTCGTGGACCCGGCGGCCGACGTCACCGTCGACCGCGACGCGTCGGTGTCGCGCTCGCGCAACAACCCCTGGCACGGCCGCACCTTCGGCGCCCGCGTCCACGCGACGTTCCTGCGAGGCCGGGCCACCGTGCTCGACGGGGCCCTGGTCGGGCAGTGAGCCAGGACCGGCTCGCGCGGCTGCTCGCCGCGCCGCCGGACCTGCCGGTCCTCGCCGGACTCGACGAGGTGACCTCCGCCCTGCGCTCCCGGGGGGTGGTCGTCGTCCAGGCCCCGCCCGGGACCGGCAAGACGACGATGGTGCCGCCCGCGGTCGCCGACCTGGTCGGCACCGCGGGCCCGCACCCCCGCGTGGTGGTCACCCAGCCGCGTCGGATCGCGGCGCGGGCGGCCGCGCGGCGCCTGGCCGGGCTCCTGGGCGAGCCCGTGGGTCGCACCGTCGGGTACGCCGTGCGCGGCGAGCGCGAGGTGTCCGGGGCCACCCGGGTCGAGTTCGTGACCGCGGGGCTGCTGCTGCGCCGCCTCCAGCACGACCCGGACCTGCCCGGCGTGGGCGCGGTGGTGCTCGACGAGGTCCACGAGCGTGGCCTGGACGCCGACCTGCTCCTGGCGCTGCTGCTCGACGTGCGGTCCGCGCTGCGCGAGGACCTGCTGCTCGTGGCCATGTCGGCCACGATCGAGGCCGCACGGGTCGCGACGCTCCTCGCGGGCGGCGGACCCGGCGTGCCGGTCGTCGCGGTGCCCGGGGCCCTGCACCCGGTCGAGCAGCACTGGGCGGCGCTCCCGCCGGGCGTGCTGCGTCTCGACGACCGCGGCGTCACGCCGGCCTTCCTCGACCACGTCGCCGCCACCACGCGTCGCGCCCTGGCCGGCCAGGCCGGCGACGTGCTGGTCTTCGTGCCCGGCGTGGCCGAGGTCGACGGCGTGCTGCGGCGCCTCGGCGGCGGCGACCTCGGTGCCCGCGTCCTGCCGCTGCACGGGCGCCTGCCCACCCGCGAGCAGGACCTGGCGCTCGCTGCGGGCGAGGGCCGTCGCGTCGTCGTCTCGACCGCCGTCGCGGAGTCGTCCCTGACCGTCCCCGGCGTCCGGGCCGTCGTGGACGCCGGGCTGTCCCGTGAGCCGCGCACCGACCACCGGCGCGGCCTGGCGGGGCTCGTCACGGTGCGGGTCAGCCGCGCCGCCGCCGAGCAGCGGGCCGGCCGGGCCGGGCGCGAGGGCCCCGGCCAGGTCCACGCCTGCTGGTCGCAGGCCGAGCACGCGCATCTCCCGGCCCACCCGGAGCCCGAGATCGCGGTGGCCGACCTCACGGGCCTCGCGCTCGAGCTCGCCGTGTGGGGCACCCCGGACGGGGCGGGACTGGCGCTGCTCGACCCGCCCCCGGCCCCGGCGATGGCTGCGGCCCGCGCGACGCTGCGCGACCTCGGCGCGGTCGACGACACCGGCCACGTGACCGCGCGGGGCCGACGGATGGTGGCCGTGCCCACCGACCCCCGGCTGGCGCGGGCCCTGCTCGACGGCGCCGCCCTGGTCGGCGCCCGGCGGGCGGCCGAGATCGTCGCGCTGCTCTCCGAGGACGTCCGCGCCCCCGGCGGCGACCTGGTGGCCGCGCTGCGGTCCCTGCGCCGCGGTGCGCTCGGTACGCCGGCCTGGCGCTCGGCCGTGCGGCGGCTCGAGCGCTCGCTGCCGTCGACCGGCGCCGGCGGGGGATCACCCGCGCGCGACGCAGGTCTGACCGACGACCTGGCCGTGGGGCTCGTCGTGGCCCTGGCCCACCCCGACCGGGTCGCTCGTCGACGTCCCAGCGGGTCGGCGTACCTGATGGTGGGCGGGACCGGCGCGGTGCTCCCGCGCGGCGAGAGCACGCTCGCCGGGCTGGAGTGGCTGGCCGTGGCCGACGTCGAGCGCAGGCCGGGGGAGCGTGAGGCCCTGGTGCGCTCCGCCGCGCCGCTCGACGAGGACCTCGCGCTCGAGGCGGCCGCGAGCCGCTGGACCGAGGGCGACGAGGTGTCCTGGCGCGCGGGACGGGTGGTCGCGCGACGTGTGAGCCGCCTGGGCGGGATCGAGCTCGCCGCGTCGCCGCTGGACGAGCCGCCCGCCGAGCTGGTCGGCGCCGCGGTCCGCGACGGGCTCCAGCAGGACGGTCTCGACGTGCTCCCCTGGAGCGACGCGGCCCGGGCGCTGCGGCGGCGGCTGGACTTCTGCCACCGCGCCCTGGGGGAGCCGTGGCCCGACGTGGGCGACGAGGCCCTCGCCGCCGCCGTGGAGACCTGGCTGGGCCCCGAGCTGGGGCGGGTCCGGACCGCCCGCGACCTCGCCCGCGTCGACGTCCTCGCCGCGCTGCGTCGCCTGCTGCCCTGGCCGCAGGCCGGTCGTCTCGACGAGCTGGCCCCGGAGCGGGTGGTCGTGCCGAGCGGTTCCTCGGTGGCCGTCGACTACGCCCCGGAGCAGCCCGTGCTCGCGGTCAAGCTGCAGGAGGCCTTCGGGTGGGCGCAGACACCGCGGCTCGCCGACGGGCGCGTGCCGCTGCTGCTGCACCTGCTCTCCCCGGCCCGCCGACCGCTCGCGGTCACCGCGGACCTGGCGTCGTTCTGGAGCGAGGTCTACCCGCAGGTGCGCTCCGAGATGCGCGGACGCTACCCCCGCCACCCCTGGCCCGAGGACCCCTGGACGGCGCCCGCCAGCGCGCGCACCAAGCGACGCGGAGCGACCTGACGTGCGGTGCGGCGCACGCTAGTCTGCGGAATGCCCGAGTTCACCTGGCGACCGGCCAACGAGGCGACGACCGACGACGTCGAGGCGGTCTTCGACACCGGTGGCGCCGGCAAGTGCCGCTGCCAGGCGCTGAAGGTCCCCGGCTGGATCTGGCGCGACACCACCCAGCAGCAGCGCGACACCGCCCTGCTGGAGCAGACCGGGTGCGGCACGGCCGGGCCGACGTCGGGGATCGTCGGGTACGTCGACGGCGTGGCGGCCGGGTGGGTCGCGGTCGAGCCGCGGGAGGACTATCCCCGGATCTGGAGCCGCACGAAGCCCTGGATGCGCCAGGACCCCGAGCTCGAGGGCGTCTGGTCGGTGACGTGCTTCGTGGTGCGCAAGGGCTTCCGCAAGCAGGGACTGACCTACGAGCTGGCCGCCGCCACCGTGGCGTACGGCGGGCAGGTCGGTGCCCGCGTCCTGGAGGGCTACCCCACCGAGCCGGTGCCCGGGAAGACCGTGATCTGGGACGAGGCCTCGGTCGGGCTCCTGCAGGTCTTCCTCGACGCCGGCTACGAGGTCGTCGACTCCCCGACCCTGCGCCGCCGGGTGGTGCGGCACCGGCTCGGCGCGGCCCCGTGACGGTGACGGCGGCAGCGGCGGGGCCGGCGGCGGCGGGGCGGCGGCGGATGTAACCCGGAGTTACATTTTCTGGTGCGGCCGCACGACCCGGCACCAGGTGATGTAACTCCGGGTTACAGCCAGCGGGGGGCGGCCGACGAGCGGCGGATGCTGGCGGAGCGGGAGGTCCGTGCGCTGCTAGGCTCTGCGGCGTTCGACATCCTTTAACGATCCGTCCCGTGAGGCGGAGAAGGAGGAACGCGGTGCCCTCGCACGCCCGCAGCGCGATGCTCGTCCTCGAGGACGGCCGCACCTTCCACGGCGACGCCTACGGCGCCGAGGGGGAGACCTTCGGCGAGGCGGTGTTCAACACCGCGATGACCGGCTACCAGGAGACGCTGACCGACCCGTCCTACCACCGCCAGGTGGTCGTGATGACCGCGCCGCACATCGGCAACACCGGCGTCAACGACGAGGACGACGAGTCGGGGCGGATCTGGGTCGCGGGCTACGTCGTGCGCGACCCCGCCCGCCGGGCCTCCTCGTGGCGGGCCACCGGCACGCTCGAGGACGAGCTGCGCGAGCAGGGCGTCGTCGGGATCTCCGGGGTCGACACCCGCGCCCTGACCCGGCACCTGCGCGAGCGCGGC
Source organism: uncultured Actinomycetota bacterium (assembly GCA_963714475.1). Taxonomy (GTDB): domain Bacteria; phylum Actinomycetota; class Actinomycetes; order Propionibacteriales; family Nocardioidaceae; genus Nocardioides. The sequence continues at coordinate 89,023 of CAVQOP010000005.1, forward strand.
GCGATGCGCGTCGCGATCTCCACCGTCGAGCCCGACCCGGCGCGCCTGCTGGCCCGGGTGCTGGAGTCGACCCCGATGGCGGGCCGCGAGCTCGCCGCCGAGGTCAGCACCACCGAGGCCTACGTCGTGCCTGCGCAGCCCGGCCCCTGGGGCGCCCGGCGCGCCACGGTCGCCGCCCTCGACCTGGGCATCAAGACGATGACGCCGCACCGGATGGCCGAGCGCGGCATCGAGGTCCACGTGCTGCCCGCGACGAGCACGATCGACGACGTCCTCGCCGTCGGCGACGACGGGCCGGACGGGCTGTTCTTCTCCAACGGCCCCGGCGACCCGGCCGCCACGACCGCCCAGGTCGCCCTGCTCGAGCAGGCCCTCGAGCGCGGGCTGGCCTACTTCGGGATCTGCTTCGGCAACCAGCTCTTCGGCCGGGCGCTCGGGCTGGGCACCTTCAAGCTCGGCTACGGCCACCGCGGCATCAACCAGCCGGTCATGGACCGCACCACGGGCAAGGTCGAGGTCACCGCCCACAACCACGGCTTCGCGGTCGCCTGGCCCGATCAGACCTCCCTCGACGAGGCCGTCCCCACGCCGTACGGCAGCGCCCACGTCAGCCACGTCTGCCTCAACGACGACGTCGTGGAGGGCCTCGAGCTGCGCGACGAGGCCGGTGTGCTGAAGGCCTTCTCCGTGCAGTACCACCCCGAGGCCGCCGCCGGCCCGCACGACGCGGCGTACCTCTTCGACCGGTTCTGCGAGCTCATGGAAGGCGGCCGCTGATGCCCCGGCGCACCGACATCGAGTCCGTCATGGTGATCGGCTCCGGTCCGATCGTGATCGGGCAGGCCTGCGAGTTCGACTACTCCGGCACCCAGGCGTGCCGGGTGCTCAAGGACGAGGGGCTGCGCGTGGTCCTGGTCAACTCCAACCCGGCCACGATCATGACCGACCCCGAGTTCGCGGACGCGACCTACGTCGAGCCGATCACCGCGGAGTACGTCGAGAAGGTGATCGCCAAGGAGCGCCCCGACGCCCTGCTGGCCACCCTCGGCGGGCAGACCGCGCTCAACGCCGCCATGGCGCTGGCCGAGGCCGGCGTGCTGGAGCGCTACGGCGTCGAGCTGATCGGCGCGTCCATCGAGGCCATCGACCGGGGCGAGAACCGCCAGGTGTTCAAGAAGATCGTCGAGGAGCTGGGCGGCGAGTCCGCCCGCAGCGTGATCTGCCACTCCATGGACGACTGCCTGGCCGGCGCCGACGAGCTCGGCTACCCGGTCGTCGTGCGCCCGAGCTTCACCATGGGTGGCGCCGGGTCCGGGATGGCGCACTCCGAGGCCGACCTGCGCCGCATCGCCGGCACCGGCCTGGCCCTGAGCCCCACCACCGAGGTGCTCCTCGAGGAGTCGATCCTGGGGTGGAAGGAGTACGAGCTCGAGGTCATGCGCGACACCGCCGACAACGTGGTGATCGTCTGCTCGATCGAGAACGTCGACCCGATGGGCGTCCACACCGGCGACTCGATCACGGTGGCGCCCGCGATGACGCTGACCGACCGCGAGTACCAGGCGATGCGCGACCTCGCGATCGGCATCATCCGCGCCGTCGGCGTCGACACCGGGGGCTGCAACATCCAGTACGCCGTCAACCCGCGCGACGGCCGCCTGGTGGTGATCGAGATGAACCCCCGCGTCTCGCGCTCCAGCGCGCTCGCCTCCAAGGCGACCGGGTTCCCGATCGCCAAGATCGCGGCCAAGGTGGCGATCGGCTACACCCTCGACGAGATCGCCAACGACATCACGGTGCGCCCCGACGGCTCGAGCACCCCGGCGGCCTTCGAGCCGACCCTGGACTACGTCGTGGTCAAGGTCCCGCGGTTCGCCTTCGAGAAGTTCCCCGGGGCCGACCCCGTGCTGACCACCCACATGAAGTCGGTGGGCGAGGCGATGGCCATCGGGCGCAGCTTCACCGAGGCGCTGCAGAAGGCGCTGCGCAGCCTGGAGAGCCGCTCCGCGGTCTTCGACTGGCACCAGGAGTGGGTCGAGCTCGACAAGGAGGTCCTGCTCGCGCGGGCCGCGGTGCCCCACGACGGACGGCTCAAGGTCGTCATGGACGCGCTGCGCGCCGGCGCGTCGGTCGAGGAGGTCCACGACGCGACCGGGATCGACCCGTGGTTCGTCGACCAGCTGGCGCTGATCAACGAGGTCGCGGCCGAGGTCACCGCCGCGCCCGAGCTCACCCCGGCGCTGCTGCGCCGGGCCAAGCGGCACGGCTTCTCCGACGTCCAGGTGGGCAAGATCCGGGGGATGAGCGCCGACGTCGTCCGCGGGGTGCGCCACGCCCTGGGCATCCGGCCGGTGTTCAAGACCGTCGACACCTGCGCCGCGGAGTTCGCCGCCGCCACGCCGTACCACTACTCGACCTACGACGAGGAGTCCGAGGTCGAGCCCCGGGAGCGGCCGGCGGTGCTGATCCTGGGCTCCGGTCCCAACCGGATCGGGCAGGGCATCGAGTTCGACTACTCCTGCGTGCACGCCTCGCTGGCGCTCTCCGAGGCCGGCTACGAGACGGTGATGGTCAACTGCAACCCCGAGACGGTCTCCACCGACTACGACACCTCCGACCGGCTCTACTTCGAGCCGCTGACGCTCGAGGACGTGCTCGAGGTGGTCCACGCCGAGATGGCCGCGGGGCCGCTGGCCGGGGTGATCTGCCAGCTCGGTGGCCAGACGCCGCTGGGCCTGGCCCAGGGCCTGGCCCGCGCCGGGGTGCCGATCGTGGGCACCAGCCCCGACGCGATCGACCTCGCCGAGGAGCGCGGGGCCTTCGGCCGGGTGCTCGCCGAGGCCGGCCTCGTCGCCCCCAAGCACGGCACGGCCGACTCCTACCCGGAGGCGCAGCGCATCGCCCACGAGATCGGCTACCCGGTGCTCGTGCGGCCCTCCTACGTGCTGGGCGGTCGCGGCATGGAGATCGTCTACGACGACACCGCCCTGGAGGCCTACCTCGAGCGCTACGTCGCCGAGGGCATGATCAGCCGTGAGGCCCCGGTGCTGGTCGACCGGTTCCTCGACGACGCCGTCGAGATCGACGTGGACGCCCTGTTCGACGGCGAGGAGCTCTTCCTCGGCGGCGTGATGGAGCACATCGAGGAGGCCGGGATCCACTCCGGGGACTCCTCGTGCGCGCTGCCGCCGATCACGCTCGGCGAGCGTGAGGTCGCTCGGATCCGGGCGGCGACCGAGGCCGTCGCACGGGGCGTCGGCGTGCTGGGCCTGCTCAACATCCAGTTCGCGCTCGGCTCGGACATCCTCTACGTGCTCGAGGCCAACCCGCGCGCCAGCCGTACCGTCCCCTTCGTCTCCAAGGCCACCGCCACCCCGCTGGCCAAGGCCGCGGCGCGGGTGATGCTGGGGGAGTCGATCCTCGACCTGCGGGCCGCGGGCCTGCTGCCGGCCACCGGCGACGGCGGGAGCCTGCCGCCCGACCAGCCGATCGCGGTCAAGGAGGCGGTGATGCCCTTCAACCGCTTCCGCACCCCCGACGGCGCCCAGGTCGACACCATCCTCGGGCCCGAGATGAAGTCGACCGGCGAGGTGATGGGCCTCGACGCCGACTTCGGCACCGCCTTCGCCAAGTCCCAGACGGCCGCGTTCGGCCCGTTGCCCACCACCGGCTGCGTGTTCGTCTCGATGGCCAACCGCGACAAGCGCTCGATGATCTTCCCGGTCAAGGTGCTCGCCGACCTCGGCTTCGAGATCCTCGCCACCCAGGGCACCGCGGAGGTGCTGCGCCGCAACGGTGTCGCGACCCGCGTCGTGCGCAAGCACTACGAGGGGCCGGGCCCGGACGGCGAGAAGACCACCGTCCAGCTGATCACCGACGGCGAGATCCAGCTGATCGTGAACACGCCGTACGGCGCCGGCCTGGGCGGCCGGGCCCGGCTCGACGGCTACGAGATCCGCACCGCGGCGGTGATGGCCAACGTCCCGTGCATCACCACGGTGCAGGGCCTCGGCGCCGCCGTGCAGGGCATCGAGGCGATGCGCCGCGGTGACATCGGGGTGCGCAGCCTGCAGGACTGGGCCCGGGCGAGGACCGTGACGGAGGGCACCGTCCGGTGACCTACCGCCTGCTCTTCGACCACGCCCTGACCCGCGTCGACCCCGAGCGGGCCCACCACGCGGGCTTCGCCGCGCTGCGCGCCGCCGGCCCCGTCCTGGCCCGGGTCCCCGCACCGGCGGCGGCTCCCGTCGAGGCGCTCGGCCTGCACTTCGCCCACCCCCTGGGGCTCGCGGCGGGGTTCGACAAGAACGGCGTCGGCGTCGACGCGCTCGGCGGGCTGGGCTTCGCCGCCGTCGAGATCGGCACCGTGACCGCCCACGCCCAGCCCGGCAACCCCCGACCGCGACTGTTCCGCCTCGCCGCGGACCGGGCGGTGGTCAACCGGATGGGCTTCAACAACGACGGCGCCGTCGTCGTCGCCGCGCGCCTCGGCGCCCGGGCCGCGCGCCTGGCCCGCGACGACGCCGAGGGCCCCGCACGAGCCCGCCCCGTGCTCGGGGTCAACATCGGCAAGTCCCGCGTCGTCGACGAGGCCGACGCCGACGCCGTGCGCGCCGACCACGAGACGACGACGCTGCTCCTCGCGCCCTGGGCGGACTACCTCGTCGTCAACGTCTCCTCGCCCAACACCCCCGGCCTGCGGAGCCTGCAGGCGGTCGAGCGGCTCGAGCCGCTCCTGCACGCCGTACGCCGCGCCGCGGACCGCGCGAGCCACCTGTCCGGTCGAGGTCGGGTGCCGCTGCTGGTCAAGCTGGCCCCCGACCTCGCCGACGACGACGTGCTGGCGGTGGCCGACCTGGTGCGCGCCCTCGACGTGGACGGCGTGGTGGCCACGAACACCACGATCGCCCGCACCGGCCTGGTCACCGCTGCGACCGAGGTCGAGGCGGCCGGGGCGGGCGGGTTGTCCGGCCCCCCGCTGCGCCAGCGCGCGCTCGCGGTGACCCGGCTGCTGCGCGAGCGGCTCGGCCCCGGCCCGTGCGTGATCGGCGTCGGCGGCATCACCACCGCCGACGACGCGCGCGAGCGGCTCGCAGCGGGCGCCGACCTGCTGCAGGCCTACACCGCGTTCGTCTACGAGGGACCCCGCTGGCCGCGCCGGGTCGTCGCCGGCCTCGCCCCCGCCCCCACCGCAGCACCGGCCCGGTCGTGACCCAGCCGGACCGTCGCCCCGTGCACGTGGGCGGCGAGGTGCTCGCCACCCGCAGGAGCGGGGCCTACACCCACCTCTCGGTGCTCGCCCCGACGATCGCGGAGCGGTTCCGGCCGGGCAACGTCGTCGCGGTCTCGCTGGGCCACCCGGTCGCCCGCAGCCGGCTGGCGCGACGCAGCTTCTGGATCCACGAGGTCAAGCCGGTCGGGGGACGCGGACTCGCCCTCGGACTCGTCGTCGAGCGGCGCGGCGCGGGCTCGGAGTGGCTCGCCGGCGCAGCGGTGGGCACCCCGCTGGAGCTCACCGGCCCGCTCGGGCGGCCCTTCGCCCTGCCCAAGGCGCCCGTGTCGTGCCTGCTGGTGGGCCACGAGTACGCCGCCGCGCCGATCTTCCCGCTCGCGCTGCGGCTGCGCGAGCGCGGCTGCACGGTCACCCTGCTGCTCTCGGCGCGCGACGAGGCCCACCTGATGTCCGCGCTCGAGGCGCGACGCTCGGCCCGCGCCGTGAGCGTCGTGACCGGCGACGGCTCGGTCGGCCTCGCGGGCGACGTCGTCGCCTCGATCGCACCGACGCTGGCCTCGGCCGAGGCCGACGTGGTCTACGCCGCCGGCCCCACCGAGGTGCTCCACGCCGCGGCCGTCGCGGCCGAGGAGGCGGGAGCCTGGTCGCAGACGGCCCTCGAGGTGCCCTCGCCCTGCGCGACCGGGCTGTGCCACGGCTGCCAGGTCCCGGTGGTCGACGAGGCCGGGGCGGCGCGATGGGCGCGGGCCTGCGCCGACGGCCCGGTGCTGCGCGGTGACCGGGTGCGCTGGGCGGACCTCCCGTGAGCACCCCGGCGACCCCGGGCACCCCGGCAGCTCGGGCACCCCGGGCAGCTCGGGCACCCCGGGCGCCGTGGTCGCCGGTCAGCAGCTCGCCTCGCCGGTCGTCGTGGCGGCCGGGTGCGGCGGCAGCGGCCGGGAGCTCGCGGCGTACGGAGCCCTGGACCCCGCGGCGCGCCTGGGCGCCTTCACCACCCGCACCGTGACCAGCGAGGCACGCCCGGGGGCACCGGCGGGCTGCGTCGTGGAGTCGCCGTCCGGGCTCGTGCACGCCACCGACCTGCCCAACCCGGGTCTCGACCACGTCCTCGCCACCGAGCTGCCGTGGCTGGTCTCGCGCGGCGTCCGGGTCGTGGTGTCCGTCGCCGTGACCTCGGTGCTCGACGCGAGCCGGCTGGGCCGTCGCCTCGGCCGGGCGCCGGGGGTCGCCGCGATCGAGGTCTGGCTCGACCCGGTCGCCCCGGGCCTGCTCGGCGCCCTGGAGCCGTTCGAGGCGGCCGGGATCGTGGCCGCCGTACGCCGCGAGCTGCCGCCGGGCCTGCCGGTGTGGGCCAAGATCCGCAGCGACCCCGCCCGGGTCGTGGAGATGGCCCGCGCCGTCAGCGACGCCGGCGCCGGTGCCGTCGTCGTCGGGGGTGGTCTCGCGGCGGTGCTGCCCGACGGGCGACCGGGGACCCTGGCCGGACCCGCCGTCCGACCCGTGGCCCTGGCCTGTGTGCAGGCCGTGGCCGCGGCGCTGCCGCACGTCGACGTCGTCGGCTGCGGGGGTGTGGCGACGCCCTCGGACCTGCGCGCCTTCCTCGCCGCGGGCGCCCGTGCCGTCGCCGTCGGGACCGCGCTGCTCCACGACCCGACCACCACGGCCCGCCTGGCCGCGTCCACCGAGGAGGACTCCCGATGAGTCACGCCACCCCTGCCAGCCGACCCGGCCCCGGGGACCCGAGCGGCTTCGGGGCCCGCCTGCACCGCGCGCTGGGCGAACGCGGCCAGCTGTGCGCCGGGATCGACCCGCACGCCTCGCTGCTGGCCGAGTGGGGCCTGGCCGACGACGTCGACGGGCTGGAGCGCTTCGCGATGACCGCGGTCGAGGCGCTCGCCCCCGAGGCCGGCGTGGTCAAGCCGCAGTCGGCCTTCTACGAGCGGTTCGGCAGCCGCGGGATCGCGGTCCTCGAGCGCGTCGTCGCGACGGCGCGCGAGGCGGGCGCGCTGGTGCTGCTCGACGTCAAGCGGGGCGACATCGGCTCGACCTCCCAGGCCTACGCCGACGCCTACCTCGACCCCGCCTCGCCCCTGGCCAGCGACGCGATCACGGCCAGCCCCTTCCTCGGCTTCGGGTCGCTGAGCCCGATGATCGAGAGCGCCCAGCGCCACGGCGCCGGCGTGTTCGTGCTCGCCCTCACCTCCAACAAGGAGGGCCCCGAGGTCCAGCACGCCCGCGCGGCCGGCCCCGAGCCCGGTGCGGAGGAGGGACGCAGCGTCGCGGGCGTGATCCTCGACCACCTGCGCCTCCTCAACGCCGGTGTCGAGCCGCTGGGCTCCTTCGGTGCCGTCATCGGGGCGACCATCGGCGAGAGCGAGGAGGACCTCGCCTTCAACGGACCCGTGCTCGCCCCGGGCTACGGCGCCCAGGGCGGCACCGCCGCCGACCTGCGCCGCATCTTCGGCGCCTCGGCCGCCGGTGTCCTCGCCTCCACCTCCCGCGAGCTGCTGCGTCACGGCCCCGACCGCGTCGCGCTGCGCGACGCCGTACGCCGCGGCAACGACGACCTCGCCCGGGTGCTCGCACCGGGCGGGCCCGCGTGAGCGCAGGCCGCGTGAGCGCAGCCCGGGTGAGCGCAGCCCGGGTGGGCGCAGCCCTCCCGCGTCGCGTCCGCGGCGCGATCGTGGTGGTCGTCCTGCTGCTCGGCCCCGGCGCCCTGGCCGGGTGCTCGACGCCGACGGAGCGCTACTGCTCGGTCGTCGCCGAGCAGCAGCCGGCGCTGACGCAGGCGGCAGGGCAGGGCGGACCGACCGCGCTCCTGACCGCGCTCCCCGCGCTGCGCACGCTGCAGGAGGCCGCACCCGAGGACATCCGCGGCGACTGGGACGTCGTGGTCGGGCGGCTCGGCCGGCTCGCGGACGCGCTCGACGCCGCCGGGGTCGACCCGGCCACCTACGACCGCACCAGCCCGCCGGCGAGCGTGACCGACGACCAGCGCCGCGACATCGAGTCGGCAGCACGCCAGCTCGCGACCCCCGAGATGCTCGCCGCGCTCGGCGCGGTGCAGCAGCAGGCGCGCGACGTGTGCGCGATGCCGCTGGTGCCGTGAGCACCCGCGGGCGGAGGCGCCACCGCGAGACCCGATCGGACCCCCGATTGCCCGTAGCCGCGGTGCTGACTAGATTGCAGACCTCGCTGCGGTGGCCTCCACCGCTCGTCGATGAAAAGGAACTCGCCTCGTGGCCCTGCCCCCGCTCACGCCCGAACAGCGACAAGCAGCCCTGCAGAAGGCCGCCGCCTCCCGGCGCGAGCGAGCCGAGATCAAGAACCGCCTGAAGAACTCCGGGGCCTCGATGAGCGAGGTGCTGGCCGAGGGCCAGACCAACGAGGTCGTCGGCAAGATGAAGGTCGTCGACCTGCTCCAGTCGATGCCGGGACTGGGCAAGGTCCGGGCCCGCCAGACCATGGAGCGTCTCGGCATCGCCGAGTCCCGCCGGGTGCGCGGGCTCGGGACCAAGCAGGTCGCCGCACTGCGGCGGGAGTTCGGCTCGGGTGAGTGAGGCCGAGACCGGTCCCACCCCCCGGCTCCTGGTCCTCGCCGGCCCGACGGCCGTCGGCAAGGGCACCGTCGCAGCGGCGGTGCGCGAGCGGCATCCCGGTGTGTGGCTGTCCATCTCCGCCACCACCCGTCCCCCTCGTCCCGGGGAGGTCGACGGCGTCCACTACCGCTTCGTGAGCGAGGCGGTCTTCGACGACCTCGTGGCCGCCGGCGAGCTGCTCGAGTGGGCCGTGGTCCACGGGCGGCACCGCTACGGCACCCCGCGCGGGCCGGTCACCGACGCCCTGCGCGCCGGTGCGTCGGCGATGCTCGAGATCGACCTCCAGGGAGCGCGCCAGGTGCGCCGCACGATGCCCGAGGCGTTGTTCGTCTTCCTCAAGCCCCCGTCCTGGGACGAGCTGGTGCGCCGTCTCGTCGGGCGTGGCACCGAGAGCGGTGAGGAGCGCGAGCGGCGACTGGCCACGGCGCGTGCCGAGCTCGCCGCCGAGCAGGAGTTCGACGTGACCGTGGTCAACCACGAGATTCACGCTGCAGCCGACGAGTTGGTAGCCTTGATGGTCGAGGGCCCGGCGGGTCGGCCGGACTGAGCCGCCGACCAGGTCCCGGTCGCTCCCACGCGACCACGCACGTCCCTGGCCGTCCACCGGTCCCAGGCCACCTGATTGCGAACCTAGCGAGGCTCACGCGTGTCTGCGCCCAACATTGCCGCCGAGGGTGTCACCAACCCCTCCATCGACGACCTGCTGACCAAGACCGACAGCAAGTACCAGCTGGTGCTCTACAGCGCCAAGCGGGCCCGTCAGATCAACGCCTACTACTCCCAGCTCGGCGAGGGCCTGCTGGAGTACGTCGGTCCGCTCGTCGACACCCACGTGCAGGAGAAGCCCCTCTCGATCGCCCTGCGCGAGATCAGCGAGGACCTGCTGACCTGCGAGGCCGTCGACCCGGCCGAGCTGGCCGCCGAGGAGGCCGCTGCCGCCCAGGCCGCGGTCGACGCCGGCACCGGCGCGTAGGACCGCCCGCGTGAACCGGTGCCCGTCCCCACGTCGTGCTCGGCGTGGCGGGCGGGATCGCGGCGTACAAGGCCTGCGAGCTGCTGCGCCGGCTCACCGAGTCGGGCCACGACGTCACCGTGGTGCCCACCCGGGCCGCGCTCGAGTTCGTCGGCGAGTCCACCTGGGCCGCGCTCTCGGGCCGACCGGTGGCCAGCGACGTGTGGACCGGCGTCCACGAGGTGCCCCACGTGCGGCTCGGCCGCTCGGCCGACCTCGTGGTCGTCGCTCCGGCCACCGCCGACCTGCTCGCCCGGGCCACCCACGGTCTGGCCGACGACCTGCTCACCAGCACGCTGCTGACCGCGACCTGCCCGGTGGTCCTGGCCCCGGCCATGCACACCGAGATGTGGGAGCACGCAGCCACCCGGGCCAACGTGGCCACGCTGCGCGCTCGCGGCGTGCTCGTCGTGGAGCCGGCGGTGGGCCGCCTCACCGGTGCCGACACCGGCAAGGGGCGTCTGCCCGAGCCCGAGGCGCTGGCCGAGGTCGTCCTCGACGTCCTCGCCCGCGGCCGGACCGAGCCCGACCTGCGCGGCCGCCGGGTCGTGGTCTCGGCGGGCGGCACCCGCGAGCACCTCGACCCCGTTCGGTTCCTGGGCAACAGCTCCTCGGGCCTGCAGGGCTACGCCCTGGCCCGCACCGCGCTCGCTCGTGGTGCTGAGGTCACCCTGGTCGCCGCCAACACCACGCTGCCCGATCCCGCCGGCATCGACGTGGTGCGCGTCGGCTCGACCGCACAGCTGCGCGACGCGGTGGTCGCCGCCGCGCCGGGCGCCGACGCCGTGGTGATGGCCGCCGCGCCCGCCGACTTCCGCCCGGTCACGACGTCGGCGCACAAGATCAAGAAGACCCAGGACGGGGCGGTGCCGGTGATCGAGCTGGTGCAGAACCCCGACGTGCTCGCCGAGCTCGTCGCCGGGCGCGAGCCCGGGGTGGTGCTGGTCGGGTTCGCGGCCGAGACCGGTCAGGAGGGCGCCTCGGTGCTCGAGCTGGCCCGCGACAAGCTGGCGCGCAAGGGCTGCGACCTGCTCGTGGTCAACGACGTCACCGGGGGAGCGGTCTTCGGCAGCCCGGACAACAGGGCCACCGTGCTCGGGGCCGACGGCTCGGCCACCGAGGTCCCGCTCGGCTCCAAGGCGGCGCTGGCGCACGTGGTCTGGGACGCCGTGCGCGAGCGCTGGTGACCGCGGGGCGTGCCGAGGAGTGAGACAGACGTCCGCGATTCGGGCTCCAGGCCGGTCCGGCACTAGCCTCGTCCACGATTTCAGCCCTGGACCGCGCACCTGAGTCGCGCACTTCTGAACGGAGCAACCCTTGCCTGGACGTCTCTTCACCTCGGAGTCGGTGACCGAGGGTCACCCGGACAAGATCGCTGACCAGATCAGCGACTCGATCCTCGACGCGATGCTCGAGCAGGACCCGCACAGCCGGGTCGCCGTGGAGACGCTGCTGACCACCGGCCTGGTCGTCGTGGCCGGCGAGGTCAGCACCAGCGGCTACGTCGACATCAAGCAGGTCGTGCGCGACCGGGTGCTGGCGATCGGCTACGACCACTCCGACAAGGGCTTCGACGGCGCGAGCTGCGGCGTCATGGTCGCGATCGGCGGCCAGTCCGGTGACATCGCCCAGGGCGTCGACACCGGCCACGAGAGCCGTACCGGCTCGGTCGACGCGCTGGACAAGCAGGGTGCGGGCGACCAGGGCCTGATGTTCGGCTACGCCTGCGACGACACCCCCGAGCTGATGCCGCTGCCGATCAAGATCGCCCAGACGCTCTCCGAGCGCCTCTCCGCGGTGCGCAAGGACGGCACGCTGTCCTACCTGCGCCCCGACGGCAAGACGCAGGTGACCATCGAGTACGACGCCGACAACCGTCCGGTGCGCGTCGACACCGTCGTGCTCTCGACCCAGCACGCCGAGGAGGTCGAGCTCGACACCCTCGAGCCCGACATCAAGAAGCACGTCATCGACCCGGTCCTCGCCGAGTTCGACATCGACTCCGCGGGCTACCGCGTGCTGGTCAACCCCACCGGCCGCTTCGTCGTCGGTGGCCCGATGGGCGACGCGGGCCTGACCGGCCGCAAGATCATCGTCGACACCTACGGCGGCATGGCCCGCCACGGCGGTGGCGCCTTCTCGGGCAAGGACCCCTCCAAGGTCGACCGCTCCGCGGCGTACGCCATGCGCTGGGTGGCCAAGAACGTCGTCGCCGCCGGCCTGGCGCGTCGGTGCGAGGCCCAGGTCGCCTACGCGATCGGCAAGGCCCAGCCGGTCGGGGTCTTCATCGAGACCTTCGGGACGGGCACGGTGCCCGACGAGGACATCCAGGCCGCCGTCCTCGAGGTCTTCGACCTCCGCCCGGCCGCGATCATCGCCGACCTGGACCTCCTGCGGCCCATCTACGCCCAGTCGGCCGCCTACGGCCACTTCGGCCGCGAGCTCGCGGACTTCACCTGGGAGCGCACCGACCGCGCCGAGGCGCTCAAGACCGCCGTCGGCGCCTGAGCCCGTCCCGACCTGCCCCGCGACGGCGTCGCGGGGCAGGCGTCGGAGGACGCTGGTAGACAACGGCCCATGAGCCAGGCCAGCGGGAGCGACCCCGAGCTGCTGCCCGGCCTCGTGCGCCAGCAGGTCCGGGCCTCGCAGGCCCGGGCCCGTGAGACGCGCGCGCGCCGGGCCGCCGGCGCGGCCATCAGCGAGCACGCCCCGGTCGCCCGGGTGCTCGTCGACTCCCCGCTGGCCCACCTCGACCGCGACTTCGACTACGCCGTCCCGGCCTCGATGGACGCCGACGCCGTCCCCGGCGCCCGGGTCAAGGTCCGGTTCGCCGGTCACGAGGCCGACGGGTTCATCACCGAGCGCGGTGAGGCCAGCGACCACGACGGGGCCCTCACGCCGCTGCGCCGGGTGGTGAGCGCCGAGCCGGTGCTCTCGCCGGCGGTCTCGCTGCTGGCCGCCGACCTCGCGGCGCGCTACGCCGGCACCCGCTCCGACGTGCTGCGTCTCGCCGTGCCACCGCGCCACGCCGCGGCCGAGAAGCGACCCAGCGACGTCGCGGGCGCTCCCGCGACGTGGGACCCGGTCGCCGCCGCCGAGGCCTGGGCCGAGCACGAGGCCGGTGCCGCGTTCGTGCACCACCTCGCCGAGGGCGCCTCGCCCCGGGCGGTGTGGCACGCCGCCCCCGGCACCGCCTGGCCCGACCTGCTCGCCCACGCCGCCGCGGCGGCGCTGGCCGGCGACCGGGGCGCGGTGCTGTGCGTGCCGGACGGGCGCGACGTCGACCGGGTCGACGAGGCGTTGGCGCGGGTCCTCGGTCCCGGGCACCACGTCGCGCTGCGCGCCGACGCCGGCCCCGCGGCCCGCTACCGCGACTTCCTGGCTCTCTCGCGCGGGGCCCGCCGGGTCGTCGTCGGCACCCGCGCGGCGGCGTACGCCCCGGTGCGCGGCCTCGGGCTGGTCGCGGTGTGGGACGACGGCGACGACCTGCACGCCGAGCCGCGTGCGCCCTACCCGCACGTGCGGGAGACGCTCCTGCTCCGTGCCGAGCAGGAGGGGACCGCGGCGCTGGTCGGAGGGTTCTCGCCCAGCGTCGAGTCGGGCTACCTGCTGCGCACCGGGTGGGCCAGCGTCCTGCGGGCGCCGCGCGCCGTGGTGCGCGAGCGCGCCGTCGTCGAGGTGGCCGGCGCGGGTGACCTCGAGCGCTCCCGCGATCCCCACGGGCGGGGGGCGCGGGTGCCGACCCAGGTCCGCGACGCGCTGCGGGGCGGCCTCGAGTCCGGTCCGGTGCTCGTCTCCACCCCCCGTCGGGGGTACGCCGCCGCCCTGGCGTGCGAGCGCTGCCGGACCCCGTGCCGGTGCCCGGTGTGCACCGGGCCGCTGGCGCAGACCGCACCCCAGAACCCTCCGGCGTGCCGCTGGTGCGCCACCCCCGCGCCGCAGTGGGCGTGCCCGGTCTGTGGTGCACGGGGGCTCCGGGCGCCCGTGGTGGGCCAGGTCCGCACCGCCGAGGAGCTCGGCCGGGCCTTCCCGCGTGCGCTCGTGCGCACCTCCTCGGCCGACCGGGTGCTCGACGTCGTCGAGGCGACACCCCAGATCGTCGTCGCGACCCCCGGTGCCGAGCCGGTGGCGCAGGGAGGTTACGCGGCGGTGCTGGTGCTCGACGGCTGGCTGCTGCTGGACCGCGTCGACCTGCGGGCCGAGGAGGAGGCGCTGCGACGCTGGAGCAACGCCGCCGGGCTGGTGCGCCCCGGCGGCCGGGTCGTCCTGGTCGCCGACCCCGCGCACCCCGCGGCCCAGGCCCTCGTGCGCTGGGACCAGCCCGGCTGGGCGGCGCGGGAGGCGGCCGAGCGGCAGCAGGCGCACCTGCCACCGGCCTCGCGGATGGCCACCCTCACCGGGGCACCCGGGGCGATCGACGACGCCGTCACGCTGCTCGACCTGCCCACGGGCGCCGAGGTCCTCGGGCCGGTCCCGGCCGCGCTGGCCGCGCACGCCGGAGCCTCCCCGCGGGGCGAGGCCAGCGACCGGGTGGTGCTGCGCGTGCCCCGGGCCCAGGGCCCGGCGCTCTCGCGCGCGCTGGTCGAGCTCCAGCGGGTGCGCTCGGCGCGCAAGCTCGACCCGGTCCGGGTGCAGGTCGACCCGACCGGACTGTGAGGGGCCCGGGGTCCGACATCGGGTGAGCCCCGCCCTCCCTAGACTGTCCTCCGGCACTCGCGCCCAGAGGGCCGACGACGTCCCGGGGCGAGGAGGAACGACGCGACGATGGCCATCCAGTCGATCCGCCTGTTCGGCGACCCGGTCCTGAGACGGGCCGCGGCTCCCGTGACGGACTTCGACAAGGAGCTCCGCACGCTCGTCTCGGACCTGACCGACACGATGCTCGAGGCGCCCGGGGCGGGGCTCGCCGCCCCCCAGATCGGGGTCGGGCTGCGGGTCTTCACCTGGTACGTCGACGGCGAGGTCGGTCACCTCGTCAACCCCTCGCTCGACCTGTCCGAGGAGCTGCAGGAGGGACCCGAGGGCTGTCTGTCGCTGCCCGGGCTCTACCTGCCCTGCTCCCGAGCGTTCTCGGTGGTCGCCACCGGCTTCGACCAGCACGGCGAGCCGGTGCGCATCGAGGGCACCGAGCTGCTGGCCCGCGCCCTCCAGCACGAGACCGACCATCTCGACGGCGTGCTCTTCCTCGACCGCCTGGACACCGAGGCGCGCAAGGCAGCGATGCGCGAGATCCGCGAGTCCGACTGGTTCGGCGCCGAACGGCCCCAGGTCAAGCTCTCCCCGCACGCCACACGCGGACTGGGTCTCTGAGGTCGTGCGGGTCGTCCTGGCCGGCACGCCCGTCGTGGCCCTACCCACGCTCGAGGCGCTCGTGGCCTCGCAGCACGAGCTGGTCGGCGTCGTCACCCGCCCCGACGCACCGGCGGGCCGCGGCCGGCGCCTCGAGGCGAGCCCGGTGGCCCGGCGCGCCGTCGAGCTCGGGCTGCCCGTCCTGAAGCCGGCTCATCCTCGCGAGCCGGAGTTCCTCGCCGAGCTCGCCGCGCTGCGCCCGCACTGCTGCCCGGTCGTGGCCTACGGGGCGATGCTGCCGCAGAGCGCGCTCGAGGTGGCGCCGCTGGGGTGGATCAACCTGCACTTCTCCTGCCTGCCGGCCTGGCGGGGCGCGGCTCCGGTCCAGCACGCGCTGCTCGCCGGCGACGAGGTCACCGGCGCGACCACGTTCCGGATCGTCCGCGAGCTCGACGCCGGCCCGACCTTCGGGGTGATGACCGAGCGGATCCGCTCCGACGACACCGCCGGGAGCCTGCTCGGACGCCTCGCCGAGGGTGGGGCGCAGCTGCTGGTGGCGACGCTCGACGCGATCGAGGAGGGCGGGGTCGAGGCCCGCCCCCAGCCCGCCGAGGGCGTGAGCCTCGCGCCGAAGATCGAGGTCCACCACGCCCGGGTGGACTGGACCGACCCCGCCCTGGGCATCGACCGCGTGGTGCGGGCCTGTGACCCGGCGCCCGGCGCCTGGACGACCTACGACGGGGCTCGACTCAAGCTGGGCCCGCTGAGCCTCGTCGCACCGAGCGAGGGCACGGACTCCACCCCGCGCCCTCCGCTCGCCCCCGGCGAGCTCCACGTCGGGCGGCGCGAGGTGCTCGTCGGCACCGCCACCACGCCGGTCCGGCTCGGTGCGGTCAAGGCGGTGGGCAAGGCCTGGATGGACGCCGCCGACTGGGCGCGCGGCGCCCGGCCCGCACCCGGCAGCCGCCTCGGTGCGTCGGAGGAGCAGCGTGGCCACTGAGCGACCCCACGCCGGCACGGGGAACCCGCTGCGCCGTCCGCCCGGCAGCACGCCGCGGCGCGGCGCGGCCGGGCGGCCGCGGGACCCGGCCCGGCTCGCGGCGCTGGAGGTGCTCAAGGCGGTCCGGGTCGACGACGCCTACGCCAACCTGGTCCTGCCGACGGTGCTGGCCGAGCTCGGGCTCGAGGGCCGCGACGCCGCCTTCGCCACGGAGCTGGCCTCCGGCACCCTGCGGATGCGCGGGACCTACGACGCCATCCTCGCGGCCTGCATCGACCGTCCCCTGCGCAAGGTCGAGGACAAGGTGCTCGACGCCCTGCGGCTGGGCGCCCACCAGCTGCTCTCGATGCGGGTGCCCGCCCACGCCGCGATCAGCACGACCGTCGACCTGGTGCGCGCCAAGGGCAGCACCGGGGCCGCGAACTTCTCCAACGCGGTCCTGCGCAGTGTCGCGGCGCGCGACCTGGAGGCCTGGATCGCGGAGCTGGCCCCCGCGCCGAGCAGGTCGTCGAGCCGCTACGAGGAGGTCGCCTTCAGCCACCCCCGGTGGATCGTCGAGGAGCTGCGGCGGGCCCTGGGCCCCGAGGACACCGAGGGGCTGCACGCGCTGCTCGCCGCCGACAACGTGGCACCGCGGGTCACCCTGGTCGCACGCCCCGGGCTCTCGACCCGCGACGAGCTGCCGGGCGAGCCCACCCGCTTCTCGCCGTACGGCGTCGTCCTCGAGGCGGGCTCGCCCGGGGCGGTCGCCGCGGTGGCCCAGGGCCGCGCGGGAGTCCAGGACGAGGGGTCCCAGCTGGTCGCCCACCTGCTCGCGTCGGCACCCGTGGAGGGTCGCGACGACCTCTGGGTCGACCTCTGCGCCGGCCCGGGCGGCAAGGCCGCCCTGCTGGCCGCCCTGGCCGCCGAGCGCGACGCGTTCCTGCTCGCGATCGAGCGGGCCCCGCACCGCGCGGGCCTGGTGACCCGCTCGCTGCTCCCGCTCACCACCCGGGGTGTGCGGACCGGGGTCGTCGTCGCCGACGGCACGGCGCCGCCGCTGCTGCCCGGCTCGGTCGACCGCGTGCTCATCGACGCGCCGTGCACGGGCCTCGGGGCGCTGCGACGCCGTCCGGAGGCACGCTGGCGGCGCAAGCCGGAGGACATCCTGACGCTGGTCCTGCTCCAGCGGCGCCTGCTCGGCGCGGCCCTGGACCTGCTGCGCCCCGGCGGGGTCGCGGTCTACGCGACGTGCTCGCCGGTGGTGACCGAGACCGACGAGGTGGTCGGCTCGCTGCTGCACCGCCCCGACGTGACGGCGGAGGACGCGGTCCCGCTCCTGCCCGCCGGGCTCGGCGCCGGCGGGTCCAGGATCCCCGGCACCGTGCAGCTGTGGCCGCACGTGCACGGGACCGACGCGATGTACATGGCGCTGCTGCGCAAGGGTTGAGGGGCGACGATGGCAGGCTCACCGGCAGTCGAGATCGAGGTCGAGGGCCGCGTCGTGCGCCTCAGCAACCCGGACCGGGTCTACTTCCCGGACTCGGGGGCGACCAAGCGCGACCTCGTCGACTACTACCTCGCCGTCGGCCCCGGGATCGTCAACGCGCTGTGGGAGCGGCCCTGCATGCTGCACCGCTTCCCGACCGGGCTGGCGGGGGAGAAGGTGCACCAGAAGCGGCTGCCCCGCGGGGCGCCGGGGTGGGTCGAGACGGTCCGGCTGCACTTCCCGCGGTGGGACCGCTATGCCGACGAGCTGTGCGTGACCGAGCTGGCCAGCGTCGTGTGGGCGGTCCAGATGTCGACCGTCGAGTTCCACCCCTGGAACAGCCGGCGCGAGGACCCCGAGAAGCCCGACGAGTGGCGCATCGACCTCGACCCCGGGCCGGAGTCGGACTTCGCGCAGGTCCAGCGGGTCGCCGCCGTCGTCCACGAGGTGCTCGACGAGCTCGGCGCGGTCGGCTTCCCCAAGACCAGCGGGGGCTCGGGGTTGCACGTCTACGTCCGGGTGGCCCCCGAGCACGGACACCCCGTCGTGCGGCGGGCCGCCCTCGCCTTCGCCCGCGAGGTCGAGCGCCGTGCTCCGCACGACGTGACGACCGCCTGGTGGCGCAAGGACCGCGACCCGGGCCACCTCTTCGTCGACTACAACCAGAACGCGCGCGACCACACCATCGCCGCCGCGTACTCGGTGCGCGGCGTCCCCGACGCCCGCGTCTCGGCGCCGGTGCGCTGGGACGAGATCGACGTCTGCGACCCGCACGACTTCACGATCCTCACGATGCCCGCGCGGTTCGCCGAGATCGGCGACCTGCACGCCGACATCGACGACCACGTCTTCGACCTCGCGCCGCTGATCGACTGGGCCGACCGCGACGAGGCCGACGGCGCCGAGCCGCCTGCCGAGCCGCCCGACGGTCCGCCGGACGAGGTCTCCTAGGATCGGGCGTCGTGGGCATCCAGATCACTCCGAGCATCCTGAACGCCGACTTCGCCGCGCTCGGTGCCGAGATCGGGCGCATCCCCGGCGCGGACTGGGTGCACGTCGACGTGATGGACAACCACTTCGTGCCCAACCTGAGCTTCGGACCGACGATGGTCGAGGCGCTCGCCCGCACCAGCGACGTGCCGCTCGACGCCCACCTGATGATCGCCGACGTCGACCGGCACGCCCCGACGTACGTCGAGGCGGGCGCCGGCTCGGTGACCTTCCACGTCGAGGCCGCCGCCGCGCCCGTGCGCCTGGCGCGCGAGATCCGGGCTGCGGGGGCCCGGGCGAGCATGGCGCTGCGACCGGCCACGCCCGTCGAGCCCTACGAGGACCTGCTCGGCGAGCTCGACATGCTGCTGCTGATGACGGTGGAGCCGGGCTTCGGGGGCCAGTCGTTCCTGGACCTCGTGCTGCC
The DNA here is from genome assembly GCA_963714475.1 of uncultured Actinomycetota bacterium. GTDB lineage: Bacteria > Actinomycetota > Actinomycetes > Propionibacteriales > Nocardioidaceae > Nocardioides. The sequence continues at coordinate 108,041 of CAVQOP010000005.1, forward strand.
CAAGGTCCGGCGGGCCCGGGCCCTGCTGGACAAGCACGGGGTCCAGACCTGGCTGCAGGTCGACGGTGGGGTCTCCCTGGAGACGATCGAGCGGTGCGCCGAGGCCGGCGCCGACGTCTTCGTCGCGGGCTCCGCGGTCTTCGGGGCCGACGACCCGGACGCGATGGTGGCTCAGCTGAGGGCCGCCGCGGAGGGCGTCGCGGGGTCCAGGGCGGGGTCCGCCGCACCCTGACCGCTGACGGTGCTGCTGACGGTGCCGCTGACGGTGCCGCTGCCGAGACAGGTGGCGAGCAGCCCCGCGGCGTGCGTCGGCGACGGCGTCGCGCCGTCGCGCCCGATCCGCAGCCGCAGCCCGTGCAGCGCGGCCAGCGCAGCCTCCCGCTGTGCCTGGCTCGCGGCGGGAGCGAGGGTGTCGAGCAGGTAGGCGTCGTGCGCGTCGAGCTCGCGCAGACTGGTCGCCACGTGCTGCGAGCTGCGGGCGAGCTCCTCGAGGGCGACCCACGCGCGGTGCAGCACACCCGACCCGTCGTCGTCCGGGTCGGGCAGCAGACCGGCCAGGCCGTCGTGCGCGACCCGTGCGCCGGTGTCGGCCTTGAGCCGCACCACGACCCGCCAGCACAGCACCTCGATCAGCCGCTGCCGCGTGCCGTAGTGGTGCGCCAGCGTGCCCATGCTGAGCCGGGTCCGCTGTGCGATCTCCCGCGACGAGGGGGCGGACAGCCCGGACTCCGCGACGAGGACGAGCAGGGAGTCGACGAGGCTCTCCGTCCGGGAGCCGGCGTCCAGGGTCTTGGGCACGCCACCGATGCCACCACGAGATCACCTCCGCTCGCTGCCGTCGTCCACAGGCTCGACGAGGGGGTTCCGGTCCACGGCCCATCACCCTCCCCGCGTTGGTCGATCGATCGATCAAGAACGAGCTGCGTTTTGATCGATCGATCGAACAACCCGCGGAGAGTGGTGCCGCCCAGGTGGCGCACCTCACGGGGACGGACTGGCATCGCTGTGCCAGACTCGGGACGGACGAGCAGACGATGCTCGCGTGCTCTGGGGTCGGTGCAATTCCGAACCGGCGGTGACAGTCCGCGACCCGGCCACGAAGCTGTGGACGGTGGACCAGGTGGAACTCCTGGACCGACGGTGAAAGTCCGGATGAGAAGCGCACGCAGGCGTGGTCGGTCGACGACCCCACCCCGTCCGGGGTGGCGTCTGGACCGGGCGCGTGTCGCACCACCCCGGAGTCCGCGGCACAGGACACGAGGGGCCGGGATGGGCAGCACCGAGGTGGAGCGGACCGCGATGCGCCGCGCCCTCGCGCTGGCCGCCACGCCCGGTGTGCCCATGGTCGCCGACACCCGCCGCGTGGGGTGCGTGCTGCTGGGCCCCGACGGGCGCACCGTGGCCGAGGGCTACCACCGCGGTCCGGGCACGCCGCACGCCGAGGCGGCGGCCCTGGCCCGGGCCGGTGAGGCCGCCCGGGGCACCACCGCGGTGGTGACGCTCGAGCCGTGCCACCACACGGGCCGCACGGGGCCCTGCACCGAGGCGCTGATCGCGGCCGGCGTCCGGAGGGTCGTCTTCGCCGAGGTCGACGCCAACCCGGTGGCCGCCGGCGGGCGGGCGCGGCTGGAGGAGGCCGGTGTCGAGGTGGAGGCCGGGCTCCTGGCCGGCGAGGCGGCGGCGCTGGCCGGTGTCTACCGCCGGGCCCTGGACCAGCAGCGGCCCTTCGTCACCTGGAAGCTCGCCACCACCCTCGACGGTCGCAGCGCCGCCGCGGACGGGTCGTCGCGGTGGATCTCCGGGCGCGCCGCACGGCGCGACGTGCAGCGGCTGCGCGCCAGGTGCGACACCATGCTGGTCGGCACCGGCACCGTGGCCGCCGACGACCCGCGCCTGAGCGTCCGCGACGAGGACGACCACCCGGTCGCGGTCCAGCCGCTACGGGCGGTCATGGGGGAGCGCGCCCTCGACGCCTCGAGTCGGGTCCTCGACGACACCGTGCCCGGTGGTTCGGTCCACCTGCGCACCCGCGACCCGCGAGCAGCGCTCGCCGAGCTGTGGGCCCGCGACCGCCAGCACGTCTTCCTCGAGGGTGGTCCGAGCCTCGCCGCGTCGTTCCTGCGTGCGGGGCTGGTCGATGAGATCGTCTGCTACGTCGCCCCCGTGCTGCTCGGTGCAGGGCACAGCGCAGTGGGTGACCTCGGAATCGCGACGATCGATGGCGCGTTGCGACCCCGGGTGGTCGACGTCGCCGTGATCGCGGGCCTCGACGGCGAGGAGCCCGACGTACGACTCACGCTCACCCCCCATCCCGCTCCCCAGGAGGACCCCTGATGTTCACCGGAATCGTCGAGGAGCTCGGCACCGTCGCCGGCGTCGAGGACCTGACCGACGCGCTGCGGCTGCGCATCGCCGCGACCACCGTCCTGGAGGGCACCGGGCTGGGTGACTCGATCAGCGTCAACGGCTGCTGCCTGACCGTCGTCACGATCGCCGACGGCACGTGGAGCGCTGATGTGATGAAGGAGTCGCTCGACAAGACCTCGATGGGCAAGGTCCACGTCGGCGACCGCGTCAACCTCGAGCGTGCCGTCACCGCCGAGAAGCGACTCGGCGGCCACGTCGTGCAGGGCCACGTCGACGCGGTCGGCACCGTGCTCTCCCGCAGCCCCAGCGAGCACTGGGACGTCGTGGAGATCTCCCTGCCGCACGGGCTGACCCGCTACCTCGTCGACAAGGGCTCGATCACCGTCGACGGCATCAGTCTCACGGTCGTCGAGGCACGCACCGACTCCTTCACGATCAGCCTGATCCCCGAGACGCTGGCCCGCACGACCCTCGGCTCCCGCGCCGTCGGGGACCAGGTCAACCTCGAGGTCGACATCCTCGCCAAGCACGTCGAGAAGCTGCTCGCGGCCCGCCTCGACGCCACCACCGAGCAAGGAGCCACCGCATGAGCCACGCCCACCCGGCCGCCCAGCACGACGGGGTGCGACTCGACTCCGTCGAGCAGGCGATCGCCGACATCGCCGACGGCAAGGCCGTCGTCGTCGTCGACGACGAGGACCGTGAGAACGAGGGCGACCTGATCTTCGCGGCCAGCAAGGCGACCCCCGAGCTGATGGCCTTCACCATCCGCTACTCCAGCGGGGTGATCTGCGCGCCGCTGCCCGCCGCCGAGCTCGACCGGCTCGAGATCCCGCTGATGACCCCGCACAACCGCGACAAGCTGCGCACGGCGTACACCATCTCCGTCGACGCGCGCGACGGGGTCAGCACGGGCATCTCGGCGGCCGACCGAGCGCACACCGTGCGGGTGCTGGCCGACTCCGCGACCGAGCCGTGGGAGCTGACCCGACCCGGGCACGTCTTCCCGCTGCGCCCTCGTGAGGGAGGGGTGCTGGTGCGCCGGGGTCACACCGAGGCGGCCGTCGACCTCGCGCGCCTGGCCGGGCTGACGCCGGCCGGTGTGCTCGTCGAGATCGTCAACGACGACGGCACGATGAAGCGTGGGCCCGAGCTGCGCGCGTTCGCCGACGAGCACGGCCTCTCGATGATCTCGATCGATGCGCTGGTGCGCCACCGTCGCCGCCACGAGAACCTCGTGGAGCGGGTGGCCGAGACCCGCCTGCCGACCCGGCACGGCGAGTTCACCGCCTACGGCTACACCATCACCATCGACGGCTCCGAGCACGTCGCCCTCGTCCACGGCGACATCGGTGGCCCCGAGCCGGTGCTGACCCGGGTGCACTCCGAGTGCCTGACCGGCGACGTGTTCGGTTCCGACCGGTGCGACTGCGGGCCGCAGCTGGACGAGGCGCTGGAGCGCATCGTCGCCGAGGGGCGCGGGGTCGTGGTCTACCTGCGCGGCCACGAGGGCCGGGGGATCGGCCTGGTCGCCAAGCTGCAGGCCTACCAGCTCCAGGACGGCGGACGCGACACCGTCGACGCCAACCTCGACCTCGGCCTGCCGGCCGACGCACGCCACTACGGGACCGCCACCCAGGTCCTCAAGGACCTGAAGGTCGAGTCCGTGCGGCTGATGACCAACAACCCGGACAAGGTCACGAACCTCGAGGAGTACGGCATCGAGGTGGCCGAGCGGGTCGCGCTGACGCCCCGCCCCAACGACCACAACCTCGCCTACCTGCTCACCAAGCGCGACCGGATGGGTCACGACCTGCCCGGTCTGGGTGGCGGCGCTACGTCCCGACGCGGCGCCGGTGCCCCTGACGACCTCGAGGAGACAGCACGATGAGCGGACACGGAGCACCCACCCCCGAGCCCGTCGACGCCCGCGGTCTGCGGGTCGCCGTCGTCGCCGCGAGCTGGCACGACGAGGTGATGGGCGGCCTGCTCGCCGGCGCCGCCCGGGCCTGCGCCGACTCCTCGGTCGAGCCCACGATCGTCCGCGCGCCGGGCACGTTCGAGCTGCCCGTCGTGGCCGGTGCGCTGGCCGCACGCGGCTACGACGCCGTCGTCGCGCTCGGCGTCGTCATCCGGGGTGGCACGCCGCACTTCGACTACGTCTGCTCCGCGGCCACCGACGGGCTGACCCGGGTCGCGCTCGACCACACGGTGCCGGTCGGCTTCGGGGTGCTGACCTGCGACACCGAGCAGCAGGCCCTGGACCGTGCTGGCCTGGAGGGGTCGGTCGAGGACAAGGGCTACGAGGCGACCATCGCTGCGCTCCAGACCGCCCTCACCCTGCGCGACCTGACCTGAGGACCCCTGGTGCGCACCATCTCCCGCGACGACCGCGCGTTCGCCCGAGTCGGGGTGAGCGGTCCGTACGCCGTAGGCTCACCGGCTGTGAAGACGTTCGACGCCCTCTGGGACGAGCTCAGCGACAAGGCCCGCACCCGTCCCGCCGGATCGGGGACCGTGGCCGAGCTCGACGCAGGGGTCCACGCCATCGGCAAGAAGCTGGTCGAGGAGGCCGCCGAGTCGTGGATGGCCGCCGAGCACGAGGGCCGCGAGCGTGCGGCCGAGGAGATCAGCCAGCTGCTCTACCACGCGCAGGTGATGATGCTGGCCCTCGGACTCGAGCCCGACGACGTCTACGCCCACCTCTGAGACCGGGGACCCCGAGACATGACGACCCCGACGGACGGGCACGACGGTCCGCCCCTGCTGCGCATCGCGGTGCCCAACAAGGGCTCGCTCTCGCACTCGGCGACCGAGATCCTGCGCGAGAGCGGCTACCGCCAGCGCGACGACACCAAGCAGCTCGCGCTCACCGACGCCGAGAACGGGGTCGAGTTCTTCTACCTGCGCCCGCGCGACATCGCGCTCTACGTCGGCGAGGGCACCCTCGACATCGGTATCACCGGGCGGGACCTCCTGCTGGACTCCGGCGCCAGTGCGCGTGAGGTGATCTCGCTCGGGTTCGGGCGCAGCCGGTTCCGCTTCGCCGGTCCCGCCGGTCGCTTCGCGTCCACCGAGGACCTCGCCGGGGCCCGGATCGCGACGTCGTACACCGGGGTGGTCCGTGCGTTCCTCGCTGAGCGTGGCATCGAGGCCGGCGTGGTGCGCCTCGACGGCGCGGTCGAGAGCAGCATCGCGCTCGGGGTCGCCGATGTGATCGCCGACGTCGTGGAGACCGGCAGCACGCTGCGCCAGGCCGGCCTCGAGGTCTTCGGCGAGACGATCCTGACCTCGGAGGCGGTCCTGGTCACCCGTGAGGGCCACACGCCGGACGGCCTCGAGGTCTTCCGTCGACGCCTCGAGGGCGTGCTGCTGGCCCGCAGCTACGTGATGATGGACTACGACATCGAGGAGTCCGACCTGCCCGGCGCCGTCGCCCTGACCCCCGGTGTGGAGAGTCCGACGGTCTCGCCGCTCCAGCGCCAGGGCTGGGTGGCCGTGCGTGCGATGGTGCCGCGCAGCGGTGCCCAGCGGCTGATGGACGAGCTGTGGCGCCTCGGGGCTCGCGGCATCCTGCTCACGGACATCCATGCCTGCCGCCTCTGAGCCGGGCTCGGCGCCCCGCGGCGGGGACCACGGCCTCCCGCGGACCTATCGTCCGCTCGGCCCGCGTATCGCGGGCCTGGTGGCCATGGGCGCACTCCTCGCGGTCGGCGCGGCGACGTGGTTCACCTTCGACGACGCCACGCGCGCCACCTTCACGCCCTTCCAGCGGGGCACGCTCGTCGCGCTGATCCTGCTCGCGGGCTCGGCGATGTGGGCGCTGGTGCGCTCCCGCGCGGTCGCCGAGCACGACCGGCTCGTCGTCATCAACGGCTACCGCCGCCACGAGTACGCCTGGGAGCAGATCCTGGCGATCAACCTCGGCGTCGGGGCGCCCTGGGTGACCCTGGATCTCTCCGACGGGCGCAGCGTCGCCGTCATGGGCATCCAGGGCAGCGACGGGGTGCGGGCGCGCACCGCCGTGCGCGAGCTGCGCGAGCTGGCTGGGGGCTGAGCGCGAGCCGGGAGGACCGGCTCAGCTGATCCCGCGCTTGCGCAGGATGGCCTCGATGTCGTCGAGCTCGTCGTCGACGACGGCGCCGCCCTTGTCCTTCCTGGCCTTCGTGGCCGGCGGCGCGGAGGGCAGGCCCTCGCGACGCGGGGAGGCGACCTCCCGGGCCCCGGCACCGCCGCGACCCACACCGCGGCCGATCCCGCGGGAGGCCAGCGAGCGGGAGACGACGATCAGCAGCACGCCCAGCCCGCCGCAGGCGATCCCGGCCCAGACGACGGGCGAGAGGACCAGCGAGGTGCCCCAGTCGGCGATCGCGGCGGCGATCCGGGTGAACATCTCCAGCGTGTTCGTCAGGTACGCCGCCGGGAACAGCAGGGTGATCCCGGCGCCCAGCATCCCGGCCGGCAGGCCCCGACGCCGGAAGGCGAGCCAGGTGAGCACGGCGGAGACCGCGCACAGGGCGATCGTGACGGCCAGCCAGGTCGCGTTGTCCATCTCCTCAGGGTGGCACACCGGGGCCAACCGGGGCCGGTGGGCGATGATGGAGGTGATGGACGCCCACGACGCATCCGCCGGCAACCCGCCGCCCGACGGCACCCGCCTGCTCGGCACCGCGTTCCCCGACGACGACGGCGCGGCGGACGAGAGGCTGCGCGCGTCCCTGGCCGCGGCCGCGGCCGGCGTGCCCGGTGCGGGCGCGGAGGCGCTCGCGCTGCTCCAGGACGCTCGCCTCCTGGTGCCGGTGGTCGCCGTCCTCGGCGAGGTCGAGACCGACGAGCACGGGTTGGCCCGCGACAAGTCCAGCGACATGGCCGCGGTCCTGCTCACCGGTGTCGACGGTCGCCGGGCGCTGCTGGCCTTCACCGGCACCGACAGCCTCACCGCGTGGGACCCCGGTGCGCGACCGGTGCCGGTCGTGACCCGGCTGGCCGCACAGGCGGCGGTCCAGGAGGACGCGGCCGCCCTCGTCGTCGACCTCGCCGGCCCGGCGACGTACGTCGTGAGCGGTCAGGACCTCACCGCGCTCGCCGCCGGGTGGCGACTGGCCAGCGTCGACGGCGCCCCCGCCTGGATCACCGCCGTCCCGCCCGAGGATGCGCCCGAGGATGCGCCCGAGGATGCGGCGGCGGATCCGGCGGTGGATTCGGCGGCACCGGAATGATCCGCTAGCATCTGTTGCTGACCGATCATCGGGTCCGGAGCAGTCCGGGCTCGACGATCTTCAAGCGGGGTCCATCTCCATCGACTCCCACCCGCAGCGACCGTCGTGGCACACCACCGCACAGGTCGTCGGGTCCGGTCCCAGGCTCCCACCGAGCACGCGTCCCACGGACGTACGGCGGGGGCGGCGACAGCCTCCGGGCGTCGAGGGTGGCTGGCTTCCGCTTGGTCCGAGCGGAAGCCTTTGTCGTTCCCGGCCGTCACGGCGGGGACCCGGAGACCTCCGTGCCCCTGACCCACTGGAGGACTCATCAGCACCGAGCTTCGTATCAACGACCGGATCCGGGTTTCCGAGGTCCGACTCGTCGGACCCAACGGCGAGACCGTCGGCATCGTGCCGACCGACCAGGCGCTGCGCCTGGCGCAGGAGGCCGACCTCGACCTCGTCGAGGTCGCCCCGACCGCTCGTCCGCCGGTCTGCAAGCTCATGGACTACGGGAAGTTCAAGTACGAGAACGCCCAGAAGGCCCGTGAGGCGCGCCGGAACCAGACGAACGTCATCATCAAGGAGATGAAGCTTCGTCCGAAGATCGACGCCCACGACTACGACACCAAGAAGGGCCACGTCGTCCGGTTCCTCGCAGCCGGCGACAAGGTCAAGATCACGATCATGTTCCGCGGTCGTGAGCAGCACCGTCCCGAGCTCGGGTTCCGGCTGCTGCAGCGCCTCGCCGAGGACGTCGACGAGCTGGGCTTCGTCGAGTCCTCGCCCAAGCAGGACGGCCGCAACATGGTCATGGTCCTCGGCCCGCACCGCAAGAAGGCCGAGGCCAAGAGCCAGCTGAAGGCCGAGAAGGAGGCCCAGATGGCAGAGCGGGCCGCCGATGAGGCCGAGGACAAGGCCGAGCGCACAGCAGCCAACGCCGGTCGCAGCACCGTGGCCAAGGAGCGCGGCCGCTCGGAGAACCTCGACCCCGAGATCGAGGCCTGAGCCCGGGCCCGTCCCCCTCAGTCGCACCCAGCACGACCGCACGTCCGCGCAGCGCCGGGCACCCGCCCGCGCAGCACCGATAGGAGAGATCAGCATGCCGAAGAACAAGACGCACTCGGGCGCCAGCAAGCGCTTCCGGGTCACCGGCTCGGGCAAGATCCGCCGCCAGAAGGCCGGGATGCGCCACAACCTGGAGAAGAAGCCCTCCAACGTGACCCGACGCCTGTCCGGCACGACCGAGGTCGCCAAGGCCGACGTCAAGCGCGCGAAGAAGCTGCTGGGTCTCTGAGCCCGACCGTCATCGCCGGTCCAGCCAGCACGTGACCGGATCCTAGAACCACACCGAGGAGTACCCATGGCACGCGTCAAGCGCGCAGTCAACGCCCAGAAGAAGCGCCGCGTCACACTCGAGCGCGCCAGCGGCTACCGCGGCCAGCGCTCGCGGCTCTACCGCAAGGCCAAGGAGCAGGTCACCCACTCCCTGGTCTACAGCTACAACGACCGCCGCAAGAACAAGGGCAACTTCCGTCGTCTGTGGATCCAGCGCATCAACGCCGCGGCCCGCGCCGAGGGGATGACCTACAACCGCTTCATCCAGGGTCTCGGGCTGGCCGGTGTCGAGGTCGACCGCAAGATCCTCGCCGACCTCGCCGTCAACGACCCGGCCGCCTTCTCGGCCCTCGTCGCCACGGCCAAGGCGGCGCTGCCCGAGGACGTCAACGCGCCCCGCGCCGACGCGACCGCCTGAGCACCACCACGCCGTGACCCCGCTGAGCGTCCAGAACAGCCGGGTCAAGCAGGCACGACGGCTCAGCCGCCGCTCGGAACGATCCGAGCGGCGGCTGTTCCTCGTCGACGGCCCGCAGGGCGTCGAGGGCGCCCTGGGCCGGCCCGGGTGCGTCGTCGAGGTCTTCGCGACCCCGGAGGCCGTGGCGCGGTACGCCGACCTGCTCCACGCCGCGCCCGAGGTCACCCTCGTCGACGAGCGGGCCCTCGCCTCGCTGACCGACGCGGTGACCCCGCCGGGCCTGGTCGCGCTCTGCCGGTCCCTGGACCGCCCGCTGGTCGACGTGCTCGACGGCACGCCGCAGCTCGTGGCCGCCTGCGTCGAGGTCCGCGACCCCGGCAACGCCGGCACCATCGTGCGGACGGCGGACGCGGCCGGCGCCGACGCGGTCGTGATGGTGGGCGACGCGGTCGACCTGCACAACGCCAAGACGGTGCGCGCCAGCGCCGGCAGCGCGTTCCACCTCCCCGTGGCCCTCGAGCGCGACGCGGAGGCCGCGCTCGCCACCCTGCGCGGCGCCGGCCTGCAGGTGCTCGCCGCGGCCGGCGACGGCGAGGTCGACCTCGAGGACCCGGGTCCGGGCCTGCTCGAGCGGCCGACGGCCTGGCTGTTCGGCAACGAGGCGCACGGGCTGCCGAGCGCCCTCGCGGCGAGCGCCGACCACCGGGTCCGCATCCCGATCCACGGCCGGGCCGAGAGCCTCAACCTGGCGATCGCCGCCGCCCTCTGTCTCTACGCGAGCGCGCGGGCGCAGCGAGCCCGGTGAGCGAGGCCAGCGGCCCGGACCTGGGGTGGGCCGACCTGCTGCCCGACGGGGTCGTGGTCGCCGACGCCGATGGCCGGGTCAGCCTGGTCAACACCACGGCGGCGCGCATGCTCGGCCTCGGCGACGACGAGGACCCGACGGGGCGCAGCCTGCCCGAGGTGCTCAGGCTCACCGACCAGCACGGCAGTGAGTGGTACGCCGCGAACTGCCCCTACGGCGGTCTCGGCACCCGCAGCGGCGTGCCCGAGCAGCCCTGGGTGCTGCCCGACGGCACCGAGGTCCTCGTCGCGGCACGTCTGCACCGGCCCGCACCGGGTGCCCCCGTCGAGCACGTGGCCCTGGTCCTGCGCTCGGGACGCGGCCGGGCGCGCCTGGACCGCGAGCGCTCCGACCTGGTCGCCACGGTCGCCCACGAGCTCCGCTCGCCGCTGACCGGCGTGAAGGGCTTCGTCCAGGCGATGCTCAGCCGGTGGGACAAGCTCAACGACGAGCAGAAGAAGCTGATGCTGACCACGGTCAGCGCCGACTCCGACCGGTTGAGCCGGCTGATCGCCGAGCTGCTCGACGTCGCCCGGATCGACACCGGGCGCCTGCAGCTCTACCCGCGCCCGTGCGACGCCGAGGTCCTCGTGCGGCGCGCGGTGGACTCGGTCGCCGCGAGCACGTCACGGCCCCTGGCCCTCGAGGTCGACGCCGACGTGCCCCGGGTCCTCGCGGACCCCGACAAGCTCACCCAGGTCGTGACGAACCTCGTCGAGAACGCGGTCCGGCACGGGTCCGGTGTGGTCCGGGTCCACCTCGGCGCCGGCCCGGGCGGGCCCGGGAGCCCGGCCGCCGACCGCATCGTGCTGCGGGTCGACGACGAGGGCGACGGGATCCCGGCCGAGGCTCGCCGCCGGGTGTTCACGAAGTTCTGGACCGCCGGCTCGGGCGGAGGATCCGGCCTCGGTCTCTACATCGTCAGCGGCCTGACCCGCGCCCACGGCGGCACCGTCACGATCGACGACGCCCCCGGCGGCGGAGCCCGCCTGGTCGTCTCCTGGCCCGCTGCCCCGCCCCCCACCCCCTGACCCGCCCCCACCACCCCGCCGAGGTGTCAGCCTTTGCGAGCCGAGGTGCCACTCTTTGCGAGTCGACGTGCCAACCGCTGCTCGTCCACGCCGTACGTCGGGCTCAGGTGCAACCGGCCCTCGGTCGCCTTGAGGGTCGCCACGAGCACGAAGCTCATCGTCACCAGCAGTGACCAGGCCCCGATCTTCGAGGCGTGCACCGCCTGCCACACCTGCTCCTGGCCCGGGTAGGCCCAGGCGTCGAGCAGGGTGGCGAGGTTCTCGGCGAGCCACAGGAACAGGCCGATCAGCACGAACGAGACCGCGAGCGGCATCCGGTAGCGCTCGGAGCCGACGCGGAAGTGCACCCAGCACCGGCGCAGCACGACGAGGCCGACCAGCGCCAGCGGCACGCGCAGGTCGGGCAGGACGTGGTGGGTGAAGAAGTTCGCGTAGATCGCCACCGCCACGACCGTGATCGGCACCGGTGGGTAGTGGGTCACCCGCAGGTCGAGGCGGCGCCACGCCTGGCAGATGTAGGAGCCGACGGCGGCGTACATGAACCCGCTGAAGAGCGGCACGCCGGCGACCTTGGTCACCGCGTCGCCGGGGTAGGACCACGAGCCCACGTGGACCTTGAACAGCTCCAGGCCCAGCCCCAGCAGGTGGAAGCCGCCGATGACGAGCACCTCGCGCCAGGTCTCGACCCGCAGCGCCCACAGCACCAGCGTGGCGACGACGCACCAGATCAGCATCGCGTCGTACGCCGCGACCGGCAGCGGCACCACGAACGTGACCGCGAGGCCGGCGAAGACCACGACCGCGAAGACGCACGAGAGCGCCTCGGCCCAGGCGAAGCGAGCCAGCTGGGCGGCGGCGTGCACGCTCCTGCTGGTCATCGACAGCAGGGTAGGCGCCCGCGTACGGCTCTCGGTCGTCAACCGGTTCGCGCGGCGGGTCGCGGGCTTCCTAGACTCACCACCATGTCCGGACCCAACAGCGACTACGACCCCGTCGAGGTGACCCCGCTCGGCGCCGAGCAGGTCGAGGCGATGCGCGCCGACGCCGTGGCCGCCATCGAGGGCGCCGCGGACCTCGAGGCGCTGAAGGTGGTGCGGACCCAGCACGTGGGGGACCGCTCGCCACTGGCGCTGGCCAACCGCGAGATCGGCGCGCTGCCGCCCCAGGCGCGCAAGGACGCCGGCGCGCGCGTCGGCAGGGCCCGCAAGGAGGTCGCCACGGCGCTCACCGCACGCCAGGGCGAGCTCGAGGTCGAGCGCGAGGCGCGGATGCTCCTCGAGGAGACCGTCGACGTCACCCTGCCCACGACCCGCGCTCCCCGGGGCGGCCGGCACCCGATCACGCTGATGAGCGACCACATCGCCGACCTCTTCGTCGCGATGGGCTGGGAGGTGGCCGAAGGCCCCGTGGTGGAGGCGGAGTGGCTGAACTTCGACGCGCTCAACCTCGGCCCGGACCACCCGGCGCGCACCATGCAGGACACCTTCTGGACCGAGCCGGCCGAGGCCCACGTCGTCCTGCGGACCCACACCTCGCCGGTCCAGGCCCGCACCATGCTGACCCGGCAGCCCCCGATCTACGTGATCTGCCCCGGTCGGGTCTTCCGCACCGACGAGTACGACGCCACCCACAGCCCGATGTTCCACCAGGTCGAGGGACTCGTCGTCGACCGCGGGATCACCCTGGCCCACCTCAAGGGCACCCTGGACCACTTCGCGACGCAGCTCTTCGGCGACGGCATCACCACGCGTTTCCGCCCCTCGTACTTCCCCTTCACCGAGCCGTCGGCCGAGGTCGACCTCGTCTGCTTCGTCTGCCGCGGTCGTGAGCCGGACGTCGCGACGTGCCGCACCTGCAAGGGCGAGGGCTGGATCGAGTGGGGTGGTTGTGGGGTGGTCAACCCGCGGGTGCTCACCGCCTGCGGTGTCGACAGCGAGGTCTACACCGGGTTCGCCTTCGGGATGGGCATCGACCGCTCGTTCATGTTCCGCCACGGCGCAGCCGACCTGCGCGACATCTTCGAGGGCGACGTGCGGTTCTCCGCCGCGCTCGGAACGGAGCTCTGAACCATGTTGGCCCCCGTGTCCTGGATCCGCGAGCACGTCGACCTGCCGGCCGACGTCTCGACCGACGACCTCGCCCGCCGCCTGACCGCGCTCGGGCTGAAGCTCGAGGCCATCGAGCGGGCAGGCGAGGAGATCAGCGGCCCGCTGGTGCTCGGCCGCGTCCTCACGATGGACCCCGAGCCGCAGAAGAACGGCAAGACGATCAACTGGTGCACCGTCGACGTCGCCGACGCGAACGAGACCGGGGAGCCCCAGGGGATCGTGTGCGGCGCGCACAACTTCGCCGTGGGTGACCTCGTCGTCGTGGTGCTCCCGGGCGGGGTGCTGCCCGGGGGGTTCGCCATCTCGGCGCGCAAGACCTACGGCCACGTCTCGGCCGGGATGATCTGCTCCGCCGCCGAGCTCGGCCTGCCCGCCGACGCCCTCGGCTCGGCCGACGGCATCATCGTGCTCCCGCCGGACGCCGGCGAGCCCGGCGCGGACGCCAGGGCGGTGCTCGGGCTCGACGAGGAGGTCATCGACCTCGAGATCAACCCCGACCGGGCCTACGCGCTCTCGATGCGCGGCATCGCCCGCGACGCCGCGCTGGCCTACGACCTGCCGGCGACGTCCCTGCACGACCCCTGCGACCGTGCGGTGCCGCCGGCCGACGACGCCGGCCACCCCGTGCACGTGGAGGACGCGAGCGGCTGCCCGGTCTTCGTGGCGCGCACCGTCTCCGGCCTCGACCCCGACGCGCCGACGCCGGCCTTCATGGCTCGTCGCCTCCAGCTGGCCGGGATGAGGTCGATCTCCCTGGCCGTCGACGTCACCAACTACGTGATGCTCGAGACCGGCCGCCCGATCCACGGCTACGACGCCGACAAGATCAGCGGCGCCCTCGGCGTACGCCGGGCGCGCGAGGGCGAGCGCCTGAGGACCCTCGACGGCGCCGAGCGGACCCTCTCCGTCGAGGATCTCGTCGTCGTCGACGAGTCCGGACTGATCGGGCTCGGCGGTGTGATGGGCGGCGAGACGACCGAGACCTCGGCCACGACCACGCGCCTGCTCGTCGAGTCGGCGCACTGGGACTCGACCACCATGTTCCGCACCGGGCGCCGTCACAAGATCGGCTCCGAGGCCGGCCGCCGCAACGAGCGCGGCGTCGACCCGACCATCTGCGAGGCGGCGGCTGACCGTGTGGTCGAGCTGCTCGTGACGTACGGCGGCGCCGTCGCGGACCCGGGCGTGACCGTCGTCGGGGTCCCACCCCAGGCCCCGCCCATCGCCATGCCGCACGACCTCGCGGCCCGGATCAGCGGGATGGACGTCGACGAGACGACGGCCGCGAGCCACCTGCGCGCCGTCGGGTGCGAGGTCGCCGACGGCGCCGGCGTGCTCAGTGTCGTGCCGCCGCCGTGGCGCCCGGACCTCACCGACCCCTACGACCTCGTCGAGGAGGTCGTACGGGTCGTCGGCTACGACCGGGTGCCCTCCGTGCTGCCGACGCCGCCCGCCGGGCGCGGCCTGACCCGGTCGCAGCAGCTGCGCCGTCGGGCGGGCCGGACGCTCGCCGGCGCGGGCTACGTCGAGGTGATCAGCTTCCCCTTCGTCGGGGTGGCTGACCTCGACCGGCTGGGACTGCCTGCCGACGACGAGCGGCGCACGATGCTGCGCCTGGCCAACCCGCTCTCCGCGGAGGCACCCTGCATGACCACGACGCTGCTGCCGGGCCTGCTGACCACGGTGGCGCGCAACGCCGGCCGCGGCGCGACGAGCTCGTCGCTCTTCGAGACGGCGAGCGTGACCCTGCCCGCGGGGCACGGCGCGACGCCGCTGTTCGGCGTGGAGACCCGGCCGAGCGAGGGCGAGCTCGACGACCTCGACAAGGCCCTGCCCGACCAGCCGCTGCACCTCGCGCTGAGCGTCAGCGGCGACCGTGAGCAGACGGGCTGGTGGGGTCCGGCCCGTCCGGCCTCCTGGTCCGACGCGGTCGAGGCCTGCCGGTCGCTCGCGCACGCCCTCGGCGTCAAGGTCGACGTCGTAGCCGCCCAGCGCGCACCGTGGCACCCCGGCCGGTGTGCCGAGCTGCGCGTCGGCGAGGCCGTCCTCGGTCACGCCGGTGAGCTGCACCCCGAGGTGTGTCGCGCGTACGGCGTCCCGGCGCGGACCGCGGTGGCCGAGATCGACCTCGGGCTGCTGATCGAGCACGCCCCTGCGGTGCAGCGCGCTGCGTCCTTCTCCGACTTCCCGCTGGCCAAGGAGGACGTCGCGCTCGTGGTGGACGCCGACGTGGCCGCCGCCGACGTCGAGGCGGCGCTGCGAGAGGGCGCCGGGGAGCTGCTGGAGTCGATCCGGCTCTTCGACCTCTACACCGGCGAGCAGGTGGGTGAGGGACGCAAGTCGCTGGCCTTCGCCCTGCGCTTCCGGGCCCCGGACCGGACGCTGACCGAGGAGGAGACCGGTGCCGCGCGCGACGCCGCCGTCGCGGTCGCCGTCGCCCGGTGTGGGGCGGTCCAGCGCTAGTCAGCGCTGGTCAGGCCCCGCGGCCGGCTGCTCCTCGCCGGTCGAGCCGTCGATGAGCTCGCGCACCACGTCGAGGTGGCCGGCGTGGCGCGCGTACTCCTGCACCAGGTGCAGCAGCACCCGTTCCAGGGTCGCCGGGGCCGCGCCGTCCCACCGCGCGCCCGGCGCCCCGACCTCGTCGAGCTCGTGGGCGCGCACGATCGTGTCGCTGCGCTCGGCCTGCTCGGCGAGGCGGCGTACGACGTCGTCGGCGGTGTCCTCGGCGGCCACCTGCCAGCGGCCGTCGACGTGGTCGGCCCAGGGGTCGTCCACCTGATCGCCGAGGAAGCCCCACTCGAGCCACCGGTGCTCGACGTGGGCGAGGTGGTGGACCAGCTCGAGCGGTGACCATCCCGACGGCAGCACGCTCGTGCGCAGCACGTCGTCGGGCAGGCCGGCCAGCTTGCCGGTCACGACCGAGCGGAAGAAGGCGAGGTAGCCCAGGAGCACCTCGCGCCGGTCCGGGGCTGGGTTCGTCGGGGAGGGGAACGGCACGGTCACAGGACAATGATCGACCCCTCGGCGCGCAAAGAGTGGCACCTGGGCTGACAAAGGGTGGCACCTCGGCGGAGGCGGGGCGGGTGGTTTCGCATAGTCATGCAGGCTCTTGTATGGTCATGCGTCATGACCACACGCATCGCCGTCGCCGGCGCCTCCGGGTACGCCGGGGGCGAGATCCTCCGGCTGCTGCTCGGCCACCCCGACGTCGAGATCGGCGCCCTGACGGCCGGCTCCAACGCGGGTGAGCGCCTCGGCACCCTCCAGCCCCACCTCGTGCCCCTGGCCGACCGCGTGCTGCTGGAGACGACGCTGGAGAACCTCAGCGGCCACGACGTGGTCTTCCTCGGTCTGCCGCACGGCCAGTCCGGGCCGGTCGCGGCGCAGCTGCCCGACGACGTGCTCGTCGTCGACTGCGGTGCCGACTTCCGCCTCGAGGACGCGGGGGAGTGGGAGAAGTTCTACGGCGGCGCGCACGCCGGGACGTGGCCCTACGGCCTCCCCGAGCTGCCGGGCCGCCGCGACGAGCTCCGCACGGCGCGCCGCGTCGCGGTCCCGGGCTGCTACCCGACGGTGTCCACCCTCGCGCTGGCGCCCGCCGTGGCCGCGGACCTGGTCACGCCCGACGTCGTCGTCGTGGCCGCCTCCGGCACCAGCGGGGCCGGGAAGTCACCCAAGCCGCACCTGCTCGGCAGCGAGACGATGGGCAACGCCTCGGCGTACGGCGTCGGCGGCGTGCACCGCCACACGCCGGAGATCACCCAGAACCTCTCCGCCCTGACCGCCGCGGCGGTGTCGGTGAGCTTCACGCCCATGCTGGTGCCGATGGCCCGGGGGATCCTGGCCACCGCATCGGCCCCGGTGCGCGACGGCGTCACGGCCGACGACGCGTACGCCGTCTACGCGAAGGCGTGCGCGGACGAGCCGTTCCTGCACCTGCTGCCCGAGGGCCAGTGGCCCCAGACCCAGTCGGTCCTGGGCTCCAACGCCGTCCACCTGCAGGTCACGGTCGACGAGACGGCCGGGCGCCTGGTCGCCGTGGCCGCCCTGGACAACCTGGCCAAGGGCACCGCCGGCGCGGCCGTGCAGTGCATGAACCTCGCCCTCGGCCTGCCCGAGACCACCGGCCTGACCACCGTGGGCCTGGCCCCGTGAACTCCGAGAGCCCTGAGGACGACGTGAACCCCGCGAACCCCGAGGACGGACCCGCTGTGCCCGAACCCACGACCACGACCCCGGTGGCCCGCACGATCCTGCGTCACGCCGAGCAGCTCGCCGTGGTGCGGCTGCCCGTCGGTGCCGACCTGCCCGCCTGGGTCTCCTCGGCCACGCTGATGTCGATCACGGTGACCGCCAACGAGACGTCGGTCGTGTGCACGGCCCAGGCCGTGCCCCGCAAGGCGCGGCCCGAGGGTCCGTTCGTGGCGTTCGAGGTCGGCGGGCTGCTCGCGTTCTCCGAGACCGGCGTCGTCGCCGACCTGCTGGCCCCGCTCGCCGCCGCCGACCTCGACGTGTTCGTCGTCTCGACCCACGACACCACCTGGCTGCTGGTGCGCACCGACGTGGCCGACGCGGTGAGCGAGGCCTGGACGGCTGCCGGGCACGGCGTCGAGGCCGCCCCCGCACCCGCCCCGCAGAGGAGCCCCCTGTGAGCATCACCCACCCCGCGGGCTTCCGCGCTGCCGGCGTCGCCGCCGGGCTCAAGAGCACCGGCGCCGACGACGTCGCCCTGGTCGTCAACGACGGCCCGAGCCACGACAGCGCCAGCGTCTTCACCGCCAACCGCTGCAAGGCCAACCCGGTGCTGTGGAGCCAGGAGGTCGTCAAGGACGGCGTCGTGCGCGCGGTGTTCCTCAACTCCGGGGGGGCCAACTGCTACACCGGTCCCGAGGGTTTCGCCACGACGCACGCCGTCGCCGAGCGGGTCGCGGGCCACCTCGACGTCGCCGCCGGCGACGTCGTCGTCTGCTCGACCGGCCTGATCGGGCTGAGCAACGACCGCGACCTCGTGCTCGCCGGCGCCGACGCGGCGTACGGCGCCCTGGGCCCGGACGGCGGGGACGCCGCGGCGACGGCGATCATGACCACCGACTCGGTCAGCAAGCAGGTCGTCGTCGAGGGGGCCGGCTGGTCGATCGGCGGGATGGCCAAGGGCGCCGGCATGCTCGCGCCGCAGCTGGCGACCATGCTCGTGGTGCTGACCACCGACGCGGTCGTGCCCGCGGCCGACCTCGACGAGGCGCTGCGCGCGGCCACCCGGGTCAGCTTCGACCGGCTGGACTCCGACGGCTGCATGTCGACCAACGACACCGTCACGGTGCTGGCCAGCGGCGCCAGCGGCATCACCCCGAGCCTGCCCGACCTCACCGAGGCCCTGACCCAGGCCTGCACCGACCTCGCCATGCAGCTCCTGCGCGACGCCGAGGGCGCCGACCACGAGATCGCGATCACCACCCTCGGCGCGGCCAGCGAGGACGAGGCCGTCGAGGTCGGCCGCAGCGTGGCCCGCTCGAACCTGTTCAAGGCCGCCGTCTTCGGCAAGGACCCGAACTGGGGCCGGGTGCTGGCCAGCCTCGGCACCACGCAGGCCGCCTTCGACCCGCTCGACCTCGACGTGGCCATGAACGGCGTGTGGGTCTGCCGCAGCTCGACCCCGGCCGCCGACCCCGCCGAGGTCGACCTCGAGCCCCGCGAGGTCACGGTGACCATCGACCTGAAGTCCGGCACCGAGCGAGCCACGGTCTGGACCAACGACCTGACCCACGCCTACGTCCACGAGAACAGCGCGTACTCCTCATGAGCGACCAGCAGCCCAACCCGGACAGCAGCCCCGACAACCCGCACCTCGACCGGGCCAACATGGTCTTCTCCGAGGTCCGGCCCGCCGATCCCGACAAGGCGGCGACGCTCGCCGCGGCGCTGCCGTGGCTCAAGCGCTACCACGGGCAGATCATCGTGGTGAAGTACGGCGGCAACGCGATGACCGACGACACGCTCAAGCGTGCGTTCGCCGAGGACATCGCCTTCCTGCGCTTCGTCGGCTTCCGCCCGGTCGTCGTGCACGGCGGCGGGCCGCAGATCTCGGCCATGCTCGACCGGCTCGGCATCAAGTCGGAGTTCCGGGGCGGCCTGCGCGTCACCACGCCCGAGGCGATGGACGTGGTCCGGATGGTGCTCGTCGGCCAGGTGCAGCGAGAGCTGGTCGGCCTGATCAACGAGCACGGACCCCTCGCGGTCGGGCTCTCCGGCGAGGACGCCGGGCTGTTCACCGCGAAGGCCACCAACACCGTCGTGGACGGCGAGGAGGTCGACCTCGGCCTGGTCGGAGAGGTCGCCTCCGTGCGCCCCGAGGCGGTCCAGGACCTGATCGAGGCCGGCCGGATCCCGGTGGTCTCCAGCGTGGCGCCCGACGTCGCCGGTCAGGTCCACAACGTCAACGCGGACACCGCGGCCTCGGCGCTCGCCCTGGCGCTGGGGGCGGAGAAGCTGATGGTGCTCACCGACGTCGAGGGCCTCTACCGCGACTGGCCCTCCAGTGACGACCTGATCTACGAGGTCAGCCCCGAGACGCTGACCGAGCTGCTGCCCACCCTGGCCAGCGGCATGGTGCCGAAGATGGCCGCCTGCCTGCAGGCGGTGCGCGACGGCGTACCGCGCGCGACGGTGGTCGACGGCCGCGAGGCGCACGCCGTGCTGCTCGAGCTCTTCACCGACGAGGGCGTGGGCACCCAGGTGCTGCCCGGGGTCGAGACGAAGTACCGCAAGGCCCGCCACCACCCGCAGCCGAAGGAGTCCTGAGATGAGCCACCCCCACCAGGACGCGCCCGGCCAGGACGAGATCAAGCAGCGCTACGGCGCCGCGCTGATGAACACGTTCGGCCCTCCCAAGCTGGTCCTCGTGCGCGGCGAGGGCGCCCACGTCTGGGACGCCGACGGCAAGGAGTACGTCGACCTGCTCGGCGGCATCGCCGTCAACGCGCTCGGTCACGCCCACCCGGCGCTGGTCGACGCCGTGCACACCCAGCTGTCCACGCTCGGCCACATCTCGAACTTCTTCACCAGCGGGCCCCAGGTCGAGCTGGCCGAGAAGCTCCTCGACCTGCTCGACGCCGGACCCGGCAAGGCGTTCTTCGTCAACTCCGGCGCCGAGGCCGTCGAGGCGGCCTTCAAGCTGACCCGGCGGACCGGTCGGACCCACGTGGTGGTCGCCCGGGAGGGCTTCCACGGGCGCACCATGGGCGCGCTCGCGCTCACGTCCAAGCAGGCCTACCGCGAGCCGTTCGAGCCGCTGCCGGGCCACGTCGAGTTCGTGCCGTTCGGCGACGCCGACGCGCTGGCCGCCGCGGTGACCGACGAGACCGCGGCGATCCTGCTGGAGCCGATCCAGGGCGAGGCGGGCGTCAACGTCGCCCCGCCCGGCTACCTGACCCGGGCCCGCGAGGTCGCCGACGAGCACGGCGCGCTGCTGTGGCTCGATGAGATCCAGAGCGGCATGGGGCGCCCCGGTGCGTGGTTCGCCCACCACCTGCCGGCGGTCGGGGGCGAGCCGCACGTGCGTCCCGACGTGGTGACGTTGGCCAAGGGACTCGCCGGCGGGTTCCCGATCGGTGCGGTCCTGGCCACCGGCGCGACCGCGGACCTCTTCGACCCCGGCAACCACGGCACCACCTTCGGCGGCAACCCCGTGGCCTGCGCCGCCGCGCTCGCGGTGATCTCGACCATCGAGTCCGCCGGCCTGCTGGAGCGCTCCCACAAGACCGGCACCCTCCTGCGCGAGGGGCTCGCCTGCGACGACCGGGTCACCGAGGTGCGCGGGGAGGGTCTGCTGATCGGGCTCAGCCTGGCCTCGGAGAACGCCGCCGACGTCGTGAGCAGCGCTCAGGAGCGGGGCTGGATCATCAACGCCCCGACCCCGCAGCGGATCCGTCTGGCGCCGCCGCTGGTGCTCGGCGAGGACGACGCCACCGCCTTCCTCGACGCCTGGCCCGGGATCCTGGACGGAGCCGCCCCGTGAGCCCCGAGAGTTCCGTGAGCCCCGAGGGCCCGGGGAGCCCCGTGGTCCCCGGGAGGGGCTGGGGGAGCGGACTGCGCCACTTCCTGCGCGACGACGACCTCAGCCCGGGCGAGCAGGCCGAGGTGCTCGACCTCGCGGCGGCGATGAAGGCTGCGCCGTACGCCCGGCAGCCCCTGGCCGGCCCGCGGTCGGTGGCGATGATCTTCGACAAGCCCACCCTGCGCACCCAGGTGTCGTTCGGGGCCGGGATCGCCGAGCTCGGCGGCCACCCGATGCTCATCGACGGGGCGCTGGCCGGGATCGGGCTGCGCGAGTCGGTGGCCGACGTCGCGCGGGTGCTCGGCCGCCAGGTCGCCGCGATCGTCTGGCGCACCTACGAGCAGCGCGACCTCGAGCTGATGGCCGAGCACGCCGGGGTCCCCGTGGTCAACGCGCTCACCGACGAGTTCCACCCCTGCCAGCTGGTCGCGGACCTGCTCACCGTCCGGGAGCGACTGGGCACGCTCGCCGGTCGCACCGTGACCTTCCTCGGCGACGGTGCCTGCAACATGGGCAACTCCTGGCTGCTGGCCGGCGCCACGGCCGGGATGCACGTGCGGGTCTCGGCGCCGCAGGGCTACGTGCCGACGCCGGAGATGTTCGCGACGGCACGTGCCGTCGCCCAGACCACCGGCGGGTCGGTGGCCGACGTGCCCGACCCCGTCGAGGCGGTCCGCGACGCCGACGTGCTCGTCACCGACACCTGGATCTCGATGGGCAAGGAGTCCGAGACGGCGGCGCGCGAGCGGGTCTTCGCGGCCCACTCCCTGACCGCCGAGCTGCTCTCCCACGCGGCACCGCACGCACCCGTGCTCCACTGCCTGCCGGCCTACCGCGGCAAGGAGATCGCCGCCGACGTCCTCGACGGCCCGCGCAGCGTGGTCTGGGACGAGGCCGAGAACCGTCGACACGCCCAGAAGGCCGTGCTGGCGTGGTTGGGGACGAGGAACGCCGAGGCCCCGGCTCCCGCGAGTCTGGCGGGGGCGGCCTCGTGAGCGAGTCCGCCCTGCGGCCGAGCACCAAGAGCGCCCGGCACCGCCTCATCATCGACCTCGTCACGCTCCACGAGGTCCGCTCGCAGGCCGACCTCGCCGGGCTGCTGTCCGGGTCCGGCGTGCACGTCACGCAGGCCACGCTCTCGCGCGACCTCGTCGAGCTCGACGCCCTCAAGGTCCGTACCCCGGGCGGCGCGCTCGTCTACGCCGTGCCCGCCGAGGGCGGCGACCGCAGGCCGGTCGTCCCCACCGAGACGGCCGCGTCGGCGCACCGCCTGGCGCGGCTGTGCGGTGAGCTCCTCGTCTCGGCCGAGGCCAGCGCCAACCTGGTCGTGCTCCGCACGCCGCCCGGCGCAGCGCAGTACCTCGCCTCGGCGTTCGACCGCAGCGAGCTGCCCGAGGTGCTCGGCACCATCGCCGGCGACGACACCGTGCTGGTGATCGGTCGCGACCCCACCGGCGGCGACGACCTCGCGCGCCGCTTCCTCGACCTCGCCGACGCCGAGCACGCGACCCTGACCTCCCTCCCCACCCCCGACCCCCACCAGCAGAGGACGACATCCCCGTGAGCAAGGTTCTGACCTCCCTCCCCACCGGTGAGCGCGTGGGCATCGCGTTCTCCGGCGGTCTCGACACCTCCGTCGCCGTGGCCTGGATGCGCGAGAAGGGTGCCGTCCCGTGCACCTACACCGCCGACATCGGTCAGTACGACGAGGCCGACATCTCCGGCGTGCCCGACCGGGCGAAGCGCTACGGCGCCGAGATCGCCCGTCACGTCGACTGCCGCACGCAGCTGGTCGAGGAGGGTCTGGCCGCGATCGCGTGCGGTGCCTTCCACATCCGCTCGGGCAGCCGGGCGTACTTCAACACCACCCCGATCGGGCGCGCGGTGACCGGCACGATGCTGGTGCGTGCGATGCACGCCGACGGCGTCGACATCTGGGGCGACGGATCCACCTTCAAGGGCAACGACATCGAGCGGTTCTACCGCTACGGGCTGCTGGCCAACCCCGAGCTGCGCATCTACAAGCCCTGGCTGGACGCCGACTTCGTCACCGAGCTCGGCGGACGCGCCGAGATGAGCCAGTGGCTCACCGAGCGCGACCTGCCCTACCGCGACAGCCAGGAGAAGGCGTACTCCACCGACGCCAACATCTGGGGGGCCACCCACGAGGCCAAGACCCTCGAGCACCTCGACGTCTCGCTGGAGACCGTCGAGCCGATCATGGGCGTGAAGTTCTGGGACCCGTCGGTGGCGATCGAGACCGAGGACGTCACGGTCGCGTTCGAGGCCGGTCGGCCGGTGGCCATCGACGGCAAGCGCTTCGGTGACGCGGTCGAGCTGGTGATGGCGGCCAACGACATCGGCGGACGCCACGGCCTGGGCATGTCGGACCAGATCGAGAACCGCATCATCGAGGCCAAGTCGCGCGGCATCTACGAGGCGCCCGCGATGGCGCTGCTGCACATCGCCTACGAGCGGCTGCTCAACGCGATCCACAACGAGGACACCATCGCGGGCTACCACGCCCAGGGCCGCCAGCTCGGCCGGCTGCTCTACGAGGGCCGCTGGCTGGACCCGCAGGCGCTGATGATCCGGGAGTCGATCCAGCGCTGGATCGCCTCGCTCGTCACCGGCGAGGTGACGCTGCGCCTGCGCCGTGGCGACGACTACACGATCCTGCGCACCGAGGGCCCGTCGTTCTCCTACCACCCCGACAAGCTGTCGATGGAGCGCACCGAGAACGCCGCCTTCGGTCCCGTCGACCGGATCGGGCAGCTCACGATGCGCAACCTCGACATCGCCGACTCGCGCGCCAAGCTCGAGCTGTACGCCGCGCAGCCGCTCGACCAGGGCCAGGTGCTGGTCGAGAACGGCACGCTCTACGGCGAGCTCGAGTCCGGGGGGGCCGACCGCATCAGCAGCAACCCGCGCGCCGAGGGCGACGACGGTGAGCGCTGGCTCGACGACGCCGCGATGGAGGCCGGGACCGACTGAGGGACCGCACCGACGGCTAGGTTCGCCACCATGAGAGCAGCGGTGCTGACCAGGTTCGGTGGGCCCGGGGCCGTCGAGCTGCGCGACGTGCCGGACCCCGAGCCGCGTGAGGCCGAGGTCGTGGTGCGGGTCACCGCGGCCGCGACCAACAACACCGACGTGTGGACCCGCGAGGGCGGCTACGGGCTCCCGGGCGACCCGGACGCCAAGGCGGGCTGGCTCGGCCCGATCGACTTCCCGCGCATCCAGGGTGCGGACGTCGCCGGCACGGTCGAGAGGCTCGGCGGCGGCGTCGACCCCGGGCTGCTCGGTCGCCGGGTCCTGGTCGACCCGGCGGTCCTCACCGGCTCCGGGGTGGGGCGACGGATCTCGGCCATCATGGGCAGCGAGTTCGACGGCGGCTTCGCCGAGCTCGTGGTCGTCCCGGCCGACCGCGTCCACGACATGACCGGCTCGCCGCTCAGCGACGAGCAGCTGGCCTGCCTGCCGATCGCCTACGGCACGGCCGCGGGCATGCTCGGGCGCGGTGAGGTCGCCGCGGGGGAGACGGTGCTGGTGACCGGGTCGTCCGGGGGAGTGGGCCTCGCGGCGGTGCAGCTCGCCGCCGCGCTGGGCTGCCGGGTGATCGCCCAGACCAAGCCGGACAAGGCCGACCTGGTGCGCGAGTCCGGGGCGAGCGAGGTCGTCGACCGCGACGCCACCGGCCTCGGCGACCTCACGGCCGACGGACTGGACGCGGTGATCGACGTCGTCGGCGGTGCCCGGCTGCCCCGGCTCGTCGACGCGCTGCGCCCCGGTGGCCGGTTGGTCGTGGCCGGTGCTGTCGCCGGGCCCGTCGTCCAGCTCGACCTGCGCCGGCTCTACCTCCACGACCGCCGCCTGATCGGCTCCACGATGCACACCCCGGAGCACTTCGCCGTGCTCGCCGAGCAGGCCCGCAGCGGCGCGGTCTCGCCCCGGATCGCCGCCCGCTACCCGCTGGCGCAGATCCACGCCGCCCACGCCGCGCTCGAGCGGCGGGACCATGTCGGCAAGATCGTCGTCCTGCCTCTGAGGAGTCCTGCCCTGAGGACGGACAGCGAGTCGGTCCACAGGGCGGTGGGTCGCCCGGCCCCGCGCGACCGCGGATCGGTGTCGCCGGACGACACCGATCCGCGGAGGTCGCGCGGCGAGGCTCTCCGGGTCTACTGCTCCACGTCGTCGTCGACCCAGTCGAGGGTCTTGGTGACGGCCTTCTTCCAGTTCCGGTAGAGGCGCTCACGCTCGGCGTCGTCCATCTGCGGGGTCCAGCGCTTGTCCTCGCCCCAGTTGGTGGTGATGTCGTCGGTGTTCTCCCAGTAGCCCACCGCGAGGCCGGCGGCGTAGGCCGCCCCGAGCGCGGTGGTCTCGGCGACCTTCGGGCGTACGACGTCCACGCCGAGGATGTCGGCCTGGAACTGCATGAGGGTCTCGTTGACGACCATGCCGCCGTCGACCTTGAGCTCGGTCAGCGGGACCCCGGAGTCGGCGTCCATCGCGTCGAGGACCTCGCGGGTCTGGAAGGCGGTCGACTCCAGCACGGCACGGGCGATGTGGCCCTTGTTGACGTAGCGGGTCAGCCCGACCAGCGCCCCCCGCGCGTCGGAACGCCAGTGCGGGGCGAAGAGCCCGGAGAACGCGGGCACGAAGTACGCGCCACCGTTGTCCTCGACGCCCTTGGCGAGCTCCTCGATCTCGGGAGCCGAGGAGATCATGCCGAGGTTGTCGCGCACCCACTGCACCAGCGAGCCGGTGACCGCGATCGAGCCTTCGAGGGCGTAGACCACGTCGGCCTCACCGAGCTTGTAGCAGACCGTGGTGAGCAGGCCGTTCTCGCTGGGGACCTGCTCGGTGCCGGTGTTGAGGAGCATGAAGTTGCCGGTGCCGTAGGTGTTCTTGGCCATGCCCTTCTCCAGGCACGCCTGGCCGAAGGTGGCGGCCTGCTGGTCGCCGAGGATGCCTGCCACGGGGGTGCCCTTGAGCACGCCGGGCTTGCACTCGCCGTAGACCTCGGAGGACGACTTGATCTCGGGCAGCATCGACAGCGGGATGCCCATGTCCTCGGCGATCGAGGGGTCCCAGCTCAGCGAGGTCAGGTCCATGAGCATGGTGCGGCTGGCGTTGGTGACGTCGGTGACGTGCACCCCGTCGTTCTCGGCGCCGCCGGTGAGGTTCCACAGCACCCAGGTGTCGGTGTTGCCGAAGACCAGGTCGCCGGCCTCGGCCTTCTCCCGCGCGCCCTCGACGTTGTCGAGGATCCACTTGATCTTCGGCCCGGAGAAGTACGTCGCCAGCGGGAGCCCGCACGTGGCCTTGTAACGGTCCGTCCCCTCGTCGCCGGCCAGGGCGTCGACGATCTTCTGCGTGCGGGTGTCCTGCCAGACGATGGCGTTGTAGACGGGCTGACCGGTGGTCTTGTCCCAGACCAGGGCGGTCTCCCGCTGGTTGGTGATGCCGACCGCGGCGATGTTCTTGGAGTTCAGGTTCGCCTTGGCCAGCGCGCCGCCGATCACCTCGCGGGTGTTGTTCCAGATCTCCACGCCGTCGTGCTCGACCCACCCGGCCTTGGGGAAGATCTGCTCGTGCTCCATCTGGTCCACGGCCACCACCTCCCCGGCGTGGTCGAAGATCATCGCGCGGGTGCTGGTCGTGCCCTGGTCGATGGCGAGGATGTAGGTCTTGTCAGCCATGGGTTCTCCTTGACGTCGTACGTCGGTTGAGGCGTTCGCGTGTGGTGGGTGGTGCGCTGCGTCGGACGGGCGGCCGGGCGGATCAGGCGGCGAAGTAGCCCAGGTCCATCCCGAGCAGGTTGACCGCGATCCCGGCGAGCACGCCGCCGATGATCGGGCCGACGACGGGGACCCAGGCGTACCACCAGCCGCTGGGACCCTTGTTGGTGATCGGCAGCACGGCGTGCGCGATGCGGGGGCCGAGGTCGCGGGCCGGGTTGATCGCGTAGCCGGTCGGGCCGCCGAGGCTGGCGCCGATGCCGACGACGAGCAGGGCCACCGCGAGGGGTCCGAGACCGCTGGGCGACCCGGCGAAGGCGAGGATCACGAAGACGAGGACGAAGGTGCCGATGACCTCGGTGACGACGTTCCACAGCGGGGAGGCGATGCCGGGCATGGTGCTGAAGACCCCGAGCCGGTTCTCGGGCAGGCCCTCGTCGTCGTCGAAGTGCTTCTTGTAGGCCAGGAAGCACAGCACGGCACCGGTGAAGGCGCCGAGGAGCTGGGCGACGATGTAGACGACCACGTCGCCGAGCGAGAGCCCGGAGTCCCCGGCGGCGAGCAGGCCCAGGGTGACGGCCGGGTTGATGTGTGCGCCCGATCGCACGGCGACGTACACACCGGCGAAGACGGCGATCCCCCAGCCGAAGTTGATCATGAAGAACCCGCCGGCGTTGCCGTTGGTCTTCGGCAGCACGGCGTTGGCGACGACGCCGCAACCGAGCAGCAGCAGCGTCGCCGTGCCCAGGAACTCTGGGAGGAAGATGTCGTAGAACAAGAAGGACTCCTCAAGCGCTCGGGACCGCCGAGGAGCGCGCGGTCACCCCATCGGCGTTGATGTGGCCTGCGACACGTTAGACACCCGGGAGGTGGACCGCTAGTGGCAACGCTGGTCCTAGGATGGGTAGTCCGACGAAGAAGAGGTGAGGACCGTGGTGCACGCCGCCGAGCTCGGACCCGAGAGGCGCCGCCAGGACTGGCAGGCGCTGGGTGAGAACGACTTCGACATGCTGGTCGTCGGAGGTGGGGTGACCGGGGCGGGCGTCGCCCTCGATGCGGCGACCAGAGGCCTCAAGGTGGCCCTCGTCGAGCAGCGTGACCTCGCCTCAGGGACCTCCTCGCGCTCCTCCAAGCTCTTCCACGGCGGGTTGCGCTACCTCGAGCAGCTGAACTTCGTGCTCGTGCGCGAGGCGCTCAAGGAGCGCGAGCTGATGCTGACCCGACTGGCCCCGCACCTGGTCAAGCCGGTCTCGTTCCTCTATCCCCTCCAGCACCGGATCTGGGAACGGCCCTACGTCACCGCCGGTCTCACGCTCTACGACCGGATGGGCGGCGCCCGGTCGGTGCCCGGCCACCGTCAGCTCACCCGCGGCGGCGCCCGCAAGCTCGCTCCCGGGCTGCGCAAGGACGCCCTGACCGGGGCCCTGCTCTACTACGACGCCCAGGCCGACGACGCCCGGCACACGATGATGGTCGCCCGCACCGCCGCCTCCTACGGCGCGGTCGTGCTCACCTCGGCCAAGGTCGAGGAGCTGGTGCAGGCCGGAGAGCGGGTGGTGGGCGCGAAGGTGACCGACATCGAGACCGGTGAGGCGACCGAGGTCTCGGCGAGCGTCATCGTCAACTGCACCGGGGTCTGGACCGACGAGGTCCAGGAGATGGCCGGGGGCCGCGGACGGTTCCGCGTGCGGGCGTCCAAGGGCGTGCACATCGTCGTCTCGCGCGACCGGATCAACTCCGAGGTCGGCATGATCCTGCGCACGGAGAAGTCCGTGCTCTTCGTGATCCCGTGGGGGACGCACTGGATCATCGGCACCACCGACACCGACTGGGACCTCGACAAGGCCCACCCCGCCGCGAGTCGCGAGGACATCGACTACCTGCTCGACCACGTCAACACGGTCCTGGCCACGCCGCTGACCCACGACGACATCGAGGGCGTGTACGCCGGGCTGCGCCCGCTGCTGGCGGGCGAGTCCGACGCGACCTCGCAGCTCTCGCGCGAGCACGCGGTCGCCCGTCCGCAGCCGGGCCTGATCTCGGTCGCCGGCGGCAAGTACACGACGTACCGCGTGATGGCCAAGGACGCCGTCGACGCCGCCCGCGAGGACCTGCGCGCCGGGGTGCCCGAGTGCGTCACCGAGCACGTGCCGCTGGTCGGCGCGGAGGGCTTCGAGGCGTTGAGCAACCGCGTGGAGCCGCTCGCGGCCCAGCGGTCGATCCCGGCCTGGCGCGTGCGGCACCTGCTGGATCGCTACGGCTCGCTGCTCACCGAGGTCCTCGCCCTGGCCGACGACGACGCGTCGCTGCTCGAGCCGCTCGAGGGTGCTGAGGAGTACCTGCGGGCCGAGATCGTCTACGGCGCGAAGCACGAGGGTGCGCTGCACCTCGACGACCTGCTGGCGCGCCGCACCCGGATCTCGATCGAGACGCCGGACCGCGGCGTCCGGGCGTCCCGTGCCGCGGCCGAGCTGGTGGGACCGCTCCTGGGCTGGGACGCGGAGCGCACCAACGACGAGCTCGCCGCCTACGAGGCGCGGGTCGAGGCCGAGCGGGAGTCGCAGGCCGAGATGGACGACCAGGGTGCGAACGCCGACCGGCTGGCCGCCCCGGAGATCCGGGCCCGCGCCGTGGGCCGGGCGCTGGACTGACATCCTGCACGGCGTGAGCAGCCCCACCGTCCGCGGCGCCCTGTGGGGCGGACGCTTCGCCTCCGGCCCGAGCCCCGAGCTCGAGGCGCTGTCCCGCTCGACCCACTTCGACTGGCGGCTCGCGCCGTACGACCTGGCGGGGTCCCGGGCCCACGCCCGGGCGCTGGGACGGGCCGGGCTGCTGGCCGAGGAGGACCTCGTGGTGCTCCTGGGCGGTCTCGACCGGCTGGGGGAGCGGTTCGCCTCCGGCGACCTCTCGCCCGAGCCCTCGGACGAGGACGTCCACGGGGCGCTCGAGCGGCTGCTGCTCGCGGAGGTCGGCGCGGAGGTCGGAGGCCGGTTGCGCGCGGGGCGCTCGCGCAACGACCAGATCGCCACCCTGTTCAAGGTGTTCCTGCGCGAGCACGCGAGGTCGATCGCGGGGCTGGTGCTCGACCTCGTCGAGGTGCTGGCCGCGCAGGCACGTGACCACCTCGACCCGACCCCCACGGTGATGCCGGGGCGCACGCACCTGCAGCACGCCCAGCCGGTGCTGCTCTCCCACCACCTGCTGGCCCACGCGTGGCCGCTGCTGCGCGACGTCGACCGGCTGCTCGACTGGGACCGGCGGGTGGCGGCGGACTCGCCGTACGGCTCGGGGGCCCTGGCGGGCTCCAGCCTCGGACTCGATCCCGAGGGGGTGGCCGAGGAGCTCGGGTTCACCGGCTCCAGCGCCAACTCGATCGACGGCACCGCGGCCCGCGACTTCGTCGCCGAGCTGGCCTTCGTGGCGGCCCAGGTCGGCATCGACGTGAGCCGGCTCGCCGAGGAGGTCGTGCTCTGGTCCACCCGGGAGTTCGGCTTCGCCCGGCTGCACGACTCCTGGTCGACCGGGTCCAGCATCATGCCCCAGAAGAAGAACCCCGACATCGCCGAGCTGGCGCGCGGCAAGTCCGGACGGCTGGTGGGCAACCTGACGGGACTCCTGACCACGCTCAAGGCGCTGCCGCTGGCCTACAACCGCGACCTCCAGGAGGACAAGGAGCCGGTGATGGACTCCGTCGACACCCTCGAGGTCCTGCTGCCGGCGTTCACCGGGATGGTGGCGACGCTGGTCTTCGACCGCGACCGGATGGCCGAGCTCGCCCCGCAGGGATTCTCGCTGGCGACCGACGTCGCCGAGTGGCTCGTGCGCGAGGGGGTTCCGTTCCGGGTCGCCCACGAGGTGGCCGGGGCGTGCGTGCGCCGCTGCGAGGAGCTCGGGATCGGCCTCGAGGACCTCGACGACGACCAGCTCCGGCAGATCTCGCCCGACCTGACGCCGGCGGTGCGCGAGGTGCTGAGCGTCGAAGGTTCGGTGGCCTCGCGCTCCGGTCGCGGCGGCACCGCCCCGGTGCGCGTGCGGGAGCAGGTCGTCGAGCTCGGTGCGCGCGTGGCGGACCTGCGTGGCCGGCTCGACTGACCTGCCTGGCCTCCTCACCGGTCCCGTCGAGGAGGTCGCGCCGCGGCTGCTCGGCGCGCACGTCGTGCACGGCGAGGTCACGGTCCGCCTCAGCGAGGTCGAGGCCTACGGCGGGCGCGACGACCGCGGATCACACGCGTTCCGGGGGCCGACGGCGCGCAACGCCTCGATGTTCGGACCGGCCGGGACCCTGTACTGCTACCTGTCCTACGGCACCCACGTCTGCGCCAACGTCGTCACGGGCCCGCCCGGCGTGGGCGCCGCGGTGCTGCTGCGCGGTGGCGAGGTCGTCACCGGTCTGGCCCAGGCCCGGGTACGCCGTCCCGGTGTCGCCGACCGCCACCTGGCGCGCGGCCCGGGCAACCTCGCCCGTGCGCTCGGCCTGGTGCTCGACCTCGACGGCGTCCGGCTGCACGGCGACGACGCCGCCGGCGACGTCGATGACGGGCCTCGCCTCCGACTCCGGCCCGAGCCGGTCGGCGTGGTCTCGACGGGTCCGCGCGTGGGGCTGACGCACGAAGGACACCGGCCGTGGCGCTTCTGGACCCCCGGCGACGAGACCGTCTCGGCCTACCGACGCAGCCCCCGTTTGGTCTCGCCGTGAGGCTCCTGCTACGTTCTTCCACGTTGCGGCGAACGACCTCGCGACTCCGGGCCGGAAGGCCGATGATCGGAGTCCGTCGGCGCGCCGCGGCACCGGAGCAGCACAGTCCGGAGACGCTCGGAACCTCGAGTTGACCCGGAGGCTGCAGACCAGTAAGTTTGGTCAGGTTGCCTCGCAGCAACATCCCGAGAGGGTGCGCCGCGGGTGTACGTGATGTTTGAGAACTCAACAGTGTGTCTTGTAATAGTCGATGAATTAGTTTGTATGGCCTTGTGCCTTTTTGGGTTTGGGTTTGTTTTTTCGGCAATGATTCTTGACAGTTTTTGTCAGGGTTTGTTTGTCGGGGTTTTGTTTTTCATTGTTTTTTCGATGGAGAGTTTGATCCTGGCTCAGGACGAACGCTGGCGGCGTGCTTAACACATGCAAGTCGAGCGGTAAGGCCTTTCGGGGTACACGAGCGGCGAACGGGTGAGTAACACGTGAGTAATCTGCCCTCCACTTTGGGATAAGCCTTGGAAACGGGGTCTAATACCGGATATGAGCGCCTCGCGCATGTGGGGTGTTGGAAAGTTTTTTCGGTGGGGGATGTGCTCGCGGCCTATCAGCTTGTTGGTGAGGTAATGGCTCACCAAGGCTTCGACGGGTAGCCGGCCTGAGAGGGTGACCGGTCACACTGGGACTGAGACACGGCCCAGACTCCTACGGGAGGCAGCAGTGGGGAATATTGGACAATGGGCGGAAGCCTGATCCAGCAACGCCGCGTGAGGGATGACGGCCTTCGGGTTGTAAACCTCTTTCAGTACCGACGAAGCGCCTTTTGGTGGTGACGGTAGGTACAGAAGAAGCACCGGCCAACTACGTGCCAGCAGCCGCGGTAATACGTAGGGTGCGAGCGTTGTCCGGAATTATTGGGCGTAAAGGGCTCGTAGGCGGTTTGTCGCGTCGGGAGTGAAAACACCGGGCTTAACTCGG
This sequence comes from uncultured Actinomycetota bacterium, assembly GCA_963714475.1. Classification (GTDB taxonomy): domain Bacteria; phylum Actinomycetota; class Actinomycetes; order Propionibacteriales; family Nocardioidaceae; genus Nocardioides. Next base: position 140,810 of record CAVQOP010000005.1, read on the forward strand.
TGCTGGCTTCCGATACGGGCAGACTAGAGGCATGCAGGGGAGAACGGAATTCCTGGTGTAGCGGTGAAATGCGCAGATATCAGGAGGAACACCGGTGGCGAAGGCGGTTCTCTGGGCATGTCCTGACGCTGAGGAGCGAAAGTGTGGGGAGCGAACAGGATTAGATACCCTGGTAGTCCACACCGTAAACGTTGGGCGCTAGGTGTGGGGTCCGTCCACGGATTCCGTGCCGCAGCTAACGCATTAAGCGCCCCGCCTGGGGAGTACGGCCGCAAGGCTAAAACTCAAAGGAATTGACGGGGGCCCGCACAAGCGGCGGAGCATGCGGATTAATTCGATGCAACGCGAAGAACCTTACCTGGGTTTGACATACGCCGGAAAGCATCAGAGATGGTGCCCCTTTTTGTCGGTGTACAGGTGGTGCATGGCTGTCGTCAGCTCGTGTCGTGAGATGTTGGGTTAAGTCCCGCAACGAGCGCAACCCTTGTCCTATGTTGCCAGCAAGCCCTTGTGGTGTTGGGGACTCATAGGAGACTGCCGGGGTCAACTCGGAGGAAGGTGGGGATGACGTCAAGTCATCATGCCCCTTATGTCCAGGGCTTCACGCATGCTACAATGGCCGGTACAAAGGGCTGCGATGCTGTAAGGCGGAGCGAATCCCAAAAAGCCGGTCTCAGTTCGGATTGGGGTCTGCAACTCGACCCCATGAAGTCGGAGTCGCTAGTAATCGCAGATCAGCAACGCTGCGGTGAATACGTTCCCGGGCCTTGTACACACCGCCCGTCACGTCACGAAAGTCGGCAACACCCGAAGCCGGTGGCCCAACCCTTGTGGGGGGAGCCGTCGAAGGTGGGGCTGGCGATTGGGACGAAGTCGTAACAAGGTAGCCGTACCGGAAGGTGCGGCTGGATCACCTCCTTTCTAAGGAGCACGCACACCAGTGGGCCGGCGAGTGTCTGGTCCGCGCATGGTGGTGCTCACTAGTGGACGTCGACTGATGTTGTTTGCGAGGCACACTGTTGGGGTTCTGAGGCATCACGTTTGTTGTGTGTCTTGGTGGAGCTGGTGGTCTGCTGGTCCCGGACGGGGCTGGTGGGGGCTTGTCTTCGTGGTGTTTGAGATCTGGATAGTGGACGCGAGCATCGCCCCGCACTGTTGGTGTGGGGTGTTGTGAATGTATGTAGTGTTTCTTTGTTTGTTTTGTTGAGTGTTTGTGTTGGCAAGCTGCAAAGGGCACATGGTGGATGCCTTGGCATCGAGAGCCGATGAAGGACGTTGGAGCCTGCGATAAGCCCTGGGGAGTTGGCAACCGAGCGTTGATCCGGGGGTGTCCGAATGGGGAAACCTGGTTGGAGTTATGTCCAGTCACCTGCACCTGAATGTATAGGGTGTGTGGAGGGAACGTGGGGAAGTGAAACATCTCAGTACCCATAGGAAGAGAAAACAATAGTGATTCCGAGAGTAGTGGCGAGCGAAATCGGATGAGGCCAAACCGTGGTCGTGTGATACCTGACAGGGGTTGCGGCTACGGGGTTGTGGGATGGGTTGTGAGGCGGCTGTTGACGTTTCGCGCAGTAAGAAAGCACGTCGTGAGGTCTGAGTCTGTTGGAAAGCAGCACCAGAGAGGGTGAGAGTCCCGTGGACGTAAGCGTGTGCCTGTGTATACCTATTCCCAAGTAACACGGAACCCCTGAAATTCTGTGTGAATCTGGCGGGACCACCCGTTAAGCCTAAATACTTCTCGATGACCGATAGCGGACAAGTACCGTGAGGGAAAGGTGAAAAGTACCCCTGGCGGGGAGTGAAATAGTACCTGAAACCATGTGCCTACAATCCGTCAGAGCTGAGCCCAAGTGGTGAGGTGATGGCGTGCCTTTTGAAGAATGAGCCTGCGAGTTTGCGTTGTGTTGCGAGGTTAACCCGGGTGGGGAAGCCGTAGCGAAAGCGAGTCCTAATAGGGCGTTTGAGTAGCGCGATCAAGACCCGAAGCGAAGTGATCTATCCATGGGCAGGTTGAAGCGCGGGTAAGACCGCGTGGAGGACCGAACCCACTTAGGTTGAAAACTGAGGGGATGACCTGTGGATAGGGGTGAAAGGCCAATCAAACTTCGTGATAGCTGGTTCTCCCCGAAATGCATTTAGGTGCAGCGTTGTGTGTTTCTTGCCGGAGGTAGAGCACTGGATAGCCGATGGGCCCGACCAGGTTACTGACGTTAGCCAAACTCCGAATGCCGGTAAGTGAAGCGCAGCAGTGAGACTGCGGGCGATAAGGTTCGTAGTCGAGAGGGAAACAGCCCAGACCATCAGCTAAGGCCCCTAAGTGGTGACTAAGTGGAAAAGGATGTGGAGTCGCAGTGACAACCAGGAGGTTGGCTTGGAAGCAGCCACCCTTGAAAGAGTGCGTAATAGCTCACTGGTCAAGTGATTCCGCGCCGACAATGTAGCGGGGCTCAAGTCATCCGCCGAAGCTATGGCATTCGCACTGACTTAGGTGTCGGACCTTAACGGGTGTGTGGATGGGTAGGGGAGCGTCGTGTCGCGGGTGAAGCTGCGGAGTGATCCAGTGGTGGATGCGACACGAGTGAGAATGCAGGCATGAGTAGCGAATCACGGGCGAGAAACCCGTGCGCCGATTGATCAAGGGTTCCAGGGTCAAGCTAATCTGCCCTGGGTAAGTCGGGACCTAAGGCGAGGCCGACAGGCGTAGTCGATGGACAACGGGTTGATATTCCCGTACCGGCAAAGTAGCGCCCATGGCGAGCCCGGTGATGCTAAGTGTCCGAAGCCACGTGATCGTCCACCTTCGGGTGGGTGGCGTGTTGGTGGAGCGCACGAACCGATCCGGTAGTAGCCAAGCGATGGGGTGACGCAGGAAGGTAGCCCAGCCACAGCGATGGTTGTCTGTGGGTAAGCACGTAGGGTGTGTCCTAGGGAAATCCGGGATGCTGTCTTTGATGACGTGCCTGAGATGTGATGCCGAGCCCGTAGGGCGAAGTGGGTGATCCTATGCTGTCAAGAAAAACCTCTAGCGAGCTATGCGCCGCCCGTACCCCAAACCGACTCAGGTGATCAGGTAGAGAATACCGAGGCGATCGAGTGAACCATGGTTAAGGAACTCGGCAAAATGCCCCCGTAACTTCGGGAGAAGGGGGGCCCGATCCGTGAACACCCTAGCGGTGGGCAGCGGGGAGGGCCGCAGAGACCAGGCCCAAGCGACTGTTTACTAAAAACACAGGTCCGTGCGAAGTTGTAAGACGATGTATACGGACTGACTCCTGCCCGGTGCTGGAAGGTTAAGGGGACGTGTTAGCACGTAAGTGTGAAGCGCAGAACTTAAGCCCCAGTAAACGGCGGTGGTAACTATAACCATCCTAAGGTAGCGAAATTCCTTGTCGGGTAAGTTCCGACCTGCACGAATGGAGTAACGACTTGGGCGCTGTCTCGACCATGGACTCGGCGAAATTGCACTACGAGTAAAGATGCTCGTTACGCGCGGCAGGACGGAAAGACCCCGGGACCTTTACTATAGTTTGGTATTGGTGTTTGGTTCGGCTTGTGTAGGATAGGTGGGAGACTGTGAAGTCCACACGCCAGTGTGGGTGGAGTCGACGTTGAAATACCACTCTGGTCGTACTAGATGTCTAACCTAGGTCCATGATCTGGATCAGGGACAGTGCCTGATGGGTAGTTTAACTGGGGCGGTTGCCTCCTAAAGAGTAACGGAGGCGCTCAAAGGTTCCCTCAGCCTGGTTGGCAATCAGGTGGCGAGTGTAAGTGCACAAGGGAGCTTGACTGTGAGACAGACATGTCGAGCAGGGACGAAAGTCGGAACTAGTGATCCGGCACCACCATGTGGATGGGGTGTCGCTCAACGGATAAAAGGTACCCCGGGGATAACAGGCTGATCTTCCCCAAGAGTCCATATCGACGGGATGGTTTGGCACCTCGATGTCGGCTCGTCGCATCCTGGGGCTGGAGTAGGTCCCAAGGGTTGGGCTGTTCGCCCATTAAAGCGGCACGCGAGCTGGGTTTAGAACGTCGTGAGACAGTTCGGTCCCTATCCGCCGCGCGCGTAGGAAACTTGAGAAAGGCTGTCCCTAGTACGAGAGGACCGGGATGGACGAACCTCTGGTGTGCCAGTTGTCCCGCCAGGGGCAGGGCTGGTTGGCTACGTTCGGGAGTGATAACCGCTGAATGCATCTAAGCGGGAAGCACGTTTCAAGATGAGGTTTCCCACCCGTTATGGGGTAAGGCCCCCCACAGACCATGGGGTTGATAGGCCGGAGGTGTACAGCAGTGATGCCTAGCCGACCGGTACTAATAGGCCGAGGGCTTGCCTCACAAACCCTCAACCAAACCAACAACGACACACCGCGCATACCGCGTCCACACCAGATCCACCCCCCGACACCACCAGTGGGTGTCGCCAGGGGGTCATAGAGTTACGGCGGCCATAGCGAGAGGGAAACACCCGGTCCCATCCCGAACCCGGAAGTTAAGCCTCTCAGCGCCGATGGTACTGCAACCGCGAGGTTGTGGGAGACTAGGACGCCGCCGGACAATCATTAGCCGAAGGGCCATTCTCATCGAGAATGGCCCTTCGTGCATTTTCCTGGCGCCTGTCTTGGAGCGCCTGTCTTGGTGCGCCGCTTGGCGCCCACAGTCAGTCCTGGTGCGACTCTGTCCACTGCTCACGCCATCCTCGCTGCGTCCCGGCCCGATGGCGCGGGATCGTGGAGGCTCTCGAGAGCTGGCCAGGAGGCAGTGAGGATGACGAAGAGCGCAGGTGGGGCCGCGGCGGTGCAGGCCGGTGTCAACGAGGTGGTGCTCGAGGGTCGGGTCTCCCGCGACCCGGAGCGCCGTGATCTCCCGAGTGGAGACGTCGTGTGGACCCTGGCCGTGGTGGTCGACCGTGCTCCGGCAGCGGATGGCCGGCGCCGGGTCGACGCCGTGGACTGCGCGGTCTGGACCGCGCGACTGCAGCGATCGGTGTCGACCTGGCACGCCGGCGACCGGGTGCTGGTCGAGGGGAGCCTGCGTCGGCGCTTCTACGCCCAGGGGGTCCGGCGGATCTCCCGCGTCGAGGTCGAGGTGTCGCGCGCCCGCCTCATCCGTCGCGCCACGACCGGAACACCAGGCCGAGCGGCGGCTTCGGGGTGAAGGACGTCGCCTTGGCCGGCAGGAGCCGGCCCTGGCGGGCGGCGGCCCAGACCTCGTCCATGGTCGGTGCCGGCAGGATCAGGGCCACGCGTCCTGGCCCGCGACGCACCGCGTCCCGCGCCTCCGCGGCCTCGTGATGAGTGCTCCACCGGCTCGCCGAGCCGCGGTCAGCAGGCGACGACAGGGCTCGGTGCACACACTCCACGACCGTGTCACCGCCACGGTCGTGGACGCGGACCGCCGTCACCCGGGTTGCGTCCTCGACGAGCACGACGTCCGGGTCGTGGGCCGTCGCAACGGATCCGTGGGACCCAGCGGAGCCCTCCGAGCAGACCCGGTGACCCGCAGCACCCAGACGGCGTACGACGTCGGCGGAGCTCGTGGACCTCCAGACACGATGGATGGGCGACAGTGTCGGAGCGTCCCGGTCCGCATCGGTGATCATCACCAGGGCCCGGCCGTCCCCGACCCGGGGGTCGCGCGCGGCCAGGTCGAGGTGTGCGGCGTAGCGGTGGTGTCCGTCGGCGATCAGCAGCTGTGCCGAGGTCACGGCCCGAGCGACCCGGCCGATGCTCGGCGCGTCCTGCACGTCCCACCACCGGTGCAGGTTGTCGTGGCCGTCGACGGCGCTCACGTCCGGTGGCCGTGCGACCAGGTGGTCCAGGGCGTCGGCGAGCCCGGGGCCGTCGCTGGAGCGGTGCAGGAGCAGGATCGGTGCCGGGTCGAGGGCGAGAGCGGCCATCCGGTCGGCGAGGCGAGCCGCGCGCTCGGCGATCGCGCCCTCGTGCGGCAGGAGAGCGGCCTGGCTCCGGTCGACCTCCTCAGCTCTCCCGCGGGCTCCCAGGACCCCGAGGAGGCCCACGACGCCCCGCACCCGACGCGTCCCGCTGGTCAGCTCGTGGACGACCAGCCCACTCGGGGCCGGGCTCAGGACCGCTCGCGTGGGCCAGCGCGGCGACGACAGCTCGGTCAGCCTGTCCCGGCGGCCCACCCAGCAGCGAGACGGCGAGGTGGCGTGGCCGGAACGCGGTCAGTGACAGCGGCCCGGGCAGCGCGGGCAGGGACAGGGGTGCTGCGGCCGGGCGGTCGGCGAGCATCAGCGCATCGTAGGGTGCCCACGCGCCGACGTCCGAGTCGTCGCGGAGGGAGTCCTGGTGCTGGCCAGCAGCGAGCAACCCCTGGAAGAGGCCTACGACCTGGTCATGCTCGACCTGGACGGGGTGGTCTACGTCGGTCGCGAGGCGGTCCCCGGAGCGGCCGACCACCTGCGGCGCGCCACCGAGGCCGGGGCCCGGTGCGCATTCGTCACCAACAACGCCTCCCGACCGGCGGACGCCGTCGCCGAGCACCTGCGAGAGCTGGGGGTCGAGGCCTCCGCCGACGATGTCGTGACCTCGGCCCAGGCCGCCGCGAGCCTGGTCCGCGAGCGCCACGGCGAGGGCGCCGTCGTCCGGCTCCTCGGTGGTGAGGGGCTGTGGCAGTCCTTCGCCGACGCGGGCCTGCGGCCGGTCCCGGTGGTCGACGAGCCCGGCTCGCGGCCCGACGACGCCGAACCGGCCGCCCTCGTGACCGGCTACGGCCCCGACGTGCGGTGGAGCGAGGTGATGCGGGCCGCAGTGCTGGTGCGCGACGGGCTGCCCTGGGTGGCCAGCAACACCGACATGACGATCCCGACGCCGTACGGCGTCGCTCCGGGGCACGGTGTCCTGGTCGACATGCTGCGCCGGTTCAGTCAGGTCGACCCCGCCGTGGCCGGCAAGCCGGCGCGTCCGCTGCTCGACGAGACGATCGCCCGGGTGGGTGGGAACCGGCCGCTGATGGTGGGTGACCGCCTCGACACCGACATCGAGGGCGGCCGCAACAGCGGGGTCGACACGCTGCTCGTGCTCACGGGCGTCACGGGTCTGCCCGAGGTGCTCAGTGCCGCGCCTGCGTCGCGACCGACCTTCCTGGCGACCGACCTCGGGGGGCTGCACCACCGCCACCGGGCACCCCAGGAGCATGACGGCGGTTGGGACCTCGGCGGCTGGGTCGCCCGGGTCGCCGACGGTCGTCTCGAGGTCAGCGGCAGCGGTGACCCGGGGGACTGGTGGCGCGTCGTCGCGTGTGCGGCGTGGCAGCACCTCGACGACGACGGCGAGCCGGTCGATGCCGGTGGCGTGCAGGTGCCGGATGCCGCCGGCACCGGCCGGTAGCCTGGCGCGATGAGCGAGCACGGTGCACCCCCGCCCCACACGGGGCTCGGTGAGGTCGACAGGGTGCTGCGTGAGCTCGTCGACGTCTTCGGCGGTCCGGTCGACGACCAGGTGGCGGCGATCGACGACGCGCACGCGCGGCTGCGTGCAGCCCTCGACACCGCGGACGGCAGCGACCACCAGTCGGGTCCGGTCGGCTAGGACGGCGGCGGGCGGCGGCGGTCTCGCCCGCGACGTGCCGACCAGCCGGACGAGTGAAGGAGGAAGGGAGCCGCCGTGCCACCACGCCGCCTGCGCCTCGACGCCGAGCTGGTCCGCCGCGGGCTGGCCCGCTCACGCGAGCACGCTGCGACGCTGGTCGCCGACGGGCGGGTCAAGGTCGGTGGCGCCGTGGCCACCAAGGCGGCGACCGGGGTCACCACCGACGTGGCGCTGCTCGTGGCGGAGGACGCCGACAGCCCGGACTACGCCTCGCGGGGAGGTCACAAGCTCGCCGGTGCGCTCGAGGCCTTCGGCCCGCACGGGCTGGTGGTCGACGGTCGCCGTGCACTCGACGCCGGGGCGTCGACAGGCGGCTTCACCGACGTGCTCCTGCGGGCCGGTGCGGCTCAGGTGTGCGCCGTCGACGTGGGTTACGGCCAGCTCGTCTGGCGGCTCCGGCAGGACGACCGGGTGCTGGTCCACGACCGGACCAACATCCGCGACCTCACCGTCGACCTGCTCGGGGGAGCCGTCGACCTCGTCGTCGGCGACCTGTCGTTCATCTCGCTGCGCCTCGTGCTCCCCGCGCTGGTCGCGTGCTCCCGGGCCGAGGCCGACCTCGTGCTGATGGTCAAGCCACAGTTCGAGGTGGGCAAGGACCGCGTCGGCAAGGGTGGCGTGGTCCGCTCGCCTGCCCTGCGGACCGAGGCGGTGCAGGCGGTCGCCGCGGCCGCCGCCGCGCTCGGCTGGGGACTCCACGGTGTGGCTCCGAGCCAGCTGCCGGGACCCTCGGGCAACGTGGAGTTCTTCGTCTGGCTCCGTCAGGGACCGGGTCCGGTCACCCCGGACCAGGTCGAGGTGGCCGTGACCTCGCAGGAGGTGCAGGTCGGCCCGCCGTCGGCACCGGGTGAGAGAGTGCCACAGTGAGCCCGCCCCCCGACCCCGCCGGCTCCACGCCTCCCGACGCCCTGCCCGATCCGCCGCCGCCCGACCCGGCACCCGAGGCACGCCCCGACGTACGCCGCGTCCTGCTCCTGGCGCACACGGGTCGCCAGGCCGCGCGCGAGGTGGCCCGGGAGTCGTTCCAGGCGCTGACGGCCGCCGGGGTCATGGTCCGGCTGAAGCTGACGGAGGCCACCGACCTGGCGATCGAGCCGGGTCCGCTGGTCGAGCTGATCGCCGACGACGGTGACGCCAGCGCGAGCGAGGGTTGCGAGCTGACCCTGGTCATCGGCGGCGACGGCACGATCCTGCGTGCCGCCGAGATCACCCGCGGCAGCGGCACCCCCATCCTCGGGGTCAACCTGGGCCACGTCGGGTTCCTCGCGGAGGCCGAGCAGGACGACGTCGCCTCGACCATCGCCGCGATCGTCGAGCGGCGCTACGCGATCGAGGACCGGCTCACCCTCGACGTCCGGGTGCTGCGCGAGGGAGAGGTGGTCAGCTCGACCTTCGCGGTCAACGAGGCCAGCGTCGAGAAGGCCGCGCGCGAGCGGATGCTCGAGGTCGTCATCGAGATCGACGGGCGCCCGCTGTCGCGCTGGGGCTGCGACGGCGTGGTCTGCGCGACCCCGACGGGCTCGACCGCCTACAACTTCAGCGCCGGCGGGCCCGTCGTGTGGCCCGGCGTCGAGGCCCTGCTGATGGTGCCGATCAGTGCCCACGCCCTGTTCGCGCGGCCCCTCGTCGCCGCACCGACCTCCGTGCTCGCGGTCGAGGTGCTCGCGCCGGCCCCGGGCGCCGGGGTGCTGTGGTGCGACGGCCGCCGCGCGACCGACCTCCCCGTCGGCGCGCGCATCGAGGTGCGCCGCAGCGACGTGCCGCTGCGACTGGTGCGACTGACGGACTCTCCGTTCACCGACCGCCTCGTCGCCAAGTTCGGCCTGCCCGTGGAGGGCTGGCGCGGCGCCGCCGAGCGACGCGGACGGCTGCCCCGCGGCGGCCACGTGGCCGTCGCCGCCGAGGACGACGCGTGATCGAGGAGATCCGGATCAGCTCGCTCGGCGTCATCGACGCCACCAGCCTCGAGCTCGGGCCGGGCCTGACCGTCGTCACCGGTGAGACCGGGGCGGGCAAGACCATGGTGGTCACCGCCCTCGGCCTGCTGCTCGGCGGACGAGCCGACACCGGTGCGGTCCGCACGGGCGCCCGTCAGGCGCGGGTCGAGGGCGTCGTGGACACCCGCACGCTGCCCGACGTGGCCCGTGCCGTCGACGAGGCGGGCGGCGAGGTCGAGGACGGACGCGTCGTCCTGGCGCGCAACGTCTCCGCCGAGGGCCGCTCGCGGGCCTTCGCGGGCGGCGCCTCCGTGCCGGTGGCGAGGCTCGCCGAGATCGCCCAGCCGCTCGTCGCCGTGCACGGCCAGTCCGACCAGCACCGGCTCCTGCGGGCGCGCACCCAGCGCGAGGCGCTGGACCGCTTCGCAGGCTCGGAGGTCGGCGACCTCGTCGCGACCTACGCCGCGGGCTGGCAGCACCTGCTCGGGCTCGGCGCCGAGCTCGAGGAGATCGTCACCACGGCGCGTGAGCGAGCCCGGGAGGCAGACCTGCTGCGTTTCGGGCTCGCCGAGGTCGAGGCGCTGTCCCCCGAGCCGGGCGAGGACGTCAGGCTGGCCGTCGACGAGGCCCGCCTCGGCTCGGCCGACACCCTGCGCGAGGCCGCGGAGCTCGCTCGCGAGGCCCTCTCCAGCGACACCGGCGGGGCCGACGCCCTCGCGGCCGCCTCGGCCGCGCGCACCGGCCTCGAGGGGGTGCGCGACCTGGATCCCGAGGCCGGCGACCTGGCCGACCGCCTGGCGGAGGTGACCTACCTGCTCTCCGACGTCGCCGGTGACGTCGCGTCCTACGCGAGCCGCGTCGAGACCGACCCCGGACGCCTCGCCGCGGTCTCCGAGCGGCGCTCGGCGCTGAGCGCGCTGACCCGCAAGTACGGCGACAGCGTCGAGGAGGTCCTCGCCTGGTCCGACCGGGCGGCGCAGCGCCTGCTCGACCTCGACGGCACCGACGAGCGGATCGAGCAGCTGCGTGCGGAGCGGGACCAGGCCCGCAAGGACCTCGGCGCGCTCGCCGGGCGGCTCTCGGCCGCCCGCCAGGACGCGGCGGCCCACCTGGCCACGACCGTCACCGGGGAGCTGACCGCCCTCGCCATGCCGCACGCCCGCATCGAGGTGGCGGTGCGGCGTACGCCGGGGGAGCCGGGCGGCGACACCAGCCTGCCCGTCGACGGAACCCACCTGCGAGCCGGCGCCCACGGGGTCGACGAGGTCGAGCTGCAGCTCGCCGCGAACACCGGGGCCGAGCCCCGTCCCCTGGCCAAGGGAGCCTCCGGGGGCGAGCTGTCCCGGGTCATGCTGGCCCTCGAGGTCACGCTGGCCGGCACCAGCCCCGTGCCCACGTTCGTCTTCGACGAGGTCGACGCGGGGGTGGGTGGCGCGTCGGCGGTCGAGATCGGACGCCGGCTGGCGGCGCTGGCCCGCACCGCCCAGGTGCTCGTGGTCACGCACCTGCCGCAGGTCGCGGCGTACGCCGACCGCCACGTGCTGGTCCTCAAGAGCAGCGACGGCACCGTGACCACCTCCGGGCTGAGCCTGCTCGACGAGGCGGGCCGGGAGCGCGAGCTCTCCCGGATGCTGGCCGGTCTCGCCGAGTCCGACACCGGCCTCGCCCACGCCCGTGAGCTGCTGGCGGTCGCCCAGCCGGCGCGGGCGCTGGCTCGCTGAGGCGTGGTCGTGGCGGCGAGCGCTCAGCACCTGGGCTAGGGTCGAGTCCCGTGAAGGTCCACGGAGCCGAGCCCACCAAGCACGTGTTCGTCACCGGCGGGGTCGCCTCCTCGCTGGGCAAGGGGTTGACCGCCTCCAGCCTCGGTCGGCTGCTGCGCTCGCGGGGTCTGCGCGTCACGATGCAGAAGCTCGACCCCTACCTCAACGTCGACCCCGGCACGATGAACCCCTTCCAGCACGGGGAGGTCTTCGTCACCGACGACGGCGCCGAGACCGACCTCGACATCGGTCACTACGAGCGGTTCCTGGACACCGAGCTGTCCCAGATCGCCAACGTGACGACCGGGCAGGTGTACTCGAGCGTGATCGCCAAGGAGCGGCGCGGCGACTACCTCGGGGACACCGTCCAGGTGATCCCGCACATCACCAACGAGATCAAGGAGCGCATCCTCGCCATGGGCGGGCACGCGGCCGACGGGCCGCCGGCCGACCCGGTCGACGTGGTGATCACCGAGATCGGCGGCACGGTCGGCGACATCGAGTCGCTGCCCTTCCTCGAGGCGGCCCGCCAGGTCCGCCACGACATCGGTCGGGCCAACTGCTTCTTCCTCCACGTCTCGCTCGTGCCGTTCATCGGGCCGTCGGGGGAGCTGAAGACCAAGCCGACCCAGCACTCGGTGGCCGCGCTGCGCCAGGTCGGCATCCAGCCGGACGCCGTCGTGTGCCGCGCCGACCGCGAGATCCCGGAGTCGATCAAGAACAAGATCTCGCTCATGTGCGACGTCGACCAGGACGCGGTGGTGTGCGCAGCCGACGCGCCGTCGATCTACGACATCCCGAAGGTCCTGCACCGCGAAGGTCTCGACGCCTACCTCGTACGCCGTCTCGACCTGCCCTTCCGCGACGTCGACTGGACGTTGTGGGACGACCTGCTGCGCCGGGTGCACCACCCCAGCGAGGAGGTCACCGTCGCTCTCGTGGGCAAGTACGTCGACCTGCCCGACGCCTACCTCTCGGTCGCCGAGGCGTTGCGCGCGGGCGGGTTCGCCCACGAGGCGAAGGTCAACCTGCGCTGGGTCGCCTCCGACACCTGCGACACGCCGGCGGGGGCCGCCAAGCAGCTCCAGGACGTCGATGCGGTGTGCGTGCCGGGAGGGTTCGGCGTGCGCGGCATCGAGGGCAAGGTCGGTGCGCTGGGCTACGCGCGCACCCACGGCATCCCGACCCTCGGACTGTGCCTGGGCCTGCAGTGCCTGGTCATCGAGTACGCCCGCTCCGTGGCCGGCCTGGCGAAGGCTGCGTCGACCGAGTTCGACCCGGACTGTCCCGAGCCGGTCATCGCGACGATGGAGGAGCAGAAGAGCGTGGTCGAGGGGGAGGGCGACCTCGGCGGCACGATGCGACTCGGGCTGTATCCCGCGGAGCTGCGCCCCGGCAGCGTGGTGCGCGCGGCGTACGGCCAGAGCCGGGTGGAGGAGCGCCACCGTCACCGCTACGAGGTCAACAACGCCTACCGCGAGCAGCTCGAGGAGGCCGGTCTGGTCTTCTCCGGGCTCAACCCCGACCTCGACCTCGTCGAGTTCGTCGAGCTGCCGCGCTCGGTGCACCCCTACTACGTCGCGACCCAGGCCCACCCCGAGCTGCGCTCGCGTCCGACGCGCCCGCACCCGTTGTTCGCCGGGCTCGTCGGGGCAGCCATCGCCCGGCAGCGTGAGCTGCGCTTCCCGCTCGACGAGTCCGGTCTGCGCCGTGAGGCCCACCGTGAGCCGGCCCCGACGCAAGCCCTCGAGGTCGACTGAGCCCGGAGGTCCGGCAGGTCCGGCAGGTCCGGCAGGTCCTGGAGGCCCGGCAGGTCCCGCTAGCGTGACGGCCATGGCGACCACCCCCTCCGACCAGCCCGGCGGTCCGCTCGAGGACGTCGCCGAGACCTGGCCGGTCACCTCGACCCGCGACCTGCACCGCGACGGCTGGGTGATGGCCCTGCGCGAGGACCGGATCACCCGCCCCGGGCACCCCGAGGACGAGCCCTTCCGGCGCCTGGTGCTCGAGCACCCCGGGGCGGTCGTCGTGCTCGCCGTCGACGACGACGAGCGGGTGCTGTGCCTGTGGCAGTACCGCCACGCCGCGCGCCGGGTGTTCCTCGAGCTCCCCGCCGGGCTGATGGACGGTGACGCGGAGGAGTCGCCCGAGGACGTCGCGCGGCGCGAGCTGCGCGAGGAGACCGGGCTCGAGGCCGGCTCCTGGACGCACCTGACCACGACGTGGTCCTCGCCCGGGATCTCCGAGGAGGTCATGCACCACTTCGTGGCGCGCGGGCTGCGCGACGTCGGCCGCGGTGACTTCGAGCCCGAGCACGAGGAGGCGGAGATGCGCACCGGGTGGGTGCCCTTCAGCGACCTCGTCGCCGCCGTGCTCGACTCCCGCATCGGCGACGGCCCGCTGGTGGTGGCGGTGCTGGCCGCCCAGGCACGCGGACTCGTCGGCGCGGAGCGGTAGGGTCCGAGCGGTCCGGCAGCGAGGAACGAGCACAGGAGGCAGACCATGAAGATCGGCGTCCCCACCGAGGTCAAGAACCACGAGTACCGCGTAGCGATCACGCCGATCGGCGTGCACGAGCTCGTCACCCACGGTCACGAGGTCCTCGTCCAGTCCGGCGCCGGCACCGGCTCCTCGATCACCGACGAGGAGTACGTCGACCAGGGTGCGCGCATCGTCGGCGACGCCGACGAGGTCTGGGGTGAGGCCGAGACCGTGCTCAAGGTCAAGGAGCCGGTCGCCGAGGAGTACCACCGGATGCGCGAGGGCCAGACCCTCTTCACCTACCTCCACCTCGCCGCCGACCAGGCGCTGAGCGAGGAGCTGGTCAAGCGCCAGGTCACCGCCATCGCCTACGAGACCGTCCAGCTGCCCTCCGGCTCGCTGCCGCTGCTCTACCCGATGTCGGAGGTCGCCGGCTGCCTGGCGCCCCAGGTCGGCGCCCACGCCCTGCTCAAGGCCCAGGGCGGGCGCGGCGTGCTGATGGGGGGTGTCGGCGGCGTGGCCAACGCCAAGGTCGTCGTCATCGGCGCCGGCGTCGCGGGCCAGAACGCCGCCAACATCGCGCTCGGCATGGGCGCCGACGTCACGTTGCTCGACACCGACCTCGACAAGCTGCGGATGTCGTTCTGGCGCTACGGCAACCGCGTCCACGGCCTGGCCTCCTCGACGCTGACCATCGCCCAGCAGGTCCGCGAGGCCGACATGGTCATCGGAGCGGTCCTCATCCCCGGCGCCAAGGCACCCAAGCTCGTCACCAACGAGCTCGTCTCCCAGATGAAGCCCGGCTCGGTGCTCGTCGACATCGCCGTCGACCAGGGCGGCTGCTTCGAGGACACCCACGCGACCACCCACGCCGACCCGACGTACCTGGTGCACGACTCGGTCTTCTACTGCGTGGCCAACATGCCCGGTGCGGTCCCGCGGACCTCGACCTTCGCCCTGACCAACGCCACGCTGCCCTACGTCGTCGCGCTCGCCCAGCGCGGCTGGCGCGAGGCACTGCGCGCCGACGCCAGCCTGGCCCTCGGGCTCAACGTGCACGCCGGGTCGCTGACCAACGCGCCCGTCGCCGAGGCCACCGGGCTCGACGTGGTGGGCGTGGACGAGGCCCTTGCCTGAGCCCGCGAGCCCGCCCACCACCGCGCCCTCCGCTCCGCGCCCGACCGGCACGGAGCTGGGTCGATCGGTACGGACCTACCTCGACCACCTCACGGTCGAGAAGGGTCTGGCCGTCAACACGCTGAGCTCCTACCGTCGTGACCTGCGCCGCTACCTGTCCTACCTCGACCAGGTCGGGATCGTCGGGCTCGACGAGGTCGCCGAGCAGACGGTGAGCGAGTTCCTGGCCCGCCTGCGCGAGGGAGACACCGACCACCCGCCCCTGGGTGCGTCCTCGGCGGCCCGCACGGTCGTCGCGGTGCGCGGCTTCCACCGCTTCGCGCTGGCCGACGGGCTGAGCGCGACGGACCCGGCGCACGGCGTACGCCCGCCGGCGCCGGCCAAGCGGCTGCCCAAGGCGCTGCCCCTGGGCGACGTCGAGGCCATCCTCGAGGCGGCCGGGTCGCCCGGCACCCCGCTGGCGCTGCGTGACCGCGCCCTGCTCGAGGTGCTCTACGGCACGGGCTCGCGGATCTCCGAGTCGGTCGGCCTCGACGTCGACGACGTGACCGAGGTCGTCGACGCCGAGCCCGGCGAGGGCGCCCTGCTGCTGCGCGGCAAGGGCGGCAAGGAGCGGCTGGTCCCGGTCGGGTCCTACGCCCGCGAGGCGCTGCGTGACTACCTGACCCGGTCCCGTCCGGTGCTGGTCGGTGAGGGACGCGGCACCGCCGCGCTGTTCCTCAACGCCCGCGGGGGGCGGCTCTCGCGACAGTCGGCCTGGGCGGTGCTGGTCAAGGCGGCCGAGCGGGCCGGGGTCGAGCGCGACGTCTCGCCCCACACGCTGCGGCACTCCTTCGCCACCCACCTGCTCGACGGGGGCGCCGACGTCCGGGTCGTGCAGGAGCTGCTGGGGCACGCCTCGGTGACGACGACGCAGGTCTACACCCTGGTCACGGTCGACAACCTGCGTGAGGTCTTCGCGACCGCGCACCCGAGGGCGCTGTGACGGACGCCGCCGGAGCCGCCGGAGCGGCCGGGGACCCGGCCAGCGACCCGGACAAGGTCTTCGCGGAGGTCGTCGACTGGGCGGCCGGGCGGGGGCTCGAGCTCTACCCGCACCAGGAGGAGGCCCTCATCGAGCTGCTCTCGGGCAGCAACGTGGTCCTGGCCACCCCGACCGGGTCCGGCAAGTCGCTGGTCGCCGTGGGCGCCCTGATGGGGGCCGTGGCCGAGGGCAAGGTCGGCTTCTACACCGCGCCGATCAAGGCCCTGGTCAGCGAGAAGTTCTTCGAGCTGTGCGCCATCTTCGGCGCCGACGACGTCGGGCTGCTGACCGGCGACGCGGCGGTCAACACCGACGCCCCGATCATCTGCTGCACCGCGGAGGTGCTGGCCAACATCGCGCTGCGCGAGGGGGCGGACGCCGACGTCGGTCTCATCGTGATGGACGAGTTCCACTACTACGCCGAGCCCGACCGCGGCTGGGCCTGGCAGGTGCCGCTGCTCGAGCTGCCCGCGGCGCAGGTGCTGCTGATGTCGGCGACGCTGGGCGACACGACGTACCTCGCCGCCGACCTCGAGCGGCGCAGCGGTCGCCCGACCGCGGTCGTCGCCGACGCCGAGCGGCCGGTGCCCCTGGCCTTCCACTGGGCCCTCACGCCGCTGGCCGAGACCCTCGAGGAGCTCGTCTCGACCCACCAGTCACCGGTCTACGTCGTGCACTTCACCCAGGCCGCGGCCGTGGAGCAGGCGACGTCGCTGCTCACCGTGCCCTGGCTCAAGGCGACCTCGGAGCCGGCCAAGGCGCTCGCCGAGACGCGGGCGGAGCGGCTGGCCGGCTTCCGCTTCGGGGCGGGCTTCGGCAAGAACCTCTCCAAGCTGCTGCGGCGCGGGGTCGGGGTGCACCACGCGGGCATGCTGCCGCGCTACCGGCGTCTGGTCGAGCAGCTCGCCCAGGCCGGGCTGCTGCACGTCATCTGCGGCACCGACACCCTCGGCGTCGGGATCAACGTGCCGATCCGCACGGTGCTGTTCACTGCCCTGGCCAAGTACGACGGGCGCCGCTCGCGCACCCTGCGCACCCGGGAGTTCCTCCAGATCGCCGGTCGTGCCGGACGGGCCGGCTTCGACACCGCGGGCACCATCGTCGTCCAGGCTCCCGAGCACGTCATCGACAACGAGAAGGCCAAGGCGAAGGCGGCGGCCAAGAACGCCGCGATGAGCGAGGAGAAGCAGGCCAAGCGCAAGAGCAAGGCCCAGCTCAGGAAGCCGCCCGAGGGCACGGTGGTGTGGACCGAGCAGACCTACGACAAGCTCGTCGCCGGGGTGCCCGAGACCCTGGTCTCGCGGATGAAGGTCGACAACGCGATGCTGATCAACGTCGTCGCACGCGAGGAGGACGCCTTCCCGGTCCTGCGACGCCTGCTCACCGACAACCACGAGGACCGCCGCAGCCAGCTCCGGCTCGCCCGGCGTGCGCTCCAGCTCGCGAGCAGCCTCGTCGAGACCGAGGTGCTGACCCGCCTCGACGAGCCCGACGAGCACGGCCGGCGCTACGTGCTGACCGTCGACCTGCCGCGAGACTTCGCGCTGAACCAGCCGCTCTCGCACTTCGCGCTCGAGGCCTTCGAGGTGCTGGACCCCGAGTCGGAGACGTACAGCCTCGACCTGCTCTCGGTGATCGAGGCCGTGCTGGAGAAGCCGCGACAGATCCTGTTCGCCCAGCAGCACCAGGCCCGCGGCGAGGCGGTCGCGGAGATGAAGGCCGACGGGCTCGAGTACGACGAGCGGATGGCGCTGCTCGACCAGGTCACCTGGCCCCGCCCGCTCGCCGAGCTGCTCGAGGCGACGTACGAGGTGTACCGCGGTGCGCACCCCTGGCTGCCGGAGGAGGCGCTCGAGCCGGCCTCGATCGTGCGCGAGATGTACGAGCAGGGGATGGGCTTCACCGACTTCGTCGGGCGCTACAACCTGGCCCGCGGGGAGGGGCTGGTGCTGCGCTACCTCACCGACGCCTACCGCTTCCTGCGCCAGACCCTGCCCGAGGCGCACCGCACGCCCGAGCTGGAGGACCTCGAGCAGTGGCTCGGCGAGACGGTGCGCCAGACCGACTCCTCGCTGCTCGACGAGTGGGAGGCCATGAGCGACCCCGACGCCGTCGCGCGGACGGTCACCGACGGCACCGCCGTCCGCCCCCCGCGGCCGCTGTCGGCCCAGGGGCGCGCCTTCGAGGTGATGGTGCGCAACGCGATGTGGCGACGCGTCGAGCTGGTCGCGCGCGACGACCTCGACGCACTGATGGCCGTCGAGCGGACCGCTGCCGACCGCTTCGACCCGCCGCGCGAGGTCGTGATGACCCGGACGAGGTGGGACGAGGGCATCGAGGCCTACTTCGCCGAGCACGACTCGGTCCTGCTCGACGGCGACGCGCGCGGGCCGGACCTGCTCCGGGTGGAGCACGAGTCGGGTGAGCCGGCCGGGCCCCCGAGGGTGTGAGCGCCCGGTTGCTGCGGGTCACCCAGACCCTGCACGACCCCGAGGAGCACCACGACTGGGTCATCGAGGCCACCGCCGACCTCGACGCCACCGACGAGCAGGGCGAGCTCGTCCTCACCACCACCGGCTTCCGCCGACTCTGACGGCCTGGGGCCTCGACTCCGGCCGCGGAGTCCGGGGTTCCGACGCTGCGCTGCGGCCGGCTCGTCGGCACGTGCCCGCTTGCGGAGCTCGTAGAACGGCTTCCGCGAGACGCCGTCGCACAGAACGTCGAGACCGCCCCACGGGGTGCGTCATCAGGCCAGCGTGAGTTTGCGAGACGGACACCAGGGATCGATGGGCTCATGGGCTGCCACCGCTGGAGCCCCGGCGTTAGAAAGTCGCACCGAGACCAAACCGACGTGTGGCACCGATGTCCCGAGGAAGGACAGGATAGATCGTGTGGACAACGTCTAGCGATAGAACGTGTGTTCTAGTATGATGAGGTCATGCCCGCTGCCGCAGCCACCGACGAGACCCGTCAGGGTCTGCTCGACGCGCTGCGCTCCCGGGAGGCCGGTGTCCGGGCGGCGGAGATCGCGAAGATCCAGGTCGCGCTGGAGTGGGCGGTCGCTCACGAGGTCATGATCGCCTGGATGAGGCGTCGTTCCATGCCGGGTTCGGCGAGCACGGGCTGACGCTGGCGGGTCCGGGGGCGCCGCTGGTCGGGGAGGCCGCGGTCACCGAGCTCGCCGGTCGCCCTCGGGCTCTCGACCGACGGCGGCAGGCGGTTCCTCGGGGTGATCCTGGAGATCCGCTACCGCCTCCCGCGCCTGTGGGAGGCGGTCCTGTCGGGGCGGTGTGCGTGGTGGCGGGCCAAGATCGTCGCCGAGGCCACCATGATCCTGTGTGAGGAGGGCGCCGAGCACGTCGACCGTCACGTCAACGGGTTCACCCACTCCGTGTCCAACGCCCAGCTCGACCGGGTCGTGCAGGCTGCCCTGGCCCGGTGGGAGCCGGAGAAGGCCGAGGCGCACCGCAAGGCCACCGCCGAGAAACGCGGGTGTGACCATCCACCTGCGCGAGCAGGGCGGCGACCTGTCCGGGACCGTCGACATCAACGGCGTGCCTCGACGCCGCGGACGCGTTGGACCTCGAGACCGCGCTGTCCGACCGGGCCCACGAGCTGAAGCTCCTCGGCTCGACCGACACCATGACCGTGCGCCGCGCCGCCGCCCTCGGCGACCTCGCCCGTCTGCAGTCCACGCTGACGCTGAGTCGACGATGAGTGTGTCGACGCCGACGGTCACGCAGGTGCGACCTCCCCGCCCGGCGGGCGGTGGTCGTGCACGCCCACGTCGCTGCGGCGGCGATCACCGGGTACGGCTACGACCCCGCCCAGCACGGGGTCGCGACCCTGGCCAACACCCACCGGCCGGTGCTGACCGAGCAGGTCCGCGCCTGGTGCGCGACGGCCGGGAACGTCACCGTGCGCCCGGTGATCGACCTCGCCGACCACCTCCACGTCGGCTCGTACGAGTCCACCGGGGACCTGCGGGAGCAGACGATCCTGCGTGACCAGACCTGTGTCTTCCCCCGCTGCACCCGCCCCGCCAGGGCCTGCGACCACGAGCACTGCGTCCCCTGGCCCCAAGGCCTGACCTGCTCAGCGAACCAGGCGCCGATGTGCCGGCGTCATCACCGGCACAAGACCCACCTCGGGTGGTCCTACGAGACCCTCACACCGGGGTGTACCTGTGGACCAGCCCCCACGGACTCAAGACGCTGCGGATGCCGGAAGGGACCTTCGACGTCACCGAGGCGCCGCCCGTGGCACCGGAGCCGCCGCCGTTGGAGTACTCCATCGCACCCCCACCCAAGCCCCCACCCAGACGCCGATCCAAGTCGACGAAGGTCGGCGCGACCACCCGACCCCGACGAGCCACCACCCCCACCGAAGGTCGAAGAAGAGCCACCCTTCTGACCCTCGACCGACCGCGCAGACCAGCAGCAGCCGCAGCCCCGCCACTGCACCACCGTGACGGGGCTACCGGCACGGACGAGCGTCCGGAACCTCTCGTCGGAGGGCTCCATGACGCTCATCGCGTGCTGAGGTGTCTCAGGCGCTCTCGAGGAACGGGTAGTCGGTGTAGCCCTCGGCCCCGCCGCCGTAGAACGTGTCGGAGTTCGGCTCGTTGAGCTCGGCACCGGTGCGCCAGCGGTCGGCGAGGTCCGGGTTCGCGATGTACTCGCGGCCCACGGCGACCAGGTCGCCCTGGTCCTCGGTGATGATCCGCTCGACGTCCTCGAGCTGGGTGACGTCGGCGAAGCCGGAGTTGACGATCGTCGGGCCGGCGAAGGTCTTGCGCAGGTCGCGGGTCAGGTCGGCGGTCGGGTCGGCCAGGATGCTCAGGTAGGCCAGCCCGAGGTCGGCGATGCCGGCGACCAGGGTCTCGTAGGCCTCGCGGGTCTCGTGCTCGTCCTCCTCCAGGCAGCCCTGGATGTTGTGCGAGGGCGAGATCCGGATGCCGACCTTGTCGGCGCCGATCGCCTCGGCGACGGCGCGGGTGACCTCGACGACGAGGCGGGCGCGGTTGGCCGGGGAGCCGCCGTACTCGTCGGTGCGCTCGTTGGAGGACGGCGCGAGGAACTGGTGGAGGACGTAGCCGTTCGCGGCGTGCACCTCGACACCGTCGAGGCCGGCCTCGACCGCGTTGCGGGCGGCGGAGACGAACTCCTCGATCAGGCCGGGGATCTCGTCGGTCTCGAGCGCGCGGGGCACGACGTGGTCGACGCTGCCCTCGGCGGTGATCATCTGACCCGGCGCCGCGATGGCGCTGGGGGCGACGCTCTCGAGACCGGCCTTGTTGTCGGGGTGCGCGATGCGTCCGACGTGCATCAGCTGCACGACGATCCGGCCGCCTCCGGCGTGGACGGACTCGCCGACCCTGCGCCAGCCCTCGACCTGCTCGGGGCTGTGGATGCCGGGGGTGTTCAGGTAGCCCTGGCCGACCGCGCTGGGCTGGGTGCCCTCGCTGATGATCAGTCCCGCGCCGGCGCGCTGGCCGTAGTAGGTGGCGGCGAGGTCCGAGGGGACCATGCCCGCGCCCGCCCGGTTGCGGGTCAGGGGCGCCATCACGAAGCGCTGGGGGAGGGTCCAGGACCCGACGTTCACGGACTCGAAGGCTCGGGACACGAGCACGACCTCTCGATCTGGGGGGCACCGCCGGCAGCCGCCGTCGATGATGGTTCAACTACTGCCCAACCCTCACCCGCGTGCGCGCATTCCTGCTGCCTAGGCTGGTGGTCATGACAGAGCCCACACCGTCGGGACCCGGTCGCGACGCGATCGAGGTCCGCCACGTCCCCGAGGACAAGCGCTACGAGGTCTGGGCCGCGGGGGAGCGGGCCGGCTTCGCGGCGTACGCCCTCGCCGACGACGAGGGTGTCGAGGTGATCGTGTTCACCCACACCGAGATCGGCGACCGTTTCGAGGGCCAGGGTCTCGGCTCCGAGCTCGCCCGGGGCGCGCTGGACGACGTCCGGACCGCAGGCCGGCACCGCGTCGTCGCCCAGTGTCCGTTCGTCGCCGAGTGGATCGAGCGCCACGAGGAGTACGCCGACCTGCTCGCCGTCTGAGGCGCTGCGGCGCGCCTGCGCAATGTCGCTGTGTCGACAATCCATGCTGATCTCGTCAGGCCCTCCGGGGCGGCGCGAGAGACAGGGGCAGGCCGATGGACGACGCACGAATCTCAGGTTCGGGATGGGCCGGTGGCGCGACCGCCGCCTCGATGCCGCCGCTGGTGCGCACCCCGGTGCCGACCGCGCGCGGCCAGCACGAGAGCGCGCAGGACCAGGCGGCGCGTGAGAGCGCGGAGCCGCTGCCCTTCGAGCGCCCGGCGCCGGCCGCTCGACCCGTCGCCGACGTCGAGCTCGGTCCCACCGGCCGCCCGCTGCCGCACCTGCCCGAGCCGCCGCCGGTCGACCACGCCGCTCCGGCGCGCGTCGTGTCGATGTGCAACCAGAAGGGCGGGGTCGGCAAGACCACGACGACGATCAACCTCGGCGCCTCGTTGGCCGAGTACGGCCGCCGCGTCCTGCTCGTCGACTTCGACCCGCAGGGCTCGCTCTCGGTCGGGCTCGGCCTGAACCCCCACGAGATGGACCTGACGGTCTACAACCTGCTGATGCAGTCCGACGTCACCCTCGAGGAGGTCGTCGTGCCGTCCGGCGTGCCCGGCATGGACCTGCTGCCCTCCAACATCGACCTCGCCGCCGCCGAGGTCCAGCTCGTGCACGAGGTCGGCCGCGAGCAGACCCTCCAGCGCGTGCTCGCCCCCGCCCTGGCCCACTACGACGTCGTCCTCATCGACTGCCAGCCCTCGCTCGGCCTGCTCACCGTCAACGCCCTGACCGCCTCCGACGGGGTCATCGTGCCCCTGGAGTGCGAGTACTTCGCGCTGCGCGGCGTCGCGCTGCTCAAGACGACCATCGACAAGGTCAAGGAGCGGCTCAACCCGCGCCTGCAGATCGACGGCGTGCTCGGCACCATGTTCGACGGACGCACCCTGCACGGTCGCGAGGTCATGGAGCGTCTGGTGCAGGCCTGGGGCGACACGGTCTTCCACACCGTCATCCGCCGCACCGTGAAGTTCTCCGACTCCACCGTCGCCGGCGAGCCGATCACCTCCTACGCCAGCTCCTCGGCCGGCGCGGCGGCCTACCGCCAGCTGGCCAAGGAGGTGCTGGCCCGATGCCACGACGCGTGAGCCTGCCCTCGGCCGAGGACCTGTTCCGTCCGACCGAGGACGGTGAGGCCGCCGAGACCGCGGCGCCCAGCTCGTCGACCGGCACGTCGGCCGGCAGGACCCGCACCGTCCACGCGGTCCCGGACCCCACCGAGACCGCCGCCCAGCGTCGCCCGAGCGGGCGCGTCCGCCACGACGAGAAGATGACCGTCTACGTCACCGCCGAGGAGCTCGTCGGCATCGAGACGACCCGCCTGAGCCTGCGGGCGGGCCACGGCCTGGCCGTGGACCGCGGTCGGCTGGTGCGCGAGGCGCTCGCCCTGGTCCTCGAGGAGTACGACGAGCACGGCGCCGAGAGCGCGCTCGTCCGCCGTCTCGCCCGGGGATGACCGAGCGGGACGGCGCCCTGAGCGGGCCGGGCTCGCCGGAGGCACCGGCCTTCGCCGTCCGGCTGGAGAACTTCGAGGGCCCCTTCGACCTGCTGCTCAGCCTGATCTCCAAGCACAAGCTCGACATCACCGAGATCTCGCTCTCGCGGGTCACCGACGAGTTCATCGCCCACGTCAAGGCCGGCGGGCCGGTCTGGGACCTCGAGCAGACCACGTCGTTCCTGCTGGTCGCCTCCACGCTGCTCGACCTCAAGGCGGCGAGGCTGCTCCCGCAGGGTGACGTCGAGGACGAGGAGGACCTCGCCCTGCTCGAGGCCCGGGACCTGCTCTTCGCACGGCTGCTGCAGTACAAGGCGTTCAAGCAGGTGGCAGGCTTCCTCGACGCCCGCCTGGCCGTCGAGGCGCGCCGCCACCCGCGCTCGGTCGGCCTCGAGGACCGGTTCGCGACGCTGCTGCCCGAGGTCCTGATCGGGATCGGGCTCGAGCAGTTCGCCGCCCTGGCCGCCCGGGCGCTGGCGCCCAAGCCGGTCGTCGAGCTGTCGCTGGCCCACATCCACGCCAGCACGGTCAGCGTGCGCGAGCAGGCCGCCCTGGTCCTCGACCGCGTACGCCGCGCCGGCACCACGACGTTCCGCGCGCTGTGCGCCGACTCCCCGGACACCCTGACGACCGTCGCCCGTTTCCTCTCGCTGCTGGAGCTGTTCCGCGAGGGGGCGCTGGCCTTCGAGCAGGCCACCGCGCTCGGTGAGCTCAGCGTGCGCTGGGTCGGCGGCGAGGACGACGACCCCGAGGCGCTCGAGGGTGCGTTGCAGGACATCGACGAGTTCGAGGGGGCGCCCCCCGAGCCGGGCCAGGAACCCACCCCGGCACCCGGATCGACCACGGGGGAGGATGCACCCGATGACTGAGCAGACCGAGCCCGCTCTCGACGTACCGGTCGCGGCCCTGGCCCCGAGCCTGGAGGCGTTGCTGATGGTCGCCGACCAGCCGATGCCGGAGCCGGTGCTGGCGGCCGCGGTCGGCTACCCGACGGGCGCCGTCGCCGACGCGCTCGTCGCACTCGCCCACGACTACGACGCGACGGGACGCGGCTTCGAGCTGCGCAACGTCGCCGGGGGCTGGCGCTACTACACCCGCGAGGCCTACGCGCCCGTCGTGGAGTCGTTCGTGCTCGAGGGCCAGCAGGCCCGCCTGACCCAGGCCGCGCTGGAGACGCTCGCCGTCGTCGCCTACAAGCAGCCGATCTCGCGGGCCCGGGTCTCGGCGGTGCGTGGGGTCAACGTCGACGGCGTGATGCGCACCCTGCTCAACCGCGGCCTCGTCGCCGAGTCCGGCGCGGACACCGAGACCGGGGCCACGCTGTTCGTCACCACGGCGTACTTCCTGGAGCGGATCGGGGTCACCTCCGTCGAGGACCTGCCGGAGCTGGCGCCGTACCTGCCCGAGATGGACGACCTCACCGACGAGCTGAGCGACCTGATGGGCTCGCCGCGACCCGAGCGGGCGACCCAGGAGACCCCCGTGACCGAGGAGACCCCCGTGATCGAGGAGACGACGTGACCGCGCCCGACGAGGACGGGCTGGTCCGTCTGCACAAGCTGCTCGCTCAGTCGGGGATCGCCTCGCGGCGCAAGTGCGAGGAGCTGATGCTCGGCGGCGAGGTGGTCGTCGACGGCGAGGTGGTCACGCGCCTGGGCACCAAGGTCGACGCGACGACCGCCGTGATCCGGGTCTCGGGCAAGCGGCTGCCGCCGATCTCACCGCACGTCTACCTGGTGCTGAACAAGCCCACGGGCGTGGTCTCGACCATGTCGGACCCCCAGGGCCGGCGCACGATCTCCGACCTCGTGGCCGACCGTCCCGAGCGGCTCTTCCACGTCGGACGCCTCGACACCGACACCTCGGGCCTGCTGATCCTGACCAACGACGGCGACTTCGCCCAGCGGCTCGCGCACCCCTCCTACGAGGTCGACAAGACCTACGTCGCCGAGGTCGACGGCGAGGTCCACCGCCGCACGATGCTCGGCCTGCTCGACGGTGTCGAGCTCGACGACGGCCCGGTGACGGTCAGCGCGGCCCGGGTCCTCGGCGGCGACCCCCGCAAGCAGGCGCAGGGCAAGTCGATCGTCGAGCTGACCATCCACGAGGGCCGCAACCGGATCGTGCGGCGGCTGCTGGCCCACGTCGGGCACCCCGTACGCCGCCTGACCCGCACCGTGGTCGGCCCGGTCAGCCTGGGCGCGATGCCGGCCGGGGCGATCCGGGACCTGACGCTCGACGAGCTCGGCGCCCTGCTGGACCGCACCGAGCTGTGAGCCGGCCCGTGACCAGGTCCGGGTCCGGGTCCGGGTCCGGGTCCAGGTCTCAGCGGACCGTGTAGCGCAGCAGCACCGCCCCGGTGGGGAAGCGACGCTCCGCGACCAGACGGAGGTCGACCCGGGTGCCGAGCGGCAGCACGGGCTTGCCGCCCCCGACGCTGACCGGGTGCACCATCAGGCTGATCTGGCCGACCAGGCCGGCCCCCAGGGCCTGTCCGGCGACGTCGGCGCCGCCGATGCTGGCCGGCCCGGACGCCGTGACCTCCTCGACGAGCTCGGCGGTGAGGTCGGTGACCAGACGGGTGCGTGGTCGGTCGATCTCGGCGAGCGTCCGGGACAGGACCACCTTGTCGGCGTCCTGCCACAGGCGCGCGAACTCGGCGGTCACCGGTGAGGCCAGCGCCTCCTCGGGCGGCTCGTGCCACCACGACATCGTCTCGTGCATCCGACGGCCGTAGACGTAGGTGGGCACCTCGCGCACGAGGTCGTTGAACGCGGCGTGCACCTCGTCGTCGGGCGCGGCGAAGTCGAACGAGCCGGCGCCGTCCTCGACGAAGCCGTCGAGGGAGCAGCTCGAGATGTAGTGGAGTCGGTCCATGACGGTGCCGACCTGCTGCGCCGTCGGGACTCATCGCGACCTACGATCCTGCGATGAGCGGCGAGCCGGGCGACGACGACCGGTGGCTGGTCGTCGACGGACGCCGCTGGCGCCGCGAGGACCCCGGACTGCCCGAGGACGTCGCCACCCGGCTGCGCTCGCACCTGGGCCGTGGCCGCAGCGGCGTGGGCGCCGCGAAGAGGCGAGGCGACGACGACGCGGTCGCAGCGGCGCGCACGCGGGTCGGCCTGGCCAAGCACGGCCTCGGCGAGCGGGGCACGCCGTGGTGGGAGCAGGACGACGAGGAGCGTCGTGAGCGCTGGGAGTCGGCCCTGCACGACCTCGACGCCCTCGACGCTCCCGCGCCGGAGCCCTAGCCTCGCCCCATGACGGTCGCCGAGGACGTACCCGGTCCGCTGCGCGGTCTGGTCTCCTCGTTCGTCGACTACGACGTCGAGGTCGGCGCCCCCGGCACGCACCTCGGCCTGCCCTCGACCGCACTGACGCTGGTGCTGCCCCTCGGCCGGCCCCTCGACGTCGACTGGGAGAGCAGACCGGGCACACGGCAGCGGTCCTGGGCGAGCGTCTCCGGGCTGCACGACGGCCCGGCCCGGATCCATCACGACGGTCACCAGCGGGGTGTCCAGCTCTCGCTGACCCCTCGTGGCGCACGCGCCCTGCTCGGGGTGCCGGCGGCCGCCCTGCGCGGTCACCTCCTCGATCTCGGCGACGTCGATCCCGCGCTGCGTCACCTGCCCGAGCAGCTGGCGACCACCGATCCCGTCGAGCGACGGGCCCACGTGGTGCGCGAGCTCGTCCGCGCGCGGGCCCGCCACGAGACCGCGCCGACCCTGCGGGCCCCGGTCGCCCGGGCGCTCGAGCTGCTGCGCCGCGGCGCCACGGTGGCCGACGTCGCCCGGGACGTCGGCTACAGCCGGCGCCATCTCGCGACCCTGCTGCACGCCGAGATCGGGGTGGCCCCCAAGACCTGGGCGCGGCTGGCCCGCCTCGAGCGCAGCCACGACGCCGTACGCCGGCAGGCCGTGCGTGGTCGCCTCGACCTGGCCCGCGTCGCCGCCGAGACCGGGCACGCCGACCAGGCGCACCTCTCCCGCGAGTGGCGCGACCTGGTCGGACGCAGCCCCACGGCGTGGCTGCGCGAGGAGCTCCCGTTCGTCCAAGACGCCGCCGCCGACCAGGGGCAGGATGGGCGCCATGACTGATGCGAGCACCGTGGCGACCTGGCCGGCCCTGAGCTTCACCGACGCGCGGGTGATGCTGACCTGGCTGGGAGCGATCGGCTTCACCGAGCACGCCGCCTACTACGACCAGACCGACCCGACGGTGCTGAACCACGCCGAGCTGCTGTGGCCGCACGGAGGCGGCCTGATGGCCGGCTCGCTGCGGCCCGACGGCGCGGTGCGCAACGTCGGCGGCTCGGCGATCTACCTGGTCTGCCCCGACCCCGACGACGTGCACGCCCGGGCCCTGGCCGCGGGGGCCACCGAGCTGCGGGCGCCGCGCGACGAGGAGTACGGCGGCCGGGGCAGCAGCGTCGCCGACCCCGAGGGCAACCACTGGTCCTTCGGCACCTACCAGCCGGCCTGAGGTCGCCGCGCCGCTGCCCGTCCTCGGCTCGCTAGCCTGTCCCGCGGCAGGTGACGGGCAGGCGAGCTGAGGAGCGACACGGTGGCGGTCAGGGCGGTACGAGGGGCGACGCAGCTCGACGCGGACGACCGCGACCACATGCTCGAGCGGGTGGCGGAGATGGTGCTCGACGTGATGGGTTCCAACGGCCTGGACGTCGACGACTTCATCTCGGTGATCTTCACCGCGACCTCCGACCTGGTCAGCGAGTTCCCGGCGTACGCCGCCCGCCGCCTCGGGTTCGGCGAGGTGCCGCTGCTGTGCGCCCGCGAGCTGGAGATCGAGCGTTCGATGCCGCGGGTGGTGCGGATGATGGCCCACGTCGAGACCGAGCTGCCGCGCGGCGACCTGACCCACGTCTACCTGCACGGCGCCGCGGCGCTGCGCAGCGACCTCACCCGGGTGCGCTCGGTCCCCGATGAGTGAGGTCGCGGGCCCGGTCCGGGGTCAGGTCAGGGTCAGGTGCGGGGCCCGGTCGAGATCGTCGGCACCGGCCTGCTGGGCACCTCCCTCGGGCTGGCCTGCCGCCGGGCCGGCCTCGAGGTGCTGCTGCGCGACGTCTCGGACGACAACCTGCGCACGGCCTCCGGCCTCGGCGCGGGGCGGCCCGTGACGCCTGCGGACGCAGCGGGCCTGGTCGTCGTCGCCGTGCCGCCCGACCACCTCGCCACGGAGATCGGTCGCGCGCTGGACCGCGTCGCCGGCGCACCCGGTGGCGGCACCGCCGTCGTCACCGACGTCGGCAGCATCAAGTCCGGCCCGCTCTCCGAGGTCGCCGACCACCCGGGCGTGACCCGCTACGTCGGCAGCCACCCGATGGCGGGCAGCGAGCGGTCGGGACCGCTGGCCGCGACCGCCGGTCTCTTCGACGGCCGGCCGTGGGCGATCACCCCCCACGCCGGCTCCGCGCCCGACGCCGTCGAGACGGTCGAGACGCTGGCGCTGCTGTGCGGGGCGGTGCCGGTGCGGCTCTCGCCGCAGGAGCACGACCGCGCCGTCGCGCGCACCTCCCACGTGCCCCACCTGCTGTCCGCGCTGGTCGCGGCCCGGCTGGCCGGCGCCCCGGCCGACCACCTCGCCCTGTCCGGTCAGGGCGTGCGCGACGTGACCCGCGTCGCGGCCGGCGACCCCGTCCTCTACGGCCAGATCGTCTCCGCCAACGCCGAGGCCGTGCTGGGCCTGCTCGCGGAGGTGCGCGCCGACCTCGACGAGGTCATCGGCGCGGTCTCCGGCGCCGACCGCCCCGGCCTGGAGGCCCTCCTGGCCCGCGGGGTCGACGGCACCCGGGCCATCCCCGGCAAGCACGGGGGCCCGGCCCGGCCGATGCGCACCGTCTTCGTCTCGGTGCCCGACCACCCCGGCGAGCTGGCCCGGCTCTTCGCGGACGCCGGCCGCAGCGAGGTCAACATCGAGGACGTGCGCATCGACCACGACCCCGGCCGACCCGTCGGTCTGGTCGAGCTGCTGGTCGAGGAGTCGCGCGCCGAGCACCTGCTGGTGTCCTTGGAGTCGAGGGGATGGGCTACGCACCGGTAGGCTCGCTCGCCGTGACCGCCAGCCCCCCGCCCGCCCCCGTGCCGACCGACGCCGCCACGGCGTACGGCGTCGTGGTCGCGGTCGACGGCACGAGCGGCTCGGGCAAGTCGAGCACCTCGCGTCTCGTCGCGAGCCGGCTCGACGCGCGCTACCTCGACACCGGAGCACAGTTCCGGGCGATCGCCTGGTGGATGCTGCGCGAGGGCGTCGACGTCACCGACGGCGAGGCCGTCGCCCGGCGCAGCGAGGAGCCACGGCTGGTCTCGGGCACCGACCCCGCCGGCCCGACGATCACCGTCGACGGCCACGACGTCGCACGCGCGATCCGCCTCGCGGACGTGACCGCCGCGGTCTCGCCGGTCAGCACCGTGCCCGCCGTGCGGGCGCGCCTGCTGCGCGAGCAGCGCCGCATCATCGAGGACGCCCTGGCCGCGAGTCGCAGCATCGTGGTCGAGGGCCGCGACATCGGCTCGGTCGTGTGGCCCGACGCCGCGCTCAAGGTCTTCCTCACCGCCGACCCCTCCGCGCGCGCCGCCCGCCGTGCGGCCGAGGAGGGAGGCTCGGACGCCGGTGGCGTCGAGGCGTCCCTGCGCGAGCGCGACCGGATCGACTCCGGGCGCGCCACGGCGCCGCTGGTGCGCGCCGACGGCGCGGTCGAGGTCGACACCACGACGTACACCCTCGACGAGGTCGTCGACCTCGTCGTCTCCCTCCTGCCCGGGCTGCTGCCCGCCGGGCAGCCCGACCCCGCCCCGGGCGGCGGAGTGAGGCAGCACCTGTGACGAACAACGACGCAGCACCCGAGCCCGGCGACGAGCCCACGAACGAGTCCGCATCCGAGCCCGAGACCTCGCGCGGCCCGGTCCCGGTGCTCGCCGTGGTCGGCCGGCCCAACGTCGGCAAGTCCACCCTGGTCAACCGGATCCTGGGTCGCCGCGCCGCGGTGGTCGAGGACGTCCCCGGGGTGACGCGCGACCGGGTCTCCTACGACGCGACCTGGAACGGCCGCGCCTTCACCCTGGTCGACACCGGCGGCTGGGACCCCGACGCGCGGGGGCTGGCCGAGCGGATCGCCGCCCAGGCCGAGATCGCGGTCGGCCTGGCCGACGCCGTGATGTTCGTCGTCGACGCCGGCGTCGGCATCACCGACGCCGACGAGGCCGTGGTCAAGGTGCTGCGCCGCTCGGGCAAGCCCGTGGTGCTCGCGGCCAACAAGGTCGACGACCAGCGTGCCGAGGCCGAGGCCTACGGCCTGTGGAACCTCGGGCTCGGTGAGCCCCAGGTCGTCTCCGCCCTGCACGGACGCGGGTCGGGCGACCTGCTCGACGCGATCCTCGAGGCGCTCCCCGAGCCCCCGCCCGAGCAGGACCCCGAGCCGGGCGGACCGCGTCGGATCGCGATCGTGGGCAAGCCCAACGTGGGCAAGTCCTCGCTGCTCAACCAGCTCGCCCACGAGGACCGCGTCGTCGTCGACGACGTCGCCGGCACCACCGTCGACCCCGTCGACGAGCTCGTCGAGCTCGGTGGGCGCACCTGGCGCTTCATCGACACCGCCGGGATCCGCAAGCGGGTGCGCGAGGCCTCCGGCCACGAGTACTACGCCTCCCTGCGCACCAGCACCGCCATCGACCGCGCCGAGGTCGCCGTGCTGGTCGTCGACGCCTCGCAGTCGCTCTCCGAGCAGGACCTGCGGATCCTGCAGACGGTGCGCGAGGCCGGACGCGCCCTGGTGCTGGCCTTCAACAAGTGGGACCTCGTCGACGAGGAGCGCCGCCACTTCCTCAAGCGCGAGATCGAGCGGGACCTCGTCCAGGTCCAGTGGGCGCCGCGGGTCAACGTGACCGCGCGCACCGGCTGGCACGTCGACAAGCTGGTGCCGGCCCTCGACAAGGCCCTGGAGGGCTGGGAGACCAGGATCACGACCGGGGCGCTCAACGGGTTCCTGGGTCGTCTGGTCGCCGAGCACCCGCACCCGGTGCGCGGGGGCAAGCAGCCCAAGATCCTCTTCGCCACCCAGGCCACCACGGCACCGCCGACGTTCGTGCTGTTCACCAGCGGGCGTCTCGACGACGGCTACGAGCGCTTCGTGGAGCGTCGCCTGCGCGAGGACTTCGGCTTCGTCGGCACCCCGATCATCCTGCAGCAGCGGGTGCGCGAGAAGCGCAAGCGCCGCTGACCTCGTCGGCGGGGCGGCGTACCATCTCAGTGATCGGTCAGGTGGGACCTTCCGCTTGACCCGTTCGAACATGTGTTCGATGATCAGGGGGTGTCCGCACCCGTCGTCCTCGATCCCTCGCGCTCGGTCCTCGACCAGCTGCGCGAGCGGGTCACGGCGCTGGAGAGCGGCCCGGCCCGCACGCCGGTGCCGACCCTGGACACCATCGCCGACCTGGTGCAGCTGCGGGCGGGCGGCAGCTACGGCGTCGACTCGGCCTCGCTCGCCCTCGCGCTGGCCGCCGGGGCCTCCCGGGCCGGGGAGTGGGTGGGCTTCGCCGGCTGGGGCGACTTCGGCGCCGAGGCCGCGCGCGACCTCGGCGTCGACCTCGAGCGCACCGTGCTGGTGCCCGACCCGGGCGAGGACTGGCTCGAGGTCGCGGCCGCCCTCGTCGACGTGCTGCGCGTGGTCGTCCTGCGCGCACCGGCCGGCGTCGACGCCCGCGCCGCCGGGGTCCTCGACGCCCGGCTGCGCACCCGCTCCGCGGCACTGGTGGTGTGGGGAGCCTGGCCGCGCTGCGAGGCCCGGGTCAGCCTCGAGCACTCCCGCTGGTCGGGGCCCGAGGCCGGCCACGGACGGCTGCGACGCCGCCGGGCCGTGCTCGCCGTACGCCGTGGCGCAGCACCGCCGACCCGGGCCGAGGTGTGGTTCCCCGGGGAGCACGCCGCCCTCGAGCCGGTGCTGCCCGAGGTCGCTGCCGTGCCGGCTGCGACGCTGTGGCAGGCCTCGGGATGAGCGCCCCCCGAGCGACCCGGTTCCTGGTGCTCTGGTGCCCCGACTGGCCGGTGGTGGCCGCGCTGGTGGAGCAGGAGCGTTCCGCGAGCGTGCCCGCGGCGGTGCTGCACGCGGGCCAGGTCGAGGTCTGCAACGCCGCGGCCCGCACCGAGGCGGTACGCCGGGGCCAGCGGCGACGCGACGCCCAGGCCCGCTGCCCCGACCTGGTCCTGCTCGAGGCCAGCCCCGAGCGCGACGTCCGGGTCTTCGAGCCGGTGCTGGCCGCGGTCGAGCAGCTGCGACCCGGGGTCGCCGCGATCCGGCCGGGCCTGCTGGCCGTGCGCTCCCCGGGCCGCTTCTTCGGCGGCGAGGAGAACGCCGCGGCCCTGCTGGCCGAGCGGGTCGTCGAGCAGGGCGTCCGGGACTGCCGGGTCGGG
Source organism: uncultured Actinomycetota bacterium (assembly GCA_963714475.1). Classification (GTDB taxonomy): domain Bacteria; phylum Actinomycetota; class Actinomycetes; order Propionibacteriales; family Nocardioidaceae; genus Nocardioides. The sequence goes on from CAVQOP010000005.1 coordinate 173,796, forward strand.
GTGGCCGACGACCTGTTCACCGCCGAGCAGGCCGCCCGCCTCGCCGAGGTCCAGGGCTGCCGGGTCGTGGCGCCGGGGGAGTCCGCGGCGTTCCTGCGCGAGCTCCCGGTCGGGGTCCTGGAGGCCGACGGCCCGCAGGGACGCGAGGTGGTCAGCCTGCTGCGCCGTCTCGGGCTCGGCACGCTCGGCGACCTCGCCGCGCTGCCCGGCGAGGCGGTCGGGCAGCGCTTCGGCCGCTACGGCGCGCAGGTGTGGCGCCGCGCCCGCGGCGCCGACCCCAGCATCACGGCCTCGCGCACCCCGCCGCCCGAGCTCGAGACCGAGGTCGCCTTCGAGCCGCCCCTGGACTCCGTCGAGGCGATCTGCTTCAGCGTGCGCACCACCGCCGAGCGCTTCGTGGCCCAGCTGGCCGACCGCTCGCTGGTCGCGACCGGGGTGCGCGTCGAGGCCGAGCAGGACGGGGTGGTCGCCTCGGCGCGCGTCTGGCTGCACCCGCGGCACTTCTCCTCCCGCGACCTCGTCGACCGGGTGCACTGGCAGCTGCAGTCCTCGCTCGGCAGCGCGCTGCGCTCGAAGCGGGTGGCGGGCTCGATCACCGCGCCGGTCGGCCTGGTCCGCTTCGTGCCCGAGACCGTCGAGCCCGCCGCCGCCCACGCCGAGGGCCTGTGGGGCGGCAGCGTCGACGACCAGGTCGAGCGGGGGGTGGCCCGGGTGCAGGCGATGCTCGGCTTCGACGCCGTACGCCGTCCGGTGCTGCACGGCGGCCGGTCGCCGGCCACCCGGCAGTCCAGCGTCGTGTGGGGCGAGCGGGCCGTCGGCCTGCCCCCGGCCGAGCGACCCTGGCCCGGCCGGGTGCCCGGCCCGGCCCCGGTCCGCGTCTTCGCCGAGCCGTTCGCCGCCGAGGTCGTCGACGAGGGCGGACACCTGGTCGCGGTCACCGAGCGCGGTGCCGTCTCGAGCGAGCCGTCGCGCTTCCGGCTCGGAGGTGACCGGCTGCCCTGGCAGCCGGTCTCGGCCTGGGCCGGGCCCTGGCCGGTCGACGAGTCGTGGTGGAGCGAGACCCCCGGGACCGCGGGTGCCGGATCAGGCCCCTGCTCGCGCTTCCAGGTCGTCGGGGTCGACGGCCGGGCCTGGTTGCTGGTCCGCGACGCCGACGGCTGGCGCGTCGAGGCGGGCTACGACTGATGGGGGACGACTGATGGGCCGGGACGACTGATGGGCTGGAACAACCCGGCCGTGCCGTGGAACGAGCTCGAGCGGCGCCTCTCGGCGCGCCCCGGGGTCGACGACGCCCCGATCTCACGGCCCCGGCGTCGGGCCAGCCGGACCCCGATCGAGCGCCCGCACGAGGCCACGCCGTACGCCGAGCTGCACTGCCACAGCCACTACAGCTTCCTCGACGGGGCGAGCTCGCCGGGCGACCTGGTCGCCGAGGCGGTCCGGCTCGGTCTCTCGGGGCTGGCGCTGACCGACCACGACGGGTTCCACGGTGCCCCGATGCTGGCCGAGGCGGCCGCGGTGCACGCCCTGCCGACCGTCTACGGCGCCGAGCTGTCGCTGGGACTGAGCGGTCCGCAGAACGGCGTGCCCGACCCCGGGGGCAGCCACCTGCTGGTCCTCGCCCGCGGCGTCGAGGGCTACCACCGACTCGCGGGGGCGATGACCGAGGCGCACCTGCGCGGTGACGAGAAGGGTCGACCGGTCCACGACCTCGACGAGCTGGCCGAGCGCGGGCGCGGGCACTGGGTGGTGCTGACCGGCTGCCGCAAGGGCGGCGTACGCCAGGCCCTCGCCGCCGGTGGTCCACGAGCGGCCGCGGAGGCGCTCGACGCGCTGACCGCACGGTTCGGCCTCGACCACGTGGTGGTCGAGCTCGCGGCGGCCCCGGCCCCGGGCGCCGAGGACGACGACGACCTGCTGGCGCGGATCGCGGCCGACCACGGCCTCCCGGTGGTCGCGACCGGCAACGTGCACCACGCCACCCCGGCCCAGCGGCGCCTGGCCATGACGATGGCCGCGGTCCGGGCCCGACGCAGCCTGGCCGAGATGGACGGCTGGCTCGACACCGCGGGCGGCGCCCACCTGCGCAGCGGGGCCGAGGTGGCGCAGCGGATGGTCCGCCACCCCGCGGCGGTCACCCACTCGGTGAGGCTGGCCCGCGAGCTGGCCTTCGACCTCACCGCGGCCTCGCCCCGGCTGCCCAAGCACCGCATCCCGCCCGAGCACACGGCGGCGAGCTGGCTGCGGGTGCTGGCCTGGCGCGGCTTCGAGGAGCGCTACGCCCACACCCCGCACGCCGCGACCGCCCGCGAGCGCATCGAGCACGAGCTGGCCATGATCGAGGCCAAGGACTTCGCGGGCTACTTCGTGATCGTCCACGACATCGTCGCGTTCGCCCGCGAGCGGGGGATCCTGTGCCAGGGCCGGGGATCGGCGGCGAGCTCGGCGGTCTGCTACGCCCTGGGCATCACCGCGGTCGACGCGGTCTTCTTCCGCCTGCCCTTCGAGCGGTTCATCTCCGCGCACCGCGACGAGGAGCCCGACATCGACGTCGACTTCGACTCCGACCGGCGCGAGGAGGTGATCCAGTGGGTCTACGACACCTACGGGCGCCACAACGCCGCCCAGGTGGCCAACGTGATCACCTACCGCCCCCGCTCGGCGGTGCGCGACGCCGCCAAGGCGCTGGGCTACTCCGCGGGCCAGCAGGACGCGTGGTCCAAGCAGATCGACGGGTGGACCTCGGTGATCACCGCGGCCGAGGCGGGTCCGGACCAGGGGAGCGGGGCCAGCCCGTCGGGTCCCGAGCGCGGGATCCCCACCCCGGTGGTCGACCTGGCCGAGCAGCTCCTCGGGGCACCGCGACACCTCGGGATCCACTCGGGCGGGATGGTGCTCACCGAGCGCCCGATCGGCGAGGTCTGCCCGATCGAGCGGGCCCGGATGGACCGGCGGACCGTCCTGCAGTGGGACAAGGACGGCTGCGAGACGATGGGCCTGGTCAAGTTCGACCTGCTCGGTCTCGGGATGCTCGGGGCGCTGGACCACATGATGCGGTTGAGCGAGGAGCACCTGGGGGAGTCGTGGACGCTCGCCACGATGCCCAAGGAGGAGCCCGAGGTCTACGACATGCTGTGCCGTGCGGACTCGATCGGCACCTTCCAGGTCGAGAGCCGAGCCCAGATCGGCACCCTGCCCCGGCTGCGCCCCCGCGAGTTCTACGACCTGGCCATCGACATCGCCCTGATCCGACCCGGCCCGATCCAGGGCGGCGCGGTCCACCCCTACATCCGGCGGGTCACCGGGCGCGAGGAGGTCACCTACGAGCACCCCGACCTCGTGCCCGTCCTCGAGCGCACCCGGGGGGTGCCGCTGTTCCAGGAGCAGCTGATGGCGATGGCGGTCGCGCTGGGCGACTGCACCCGTGACGACGCCGACCTGCTGCGTCGTGCGATGGGCTCCAAGCGGGGCGTGGAGCGCATCGAGAGCATCAAGGAGAAGCTCTACGCCGGGATGGAGCGGCGCGGCCTGAGTGGCCCACGAGCCGACGCGATCTACGTCCAGATCCTCTCCTTCGCCAACTTCGGCTTCGCCGAGTCCCACGCGCTGAGCTTCGCGCTGCTGGTCTACGCCTCGTCGTGGTTCAAGCTGCACTACCCCGCGGCCTTCCTGGCCGGGTTGCTGCGCAACCAGCCGATGGGCTTCTACTCACCGCAGTCACTGGTCGCCGACGCCCGTCGCCACGGGGTGCAGGTACGCCGCCCCGACCTGCTGCGCTCGGGGGTCCAGGCCGGGCTGGAGCCGCTCGAGGAGGAGGGCTCGGCACCGGCCACCACCCTCGCTCCGACCGGGCTCGACGGGTGCTGCCAGGCCTCCTTCCCCCGCCAGGAGTTCCGCGACGACGCCCCCGACCCGACCCTGACCCACCGCCGCGACGGGCGGCTGGCCTGCCGGCTCGGGCTCGACTCGGTGCGGGGCATCGGCACCGAGGTGGCCCGGCGCATCGTGGAGGCCCGCGCCGACGGTGACTTCCGCGACGTACCCGACCTGTCGAGGCGCGCCGACCTCAGCCCCGCCCAGCTCGAGGCCCTGGCCACGGCCGGCGCGTTCTCCTCCCTCGGCCTGGACCGACGCGCAGCGCTGTGGGGGGCGGGGTTCGCGGAGAGGTCGGACCACGTCGCGGGCTCCACCCCGGCGCCGGCCGCGCCGACCCTGCCGGTGATGGACGAGGTCGAGACCACCCTGGCCGACCTGTGGGCCACCGGCGTCTCGACCCAGCGGCACCCCGTCGAGCACCTGCGTGCCGAGCTGAGCGCGGCCGGCATCCGCTCGGTCGCCGACCTCGCCCGGGTCGAGCACGGTCGTCGGGTCCACGTGGGAGGTCTGATCACCCACCGCCAACGACCGGGCACCGCGGGCGGGGTCACCTTCCTCAACGTCGAGGACGAGACCGGGATGCTCAACGTGGTGTGCTCGGTGGGGGTGATGCGCGCGCACCGTACGGCGGCCCGGCACCGGGTCGCCGTCGTCGTGCGGGGGATCCTCGAGCGCAAGGACGGCGTCATCAACCTGGTCGCCGACAGGGTGGTCTCGCTGGCCGACGTCGCCCCCACCGCCGCCAGTGCCCTGGAGGACCGTCAGCGCTCGCGTGACTTCCGGTGACCCCCGGCTCGCAGGACGGTACGGCTGTGTGCCCACAGGACCCGCCAGCCCACACAACCGTGCCGCGGTGGCTCACCCGGCTTCGGCCGAGGCTCCGCGCTGAGGTAGTGTCCCGTTCGTTCCGTCGGCACCCCCGGGTGTCGTGACGGACGTTCGGGCTGTGGCGCAGCTTGGTAGCGCACTTGACTGGGGGTCAAGGGGTCGCAGGTTCAAATCCTGTCAGCCCGACCGAAAGCAGCAGGTCAGAGGGGGTTTCCGCCAAGGCGGGCCCCCTCTGACCCCGCCGCTCGATCCTGGACCGGGTCTGGCGTTGGTCACCAGGTCGAGTACGAAGCGCAGTGCTTGGTCGATGCCGCGCATCTGGTCGGGCGCGATCGTCCCGAGGCGAGCAGCCAGCCGTTCGGTCGAGACGACGCGCAGCTGGTCGCAGCGCGCGTGGGAAGTGCGATCCAGTCCGCTGCTCCCGGTAGACCGTGGGCCGCTCCCGGACGGCTCCAGAACTCTCTACAACCACCGAGGTCGGTCGAGCGGTGGGTCAGAGCAGGACCTCGTCCGCGTAGACGAGTCGCTGCTCCCAGACCGGGAGCCGGGCGCCCAACGGGCCGGCGTCCTCGGGGGCCGGCGGGTCGCCGGGGAACGACTCCCACTCCTCGACGGTCACCCGCCAGTCGGACGGCGCGTCCGGGTCGCCGTCGGCGGGCTGCCGCAGCAGCACGTCGGTGCCGGCGGCGAGCTCGCCCACCCACGCGGCGGTGAACGTCGTGGGGTCGGCCGAGCGGATCGTCAGCTCCTGGGTCGTCACCGACGTCCAGCCCAGGTCGCTGTTGAGCAGCGGATCTCGCTGCTGCAGGCGAGCCACCACCTTGCGGCTCGCGCCGACCACCTCGGCGAACGGCCTGCCGCGCTCGGGGATGTCGCTCCAGGGCTCGCGGGCACCGACCGGGCCCGACACGACCACGCGCACGTGGGAGCCGTCGGTGCGCGAGACGGACGTGGTGCGCTCCGGCGGGAGCTGGACGAAGTCGCAGCGGACCGGGGCCGAGAGGTGGCAGTCGTCGACCGACCAGGGCTGGTAGCGCGCGACGGCGAGCCGGACGAACGACCACAGGGTGCTGGCGGGGTTCAGTGCCACGTCGACGTACCACAGGCGTCGGGCCGCGTTGTAGCGCGGCTGGTAGCCCAGCACGCGCACCGGGTAGCTGGAGCCGAGCGCAGGCAGGTCGAGCAGCTCGGCAGGCGCGGCGACCGGCCGGGCGGGCTCGGTGCTGTCGTCGTACCCGGCGAGGTCGAGGATGTCGTCGAGCTGCAACGGCTGCAGCGCGCGGTTCGTCACCTCGGCCGACAACCAGATCGGGTCCCCGCCGACCTTCGAGACGAACGGGAAGCCCGACTCGTCCTCCTGAGCCGGCCCGAACGTGTCCGTCCCGGGCGCCCAGGGGTTGGCACCGGTGTCGAGTCGGGCGCCCGGAGGGGCCAGCAGCACGCCGAGCAGCTCGCCCTCGCCCGAGGAGAACCAGGGCCTCTCGAGGTAGATCCGCACGCCGCTGCGGCGCACGTGGCGCCGCGCCATCGGCTGCTCGGGCTCGCCGCGCTTGTCCCACCGGAACAGCGGCACCACCGAGTGCACGACCGGCGGCGCCGGCCGCGCTGACGACGGCACGTCGAGCGTGAGCGGCGCCGACAGGACCGAGCGCCCGTCGTCCAGCGGCTCGTCGGGGTCGCCGGCGAGCAGCGCCGGATCGAAGTACTCGCGGAAGCGGGTCGACGCGCGGAACCGGTAGGTCACCCGCCGGTGCTTGGTGTCGTTGAACCGGTGGGTGAGGTCGTGCAGGCCGACGAGTCCCACGTCGGGGACCGGCAGGACGGCCTCGGAGCCGGCCAGCACCGCGATGTCCTCGAACGGGCGGACCATCGAGCTGAACGGCGTCTCGGTGAGCGGGGTCTCGACGTACCGGTCGAGGGTGAGGTCGTCGCTGACCTCCACCCAGGAGGCCTCGCCGCTCACCGAGTCGGTCGACGGCCCGTGCAGGTCGAGGCTGCCCATCAGCGTCGCAGCGGTCTCGCCCTCGTGTCGGCGGACCGTCAACCTGACCGGCCGCGGCGCCTCCAGCGGCCGGGGCACGGCGTGGACCAGCGTCCAGCGCTCCGACGGCGTGAGCGCCCACAGCCAGCCGTCGACGGCGGCCTCGCGGACCTCGGGCCTGGTGGTGAACGCGCTGCTCACCGTGCGCCACGGACCGAGCAGGTCGAGGTCGTCGCGCGGCAGGGACGAGGACACGATCACCTTCTGCTGGTCGCCCGGAGGCAGGTCGACGTGGACCACCCGGCCGTCGACCCGGCCGTGCGTCTCGCCGTCCGTGCTGCCGCCGAGGACCAGCCGGAACGGCTCGACCCGCGGCCACGTGCCGCCGTACGCCGCCGTGAAGCCCTCGACGCCGAACGGTTGCGGCAGCGCGCGGTCGAGCCCGGCCTCCGGGAACCGGAACGAGACGCCCTCGGCCAGCGGGTCGGGGAGGTAGGGCACCACCAGCTCGTCGGTGTCGTGGACGACGTACTGCCCTGGCGCCGGTGCCTCACCGGCCTTCAGGGGCAGCGTCTTGAGGTCGGCCTGCGGTACGGCGGCAGAGGTGACGAGGGCGACGCCGGCCTGCGCGAGACGGGGGCCGCCGGGGGAGTCGAGATCGGCGCGGTCGACATCCAGCAAGGAGCCGTCCTCGCTCAGCGCGATCGCGAGCATGGCCTGCGCGCGCGATTGCTCGGTGGCACCGTCGCCGATGCCATCGTCGAGCTTGCCGTGCAGCTCGGCGGTGAACTGCGTCGTCTTCGGCGGCGCGAGGTGCCGCTCGGCGGTCGGGTCGTACTGGCCGTGCTCGGCGGCGTACGTCGCCGGGTCGGTGACGGTGATCGTGCCGCTGGCGAGGTCCTGGGTGACGCCGCTGCGGATCACCATCACCTGCAGCGACTCGCCCTCGCCGTGCGCCCGGCGGGCGACCGCGGCGGGCGGCTGCACCGGGTCCCACCGTAGGAACGGCACGGGCTTGGTGACGGTCTTGAGCGCCTCGACCGCGACCTCCGAGAGGCTGCCGACGAGGCCGAGGTGCGCCAGGTGGGTCGCGACCATCGGCGACAGGCTGGCGGCGTCGGCGCGAGTGGTGTCGGCGAAGATCGGACGGGTGACGTCGGTGACGGCCTGGGCAGCGAGGGAGTCGACCAGGGCGCGCCGCGACACGTCCACCCCGCGTCCGGGTGCGATCCGCCGCAGTCGGGTCAGGTCGGGCATCCGGCTCACGAGGACGTCGCGCAGCCCGTCGTCCGGCCCGAGCTCGGGTTGGACCTCGGTAGCCGCGCTCAGCGTGCGGGCGGTGAGCAGGGTCGCGGTGGTCTCGCGCAGCGCCGCGCTCCACAGCGGCGCGCCGTCGGCGTGCACGGTCGTCGGCGTCACCTGCCCGAGCTGCTCGAGCGTCGCGGTGAGGTCGTCGGGTGCGACGGGCAGCGTCGGGCCGGGTTCGGGGCGGACGTTGCCGGCAAGGTCGACCTGCCAGGCGCGGAACGCGTACGACCGGCCGAAGCGCAGTCTCGGCAGGGTGCCGCGCTTGACCCGGTGCCGGAACCGGAACGGGTGGGGCGAGGTGCGTGCGAACGGGTCGGGGGAGCCGGCGTCCTCGACGATCTCGGTGCGCTTGTCGTCAGCCGGCATCGCGGCGTACTCGTCCGGCGTCGCCGGGCGGATCCGCCTGCCCGGCCGCGGCGCCGACAGACTCCAGCCCTCCCAGCCGAACATCGCCTCGTGCACGTAGACGGGCTTGGTGTCGTCGGCGCCGGGTGTGGTGGTGGCAGAGGTGCCCTGGATGAAGCCGTCGTTGTCGAGATCGGCGATCTCCTGGTCGCGGTCGTCGGTGAACAGCGTGCGGCGGGTGTGCAGCGAGTGCCAGGTCGCCGGAGTGGTCGTCCCACACCTCGACGCGCATCCCGCGGGTGACGTCCTCGGCGGCGAGCTCGTGGGTGAGCTCGTCGCTGGTGCGGAACGTCGCGTCGTAGCCGTTCTGGGTCGAGACCCGCTCCTTGCTCGTGGCGCCCTGGCCGGTGCGGGCCACGGTCAGGCCGGGGGAGCGGAGGGCGGGATTGGCGGCGTCGATCTCGTTGCCGTCCTCCTCCACGTGCTTGATCCGCGGGATCGACCAGAGGAACCGGTCGGTCTTGAGCGCGCTGCCGTCGGCGTCGACGTCGACCACCGCGAACCGCTCGTCGTCGCCGAGCGCGAGGGCGCCGTCGTGCCAGTCGGAGGTGCCCGGCACGGTGACGAGGGCGCCGTCGCTGGTGCGCTGACAGCGCACCCGGGTCCGCTTGCTGGTGGCCCCGTCGACCTCGACCACCCCCTGCAGCCACCGGGCGCGGCCGAGCCGGTCGACGTCGGCGACCACCAGGTCGATCACCAGCCCGAGTCGGCGCAGCAGCTCCGCATGGTCGCCGAGCACGGTGACGCGCTCGTGGAACTCGCCCTGGCGCTCGGGAAGCGGCACCGGGCGCGAGCTCGCATCGTCGGGGTCGGGTCGCTCGCGGTACGTCTGCTGCTCCAGCGACTCCGGCCGCTCGTAGAAGCGCCGGGCGAGATGCAGCTCGTACGCCGCGCGCGCCACGAGGCTCGGAGCCGGCGACGGGGCCGGTCCCGGGGCGACCGTCGGGGCCGCCCCTGGCCAGCCAGTCGTCCATGAGCTCGGTGCCGAGCGACTCGTCGTAGACCCGGCGCACCTGCGGGTTGTGCCGGGACTCGGGGAAACGGGGGTCATAGCGCGTGAACCGCTCGGCGAGCCGCAGCATCCCGGCGCCGAGCGGGTGCTCGTCGACGCTGGGCGGCGTGGTGGGCGAGGCGAGCACGGTCGCCGCCTGCACCACCTTCGCCAGCGTCGTGACCTTGCGGACGTCGAAGGAGTGCACCCGACGGTTGCTCCAGTCGGGCAGCGGCTCGGCGCCCACCGGCGTGGCCGGGTCGAAGAACCGACCCCAGAGCCCGGCCTCGACCCGCGGTTCGACCCGGCTCTCGACCACCCCGTCCTGGTCACGGAGCGTGATCGACGCGCGGGCCAGCGAGGACTCCCAGTCGGCGAACGTCGGGAAGTCCTGGAGGGTCGCCTCGGGGTCGGTGGTGCTCAGACGCGGTGCGAGGAACAGCGACACGTGGACGTCGTCGGGTCGTGTCGAGTGCGGCAGTGCCAGCACGATGAGGGACTCGGGCATCCCCTGCTCCTCACACCGTCTCGGCGGCGAAGGCCGAGGCGTAGTCGGTCCAGTGCTGCGACGTGCCGTCTTCTGCGCCGAGGATCTCGCGGAACGACGGGTCGCCGTTCGACCCGGCGAACTGGCGCTCGGCGCTGATCTTCACCGTGCCGGAGAAGATGAACACGTCGACCTCGACGGTGATCGTCGCGCGGCCGATCATCTTGCCGGTGTCGAAGTGATAGATCAGCTCCATGTAGAGCTCGATCGAGGCGCTGATCAGACCGAGCACGTCGACCTCGCCGCGCAGCCGGAAGTATCCGGTGAGCGACCCCTTCTCGCCCTCGAGCCGGATGTAGAGGCCGATCGCCGCCGAGATCGAGCCCGAGGCGACGCCGAGGTCGACCGAGAGGCACGCCGTCGCCTCGAGCCCGACCTCGAGGAGGTCGAGGCCGTCGGGCGCGACGCGGATCAGGAACCAGCCGCCGCCGCCCAGGCACATCACGGTCAGGGTGAACGGTCGTTCGCGGGTGCAGAAGTTGAACCCGACGGTGACCGACTTGCCGAGGAACGGGACGGAGACGTCGGCCCCGAGCGACATGTTCGACAGGTTGAAGACGCCGATCGCCAGCGACGGCAACGCGAGGGTGAAGCCGGCCTTCGCGCCCTCGGGCGAGACCTCCATGTACGGCGGGTCGCTGAACCCGTCGAACGGGATCAGCTCCTTGATCGTCTGGACGAACGACAGCAGCCCGAGGAACTCGATGTCGCCGAGCACGACGTCGATCTCGGGCTTGCCGCTCGAACCCGCCTTGAACGACATGTGGTCGAACGGCACGCGCATCAGCGGGTCGGTGCCGAACAGCGTCAGCGAGAAGTCGCGCAGCTCGGCCGCCACCGAGACCTTCGCGCTCGCCCGATGCACTGACCCGGCCGTCGACCGACAGCACGAGATGGTCGGAGTCCGACACGTCGAGGGTGAAGATCGGGAAGTCGTCGGGCCAGTCCTGCAGCCGGGGCTTCCAGTCGAAGTGGAAGGTCACCTCCTGCGACTCGACCAGGTCGCGGGCCTGCTGGAGCACCGCGAGCAGCCCGGCCGCGTCGCGAGCGAGCGCCCCGACCGCGTCGGCGTACCGGCGCAGCGTGTCGCGGACCAGCGGCGGTAGCAGGTCGGCGGCGTCGGTGATCGCGGCCAGGGCGGGGGTGGCCGCCGCGGTGACGGCGTCGGCGCGCCCCACCAGGTCGGCATCCCCGTCCGGCCCGCCGGCCACCAGGGCCAGGGCCGCGTCGACCAGGTCGCCGATCCGGTCCGCGGCGAGCTCGGCCTTGGCCTGCGCATCCTGCGCCTGGTCGCGCAGGGTGGCGCTCTTGGCCTGGGCCCGCTCCACCATCTGCTCGGCCTCCCGCACGGCGTCCTCGACGGTGCTCGCCAGGCGCTGGACGTCCTTCACGAACTGGGCGGCGCGACCGAGGGTGTCGCTGACGACGTCGGGGATCACGCCTCCGTCCTCGAGCAGGTCGATCAGGTCGATCAGCCCGAACAGCCTGGGGAACGCCCCGGAGAGGAACTGCTCGGGGTCCAGCGTCCCGGAGACCGCGCTGGCGACGTCGCCTACCGGGCCGGTCCGCACCGACAAGCGCCCGGATCGGCAGGTTCGGGGCCAGGAAGCCGCCGGCCTTGTCGCTGCCGGCGCCGCTGCCGCCGAACGTGAGGGCCGCCGGTCGGGACGTGGGGTCGGCCGCCCCGGCTTGGCCGCCGGCACCCTCGATGACCTCGGCCCAGACGTCGCCGGCGCCGCCGAGGCCCCCGCTGACGTACGGGTCCCGGTAGCGGATCGCGAGGGGGTCGGTCGGGGAGAGCCGCTGCACCGCGGGGAGCACGACCTGGGCCGCCGTCAGCGTCGGGTCGCTGCCACCGAGCCGCGCGGCTCCGCGCAGGTAGAGGCGCTGCGTCTCGAGCCGGGCGTCGGGCAGGTCCTGGGTCTTGGGCACGAAGGCGATGTTCTGGCCGGACGCCTCGACGACCCGGCGGCTGTCGGCGAGGTAGATCCCGTCGACCGCCGGGTCCTTGGTGGGCCCGTTGTAGGCCTCGTTCACCCACAGCAGCGGTGTGTGCAGCGTGCCGGGCTGGGCGTCCTTGTCGCCGGTCTCGAGGGTCCAGACGAAGTCGGTGCCGCCGACCTGGGGCCAGAACAGGGTGGAGATGCCCGCGGTGATGCTCGTGCCGGGGAACGTCGAGCCGGCGGGGAAGTCGATCGGGGGCGTGACACGCGGGCGCACGCTGACCTCGGCGTAGGGCAGTCGGCGCTCGCCGTAGGTGCGCCGGTGCTGCCCGACGACGAGGAACATCCGCTGGTACAGGCCGGCGTACGACGGCGAGGTCGTCTTCAGCTTCCGCTCGGTCACCTTGACCAGGGCGCACCGGTGACCGAAGGGGTAGAGGTAGCCGGGGTACACGACGCGGACGTACTGGTCGCGACCCATCGGGGCGACGTGGTCCCACGCGAGGATCGACTGGAGCTGACCGGCCGAGTACGGCGTGGAGTCCCACTCGCCGTGCAGCCGGAGCCAGGCCCCGAGCGACGACATCCAGAGACTCTCCGCGCCGACCGGGCGAGGCTCGACGCCCTTGCGGTCGACCATCCAGGTCTCGGAGGTCTGGCGCACCAGCATGTGGCGATCCAGCCCGTCGAGTGAGCCGAGGAACGGCTCGGCGGAGCCGGGGTCGGCCGGATGGGTCAGCGGGTACTGCGCGGCGTACTCGTCGTGCGACTCCCAGCCGGCGGCGCGGTCGCGGTCACGGGCCCACACCGCGCGGACCACGCGGTGGGCGGCGTCGTGCTCGTCGGGGTCACCGCCCTCGGCCTTGGGTGCAGTGGCCAGCCGGGTGTGCCACAGCTCGACGTGGCCCTCGGCGTCCTCGGCGCGCACCGGACCGGTCGCGTGGCTGAAGCGGGCCTCGCTGGTCGGCGAGAGCACGAGCCGGAACGGCGCCTCGATCGAGGTCTGATCGACGGCGGGCCGCTCGCTGAGGTCGTCGAAGCGGAAGCGGACGGGGTCGATCTCGATCTGGTGCCGGGTCAGGCCGTTGCCGGGCGAGAGGAGCGACTCCGCCGAGATCTCCGTCCCGGTGACCACCACGGGCGTCGCGCCCTGGGCGGCGGCGCGGAGCCGGGCCAGGTTGCGGTTGACCTCGGCGATCCCGGCTGCGGTGCCCAGGTCCGGGGCCCGGTTGGAGCGCAACCAACCCTGGGGAGCGTTCAGGACGACCGGGCCGGTGTCCCGCAGCTCGGCCACCAGTCCTTCTCCGAGGTGCAGCACCGGGCTGCCGCCGACCAGGACCGGGATGATCCTCCACGGTCGGTCGCCGCTGACCGACGGGGCCATGCCTGGCGGTTCGCCCTTGGGGTGCAGGTTCAGCGGGAGCCGCCTCATCGCCGCGAGGATGCCCTCGGTCGAGAACTCGACCGGTTCGCCGAGCATCCGGAACACCAGCCGCGACCCCCGCGCTGGGCGGAACTGCACGATCGGCGCGCTGGTGCCGCCGGCCGTCGCGAGCGTGGCCTGGTGCGGGTCCGGCGCGAGCTTCCCGTCCTTGTCGGCCACGTAGTTCGTGGTGGGGACGCTCTCGTAGATCGCCTCCTCGTGCGCGTGCTGGAATGCGAGGGCGGCGACGAGCAGCCCGTCGCTGCCCTCGACCGGCTTCATCGTCGGCGCGCCCGCGCCACCGCCGACGAGCTCGCAGCCCACGAACGTGCACGAGAGGTGCACCAGGTCGTCGGGGCGGACGACGTCGACCTTGATGCCCTCGACGTCGGGGCGGGCACCGCCCCACCACCATCGGGTGTCGTCGAGCGCAGAGAGCTGGACCAGCTGCAGTCCGGACAGGAAGCGGGTCGGACCGAGCTCGCGCAGGACCCTGCGGCGTGGACGAGGGGGCATCGTTCCTCCCAACCGGACGTTTGCTAACGTCGTCGCACCTCTGGCCAGAACCTAGTCCCGTCGTGGGCCGGGCGCTAGTCACTTCAGGCCATGACGTCGCGCGACCGTCACCGCTCGCACCATCGGCAGGAGCCGGTGCTCTGTGAGCGCATCCCTAGGACAGCGGCAGGAGCGCTACGACCAGGCCGCCGGACGGACCCGGTCCCGCCTCGAGCGAGCCGCCGAGCTCGATCGCACGCTCGCGCATCGAGGCGATGCCGACACCAGGACGCCAGGCGCCCTGGGCACCTCCGTGGTCGGTCACCTCGAGGTGCAGCCCGTCGGCCGCCGGTTGGAGCCGCACCGACGCCGAGTGGCTGGCGCTGTGCCGGGCCACGTTGGTGAGCGCCTCGGTGACGATGCGGTAGGCGGCCACCTCCACCGCCGCCGGAAGGTCGGGGGACTCCGCCGGCGCGGACACGTCGACGGCGACCGGGTGGCCGTCACGGTTGCGCAGGCCGAGCGCCTGCTGCTGCAGCGCCGGCACCAGGCCGAGCTCGTCGAGCGCGGGCGGTCGCATCGCATAGACCATCCGTCGGATCTCCTCGATGGCGATGACCGTGTCTGCTCTGAGCTGTCCCACCATCTCCTCAGCCGCACCAGGATCGGTGCGGATCAGGTTGCGTGCCGCGTCGGAGGTGAACGCGACACCGGAGAGCCTCGGCCCCAGCCCGTCGTGCAGCTCGCGGCGCAGCCGCCGCCGTTCCTCCTCGACCGCTGCGATCCTCTGACCACGGGCCTCGATCAGCTGCTCGGCCAGCGCCCGGGAGCGCATGGTCTGCGTCAGCAGGGGGACGGTCAGCCCCAGCACCTGCTCGTCACCGCGGGAGAACGTCAGGTCACCCGGGCGCAGCCCCACCACGAGCTCCCCGGTGCCGTCGAGGTCGAGCGACCGGGTGTGCGTGGTCCTGGTGCCGGAGGACGCGACGACTGCGCCGTCGACGACGACCGCCGCGTAGGGGACGACCAGCACCTCCCGGATGGCGCGGAGCGCGACGACCGGGTCGGCGCCGATGCGGTCCACCACCGCTGAGGCGGCGACCAGCGGATCGGGACGCTCGCCGAACAGCAGCTGGTCGACCACACCGCGCAGGACGACGCAGGTGGGTCGGTAGATCGTCGCCGAGCCGGCGGCGATCAGGGACTGCGAGGCCGACCGAGAGCTCGTGCGCGCCGAGCGCGTCCAGCAGCCCCAGTGCCAGGACGAAGATCGCCATCACGGTCACCAACGCGACGGAGTGGACGACGGCGCGCACCACCAGGGCACGGACGTCGACGAGCTCGGGCAGGGTCGCGCCCACGTACATCGCCGGCGCGACGACCGCGAACGCCCCGATCCCGAGCGAGGGCACGGTGCCGCTGGTGAACCCCTCGGAGGCGAAGACCGAGAAGAAGTAGATGAGCGCGGCAAGCGCCACCGCCAGGGCCATCCAGATCAGGGCCCGGCGTTCGCGTTCCGTGGACACCTCGATGCGCCACCACGTGTGGGCCAGCAGCACGAGCGCCTGCACCAGCCCCATCACGCCGACCACACCCGCGTCGACGTCGGCGTACGCCGCGGCGACCGCTCCGCAGCCGACGATGACCACCAGGCTCACGAAGGCGACCGGATGCCGCCAGCCCGCACGGGGGAAGGTGGCGCAGGCCGTCGGCGCGAAGAGTGATCCGCCCACGACGAGGGCCAGCACCCCCGCCCTGTCCTGGTCCGCGGCCAGCAGCACCGCGCCGCCGAGACCGGCCGCACCCGCACCCACCAGGAGCGCCGCGGAGACCGACGCCCGGCGCGCGAGCAGGAGCGCCAGACCGGACACCGCGGTCGACACCGCCACGACAGCGACGACGACAGTGAGGACGTCCATGACGCTAGGTGCCCAGGCCGCGTTCGCGGGCCCGCAGCGCTGCCGCGGTGCGGTCGGTGACCTCGAGCTTGACGAAGATCGAGGTCAGGTTGTTGCTGACCGTCTTGGGCGACAGGTGCAGCGATCCGGCGATCTCGACCGTCCGCAGCCCCCGCGAGAGCAGGTCGAGGATGTCGCGCTCCCGCGCAGTCAGCTCCGGGAACGGCAGGTCCGCCTCGCTCGGTGCCGGCGGGTGCGCGAAGTGCTCGAGCAGGCGCGCGGCGATCCCGGGCCCGAAGATCGCCTGACCACGCGCCACTGCCCTGATGGCGTCGGCGATCTCGTCCTGCTCCGCCCCCTTGAGCAGGTAGCCCTGCGCGCCGGCCTGCATCGCGGTGAGGACGGTCGCGTCGTCGTCGTACATCGTCAGCATCAGGACGGCGACGTCGGGCAGCGCGGTGCGGAGGCGTCGGGTGGCCTCGACGCCTCCGATCCCCGGCATGCGCACGTCCATCAGCACGACGTCCGGGCCGGTCAGCTGTGCCTCGCGGAGAGCGGCCTCGCCGGTCTCCGCCTCTCCCACGACCTCGAACCCCTCGAGCGTGCCGAGCAGAGCGGCCAGCCCTCGCCTGACGACGGGGTGGTCGTCGGCCAGCAGCACGCCAATGCTCACCGTTCCATCATCGCCGACTTTCTCTCGACGTACCCCGGGAGGAAGTTCCCGCGTGCGCGGGACTGGTCGGGAGGGTCGGGGGAGTCCATGCTCTGGGAGGGGGACCGGGTGCACCCGGAAGGTGGAGACAACCAGCTCCGCACACGACCTTCGGAGGACACCATGTCCAGCTCCACCATCACCCGGTCTCGCAGCCACCTCACGACCAAGCAGAAGGTCGGGATCGGCATCGCGGGGGTCTACTCGCTCATCAACATCCCGAGCTCCCTGGTAGCGGCCCCCGACCCGGGCGAGGTGGGTCCGCCGATGGCCATCCTGGTCCTCGGCGGCGTCCTGGGCGTGATCGGCCTGGCGGCCGCGGTCGTGGCGTGGCGCGGCAACCGCGTGGCGCTGCGCGTCGCGGCGGGAGCCCTGATCGTGAACACGCTGACCGGACTGCCGGCGTTCTTCGTCGACGTCCCGATGGCCGTCAAAGCGCTGGTCGCCGTCTCGGTGCTCCTGACCGTCGCCGCCGTGGTGCTGATGTTCTCCGGCGACCGGCGTCCTGCGGCCATCTTCGACTGAGACCAGGGAAGGCTCCGACGACACAGACCGCCCCCTGCGAAGCAGGAGGCGGTCTGTGCACGGTGGCCCGGGTCGTCCGAGCCGTGCCGTGGGTCAGAGGCGGAGGATCGCGACGATCGAGTTCAGGATCTGAGCCACCTGGTCCAGGATCCCGGTCAAGCCCCCGTCGAGGAGTCCGGCCACGGCGCACAACAGGTTGCCCAGCAGGTTGCCCGGTCCGGACTTGGCGATGATGTCGAGCACCACCGTGTCCAAGGTGACCTCGAGGCCCAGCAGGTTCAGGTCCAGGGGACCCAGCACGAGGTTCAGGATGTCGCAGCTCGCGGCCGCCCGGCTGGCGGTCGCCCCGTTGACCGGAGTCCCCTCGGCCGATGCCACAGGCAGCTTGACGCGTTCGACGGCGTCACCCACCTTCTTGCCGTTCGCGCGAGTCAGCGTGGCGCGCAACGTTCCGACCGCCATCAGCTGGTCCTCGCTGACCACGAAACGTCGTGGCGTGAAGGTGCCCGTGACGGTGCCCGCACCATCGTCGAACGTCCCGTTGACCGTGGACCTGGCCTTGCCGAACTCCGAGGACAGCACGGGCTTCTTCGGCTGGCTTCCGGCCGCGGACACAGCGGGCGTACCGCCGGCCACGAGGGTCATCATCGCTGCCACGAGGATGCCCACTGTCGCCGAGGCGATCGAGCCTCTCCCACGACGCTTACCTTGCTTGTTCACGCTGTCCCCCCTCCGCCCGGCAGCGGGGTGCCGCCAGATCCCCTGCACCATGGCCCCTCGGGTCTCGGCTGTGATTCACCCGAGCAGGTGACCCGGCCCTGCGCCGCGAGCGCGCCTGCCGCCGCTGGGGGCTCGGGCCGCGCTGGCACCCGAGCCTCGTGGTGTTCTGGCGACGGTGACCACCACGGTCCGTCTCAGTGCACCAGCCGGCCAGGCGTTGGGTCGCACGTCGGGCGACCGAGGGCGGTGGTTGACGTAACCGCTCGGACACCAGCCAGCCGGCGAGGGTGGCGTCAGCGGTCGCCCACGCGGCCAGCACATCCATGGTCACGTTCAGGACGATCCAGTCCCGCGAGGTGCTCAGGTTCTGCTGGAGCAGCGTGGTGGCCTGTCGTGCCTGCCTCTCGGTGAGGTCGCTGCGGAGGCGGTGGAGCATCTGGGCGACATGCCACTGCACGGAGGGCTGCTCGACCTGCCCGAGATCGCGCAGTAGATGGTCGACGTGGATGACGAACCAACCGGGCTGCTCGCGGCAGACCTTCTCCAGCGCATCTCCCACGCGGAGGCGGACGACCTCGTCCGGGTCGGTCATGGCGGCGAAGAGGTCGGGAAGCCGAGCCTGGTCGCCCAGCACCAGGTCGACCGCCTCCGCAGTCCGGCCGAGGGAGTTGGGGTGACCGCCCCTGAGCATGTCGGCGAACGCCTCGGGCACCTGGTGAGCATGACACGGCCGACAGGTCGATCGACCCCGGCACCGCGGCCGTGGCCGGCGCGGGGGACTGCGCGCGGCGGTCCTGGCGTACGTCGGACAGCCCCTGCGGTGCCGTACGTTGGCGCGACCGGCCGTACCGATCACGAAGAGGGCAGCAGTGACTGACACGATTTTCGCCAACGGACGAGTCTTCGACGGCCTCCAGTACCACCGCCAGGGTGCTGTAGGGGTGCGTGGGCGCATGATCTACTCCGTCGGCCCCCTCGAGCGGGTCCGCGAGGAGATGTCGAGCGGCGGTGCACGGGTCGAGGAGCTCGACGCCCAGGGTGGTCTGGTGATGCCGGCCTTCCACGACGCCCACATCCACCCGCTGATCGGTGGCCTGGAGATGCGCAACGGACTGCTCACCTCGTGCGGTGACGCAGACGAGTGCCTGGAGGCGATCGCTACCGCCGTGGCCGCGCAGGACGAGCGCGACGGGCGCGACGACAGTGCCTGGTTCCGTGCCGGTGGGTGGTCCTTGGAGCACTTCGACCAGGCGACGGGACCGATGGCGGCGACCTTGGACAAGGTCGTCCCACACCGACCGGCCTTCCTGCCCAGCAACGACCACCACAACGCCTGGGTGAACACCCGCGCGCTCGAGCTCGCCGGGATCGACCGCGACACCCCCGACCCGGCGGACGGCTGGATCGAGCGCGACCGGGACGGGAACCCGACGGGCACGCTGCGGGAGGCGGCGGCACTCCTGGTGCACCGCCTGGTCGACACCACGCGAGCGGAGAAGCGCGACGCGCTGCGCGAGGCGCAGGCGCACCTGCAGTCGTGGGGGATCGTGGGCTGGCAGGACGCGCTGGTCGGCGGGTACGCCGCGATCGACGACCCCACCCAGGCCTACCTCGATCTCGTGGACGCAGGCGAGCTCACGGCGCGGGTCCGGCTCGCCCTGTGGTGGGACCGTCACCGAGGCGTCGAGCAGGTGGAGGATCTCGTCGCCGAGCGCGAGCGTCTCGCGGCCGCCGGGCTGGACGCCGGCTCGGTGAAGCTGATGGTCGACGGTGTCTCGGAGACCTTCACGATGGCGGTCGACGAGCCGTACCTCGGCGGCGCGCGCTGTCCCTGTGACGGCGGGGAGAGAGGGATCACCTTCCTTCCGCCGCACCAGCTCGACGAGGCAGTCGTCGCGCTGGACGCCGCCGGCTTCCAGGCGCACTTCCACGCTCTCGGCGATCGTGCGGTGCGCACCTCCCTCGACGCCATCGCCGCAGCGCGACGGCGGAACGGATGGAGCGCACAGCGTCACCAGCTGGCGCACCTGCAGCTGGTGGCGCCCCGCGACCGCCCACGTTTCCGGCACCTCGGCGCGATCGCCAACGTCGAGGGCATGTGGGCGCGCTACAACACGCCGGCGGTCCAGATGGTGAAGGACTACCTCGACGAGGAGCGCCTTGACTGGCAGTACCCCTTCGCCGACATCGTCGACAGCGGCGCTCTGGTGGCGGGGGGCTCGGACTGGCCGATCAACCCGCCCGAGCCGATGGAGGGCATCCACGTGCTCGTGAACCGTTCCTCGCGTCGCACCGACGAGCGCGACGAGGAGCCGCCGATGCGTGACGACCAGGGCCTCACCCTGACCCAGGCGCTGCAGGCCTACACCAGCGGCGCCGCCCACGCCAACCACCAGGAGGACTCGGGCAACCTCCGGGTCGGGTCCTCGGCGGACATCGTGGTGCTGGACCGTGACCCCTTCGACCTCCACGAGGACGACATCGGCTCCGCCGACCCCGTCACGGCCTGGGCGCGGGGATCCGAGGTCTACCGGCGGGATCACTAGTCGGGTCCGGTGGGCACCGGCCCAGCGATACCGGCTGCGTCGCCAAGCCGGCCGGCACGCACCGCAGGCACGTCTGAGGCGACGCGGAGCAGCGTCAGCGCGCAGGTGGGTCGAGCACCCACATGATCTCGGTGCCGGCCAACGGGCGGTAGCTGCAGTCGGTGCCGGTGCGCACGGAATCTCGAAGGTGGCCGGCGAGAAGGGGCTCGACCGCCTCGATCCGGCTGATCGCGGCACCGATCGCCTTGGTGGCCGCGACCCGGGCTCTCTCCGAGGTCGAGCCGCTCACGCGAGCCCGACCTCCGATGCCGGTGGACGCTCCGAGCTCGGCGAGCAGGGCGTCGCGCTCGGCTCGCAGCGTCTCGGCCCTGGTCAGGTCGGCCCACTCCTCGGCTTCGACGATCTCGTCGTCCAGGTCGGCGAGTCGGTTGCGATAGGCCGTGGCCGCCTGCCGGTCGATGAGTGGGCCCGTGTCGGGCTGGAGCACGGTTCCGGTGCCCTCGGTGACGAGCTCCACGGCGGTGATGACGCTGCCGGGACGGGTGAGGAGCCGGTGCAGGTAGTCGAACCCGCGCAGCGCCCGCATCGGGGTCCCCTGCTCCCGACCGATCAGCCACAGGCGGTCGCCGGACGGGTGGAAGTGCGAGACGTCGGCGGAGGCTCCTGCCGGCGCCTGCCAGGCCAGCAGCCGGTCGTGCCACCAGGTCGCGCCGATGCGTTCGTAGGTCGACAACGCGCGCTCGCGCAACCGTCGCGCCTCCAGGGGATCGCCCAGCAGCGCTGCGGCGCGGGCGAGGGTGTCATCGGTGACTCCGTAGACGTAGACGGCGCCCGAGTCCACCACGGCGCGGCCTTCGTACGGTGCGAGGAGGCGCGCCGCCGTACGCACGATCTCGAGGTCGCTCACAGCAAGGGCGGCCTCGAGGGTGCACTGCAGGATGACCAGGAAGTCGAAGTCGCGAGGGAGTGCCTCGAGCACCTCGCTGCCGAGCTCGCCGAGAAGAGACCGGACCCTCGCGAGGTCACCGATCCGCGACCAGACCGACGCGCCGACCGCGGCGATGGCGGTGATGCCCTCCTCGCGGGCGAAATCCTCCATGCCTTCACCCATCTTCGCGGCGAGAGCGACGTCGCCCTCGTGCAGAGCGGTGAAGCCGCGCATGCTGGCGACCACCATCCAGGCGTCCGGGAGCTCGGCGCGGACGCCCGCTTCCTCGGCGGCGGCGGTCAGCTCGGGAGCACGATCGGTGCGACCGCAGAGCATGTCGTACATCCACTGGCGGGAGGCTGCGAAGAAAGCTGCTCGCGGTGCCTCCCGGCCGAGCTGGTCCAGGGCGCGGAGGTGTCGTCGGATGGCCTGACCCTGCAAGGTCTCGCAGGCAACTGGCAGGCCCCACAGCTGCGCCTGCAGCCGGGCCAGTGGATCCAGGACGTGGGCCGAGACCTCGTCCAACCGGGCGGCGTTGACGATCCGCAGTGGCAGGTCGTCGGGTCCCCAGTGGGAGGCGAGCACCGCGTCGAGGCAGTCGGCGACCAGCGCAGGATCGCCGGCCGCCTCGGCCCGGGCGAGCGCTTCCTCGGAGAACGTCGCAGCCCGGTCCGGCCGTCCGGCGTAGGACCAGCACCGAGCGAGCGCGGCGGCGACCCGGGCACGGTCCGTGTCGTCGGTGGTGCGGATGAGGACGTCGTACAGCTCTGCGGCGAGTCGCCCCGGTTCGGTGCCGAAGACGTGACCGGCCGCGGCGTCCAGGGCAGCCCGGGTGCGTTCCGCCAGCTCCGGGTCGCGCCTGCTGCTCACCCGCGCACGGTAGTACGGAAACGACGGCCCGGGCGTCCCTGACGTTCGGTGGCTGCCGATCCCTCAGGGACAGATCAGCCTCACCTCAGCTGCGTGCAGGGCCTGCTGAGCCTCGTCCCAGTCGCCGGTGCAGTAGTAGCGGATGTCCGTGATCTGACCGTCGCGGACCCCGGCGGTCATCTGCTCACGGCAGTACCACCGCTGTCCCTGGTCCTCCCAGCGCTCCTCGAACGCGATCGCGAATCCTCCTTCGGTGCGGTCGACGTTCTCCACGCGCACCTGGCCCGGGAACGGGTGAGACTCCCGGCGGCTGGCAACGACCGCGGCGCCGCCCTGGACCTGGAACCGCCAGTGCGGGGCCGTCACATCGGCGAAGCAGTCGTCGGCGACGAGTCCGTCGGGTGCGACGCCGGTCTCCATCCACGTGACGAACCGGGCGACGGTCTCGTCGATCACCGAACGCACCTCGTCCGCTCGAGTGGTCATGACTGGGCGGCCGCCCGTGCCAGGTTCGCCTCGACCACAGCGACGGTCTTGCTGGCTTCTGCGGTCGGGCTGAACTCCACGACGCTGGTGCCGGCCGTCATCACCGGGAGGTGACCCGGCCCCGCGTAGTAGGCGTCGCCGGTGCGGTAGGTCTCCTCGTGATCTGCCCACCGGAACGTGATCAGCCCTGCGGTCACGACGCCCCAGTGCGGGCACTGGCACCGGTCGTCGGGCAGCCCGACGAAGAACGGGGCCGGGTCGACGTCGACGGGGAAGGTCTCGAAGCCGACGGTGTACTGGTCGAGCTCCGCGTAGCGGCCGATCATCTCAGGCATCTCCACCGCCACGGGTGTGGTGGTCTCATTGGCACTCGGCATGTCGTGCTCCTCTGGGGTAGTGGTCTTGTACCCCTGAGGCGTTACCGGATGGGGAACGATCGTGACGCGACCCAGTGGAGGCCGGCAGGGTCGCTGCCGCGACACCGGTGGTGGCGCTCGACCAGGCCCAGCTCAGAGCCTCACGGGCCGCCCAGCAGCAGTGGCAGACGGACGACGAAACGGGCGCCTCCGGTGGGGCGGTCCTCGACGGTGATCTCACCGTCGTGGGACCGCACGATCGCTCGCGTGATGTAGAGCCCCAGGCCCAGCCCCGGCGCGGCCTGGTGCAGCACCGAGTGACCACGCGCGAACTTCTCGAAGACGCGCTCGCGCTCCCCGGCCGGGATGCCGGGGCCGGTGTCGGCGACGCTGAGCACTGCGTTCCCGGCCTCGCGCGCCAGACCGACCGTGATCGCTCCGCCCGCCGGGGTGTACTTCGTGGCGTTGGTGAGGAGGTTCTCGACGACCGCGGCGAAGCTGTCGTCGAGTGCGACCGGCAGCGAGGCCTCGGAGCCCAGCCCCAGGGTCAGGCCGGCGGCCTCGACCAGCGGGCGGGCGGACTCCGCGACCTGACCGACGAGGCGCCCGAGGTCGGCGGGGCGTCGGGAGTCAGGACGCGGCCGTCGTTCGCCGGCGATGGTGAGGATCTGCTCCACGAGGCGTTGCATCCGATCGACGTTGCGCGCGGTCACCGCGAGGTGTCTCGACATCGCCGCGGTGTCCGCCTCCTCGAGGGACAGGCGCGCGATCTCCACGTACCCCTTGACCGAGGCCAGCGGCGTCCGCAGCTCGTGAGCGACGAGGGTGATGAAGTCCTCCTGGGAGCGGAGCGCAGCGAGCAGGTCGGTGATGTCGCGCTGGACCGTGGCGAGGGCGAACGGCGCCCCGGTCTCGGGGTGGTGCATCAGGAAGCTGGCGATCTCGACCGGGAGCGACGTGCCGTCCGACCTCCCCAGCGTCGACCGGCCCTCCCAGTGGCCGTGGGCGACCACCGCGGGTTGCTCGATCCGCTCGGACCGCTCGATGCCCTCGGCGGTGAGGTAGTCCCGGATGGTGGTCGTGGTCACGTCGACGTCCGGTGACATCCCGACCAGGGCGCGGCCGGCCGGGTTCAGGTACCGCACCGCGCCGTCGAGCCCCGCGATCGCGATGAAGTCGCTGGAGGTCTCCACCAGCGCTCGGAACGGCAGCAGGTCGTCGTTCGCTGCCCGTAGTGCCTGCACCTCAGCCTGCACGTGCACGAACCCGGTGATGTCCGTGGAGACCCCGACGGCGCCCGTCACGGAGCCGTCGGCGTCGCGCACGGGCTCGAAGGAGGTCCACCACGAGCGGCCCTCGGTGGTGTGCCCGGTCCCGTCCGGCGCACGCGCCAGGGCAAGCTCGAGCGCGAGGGCCGGGGTGGTGCCGTCGTCACGGGGAAGGAAGTCGGTGCCCACCACCTCGCCCGCGACCGGGCCGTGCGCATGGTTCGCAGCCCCCACCGAGAACGTGCATCGTCCGCCCAGGTCGACCCCGAACGTCACCTGGGGGCCCAGTGGCATCACGTCCCGTGCCGTTGTCTGCATCCCCGAGACCCCCGAGCCCTTCCGGCCCTGTTCATCGGCACCCCAGGTGCCTGAGGCCGCCAGTCGTGGGCACATGCTAGGTCACGCGCCCGCCGGCGGACGGGTCCTTGCGCCGTCGAGGTGGTCCGTAGTTGATTTGGCACCCGGGCAGTGCGGCAGGCGATCGGGAGGTACCGAGCTCCACTGAGTCGCGATCCGCCTGCACCGCTCCGCACCCGACCCAAAGGACCTCTCTTGCAGCCCTTCCTCGTCAACACCCACGACCGCCTGGTCTTCCCCTCGAACTTCGTGCCGCAGCTCGACCTGTCCGCGATCGACAGCCTCGAGCAGCTGGACCGGGTGATCCGGCGCGACTTCGAGACCAAGGCGCCGACGGGTTCCGACATCCTGGCCCGGACCGAGGCCGGGGCCTACGACAGCCGGTACGCGCTGCTGCGCGACGTCGCGCTGAACATGTTCTGGACCGGGCGCTACGCCCTGACCATGTACGAGAAGCGCCCGACCCGCTGGCGTGACGTCCCCCGCCGGCGCAAGGACGTGTTCCTGCCCGCGGTGACGCCGTGGGAGGACGGGGAGCGCAAGGTCGCCGCGGTCGCCGCGGCGTACGACGCCCTGCCCCCCACCTGGGACCAGGAGGCCGAGCAGCGGATCTTCGGGCTGCTCTTCGACGTCTTCGGTCACCGCCGCCACCACGCCACCGAGCTGTCGGCGCTCAAGCCCACGGTCTCCGACATGCTCGTCGATCCGGGCACCCTCACCTTCCGGCTCAACGGCTACGACCCGGACTTCGCGACCTTCGACCTCGACGACGTCATCGAGTGCGCCGAGGACGCCCCCGAGCTCGAGGCGCTGCACCGCTGGGCGATGGTGCTGCACAACCAGTACCCGTGGGACCGAGCCCAGGCCGAGCTCGTCGCGGTGGGGGAGCTGGAGGACGACGACTACGTGGTGGCCCTGCACCCGCGCAACGACGAGGTGCGCGACTTCCTGCGACGGGTCGGGTCCGGCGTGCGACGCCCGGCCGCCTCACCGGCGCGTGAGGCGACACCGCCGGTGAGCCCGTACCCGGCCGTCGACGTGCGCAGCCAGTTCACGGTGATGCCGCGGATCGAGTCGCTGGCCGTCGTGCACGGCGACCGTGCCTGCACCAACGAGGACCTGATCCGCAACGCGGCCTACAACTGGTCGCCGATGGCGGCGCAGGAGATCGAGGACAAGACCGGCATCGAGCAGCGGATGTACTCCTCGCTCTCCCTCGAGGAGCTGGCCCTGCAGGCGGCCGAGGGTGCGCTGGCCCACGCCGGGCGCGGTCCGGAGGACATCGGCGCGGTCATCGTCTGCACCTGCACCAGCACCCGCCTCATCCCCTCGGTCGCCACCTGGGTCTCCGGGCAGCTCGGCATCCAGCAGACGCACGGCTCCTACGACCTGGTCGCCGCCTGCGCGGGCCTGCCGTACGGGTTGTCCGAGGCGGTCCGCTTCCTGCAGGAGGTGCAGCGCCCGGTCCTCGTCGTGTGCGTCGAGAAGTTCTCCGACAAGATCGGCAACGTGCGTCCCTCGCGGATGATCTTCGGTGACGGGGCCGCCGCGATCGTCGTCGGCGTGGCGCCCGAGGGGGAGGAGCCCGACATCGACTACCTGCAGACGTACGCGAGCGGGCCGGCCTCCCAGGTCAACTCGATCATCTGGCCCAACCCCGACTTCGACAACAACATCACCGTCTACGGCCCCGAGGTGAAGTCGCTGGCGGGGCGCTACCTGACCCAGATGATCGGTGAGCTGAAGGCCCTGCCGCACCCCGACGGGACCGACGGCACCCTGCTGGACAGCATCGACCTGATCGTCCCGCACCAGGCCAACAAGACGATGGTGGTCCAGCTCGCCGCCGACGCGGGGCTCTCCGCGGACAGCCTGTACTTCAACATCAGCCAGGTCGGCAACGCCTCGTCGGCGAGCATCCCGCTGGCCATCCACGACGCGGTGCGCGACGGGGTGATCACCGAGCCGGTGCGGATCTTCGCGCCGGGCTTCGGAGCCGGCGCCGTCGCGGGCTACAGCGTGATGCGCATCGACCCGGCCAAGGTGGCCCTCGCCCCCGCCCGCCCGCGCGGGAGCGCCGGGACTGAGGCCGCCGAGACCGTCGCCCGGCAGGACCCGCCCGAGCAGTCCGCCGACAACGTGGGCGTGGCCTTCGGTTAGCCCTCGAGCGCGCCCCTCACATGTCCATGCCGCCGTTGACACCCCACACCTGGCCGGTGATGTACGCCGAGGCGTCGGCGGCCAGGAAGTGCACGACGCGGGCGATCTCCTCCGGACGGCACAGCCGACCGAGCGGGATCTGCGAGGTGATCTTGGCCAGCGTCTTCTCGGGGATCGCGTCGAGCATCTCGGTGGCCACGAAGCCGGGCGTGACCGTGTTGACGGTGATCCCCAGCCCGTGCTCCTCGAGCTTGCCGGCGCGGGCGAGGACGAACGCGGCCTCCCGGGCGAGGGTCTTGGTCAGACCCAGGATCCCGGCCTTGGAGGCCGCGTAGTTGGCCTGCCCGATGTTGCCGGTCTCACCGATCACCGAGGAGACGAAGATGATCCGTCCCGTCCCGCGCTCGGTCATGTGCTCCAGCGCGGGTTGGGCCATGTAGAACGAGCCCGACAGGTTGACGCCGAGCACGGTGTCCCAGTCCTCGACCGACATCTTCATGGCCATCTTGTCGATGGTGATGCCGGCGTTGTTGACCAGGATGTCGAGGCGGCCGTGCTGGTCGAGGACCTCGTCGACGGTGCGGCGGCAGTCCGCGGGCACCGAGACGTTCCCCTGGTGGATGGTGGCCCGACCCTGGTCGGCGAAGTCGCGCTCGAAGTCGGACAGGAAGCTCTCCGCCCGGGCGGTGTTGCCGCTGTAGCCGACCGCCACGGAGGCGCCCTGGCTGGCCAGGCTCCGGGCGATGGCGGCCCCGATGCCGCGGGTGCCTCCGGTCACCAGGGCGACCCGGCCTGAGAGCTTGTCGCCTGCCATCACCGTGCTCTTCGTCTCGGACTCGCTGCTGGGGTTGGTCACCGTGGTTCCTCCGGATTCGTCGTGGGGACGTCATAGTAGGGGGGCGTGGTCCAGGTCACACAGACCCTGGCGGCAGCGCCGGCGCGGGACCTGGTCCCTCGGCGGGAGCCGTCGATGCCCGCACGCGCAGGAACACGAGAGGGAGATCGTTGATCATCGGAGTCCTCAAGGAGGCACGCCCGGGCGAGACCCGGGTGTCGGCCACCCCCGCCACCGTGGTGCAGCTGGCCCAGCTCGGCTACCAGGTCGTCGTCGAGACGGGAGCCGGTGCGGCGTCCAGCTTCCCCGACGCGGCCTACGTGGAGGCTGGTGCCGTGGTGGGCGACCCCCTCGCCGCGGACGTCGTGCTGGCGGTCGAGGCGCCCTCACGCGCGCAGCTGGACGGTCTGCGCGCCGGCTGCACCGTGATCGGCATCCTCTCCCCGGCGCTCGACCCGGAGCTGGTCGCCGACCTGGCGCGGCGCCCGATCACGGCCCTGGCCATGGACGCCGTGCCGCGGATCTCGCGCGCCCAGTCCCTCGACGTGCTCTCCTCGATGGCCAACATCGCGGGCTACCGGGCCGTCGTGGAGGCCGCGCACGTCTTCGGGCGCTTCTTCACCGGCCAGGTGACCGCCGCCGGGAAGGTGCCCCCGGCCACGGTGCTGGTCGCCGGGGTCGGCGTGGCCGGCCTGGCGGCGATCGGTGCGGCCGGCAGCCTGGGCGCGATCGTGCGCGCCACCGACCCGCGACCCGAGGTGGCCGACCAGGTCCGGTCGCTGGGCGGGCAGTACCTCGCGGTCGCCGCCGCCGACGTCGAGGTCAGCGCGACCGGGTACGCCAAGGAGATGTCGGAGGACTACAACGCCCGGGCAGCAGCGCTGTACGCCGAGCAGTGCGCCGAGACCGACATCCTGATCACCACCGCCCTGATCCCGGGTCGTCCGGCGCCGCGGCTGATCACCGCCGCGATGGTGGCCTCGATGAGGTCGGGCAGCGTGATCGTGGACATGGCCGCGGCCAACGGCGGCAACGTCGAGGGCTCCGTGGCCGGTGAGGCGGTGGTGAGCGCCAACGGGGTGACGATCATCGGCTACACCAACCTCGCCGGCCGGCTCCCCGCCCAGGCCTCGCAGCTGTACGGCACCAACCTGGTCAACCTGCTGCGGCTGCTGACCCCGGCCAAGGACGGTCGGCTGGTCCTCGACCTCGACGACGTCGTGCAACGCACCATCACGGTGGTGCACGACGGGGTGCTGACCTGGCCTCCTCCTCCCGTCCAGGTCTCCGCCGCCCCCGCGGCTGCGGCGCCCGCACCCGAGCCGGCCGCCTCGCCGGTCAAGAAGCACGCGCCCCCGGCGCGACGCTTCCAGGTCGTCGGCGCCGCCGCCGCGCTGCTGTTCGTCCTCGGGGCGCTCTCGCCGCCCGCCCTGCTGGGACACCTGACCGTCTTCGCGCTCGCGATCGTGATCGGCTACTACGTGATCGGGCACGTGCACCACGCCCTGCACACCCCACTGATGTCGGTGACGAACGCGATCTCCGGGATCATCGTGGTCGGGGCCCTGCTCCAGGTCGGCCAGGGTGACGTCACCATCACCGTCCTGGCCACCCTGGCCGTCCTGCTCGCCAGCATCAACGTCTTCGGTGGCTTCGCGGTCACCCGACGGATGCTCGCCATGTTCTCGAGGAGCTGACCCGTGCCGATCGAGACCGTGGCCCAGTCCGCCTACATCGTCGCCGCACTGCTGTTCATCCTGGCGCTGGCCGGGCTGTCACGCCACGAGACCGCCACGGCGGGCAACACCTTCGGGATGGCCGGGATGGCCGTCGCGCTGGTCGCGACCATCGCCCTGGCGATCCACCGTGACATCTCCGGTGCCGGGCTCGGCGCGCTGGTCGCCGCGATGGCCGTCGGGGCCGCGATCGGGCTGTACCGGGCCCGCGTGGTCGAGATGACCGGGATGCCCGAGCTGATCGCGCTGCTGCACAGCTTCGTGGGCCTCGCCGCCGTGCTGGTCGGCTGGAACGGCTACCTGCACGTCGAGGCGGACCCCACGGGGGCCGAGGCCCGCCTGCTCGGTCTCGAGGACCTGCTGGGCATCCACAGCGCCGAGGTGCTCATCGGCGTGTTCATCGGCGCGGTCACCTTCACCGGCTCGATCGTGGCCTTCCTCAAGCTCTCGGCGCGCATCGCCTCCCGGCCGCTCGTGCTGCCGGGCAAGAACGCCCTGAACATCGGTGCCCTGGTCGTCTTCGCCGCGCTCACGACCTGGTTCGTCATCGAGCCGCAGCTGTGGCTCCTGATCGTGGTGACCGTCGTCGCGCTGCTGCTCGGCTGGCACCTCGTCGCCTCCATCGGCGGCGGCGACATGCCGGTCGTGGTCTCGATGCTGAACAGCTACTCCGGGTGGGCCGCGGCCGCCTCCGGGTTCCTGCTGGAGAACGACCTGCTGATCATCACCGGCGCCCTGGTCGGCTCCTCCGGCGCGTACCTGTCGTTCATCATGTGCAAGGCGATGAACCGCTCGTTCCTCTCCGTCATCGCCGGCGGCTTCGGCATCCCCGCGGGGCCCGCGCAGGACACCGACTACGGCGAGCACCGCGAGATCACCGCGGAGGGTGTCGCCGAGCTGCTCGCCGCCGCCGACTCGGTGGTGATCACCCCGGGCTACGGGATGGCGGTGGCGCAGGCGCAGCACGGCGTCGCGGAGCTGACGCGCAAGCTCCGCGAGCGCGGGGTCACGGTCCGCTTCGGCATCCACCCGGTCGCCGGGCGCCTCCCGGGCCACATGAACGTGCTGCTCGCCGAGGCCAAGGTGCCCTACGACATCGTGCTCGAGATGGACGAGATCAACGCCGACTTCGACGACACCGCGGTCGTCCTGGTGATCGGGGCCAACGACACCGTCAACCCTGCTGCGACCGACGACCCGGGCAGCCCGATCGCCGGGATGCCGGTGCTGACGGTCTGGAACGCCGACGACGTCGTCGTGTTCAAGCGCTCGATGGCCGCGGGCTACGCCGGGGTGCAGAACCCGCTGTTCTTCCGGGAGAACGCGGCGATGCTCTTCGGTGACGCCAAGGAACGGGTGGAGGACATCCTGCGGGCGCTGTGACTCAGAGCGCGTCGTTCCCGGTCCCCGTGCCCGGCTTGCGGAGCAGGACGGCGCTGAACTGCTGGACCGTCCCCCAGGGGGTCTCGTGGTCGTCGCCCGCGGTGTCGACCAGCTCCCAGCCCGGGAACTCCGCGGCCAGGTCCGCGTGGGTGTAGCGCACGATCGGCAGGCCGCTGCAATGGGTGGGGCCGTCCGGGCCGAAGGTCGCCACGACCACCCACGAGTCGGCCTCGGTGTGCCGCTCCAACGAGGCGCGGTAGTCGTCGCGCTCGTCCTGCTCGGTGAGGAAGTGGAAGACGGCGCGGTCGTGCCACACGGTGAAGGTGCGGCGAAGGTCGAGGTCGAGGACGTCGGCCATCGTGAGCACGACCTGGTCGCCGGCCGGGCCGAGGCGGTCGCGGACGGTCTGCAGCGCCGTCTTCGACAGGTCGATCGCCGAGACGTCGGCGAAGCCCCGCTCGACGAGATGGTCCACCAGGGTCGACCACCCGGCGCCCACGTCGATCACGCCGGCGTCGTGGTCCACCCCTGTCCGGTCCACGAGGTCCAGGGACAGGCCCGGTACGGACTGCCACCACGAGACCGAGTCGACGGCCTTGCCGCCGTGGACGTCCTCCCAGAAGCTGAGGCGGGAGGAGGCGTCGTCAGGTCGCTGGTCGGTGTCGGTGATCACCGACCAAGCGTGTCCGGCGGTGGCTCCGAACACAAGGCGACCACGCGACCACGCGATCACGCGACCCACGGTCTCGTGGTGTCTGTCGCGATGCCGCGCATCTACTCCCAGCCGTTAGGTTCCCCCCATGAGCACCGTCAGCCACCCCCCGGCGCCCGAGGGCTTCCCCGAGACCGCGAGCACCATCGACGGCGGTGACATGGACTGCGGGAGCGGGCTGCTGCTGCTCATCACCCGCTCGATGCGCCGCCTCGACGACGGCGGGCTGCTGGCGATCCGCTCCGCCGAGCCCAGCGTGGTCGACGACCTGCCAGCCTGGGCGGAGATGGTCGGCAACGACATCGCCGCCACCAGCGCCGAGAGCGCAGCCGGGCCCTGGTGGTTCGCGGTGCGCAAGGGCGGCGCCGTGGGCACGGTCTTCAGTCAGGGAGCGCAGACCCCGGTGGGCGAGCGGCTGTGGGTCTACACCAACTTCGACTGCAACCTGGCCTGCCTGTACTGCTGCGCGGAGTCCTCACCGAAGGCCACGGCCCGTCGGGTCGACCTCGAGGTGATGCGGGAGGCGTACGCCGAGTTCGCCCGGATGGGCGGCCGCGAGGTGCTGCTCACCGGTGGGGAGCCCTTCATGCACCCCGCGCTGGGCGAGATCGTCGCCGCCGCCGAGGGCTTCGAGCGCACCATCCTGACCAACGCCATGGTCTTCGCCAAGGGCACCCGCCGCGCCACGCTGGAGGCGATGGACCGCTCGGTCACCCTCCAGGTCAGCCTCGACTCGGCCGGGCCGGAGCTGCACGACGCCCAGCGCGGCAAGGGCTCCTGGGCCCGCGCGATGGACGGCATCGCCCTGGCCCGCAGCCTCGGCTTCCGGGTCCGGGTCGCCGCGACGATGTTCGACGAGGACCCCGAGGGCGTCACCGCGCTGCACGCCCGCCTCGACGAGATCGGGATCGACCCCGACGACCGCGTGATCCGCCCCGTGGCCCTGGAGGGCTTCGCCGACACCGGCGTGCACGTCTCCCTCGACTCGCTGGCTCCCGAGCCGGTGATCACCGCAGACGGTGCCTGGTGGCACCCGGTCGCGGTGACGAACCCGAACATGCGCATCGCCGACGCCCCGCTCCCGCTCGCCGAGGTCTTCGGTGTCGTCAACGACATCCTCGAGGTCCAGGGTGCGGCGGCGGCCTCGGGCCGCGAGGTGTTCCGTTGTGCGTGAGCGCCTGCGCTGGGTGACCGGCCCCGCCGTCGAGATCGGCGAGCGGGAGCGCGACCTGGGCCTGGCGGCGCTGCGCATCCTGCTCGGGCTGCTGTGGCTCTACAACGTCGCCTGGAAACGTGCCCCCGACTTCGGGGAGGAGGCCGACAACGGCCTCTACCACTTCACCGCCCTCGCCGTCTCGGACCCGGTCCTGCCGCCCTACTCGTGGGTCGTCGAGAACCTCGTCCTGCCCAACATCACGCTCTTCGGCTACGGGGTCATCCTGGCCGAGACCGCGCTCGCGGTCCTGCTGCTCACCGGCACCGCCGTCCGCGTGGCCGCAGCGCTGGGCATCGCCCAGTCCGCGGCGATCGCCCTCTCGGTGGCGTTCGCGCCGAACGAGTGGCCCTGGGCCTACTGGCTGATGATCGGCGCGCACCTCGTGCTGCTGCTCGGCACGCCCGGGCGCCGAGCCGCGGTCGACGCCGTCCGCGCCGGCCTGCGCACCGCCGCCCCCCTGCAGCGCGGCTGGGGGGTGCTGGCCGTCGTGGTCGGCCTCTACAGCGTGCTGCTCAGCCTGGACGACCCGCTGGCGGCCACCGGGCCGGGCCTGCGCAGCACCGACGTCTCGATGTCGCTGGGGGAGTACAACCTCCTCGGCGGCCTGACCGTCATCGTGGTCGGTGCCCTGGTCCTCGTGGCCTCCCGCGTCGGGGCGGCCGGGCGTACGGCGGCCGCCGTCGCCGTCGTCGCGGCCCTCTCCCTCCACGTCCAGCTCGGCTTCTCCGACCCCCTGCTCGGGGGCACCCCGACCTCGGCGGCGTTCCTGCTCTGCCTGGCCGTCGTCGGCCTCGCCACCTCCCCCGCAAAGGACCCCTCATGACCACCGTCTCCCGCCGCCACCTCCTGCTCGGCAGCGCCGTCGTCCTCGGCGTCTCGGCGTGCGGGTCCGAGTCCGGCTCCACCTCCTCCGGGACCGCCCGGGCCGCCGGGCCGCTGGGGATCTCCGCGATCCCCGACCAGGACCCCGAGCTGCTGAACCGTCTCTACCCCGCGATGGCCGACCGCTTCGCCGCAGCCACCGACCTCGAGGTGGAGTACCGCCCGGTCACCGACTACACCGCCGAGGTGCGCGCCTTCCAGCGCGGCGACATCCACCTGGCCTGGATGGGCGGGCTCACCGGGGTCCAGGCCCGCGAGCTGGTCCCCGGGTCGGACGCCATCGCCCAGCGCGACATCGACGCCGACTTCCACAGCCTCTTCATCGCCACCAAGAAGTCCGGCCTCGAACCGTTCGACGACGTCTCCGGCCTGACCGCCCTGAGCGGTCGCAGCCTGACCTTCGGCAGCGAGACCTCCACCTCCGGGCGGCTGATGCCGGAGTACTTCCTCGACCAGGCCGGTGTCGCGGTCGACGACCTGTCCGGCGAGCCCGGCTTCTCCGGCAGCCACGACGCGACCATCGAGGCCGTGGCCAGCGGGGCCTTCGAGGTGGGCGCGGTCAACGAGCAGGTGTGGGCGGCCACCGTCGAGGCCGGCGAGGTCGACCTCAGCGGGGTCCAGGTGCTCTTCCGCAGCCCGGGTTACGCCGACTACCACTGGCTGGTGCGCCCCGACATCGACGAGGTGTACGGCGCCGGCACCCGCCAGGCGGTCACCGACCTGCTCCTGGGCCTGGACGTCGCCGACCCCGCCGACGCCGAGCTGCTGGAGCTGTTCGGCGCCGAGTCGTTCGTCGCCGCCGACAACGCCGCCTACGACGACCTCGAGGACATCGCCCGCTCGCTCGGGCTGGTGACGTGACCTCGGCGGGACCCGTCCTGTCGCTGCACGACGTCAGCTACGTGGTCGGGGGCCACCTGGCCCTCGACCGGGTCGACCTCGAGGTCGACCCGGGGGAGCGGGTGGCCCTGCTCGGCGCCAGCGGTGCGGGCAAGTCCACCCTGCTCCGTCTCCTCGCGGGCGCACTGGACCCGACCAGCGGTCGGGTCGGGCTGCTCGGGCACGAGCTGTCCGACCTGACCGGCTCCGATCGGCGCCGGGTGCTCGGGAGGGTCGCCAGCCTCACCCAGGACCTCGCCCTCATCGAGCAGGTCCGGGTCCTGCACAACGTCAACGCCGGCCGGCTCGGTGCCTGGTCGGCGGGCCGGGCGCTGCGCGCGCTGGTGACGACGCGCCCCGACGAGGTGGTCACCGCCGCGCTGGCGCAGGTCGGGCTCGACTGGGCTGCGCACGCGCGGGTCGAGCACCTCTCCGGAGGCGAGCGGCAGCGCGTCGCCCTCGCCCGGCTGCTGGTCCAGGAGGCGGACGTCGTGGTCGCCGACGAGCCCGTCTCCAGTCTCGACCCCACCACGTCGGCGCGCGTGCTGGGCCTGCTGTGCCGCCCGGGCGGCGCCGGCACCACCGTGGTGAGCCTGCACCAGCCCGAGCTCGCCCGGGACCACTTCACCCGAGTGGTCGGACTGCGCGCGGGACGCGTCACCCTCGACTGCGCCGCACGCGACCTGCTCCCGGCCCACCTCGACGAGCTGTACGCCGCGGCGTGAGCACCGCCCTCGACCCCGGACCGGGCACGCGCGAGGCCACCTCGGCGGCCGCGCGCCGCCGGGGCGTCACCCGGGGCCGGGTGCTGCGTCGACGCCTGCTGGTCGCCGTGACGTTGGGCGCCGTCCTGGGCTGGGCCTGGTTGCGGAGCCAGCCCGCGGACGGTCCCGCCCTGAACGGCAGCGCCGGGACCCTCCTGCGCGACCTGGGGGCGCGCGCCCTCGACCCGCGGCTGGACGCGGAGTTCCTCCGGCTGGTCGGCGAGGCGACCCTGGTCACGCTGGCCTTCGCCGCCCTGGGCGCCGCGGGCGCCCTGGTGCTCGGTCTGGTCGGTGGCGTGGTGCTCAGCGACGCCGCCTGGCCCGGGCGGGTGCCGCCGGCATGGCGCGCGGTGCGCTCGGTGCTCCGCGGAGCCCTGGTGGCGCTGCGCTCCATCCACGAGCTGGTGTGGGCCCTGCTGCTGGTCAGCGTGCTCGGGCTCGACCCGCTGGTGGCCGTGCTGGCCCTGATCATCCCCTTCGGCGCCCAGACCGCCCAGGTCTTCGCCGACACCCTCGACGGAGCCGACTCCGGTCCGTACCGTGCCCTGCGCCGCGCCGGGGCACCGCAGGTCCCGGCCCTGGCCTACGCCCTGGTCCCGGCCGCGTCCCGCGGTCTGCTGTCGTACTCCTTCTACCGCTTCGAGTGCTCGGTGCGGTCCACGGTCCTGCTCGGGTTCGTCGGGGCCGGGGGGATCGGCCAGGAGCTCGTCGTCAGCCTCCAGTCGCGCAACTGGGAGGAGGTCTGGACCCTGGTCTACGTCCTGGTCCTGCTCTCCGCCGCCGTCGAGGCGTGGTCGGCCCGGGTCCGCCGGGAGGTCGCCGGACAGCCGGCCGCCGAGCAGTCCGCCGACGCCGAGGGCACGGTCGCCGCGGTGGTCGTCGGCGGACCGCGGCGCGCCACGGTCAGCGGACGGCGTCCGTGGACCCGGGCCACCCTGTACCTGCTGCTGCCGGTGCTGGTGGGGTGCTGGTGGGTCGCCGACCTGAGCCTGACCGGCCTCAGTGACCCGCTGACCTGGCAGCTCACCCGCGACCTGCTGGCCGACCTCGTCCCCCCGGCCCTGCCGGACGCGAGCGCGACGGCGTTGCTGGGGGCGGTGGTCGACACGGTGGCCATGGCGGTGCTGGCGATGACCCTCGCCGTGGGTGTCACCGTCGTCGTCGGCCCGTGGGCCGCCGCACGCTCGGTGGTCCGCTACCCGGCCCGGCTGATCCTGCTGGTGCTGCGCTCGGTGCCGCCGACCGTGTGGGCCGTCCTCGCGCTCTTCGTCCTCCTGCCCGGGGTGCTGCCGGGCGCGCTGGCGCTCGGGCTGTACGCCGCCGGCATCCTGGGTCGCCTCGTCGCCGAGGCCTGGGAGTCCCAGGACCGCTCGGCGGCGCGGGCGCTGCAGCGCGCCGGCACGCCGGGGTGGCTGACGAGCCTCGCAGCCGTGCTGCCCGGCTCCACCCAGCAGCTCACGACCTACACGCTCTACCGCTTCGAGGTGAGCATCCGCGACACCACGGTGGTGGGCGTGGTCGGTGCCGCCGGCCTCGGCCGGCTGTTCGCCGAGAACCTCTCCACCTTCCGGTTCGACGTCGTCGCCTCGCTGCTGCTCGCCTCGTTCCTGCTCAGCGTCGCTGTCGAGCACCTGGGTCGGCGGCTGCGACGGTTCTCGCGGGACTGACGCCGCGGGAGGCACCGCTGCGCGGGGTGACGGCGTCCTCGAGCTCGAGCTCGCCGTCAGGGCCGTTCGCCTGCTGCGCCCCGCCCGGCCCCCGGCGGCACCGCGGGCCTCGCCTCCAGGAAGGCGACGACGGCTCGGACCCGCCGGTTCGTGGTGCCGTCGTCGTCGATGTCGAGCTTGGTGAAGACCGAGCGCAGGTGAGCCTCCACCGTGCGGTCGGAGAGCACGAGCGCGCGTCCCACCGCGGCGTTGCTGTGGCCCTGGGCGACGAGGGCGAGGACCTGCCCCTCGCGGTCGCTGAGGCGTGACAGCGCGCTCGGGGCGTTGCGGCCACGGACCAGCGCCTGGACGACCTCGGGATCGAGCGCGACGCCGCCGGCCGCGACCCGGGCGAGCGCCTCGTCGAACTCGTCGAGGCGCAGGACGCGGTCCTTGAGGAGGTAGCCGAAGCCCGGCGTCCCGATCAGGTCGAGACAGTGGCGCAGCTCGATGTGCTGGGAGAGCAGGAGCACCCCGACGGCGGGGTGCTCCTCGCGGATCCTCCTCGCGGCGATGGCGCCGTCGGAGTCGTGGTCCGGGGGCATCCGGATGTCGACCACCGCGAGATCGGGTCCGTGGTCCGCGACCGCGCTCGTCAGCGCCACGGCGTCGCCGACAGCCGCGACGACCCGGTGGTCACGTTCCTCGAGGAGCCGCACGAGCCCCTCGCGGAAGAGGACCGAGTCCTCGGCGACGACGATCCGCATCAGACCACGGCCCAGACCCTCGTACCGCCGCCGTGAGGACTGTCCACGCGCAGGCGGCCACCGACCGAGGCGACGCGGTCCCGCAGCGCGGTGAGGCCGCCGTCCGGGACGCCACCGAGCCCGTCGTCGGAGACCTCGACGCTCAGCCGGTCGCCGTGGGTGCCCAGCCGGACGCCGATGTGCTCGGCCTGGGCGTGCTTCAGCGCGTTCGTCACCGCCTCCGAGGCGACCAGGTAGGCGGTCAGCGTGCGGGTCTCGTCGGTCTCCGGCAGGAGGCCGACGTGCAGGTCGACCGGCACGGGGCTCGCGGCGAGCAGACCCTCGAGCGCGGGAGCCAGGCCGTCGTCGAGCCGGCTGGGCCGGATGCCCTGGGCGAGTCGGCGCAGCTCGGCCACGGTCGCCTCGAGCTCGCCCACCGCGGCGTCGACCTCGGCGGCGACGTCCGGTGCGACGCGGCGCTCGAGCGAGCGCAGGCGCATCCCGGTCGCGATGATCCGCTGCTGGGCGCCGTCGTGGAGGTCTCGCTCCAGGCGCTTGCGCTCCGTGGCGGCGGCATCGACGAGCCGGACGCGGCTGGCCTCGACCTCGTCGAGCGCCTCGCGCAGCACCAGGCGGAGCCGACCGACCTCGAGCGGGACCCACGCGGCCCGCGCGAGGTCCGCGATCCGTCGCCGCGCGCGAGCAGACTCCCACCCGAGCGTGATCCGGGCGATCGTGTCGCCACCGGCCTCCAGGGCGAAGCCCGCGGGCTCCTCGACCGGGGTGCCGTGCAGGTCGCTCCACCCGTCCGGCCGGGCGAGCACCACCCGGAGCCCGGGGTCGCGCTGTGCCTCGCGCAGCACCGTCTCGATGTCCTCGGGCGGGCGTCGTCCGGCACGGACGTCGGCAGCGAACCGCTCGACCGCGGCGACGGCCACGAACCGGTCCCGGTCCACGACGCGGCCGATCTGGCGCGCGAGGATGCGGTGCACCGGCAGCAGGGCCAGCGCCGTCACGAACGCGGCGGCCGAGGGACCCAGCCCCGAGCCGGTGCCGACGACCGGGCCCAGCACGGCCACCACGGCCCCGAAGATCGCCGCCGACGCGACCAGCGTGACCAGCCAGCTGGCCCCGTCGCCGAGCAACCGGTCGATGTCGAACAGGTCGTGACGCACCATCGCCGTGCCGACCGCCGCAGGCACGAGCACCACGGCGGCAAGGAGGAACGGCGTGTAGGCGACGTCGAGCGACACCCCCGAGGCCTCCGCCACCCAGCCCCCGACCAGCAGCACGACGACGACGACGGCCGCGGCGAGCAGCCACCTGATCTGGAGCCGGCGCCGCTCCCCGCTGGTGCGGTACTGCAGCAGCACCGAGAGGACCGCGGTCACCAGGCACGCACCGACGAGGAGGAGCCCGACGGTGCCCGCGGCCTGCCGCCAGGGGCCGCTCGCGCCGACGACCTCACCGTCGATCTGCCGGGCGTCCCACAGGGCCGCGACCAGGAGTGCGGTCGCCACGGCGTACGCCCAGGGCACCGCCGACCAGAGCCGGCCCGGTCGGCGCCCGTCGGGAAAGACCAGGAGCAGGGCGAGGAGGCCGGCCAGGTTCACCGGCCAGGCCCCGGCCCAGGTGTGCCGGGCCAGCGAGGCCAGCACGAGCGGGTCCGAGGTGTAGGCCGAGGCAGCGAGCGCATCGTTGACGGAGACCAGCGAGGCGGCCGCGCTCGTCCAGGCGAGTGCCGGTCCGACGGGTGAGGTGGGGATGCGGACGACGACCAGCCAGCCGACGGCGACGGCCACGAGCGCGAGGCAGTGGGACGCCAGCCGAGCGGCGTCCACCGGCGGCGACGACAGCGCCAGAGCGAGCCCGGCGCAGGGCATGACCGTCGCCGCAGCGGTCAGCGCGCGGCTCACGGCGGGTGCCATCCGCCCATCCTCGCACCGCGGGCCGGGCGTCGCCTCAGTGTTGGCACCTAGTGAGGATCCGCGGCGACGCTGCGCGCCGGCACCGAGGCGGGCGGCACCGAACCTCGCGAGGTTGAGCCTTCCCAACACATCCCAGGAGTGCGTGATGAACCTGATCTACACCATCCTCGTGGCGCTGCCGCTCGGCTTCTTCCTGCCGTCGCGGTCCACCGCGGTGCTGTCCTACCTGCTGGCGGGGTCCTACCTGTTCAGCTTCCAGAGCACCATGCTGGTGCTCGAGTGGCTCAGCCACAGGTCGCGCTCGGCGTTCGGGCCGTTCCCCGAGGACCTCCCCGCCCAGGCCTCGATGTCCGAGGTGTTCGGCTACGGGATGGTCAACATGGTGATCACCCTGGTCGGCGTCGGCCTGGTGCTGCTCGGAGCGCGGATCCGCTCGCGCCGGGCGACCAGGCACGACGTCGTCTCGGTCGGCTGAGATCGGGGAGGGCCGGCACCCTCGCCGGGTCTCGTGACGCCCCCGGACGCGGCCGAGGGAGCCGCCCGAAGACGCTGGTCATCCGGGTGGTGCGGCAGTAGACTCAAGCGTCCCAGTGCGCATCACGAAACGAGATGCATCATGCGCAACAAAAACGCCCGGAGCACCGTCGTCCGTCTGCTCGAGAACGCGCGCTACGAGGTCCTGCCGACGGCGACGACCGAGGAGGCGATCCTCGAGCACGTCCCACGGGACCGGGTGGTCACGATCACCGCCTCGCCCTCGAAGGGCCTGGAGACGACCTTCGACCTCGCAGAGCGGCTCGCCGGGCACGGGTACGCCGTCGTGCCCCACGTCGCGGCCCGGATGATCTCGGGCCGCTCCGAGCTGAGCGAGATCGCCGAGCGTCTCACCGGCAAGGGCATCACCCGGATCTTCGTGCCCGGCGGTGACGCCGAGCCGGCCGGCGACTACGCCGACGCGCTCAGCCTGCTGGTCGACCTGACCGCGCTCGGATCGCCCTTCGAGCACGTCGGTGTCGCCGGCTACCCCGAGTCGCACCCGACGGTCTCCGACGACCTCACCGTGCAGGCGATGTGGGACAAGCGCAGCCACGCCACCCACCTGGTGAGCAACCTGACCTTCGATCCCGGCGCGGTGCGCGACTGGGTCCGACGGATGCGATCGCGCGGCGTCACCACGCCGCTGCTGCTCGGCCTGCCCGGCCCGGTCGAGCGGACCAAGCTGCTCGCGATGGCGACGCGGATCGGCGTGGGGGAGTCGACCCGCTTCCTGGCCAAGAACAAGGGCGTCTTCGCTCGCCTGGCCGCCCCGGGTGGTTTCACCGGGCAGCGCTTCCTCGAGCAGTGCGCTCCCGCACTCGGTGAGCCCGGCGCGCTCGTCGAGGGGCTGCACGTCTTCACCTTCAACCAGATCGCCGCGACCGAGGCCTGGCGCACCGAGCAGCTGGACCGGCTGCGCGGCTAGCTGCCGAGGTGCCACCCTTTGTCAGCCGAGGTGCCCCTCATTGTCCTTCGAGGTTCCGATGACGGTCGCGGTCCGCGTCTGGTGCGCTGAGCGTTCGTAGGCTGGGCGCCGTGGACCGCAGCGGGCCTCCGGTGGTCGCGGTCGAGCTCGACCCGGAGCACGGCCTCGACCCGGACGGCTGGCCCGCCGCAATCCCGGCCGTCGCGCAGCTGGTCGAGGGCGTCGCGATGGCCTCCGGGCTCTCACCCGAGGGCGGGACGGCGTACGGCGTCCACACGACGCGGCCCACGGAGCCGGCGCCGTCCAGGCGCTGCGCGCGCGCCGAGACGATGCACGGCTGGTACACGTTCCTCGAGGCCAACCCCGGCTCGAACCCGCACGAGCCGCGCTTCCACGAGATGAGCCACGGCGAGTCGCTCCTCGCCGTGCTGCGCAGACGCTTCGACAGCCCCGGGTTCTACTGCCGAGGGCGGGCCCGAGGCGGCGCTCTCCTTCTCCTCGAACCTGGCCCTCATCAGCACCCTTCACGCGGTCGTCGCCGACGGGGGCTGGCGCGCATCGCGCTCGTGCGCGACGAGGTCGGCCAGGGCGCGCTCCAGGCCGCTGGTGCCGGTCTCGATGACCTCCAGCGGCAGACCGAGCCGCCCGGCGGCGTCCTCGGCGAGCGTGCGCAGCTCGTCGGTCGGCTCCTGGGCCAGCCACACCACCCGGGTGTAGTGCGCGAAGTAGACCTCGCGCAGCTCCGGCCACCGATCCAGACCCAGCTCGGTCTCGACGCTGCGGGCGAACGAGCGGACCAGGAAGTCGGTGAGCAGGTAGGTGCCCGGTTGATCGGTGAACATCGCCTCCACCGGCTCCGGTCCCGCGAACAGGTCGTAGCAGTGCAGTCCCGGCAGACGACGCAGGCCGAGCTCGTCGCAGACGGCGTCCAGGGCACCGTAGGTGCCGCAGTCGGCGTAGCCGACCACCACCGCGTCGTAGCGCGCGGCGAGCTCGACCGCCAGGTCCCGCACCTCGCCCGCGATCCGCTGGGGCTGGTTGTGCAGCAGCGGCGGCAGCGGGTGCACGTCGACCGGCCACCCGCGCCTGGTCACGACGTCGGCCGCCGGACGAGCCAGGGCCCCGCACGCGATGAGCGCGACCCGTCCGGCGCTGCCCCTACGGGGCGAAGCCGAGCTGGTCGACGAAGCGGTCGTTGAAGTCGGCGCGGTCGGAGAGCTCGACATACCTCACCTCCTCGAGCAGCGTCTCGGCCCCGTTGCGCTCGCGGCGGGAGAGCAGCACCATCCGGGCGCCCTCGCCCGCGACGTTGCCCGCGGCCACGATCCGCAGCAGCGGCAGTCGCGGCACCAGGCCGATGCGCACCGCGGCCGCGGCGGACAGGTAGCTGCCGAAGGACCCGGCCAGGAGCACCTGGGCGATGTCGCCCGGCTCCAGTCCGAGCTCGTCGAGCAGCAGGCTCCACCCGGTCGAGATCGCGGCCTTCGCGAACTGCAGCTCACGCACGTCACGCTGGGAGAGGTAGACGCACTCGGCCGGCGGTGTCTGCGGGGTCGGTCGGTGCAGCACGAACACCCGCTCCTGGCCGATCAGGTCCAACCGGTCGGCCAGGGCCGGGGCCAGGGTGTCGGCGACCTCGCGGGTCACGAACCGACCGGTGGCGTCGAGCAGCCTGAGCCGCACCATCTCCGAGACGATGTCGACCAGGCCCGAGCCGCACAGTCCTCGGGGCTCGGTCTCGCCGATCACGCCCAGCGCCACCTCGGCCGTGGTGCCGTCGCCGAGCGCGACGGTCTCGATCGCGCCGTCGGCCGCGCGCATCCCGCAGCGGATCGCCCCGCCCTCGAACGCCGGCCCGGCCGGCGCCGCGGTAGCCAGGATCGTGTCGCCGTCACTGAGCACGATCTCGCAGTTGGTGCCGACGTCGATGAA
Organism: uncultured Actinomycetota bacterium; assembly: GCA_963714475.1. Lineage (GTDB taxonomy): Bacteria > Actinomycetota > Actinomycetes > Propionibacteriales > Nocardioidaceae > Nocardioides. The sequence goes on from CAVQOP010000005.1 coordinate 216,540, forward strand.
CAGCCGGACGCGCTTGTCACGGTCCATGCCGCTGGCCAGCATCCCGGCCACGATGTCGCCGCCGACGTAGGCCCCCAGCGCGGGCATCACCACGGCGCGGGCCTGCGGGTGCAGCGCGAGGCCGAGCTCGCTGGCCAGCACGGTCGGAGGGCTCGCGGTCGACATCACGAACGGGGCGACGCCCAACGGCTCGGGGTCGATGCCGAGGGCCAGCGCCGTCATCGTCGCGTTGCCGGCGAGCGCGACCTCGTAGACGCTCGACGGGTCGACGCCGCCCTCGGTGCAGACCTGGGTCGCGAGCTCGTCCAGGGTCTCGGCGGCCGCCGTGCGCAGCCGGCCGGCGGCGTCCGGGTCCATCATCGTGGCGCTGATCCGGGTGATCACGTCGGCGCCGAACGGCTGCTGGCGGTTGAGCATCGAGGCGACCGCCACCGGCGTCCCGGTGGTGAGGTCGAGCAGGGTCGCCACCACCGTCGTCGTCCCGAGGTCGAAGCCGATCGCGTAGCGCACCGCCGTGGTGTCGCCGGGCTCCACGTCGATGAGGTCCTCGCCGACGATGACCGCCGTCACCTTGAAGTCGGCCTGGCGCAGCACGACCGGCAGGCGGCGCAGCACCGGCAGGCCCGCGACCAGCTCGAGGTCGGGGATCGCGTCGGTCACGCGCAGCAGGTCGGGGCGCTGGTCGGCCAGGCTCGGCTCGTCGAGCTCGACGTAGCGCTTCTGGCAGGCGGGACGCAGGATGACCTGCCGCCCGACCCCCACCGTCGCGGCCTTCGGCCGGGTCACCAGCGGTGGCACGTCGACCGCGAGGTTGCGGTAGGCCCGGATCAGGCACGCCAGGCGCCACCCGTCGGCGATCTGCTCGGTGTTGAAGGTCTTCACGTCGTGACGGGTGATCGGCACGACGCCGCCCTCGACCCGCACCTTGCACTGGTGGCACGTGCCGTGACCCCCGCAGGTGGAGTCGATCGCGACGCCGTTCCACGAGGCCGCGTCGAAGACGGTGACCCCGGGCGGCACCCGGATGCTGCGCACCGTCGGCGGCGTGTCGGCCTCCCGTGCGAGCACGGTCAGGGTGAGGTCGACCCGACCCTGGGTGACGTCCTCCGGCTCCGCGGCCTCGACCACGGGGGGAGCCTCGAGGAGGCCCTCCCGGCGGAGGTCGTCGACCGAGAAGTCAGGACCCGCCGCACTCATGGACCGCCCCCCGGCTCCTGGTGAGGCCTCACGCGGTCGCCGACGCGGCCTCGGCGGCCTGACGCTTGCGGTGTGCACCGATCCAGGAGCCGCCCCACTCGTCGTGGCCGAGCAGGAGGTCGGCGGCCTTCACCGCCGTCACGATCTCCGGACTGCGCGCGTCCATGATCGCCGAGGTCAGCCCGGCGGTCATCGCCATCGGCAGGAACGCCGCCCCGATCTGGTCCCGTCCGGGCATGCCGAAGGAGGTGTTCGAGGCGCCACAGGTCATGTTCATGCCGTAGTCGTGGCGGATCCGAGAGACCACCTCGTAGAAGGTCCGCGCGACCTGCTGGTCGGCGCCGATCGGCATGGCGAGCGGGTCGATGACGATGTCGGCCAACGCGATGCCGTACTCCTGGGTCGCGACGCGGACGATCTTGGCGACGAGCTCGAGGCGCTTGTCGGCCTCCATCGGGATCTCCTCCTCGTCGTTGGGCAGCGCGATGACCGCGGCGTCGTACTTCTTGACCAGGGGCAGGATCTGCTCGAGGCGCTCGTCCTCGGCCGTGACCGAGTTGACCAGGGCGCGACCCTGGTAGACCGAGAGCCCGGCCTCGAGGGCCTCGACGACCGAGGAGTCGATGCAGATCGGCAGGTCGGTGAGCTGCTGGGCCAGGGTGATCGTGCGTGCGAGCAGGTCGGCCTCGTCGGTCAGGGGCACTCCCATGTTGATGTCGAGCACGTCGGCGCCTCCCTCGACCTGGGCCTTGACGTCGCGTTCCACGGCGCTCAGGTCCCCGGCGCGCAGCTGCTCCTGGAAGATGCGCCGCCCCGTCGGGTTGATCCGCTCCCCGATGATCGTGAACGGCGACTCGTGACTGATCACGCACTCCCGCGTCGCCGAGCGCAGGCGCGTGACCAGCAGGGGTGCCGGCTCCGTGCCGCTCATGCGCCGACCCTCGCGCGGCGCTCCTGCATGAGCGCCTTGGCGCGCTTGACGCAGGCTGAGGCGTCCGAGGCGTAGCCGTCGGCGCCGACGGCGTCGGCGTACTCCTGGGTGACGGGGGCACCGCCGACCATGACGATGACCTCGTCGCGCAGTCCGGCCTTGTCGAGGGCGTTCATGTTGGCCTTGAACATCGGCATCGTGGTCGTCAGGAACGCCGAGAAGCCGACGATGTCGGGCTGGTGCTCCTCGATCGCGGCGACGAACTTCTCCGGGGCCACCTGCACGCCGAGGTCGATCACCTCGAAGCCGGCTCCCTCGAGCATGATGTTGACGAGGTTCTTGCCGATGTCGTGGACGTCGCCCTTGACCGTGCCCATCAGGAACTTCCCGACCGTCTGCACCCCGGTCTCGGCGAGCAGGGGGCGCAGCCGCTCCATCGCCCCGGCCATCGCACGGCCGGCGATGAGCATCTCCGGGACGAAGAAGTCTCCTCGCTCGAAGCGGGCACCCACCTCCTCGAGGGAGGGGATCAGCGCCTCGAAGAGGAGGGTCTGCGGCTCCATGCCGACGCCGAGTCCCGACTCGGTGAGCGCGAGGACCTCCGGCGCGTTGCCCACCATGGTCTCGTCGTAGAGGCCACGCAGGATCTCTTCTGGTGTCATGCCACACCCTCCTTGGGTGCTCGGCCCGACGACCGACGCAGCAGGGCGCTGAGCCGGTCGGCGTGGGTGGTCAGGTGTCGTGCCAGCTCGTGCAGGCACTGCTCGAGTCGCGGCGTCGGCCCGGAGATGCCCAGTGCGGCCACGACGTCGCCGTGGTTGCCGCGGACCGGCACGGCTAGTCCGGTCAGGCCGATCTCGAGCTCATCGAGGCTCAGCGCCCAGCCGCGGCGGCGCGAGAGCTCCGCGTCGCGCACCAGGGTCGCGGGCAGGGTGATGGTGTTCTCGGTGAGCGATTCCAGGGTCTCGTCCGCGATCGCGACCGCGCCCCAGGCATGGAGGACCTTGCCCATCGCCGAGGCGTGCAGCGGCAGGCGCACGTCGTTCCAGTCGCGTGAGCCGAGGAGGTACTGCGCGTCGACCTGGGCGACCTGGGCCACCTGGTCGTTGCGCACCACGCTGAGGTGGACCGTCTCCCGGGTCAGCTCGCCGAGTCGCTCCATCTCAGGACGCGCGAGGCGGATGGTCTCCTCCCACGGGTCGTGGCGGGCGGCGTAGAGCCAGAACAACGAGCCCGCGACGTACCCGGCGGTGTCGTCACGGGCGATCAGCCCGTGGCGCTCGAGCGCCGTGAGCATCCGCGACGCGGTCGACTTGGCCAGACCGCACGCCTCCTGGAGCTCCGCGAAGCTGACCGGGGCGTCGGCCCGCACCACGGCGTCGACGAGCTCGGCGGCGCGGTCGAGGGCCTGCGTGCCGTTGGCGGTACGGCCGCCGGCCTCGCTGCTCGTCACTCCCGCTGCCTCTCGTCGAGGGTTCCCAAGAGGTCCCATCATGTGGAACCTTGACCTCACGATGTGAGGTTAGGACGCCATCAGAGTGAGGTCAAGCACACTCGGCCCATGGCGAGCTCCGGCCCGCGACGACTGAGCAGGAGGAAGGCGACCCATGTTCCGCAACACGATGCCCCGCTACGAGGTGCTCTCCGAGGACGCGATGGCCAAGCTCGAAGCCGCCTGGCGGCGACTGATCAGCGAGGTCGGTGTCCAGTTCGCCGACCAGCGCGCGCGCGACCTCTTCGCCGCCCACGGTCAGCGGGTCGAGGACGAGACGGTCTTCCTCGACCCCGACTTCGTGCTCGAGCAGGTCGCCAAGGCGCCCCACGACTTCGACGTCCGGGCGCGCAACCCCGAGCACAGCATCCATCTCGGTGGCGAGTCGATGGCCTTCGGCGCGGTCTACGGCCCACCGTTCGTGCGGGAGGGCGAGGTCCGGCGCGACGCGACCATGGAGGACTTCACCTCCTTCGCCAAGCTCGCCCAGTCCTTCGCGGTCCTCGACTCCGCCGGCGGCATCATCTGCGAGCCCAACGACACGCCCCTCGACAGCCGCCACCTCGACATGACGCTGGCCCTGCAGACGCTCACCGACAAGGTCTACATGGGCAACGTCGTGTCGGGCGTCAACGCCGCGGACACCCTGGCCATGACCTCGATCCTCTTCGGCTCGCGCGAGACGATCGAGCAGACGCCGGCGACGATCTCGCTGATCAACTGCAACTCACCGCTGCGCTGGGACGACCGGATGCTCGAGGCCCTCTTCGAGTACGCCGGGGCCGGGCAGCCGGTCGTGCTCACGCCGTTCATCCTGATGGGCGCCATGTCGCCGGTCACCATCCCGGCCGCGCTGGTCCAGCAGATCACCGAGGCGCTCTCCGGCATCGCCCTGGCCCAGCTGATCCGCCCCGGCACGCCGGTCATCTTCGGCTCGTTCCTGTCCACGATCAACATGCAGTCGGGCTCACCGACCTTCGGCACGCCGGAGTCCGGCATGGGTCTGCTGTGCACCGGCCAGATCGCCCGACGCTTCGGTCTGCCGTTCCGGGGCGGGGGAGGCCTGACGTCCTCGCAGGTGCCCGACGCACAGGCCGGCTACGAGGCGCTGATGACGCTGCTGCCGACGTTCCTGTCCGGCACCAACTGGGTCATGCACACGGCCGGCTGGCTCGAGGGTGGGCTCGTGGCGAGCTACGAGAAGTTCATCGTCGACTGCGAGCTCGTCCAGATGCTCCAGCACGAGTTCACGCCGCTCGAGATCGACGAGGGCTCGCTGGCCTTCGACGCCCACGTCGAGGTCGGCCACGGCGGGCACTTCCTCGGCGCCGCCCACACGATGGAGCGCTTCCGCACCTGCTTCTACCGGCCGCTGCTGTCGTCCTCGGACAACTACGAGCGCTGGCTGCGCAACGGCGCCCGCGACACGGCCACCCGTGCCGGCGAGATCTGGCGCGAACGCCTCGAGTCCTACGAGCAGCCGCCGCTCGACGACGCCGTCCGCCAGGAGCTCGAGGAGTACGTCGTCCGTCGCCGCGCCGAGCTCGGCGACTGAGGGCCCGCGCGCCGCGGCTGGGGTCGCCGTGGTCGCGGTTTCCCAAGGGATGACGTCGACTGATCGCATCCCGTGGCAGATCTGCGCCGGGAAGCGCGGAACTGCCGACATCCCTTGGGAAACCGCAGTGGCCGGAGGCTCGCGCGGCCTCAGGACAGGCCGGCGATCGTCCCGTCGTCGAGCAGGTCGATGCGGGAGGAGGCGGGGTTCTTCGGCAGCCCCGGCATGGTCATCACGTCTCCGCAGACGAGGACCACGAAGCCGGCCCCGGCCGAGAGACGCACCTCGCGCACGTGCAGGTCGTGCCCGGTCGGCGCCCCGATGCTGGTGGCGTCGGTGGAGAACGAGTACTGCGTCTTGGCCACGCAGACCGGCAGCGTCCCGTACCCGTCGGCCTCGATGCGGTCCAGGCGGCGGCGGGCCTTGGCGTCCCAGGTCACCGTCGTCGCGCCGTAGAGCCGGGTGGCGATCGCCTCGACCTTCTCGATGAGGCTGGCCTCGTCGGGGTAGGTGAAGGAGAACGTGTCGGGCGTCGGCGCAGCCAGCACCGCGAGCACCCCCTCGGCAAGGTCCTTCGCCCCCGTCGCACCGTCGACGAAGTGGGTCGCGGGGTAGGCCGCGACGCCCTCCGCGGCGACGAGGTCGACGACCGCAGCGACCTCCGCGTCGGTGTCGGTCGGGAACCGGTTGAGCGCCACCACGCAGGAGATCCCGTAGACCTCGCGCACGTTGTGCAGGTGCCGGCGCAGGTTGACCATGCCGGCCTCGAGCGCATCGAGGTCCTCGGTCGCCAGATCGGCCACCGCGACGCCGCCGTGGTACTTCAGGGCGCGCACGGTGGCCACGACGACCGCGACGTCGGGACGCAGCCCGGACTTGCGGCACTTGATGTCGACGAACTTCTCCGCCCCGAGGTCCGCCCCGAAGCCGGCCTCCGTGACCACGATGTCGGCCAGGCGCAGTCCGGCGCGGGTGGCCACCACCGAGCTGCAGCCGTGGGCGATGTTGGCGAACGGACCGCCGTGCACCATCGCCGGTGCACCCTCGAGGGTCTGGACCAGGTTGGGGGCCAGGGCGTCACGCAGCAGCACGGCCATCGCCCCGTCGGCGCCGAGGTCGCGTGCGGTGACCGGACGCTTGTCGCGCGTCGATGCGACGACGATGTCACCGATGCGCTTCTTGAGATCGGCCCACGACTCGGTGAGGCAGAAGATCGCCATCAGCTCGGAGGCGACCACGATGTCGAACCCGTCCTCGCGGGAGAAGCCGTTGCCCACGCCGCCGAGACCCACGACCACGTCGCGCAGCGCCCGGTCGTTCATGTCGAGCACCCGCTTCCAGGTGATCGTGCGGGTGTCGATGCCGAGCTCGTTGCCGTGGTGCACGTGGTTGTCGATCAGCGCGGCGAGCAGGTTGTTCGCTGCGGCGATCGCCGCGAAGTCGCCGTTGAAGTGCAGGTTGATGTCGGTCATCGGCACCACCTGGCTGTAGCCCCCGCCGGCCGCTCCGCCCTTCATGCCGAAGACCGGACCCATGGAGGGCTCGCGGAGCGCGGCCAGGGACCGGTGGCCGAGCTGGTGCAGGGCGTCGGTGAGCCCCACGGTCGTGGTCGTCTTGCCCTCCCCGGCGGGGGTGGGGGAGATGGCGGTGACCAGCACGAGCTTGCCCAACGGGCGATCGGCCAGCGAGGTGAGGTAGCCGAGGTCGACCTTGGCCTTGTGGTGACCGTAGGGCACCAGGTGCTCGCTGGCGATGCCGAGCGTCTCGGCGGCGACGTCCGCGATCGGACGCAGGGTGGCGGCGGTGGCGATCTCGATGTCCGACTGCACGGTCGGCCTCCTTCAGGGGCAGTGACCAGCGCTGTGTTGCGCTGCACGAAACGCAGTGTGCGATACGCAACGGCCTTCGCGCTAGGGTTGCGTCATGAGCAACAGTTCGGACGCCCCCGACCCGGGCATCGCCGGCCCGTCCTCCGTCCAGTCCGTGGACCGCGCGCTGAGCATCCTGGAGATCCTCGCCCGGGTCGGCGAGGCGGGGGTGACCGAGGTCGCCGTCGAGCTCGGGGTCCACAAGAGCACCGCCTTCCGGCTGGTGGCCACCCTCGAGGCCCACTCCCTCGTGGAGCAGTCCGTCGAGCGGGGCAAGTACCGCCTCGGGGTCGGCGTCCTCCGTCTGGCCGGCGCGACGACCGCCCGCCTGGACCTCGTCCAGGAAGCGCGCCCGATCTGCCGTCGCCTCGCCGGCGAGACGGGCGAGACCGTCAACATCGCGGTGGTCTCCGACAGCGGCGCGCTCTACCTCGACCAGGTCGCGGGCTCCTCGTCGCTGCAGTCGCACAACTGGGTCGGTCAGCACATCCCGCTGCACGCGACGAGCAACGGCAAGGTGCTGCTCAGCGGCCTCGACGAGGCTCGACTCGCCGACGTGCTCCACGACCTGCCCCGCTACACCCCGGGCACCGTCACGACCAGGTCGGTGCTCGTGCGCCAGGTCGATCAGGTGCGCGAGCAGGGGTACGCCGTCGCGGTCGACGAGCTCGAGGTCGGCCTCACCGCGGTGGCCGCACCGATCCGCGACGCCCACGGCGACGTGGTGGCCTCGATGAGCGTGTCGGGGCCGACCTTCCGCCTCGACGAGGAGACCATCGACGACGTGGTGGGGCGCGTCGTCGCCGGGGCGACCGAGGTCTCGCTCCGCCTCGGCTGGGGTGGTCGCTAGGGCCGCGACGGCGGGTCGCTTGACACCGGCCGCTTCACGGCGGACGATTCAACTGTTGCGATGTGCGCATCAGGGTGCATCATACGCAACACAGCGCTTGCGGAGGCTCTTCCATGTCATCGGTCCCCAGCTCGGCCGGCTGCGTCGTCATCGGCGCCGGCATCGTCGGCAACAGCCTCGTCCACCACCTCGCCGAGCTCGGGTGGCGCGACATCGTCCAGATCGACCAGGGCCCGCTGCCCAACCCGGGCGGGTCGACCGGGCACGCGTCGAACTTCATCTTCCTCACCGACCACTCCCGTGAGATCACCGACCTCACCCTCGACTCGGTGCGCCAGTACCAGGAGATGGGCGTGTTCACCCAGAGCGGCGGCTACGAGGTCGCGCGCACCGAGGAGCGCATGGAGGAGCTGCGGCGCCGGATGTCCTCGGCCCGCGCGTGGGGCATCGAGGCCGAGCTGGTCACCCCCGAGGCGGTCAAGGAGAAGGTCCCGTTCATCGAGATCGACGAGCTGGTCGGTGCCTTCTGGCAGCCCGGGGTCGGCGTCGTCGACTCCCTGCGGGCCGGCACGATCATGCGCGAGTCCGCCCTGGCCAGCGGCGCGCTGACGACCGTGCCGAACTGCGAGGTCCTCGACCTCGACGTCGAGGACGGCAGGATCGTGCGGGTCCGCACCGACAAGGGCGACATCGAGGCCTCCACCGTCGTCATCGCCTGCGGCGTCTGGAGCCCCAAGATCGGGGACATGGCCGGCGTGAGCATCCCGCTGACGCCCGCGGTGCACCAGATGATCTCGGTCGGTCCGTGCCCTCAGCTGGCCGGGCTCGAGGGCGAGATCTCCTTCCCGATCATCCGCGACATGGACACCTTCTGCTACGAGCGCCAGCACGGCGCCGACATGGAGGTCGGCTCCTACGCCCACCGCGCGATCCTGCACGAGCCGGAGGACATCCCGACCATCGAGCAGGCGAAGCTCTCGCCGACCGAGATGCCGTTCACCAGCGACGACTTCGACACCCAGCTCGAGCAGGCCTTCGAGCTGATGCCGGACCTGCTCGGCGCCGAGGGCGCCGAGATGCGCTACGCCATCAACGGCCTGCTCTCGCTGACCTGCGACGGCAACCCGATCCTCGGCGAGAGCCACGTCCAGGGCCTGTGGACCGCGGCCGCGGTCTGGATCAAGGAGGGCCCCGGCGTCGGTCGGGCGATGGCGGAGTGGATGACCCACGGCCAGCCCGAGATCGACATCCACCACAGCGACATCGCGCGCTTCCACCCCCACCAGCTGCGCCGCGAGCACACCCGGCTGCGCACGACCGAGTCCTTCATCAAGACCTACGGCATCGTCCACCCCGGTGAGCAGTACGCCTCGGACCGCGACCAGCGCCTGGCCCCGATGCACGAGTCCCAGCGCAAGCTCGACGCGGTCTTCTTCGAGGCCGCCGGGTGGGAGCGCCCGTTCTGGTACGAGGCCAACGCCCCCCTCGTGGCGGAGTACGGCGACGCCGTGATGGCGCGCGAGCACGAGTGGGACTCCCGCTGGTGGAGCCCCATCATCAACGCCGAGCACCTGCGCATGCGCGAGGCCGCCGGCGTCATCGATCTCTCGGCCTTCTGCGTCTTCGACATCGAGGGACCGGGCGCGCTGGCCTCGGTCCAGCAGACCTGCGTCGCACAGTGCGACGTCGCCGTCGGCAAGGTCGTCTACACCCCGGTCCTCGACGCCAAGGGCGGCTTCCGCTCCGACCTCACGGTGATGCGCCTGGGCGAGGACCACTTCCGCGTCGTCACCGGCGGCGCGCACGGCATGGCCGACCGGGCCTGGTTCGGGGGACACCTCGTCGACGCCACCCTGAGCGACCGGACCGACGAGGTCTCCACGATCGGGGTGTGGGGCCCCCGTGCGCGTGACATCGTCTCGGGGCTGAGCGAGGAGGACCTCTCCGACGAGGGCTTCGCCTTCCTGACCTGTCGCGAGCTCGAGGTCGACGGCATCCCGGTGCTGGCCTCGCGGATCTCCTACGTCGGCGAGCTCGGATGGGAGCTCTACGTCGACATGGACCGTGCCGCGCAGCTGTGGGACGCGCTCCTCGACGCCGCCGCGCCGCACGGCGGGGTACCCGTCGGGATCGGCGTCTACGGCACGACCGGTCGGCTGGAGAAGGGCTACCGCGCCTTCGGCATGGAGCTCGACGCCGAGCGCACCATCATCGAGGCCGGCATGGCGCGCCCGAAGGTCAAGGCGGCCGACTTCGTCGGCAAGGAGGCCTACCTCGAGCAGCGCGCCTCCGACCCGGCCGCCGTGCTGTGCACGCTCGTGGTGGAGGACCACACCTCGGCCTCCGGGGTGAAGCGCTACATGCTCGGCGGTGAGCCGATCCTGACGCGGGACGGAGCGAGCCTGACCGACGCGCACGGGCACCACCCGTACGCCACGACGGCCGGCTCCGCGCCGTCGCTGGGCAAGCACCTGCTGCTGGCCTACCTGCCGGTCGCCGACGCGCAGATCGGCCGCGAGCTCGCGGTCTCCTACATGGAGGAGCTCTACCCGGTCAGCGTCGTCTCGATCGACGCGACCCCGGCGTTCGACCCCGACAACGCGAGGCTGCGATGAGGGTCCTCGTCTGCGTCAAGCGGGTGCCCGACGTCGCCGGCGAGATCGCGCTGACCGATGACGAGCAGGCCGTCGACGCCCGCCACGTCGGCTTCACGGTGAGCAACCACGAGCACAGCGCCGTCGAGCTGGCCATCCGCGCCGCGGAGTCGACCGGCGGCACCGTGACGCTGCTCAGCGTCGGACCGCCGGAGGCCGCGGAGCAGCTGCGCAACCTGCTGGGCCTCGGTGCCCACGCCGCGACGCTGGTCGAGGCCGACCCGCTCACCCTGGGACCCACCGACGTCGCCCGAGAGATCGCCGCCGTCGTCGAGGCCCACGCCGCCGCGGGAGCGCCGTACGACCTGGTGCTGCTCGGCAACGACGCCGCGGACTCGGGTGACTTCCAGGTCGGCATCCGCCTGGCCTACGCCCTGGACTGGCCGGTCGTGGTGGGGGCCGCGACCGTCGACCCTGACGGGGACCGCGTGACGACCCGCCACGACAGCACGCACGGCGAAGAGGTCTACTCCCTGCCCCTGCCCGCGGTCGTCACGGTGCTCGAGGGCGGTGTCGAGCCGCGCTACCCGACCCTCAAGGGGCGGATGGCCTCGAAGAAGATCGCGATCGAGACCCGTACGTCGGCCGTCGAGGCGGTGGGGTCCGGCCGGGTGCGCCTGCGCGTGCCCACCGCACGCCCGAGCTCGGTGGAGATCATCGGGGAGGGCCCCGAGGCCGCGCCGGCCCTGGTCGACCTCTTCGAGCAGCTGGGAGCACTGCGATGATCCTCGTCCTCGTCGAGACCGAGAACAGGGCAGCACCCGGCACCGGGTCCGGCGCCAGCGAGGTGTCGCTGGAGACCCTCGCCTTCGCCCGGTCACTGTCGCAGGCCGGCGGTGGCATCGCCGTGCGCGCCGTCGTGGTCGGCGAGATCGACGAGCAGTCCCGTGAGGCACTGGCGGCCGAGCTCGGCGACCACGGTGCAGCGGAGGTGCTGCACGCGGTCGGCCCCGCCTTCGAGACCTTCGGCGGGGCGAGCTGGGCCGCGGCGCTCCAGGCGGTGCGCACGGAGACCGGCTCGGTGGTCGTCGTCGCCGCCGGCACCCCGCGCGGCAACGAGGTGCTCGCCCACCTCGCCGCACGGCTCGACGTGCCGATGGCGGCCAACGCGCTGTCCTTCTCCAGCCTGTCGCCCTTCACCGTGACCCGTCAGGTCGTCGGCGGGTCCGCGATGGAGGACATGACGCTCTCAGGCCGTCCCGCGGTCCTCACCGTCGCCGGCCACTCGTGGGCGCCCGAGGCCGTCGGGGGTCCTGCGGCGGCCTGGCGCGAGGTGATGCCGGAGGTCTCGGAGGCCGACCTCGTCGCCCGGGTCGCCTCGACCGGGGTCAAGGAGCGCGACGAGTCCGGGTCGCTGAAGTCGGCCTCGATCGTCGTCGGCGCCGGCCGCGGGGCGGGCAGCACCGACGGCTTCGCGGCCGTCGACGAGCTCGCCGAGATCCTGGGCGGTGTCGTCGGCGTCTCGCGCGTCGTGACGAGCCTCGGCTGGAGGCCGCACCACGAGCAGGTAGGCCAGACCGGCAGCCGGATCAGCCCCGACCTCTACATCCCCTGCGGGATCTCCGGGGCGATCCAGCACTGGGCCGGGTGTGCGAGCTCGAAGGTGATCGTGGCGGTCAACACCGACCCCGAGTCGCCGATGATGTCGCGCTCGACCTATGCGGTGGTGGGCGACATGCACGAGGTGCTGCCCGCGGTCAACGAGGAGATCAGGCGACGCCGCGCCGGGTGAGCGCCGGTCGGGGCGCGGTCGCCGCCCCGACCGCGGTCGTACGCCTCAGGTGGCGCTGACCCGCTCGGCGAGCCGGACCGCGGCGTGCAGCACCATCTCGGCGTCGCCCGGACCGCTGCGCGCCGCCTGCTCGGGCACCAGCCCGCCCAGCAGGGCGGCCGGCTGGGTCAACCAGGCCCAGGCCCGCCACGGGTCCATCCGGGCCGCCAGCAGCGGGTCGAGCACCGCCGCGAGGTCGTCGCGCGGCTGGGCGTCGGCGTCGAGCTGGAAGGCGGGCACGACGGTGCGCGCCTGCGGCGCCACGACGAGCAGCCGGCGGTCGGCGGCGGCGCGGTGCACCGCGAACCGGGTCGCCTCGATGCTCGCGCTCCGCGCCGCGGCCAGGGTCTCGTAGGTGAACCACGACCCCTCGAGGAGCCGTGCCCGCTGCCGGGCGTCGCGGGCGACCTGCACGAGGGGCACCGGCACGGCGTGGCGCGGCTCGGAGCCCTCGTGGTGCAGCAGCTCGTCGAGCTCGGCGAGCTGGTCCTCGCTCAGGGGGGCGCCCGTGCGCGGGTCGCTCCACCGCGCCCGGCCGCTCTGGTCGCGCTCCAGGGTGGGCAGACCGGCCGAGCCGAGGTGCTCGGCCAGGCCGAGCTCCTCGAGCCACGACGCAAGACGCTCTGCGCGGGTGCCGGGGTGCTCGCTCACGACCCCACCCTGCCGCACCGGCCCACACCCGCGTCAGGCCTATCGCCCGCGCCCGGTCTCGGGGATGCTGAGCCCACCGCACCACCACGGACGAGGGAGAGCCATGAGCCAGCAGGAGAGCACCGTGCAGGCGTGGGAGATCGAGGTCACCGAGGACGGGCCGTACGTCGTGACCGGCGGGGTCCCGATCACCCGTCGTCGCCCCGTCGTCGCCGACGACGGGACCCCGCTGACCTGGCAGAGCACCGAGGAGCTCGAGTCCTCGTCCTCCTACTCGCTGTGCCGCTGCGGCCGGTCGGGCGACAAGCCGTTCTGCGACGGCAGCCACGCGGACGGGTTCGAGGGGGCCGAGACGGCCCCGACGACGAGCTACGAGGACCGCGCGAAGTCCTACGAGGGGACGGGGGTGACGTTGCGTGACGACCGCGGTCTGTGCGAGCACGCCGGGTTCTGCGCCAACAAGCAGACCAACGTGTGGAAGATGACCGGTCTGACCGGTGATGCCCGCGTGCGCGCGGAGATGATGGCCATGGTCGACCGCTGCCCCTCCGGCGCGCTGAGCTACCGCGTGGGGGAGGAGGACGTCGAGCCCGACCTGCGGCCCGCGATCGGGATCGTCGACGACGGACCGCTGGCCGTCACCGGCGGCCCCGACGGCGCCGTCACGGTGGTGCGAGCCGACGGGACCCGGGTCAACCGCTCCCGGATGGCGCTGTGCCGGTGCGGCGCGTCGGGCAACAAGCCCTGGTGCGACGGCAGCCACGCCGAGGTCGGGTTCCGCGACAGCTGAGCCGGGCCCGGCTCAGCCCCACGCAGCTCGGCGGGGGTGGGCGGCCGGTTTCGGTGGTGCAGCAGACTGCACGCATGCTCAGTCGCCTCTCGCGCCGGGCCCGTGGGCTCGTCGTGCTCGGGGTGGCGGTGCTGCTCGTCGTCCTCGCCACGGTGGTCGTCTCGGCGGTCCAGGCCCGACCCGACGCGGCCGCCCGCGCCGGGGAGCAGGTCCTCAGGGTGCCGGTCGGCCCCGAGGCGGACGGGTCGACGGTCGCTCTCGACGTCTCGGTGCTCACCCCCGAGCCCGGCACCGCAGGCGCCGACGCCGAGGGCCGCCGCGCGGCGGTCCTGCTCGCCCACGGGTTCGGCGGATCCAAGGACGACCTCGAGGCCCAGGCCCGCGATCTCGCGGCGGAGGGCTACGTCGTCCTGACCTACACCGCGCGCGGCTTCGGGGAGTCCGGCGGACTGGTTCACCTCGACAGCCCCGACTACGAGGTCGCCGACGCCTCGCGCCTGATCGACCTGCTCGCGACCCGCGACGACGTGCTGCTCGACGCCGACGGCGACCCGCGCGTCGGCATCGCCGGCGGGTCCTACGGAGGGGCCCTGGCCCTGCTGGCCGCCGGGACCGACGAGCGCGTCGACGCGATCGTGCCCGCGATCACCTGGAACGACCTCGCTGCGTCCTTCTTCCCCCAGAACGCATCCGGCCAGGACGCATCCGGGCAGAACGCATCGGGCCAGGACGCCTCCGGCGATCCGGCGGCGGCCGTCGGGGTCTTCAAGCAGCGGTGGGCCTCCCTGTTCTTCTCCGGGGTCCTGGCCGCCTCGATCGGCGACGCCGGCTCCGCGCAGGCCACCGACCTCGGCCTCGTCGCACCCCGAGCGGGGTCGGCGCCCCTGGTCTGCGGCCGGTTCGCGCCCGACGTCTGCGGGATCTTCGCCCGCGCCGCGACCGACGGCCGACCGAGCCGACGGGGTCTCGCCCTGCTCGAGCGCTCCTCGCCCGCCACGGTCCTGGACCGGATCACCGCGCCCACCCTGCTCGTGCAGGGCGAGCAGGACTCGCTCTTCGGTCTCGACCAGGCCGACGCCAACGCCCGCGGCATCGCTGAGGCGGGCACCGAGGTGGCGGTGCGCTGGATCGACGGCGGCCACGACGCCGGGGGAGCCGACCTGAGCGGCGACGAGCTCACCGCGCCCGTCCTGGGGTGGTTCGACCACCACCTGCGAGGGGGTCCCGATCCCGGCACGTCCTTCGACTTCGCCCTGCCGGCGGCCCTGCTCGGCGATGGGCGACCGCCGCAGCTGCGGGCCGCGAGCTACGGGGGGACCGAGGCGGTCACGGTGGAGCTCGAGGGAGACCCTCGGCCCGTCCTGTCGCCGGCCGGGGGTCAACCGGCGGCCCTGACGTCGCTCCCCGGCGCGGGCGCCCTGCTGGGCCGGGCCGTCTCGGCCAGCGGCGCCGCCTTCGGGCTGGCCGCCCTGCCCGGGCAGAGCGCGGTGTTCACCAGCGCACCCCTGAGCAGGGCCCTGCACCGTCACCGGCGCACCCCTCGTACGCCTGAGCGTGACCTCGAGCTCGACCGAGGCGACGCTGTTCGCCTCCGCGTGGGTCGTCGACGCCGACGGCGTCGCGTCGCTGCCGCGTCAGCTGGTCTCGCCGCTGCGCCTGGACTCGCTGAGGCCGGGCACACCGGTCGAGGTCGACGTCACCCTGCCCTGGTCGGCCTACGAGCTCCAGCCCGGCGAGCGCCTGCGGGTCGTCGTCTCGAGCACCGACCAGTCCTACGCCGTGCCCGCCGACCAGCGTCTCTACCGCGTCGGGATCGCCGACGCCCAGGTCGTGCTGCCCACGATCGAGGCGACCCGGCTCGGCGGCGGGGCCCTCGCTCCGTGGCCCCTCGTCGCGCTGGTCGTGCTCGTCCTGCTGCTGGCGGCCGCGCTGGTGGCCTGGTCCGCCCGACGCCGCCGGCGCGAGGGGGTGCAGGCCCGGATCGCGGAGCTCGAGACGGTGCCGCTGGTGGTCGAGGGCCTGACGAAGGAGTACGCCGACGGGTTCCGGGCCGTCGACGACGTCGGCTGGCGCGCCGAGCAGGGCCAGGTCGTCGGCCTGCTGGGGCCGAACGGGGCCGGCAAGACCACCACGATGCGGATGCTCGTCGGTCTGATCCACGCCGACGCGGGCGAGGTCCACGTGCTCGGGGAGCGGGTCAGCCCCGGCTCGTCGGTCCTGGGCCGGGTCGGGGCGCTCATCGAGGGGCCGGGCTTCCTGCCGCACCTGAGCGGGCGCGCGAACCTGCAGGCGTGGTGGGCCGCGACCGGTCGGCCCCAGGAGGAGGCCCACCTGGAGGAGGCCCTGGTCGTCGCCGACCTCGGCGTCGCCATCGACCGCCCGGTGCGCTCCTACAGCCAGGGCATGCGCCAACGTCTCGGCATCGCCCAGGCCATGCTGGGGCTGCCCGAGGTGCTGCTGCTCGACGAGCCCACCAACGGCCTCGACCCGCCGCAGATCCGCAACCTGCGCCACGTCCTCGCCGACTACGTGGCGGCCGGACGCACCGTCGTCGTCTCCAGCCACCTGCTGGCCGAGGTCGAGCAGACCTGCAGCCACGTCGTCGTGATGCACCGCGGGCGGGTCCTGCTCACCGGCGCCGTCGCCGACCTGCTCGCCGAGTCCGCCACCGTCCTCGTCGGCGTGGAGGGCGACGCGGGGCGCGCCGCCGCGGCGCTGCGCGCGGTCCCCGGGGTCGAGGCCATCACCGTCGAGGACGATCGGCTGCGCATCGAGGGCTCGCCCGCGCGCTCCGCGGTGGTGGCGACCCTGGTCGACGGAGGTTTCGGGGTCACCTCGCTGGACGCACGACGTCACCTCGAGGAGGTCTTCATGGGGCTGGTCGGCGACGACTCGGCTGCGCAACGAGCACCGGTGGAGGTCCGATGAGCACGCGCACGACGGCGGCCACCACGTCGCGCACCGCGCGACGGCGTACCCCGCTGCCGCTGGGCGCCGAGCTCGGGCGCCAGCTGGGCCGCCGCCGTACCCAGGTGTCCCTGGCCCTGCTGATCGCGCTCCCCCTGCTGCTGGTCGCCGCCTTCTCGCTCGGCGACGGCGGTGACGACGAGGGTGCGCAGTCCTTCGTCGACCTCGCCCAGGTCGGGGCGGCGAACTTCACGGTGTTCACCCTGTTCGCCTCCACCGGCTTCCTGCTGGTCGTCATCTTCGCGCTCTACGCCGGTGACGCCGTGCCCTCGGAGGCGAGCTGGGCGAGCCTGCGCTACCTCCTCGCGGCGCCGGTGCCCCGGGCCCGGCTGCTGCGGGTCAAGCTGGCCGCCGCGCTCCTGACCAGCCTCGGCGCGCTGCTGCTGCTGGTGGTGTGGTCGCTGCTGGTCGGGCTGGTCGCCTACGGACCCGCCTCCTACCGCTCCCCGACCGGTGAACGCCTCGCCTGGGCCGAGCTGACGCCGCGACTGCTGCTCATCGTCGCAGCGCTCTTCGCCGTCCTCGTCTTCGTCAGCGCCCTGGCCTTCCTCATCGGGGTGCTCACCGACGCCCCGCTCGGTGCGGTGGGGACCGCGGTGCTGGTCGCGATCGTCTCGAGCATCCTGGACAGCATCAGCGCGCTCGGCTCCGTGCGCAACGGGCTCCCGACGCACTACCAGTTCGCCTGGGCCGACGCCCTGGCCGCCCAGGTCGACCTCAGCGGCATGGTCACCGGCGCGCTGTGGTCGCTGCTCTACTCGACCGTGCTGCTGGGCGCCGCCTTCGTGGCCTTCGCGCGCAAGGACGTCCTCAGCTGAGCACCCCTGCCGGTCGAGGCTGACGCGGCCGCTGTGACCTCGCGCATTCGTCTGCGCCACGGTGCCGACCCGACCTACCCTGAGTCGTCCGCGACGTCGACCCGAGGAGTGCCGTGGCCACCACGACCCCGCGCCGCTCCCGAGGGCTCGCCCACGAGCTGCTCAGCAGCTACCGCCTCACGGCGTTCGCGCTCGCCGCGATGTTGATGCTGAGCACCGCGTCGTCGGCCTACCTGATCCTCCTCAGCCAGCCGCGACTGGAGGAGACCATCAGCATGACCCGTCTGGCCCGCGACGGTCACGAGGCGATGCTCGACCAGGAGACCGGCCTGCGCGGATGGCTGGCGACCGGGGACGACACGTTCCTCGAACCGTACGAGACCGGGCGAGGAGTAGCCGACGCGAACTTCGAGGACATGGTCACGGGGTCCGAGTCGACGCCCGGCACCACCGGGCCGGTGATCGAGACGCTGGTCGCGCGTGAACGCTGGCAGAGCTGGGCGACGACGGCTGCGCAGACGCAGTTCAGCGCGGACGAGCGGACCGACGGGTCACTGACCCGGTTCCTGCTCGAGGGCAAGCGGCTCTTCGACAACTACCGGGAGTCCGGAGAAGCCGGGTTGAGCCAGGTCCAGGGATTGCGCGACGGCGCCCTGCAGAGCCAGCGGACCGCCCAGGTCGTGGTCTTCGGCTGCTACCTGGTCCTGCTCCTGGCCGCGATCGCGCTCTTCTCGCAGCGGCGCCGGCGCGCACACCGGCGGATCCTGGAGCCCGTGAGCAGCCTGCTGGACACCATCGAGGCCCTGCGAGAGGGGGACCTCAGCGCCCGCACGCGACCCACCGAGGTGCCCGAGCTGCACGAGATCGGCACCCAGGTCGATCAGCTGGCCGCCGACCTCGAGAGCGAGCGGTCCCACGCCGACCAGCGCGAGCAGCGCCTCGCGCTGATGGCCCAGCGTCTCGAGACGGTCGTCCGGGTGGGCCGCGAGATCTCCGGCAGCCTGTCGGTGCGCTACGTCTCCGCCACGGTCACCACGGCCGCGGCCGACCTCGTCGACCACGCAGCCACGTTGTGGGTGCGGGGCGAGGACCAGGTCTTCCACGTCGCCAACCGCAGCGAGGACGCACACGGCGTGCTCCCACCGTCCGCGCTCGTGGCTCCCGAGGTCGTCACCCAGGCGGCAGCCGAGGCACGCCTGGTCGTCGTCCCGGCCCGGGGAGAGGGCGACCCCGGATCCAGGGCCTACCCGCTGGTGCTCGCCGGCATCGTGACCGGGGTGCTCGAGGTCGCGACCGGCACCGTCGACCCCGACACCGAGCAGGTGCTCGACGCGCTGCTCTCCGCGGCGGCCTCCGCGCTGGAGTCGGCGCACCTGCACAGCTCGGCGCGCGAGCTCGCCGACCACGACGCGCTGACCCGGCTGCCCAACCGCCGCCGCCTCGAGCTCGACATCGACCAGGAGTGGGAGCGGTGCCGGCGCTACGGACGCCCGATGACCCTGGTGATGCTCGACCTCGACCACTTCAAGGCGGTCAACGACCAGCGCGGGCACCAGGTGGGCGACCAGGTGCTGCGCGAGGCCACAGCGGCGGTCGCGTCCACGCTGCGCAGCACCGACACGGCCTACCGCTACGGCGGCGAGGAGATCGTGGTGCTCCTGCGCGAGAGCGCCCTCGACGAGGGGGTGCGGTGCGCGGAGCGGATGCGGCTCGCGGTCGCCGGGCTGCGCATCGCCTCGGCGCCGGACCTCTCGATCACCGTGTCGGCCGGCGTGGCGACACGTCACGCGCACATGGCGCACCACTCCGACCTCCTCGCCTGTGCCGACGGGGCTCTCTACGACGCCAAGCGCCTCGGACGCGACCGCGTCGTCGCCGCCGACATGGAGCCCGAGCTGCCGGCCACCGCGATGATGCTCGTCCCGGCCGAGGCGGTGCCCGCCGGTCGGTAGGCGGACTGCCGGCCCTCAGCGCGTGGGCCAGAGGAGGCGTCGCTCGGGCCGCGGGTCGTCGAGGACCTCACCGTCGTCGGCGCCCCCGAAGCGACGGGTGCTGCGCTGCTCGCCGTACGCCGGCCAGCCCGGGTCCCCGTCACGGACGAAGCGCACCCAGGCGCCGTGCATGTCGTCGGCCAGGGCCTGGGGTGGGTCGTCCCCGGTCAGGGCCCGCCCCTCCGGCACGCCGAGGGTGTCGAAGACGAAGCCGATCTCGAGCGCGTGGCACGCCCCGAGCACGCCACCGAGCGCCGACGAGCGCCAGCCGAACTCGTAGACCCACGTCGGCGAGCCCGCCGCGAGACGAGCCTCGGCCCACCGCAGGGCGGGCAGCCGGAAGAACCAGTCGCTGAGCCCGGCCACCATCAGCTCACCCGGGTGCGAGGACCCGGTCGAGGCCGAGAGCGTCTCGTAGGCGCCGTCGGCGGCGCCGAAGAGGGCGAGGACGAGGCGCACCCGGTCCTCCTCGATCGCGTCGAGCACGGGGTGCAGGAACAGGGCGTGCTCGTCGTCGTTGCTGCCGACCAGCACGTCGACCGCGGCGGCCTCGCCGGCGGCGATGAGGGCGATCGGGACCCCCGGCAGGGACTCGCCGTCGACGACGGGCTCGAAGGGCATCATGTTGGCCGCGACCTCGCCCCACCTGGCCGGGTCGGGGTCCTGGCCGACCATCACCACGAGCCGGGAGTGCGCCTCCAGCAGCTCCGCGACCGGCACCCGGGCGAAGGCGTCCGCCGTGGGCTCGACGCCGAGCAGGTCGGCCAGCGCCGCCGAGATCAGCCGCGCGGACTCCCGGTGGAGGACGTGGTGGCCGGCACCGCTCTGGGCGATGACCCGGCCGAAGAGTCCTCGGGCAGCGGGCATCACGCTCAACGTGGTGACCCCCATCGCGCCGGCGGACTCCCCGCAGATCGTGACCCTCGCGGGGTCCCCGCCGAAGGACGCGACGTTGTCACGCACCCACTCCAGGGCGGCGACCTGGTCGAGCAGACCGCGGTTGTCCGGGGCGCCCTCGAGATGGGCGAAGCCGTCGACCCCGAGGCGGTAGTTCACCGAGACCAGCACGACGCCGTCCCGGGCGAAGGCGGCGCCGTCGTAGACCGGCACGGCGTTCGAGCCGTTCTGGAACGAGCCGCCGTGCACCCAGACCAGGACCGGCGCCGACCCGGTCAGGTCGGGGCTCCACACGTTCACGTGCAGGCAGTCCTCGCCCTCCACGACGGGCTCCGGCAGCAGGTCGACCACGACGGCGCGGTACGGCGGCTTGGGGGCCGTCGGTCCCGGCCGGGTGCACTCGCGCGGCTCGGACCACGACGCGGGGGGCGCCGGCGCGGCGAACCGCAGGTCGCCGAACGGCGGGGCGGCGTACGGCACGGCGCGGAAGACGGCGAGGCCGTCCTCGAAGGCCCCGCGGACGGGGCCGTGGACGGTGTCGACCTCGGGGGCGGACGGGGCCGGTGCGTCAGCGGGACTCATGCGCCCACTATCGCTGAGCACTCCGACCGAGGAGGCCTCCGACCCCCGGGTGAAGGGGTGGGAGGGACCCTCAGGCCTCGACGCCGGGCTCGCTCGGTGACGGGGCCGGCCCGTCCACGGGCAGGCACTGGCCCAGGGTGATCTGCTGGTAGCGCTCGAACTCCGGCGACTCCTGGAAGGCCGCGAGGTAGTCGTCCGCCGGGAGCGCGGCGTACCACCGGACCGCCTCGAGCAGCCCGTCGGCGGCGACGCTGCCGTCCACCTGCTCCTCGGCCAGGGGCACCGCCGCGACGAAGCGGGCCACGGTCTCCTCGTAGTCGCCCTCGTTGAAGGCGGCGATGCCGGCCCGCACCTGCTCGCAGGCCGGGCTGTCGACCGGGCTGCCCGCCCTCGGGGACGGACCGTCGGGCGGGACCGACGGTGCGGCGGTGCTCTGCTCGGACGTCAGCTCGGACGGCGGATCGGAGGGCTGCTGGGCGGGCTGCCCGGCGGAGCAACCGACGAGCACGAGCAGGAGCAGCACCGCGGCGTACCTCATGGCCTCAGCGTAGGTCAGGCGTGCGGGTCACCCTCGGCGCTGCAGGTCGTCGGGGTGCGCTCGATGAGGCATGCTGGTCGTGGCTCCCGCCGGTCGCGGGGGCCATGACAGTCCGGCCGACCGCACGTGGTCGGCCCTCGACCCCTGACAGGGAGCTTTGATGCGACGCAGCAGGATCCTTCTGGCCACCTCCGCCCTGACGATCGGCGTCGCCCTCACCGGGTGCAGCGGTGAGTCCTCGAGCGAGACCGGTGGGTCCGCGGACTCGACCGCGGCCTCCGAGTCGGCGTCCGAGTCGGCGCCGTCCGAGAGCGAGTCGAGCGAGGCCAACGGCTACTGCGCCGAGCTCGAGGCCGCGCAGGGCGACTTCGAGGCCCTCGCCAGCGGTGACCCCTCGTCGATCGACAAGACCTTCCAGACCTTCTCCGACCTGGGAGACTCGGCGCCGCCCGAGGTGGCCGAGGACTGGAAGGTCATCAACGACGCCTTCGGTGGCCTCCAGGCGTCGCTGGAGTCGGCCGGCGTCAACCTCCAGGACCTCTCGACCGGCACGCTGCCCGAGGACGTCAACCCGCGCAAGCTGCAGGGCCTGCAGGCGGAGGTCCAGAAGCTGCAGAGCCAGGACTTCCAGACCGCCGGTCAGAACATCTCCGACTACGCGCAGAGCGAGTGCGGGATCGACTTCGGCGGCTGAGCGGGTCGGTCACGTAACGGGGCGGCCCTCCGCTCGTTGAGCGGGGGTCCGCCTCTACCCCGGGAGTGCCCGTGCGTCGTCGATCCGCCCTCACCGCGACCCTGACCGCCCTCGTCCTCGCTCTCCCGGCGCTCGCCGGCACCGCGGGAGCCGGCGCCCCCGAGCGCCCACTGCGCTACGTCGCGCTGGGCGACTCCTTCAGCGCCGCCTCCGGCGTGCTGCCCCTGGTGCCGACAGCGCCCCCGCAGTGCCTGCGCTCGACGCGCAACTACCCCGCCGTGATCGCGGAGGCCACCGGCGCACGGCTCGTCGACGTCACCTGCGGAGGCGCCGACACCGGCGACTACCGCGAGGCGCAGTACGACGACGTGCCGCCGCAGCTCGAGGCCCTCTCCCGCCGCACCGAGCTGGTCACCATGACCATCGGTGGCAACGACAGCGGGGTGTTCGTCGACAGCATCGTCGCCTGCGGGGTCGCGGGTGCCTCGACGGCCGGGGAGGGCAGCCCGTGCAAGGACCAGTACGGCTCGTCGTTCGCCGACACGGTGCGCGAGACCACCTACCCCGACCTGGTCCGCGCACTGCGGGCGACGCGTCGCCACGCCCCGGACGCGGAGGTCGCGATCCTCACCTACCCGTGGATCCTGCCCCGCACCGAGGGCTGCTTCGACAAGATGCCCATCGCCGAGGGCGACGTGCCCTACCTGCGACACCTGCAACGGGTGCTCAACGCCACCGTGAGCCGCGCGGCCGACGCCACGGGCGCGACCCTGGTGAACCTGAACCGGTTCTCCGACGGCCACGACGCGTGCCAGCCCCTCGGCACCCGCTGGGTCGAGCCGGTCCTCCAGGGCACCAACGCGGTCGTGGTGCACCCCAACGCCCTCGGTGAGCGACGACTGGCCCAGCGCACCATGACGGTGCTCGGCCTGCGCTGAGCTCGGCCTGCGCTGAGCCCGGCTCAGGCCCGCTCAGGCATGCCGGGCGGTCCACTGCCGGAAGGGTGCGGTCGGGTCGTCGAGGTCGGCCTGGGTGGCCGGCAGGGCGCGCTCGCCCGGGTCGAGCGCGTACTCGGCGTAGAAGGTGGCGAGGCTCATGTAGCGCCCGCCGTCCTCGTAGTGCTCGCCCTCCTGCTCACGGCTCGCGGCGAAGAAGACGTGCTCGGGCTCGGCGTAGTAGAGCGCGCCCAGGCACATCGGGCAGGGGTAGGCGGTGACGTAGACGTCGCAGCCGCTCAGGTCCGTGCGACCGGCGGCGGCGAGCTCGCGGATGGCGGTGATCTCGGCGTGGGCGGTCAGGTCGCCGGACTGCGCGACCTGGTTGGTCGCCTCGGCCAGGACTCGGCCGGTGGCGTGGTCCACGACGATCGTCGCGAACGGCTTGCCGCCCTGCTCGACGTTGCCGAGGGCGAGGTCGACGGCCCGCTGGGCCAGCGCGTGGTCGGGCGTCGGTGACGTGCTCATGGGGGTCCTCTCGTCGGTGCTCGAGTGCACCACGCAGGGAGGCCGGACCCGGTCACCCGGTCGGTCGACGCGGGTGCGTCGGTGGGGTCTGCGATGCTCGGGACGTGGCCGAGGACCAGACCAGCACGCCCGGGAGCGCCACGGCGACCTGCACCAGCGCCGACGGGCTCAGCCTGGACGTGAGCCTGGCCGGTGACCCTGATGGCGAGCCCGTGCTGCTCCTGCACGGGTTCCCGCAGAGTGCCCGCAGCTGGCGGCAGGTCGTCGAGCACCTCGGCGGCGACGGCCTCAGGCTGGTCGCGCCCGACCAGCGTGGGTACTCCCCGGGTGCGCGGCCCGAGGCCGTGGCGGCGTACGGGATCGAGGCGCTGGTCGGGGACGTGCTGAGCGTCGCCGACGCGATCGGCGCGCCGACGTTCCACCTGGTGGGCCACGACTGGGGCGCCTCGGTGTCCTGGGCCCTCACGGCCGCCCACCCCGAGCGGGTCCGCACGCTCACCGCGCTCTCGGTGCCGCACCTGGCCGCCTTCGGCCGCGCGCTGCGCGAGGACCCCGAGCAGCAGCGGCTCTCGACCTACATCGGGCGCTTCCGCAGGCCGGGCGAGGCCGAGGAGGCGTTGCTGGCCGACGACGCGGCGGCGCTGCGTGCGATGTACGACGGGGCCGTCGCCGCCGACGACGTCGAGCACTACGTCACCCTGATGCGCGAGGGCGCGCTGACCCCGGCGCTGAGCTGGTACCGCGCGATGGGCCGTGAGCTGTCCGCGACCCCGCCCGTGCGCGTGCCCACGACGTTCGTGTGGGGCGAGACGGACCGGGCGACCAGCGAGGCGGCGGCGCTGGGGTGCGCCGACTTCGTGGAGGCCGACTACCGCTTCGTGCGGTTGCCCGGCGTCGGGCACTGGTCGCCGGACGAGGTGCCCGGGGTCGTGGCCGACGTGGTGCGGGAGCGGGTGCGGAGCAGGCCCGCATGAGGTTCACCGAGCACGAGATGACCGTGGCCGTCGACGCGGTGGCGCGCGACCTGTTCGTCGCGACCCGGCCGCCGTGGCGCCGGCGGGGCGCGCTGGCGGCCTACGACGCGCTCGATCGCGCCCAGCGCTACCACCGGCGCGCCGCGGCCGGGGAGATCGTGCTGCCCGTGCTGGTGGCCCTGCCCGATCGCCCCACGGTGGGAGCGACGCCGCGCTTCAGCGACGAGGAGTACGCCGAGGCGGCCGCCGCCGGCAGCCGCCAGGTCCTGGAGCACCGCAGACCGGGCGCGTGGGACGCGCTCTCGACGCGACAGCGCACCGCCACCGTCGCGGTCGCCGCGCGGCTGGCCCGCACCGGTGTCGCGGCGATGCCGCACCGCGCCGACCCCGACTCGCTGGTCGTGCCCGACCACCTGTGAGGTGGGTCAGGGGCGCAGCGTGACGGTCTCGCTCAGCGGGGCGCGGGAGGTGCGGTAGGTGTTGGTCGGGTGGTCGGGGTCGGGGTGGCCGAAGGAGATGCCGCAGACCACGTCCCGGTCCTCGCCGATCTCGAGTGCGTCGTGCAGCACCGGGGAGAGGCCGGCCAGGGCGGCCTGGGCGCAGGCGCCGAGCCCGAGGGCGGTGGCCGCGAGCAGGAACGTCTGGACGTACAACCCGCAGTCGATCGCGCCGTAGACGCCGAGCTCCGACGGGGTCGTGATGACCGCGACGTGCGGTGCGCCGAAGAGCTCGAAGTTGCGCAACCCCTCGGCGAACGAGCGGTCCCGGTCGCCCTTGGCGATCCCGACCGCGTCGTAGAGCTGCCAGCCGCTCTCGCGGCGGCGCTCGCGGTGGACGCCGGTGTAGGCCGTGGGGAAGGGCAGGTCGCTCCCGGCGTCGTCGAGCGAGGCCAGCATCCGGGCGCTGAGGTCGTGGGCGGCCCGGCCGGAGAGCACGTGCACCGACCAGGGCTGGGTGTTGCACCACGACGGCGTACGTCGGGCCGCCTCGAGCAGGCGCTCGACCACGGCGGGGTCGACCGGCTCGGGCCGGTAGCCGCGGCAGCTCCACCGGGTCCTGAGGATCTCCTCGAGGGCATCGATCGGCTCGCTCGCGTCCATGCCCGGATCCTCTCAGCCGCCCGGTGCTGCCTAGGCTGCGCGGGTGCTGGTGACCTCACGTGACGCCACGGTGTCCCTGCTCGAGCTCGACCGGCCCGAGCGTCGCAACGCGCTCGACCTCGCGCTGTGCCGCGAGCTGGCGAGCGCCGCGACCGCCGAGGTCGAGGCGGGCGCGCGCGTCCTGGTCGTGACCGGTCGCGGGAGCGCGTTCTGTGCGGGCGCCGATCTCGACGGGGTCTACGGCGAGGAGTTCCTCGAGGCGCTCTACGCGATGCTGCACGGGTTTGCCCGGCTCCCGGTGCCGGTGATCGCGGCGGTCAACGGGCCCGCGATCGGAGCCGGCACGCAGCTCGCCCTGGCCTGCGACCTGCGGGTGGCCGACGACACCGCCCGGTTCGCGGTGCCGACGGCGCGCAACGGCATGGCGGTCGACGCCTGGACGATCCGCACCCTGGTCGACGTCGCGGGCGGGGGAGCGGCCCGCCGGATGATGCTGGCCGCCGACACCCTCGATCGCGAAGCCGCCCTGGCGTGCGGGCTCGTCGACCGGGTCGGCGACCTCCCTGCGGCCCTGGCCTGGGCCCACGAGATCGCAGCCCTCGCGCCGCTGGCGCTGGCGCACAACAAGCGGGTCCTCACCGGAGCCGACGACGACGCGGCCGCGGTCTCCTTCGACCGGTGCTGGGCCAGCGAGGACGTCCGCGAGGCGCAGGCGGCGCGAGCCGAGCGGCGTACGCCGCTCTTCCGCGGCCGGTGACCCGCGGGTGATGACCGAGGCCCCTGGCAGGATGGGCCGGTGCCCCCGACCGAGACGCCGACCCCGATCCCGACCGCTGAGCCGTTCGAGGACATCCTGTTCGCCAGCCGGTCGGTGCCGGTGCACCTGCTGCGCGGCGCGGTCGGCATCGCGCTGCTGATCGCTGCCCTCGTCCTCGCATCGGTGCTCTCGCCCTGGGCGTTGCTGCTCGCCGTGCCCGCCGTGGTGCTGCTGCGGGGCTGCCCGACCTGCTGGGCGCTCGGGCTGGTGCAGACCCGGGCGCGGGTCAGACCCCCGGGATGACCCGCAGGTCGCGCACCGCGCCGTCACCGAGGGCGACCAACGCCTCCTGGTAGGCCGGCGAGTCGTGGGCCGCGACAGCAGCCTCGACGGAGTCGAACTCGATGACGACCGAGCGCTGCTCCCGCCCGGCCTCCCACGTCGCGCCCGGCATCCCCCGGGCCAGGAACGTCCCGCCGGCCTCGGTCAGGGCCGGCCCTGCGAGGTCGGCGTAGGCGGCGAGCTTGTCATGATCGAGGATCTCGAGGTACGTGCTGATCCAGTAGGCACTCATGGGCTCATCCTGCCCCAGTCCGCTCCCGCGCCCCGGCCAGGTGCGGTCGCGCGTAGTGTGACGCGATGCACAGCCTCCGCACGGTGCTCCCCGTGCCTCTGGTCCTGGTCCTCGCCCTCTCGCTGCTGTCCCTCGGAGGTCTGGTCGGGTCGTCCCCGGCGGCGGCGGTCGCACCACGGCAGGGGGCCGCGCAGGTGGCCACGGCACCCGTCGCGGTCGCCGCCCCCCGCTCCGACCACGTCCGTGCGGCCCGGGGCCGACAGCGGTGGGACACGGTCGAGCGGATGGTGCCGACGACGACCGGCCCCGACCGGGACATCGAGGTCGTCCTCGACACCCGGCTCTACGTGCCCCGCACCGCCTCCCCGCGCGATCCCCGCCCGGCGGTGCTGATGACCAACGGCTTCGGCCTGGACAAGGACGCGAACGAGATCGTCACCACGGCGCGGTTCCTGGCCGCCCACGGCTACGTCGTGCTGACCTACTCCGCCTCGGGCTTCGGCGACTCCGGCGGGTGCGTGACCCTCCAGTCGGCCGACTACGACGTGCCGAGCGCCTCCCAGCTGATCTCGAAGGTGCTCGGCCCGCGGCGTGACGTGCTCCACGACCGCAAGGGCGTCGTGCTCGGCACGATCGGCGGCTCCTACGGCGGCGGAGGCCAGCTCCCGCTCGCCGCGGCGGATCCGCGCGTGCGGACGGCCCTGCTGGGTCGCACCTGGAACGACCTCTTCTACGCCCTCGACCCCAACAACCGGGTCGTGCCCGGCGACCGGACCGGGCTCACCCACGGGCTCAACGACCAGGGGGTCTTCAAGCAGGAGTGGACCTCGTTGTTCTACGCCCTCGGCAACAGCCAGCCCGCCCAGGGCAACGGCGGGTGCCCGGAGGCCAAGGTCGCGGCGGGTGACCCGGTCGAGCTCGCGGGCGCCGCGGGCTGCCCGGGCTACTACCTCGCGCTGTGCGAGCTCTTCGCGCGCCTGGACAGCACCGGCGACGCGGACCCGGCGGGTCGTGACCTGGTCGCGCGTGCGTCGGCCTCGACCTTCATCGACGACGTGGACGTGCCGGTCCTGCTCGTCCAGGGCCAGAGCGACACCCTGTTCAACCTCAACGACGCCACCGCCACCTACCTTGCGCTGCGCCGACGCGGCGTACCGACCTCGATGATCTGGAACTCCGGTGGTCACGGCGGCTACCTCTCCCAGCCGGGGGAGTGCGAGACCTACGACGGGCAGGCGCGCACGGTGCGCCGGATGGACCACTGCTACCTCACGCTGCGCTCGCTGCGCTGGCTCGACCACTGGCTGCGGGGCAGGCCCGGCGGTGCCGGACCGGGCTTCACCTACTACCGCGACTGGGTGGCCTACGGCGGGCGCGGCGCCGCCGACGAGCAGTACGGCGCGGCGCGCACGCTGCCGCGTGGCTCGACGCGTCTCACCCTCTCGGGCGCCGACCGTCTCGTCGCGCGGTCCGGCCGGGCACGCACCGGGTCGGTCGACTTCTCGAACCCGGCGGGCGGCACCCCGGCGGCGTACTCCGAGACGTCGAACTTCAGCGGTCCGGACAGCGAGCCGAGCTCGGCCGACGTGCCGCCCCGGGAGGTGGAGGGCCAGTTCGCCGCCTTCACCACGGGGCGGCTGCGCCGTCCCCTCGTCTCGGTCGGGATCCCAGCGGCGCGGTTGCGGATGAGTCACACGAACGGCTCCGACCTGGTGTTCTTCGCCAAGGTCTACGACGTGGCGCCGGACGGGTCCCAGAGCCTGGTGCACCGCCTCATCTCACCGGTCCGGGTCCCGGCGGGTGCCGTGGACAAACCGGTACGCCTGCGGCTGGCCGGCTTCGCGCATCGGTTCGACCGCGGTCACCGGGTCCGCCTGGTGCTCTGCTCGACCGACGAGACCTCCTACAACGCCACCCAGGCCGACACGATCACCGTCGCCACCGGCGCCGGCGCCTCGGTCCTGACCATGCCCGGTCGCCTGCGTCGTTGACGGCGCGGTGCCAACAGACCGGTTGGTGTGCCTGAGGCGTGCGGGTGACGCTCGGCAGTTCAGGTTTGTGAGCGCCCTTGCCTGCAGGTCGAGGAGAAGCGGTGTGACCACATCGGGGACGCTCCCGGTGGGAGACAGTCGATCGGTGGCCGTGCCCGACAACAGTAAGAATGCCCGACTCGTACGACACGTCAGCAACTCAGCTGTGGACAAGCCTGGCGGTCGAACTCATGTTCTAGTATGATGAAGACATGCCCGTTGCCGCAGCCACCGACGAGACCCGTCAGGGTCTCCTCGACGCGCTGCGCGCCGGGAGGCCGGTGTCCGGGCGGCGGAGATCGCGAAGATCCGCACCGCGCTGGAGTGGGCGGTCGCCCACGAGGTCATGAGCCTGGATGAGGCGTCGTTCCATGCCGGGTTCGGTGAGCACGGGCTGACGTTGGCGGGTCCGGGGGCGCCGTTGGTCGGGGAGGCCGCGGTCACCGAGCTCGCGGTCGCCCTGGGGTTGTCGACCGACGGCGGGAAGCGGTTCCTCGGGGTGATCCTGGAGATCCGCTACCGCCTCCCGCGCCTGTGGGAGGCGGTGCTGTCGGGGCGGTGTGCGTGGTGGCGGGCGAAGATCGTCGCCGAGGCCACCATGATCCTGTGTGAGGAGGGTGCCGAGCACGTCGACCGTCACGTCAACGGGTTCACCCACTCGGTGTCCAACGCCCAGCTCGACCGGGTCGTGCAGGCTGCCCTGGCGCGGTGGGAGCCGGAGAAGGCCGAGGCGCACCGCAAGGCCACCGCCGAGAAACGGGGTGTGACCATCCACCTGCGTGAGCAGGGCGGCGACCTGTCCGGGACCGTCGACATCAACGGCTGCCTCGACGCCGCGGACGCCCTGGACCTCGAGACCGCCCTGGCTGACCGGGCCCACGAGCTGAAGCTCCTCGGGTCGACCGACACCATGACCGTGCGCCGCGCCGCGGCCCTCGGTGACCTCGCCCGGTTGCAGTCCACGCTGACGCTGAGTCCTGATGAGTGTGTCGACGCCGACGGCCAGCACGGTCGACCTCCCCGCCCGGCGGGCGGTGGTCGTGCACGCCCACGTCGCTGCGGCGGCGATCACCGGGTACGGCTACGACCCGGCCCAGCACGGGGTCGCCACGCTGACCAACACCCACCGGCCGGTGCTGGCCGAGCAGGTCCGGGCGTGGTGCCGCACGGCGGGGAACGTCACCGTCCGCCCGGTGATCGACCTCGCCGACCACCTCCACGTCGGCTCGTACGAGTCGACCGGGGACCTGCGGGAGCAGACGATCCTGCGCGACCAGACCTGTGTCTTCCCCCGGTGCACCCGCCCCGCCAGGGCCTGCGACCACGAGCACTGCGTGCCCTGGCCCCAGGGCCTGACCTGCTCAGCGAACCAGGCGCCGATGTGTCGACGTCACCACCGGCACAAGACCCACCTCGGGTGGTCCTACGAGACGTTGACGCCTGGGGTGTACCTGTGGACCAGCCCCCACGGGCTCAAGACCTTGCGGATGCCGGAGGGGACCTTCGACGTGTCCGAGGCGCCGCCGGTGGCGCCGGAGCCGCCGCCGTTGGAGTACTCCATCGCACCCCCACCCAAGCCCCCACCCAGACGCAGATCGAAGTCGACGAAGGTCGGCGGACCACCCGACCCCGATAAGCCACCACCCGACCCCGACGAGCAACCGCCCAAGGTCGAAGAGGAACCACCGTTCTGACCCTCGACCGACAGCGCCGACCAGCAGCAGCCGCAGCCCCGCCACAGCCCCACCGTGACGGGGCCACCGGCACGCCTGGTGTGCGCTGACCCGGGATCTCGCGCGATCCGGACGTGCGGCACCCCCGTCGCAGACACGGATCGGCCCGGTCGACCACCCTTAGGGTCAGGACCGTGCCAAGCCGTCGTGGCTGGTGCGCGTGCCGGAGCGCGGCCCGGGCGGCGTTGGCGCCGGGGGCACGGTGGACCCCGCCGCCGGGGTGGGCGGAGGCAGAGCCGAGGTACAGCCCGCGTCAGGGTCGCGACCGTGCCCAGCGTCGTGGCTGGTGCGCGTGCCAGAGCGCGGCCCGGGCGGCGTTGGCGCCGGGGGCACCGTGGACCCCGCCGCCGGGGTGGGCCGAGGCAGAGCCCAGGTACAGGCCGCGGATCCCGGTCTCGGCCCGGCCGAGACCCGGCACGGGGCGGAAGACCAGCATCTGGTGCAGCTGCGCCGTCCCGCCGTTGACGGCGCCGCCGAGCAGACTGGCGTTGCGTGCCTCGAGCTCCCTCGGACCGAGCACGCGTCGGGCCAGCACCCGCGACGAGAAGCCGGGCGCCAACGCCTCCAGGCGCGCCTGGATCCGGTCCCCCATGCGTTCGCGGTCGTCGTGGTCCCAGGCGCCGGTGATGGTCCCGTCCCCGGCGTCGTAGGTCGCACTCTCGCCGCCCTGCGGCACGTGGGTGTAGGCCCACAACGACTCGGTCCCTGCAGGGGATCGGGTGGGGTCGGTCGTGGTCATCTGGCCGGCGAGCATGAACGGGAGAGCCGGGACGGCACCGGCGGCGACCTGCGCCAGCGAGCGTTGCATGTCCTGCAGGGAGTCCGCCACGTGGAAGCTGCCCGGCGCCACGGGCGGTGGCGAGGCCCACGGGACCGGGCCCGAGAGAGCCCAGTCGACCTTCACCGTGGCCGGGTCCCGGCGGAAGCTGCGCATCCCGCGGACGACGCGGTCGGGCAGGTCGGTCTCGTCCACGAGTCGGCCGTACAGCACCGGCGCCGAGACGTCGGCGACGACGGCCCGGCGTACGACGACCCGCTCCTCGTCGCCGAGGTGCACCGCGACGACGCGACCCCGGTCGATCTCGACCCCGGTCACGGGGGTCCCGACCCGCAACGTGCCCCCGGCGGCCTCGAAGCGGCGCGCCAGCGCGTCGCTGAGCCGGCCCGCGCCCCCGACGGGGACCGGGAAGCCGAGGGTCTGGGCCATCATCGTCATGATCAATCCGAAGCCACCCGAGCCCGGCGACTCCAGCGGGATGTCGGCGTGGCCCGCGCTGCCGGCGATCAGGGTCCGGGCGGCGTCGCCGCCGAACCGGTCGGCGCCGATCTCGGCGGCCGGGGTGAGCAGCTCGCGCACCCGGGCGAGCACGTCGCGGCGCGCCAGCGCACGCACCACGCCGGGGCCGTGCCGCAGCGGCGGGAACGGCGTCAGCAACGAACCGAGCAGGGACGGGCCGATCCGGTCCCACCAGGCGCACAGCTCCAGCCACGCCGGACCGTCGCCGGGATGGAGCTGGTCGTGCTGAGCCGCGGTGTCGTGACGATCCGCCAGCACCATCGCCCAGCGCCCGTCCGGGAACGGGTGGCCCAGCGGCGCCGGCGGGTCGCGCCAGAGCAGGCCATGTTGCTCGAGGTCCAGGGCCCGGATCACCGGGGACGCCGCAGCGAAGGGGTAGAAGGCGCTGAACGTGTCGTGCACGAACCCGTCGACGAGCTCGCTGTCGCTGCGCACGGCCCCGCCGACGTCGTCCTGCTGCTCGGCCAGGAGCACCGACCACCCGGCGTCGGCGAGCAGGTTGGCGGCCACCAGCCCGTTCGGGCCGGCCCCGATGACGACGGCGTCGTAGGCGGCGCTCACCGGCGGCTCACCACTGGTTGTCCGCGATCGTGCCGTCGAAGGTGCCCACGACCGCAGTCTGCCTGCCGGCTGCGGGCGCAGGCACCCCCGGGCGGGGCCGTGCCTAGGCTGCTCGGCGTGCAACCAGGTCCGGACCCCGAGGTGGTCGCCGACGCGGGCGGCTGGCTCGTACGACGCGACGGCCGCGACCAGTCGTGGGTCGACCTCGACGACCCCGGACGCCTGCTGTTCGACTACATGCGTCGGATCGCGGACCTGATCGACGTCCGCGCCCCGGCGGGCCGCCCCCTGCGTGTCGTCCACGTCGGGGGCGCCGGTCTCGCGCTGCCGCGCTACGTCGCCCACACCCGGCCGGGGTCGGTGCAGGTGGTGCTCGAGCCCGACGAGGACCTCACCGCGCTGGTCCGTCGTGCGCTGCCGCTGCCCGCGCGCAGCGGCATCAAGGTGCGAGCGGTGTCCGGGCGCGCCGGCCTCGCCCAGGTCCGCGCGGCGTACGCCGAGGTGGTGGTCATCGACGCCTTCGACGACGGCCGGCTGCCCGCCGAGCTGGTCGGCGCGGGGTGCTTCGCCGAGGTCGCGCGGGTGCTCGAGCCTGCCGGCGTGCTGTGCCTGAACCTCAGCGACCGGTCGCCGTGGGCGCACAGCCGCCGGGTGGTCGCGGGCGTGGTCGCGCACCTGCCGCAGGTCGTGGTGAGCGCCGAGCCGGCCACGCTCAAGGCGCGACGGCCGGGCAACCTGGTCGTCCTCGCCTCCCGCGTCGCCGTGCCCGAGGCCGCGCTGCGGGAGCGCGCCCGCGCGGGTTCGCTGCCCGCACGCCTGCTCGGGCCCCGCCAGGTGCGCGACACCCTCGGCGGCGGAGTCCCCTTCACCGACTCCGACGCCGAGGCGGGTCCCGACCACCTCACAAGCTGAGGCGGCGTGACGTCGCCCCCGCAGGCCTCGGATTTCTTCGGTGTCGGCGAGTTTGATTGGCTGGGGCCATGCAGACACCGTCCTCGCGGCACCGCGTCGCCGCGGACGGGACCGGTGCGACGCCACGGCGCCGCAGGGCACGGCACCCGGTGGCGCTGGTGGCGGTCGCCGCGGTTCTCCTGGCGGCGGCGGGCACGGCCTGGTGGCTGCCGCGCGGCGACGGCGGCGGGGCCGACCAGGAGGTCTCGTCACCCGCTCGAGACTCCGCCGGCCCGAGCCTGAGCCCCAGCCCGTCGGCCCCCGCTGAGGCCGAGACCCCCCAGGCCAGCCCGACACCGGACCCGGACACCCCCAGCGGTTGGGGCCCGACGCTCGGTGAGCTCGAGGCTGCCCGGCTCAGCGTGGCTGCGATGTCACCGAGCCGACTCGCCGGGGCGGTCATCGTCGGTCGCTTCCGCGGGACCGACGCGGCCCAGGCGGCCGCGATGGTGCGGCGCCTGCACCTTGCCGGGCTGTCGGTCACCTCCGACAACGTCACGGACGAGACCCAGCTGCGGGCCATGACCAAGGCCGTGACCGGCGCCGTCGAGGCCGACGGGCAGGCGGTTCCGCCGGTGCTGGGCGTCGACCAGGAGGGCGGGACCGTCGAGGCGCTGCGGGGGGTCGCCACGTCGTTCCCGGCCTTCGCCGAGGCCGGCGACGCGATCGCCGACTCCCCGGTCGCCGGTGCGCGGGTCGTCCGCCGTGCCGCTGATGCGGCCGGGCTGGAGCTGCGCGACCTGGGCTTCACCTGGGTCTTCGGTCCGGTGGCCGACGTCACCATCGGCGCGGCCGATCCGACGATCGGCACCCGTTCGGCCTCGACCGACCCCGCCGTGGCCACCCGCGCCGTCGCGGCCGCGCTGGCCGGCTACGACCGGGCGGGCCTGGTCACGACGACCAAGCACTTCCCGGGCCACGGAGCCGTCACGGTCGACAGTCACCTCGCCCTGCCCGAGCTCGACGCGACCCTCCCCGAGCTGCGCAGACGCGACCTCCCGCCGTTCGAGGCAGCAGTCGCGGGCGGCGCCCCCGCGGTCATGCTGGGTCACATCGCCGTCGACGACCTCGAACCGGGCGTACCGGCCAGCCTGTCGGAGGCGGCCTACGACCTGCTGCGCGACGAGGTGGGCTTCGAGGGCGTCGCGATCACGGACTCGCTGGGCATGGGTGCGGTCGTCGGTCGGGAGACCCCGGCCGTCAACGCGCTGCGCGCGGGCGCCGACCTGCTGCTGATGCCCGCCGACACCGAGGCGACCCACGCCACGCTGACCGATGCGATCCGCTCGGGAGCGATCGACCGCGACCGCGCCGAGGAGGCGGCAGCCCGGGTCGTCGCCCTGCGGACCTGGCAGCAACGGGTCGC
This sequence comes from uncultured Actinomycetota bacterium, assembly GCA_963714475.1. Lineage (GTDB taxonomy): Bacteria > Actinomycetota > Actinomycetes > Propionibacteriales > Nocardioidaceae > Nocardioides. The sequence goes on from CAVQOP010000005.1 coordinate 251,592, forward strand.
GGAGGCTCGGCCGGTGCCCGCGGACGTGACGGCGGTCGCGGCCGAGGCCTCGGCCGCACTGGCCTCAGCCGGGGGCTGACCGACCGCTCAGGGCTCGAGGGCCTGCCCGCGGCAGTGCCGCGGACCGTCCGTCGCAGGGCGTTCCCCCCTCGCCGGCACGTAGACGGTGCCGTCGGCGGTGCCGTGCTTGGGGGCTGCCGAGGTGACAGCCGTGCGCGGCGAGATCGCCGAGCAGTGCACCGCTCCGCTGGCGGCGCCGAGATAGGTCAGCGACGTGGCGTAGAGCGCGAGCACGACCAGTCCGAGGGCCGCGTAGCGAACGCGCAGGAACGCTCGGTGCGTGGTCCGGGGTGCCGGCGTCAGCGCGAGGACAGGAGCAGCGAAGGGCATGGGGGGTCCCAGGTGGTGTGGGGGGTGGCGGGCGTCGTCGACGCCGGAGCGCCGGCGGGGGACCGACGATCGGGTGGTGCGGTGCTCGCGACAGCAGCCCGGCGGGGACCGGGTGCACGACACTGGCACGAGCGGTGACCTCTCTGGGGAGGAGAGTTCGAACGGAGCATCGGCGCGCGGCGCCGGCGCCTTGACCCGGTCTGGACCGCGGCGTCAGCCGCAGGTGGCGGTAAAAGTGTCGGGGTGCGGAGCGTTGAGCCCGGCCGGCGTCCCACCAACGCCCCCGTGGCCAGGCATCCACCACGCTCCACACCCCGACGGTCCCCCTCACACGGGGAACGGTGCCGCCGCGTCTGGCGCGGCGGCGGCTCTGGGTCGACTACAACGAGGTCATCGCGCCGACGCTCTCTGGGGAGAACCCCGGGAACACCGCGGCGCTCGAGGCGCGGAACCGGGTGGTGACCACCTCGGAGAGCACGCTGCGGTAGTCGGTGGTGACCAGCAGGTCGGAGTCCAGCTCGTTGCTCAGACCGGGCCACGAGCCGTAGTAGCGGCCGCCCTTGACCCCGGCGCCGGCGAGCAGCATGACGTTGCCGTAACCGTGGTCGAGGCCCGCGTTGGCGTTCTCCTGGACGCGGCGCCCGAACTCGCTGAGCGCGACCAGCGTCACCTTGCTCGCCTGGTCACCGAGGTCGGCGAAGAAGGCCGCGATCGACTGGGCGAGCTGCGCGGCGCTGTTGCGCATCCGGCCCCAGCCGAGCGTGCCCAGGTCGGTGTGCATGTCCCAGTCGCCCTGGTCGAGGGTGATCACCTCGACACCGACGTCGCCGCGCACGATCCGGGCGACCTGTGACATCGCCGAGCCCAGGTCACCGGAGGGATAGCTGGCCCGGCGGTCCGCCGTGGAGGTGACGGGCGCGAGCTCGTCGACGGCGCGGAACGTGCGCCGCATGGCGCCGCCGAGGGGCGAGGAGTCGGAGTCCCAGAGCGTGTGGAGCGAGCGCCTGCGACCGCCGATGCTGTCGTACTGGTCGTCGCCGGCGATCCGGGTCCGGTCGATCGAGCTCGCCGCCATGACGGGGGAGTCGCCGTACATCGAGGTGGGCAGCACGCCGCCGCCCATCGTGAAGCCCTGGAGGGGGCTGTCGCCGGCGGTCGTCCCGATGAGCCGGTTGAGCCAGCCCTGTCGCTCGCGAGATCCCGCGGCCGCGTCCTCGAGCTCCTCCATCGCCGCGAAGTGGGAGCGGTTGGGTGCGGGGAGCCCGGTGGCGTGCACCGCGGCGAGCCGTCCGGACTGCCACAGCGGTGCCAGGGCGGCCATGTTCGGGTGCATGCCGAACATGTCGTCCTTGTTGACCAGCTGCGCGGACGGTACGGCGATGCGGGGACGTGCGGCGTAGTAGACCGGGTCACCGTGCGGCACGACCAGGGAGAGCCCGTCGGCCGCCCCGCGCAGCGAGAGCACCACGAGCACCGACGAGGCGCTCGCGGCAGCAGCCGGCGACGCCGTGACCACGGCGGACCCGAGCACGGTGGTGGTCCCGGCGAGGGCGGCGGCGCCCTTGATCAGGCCACGTCGCGACATCGCGGCGTACTCGCTGCAGCACGGCGGTGCTGCCGCGCTGGTGGTCCCGGGGAGGGATGCAGTCGTCATGACGGAGGTTCCTCAGCGGGTCAGGTGGGAGGGGGAGTCGAGCAGGGTGCTCATGAGGCGCGCGAAGCTCCACTTGAGCACCGCGTGGTCGGCGCTCATGACCGTGTCGGGCTGGACGCCCACGGCCTCGCAGCAGGCCTGGAGCAGCACGGGCGTCGAGCGGGTGTGCAGCACCTGCTGGCACAGGTGGTCGACGAACAGGTCGAAGCGCAGCCGCTGGCGGGGCAGCCAGTCGGTGGGGCTCTTGTAGGCGATGTCCTCCGTGGGCCACCACCGGCCGCTGAGGGCGAAGTGGAGCTCCATCGAGGCCAGCATGCGAGACGGCGAGGACCAGGAGGCGTTGTCGGCGGGCTGGCCGTCCGGGGCCGGCCAGCCGAAGGGTGCGACGCCGAGGTTCCCGGCCTGCCAGAGCATGACGTTGACCGCCGCGTGGTCGGTCTCGGGGCGGGAGAGACTCACCTGGAGCGCACGGTAGGAGGCCACGACGTCCTCGACGGGGTCCTTGATCTTCGTGCCCTGCGCAGCCAGGAACTCCGGGCTGCGCACCAGGGCCCGCAGGACGGGCTTGATCTCGGTGTCGTGGTCGAGGTAGACGCGCGCCAACCGGTCGACGAGCTCGGTGCTGGGTGCGTCGCCGACGAACTTCACGGCGAGCTTGGTCGCGAGACGCTGCGCGGTACGAGGGTGGCGCGCGAGGTAGTCGGTGTAGCGCCGCACGACCGCCTGGCCGTCGGCGTCGCTGCGCGGGCTGTTGGCGTCGCTGAAGCCCATCACCTGCACCCGACCGGTCCAGTGGTCGGCGAGGGAGTACCAGCTGTTCCAGCGTGCGCCACATGTCGACCCGCCAGCCGGTGAGGATGCGTGCGGAGCTCTTCACGTCCTCCTCGCCGTAGCTGCCCCGACCCACGGTGTGCAGCTCGAGCAGCTCGCGCCCGAGGTTCTCGTTGGGGTGGTCCTTGGTGGAGACCGCGTTGGAGAGGTAGAGGCCCATCGCGGGGTGGGTGGTGCTGGTGTGCAGCAGCTCGCGGAAGCTGCCCAGGGCGTGCTCCCGGATCGCGCGGTCGTAGTCGGCGCGGAAGGTGAAGACCGAGTCGTGGTTCATGCACACGTGGAGGTGGTGCTGCCAGAACTCGCTCATCACCTCGTGGACCTGTCGGGTCGAGACGATGCGGCGCACCATCTGGGAGCGCTGGAGGTCGTTCATGACCTCCCAGCCGCCCTCGGTGCCGGCGATGTGGCGTGCCCACAGGTCGCGGGCGTCGCGCTGGAAGCTGGGCCACCACGCGTCGACCTCGTCGCCGTGCGGGTCCGGCACCGACGACGGGTCGAGCTGTGCCTCGAACCACGCGAGAGCACCCCCGCTGCCACGCACCTGCGAGGCGAGCTCGGGGGTGACGCCGTAGGAGAAGCGGCTCGCCAGGTGGCGTGCGCGCCGTCCGAGCATCCGGCGCCCGCGCCACCGAGCGGCCGGGTACGCCGACCCTGCCGCAGCAGCCGGACCCGCGGCACCGAGCGAGGTGCCGGTGACGGCGCCGGCCGTCGCGACGGCCCCGAGGACCGCCGCCCTGGTGATCACGCCGCGCCGTGAGGGCGCGGGGGTCTCGGTGGGCGCAGCGTCGGGCGCCGGGGGCGGGACGAGTGCCGTGTCCAGGGGGGTCATCGAGATGCTCCGGGGGGAGGAGTCGTCGCCCGAGGGACAGGGGGACGAGCGGATGGGGGGAGTGGCGCGGCAGGGGTGAGGTGGCGCGGAACGGGAGGGGGGCGAGGCAGGGATGGTGGGGGTGCGGCGGCTGGGGGAGTCCGCGACGGGTGTGACCTGCTCTTCGGTGGCGGGGGACACCGACTTGAGCGGCGTGCCCGGATCCGTGCGGCAGGGGGTCGGATCGGCCCAGGTGGTCCAGACCATCGCGTCGGGTCGCCGGATGCGAGGGCGGTCAGCCGTGGCCGGTACGATCACCCAGCACCCGCCCAACCCGAGCGAAGGAACTGCGATCCACTGATGGACGGCCCCCACCGACATCCGATCCGCCGAGGTCGCTGGTGATCACCGCCGTGCTGCTGCTCGTCCTGGCGCTCGCGCTCGTGGCCCTGTGCGGGCTCTTCGTGGCCGCCGAGTTCGCGATGGTCACGGTGGACCGCGGACAGGTCGACCAGGCCGCACGAGCCGGCGAGCCGGGAGCCGACGGCCTGCGCCAGGCGCTCGCCACGCTGTCCACCCAGCTCTCGGGCGCCCAGGTGGGCATCACGGTGACCAACCTGGGCATCGGCTACCTCGCCGAGCCCGCGATCTCCACGCTCATCCGGGACCCGCTCGCCCTCGTCGGTGTCCCCGACGGTGCCGTGGGCCCGACGGCGCTGACCCTCGGGCTGGTCCTGAGCACCGTCCTGACGATGCTCTTCGGCGAGCTGGTCCCCAAGAACCTCGCGATCGCGCTGCCGATGGCCACGGCCCGGGCCACCCAGGCGCCGATGAGGGTCTTCACCGCCGTCATGCGGGTGCCGATCCGGGTGCTCAACGGCACCGCCAACATGGTGGTGCGTCGCTTCGGGATCGAGCCCCAGGAGGAGCTGCGCTCGGCGCGCAGCTCGACCGAGCTGGCCTCGTTGATCTCGCGCTCCGCCGACGAGGGCACCCTCGACGCCGACACCGCGGAGCTGATGGAGCGCTCCGTGGAGTTCGGCAGCCGCACCGCGGGCGAGATCATGACCCCCCGGGTGCGCACGCACAGCCTGGAGGGCAACGACCGGGCTGCCGCGGTGATCGAGCTCACCCGCCAGACGGGGCACTCGCGCTTCCCCGTCCTCGACGACGACGACGTCGTCATCGGCACGGTGCACGTCAAGCACGCGGTGTCCCTGCCTCGCCACGAGCGCGCCACGACCAAGGTCAAGCACCTGATGGTGCGCCCGATCGTCGTACCCGACTCGTTGCGGCTGGACCCGCTGCTCGCCCTGCTGCGCGCCGACGGCTTCCAGCTCGCGGTCGTCCTCGACGAGTACGGCGGCCAGGCCGGCATCGTCACCCTCGAGGACGTGATCGAGGAGATCGTCGGCGACATCGCCGACGAGCACGACCGCTCCGACTCACGCGCCCGCCAGCGACGAGACGGCAGCTGGGCGCTGTCGGGGCTGCTGCGTCCCGACGAGGTGGAGGACCTCACCGGCATCGCGCTGCCCGAGAGCGAGGACTACGACACGGTGGCAGGCCTGGTGCTCAAGCAGCTGGGACGGGTGCCGCGCTCCGGCGACCTCGCGGAGGTCGCCGTCGCGGACCTCCACGATCCCGATGAGCCTCGCGAGCAGCTCGTCGTGCTCTCGGTCGAGCGGATGGACGGGCTGCGGGTCGACCGCCTCGTCCTGCGCCTGCTCGAGGGCGAGACGGCCGGCACCGCCGCGGTCGGCGCCCAGCGGGAGGGCCGCTCATGAGCACCGGGACCGCACTGCTCGTCGGCGTCGTGCTCCTGGCGGCGAACGCGTTCTTCGTGGGAGCGGAGTTCGCCCTCGTCTCGGCCCGCCGCAGCCAGATCGAACCCCGGGCCCAGGCCGGCTCCCGGATGGCTCGCACCACGCTGCGCGCGATGGAGCAGGTCTCGCTGATGATGGCCGGCGCCCAGCTCGGGATCACGGTGTGCTCGCTCGGGCTCGGTGCCGTCGCCGAGCCCGCGCTCGCGCACCTCATCGAGCCCGCGTTCGAGGCGGTCGGCGTCCCCGAGTCGCTGGTGCACCCGATCGCGTTCGTGCTGGCGCTGAGCGTGGTCGTGGCCATGCACGTCGTGCTCGGGGAGATGGTGCCCAAGAACATCGCCCTCGCCGGCCCCGACCGCGCTGCCATCGTGCTCGGCCCGCCGATGCTGCTCGTCGTGCGGGCCCTGCGGCCGGTCATCGTGTCCCTGAACGCGGTGGCCAACGCCTGCCTGCGTGCACTGCGCGTCGAGCCCCGCGACGAGATCAGCTCCAGCTTCACCCGCGCGGAGGTCGCCGCGCTGGTCGAGGAGTCGCGGGGCGAGGGTCTGATCGAGAAGGACGAGTACGACCGCCTCGCGGGTGCGCTGGGCTTCACCGAGAAGACCGTCAGCTCGGTCCTGCTCGCCCGCGACAGCCTCAGCACGGTGGCTCATGGCGCGACCAACGCGGACGTGGAGGCTCTGTGCGCGAGCACCGGCTACAGCCGGTTCCCCGTCGGCGACGAGGCCGGCGAGCTCGTGGGCTACCTCCACATCAAGGACGTCCTGGAGCCCGACGAGGCACGCCGCGACGTCGCGGTCCAGCAGCAGTGGATCCGCCCGTTCGCGACCGTCTCGGCCGACGAGCCCCTGCACGACGCGCTGGAGACGCTCCAGCGGCGCGGAGCGCACATGGCGCGTGTCGTCGACGCCGAGTCCGGGCACACGGTCGGGGTGGCCACGCTCGAGGACATGGTCGAGGAGCTCGTCGGCGAGATCCGCGACGCGGTGCACCTCGACGACCACGCCATGCCCTCGACGTGAGGACGACGGGCCGGGCCCCGTTAGGGTGAGCGGGCCAGGTCGGCGCAGCCGGTCCGGCCGAGTCCGCCGTCCAGCACGCGAGGAGCACAGGTAACCACCCGTGGCGCAGCAGGATCGACCCGCGCGAGCCGTGCTCACCGTGCCCAACCTGCTCAGCGGACTGAGGCTGCTCGGGGTGCCGGTCTTCCTCTGGCTCGTCCTCGTCCCTGAGGCCGACGGATGGGCGCTCGCCCTGCTGGTCGCCTCGGGGATCACCGACTACCTCGACGGCTGGCTGGCGCGCCGGCTGGGTCAGACCTCAGCCCTCGGCGAGGTCCTCGACCCCGTGGCGGATCGTCTCTACATCCTGGCCGTCGTCATCGGCCTCGCCCTGCGCGACGTCATCCCGTGGTGGGTGGCGGTCTCGCTGCCGCTGCGTGACGCCCTGATGTGGCTGCTCGTCCCGCTGCTGCGCACCCGGGGGTACAGCGCGCTGCCCGTGCACTTCCTCGGCAAGGCGGCGACGTTCAACCTGCTCTACGCCTTCCCGCTGCTGCTGCTCGGCGACGGGGAGGGCGTCGTCGCGGCCCTGGCCCAGGTGCTCGGCTGGGGTTTCGCCTTCTGGGGCATCGGGCTGTACTGGTGGGCCGGCGGGCTCTACGCCTGGCAGGTCCGCCGACTGCTGGCCACCACCCCACGACGAGACCGCTCTACGCGAGTCGAGCACCGCGTCGGCGAGGTCACGGTGAGCGACACCCGGACCCCGCCCACGTTCGGCCGTTACCCCGACGACCCCGACCTGCCGTCGCGGGTGACCATGCCGCTGCTGAGCCTGATCGCCCACCAGGCCCTCGAGGAGGACTACGTCACCGCGGGCCACCGGAGGCAGGAGCGCCGCCCGGGCGACGACGACGCCGGGCCCGGCCGCCCCCGTTCGCGGTGGCTCGTGGTCGCCGTGGTCGCCGCCTTCGGGCTGCTGATCGCGACCGCGGCCGTGCAGACCTCGCGCGACGCGCCCGCCCGCGACGCCAGCCGCGCGAGCCTGATCTCCCGCATCGACCAGCAGCGGGCCCTCGTCGCGACCCAGCAGGACCAGATCTCACGCCTGCGCCGGGTCGGGGCCGGTGCGGAGCAGACGCTCACCGACATGGTCCAGCGGGTGGGCGCCGTCGAGGTCGAGCAGCGGGCCCTGCAGTCGCTGACGGGGGTCGGACGGGTCAGCGGCGACGGCGTCCGGGTGAGCCTCAGCGCGACGCCCGGTGCCGGCACCAACGCACAGATCCGTGACGAGGACCTCGCCCTGCTGGTCAATGCCTTGTGGAGCGCCGGAGCCGAGGCGATCGCGCTCAACGGGCAACGGCTCACCGCGGTCACCGCGATCAGGGCCTCGGGTCGGGCCGTGGAGGTCAACGAGGTCGGCATCGCGCCGCCGTACACGATCGCGGCGATCGGCGACCAGGCCACCCTCCAGGCCGACTTCTACCAGTCCTCGAGCGGGCTGGCCTTCGATCAGCTGGCGCGCGACTACGCTTTCGTCTTCGACCTGCAGAACGTCGACGGGCTGACGTTGCCCTCGGCGCCCGCGCGCGTCGAGCAGCTCCGGTCGGCCCGGACGGCGCCCGGCTCGGAGCGCGACGACATCGAGGAGGCAGCCCCGTGATCGCAGCACTCGGTCTGCTCCTCGGCGTGATGCTGGGGCTCTACTTCCAGCCCACCGTGCCGCTCGGGCTCGAGCCCTACCTGCCGATCGCCGTGGTCGCCGCCCTCGACGCGGTCGTCGGCGGACTGCGTGCCTACCTCGACAACATCTTCGACGACAAGGTCTTCGTCGTCTCCTTCGCCAGCAACGTGGTGATCGCCGCGGGCATCGTCTACGTCGGCGACCGGCTCGGTGTCGGGGGCCAGCTCTCGACCGGGGTGATCGTCGTGCTCGGTATCCGGATCTTCACCAACGTCGCCGCCATCCGGCGGCACCTCTTCCATGCCTGAGCCGCACACCCCGGGACCTCGCAGCCAGGGACCTCGCACCCAGGGACCGGACGGCCCGGGGACCGACGGCGGGGAGGGGCCGCAGCCGGCGAGCACGGGGCGTGGTCGCCTCCTGCGTGCCGCGATCGAGCCCAGCCGCCGCCAGGTGGTGGTGGCCCTGGTCCTGGCCCTCGTCGGTTACGGCGTCGTGGTCCAGGTGCGCAGCGCCGACATCGACACCGGCTACGACTCGTTCCGCCAGCAGGACCTCATCGACGTCCTCAACGGGCTCGCGGGCACCAGCCAGCGCGCCCAGGGCGAGATCGCGCGCCTCACCCGCACCCGCGACGAGCTCCAGAACGCCAACAGTGCTCGCCGTGCTGCCCTGGAGCAGGCCCGCACCGAGGTCGACACGCTCTCGGTGCTCGCCGGCACCGTCGCCGTCACCGGTCCGGGCATCCGGGTCACCGTGACCGAGGAGACCGGCACCGTGCGGTTGTCCTCGATGCTCGACCTGGTCCAGGAGCTGCGCGTCGTGGGTGCCGAGGCGATCCAGTTCAACGGCGAGGTGCGGGTCGTGGCCCAGACGGCGATCGAGGACGTCGACGGCGGGCTGCTCGTCGGCGGGACGCTGGTCGAGTCGCCGTACGTCATCGACGTCATCGGCGACCAGGGCGTGCTGGCCGGCGCGATCGAGTTCGCCCTGGGCCCTCGCGCCCAGCTCGAGGACGACGGCGCGAGCGTGCAGGTCGAGCAGCTGGCGTCGGTGGACATCGAGTCGGTGACCGGGCAGGACGAACCGGACGTCGCGGCGCCCGACCGGGGGCAGTAACCTCACCGCAACCCGTTACCCCCAGACGTGACCAGACCGTGCCCGCAGTCGAGGAGCCAGCGTGAACCCCGAGGACCTGAGCTACACCCCCGAGCACGAGTGGCTGCGCGATCCCGGAGAGCACGCGGGCTCGGTGCGGGTCGGGATCACCGACTACGCCCAGGAGGCGCTCGGCGACATCGTCTACGTCTCGTTGCCCGAGGTCGGCGACGTCATCGAGTCGGGCAGCACGTGCGGTGAGCTGGAGTCCACCAAGTCGGTCTCGGACATCTATGCACCGGTCAGCGGCGAGGTGGTCGCGCGCAACGAGGCCCTCGACGCGACCCCCGAGCTCGTCAACTCCGATCCCTACGCCGCCGGCTGGCTCTTCGAGGTCGTCGCCTCCGACCGGTCCCAGCTCGACGACCTGCTCGACGCGGCGGCGTACGGGCCGCTCACCGAGGGCTGAGGCGCACCGACGGCCCCGGCGAACGGCTCTTGCCGGACCGCCCGCGGCTGGTAGGTTCGGGCCTCGCCCGCCCGGGACCCTGCGGTCCGGGGTCGTGGGCACAGCCAGGCCGACCAGCCGTTCACGCACCAGTCAGCACCAGTCTCGACCGCCCCAGGAGCACCCATGCCGTTCTGCACCGCCTGCGGTCACCAGAATCCCGACGACGCCCGGTTCTGCGCGCAGTGCGGCACCCGCGTCGCCGGTGCCGCCGAACCGTCGAACGATCCCACCCCGCAGGCCGCCGGGTCGGGCGAGGGCGACGGCGAGACGACCGCGACCATCACGCTGGGGTCCACGGGGAGCCACGCCGCACCCGGTGCAGGCCCGTCCGCGGAGGCCAAGAACGACACCTCGGACAAGCTGCGTCCGGTGGACGCCGCGGCGGTCGACGCGCTGCCACCGGGCCACGCCCTGCTGGTCGTGCAGAAGGGCCCCAGCTCCGGCAGCAGGTTCCTGCTCGACAGCGACAAGGTCGAGGCGGGCCGCCACCCCGACAGCGACATCTTCCTCGACGACGTGACCGTCTCGCGCCGGCACGCTGTCTTCCACCGCGAGCAGGGCTCCTTCACCGTCGCCGACGTGGGGAGCCTCAACGGCACCTACGTCAACCGCGACCGGATCGAGCAGGTCCGCCTCGGTGACGGCGACGAGGTCCAGATCGGCAAGTACCGCCTCGTGTTCTTCTCCGGTCACGACCGCGGCTAGGAGTCCGACGACGATGCAGCGCACGGACCGGGCGGCCACGACGCCCGAGCCGCACCCACGCCTGACCATCGGCCAGGTCCTCGACCTGCTGCGCCCGGACTTCGCGTCGGTGACGATCCCCAAGATCCGCTTCCTCGAGGACAAGGGGCTGATCAAGCCCGAGCGGACCCCGGCGGGGTACCGCAAGTTCGACGCCGCTGACGTCGCGCGGCTGCGTTACATCCTCACCGCGCAGCGTGACCACTACCTGCCGCTGAAGGTGATCGGCGAGCACCTCGATGCGTTGGACCACGGCCTCGAGCCACCGCCGATCGTCGCGACCGTGCCGACGATGCCGGTCCTGGCCCTGGCCGCCGACGGCCTGCCCAGCGCGGAGTCCTTCCGCCGGCGCGACGACCTGAGACTCTCTCGTCGGGAGCTGCTCAAGCTCGCGGAGGTCAGCGAGGAGCTCCTCACCGAGCTCGAGGCCTACGGGCTGCTCGCGGCACGCCCGGGAACCCGGCACTACGACACCGACGCGCTGGTCGTGGCGCGCACGGCGCGCGAGCTGGCCGCCTTCGGCCTCGAGCCGCGCCACCTGCGGGCCTTCCGGGCGGCCGCCGACCGTGAGGTCGGGCTGGTCGAGCAGGTCGTGGCCCCGATGCGCGGTGGACGTGATGCCGCCGCCAGCGCCCGCGCCGACGACGCGACCACCGAGATCGCGGCACTCTCGGTACGACTGCACGCCACGCTGGTCAAGGCCGGCCTGAGCCGCAGTCGCACCTGAGGGACCCCGACAGGCCCGACAGGCCGGGCGGCACCCGTCCGCGCACCGGACGAGTAGGGTGATGATGTGCGCGAAGTCGACGTGATGGGAGTACGGGTCGAGATGCCCTCGAGCCAGCCCTTGGTGCTGTTGCGGGAGGTCTCCGGCGAGCGGTACCTGCCGATCTGGATCGGGGCGGTCGAGGCGACGGCGATCGCGTTCGCCCAGCAGGGCGTGGTCCCACCGCGGCCGCTGACCCACGACCTGATGAAGGACGTCCTCGAGGCGACCGGCAACGAGCTCAGCGAGGTCCGGATCACCGAGGTCAAGGACGGCGTCTTCTTCGCGCTGCTCGTCCTCGGGTCCGGCGCCGAGGTCAGCGCCCGCCCGTCCGACTCGATCGCCCTGGCCCTGCGCACCGGCACCCGCATCGTGTGTGCCGAGGAGGTCCTCGACGAGGCCGGCCTCGCGGTCCCTGCCGAGCAGGAGGACGAGGTCGAGAAGTTCCGCGAGTTCCTCGACCAGGTCACGCCCGAGGACTTCGAGTCCCTCTAGCCAGCACCGGAACAGGTTGCGGCGGAGGTCACACTGGTCCGCGACACGCGGGAGGGCCTCGTTGACCGACGCTCTCGCGCGACCTACGGTGAAACTTCTTCGTGTAACTCCACCGTTGTGGTGCGTCCTGAGAACCGGGCCACCGCATCCCTGCGGCGGGGCTAGGCTGCACGGAGCAGACCGACGGAGGACGTAGTGACCGAGCACACGCCGCAGCACGGGGCAGCCAGCACGACCGACGCGGCCACGGACGCGGCCACCGGCATCGCCCACGAGCAGGGTCTGCTGTTCACCGACGACGTCTCGCCCCTGCCCAGCGACATGGGCTACCGCGGCCCCACCGCCTGCAGCGCCGCGGGCATCACCTACCGCCAGCTCGACTACTGGGCCCGCACCGGCCTGATCGAGCCGACCGTGCGCGGCGCCAAGGGGTCCGGCTCGCAGCGGCTCTACTCCTTCCGCGACATCTTGATCCTCAAGATCATCAAGCGGCTGCTCGACGCCGGCATCTCGCTCCAGCAGATCCGGACGGCCGTCAGCCACCTGCGCGAGCGCGGCACCGACGACCTGACCCAGGTCACCTTGATGAGCGACGGGGCCTCGGTCTACTACTGCACCAGCAACGACGAGGTCATCGACCTGCTCCAGGGCGGTCAGGGCGTCTTCGGCATCGCGATCGGCGGGGTGTGGCGCGAGATCGAGGGAACCCTCGCCGAGCTGCCGGGCGAGCGCGCGGCTGACCCCGCCGCGGTCCCGTCGGCCAACGACGAGCTCGCGGCACGCCGGGCCGCTCGCAAGATCGGCTGACCGGCTCGTCGACTCGGTCTCACCTGGTTGATCGGCTACGTTGGGTATCGCTGACGATCCCGCGCGGGAGAGTCTTCGTCCGGACGGCCCAGGCCGTGCTGGCATCGGAGCGCCGAAGGGGCAATTCCTCCCCGGAACCTCTCAGGCACCCGGACCGCGCGGTGCAGGCACCTGTGGAGCGTCGACGACGACGTGACAGAGGGGGAGGCGTACCGCTGACCGCGTCGCCTGCCCCGAGGAGCCCCCGGTGTCCGATCTCCCGTCCACGTCGTCCCACGACGTCTCTGCCACGTTCGCCCAGCGCCACATCGGACCGCGTGAGCACGAGATCGAGGCCATGCTGGACCGCCTCGGTCACGACTCGCTCGACGCCCTGATGCAGGCCGCCGTCCCCGGCGGCATCCGCGCCGAAGCAGAGCTCGACCTGCCCCCGGCCGCCTCGGAGGAGACCACCGCGCGTGAGCTCCGGGACCTGGCCGCCCAGAACCGGCCCGGTGAGGCGATGATCGGGCTCGGCTACCACGCCACCCTCACGCCGCCGGTGATCCGTCGCAACGTGCTCGAGGACCCGAGCTGGTACACCGCCTACACGCCGTACCAGCCCGAGATCTCCCAGGGTCGGCTCGAGGCCCTGATCAACTTCCAGACCGCGGTCTCCGACCTCACCGGACTGACCACCTCGGGCGCCAGCCTCCTCGACGAGGGCACGGCAGCAGCCGAGGCGATGACGCTGGTGCGCCGCGCGCAGCGCAAGGCCACCGGCCCGTTCGTCGTGGACGCCGACGCGCTGCCGCAGACGATCGACGTCGTGCGCACCCGGGCGAGGGGGCTGGGCATCGAGGTGGTCGTGGCCGACCTGGCCGACGGGCTGCCGCCCGAGGTGGAGACGCTCTGCGGCTCCCTGGTGCAGTACCCCGGTGCCTCGGGCCGGGTGGTCGACCCGCGCCGGGTCATCGAGCAGACCCACGAGCGCGGCGGTCTGGCCGTCGTCGCCGCGGACCTCCTCGCCCTGACCCTCCTCGAGAGCCCGGGCGAGCTGGGCGCCGACATCGCGGTGGGGTCCTCGCAGCGCTTCGGTGTGCCCCTGTTCTACGGCGGCCCGCACGCCGGGTTCATGGCGGTGCGCGGCGGGCTCGAGCGGCACCTGCCCGGACGACTCGTCGGCGTCTCCGTCGACGCGACCGGGCGCCCGGCGTACCGCCTGGCCCTGCAGACCCGCGAGCAGCACATCCGCCGCGACAAGGCGACCTCCAACATCTGCACCGCGCAGGTGCTGCTCGCCGTCGTCGCGTCGATGTACGCCGTCTACCACGGCGCCGACGGGTTGCGGGCGATCGCACGCCGCACCCACTCGCTCGCGGCCCGGGCCGCGGCGTCGCTGCGCCAGGCCGGCTACGAGCTCGGCACCGACCAGTTCTTCGACACCTTCACCGTCGCCGTGCCCGGCCGGGCCACCGACGTGGTGAAGGCGGCGCGCGAGGAGGGTCTCCAGCTGCGCCTCGTCGACGCCGACACGGTCGGACTGTCGTTCTCCGAGGTCAGCGGAGCGCAGACGCTGCGCGCCCTGCACACCGCCTTCGACGTCGCACCGTCCTCCGTCGAGCCGCTCGACGCGCTGCCCGCGGAGCTGGCCCGCCGCACCGACTTCCTGACCCACGAGGTGTTCACCACCCACCGCAGCGAGACGCAGATGCTGCGCTACCTGCGCCGGCTCTCCGCGCGCGACTACGCCCTGGACCGCGGCATGATCCCGCTCGGCTCGTGCACCATGAAGCTCAACGCCACGACCGAGATGGAGCCGGTCTCGCTGCCCGGCTTCGCCGACCTGCACCCCTTCGCCCCGGCCGAGGACGCGCAGGGCTACCGCCGCCTGGTCGACCAGCTCGAGGGCTGGCTGGCCGAGGTCACCGGCTACGACCGGGTCTCGATCCAGCCCAACGCGGGCTCGCAGGGCGAGCTGGCGGGGCTGCTGGCCATCCGGGCCTACCACCTCGACCGCGGCGACGACCAGCGCGACGTGTGCCTGATCCCGTCGTCGGCGCACGGCACCAACGCGGCGTCCGCGGTGATGGCCGGGATGCGCGTCGTGGTCGTCGGCGCCGACGAGTCCGGGGGGGTCGACCTCGCCGACCTGCGCGCGGCGTGCGAGAAGCATGCCGACACCCTCGCCGCGATCATGGTGACCTACCCCTCGACCCACGGCGCCTACGAGGACTCGATCACCGAGCTGTGCGAGACCGTGCACGCCCACGGCGGTCAGGTCTACGTCGACGGGGCCAACCTCAACGCCCTGCTCGGGCACGCCAGGCCGGGGGAGTTCGGGGGCGACGTGTCGCACCTGAACCTGCACAAGACCTTCTGCATCCCCCACGGCGGCGGTGGCCCCGGCGTCGGGCCCGTCGCGGTGCGCGCGCACCTCGCGCCGTTCCTGCCCTCCCACGCCATGCACCCCGACGAGGCCAAGCGCCACGGCATCGGCCCGATCAGCGCTGCGCCGTACGGCTCGGCCGGCATCCTGCCGATCTCCTGGGCCTACGTCCGGCTGATGGGCGGGCCCGGCCTCACCAAGGCCACCTCGGTCGCCGTGCTGGCGGCCAACTACGTCGCGGCCCGGCTCGGGGAGCACTTCCCGGTGCTCTACCGCGGGCACAACGGGCTGGTGGCCCACGAGTGCATCCTCGACCTGCGGGGCCTGACCAAGGACACCGGCGTGACGGTCGACGACGTCGCCAAGCGGCTCGTGGACTACGGCTTCCACGCCCCGACGATGTCGTTCCCGGTGGCCGGCACGTTGATGGTCGAGCCCACGGAGTCCGAGGACCTCGCCGAGATCGACCGGTTCTGCGACGCGATGATCGCCATCCGCGACGAGATGCGCCGCGTCGAGGCGGGGGAGTGGACACCCGAGAGCTCCCCGCTGCGCGGCGCACCGCACACCGCCCGCGACCTCGTCGGAGACTGGGACCGCGCCTACGACCGGACGCTGGCGGTCTTCCCGTCCGGCATCGACCCGGACAAGTACTGGCCGCCGGTCGGCCGGGTCGACCAGGCCTACGGCGACCGCAACCTGACCTGCTCGTGCCCGCCGCTGGAGGCGTTCGCCGAGCCCGGGGAGGAGCCGGTCGGGGTCGAGGCGTGAGCGACCCGCTCCTCCCGGCCACCGCGCGAGCGGCGCTCGGCGTCCTGGCTCGGGCGCAGTCGACCGGGCGGCTGCCCTCGGTCGTCGGCGGCGTGGTCCGCGACGGCGAGCTGGTCTGGAGTGCCGCGCGCGGTGGGGCGGTGCGGCGTGACGACTCCGGACACCCGGTCGGCGCCGCTCCCGGTCAGGACCCGGCCGACCTGCAGTACAAGATCGGGTCGGTCACCAAGACGATGACCGCAGCCCTGGTCATGCTCGCTCGCGAGCGCGGTGACCTCGCGCTCGACGACGCGGTGGGCCGGTTCCTGCCGGACGGTCCCTTCGCCGATGCGACGCTGCGTGCCCTGCTCTCGCACTCCGCGGGGATCACCGCCGAGCCCCACGGCGAGTGGTGGGAGCGCAGTGAGGGCGGTGACCGGGCGGCGCTGGTCACGGCGCACCTCGGTGCCGAGCGCGTGCTCGAGACCGGGTCGCAGCACCACTACTCCAACCTCGGCTACGGGGTGCTGGGCGAGGTCGTCGCGGAGGCCACCGGCGGCTCGTGGTGGGACGCGCTGGCCGAGCAGGTGCTCGCGCCGCTGGGCATGATGCGCACGACCTACCAGGGCCGGGAGCCCGCCGCGGCCGGTTTCAGCGTCGACGCCCTCACCGGCGAGCTGGTCGACGAGCCGCTGCCCGACACCGGCGCGATGGCCCCGGCCGGTCAGCTGTGGAGCACCGTGGGCGACCTCGGACGCTGGCTGACCGCGCTGGTCGACCCGGACCGCTCGGTGCTGCGCGAGGAGTCGCTGGTCGCGATGCGCACGCCCCAGGCCGGCAGCGCCGAGGACCGCAGCGGGTCGACGTACGGCCTCGGGGTCTCGGTCGTGACAGCGGGGGGTCGCTGCCTGGTCGGCCACGGCGGCTCGATGCCCGGGTTCACCTGCGGTGTGCTCGTCGACGTCGACTCGCGCACCGGCTCGGTGGTGCTGAGCAACGCCGGCTACGGCCTCGGGCCGGCGGTCTCGGAGCTGATGTCGACCGTGCTCGACGCCGAGCCGCCGCTGCCGCGGGTGTGGCACCCCACCACCGACCCGGTGCCGGAGGTCGTGCGGGAGGTCGTCGGCACCTGGTACTGGGGCCACGCGCCGTCCGTGCTGCGCTGGGACGGCCGCCGGCTCCAGGTCGCGCCGGCCGGTGGCCCGGGGCGCGTGATGGCGTTCGCGCCGACCGGTGAGCAGGACGTCCTCGTCGGGACCCGCGGCTACCTGCGCGGCGAGACGCTGCGCGTGGTCCGCAACGAGGACGGGTCGGTCAACCACCTCGGCTGCGCCACCTTCGTGTGGACGCGGACCCCCTACGACCCGCACGCACCGATCCCGGGAGGGTGAGCAGGCCGGACCAGCAGGCGGGGACTAGGCGGGCACGGGTGCGGCGTTCAGCCGTGACACCACCTCGCGCAGGACCTCCTCGGCCTCGGCGTGCTCGACCTGGCAGGTCCCGGCGTTGCGGTGGCCGCCGCCGCCATGGGCCAGCATCAGCTCGCCGATCGAGACGTCGTTGGCCCGGTTGAGGATCGACTTGCCGACGGCGAGGACCGTGTTCTGCTGCGCCCGGCCCCACATCACGTGGATCGAGACGGTCGTCTCGGGGAACAGCGCGTAGACCATGAACCGGTTGCCGGCGTGGATGACCTCCTCCTCGCGCAGGTCGAGGATCGCGACCTCGCCCTCGACGCGGGTGCACCGGCGCAGCTGTGCGGCGTGCAGGTCGGCCTGCTCGCGGTAGAGCTCGATCCGCTCGACGACGTCGGGCAGCCGGAGGATCTCCTCGATGCCCATCACCCGGCAGGCGGGGATCAGGGTCATCATCAGCTGGTAGTTGCTGATCCTGAAGTCGCGGAAGCGACCGAGCCCGGTCCGCGCGTCCATCAGGTAGTTCAGCAGCGTCCACCCCTCGGGCTGCAGGATCTCCTCGAGGCTGTAGCGGGCGGAGTCGGCCTGGTCCACCGCGGTCATCATCTCGGCGCTGATCCGGGGGAACGCCTGGGCACCGCCGTAGTGGTCGAAGACGACCCGGGCTGCGGAGTCGGCCCCCGGGTCGATGATGTGGTTGGCGTGCTCGCCGTTGCGCACGGTCTCGGAGAGGTGGTGGTCGAAGACCAGGTGCGCTCCCTCGACGTAGGGCAGGTTCGTGGTGATGTCGCGGTCGGTGATCGGCACGACACCGTCCTGCATGTCCTTGGGGTGCACGAAGGTGATGTCGTCGATCAGGCCCAGCTCCTCCAGGAGCGCGGCGCAGACGAGACCGTCGAAGTCGGAGCGAGTGACGAGACGGAAGGGCATGGGTCGGAACCTCGAGTCGTTGAGCGGGTGCGGACAGGTCGCAGGAGTCTCATCGGCGCCGTGGCCGGTCCGCTGAAGTGCGTGGTGCGTGGTGCGTGGTGCGTGGCGCGGGCCTCTGCCCGCACCGCCTACAGCGCCTGGGAGACGCTCGACATGTTGAAGTCGGGCACCCGCAGGGCCGGGGTGGCGGTGCGGGAGAAGTAGTCGTCGCCCCACTCGCGGCTGAAGCTCGGGGTGGTCGCACCCGCGTGGCTGAAGCGCCGCAGCAGGTCGACCGGGCTCTCGTTGAACCGGAAGTTGGTCACCGCGCCGGTGATCTCGCCGTGCTCGACGAGGTAGACCCCGTCCCGGGTCAGGCCGGTGAGCAGGAGGCTCTGCGGGTCGACCTCACGGATGTACCACAAGCAGGTGAGCAGGAGTCCGCGCTCCGTGCCGGCGACGAGCTCGTCCACCCCGCCGGTGGCGCCGTCGACGTCGAGGACGAGGTTGTCGACGTACGGCGTGACGGGCCGGTCGACCATGCCCGCGGAGTGCCGTGTCGAGATCAGCGAGGTCAGCTCACCGTCGCGGATCCAGTCGGTGCGTCCGACCGGCAGGCCGTTGTCGAAGACCGAGGAGTCGTTGCCCGAGCTGGTCGCGACCGTGAACGGCGCGCAGCCCAGCGCGTCCGCAGCGGGGTCGGACCACAGGTTGACCCCGGGCGCGGTGATCCGCTCGCCGAGCCGGGTGCCGCCACCACGCCGGCTGTAGACCGACTGGCCCTCGTGGGCGTCGCGCGCCCCGGCGTACCAGTAGGCGTCGATCATCAGGTCGGCCACCGCGGAGGGCGGGAGGATCGTGTCGTACCGCCCGGCGGGCAGGTCGACGCGGCGCTCGGCCCAGCCCAGTCGCCGGGCGAGCTCGGCCTCGATGGCCAGCGCGTCGACGTCGCTGAAGTCGCGGGTCGCGGCGCCGACCCAGGCGCTCCGGGTCAGGTCGGTGCTCTTGGCGGTGCAGCCGACGTGCCCGTTGGGTTGCACGTGGCGCAGGCGCAGCCCCGTGGAGGAGGCGAGGTAGGTCGTGGTCATCTCGTGGTTGACGAAGCCGTAGAGCACCCGGTCGGCGCCGCGGGCGATCCCGCACGCCTCGCCGAGCGCCGGGGCGAAGGTGTCGTAGACGTGGATGTCGGTGGGCACCGGCGCGTCGGCCCAGTCCGGTGAGACCCGGTCACGCACCAGGTCGGCGGCGTCCTCGGCGGGGGAGGCAGCCCGGGCGGCGGCGTCGGCCGCGGCGACCAGCTCGCTGACCTGCGCGGCCGAGGAGGCGGTCGAGGTGACCGACCCGGTCCCGACGCCGGCGGGGCCGCGCACGAACGAGACCACGCTGACGCTGACGGTGTGCATCACGCCGTTGGTGGTCAGGGTGTTGTTGGCCCAGCGCAGGTTGGCGCTGGTCTTGTCGGAGACGACGACGACGCAGTCGTCGGCCGTGCTCGCCGAGAGCGCATGCTCGGCCAGGTCCTGCGGGGTGGCCGCGTGGTCGGGCAGGACGCTCATCCCAGGCCTCCTTCGTCGCTGGTGTTGAGGATCGTCACGTCGCGGAAGAGCGCCGTCGGGCAGCCGTGGCTGACCGAGGCGACCTGGCCGGGCTGGGCCTTGCCGCAGTTGAAGGCCCCGCCGAGGACCCAGGTCGCCGGCCCACCGACGGCCTCCATCGAGCCCCAGAAGTCGGTCGTGGTCGCCTGGTAGGCCACGTCACGGAGCTGTCCGTCGAGCTGACCGTCGCGGATGGCGTAGAAGCGTTGACCGGTGAACTGGAAGTTGAAGCGCTGCATGTCGATCGACCAGGACTTGTCACCCACCACGTAGATGCCGCGCTCGACGCGGGAGACGAGCTCGTCGGTCGAGGGGCCCTCCGGGTCGGGCTGGAGCGAGACGTTGGCCATGCGCTGGACCGGCACGTGGCCGGGGGAGTCGGCGTAGGCGCAGCCGTTCGAGCGTGCCCGGCCGCTCTCGCCGCGCCCGTCGGAGTCGGCGAGGTCGGGCCACATCGCGCCCATGGCCCGGTCGAGCTGGTAGCCCACGAGCACCCCGTCGCGCACGATGTCCCACGACTGGGTCCCGACGCCCTCGTCGTCGTAGCCGATCGTGGAGAGCCCGTGCTCGACGGTGCGGTCGCCGGTCACGTTCATCACCGTGCTGCCGTAGCGCAGCGTGCCGAGGTGGTCGGGCGTGGCGAAGGAGGTGCCGGCGTAGTTGGCCTCGTAGCCCAGCGCCCGGTCCAGCTCGGTGGCGTGGCCGATGGACTCGTGGATCGTCAGCCACAGGTTCGAGGGGTGCACGACGAGGTCGTAGGTGCCGGCCTCGACCGGTGGCGCCGTGAGCTTCTCGCGCGAGCAGCTCGGGAACCTCGGCGAGCTCGGCGTCCCAGTCCCAGGCACCCTGGGCGGGCCCCGCGGTGCAGTACTCCCAGCCGCGGCCCACGGGAGGGGCGATGCTGGCCATGGCGTCGAAGGTGTCGGCCCCGGTGCCCATCGCCTCGAAGCCCGGTTGCATCCGCACCCGCTGCTGGGTCGTGCGGGTCCCGGCGAGGTCGGCGTAGAACTTGTTCTCCTGGACCTGCTGGAGCGAGGCCGTGGCGTGCTCCACGGCCGCGCCCGTCAGCAGGCGTCGCGTCCAGTCGACGAGGACGGCGGCCTTCTCCGCCAGCGGCACCTCGAGCGGGTTGACCTCGTAGGCCGAGACCCAGCTGACGTCGTCGTAGGTCGGCTCCGCGGCGAGCTCGACCGGCACGCGCGTCATCGTGGCCGCGACCTGCGCGACCGCGACGGCCCGGTCGGCGAGCGCGGCGGCCTCGTCGTCGGTGAGCAGCACGCCGGAGGCAAAGCCCCAGGCGCCGTGATGGAGGACCCGGACGGCGAAGCCGAGGTCCTCGGCGTCGCTGGCGCCCTGGAGGACGCCGTCGCGGACCCCGAGGTGCTGGTAGCGCACCCGCTCGAACCGGAAGTCGGCGTGACTGGCCCCGAGGTCGGCGGCGCGGGCCAGCGCGACGTCCGCCAGGCGGCGGTACGGCAGGGCAGTGAAGGTGGGATCCATCCCGGGACCACTCATGGGGCGAACCTATCGGGCCTCGTCGACGCCTCGCGCCCGGGTTTCACCGTCGGATCGTGAGCGTGGACCCGCTGCGCTGCTTGCTGACCAGCAGCTGGGTGGGGATCCGCTCGCGCATCTCGGCGACGTGGCTGACCACGCCGACCACCCGTCCCCCCTCGCGCAGGGCGTCGAGGGTGTCCATCACGTCGTCGAGGGTCTGTGCGTCGAGGGACCCGAAGCCCTCGTCGACGAACAGGGTGCTCAGCTCGACCCCGCCGGCCTCGGCGGCGACGACGTCGGAGAGTCCGAGGGCCAGGGCGAGGGAGACGACGAACGTCTCGCCGCCCGAGAGGGTGGCGGGGTTGCGGGACTCCCCGGACCAGTCGTCGCGCACGAGCAGGCCCAGGCCGCCGCGGCGGTCGCGGCCGCGGTCGGCGGTGTGCTCGAGGGAGTAGCGCTGGTCGCTCATCCGACTCAGGCGCACGTTGGCCGCGGCGACGACCTGGCTGAGCCGGAACGCCAGGACGTAGGCCGAGAGCCGCATGCTCCAGCGGTTGTCACCGCTCTTGCCGTCGACGAACGACGACAGCCCGCTCACGACCTCCAGCTCGTGGTGGTTCGGGGCCCACGCGGCGACCGCCTCCCGCACCTGGAGGGCGAGGTCGGCCAGGCGCGACGCCCGCCGGGCGAGATCCACGAGCCTGGCGTGGTGGCTGCGCAGCGCGGTGAGCGCGGCGGCGTGCTCGCGCCCACGCACGGTGGGGTCGGGCTCCTGCTCATCGCGGTCGTCCGCCTGGTCGCTCGTCTGGTCCTCCGCCTGGTCGTCGAGGATGGCCCGGACAGCGCTCAGCCGCTCGTCGTGGTGGCGTACCTGCTCGGTCAGCGCCCGGAGGGCACGCTCGTCGAGGACGGCACCGAGAGCGGCCGCGAGGTCGTCGAACCCGGCACCGGCGAGCGCCGCGTCGCGCTGGGCGCAGACGTCGTCGAGGTGGGCGGTGGCCCGGTCGAGGGCCGCGACGGCGTGCGCGGCGCGTGCGGTGGCCTCGGTGCGGGCGAGATGGTCGGCGACGCGTCGCTGAAGGCGCTCGACCAGTCCGGCGGGGTCGACGGGCTCGTGCCCGGAATCGGGCTCGAGGTCGGCCAGGGCGTCCTCGAGGTGCTGCTGCTCGAGCGTCGCCGCCTCGAGCCGGGTCTCCAGTCGCGCGAGTCGCGCTCCCGCCTCGGTGGCGGCCTCGGCGTCGGCGCGCTGCTCCCGCTCGGCGTGGTCGAGCGCCGTGGCCCGAGCCGGTGCGAGCGCGGCCAGGTCGGCAGCGGCGATCAGCGCTCCCTCGGTCCGGGAGTGGCGCTGCCTGAGGTCGACGGCGTCGAGGTCGTCGTCGCCCGTGGCGCGGGCCCGGGCGGCGGAGAGCTGGGTCTCGAGGTTGCGCACGACCTCGGCGTGGGCGAACTCGTGCGTGCTCGCGGAGTCGACCGCGCGCTGGGCCTCGCCCTCGGTGCCCTTGTCGGGGCTGCCCGGTGACGGTGAGGCCTTCGCGGGGTGCTCGTGGGACCCGCAGACCGGACAGGACTCACCCACGGCGAGGTCGTGGGCGATCTCGCCGGCCATGCCCGCGAGGCGGGCCTCGCGCAGGTCGAGCACCCTCTCGCGGCAGGCGAGCGTGTGGTCGCGGGCCTCACGGTGGGCCTCGCGGGCGACGACCACCTTGCTCGTGAGGTCCTCGACCTGGGCCCAGTCCGCCAGGCGAGCGGTGATGACCGACGTCTCACGGCGCAGGGCCGCGGCCCGGGTGGCTGCCTCGCGGGCCTCGTCGAGGGCCTCACGGAGGGCCGCGATGCGGGCGGGGGCCTCGACGGCGCGCCGCGCGATCTCGTCGCGGCGCTCGCGCGCGGCGGGCACCTCGGCGCGCAGACGGTCGCTGTCGCCGCGGACGGCCAGCAGCCGTCTTGCGGTGGGCAGCCGGGACTCGGCGTCGGTCGCGGCACCGCGCTCGGCCTCGGCCAGCTCGGCCCAGGCCGTCTCGTCGAGCCGGACGGCCTCGTCGGCGTCGAGTGGAAGGAGCCCGGCCGCCGTGGTCACGGCGGCCGCGCGCGCCCGCGCCGCGCTGGTGCACGTCGCTGAGGCGGCCTCCGCCAGGGCGTGCACCGGGGGGATGGCCCCGGCCCGCCGGGCCGCGTCGAGGTCGGCGCGCGCCTGCGCGTGCATCGCGGCTCGGCTCTCCAGGAGGACGAGCTCGTCGCGGGCCCTGTCCAGACGCCGACGCCGCTCGGCGAGTGCGCGGGCTCGCTCGAGAGCCTGACGAGCGTCGAGCTCGTGCGCCTCGACCGCGGCGGTCGTCCCCCCGAGGGCCCGGTGCTCGGTGCTGAGGCGCTCCGCGAGGTCACCGGCCCACGCGTCGAGGTCGCCGGACATCGCCGGCGCGCTGAGGTCGTCGCAGTCCCAACCCGGCAACGGCTCGCCGGCCGCCTCGCTCGCGCGGTTGACCGCGTCGGCCAGCCGGCGATGAGCGGCCTCGTCGGCGCGTCGCAACGTCGTACGCCGCTCGCGCAGCCAGGCCTCGACCCGCTCGAAGCGGGCGGTGCCGAAGAGCTTCTGGAGCAGCTGCTGCCGCTCGTCGGCGTCGGCGCGCAGGAAGGCCTGGAACCGGCCCTGGGGCAGCATGGCGACCTGGGTGAACTGCGACTGGTTCATCCCGAGGAGCCCGCCGAGGAGCAGTCCGGCCTCGTCGTGGCGGGTGGTGCGGGTCCGCCAGGTCTCGCCGCCGCCCGGGACCTGGTCAGGTCCGCCGACCTGCTCACGCACCCGCACCGTCGCCTGCTGCGGCGTCGTGCCGGTGCCCCGCTTCTTGGGTCGCTGCCACGCCGGCGATCGGGTGATCTCGAGACGCCGATCGGCCAGGGTGAGCACCAGGCGGACGCGGGGCTCGGCGTCGGGTGCGGCCTGGTCGCTGCGCAGCCGCTTGGCGCTGGCCCGGTCGCCGGGGACCTCGCCGTACAGCGCGAAGCAGATCGCGTCGAGCACGCTGGTCTTGCCGGCCCCGGTCGGCCCGGAGAGCAGGAACAAACCCTGGCTGGCGAGGTCGTCGAGGTCGACGACGACGGCGTCGGTGAACGGACCGAACGCGGCGATCTCCAGCTCGTGGAGCCTCACGGCACGCCACCGCCGACCGGACCGGGCGAGGTGCGCAGCAGGGTGTCGACCTCGGGGTCCTCGCAGCACGCGTCGACAGCGGCGTGCAGCAGCGCGAGCTCCTCGGCGGCGGGCGTCTCGCCACGCATCACGGTCAGGAAATCACCGGCGACGTCGCGGTCGGAGCGGGCGCGCCCCACAGGACGGTCGAGCCCGAGCTCGCCGAGGCCCGGCGGTGGGGAGGCGAAGCCGAGCAGGAGGGTGTGCGGGAAGCGGCGCCGCAGCTGCTCCATCGCCTGCAGTGGCCGCGTGGTGTCGGTCAGGGTGGCCTCGACCCACGCGTCCTCGGCGCCGACGAGGTCAGGGTCGGCGAGCAGCGCCGCCAGGCTCCCGCGCAGCCGGGCCAGGCGGCGAGGCACGGGGGCCTCGACCAGCTCGGCCGCCACGAAGCCGCCGGCGTCGAGATCGACGAGCCAGGAGCCCTTGAGATGGGCGGCCTCGGAGAAGGAGTAGGCCAGCGGTGACCCGGAGTAGCGCACCTGCGGGGTCAGCTCGCGGCGTCCGTGCAGGTGGCCCAGCGCGGTGTAGTCGATGCCGTCGAAGGTGCTGGTGGGCACCAGCGAGACCCCGCCGACGCTGATGTCGCGCTCGGAGTCGCTCTGGACGTCGCCGCTCGCCGTGCTCGAGCCGCCGACGAAAGCGTGCGCCAGGACGACCGACCGGACGCCCGGACGGGTGGCGAGGTCGGCCCGGACCCGGCGCATCGCCTCGCCGACCGCGGCCTCGTGGCGGCGCACGACCAGGCCCCAGGCGTCGGCGGTGGCGTAGGGGTCGAGGTAGGGCAGGCCGTGGAAGGCGACCGGACCGTGCTGGTCCTCGATGAGGACCGGCTCGCCCACGGCGGCGAGGTCGGCGCGGATGTGCACGCCCGCGGCGTCGATCAGGCGGGAGGAGAACCCGAGCCGTCGCGCGGAGTCGTGGTTGCCGGAGGTCAGCACGACCCGGGCTCGGGAGGACGCCAGCCGGGCCAGCGCCTCGTCGGCGAGGTCGACGGCGTCGACCGGCGGCAGCGCCCGGTCGTAGATGTCGCCCGCGACCAGCACCACGTCGACCTGCTCGGCCTCGACGACCGCGAGCAGGTGGTCGACGTACGCCGCCTGGTGCCCGAGCATGCCCTCCCGGTGGAAGGACCGGCCCAGGTGCCAGTCGGAGGTGTGGAGCAGGCGCATGCGACGACCGTAGGAGAGGACGCCGACAGCCCCCGGGTCCCACGCCGTGCCGGCGTGATCGGGCAGGAAGTGGACCAGCCGACTGCGACCACCGTGCCCGGTACCCCTAGGTGCCCGAGCTGTCGTCGTTGGAGTCGATCAGGCCTGCTGGGCGGCGGAGAAGATGGCGCGCTGGACCTCTCCGGTGCGCTTGCGCACCTCCTCCGCGTGGCGGTCGGCTTCCTCGACCCTGCCGCGAGGCACGCAGAGCTCAGACGGGCCGCCTCCGTCGAGGGCCGAGCCGAGCAGGGCCGTACGGGGGTCCGGCACCGACTCCCCGAGGAGGACGCCGCGCAGTCGACTGAGCACGTCGGAGTCGGACGGCGGGAAAGGGATCCGCCTGCGGACCGTGTTGCCGAACGCGCCCGTCTGGATCGTCAGCGACGCATCATCGAGGTCACGGTCTCCGACCGGGGCCGGGTCGACCGTGACCCGAACCTTCCTGCCCTCCCCGAGACCGCCAGCCGCCCTTCGTGGACCAGCTCCCTCAGCTTCCCCTTGTCGGGCTCGAGCATCGCGATGACGGACTCCCGTGGGATGGAGGGCAGGCCGTGTCGCGGTGTCGCGCTGTGACTCTCCTCGGCCTCCTCGAGGACGCGCGTGGCCTTGCGCAGCCGATCCACCACCGCAGTGCCCCCGCCACCGAGCGCCTTGCCCCCGATCTCGGACAGCCGCCTGGCGATCACTCCACCCGCATCCAGCGCCCCCTTGTCCACACCCGACCAGCAGCGCCGGCGGCGCCACGACAGCACCCTTCCGAGGGGGTGCTCGTGCGCGCGTCGTCGCCGACGCGTTCGAGACGTGCAACGAACCCTGTACGGCCTCGTCCTACCGCGCGTCGTCTTCTTCGGGCTCAGCTCATGCTCTGCAAGCGAAGGCCCGTACCTCACATGCTGGAGCTGTAGTCGCTGCCGGCTCTTGTTGCCGCGACGTCGACAGCCGACACGAGAGCACGCTCATCGTCGCCAAGTCGCTCGAGGATCTCGGCGGCGTGACGCTGAGCATCCTTGAAGCGGTCCAGGGGAACGCACTTCTTGAGGTTGCCGCCGGCGTAGAGGGCAGCGACGATCAAGGCAGTCCTGTCGTCGGGGACGGACTCGCCGAGCAGAGCCCCACGAGCTCGCGCCAGGAGCTCGTCGCGACCCGCGGCAGGCGTGGGCCTGTAGCGACGAACGCTGACGAGCCCCCACTTCGTGTGGGTCTCCTCGACGAGCACACCCTCCGAAAGCAGACGCCTCACGAGCTCGTCGGCCCGAGGGACGACCGAGACGAGCCTGGTCGCCTTGGACCCGAGCACCCCCGTGCTGATGGCCAGCAAGGCGTCGTCGAGCTCCACGACGCCGAGTGGGGACGGATCAAGGACGGTGATGCGCACACCCTTCCCCTCACCCGAAGCCGCGATCCGGCCCTCGCTGGCGAGCTCCAGCAGGAGTGCTCCCGCCACCACGAAGTCAGCACGGTCGCTCGAGCGAAGCGGTCCGCTGCCCGGCGCGACCAGGATGACGGTGGCGTCGTGAGCGAGCGACGGCTGAGCACGCGACGGAACCGTCGAGTAGGCCTCCTCGGCTTCCTCCAAGACCCGCCGAGCCTTGCGCAGCCGTTCGAACATCACCATCCGCCACCACCTCCGCCTCCTGACAGGGTAGGGGCAGGGGTCGGTGCGCTGGACTCGCCGGGGTCTATGGCGGCACTGAGCCCGCGCCCGGCGGGGCTTGACCACCCGGTCGGCAGGGGCCTCGTCAGTCCGCCTCCGGCGGCCTTTCCACCGATCTTGCCGTAGTCGATGCCGGCCTCATCGTCAGTCAGCTGCTTGATGGTCTCTCCGCCGGCGTCGACCGCTCCCTTGTAACCACTGCGTACCAGCTGGTCGGTGGTGTGGTTGCCGACCCAGGCAGCGCTCCTGGTGATCCAGCGGGTTCCGTACAGCTGGTCATCGACCCCACGCAGCATGCGGCCACCCACTGCCTGACCCGCGCTCTGGCCGATGTCGTCCGCGAACTTGCCCGCACCACCCGTGAGGAGTCCAGCGACACCGGCGCCGATCGCCTGCCGGGAGAACGGGTCAGCGCCGCCGACGACCTCACGGGTGTACCCCTCGGTCGCGCCGATGGTCGCTTGCACCCTGACCATGGTCAGCGGCGTCCGCTCTGCCGCCTTCGCGCTCTGGACCAGGACGCGGCCGCCGACGGTGAAGCCCTTGCTCGCGACGAACCCGGCCCCGCCGGCCAGGCCGGAGACGGCGGCTTGCGCGTAGTTGACCTTGCCTGTGGTCGCCTTCTGGATGAGGACGTCGGCGCCGGCTGAGAGCGCCATCGCGCCGAGTGGTCCACCGACTCCGGTAGCCATCAGCGCGGCGCCGCCGATCACGAGAGCACCGCCGATGATCCAGTCCTTGTTCTCCGCGATCCCGTGACCGACCTGCTCCAGCCAGGACTGCTGTGCGGCCTGCAGGTCGGCCTCGGAGACCGGCTTGAGCCCGGTCGGGTCGAGGGCGTGGAGAGGGTCGTTGCCGGCGTAGGAGTACGGGTTGCCCGACCATGCGGACCCGACGACCGGGTCGAGCGGGTCGACCGAGAGGAACCCGCGGCTGGCGGCGTCAAAGACACGGGCGCCCAACCACTCCAGTCCGCCGATCGTGAGCTCGCCGGACGCGCCGATCCCGACGCCGGCCGGCACTCCGGGCAGCGGTGGCGCCGCGCCCTGGGCTGCCGCCCAGACGTCGCTGCCCTGCGAGCGCGACGTACGCCAGCCGGGTGCGGTCCACGACCCACCGACCCCGGTGAGACCACCCGCGTCGACGACCGGCGTGGCACCGATCTGGACCAGTGACGGTGCGTAAGACTCCGCGCTGTCCCAGAACACCGCGACGTCGTCGATCGAGCAGAGCTCTCCCGTGGCGCCGACGTGCAGCTCGGTGCGCACGGCGTTGCCGCCCGCCTCGTCGACGATCGCGGCGAGCCAGCCGGTCGGCGACCACTCGAGGTCGCGGGTGCGGCCGTCCGGCAGCTCCGTGCGGACCCGCCGTCCGACCTCGTCGTAGGTGTGCCGGGTCGTCCCGGCTGCGCCGTCGACGGCCAGCAGCTGGCTCGCGGCGTCGTAGGCGAGGTCGAGACGATCGTCGCCACGGGACTCGGCGACGATGCGCCCGGCCGCGTCGTAGCGCCACGTGGTGCGCTGGTCGCCGACCCGGGACTCGACGAGCTGGCGCGCGGCGTCGTAGCCGAACTGCGTCGTGGTCCCGTCGCGGTCGACGGCCAGGATGCGCCCGTCGTCGTCGCGCCTGATCGCCGTGCGGACCGCACCGTCGGCGCTCGTGACGACGTGCGCGACGACGAAGCCGTCGGCGTGCTCCCACGACTGGATGAGGTCGCCCGCAGCCGCGCCGACCACGGTGCCGGCCGCGTCACGCACGAACGTCGCGCGTCCGAGCAGGGGGTGGTCCACCGCGGCCACGCGGCCGGCGTTGTCGTGGCCGTAGGCGACCGTGCTGCCGTCGGGCAGATCCATCGCGGTGCGCCGTCCGGCGGCGTCGTAGTGCCACGACTGGCTCTGCTCGTCACGGGTCTGCCGCACGACCTGGCCGCGGCGGTTCCAAGCAGTCGAGTGACGTACGACCCGACCGTCGGGGCGGGTGCGGTCCGTGACCTCGACGGACCGGGCGCGCACGTCCCAGCGCGAGGAGCTGACGGTCCGTCCGTCGACCTCGACCGCGACGACGCGGTCGGCGGTGTCGTAGGTCCACTCGAGGCGACGCCCTGACGGGTCCTCCTGCCACACCTGACGGCTGCGGGCGTCGTAGCCGGCCCGGGTCGTCCGCCCGAGGGGGTCGGTCTCGGCGACGCAGCGGTCCATGCTGTCGAACTCGCGGGTCGTGACGTGGCCCAACGGGTCGGTGATACGCGCGGCTCGGCCGAGCGCGTCATAGTCGTAGCGCGTGACCCCGCCGTTGCCGTTGGTCGCGGTGACCATCTGTCCCGCGGCGTCGTAGGAGAACGTGCGCAGCCCGGAGACGTTGTCGCGGACCTCGACGACCCGTCCGGCGGCGTCGTAGCGCAGGCGGGAGCCGCCGACACCGGGGGTGAACGTCGAGCTCACCCGTCCGCACTCGTCGTAGTCGGTCCACCCGACCTCACCCGTCGGGAACGTGCAGCGCACCGGTCGGCTGTCGGCGTCGTACTCGATGGTGGTCCGGCCACCGTCGGGATCGACGACGGCGCTGCGGCGCCCGCACGCGTCGTACTCGTAGCGGGTGGTGCGTCCCGTCGGGTCGGTGACCGCGACCACGCGCCCGGCGGGGTCACGCCCGACCAAGGTCAGGCTGCCCTCGGCGTCGAGGAGCTCCACGGCCCGACCGCAGCGGTCGTAGGTGGCGATCGCGACCGACCCGTCGAGCTGCTCGATCGACAGCGGCCGCCCGAGCGGGTCGAAGCGCTGCGTGGTGCTGCCGAGCGCGTCGGTGGTGACGATCGTGTGCTCGGGCTCGCTGACCGCGACCGCGGTCCGGTTGCCCAGCGGGTCGACGGATCCCACCTGGTTCCCGGCTGCGTCGTAGGTCCGCGTCCAGGTCTGCCCGTCGGGCGTCGTCGTGGAGGTGGGGCGGGAGAGCGCGTCATGGGTGAAGCGCCAGGTGCTGCCGTCGGGCAGCTCGACCGAGGCGAGGTTGCCGAGGTCGTCGAGGCGCTGCTCGACCGCCCGTCCGAGCGGGTCGATGCTGCGACGCTCCTCGCCGTCAGGGCCGTGCTCGACGGAGCTGCGTGCGCCGGTCGGGTCGACGACGGCGCACAGGCGACCGCCCGCGGTGTGCTCGACGTGCCAGACCGATCCGTCGGGGTCTCGGCGCTGCGACAACCCGGTGGGTCCGTAGGTGAAGGTGGTGCGGTTGCCCTGCGGCGTGATCGCGGCCACGACGCGGCCGGAGCCGTCGTACTCCAGCCGTGCGGTGTCGCCCACCGAGTTCGTCGTGGAGACCAGGTCCCCGTGCTCGTCGTAGCCGAAGGCGAGCTCGACACCGGTCGGGTCCACCAGCCGGACCAGGGAGCCGGCCACCCACTCGAGCCGCGTCTCGCCGCCCCCGGGATCGACGATGAGCGAGGGCTGGCGCGACGAGCCGTCGTAGGAGAACCGGGTCTCCGCGTGCTCCTCGGTGAGCGCACGGACCATCCGGTCCTGGTCGTCGTAGTCGAAGCTCAGGTCGGCGCCCGAGGGGCGCACCTCCCGGACGACGTGGCCGCGCCCGTCGTGCTCGCGGACCGTCACCGAGCCGTCCCGCGCGGTGAGCAGCACGGCGTTGCCGTGCGCGTCGTAGCTGGTCGACTGGCGGTAGCCCTCGCTGTCGACGAGGCCGACCAGCTGTCCGCGGGTGTCGTGGACGTAGGTGTTGGACCGGGACCCGTCGGGGTCGGCGACCTCGGTGACGTTGCCCGGGAGGTAGGAGTAGCGGCTGGTCCGCCCGTGGGGGGAGAGCTGGGCGGTGACGCGCGACGAGTCGTCGTAGGCGTTCTCGACCTCGACCACGCCGTCGGCGTCGATCACCGCGTCGACCAGCCCGACGTCGTTCCACCGGTAGGTGCGGGTCCCGAGGGGTCCGCTCGCGGAGACCAGGCGACCCTTCTCGTAGGCAAAGCCCATCCGGCGGCCGTCCGAGGTCTCGGCGGCCACCACGCGCTCGCCGTCCCAGGTCAGCCGGACGTGGCGCCCGCGTTCGTGATCGAGACGCACCAGGCGGCCGTCGTGGTGGACGAGGCTCACCATCGTGCCCGCGCCACGGTCGACCGAGAGTGGTCGTCCGTGGCGGGTGAAGCGCCACGTGGTGCCGTCGTTGTCGGTCGCGCGCAGCTCGTCGGCGGCCGGGTCGCGCTCGAGCCACATCGACTCGCCGGTCGCGCGGTCCCAGGCCTGGCCGAGACGAGGGAAGACGACCACCCGGCCGTCGGGCAACGTGAGCTCGGCGGACTCGTCACCGAGGACCAGGGCGACCTCGGTCCAGCTCGTCCACCCCGGGCCGAAGGCGCCTCCGGCGGCGTTGAACGAGTTGTACATCCTGGTCAGCGACAGCGACGCGCACCCGCCTGAGAAGCCCAGGTCGGACTCGGGCTCCACGAAGTTGCCGGTCGAGGCGTTCACCGGGTCGTCGGAGTAGCCGGTCGTCGGCTTGATCCCGTAGAGCCGGGGCGAGGTCGGCGGGATGTCGAGGCGCGAGACGCTGACCCCGGCGGCCTTCAGCGAAGCCGCGAGCGCGGCGTTGGACAACGTCTTCGCCCCACCGGGGGCGTCGCTCCCCGCCCGTTCGAACGCCTCGGCGACGACGTTGACCCAGGTCTGGTCCTGCCGGTTGAGGTCGTTGAAGAGACCGAACGCGGAGTACACGCTCGAGCCGTCGACCCCCGCCGGCTCCCCGGTGCCCCAGTCGAACCCGACGGTGAACCGATTGTTGAGGCCCGCCAGCTGCCCCGGCCTGGGGTCGAGGGTCTGGATCGTTCCGTCCATGCCGGTCGCGAAGCTCCGCAGCTCCTGGGGACGTGCCGAGCTCAGTCCCGTGCTCTGGGCTCCGGCGCCGGGCTGGGGGTCCCGGCGCGACTTGGCGGTCGCCGTCGTCGACGTCGGCGGTGGTGGCGAGGTGGGTCCCTCGGGGGGCGACTCGTCGCCCTTGAGGTCTCCCAGCGTGATGTGCGCCTTGTCCTCGTCGTGGCGCTCCTTCCACGCCCGGGCCTCGCGGCGCCGGGCGTTCTCGGCCGGGACGATGTCGATGATGTAGCGGATCTGCTCGGCGACGAGCTCCAGCGCGGTCGCGATCTGGTCACCGTCTCCGTTGGCCGTCTGCTGGTTCTGCTCGAAGATGGTGGAGAACTGACCCTGGAAGTCCCGCATCGCGGTGCTCGTCAAGCTCTTGCGGCCGGAGACCTGCTCACGGATCACCTGGGCGGCCGCGTCGCAGCCCGCGGCCAGGGAGGACGCCGCCTCGCTGTCGATAGTGACCTCGGGCAGCCCGCCCCAGCTGCTGGTGTCAACCACGGTCGCGCTCCGTCCGAGTGACGAGCTCGCCCGAGCCGTTCCGCTGCATCCCCACCGCAGGTCCCCTCATCGCACTGTCACGGTCATCGCGCAGCGGGCACTGCCCACGGGCGCGGCGGGGCCCAGTGTGCCCTGCCGAAGGTCCCCTGTCGCGGGTTGGACCGGATCGTGCGCCGCGGGCGTAGACCGGCGACGGGGCGTCGGCGTCAGGTGCCACAGTGACGCCGTGACCCGGATCGCGCTCTCCCGACTGCGCGAGGGCGGTGCGATCGTGGTCGAGGATGGTCGCGAGCGGCGGCTGGAGGCTCAGGAGCTGGCGGAGTACGTCGGGTCGCGCGAGGTCGAGCATCCGCGCTGGGTGTGGGACGACACCGCACGGTGGTACCCCGCGCTGCTGGGGGAAGGGGTGCGGGTCACGCGCTGCCACGACCTGCGCCTGGCCCGCCGCGTGCTGCGACGCGCGCCCGCGGTCGACGCCGGCCTGCTCGACGGGCGACGACGCGCGTCACTGGGACGAGCTCCGCCCCGGTGCGAGCGTGGAGGACGGGCTGTTCCCCGTCGACGACCCGACCGAGCACCTGCGCGCCGACGTCGAGGACGCGCGACAGCAGCGCGCGGTCGCGGCGTCGCCCGAGGCCGGGCGGCTCGGGCTGCTGCTGGCCGCGGAGTCCGCCGGTGCGCTGGTCGCGGCCGAGATGACCTGGGCCGGCGTGCCGTGGCGCACCGACGTGCACGACCGGCTGCTGAGCGACCTGCTCGGACCACGACCGCCGAGAGGCGGACGCCCACGGGTGCTCGACGACCTCGCTGACCAGGTCCGCAGCGCGCTCGACGCGCCCGGCCTCAATCCCGACTCGCGTGCCGAGCTGCTCGCGGCGCTGCGTCGCCGCGGTCTCGAGGTCGACGACGTCCGCGCGACCTCGCTCCGGGCGCTCCAGCACCCGGCCATCACGCCGCTGCTGCGCTACAAGCAGCTCGCCCAGCTGGTCGCCACAACGGGTGGGCCTGGGCCGAGACGTGGGTCAGCGGCGGCCGGTTCCGCCCGTCCTACCAGCCCGCGGGGTCGAGCACGGGCCGCTGGGCCTCCGACGGGGGAGGGGCGCTGTCCTTCCCGGCTGCCGTCCGCGGGGCCGCCATGGCCGACGACGGGTGGCGCCTCGTGGTGGCCGACGTCGCCCAGCTGGAGCCCCGGGTGCTCGCGGCGATGAGTGGCGACGGCGCCCTCGCCGCGGCGGCCCACGGGACAGACCTCTACCAGGGGATGGTCGACGACGGTGCGGTGGCGACCAGAGCCGACGCCAAGCTCGGCCTGCTCGGGGCGATGTACGGCGCGACGAGCGGCGGGAGCGGCCGGATGGTCGCCGAGCTGACCCGGCGCTACCCGGTCGCGTTCGGCCTGCTCGAGGGGGCCGCGCGGGCGGGTGAGCGGAGCGAGGAGGTGCGGACCCTCCTGGGCCGCGGCTCACCGCCGGTCGGGGAAGCGCTCGACGCGGATCCCGACGATCCGTCCCCCGACCTCGACGCCCTGGCCCGGCGGCGCCGGTCGCACGGCCGCTTCACCCGCAACTTCGTCGTGCAGGGCACGGCGGCGGAGTGGGCCTCGTGCTGGATCGCCGACCTCCGCACCCGGCTGTGGCGCCTCGGCGCGAGCGGCCCGCTCGACGAGCGTCCGCACCTGGTGCTGTTCCTGCACGACGAGGTGGTCGTGCACACGCCGGAGCACCTGGCCGCGTCCGTGGCCACCGCCGCGACCGAGGCGGCCGCGACCGCCGCGAGGCTGCTGTTCGGGAGCGGTGGGGTCGACTTCCCGCTCACCACCACGGTCGTGGAGTCCTACGCGGACGCCGGCAAGCCCCGCACCTGAGGGGCGCTCAGACGCCGCCGGTCGCCTCGATCGCGTCGAGGTCGCGCACGGCGTAGCGCAGGTGGCTCCACTCCTCACCGAGGATCGTGTGCAGGCAGCCCAGCACCGTCTCGGCGTACGCCGGGTCGTGCGGGTTGTCGCGCGGCTCGGCGAGCTGCTCGGTCGAGACCGAGGCAAGGAAGCGGCGCACCCGCGCGACCCGCTCGCCGCGCACGCTCAGCACCTCGGCGTAGGTGGGGTGCTCGGTCGCGAAGACGGACATGTCGTGGCCGTCCGTCTCGTGCTCGGCGTTGGGCTGGCCGAGCGGGTGGACGGGTTCGTCGCTGCCCAGGATCGCCCTGCCCAGCCAGAGGTCGGTGGCGAAGACGAGGTGACGCAGCGTCTGGGCGAAGCTCCACTCGTCGGCGACCGAGACCTCGACCGTGCCGGCGGGCAGGTCCGCGACCCGCGCGAGCACGTCGGCCCAGACCTTCTCGAGCGCGGTCCAGGCGCGCGCGCAGCCCGTCGGGGTCGCGCGCGGTGCGCAGCGCCCGACCGGGCGTACGCCGGTCGAGCTCGGCCTCGACCAGACCTGCCACGTCGACGCCGTTGACGACGAGGGATCCCCCCTCCTCGTGCAGCCACGGCGCGTCGATCTCCGCGCCCTGGACGTCGACGCCGCGCAGGACGGCTCCGGACAGGTCGCACCGCACGAAGCGGGCTCCGCTCAGGTCACGGTCGACGAACTCGATCGGCATGCGGCCTCCTCAGATGGACGTGGCGAGAGTCTGGACGCCGGCACCGACACCGGTGACGAGGCTCAGGCCTTCACGGCGACGAGCTGGTAGCCGGCGCCGACGCGGCAGAACGGCTCGCGGCCGGACAGGGCGAGCTCGAGGTCGAGCAGCGGTGCGAAGTGGGCCGGGTCGTGCTTGGGCTGGTCGTCGACGAGCAGGTCGTTGGCGACGCGCAGCCCGTAGCGACCCACCACGTCGACCCCGACGGACCGCAGCGCCTCCTCCATGGCGGCCATCTCGACCTTGCGCACGTCGTGGTCGAAGACGACCGCGTGCTTGGCCGTGGCGTCGAGCTCGGCGAGCGCCCCCGCCGGACCGTCGGTCACGAGCCGGCGCAGCACCATGCCGGCGGGATTGGGCAGCACGACGGAGAGCAGGCCACCTGGACGCACCCAGGAGGCGAGGGCGACGAGGTCGCGGTCGTCGTCGGGTCGGTACTGCAGCACGTAGTGGCACAGCACGAGGTCGAACTCACCCAGGTCGTCGGGCGGGTCGCCGAGGTCGCCGAGCACCGTCCGCACCGTGACGCCCTCCACGCCGGCGCGGCGCCCGGCCTCGTCGAGCCAGGTCTGCGACTGGTCGAGGATCGTCACGTCGTGCCCTCCGCGTGCCAGCGGCAGCGAGTCCAGGCCGTCGCCGCCACCGACGTCGAGCACCCGCAGCGGCTCGCCGTCGACGCCGCTCGCGCCGCCCAGCCGCTCGGTCTCCCGACGCAGGACGTCGGCGACCACGGCGTACCGCAGTCGCGCCCAGGGGGTCTCGGTGTAGCGCCGCCAGGCGTCGAGCTGCTCGGAGAAGACGTCGACCACGGGGTCATCCCACCATGGCCGCGCGCGCTGGGCTCAGGGCCAGTACGGGCTCGACCGGATCACCGCGAGCGCCTTGTCGAGCTCGAAGGGGGAGTTCTGGAAGTACAGCCACGGTCGTCCGAACCACAGGTAGCCGTCGACGTACGTCGTGGCGAGCGCGGCCGCCTCGGAGGACAGGCCCCACCGATCGTCGGCGACGTCCGCGGTGGGCGGGATGCCGAGCGACACGCACGTGCCGGGGTCGGAGGCCGACGTGCACGGCCGGGCGTTGTCGGGGTGGGCCCAGCGACCGCTGCCGCGGTAGGCGCCGTAGGTGAAGGGGTGGCCGTTGGAGGAGGTGTTGATGACCACGTGCTTGCCGGTGATGCCCTGCTCGGCGAGCGCCTGCACGATGGCCGCGCCGCGGCGGACCTCGTCCTCGGTCGCGGAGTAGTGCGTGCCGTTGAGCGCGATGCCCCGCACCGACTCGATGCCGGCGGGCAGGAGGAACTTCAGCACCTGCGGCACCCCGCCCTGGCCCTCAGCGGGCCAGTCCGCGGCGCCGACCTCGATGTAGACGGAGGTGTTCGGCAGGGCGGAGAGGGTCTCGGCGGCGTACTTGACCAGCGCGGTCTGGACCCCGACTCCGCCGGGCGTGCAGAGTGCGAACGGTCCGTCCGGCTGGAGCACCACGGCCGCGTGCGCGTCGCCGATGCCCCGGGCGAAGGCGTCGGTCCAGGCGCGGTACGACGCCTGCTCGGCCGCGCTGGGAAGGCGCTGGCAGGCCTCGGCCTCCCACGGCACCGCACGGAAGTCGGTCAGCTGGACCAGGGTCTCGGGGTCGCCGTGCTGCGACTCGGTCACGTAGGCCCGGGTGACGGCCTCGATCGCCTCGTCGGCGATCCAGTGGCCGAACCACGTCGCCTTCGGTGCGTTCGCCAGGTAGCCCAGCACCGCGCGGGTCTCACCGCTCGAGGCGGCGTACGGCGCGCTGACGTGCTCTGACGGACCGAGGTAGGTGCCCCAGGGGCGGTTGGCCAGAGGGTTGTCGGTGACGGCCGCAACGGCCGCCGCGCCGTCGGCGAGCCCTCGGAGCCCCGCCGGCCCCGCCGACCTGGTGGGCCGCGTCGACACCGGGAGCTTCTCGAACGCGGTGCCGTCCACGACGCGCCGCGGCGCGGGGCTGCTGGGACCAGCCGTGGGGTCTGCCGCGACCGCAGCCTGACCTCCGGAGGCGTCCGCCTCGGTCCCGTCGGTCGCGCAGGCGGTCGGCAGGGTGAGCGCCAGCGCCGCCAGCACCAGGCCGCTGCGCCGCACGACGCGCCTCGCCAGCACCACCATCAAGCCCTCCGCTCTCTCGTCGACTGCCGATCGAGCAGCCTACGGGCGCGCGGCCCCCGGGTCTGCTAGTCCTCGATGTTCGCCAGCCCCTGGCGCGCCAGCACGGCGAGGGCGTCCCGCATGGCCCGGACCTGCTCGGGGGTGTGGCCGACCCAGTCGGTCAGCTCGCCGACGACGCGGACCGGTTCTGCGCTGCGGTAGGAACGGGTCGGGTTGCCGGGAAACTTCTTGTCGGTCACGTTGGGGTCGTCCTCGATCGGGCCGAGCGGCTCGACGAGGTAGATCCGACCGGGCCCGACGCCCCGCGCGAGCTCGGCGCCCCAGGCCGCAGCGTCGAGGGTCGCGGTCACGTAGACGTGGCGCATCGTGCGGCCCTGCTCGAAGTTCGACTCGCGCCCCGGCACGAGCAGGTCGCCGGCCACGAGATCGCTCTTCGTACCGTGCAGCAGCGCGCCCGACTCGTGCATGACGAAGGGGACCGGCCCTGGGGTCATGGGGCTCCTCCACGCACGCGACACCGGCCTCGAGACCAGAGGGCAGAAGATACCCGGGTCCGCTGCCATGCTGGGACCATGAGCGGCACCGAGGGCTCGACCACCTGGGCCCGGGCGCTGTCGTGGCGCCTGGAGCGTCAGCTGCTCGCACCGGTCGGCGCGGAGCCGGTCCACGCTGTCGTGCACCGCCTCGGCGCGGTGGCCTCGATGGACGAACGCCTCGCCGAGCTGGCCGTGCGGACCCGGCGTACGACCTCACAGGCAGGGGAGCTCGCGGCGGCCCTGGTCAGTGGTGAGGTGATCAAGGCGTTCGCCTTCCGCGGCGCAGTGCACTACCTGAGCGCACAGGGCGGTGGGACCTACCTGGCCCTACGCGCGGCCGGTCGGCAGTGGGAGCTGCCCAGCTGGGTCGAGCACTACCGCCTGCGCCCCGAGGACTGGCCCGACTTCCGTGCAGCGGTCCGAGAGGCGCTCGGCGAGGGACCACTGACGATGCCCGAGCTGGGCGAGGCGCTGGCCCGGAACCGGCGATATCGCCACCTGCGGGCCGAGTTCGCCACGGGCGCCGGCACGCTGATCAAGCCGCTCACCTGGCAGGGCGACGCGAGCATCGGAGCACACCGGGACGGCAGGCTCACGCTCCAGCGCCTCGACACCAACCCGTCGTGGGCCGGGATCCCCGACCTCGAGGACGCCGGCCCGCGCGCGGTGACCGCCTACCTGCGCACCTACGGACCGGCGACGACCGACCACCTCCACTACTGGCTCGGCAGCGGGTTGAGCGCCGGCCGCAGGCGGATCGACGCCTGGTTCGCCGGACTCGGCGACCGCGTCGTCCAGGTCGACGTCGAGGGCACGGCGGCGTACGTGCTGCGCGAGGACGTCGACGCCCTGCTCGCGGCCGTGCCGTCGGAGTCGGTCCGGCTCCTGCCC
Source organism: uncultured Actinomycetota bacterium (assembly GCA_963714475.1). Lineage (GTDB taxonomy): Bacteria > Actinomycetota > Actinomycetes > Propionibacteriales > Nocardioidaceae > Nocardioides. Next base: position 290,340 of record CAVQOP010000005.1, read on the forward strand.
GGCCACGACCAGTGGGTGATCGGCCCCGGCACGGCGGACGAGCGCGTCACGCCGCCGGCGCAGCGCGACCTGATGACCCGCAAGGCGAACCCGGTGGTGGCCGGGGGAGTCGTCCGCGGGACCTGGACACGCGCGGGCGACGTCCTCACCGTGACCTGGCGCGACGAGGCCACGCGACCCGACGCAGCGATCGCGCAGGAGGCCGCGCGCCTCGGCGCGATCCTCGGTCGTGACCTGCAGGTCCGCACGGCAGGAGCCACCTAGCGTCGTTAGCTCTCCCGGGCCAGGTCGAGAGCGGCGCGGAGGCCGTCCGGGTCGACCTCGTCCGGGCTCAGGGCGCAGTCACGAGGACACCGGGAGCACGCAGAACTCGTTGCCGGACGGGTCGGCGTAGAGCCGCCACGGCACCTGGTCGGCCCAGGCCGGGTGCAGCTCGGTGCCGCCGCGTGCGGTGATCGCCGCAGCGGTCTCGTCGGCGTCGTCGCCAGCCTCGAGGCGGACGTCGAGGTGCCAGCGGTTCTTGGTCGGCCCCTTCGGGCCCGGCTCGTCGCCGAGCTCGAGCAGCGGACCGCGGCGCGACGGGTGGCGCAGCGACCGCGGCGAGAGGCCGGGCACGTCGGTCCAGCCGGTCAGCCACGACCAGAAGACCGCATCGCGGTCCGGGTCGGCGGAGTCGAGCGGCAGCGCGGCGATCGGACCGGTGTCGACGTAGGACGGCCGCTCCTCCATGACACACAACGGGTTGCCCTCAGGATCGGCGAGCACCACCCACGGCGGCGCGCCGCGGGGCCCGTCGGCCTGGCCGATGTCGAGGTGCCGGGCGCCCAGGACGATCAGACGCTCGACAACCGCCGCCTGTGCGGATCCTCCGGCGAGGTCCGGGTGGAGGCGAGGCGGATCGCCGAGTGGATGAGGCGGTGGGTCGGGGACCGGCTGGAAGCACAGGTCGAGCGCCGGTCCGCCCTGGATCGTGAGCCGGGTCTCGAAGATGCCAGGGGAATCGGTCAGCGTCTCACCGCCGAGCGCGGCCTCCCAGAACCGGCCGAGCCGCTGGGGATCGACCGCGTCCACGACGAGGTTCTCCAGGTACATGGAGCCACGCTAGGGGTCAGAGTGTCGGGATGACACAGCCTGCGGCGTCCGAGTCCCCGTTCCGCGTCGTCCTTCCCGGCGGCTCCACCATCGAGCGTCTGCCGATCGGCCGCGCGCACGACGCCTGGCACCTCGTCCACATCGGGCGGGCCGCCTCACCGTCGACGTCCCGGGAGCTCCACGAGCGCCTTTGGTAGCCGCTCTCGCACGGTGTTCGCCTCGGGGCTGTCGGCGCGACGATCACGAGGCGTTCCTCGGGCGGCCACGGCCAGGGAGTCGAGGAGCAGCACCACCTCTCCTTCAGAGCGCCTGGCGCTTCGGCGAGACCGTGAGGCCGCCCGCCATCCGACCCGGACGCGGAGTGGCTGGCGTCCGATGCGCTGGTTGGTGGTCATCCGGTCGACGGGACTGATCTGCTTCGAGGCCCGGCGCGATCGACCTTCCTGCTCTCGCGCCGCACCTTCGCCGCGGCCTCCCGTGTGTCTGCTCGGGTGGTCTGCGTCAGGGTCCCGGTCGACCGCCGCCGGATGAGCTGCATGGCTCGGGGCTACGACTTTTGACGGCCGCCGCTTCTGTCATGCCGTGCAAGGTTCGGCAGTGTGATCGAATCGTGACCCGGCATACGTGCTGATCCTGTGGATAAAGCCGCTCTGACCTGGGTCGATGTCGGTGGCGGGTGGTTGACTGGTGTGCATGGACCACCTGAGCCAGGATCACGACCCGCACCCGTTGGTGCGCGCGGTCGTCGATCTGCGTGCCCGGGTGTCCGACGCGATCGGGGCGTCGCTGATCGGTCTGGACCCGGCTGAGGTGCGTCGGTTGCTGGTCGAGCTGTCCGCGTTGGGCGCGCAGGTCTCCGCACTGGAGCTGCGCGCCGCGGACTACGCCCACGCGGTGGGGGTGGAGGAAGACGTCCGGAGCGACCTCGACCGGGACGTGGTGGGCGGTCGCAACCCGGCAGACCCGGCCCTCGGCGATCGGGAAGGTCGCCCTGGGTCGGGCGTTGGAGACCCGCTGGCACCTGGTCCGGGAGGCGTTGCAGTCCGGGGACATTCTGGCCGAGCAGTCCCGGGTCATCGCGCGGGCCTTGGGTGAGCTGCCCGACGACCTCGACCCCGGACTGGTGCAGCTGGCCGAGAAGACCCTTGTCGCTGAGGCGGGTGTGCATGATGCGGCGGCGCTGGCGAAGCTCGGGGAGCACATCCTCACAGTGATCGCCCCCGAGATCGGCGAGGAGCGCGACCGCAGACGGTTGGAGAAGGCCGAGCGCGACGCGGCCGCGAAGCGGCGGTTCTCGATGTACGCCGACGGTCACGGGTCGGTGCGTGGTTCGTTCACGCTTCCGGCGTTGCACGGGGCGATGCTCGAGAAGGCGTTGCACGCGCTGGCCGCGCCGAAGCACCAGGCCTCGAAGGGCAAGGACCAGTCCCCGTCCCTGTCGTCGGCCGCCCAGGCCGCCGGGTTCGAGCGGTCGACGCCGCAGAAGCTGGGGGAGGCGTTCGCGGAGCTGATCGAGACCCTCGACCCGGAGAGCCTGCCGAAGGCGGGGCGGATCAACGCGACCGTGGTGGCGCGCATCGACCTGGCCGACCTGATGGCAGGTGTTGGTCATGCGACGTTGGACGACGGGACGATCATCTCCGTGGGCGAGGCCCGGCGCCTGGCCTGCGAGGCCGGCCTGATCCCCGCGGTCTTCGACGGACCCAGCGAGGTCCTCGACGTCGGCCGGGGGCAGCGGTTCTACACCCACGGTCAGCGGGTGTACCTCGACCTGCGTGACGGCGGGTGCACCGCGGTCGGGTGTGACTGGCCGGCGTCGATGTGTCACGCCCACCACGACACCCCGTGGTCCGAGGGAGGGACGACCGACGTCGAGCACGGCCGGCTGCTCTGTCCGCGTCACCACGCCCGCGCCCACGACCCGGGCTACGAGATGCGCATCGGCGCCGACAACCAGGTCACCTTCCACCGACGCACGTAGACCGACGACGGCACCTGGACCCACCCGACGGCGGTCGTCAACCCGCCTCGAACCGGTCTCACGAGGTCGGCCACGCGTCCACCCTCGTGCGACCGTCGCGGGAGTCCGCGAGATCAGCCCCGTCTTGCGAGTGGAGGACCTAGCCTCACGCGTAGCGACGACGCTGCGAGGAGCCGGGCGATGGACGAGCACGACACTGGTCGATTGACTGACGGACGACGACCAGCTTTCGAGCTCACCGGCGTGATGAGATGGTCTGCGAAAGCAGCCTGGGTGCTGCTCATCGCTGTCGCGCTGTCGCTCCTGACGCGCGGGTTGTGGGACACGACGTACTTCGAGCCGACCGGCGACGCCCTGCGGACGGCGCGACACGGGCAACTCATCGTCCTCGTTGCGACGTCCCTGATGGTCGCGGCGGGCGGCGCGGCGCACATCGTGCTCGGCTCGCCGATCTGGGTCGGTGTGCTGCTGGCAGCGCCGGCGGTGTTCTCTGCCGCAGCCACGACGACCGACGCGCTCGCAGTCCTGACGCTCGTGGTGGTCTACCCGACGAGCGCCCTCGCGGTCGTCGGCGTGCTCACGACCTGACGTCACGCCGCCGTTCCGGGGACTTCTCAGGATCGCCAGAAGAGGTGGTGGACCACCCCTGCGGAGCCGGGGACGACGTCACACCGGTAGCGGTCGAGCAGGTCGTCGGGGGAGTCCCACAGCCGGGAACCGCCGCCGAGGTCCACGGGTGCCACGGCGATGTGCAGGGTGTCGACCAGCCCGGCGTCGAGGAACTGCCGCACGCTGTCGGCGCCACCGCCGAGCCGCACGTCCTTGCCGTCGGCGGCCTCGAGGGCCAGCTCCAGCACCGCCGCCGGGTCACCGTGCACGAAGTGGAACGTGGTGTCCGACAGCGAGAACGAGGCGCGCGGCGTGATGGGTCAGGACGAAGACCGGCGTGTGGAACGGCGGCTCCTCCCCCCACCAGCCCTGCCACGACTCGTCCTCCCACGGCCCGCGCGCGGGGCCGAACTTGTTGCGGCCCATGATCTCGGCGCCGATGTTGCGGTGGAAGTCACGGACGAGGTAGTCCTCCAGCCCCCGGCTCCCGCCGGGCCCGGTCCGGTTGGGCCAGCTCGCGGTGTGGCCCGCCCAGGTGAAGAGGACCCCGGGGTCGGCGTGGCCGAAGGGGCGCTCGAGGCTCTGACCCTCCCCAGCGGCGTACCCGTCCCGCGAGACGGTCATGTTGTGGACCCTGAGCTGCTGCGTCACGAAGTGCTCCTCGCGGATCGGACGTCGACGACGTCGTGGACCGCCAGGGTCGCAGGCTCGGGCCTGAGCCGAGCTCAGCCCAGGCCGACGAGGGCGGCCGAACGCTCCCAGAGGCCGTCGATGATCGCCTGGTCGCTGGCCTGCTTGCTCTCGCGGCCGTCGATGGTGAACCGGCTGAAGTAGCGGCCGTCGATGCCGGGATCGGGTCCGCGCTCGGCGAGCGCGATCAGGGGTGCGGCGCCGTCGGCGACGCTGATCGTCGCGAACCGCTTCAGCGGGCTGCGGTAGACCAGCCCGACGAACCACGAGTCGCGGCCGAAGGAGCTGCCGACCGGACCGGGGTGCACCGCGACCGAGGCGATGCCGTCCTCGGACCAGCGCTGCGCGATGCCACGGGTGAACAGGATGTTCATCAGCTTGCCGGTGCCGTACGCCGGGAACTCACGTGCCCTGCGGCGCTCGTAGTCGAGGTCATCGAGCACGACCCTGCCGATCAGGTTGCCCACGCTGGAGGTGTTGACGACCAGCGCACCGTCGGTGGCGGCGGCGAGCTGCGGGCGCAGCAGGGTCGTGAGCAGGAACGGCGCGAGGTGGTTGACCTGGAAGTTCGGCTCGTGACCGTCCGCGGTCCGCTGCGAGGGCGAGAACGTGCCGCCCGCGTTGTTGAGCAGCACGTCGATGGTGCCCAGCCGCTCGCCGACCTCGCCGGCCAGGCGGCGTACGTCGTCGAGGCGCGAGAAGTCCGCGACGAGCGGCTCGGTGCCGACCGCCTCGGCGATCGGACGGAGCTTGTCCGCCGAGCGTCCCGTGACGTGCACCGTCGCACCCTTGCCAGCCAGCACCCGGGCCGTCTCGGCCCCGATCCCGTCGCTCGCCCCGGTCACCAGCACCGTGCGGCCTACCATCTCCTGATCGCTCATCCCACGACCTTACGGCGGCGCGGGGCGACCCGGCCTGCTGCTCGTCGGCGCGCTGCACGCCGCCGCGGTCCTGTTCTGAGGAGACACCGTGAAGCTGCTGCTCACGTCCGCCGGCGTGCGGAACGCCAGCATCCGCCGGGCCCTGGTCGACCTCCTCGGCAAGCCGATCGAGGAGTCGAGTGCGCTGTGCATCCCGACGGCGTCCTACGGCCACCCCCACGTCGGGCCGGGGGAGCGGGCCTGGCAGTTCGTCAGCGGCCGCTCCGAGGGCCCCATGACCGAGCTCGGCTGGCGCTCGGTCGGCCTGCTGGAGCTCACCGCGCTGCCCAGCATCCACACGGAGGCCTGGGTGCCGCTGGTGCGCGGGACTGACGTCCTGCTCGTGGGCGGCGGCGACGCGCTCTACCTGGGCCACTGGTTGCGTGAGTCCGGACTGGCCGACCTGCTGCCCGAGCTGACGGACACCGTGTGGGTCGGGCTCAGCGCAGGCAGCATGGTGCTCACCCCCGGATCGGGGCGGACTTCGTCGGCTGGCCGTCACCGTCGGGCAGCGACGAGACCCTCGGCCTCGTGGACTTCCACCTCTGTCCGCACGTCAACGGTGAGGACCGGCCGGGCAACACCGACGCGGACGCCGAGGAGTGGGCCGCCGGCATCGACGGGCCGGCCTACGCCGTCGACGACGAGACCGCCTTCGCGGTGGTCGATGGAGCCTTCGAGGTGATCTCCGAGGGCCGCTGGCGGCTCATCCACGCTCAGCCGCCGAGCAGATCCCGGCGGATGTCGGCCTTCAGGACCTTCCCGACCTTCGAGCGCGGGAGGTCCGCCCACACCTCGACCTGCTTCGGCGTCTTCACGCTGCCGATCCGTGCCCTGACGAAGGCCATCAGCTCCGGCTCGTCCAGCCGGGCGTCCCCGCGCAGCTGGACGACGGCGGTCACCCGTTCGCCCCACTTCTCGTCCGGCAACCCGACCACCGCGCAGTCCTGCACCGCCGGGTGGGCCATCACGGCCTGCTCGACCTCGGTGGAGTAGACGTTGAAGCCACCGGTGATGACCATGTCCTTGGCCCGGTCGACGATGAAGAGGAACCCGTCGTCATCGAGGTAGCCGATGTCGCCGGTGTGGTGCCAGCCGTACCGGGAGGCCTCCGCGCTCGCCTCCGGGTCGCGGTGGTAGCCGGCCATGACGAGCGAGCTGCGGATGACGATCTCCCCGGTTGCGCCGTGCGGCAGCAGCGTGCCGTCCTCGTCCATGATCGACACCGTCACCAGCGGGGCCGGTCTCCCGGCCGAGGACAGCCGCTCGTGGGCGAGGCTCCCGTCGGCGCGGAAGTGGTCGCGCGGGGCCAGGGTCGAGATCATCATCGGCGCCTCGGTCTGGCCGAAGAGCTGCGCCATGACCGGGCCGATCCGGGTGAGCGCCTCCTCGAGCCGCGACGCCGACATGGGCGCCGCGCCGTACCAGAAGCACTGGAGCGAGGACAGGTCGGTGGAGTCGAGACGATCGTGGGCCAGCACCATGTAGATCAGGGTCGGGGGCAGGAACGTGTGGGTCACGCGGTGCCGCTCGACGTGCTCGAGGAACCCGCCGACGTCGGGCGAGCGCATCACGACGACCTCGCCGACCTCGGCGAGGATCGGGAAGCACAGGACCCCGGCCGCGTGCGTGAGGGGCGCGAGCGCCAGGTAGACCGGTCTTCCCTCCCACGGGTAGCGCATCAGCGTGATCGCGGTCATCGTCTCGAGGTTCGTGCCGGTCAGCCGCACCCCCTTGGGGCGTCCGGTGGTGCCACCCGTGCCGACGATCGCGGCGAGGTCGTCGTCGGCTGGTCGGTCGATCGGGCCGACGTCGTCGCCGGACGCCAGGAAGTCCTCCCACCGCAGCGCCCAGTCCAGGTCGGTGTCACCGTCGAGACGGACCAGGGTGCAGTCGGGCAGGTCGTCCCTGATCTGATCGACCAGCGGCGTGAAGGCTGCCTGGAAGACCAGCAGGCGGCAGTCCACGAGCTCCAGCAGCTCGCGGTTCTCGGCCACCTCGTTGCGAGGGTTGAGCGGGCTCCACACCGCACCGGCTCGACTGATGCCGAGCAGCGTGGTGAAGGCGACCGGGTCGTTGGCCGAGAGGATCGCCACCGTGTCGCCGGGTGCGATGCCCTGCGCCGCGAGCGCCGCCGAGATGCGGAAGCTGAGCTCCCGCACCTCGGCGTAGGTGCTGGTCACCCCGTCGGTGGTCAGGCAGGGGGCCTCGGGCGCCACCGAGAACCCCTTGTCGAGGTAGTCGACCAGCCGCACCCGGATCAGCCCTCGACCGTGACGACCGGATCGGAGACCAGGCCGAAGGACCGCAGCACGCCCAGCAGCTCCCGGTGGCCGAAGGCCTGGCAACCCGACGCGAAACCGACACGCCGCGGAGGCTGCTGCAGCAGGGCGTACGCCGCGTAGGCCTGCAGGAGGCCGGTCTGCTTGTAGTTCTGGTTGCCGTGGATGACGCAGTGCGCCCGTCCCAGTGGGCCGGAGGCATGGACGGAGTCCAGCGACTTGTTGAGCCGGGGGTTCTCCCGCGGCGGCATCGTGCTCATCACCTGGGCCGCGGTGGCCGCGAGGGCGGCGTACTTCTCGTCGGGGTCCATGTCCTTGGTCGCCTCCAGCGCGCCCGCCACGATCTGCGGCACGCCGAGCATGAGCGCCCGGTTGAAGACGCCGCCGAGGGCCTTGACGTTGGCCACCCGCGGGTCCCTGCGGTACCAGACGGGGTGCGAGGTGCCGCCCCACGGCAGGGCCAGGCCGAGCTCGTGCTGGCCCGGGATGACGAGCTGGGTGTGCCCGTCGCCGGGGTCGAAGGGCACGTAGGCGTTCTGTGCGAGGTAGTGCGCGTCGGACAGGGCGGCGTTGAAGAGGATCGTCTGGGTCGACGCGATGGTGGGGCTCCCGCCCCAGAAGACCGCGATGTCCAGCGTGTCGAGACCGGGCTTCTCGAGGGCGACCTCAGCCGCGATCTCACCGGTCGTGTACATCTGGGCGATGCCGGGGGCCAGCAGCAGTCCAGCAGCGGCGAAGTCGGCGCCGTACTGGTCGTCGCAGGTCATCAGCCAGTCCTGCTCGCCGGTGGTGTCGGTGTAGTGGGCGCCGGTCGCGAGGCAGGCCTCGACCACCTCCGGGCCCCACTTGCTGAAGGGTCCGACGGTGTTGAGCACGACCGACGCTCCGGTGAAGAGGTCGGTCAAGGAGGCGACGTCGTGGGTGACCTCGACCACCTCGTAGTCGGCGGTCTCGATGCCGGCGACGTTGGACTCCATCGAGTCCTTGACCCGCCCGGCGTCACGCCCCGCCGCGACGAACGGGACGCCGTACTCGCGCAGGTACTCGCAGATCAGCCGACCGGTGTAGCCGGAGGCTCCGTAGACGACGACGGGCTTGCTCGATCCGGTCATGGTCACATCCCCATTCCGCCGTCGACGGGCAGACCGGCCCCGTTGACGAAGCGTGAGGCGTCGGAGGCGAGGAAGACGACGGCGTCGGCCATGTCGGCGACCTCGCCGAGGCGGCCCGACGGTGTCAGCTCGACGACCCCACCGACGGCCTCCTCGGGCGAGCCGTACAGACCCAGGCTGGCCATGTCGTTGGCGAGGCCGGCGCCCATGGCGGTGGGCACCAGGCCGGGGTAGACGCAGTTGACCCGGACGCCGTAGCCCAGCTTGCCCGACTCCATCGCGGCGACCCGGGTCAGGCGGTCGACACCGGACTTCGTCGCGGAGTAGGCCGCGATCCCGGGGAAGGCGATCGTCGCGGCGACGGAGGAGATGTTGATGACCGTCCCGCCCTGGCCTGCGGCTCCGTCGGGACGCATCGCGAGGAACGCGTGCTTGATGCCCAGGGCGGTGCCGAGCAGGTTCACCTCGAGCTGGCGGCGTACGTCGTCGGGGTCGAGGTCGACGAGCAGGCTGGTGATCTCGATGCCGGCGTTGTTGATCACGACGTCGAGACCGCCGAGCGTGGCGACCGTGTCGGCCATCGCCTTGGCCCATCCCGCGTCGTCGGTGACATCGAGGTGGACGAACCCGTGGTCACCACCGTCGACCGGCGTCAGGGACTCGGCGACCTTCGGTCCGACGTCGTCCTGGACGTCGGCGATCATCACCCGCGCGCCCGCCGAGGCCAGCGCCTGCGCCATCCCCTCGCCGAGCCCCTGCGCCCCTCCGGTGACGAGGGCCTTGCGTCCCGTGAGATCGAACATCGTCATGTGTGCTCCCGTTGCGTCGGTGATGTCGACGCCTCGTGTGGCGCCGGTCACACGTTCGCCGCTTCCCTTGACGAATGTCAAGAGATTGCTGGACGCCTGTCAAGAATTCTCTTGACGCGCGTCCAGATCGGCTAGGGTCCGGGCATGGTGGCCACGAAGTCGGAGCGTCGTCCCCCGGCAGACAAGTTCGACGAGCGACGCAACCAGCTCGCCGAGTCCGCTCTGCGCACCCTCGGCGAGCTCGGCTACGCGAAGTCGAGCCTGCGCGAGATCGCCAACAACTCCACCTTCAGCCACGGGGTCGTGCACTACTACTTCCACGACAAGCTCGAGCTGATCATCTACTGCGTGCGCTACTACAAGGCCCGGTGCGTGACCCGCTACGACGCCGTGGTGGCCGACTCCGCCTCGCCGCACGAGCTGCTCGATGCCTTCGGTGCCAAGCTCGTGGAGACGCTGCGCGAGGAGGCCCCCATGCACCGTCTCTGGTACGACCTCCGAGCGCAGAGCATGTTCGAGGAGGGCCTGCGGGAGGCCGTGACGATGATCGACCGGACGCTCGAGGAGATGATCTGGCGCGTGGTCGAGCGGTACTCAGAGCTGGCCGGACGCCCCCCGGCGTTGAGCTCGGCGGCGGCGTACGGCGTCCTCGACGGGATCTTCCAGCAGGCGCTGCTGCGTCAGCTCGCCGGGGAGCAGACGACGCCGGCGAGCATCGGCGAGCAGGTCCACGCCCTGATGCCGCTGATGCTGCTCCCCGAGGCGGTCTGATCGTGCACCGCATCTTCACCACGCCGGTCGCCTCGGTCTATCCGCACTACGTCACCAAGGCGGAGCGCAAGGGCCGCACGCAGGCCGAGGTCGACGAGGTCGTCTGCTGGCTGACCGGATTCGACGACGCGACGCTGCGGGACCACCTCGAGTCAGGCACGACGTTCGAGGACTTCTTCGCGGCGGCGACGTTGCACCCGAACGCCGAGCTGATCACCGGGTCGGTCTGCGGGGTGAAGGTCCAGGAGGTGGAGGACCCCCTCATGCGCCGCATCCGCTACCTCGACAAGCTCGTCGACGAGCTCGCCCGCGGCAAGGCTCTGGAGAAGGTCCTGCGCGCCTGACCTGGCCGAGTTCCGCCCGTCTGCGCGTGCCGAAACGCGCATCCGTGGAGGTATGCCCTACGCTGGTGGTTGTTGAAGGGACGGTTCCACGGAATCGTCCTTGCCGCACCCCATGTCGCGGCTCGTATCTCGCACTTCCTGGTATTCGGTTCGCTGGACATCAGCACAGGTAGATGTCTTCAGCAGCACGTGGGCACGACGCTCATGGCACCGAACAAAGGAATCGATCATGGCTCAGGGCACCGTCAAGTGGTTCAACGCTGAGAAGGGCTTCGGCTTCATCGCCCAGGACGGCGGCGGCGAGGACGTCTTCGTTCACTACTCCGCGATCCAGTCCAGCGGCTACAAGTCCCTCGACGAGAACCAGAAGGTCGAGTTCGACCTCGCCCAGGGCCCCAAGGGTCCCCAGGCTGAGAACGTCCGCGTCTCCTGACGTAGCGTCGAAGGGCCCCGACCGCACTGCGGTCGGGGCCCTTCGTACGTCCGAGATGGCCTCGCATCGCAAGCCTGTACGACCTGCTCGCCCGGGCGCGCGATGCGGTGACGTGCGGGAGGCGCGGGCGCCGGGTGGCTACGGACTCGCGACGGTACGCACCAGTCCCGCCACCGGGCGAGGTCCAGCAGGACTGCCTCTCGAAGACGGCCCCGGGGGAGGTCGATCGGCTGTCGGAGGGTAAGGCTTGACTGGTTGGGAGACGGCGCACGCATGAGCAGCGCGACGTCACCGTCTCGATGTTTCACTGTGAGAAATGGTTGTTTTTCGAGCATGTGTTCGATATGATGATGCTATGACCCACCTCCTGGACGACCTGCGTGGCCTGACCGCCGCGCTCGTCGAGGGACGCGTGGACCCGGGTGGCCAGGACCGGGCCGCGGACGCCCAGCGGGTCGAGACGATCGCGGTGATGGAGCAGCTGAAGTCGGCCCTGTGTGCAGCGCAGGCCGACCTGACCGTCGGCCTGGATGTCTCGGTGCGCGCCCAGCACGCCGCCGAGGGGGTGCCGGCCGCGCGTCGGGGGCGTGGGGTCGCCGCGCAGGTCGCGCTGGCCCGTCAGGAGTCCCCGCACCGGGGTCAGGTGCTGCTGGGGTTCGCCAAGGACCTCGCCACCGACCTCCCGCAGACCGCCGCTGCGTTGCGCGACGGGACGCTGAACGAGTTCCGGGCGATGCTCATCGCCCGGGAGAGCGGCTGCCTGGACCACGCCCAGCGCGCCCGCCTGGATGAGGACCTCTGCGGCCCCGGCACCGACGGCACCCGGACCGTCGAGGGTCTCGGCACCGGGTCCCTGGTCGGGTTGGTCCGCCGCCGGGTCGCGACCATCGACCCCGCCGCGGTCGTCCGCCGAAACCGCCGCGCCGAGACCGAACGCCACGTCTCTATTCGACCGGCCCCGGACACGATGGCCTACCTCACCGGGCTGCTGCCGATGGTCCAGGCCATCGCCGCCCACGTCGCCCTCAGCAAGGAGGCCGACCGGCTCCGTTCCGAGGGTGACCCGAGGTCGAGGGGCCAGCTGATGGCCGACCTCCTGGTCCAACGCCTCACCGGACAAGCCGTCGCAGCGTCGGTGCCGGTCACCGTGGACGTCGTCATCTCCGACACCAGCCTGCTCGGCGCCGGTAGTGAGCCCGCCACCATCCCGGGGTGGGGGCCCGTGCCCGCCCAGATCGCCCGCGAGGCCATCGCCCGCGCCACCGACGACGTCCAGGCCTGGGTCCGCCGGTTGTACGCCGACCCCACCGGCAACCTCGTCGCGCTGTCCACCAGGCAACGTCTCGCCACCGACGGGCTCGCGGCGTACCTCAACCTGCGCGACCAGGGACTGTGCCGCACCCCCTGGTGCGACGCCCCCGCCCGCCACAGCGACCACATCGTCCCCGCCGCCGACGGCGGCCAGACCACCGCAGAGAACACCCAAGGCCTCTGCGAGGCCTGCAACCACGCGAAACAAGCCCCCGGCTGGACCCAGGAAGTGATCGACGACCTCCTGGGCCGCCACACCGTCCAGACCACCACCCCCACCGGCCACCGACACCGCTCCAGAGCCCCCACCCCACCCACCCCAGCACCCCGGACACGCCTCGACGTCGAGTGGCGCCTCCTCGAACGCCTCACCCGCGCCGCCTGAGCTTCCTGGTCGCCTCGAAGGTTCACGACCTGGCGCAACGTGTGGTCGGTCGTGACCAGGCCGTCGGCATGACCTGATCGCCTGCCGCGCACCGTGACGAGGAACAGACGACGGAGCGTTCACTCGTCGTGCCCATCCGCCTCTCACCCTCGTGTCGACCGGATGGGCTTGCCTTCGTGGCCGCCGAGCATGCCGCGAGACCGTCCGCGGCTACCCGAGAGAATGACGCAGCCGACGAGCTCGCCTCCACGGCGGTGGAGACCGAATCGCCGTACTGGGTTGTGACCGTCTTCGGTGAGACGACGGATGCCGGAGCAGCCCTGACGTTCTGGCAGGACGCAGGTCGCTGGGGACTGCTCGGCAGGTACGTGCGCCCAGCTCGTGGCGGAGCGAGGCGCGTGTCGGCTACGCGTTGTAACCGCCGCAGCCGACGTAGGTCCCGCCGTTCTCCTGGTGTGCCGCCTTCTTGTCGGCCACGCCAGCGACGCCGCTCCATGTGGTGCCGACCACGGCGAGGACGACGAGGCCCGCTGCCGCGATGCGCAGGCCGGCTCGCCGGGCGAGGGTTGCGACCACGAGAGCAAGCACGACGGCCACCACCGTGACGACCGGGCCCAAGCCTGCCCCACTTACCCAGACCTGCTGTATCGGCGCAGTATCGCCGCAGACGTCGCCGTACTCCCGCAACAGCCCGTAGGTGACTGCGCATCCGAAGCCCAGCACGAGCAGGCTGGCTGCCCAGACCACCAAGGCGACGACGTCACGTCTGCTCATGGTGGGACCGTAGGGCGGTGCAGACCGTGTTCGCCTGAGCACGAGGCCTCAGATCGCGGTGCTGCGGTTGGTCCGGTGCACGTAGGCCGCGTCGAGCAACTGTGATCAGGCTCAGGACGCTGATCGTGCGTGACCCCCGCTCGCCCATCCCGCGCGCCGAGGCGGGGCTCAGGTGTCGAGGATGCTACGCACCTCCGCGGTTGATCTCGCAGCTCGCAGCTCCTGGACCCGGTCGACGTCGCTGAAGGCGCCTGCCAGCCGAGACAGCAGAGCCAGGTGGTCGTCGCCCGTGCCGGCGATGGCGACGACGAACTCGACCCTGTTGCCGTCCCAGTCAACACCGTCGAGGTACCGGACGAACGACAGCGCGGTGCGACGGATGTCGCCCTTGGATTCGTTGGTGCCGTGGGGGATGGCGAGCAAGTTGCCCATGTGGGTCGACACCGAGCGCTCGCGCTCGTGCATGGCATCGACGTAGCCCGGTTCGACGGCGCCGGCGGTGACCAGCAACGCGCCGGCCTCGGCGATGGCATCGTCGCGCGTGCGTGCGGAGCCGGCGAGAACGATCGCCTCGTCGTCCAGCACGCCGTTGCTAGCACCGTTCATCGCGACCATCCGACGGCCAGGTTGCCGAACGACTCGAGGACGTAGGCCTCGGCTTCCTGGTTCCAGAGGTTGTCCCCGGGTGCGCAGAGTTCAGCCAGTCTCGCGAACCGGGGATCCTCCCCCAGGGAGGCGAAGTCGGCGATGGCGGTGAGCTCCATGTCGATGTGCGGGTAGATCAGGATCTTGCCGCCGGTGAAGCCGGGGAGTGATGTCAGCGCGTCGGGGACGGCGTCCAGGCCGCCCACGTGCGACACCATGCGGGACGGGTTGATCTCTCCCGAGGCGGACAGCGACAGACTCTCCTCCATGTCGGCGCGGGAGCCGCCGGACGTGCCCACCACGTGGGTGCCCTCGTAATGCACGTTGTAGAGGTTCAGCCCTGCTGAGAACGACCGGTCCGTAGGCCCAGCGAAGAAATTCGAGACACCCGTCACGGGCCAGGACCGCGTCACCGGTCTCGATCAGCTCCCTCACGGCGGCGAAGACAACCACATCGTCGTAGCCGTCCCCGTCGGCGAGCTCAGCAAGAGTCTGGGTCGGGTCGACCTCGGCAGCGTTGAGGAACTCCAGCCGGCAGCCTCGGCGCGTGCCTCCTCGGGCGGGAAAGAGCTCGGAGCCTGTCGAGACGCTCGTTGCTGACGTCGACAGCTGCGACCAGCCGGGGTCGAAACGGTCCGTGAAGGGCGTAGTCGAGGGCCCCGATGCCCATCGCGCCCCCGCAGCCGAGCAGCGCGAGCGATCCACCCGCCCGGATGCCCATCTGGTGCTCCCAGACCAGCGGCTCCGTGTGGTAGCTGGCATGGAAGGCCCCGATGATGCACGACATGGGTTCAGCCATGGAGCCGTTGGCGTAGTAGCCGCCGTCGTAGGGAAGGACGCAGCCCTTCTCGACGGCGATCGCGGGCACGATGCAGTAGGTCGCGTCGCCCCCGAAGAACGGGTAGCTGTAGCCGGGGGAGTAGCCGGTGGGCAGGCTCATCGTCGGCAGGATGGCGACGCTCTGTCCGACATCGAATCGTCCCGACAGGTCGACACCCACCTCCTCGAGCACGCCCGCGAACTCGTGGCCGGTGATGACGGGTTCCGTCGCCAACGTCTCCGGTACGCGCTTGTGCTCACCGCCGAGCGCTAGGGCCTTGTACGTCGACAGGCACATGCTGCTGCTGACGACGCGGAGCAACAGCTCGTCCGGGCCGATCTCCGGCAGCACGAACTCACTGACCGCCACCTTGCCGGCGCCGTGCATGCGGGCAGCCCGCGTGAGCCGCTCGGAGACCGGCCCACGCGTCTTCGCGGGCCGGCCGTCCTGGTCACTTCTTTGCATCGCTCGTCCTTCCGTCGGTCAGGCGGTCGCGCAGGACCTCCAGGGCAGGGTCGCCCAGGAAGTTCTGGATGGTCACGATCTCGACGTGCGGCCTCGCCCCACGCGCCCTGTCGGCCAGGTTCTCGTGCACGACGACCACGTCGGCGTCGGTCGGAATGGCCTCGATCGCTGCGTGCACCACGGTGAGGTCGGCCCGACCCGCGTCGCGCACCTTCTTGCTGAAGGCGCTCGCTCCCATGGCGCTGCTACCCATGCCGGCGTCGCAAGCGAACACCACCTTCTGCACGTCATCCGCGGACGACCCGTCCTTCGCTGCACCTCCCATGACGCCGGAGAGGATCGACGCCCCCTCGGCCTTCATGTCGCTCGACCGCTGGGCAAAGCTGTCCAAGTCGACCGCGTCGCCATCGCTGGACCGGCTCATCTTGAGGATTCCTGCGGTGATCAGGAAGCTCACCGCCGTCGCGACCAGCACACCGGCGACGACGCCGACGTGGTTACCGGGCGGGGTGAGCGCCAGATAGGAGAAGATGGAGCCCGGGCTCGGTCCCGCGGTCAGGCCTACGTCGAAGGCCATGAAGGTGGCGATGCCGGAAGCGCCACCCGCGATCATGGCGAGGATCGTGAGGGGCTTCATGAGCACGTACGGGAAGTAGATCTCCTGGATGCCGCCGAGGAAGTGGATGATGATGGCGCCCGGGGCGCTGTCCCGGATGATCTTGTTGTCGCCGAACAGCCAGAACGCCAGCAGCAGTCCGAGACCCGGGCCGGGGTTGGACGCCACCATGAAGAAGATGGACTTGCCCTCGTCGGCCGCTACCTGGAGACCGAGCGGGTAGTAGATGCCCTGGTCGATCACGTTGTTGAGGAACAGCACCTTGGCGGGCTCGTTCAGCACTGACAGCAGGGGTAGTGCCCCCGTGTCGACGAGCGCATTGATCGCCTTGAGCAGCACGTCGTTGAGTGCGCTGATGACCGGCCCGATCACCTTGTAGGACCCGATGACCAGGCCCAGACCCAAGAACCCGAGCGTGAAGTTGTTGACCACCATCTCGAAGCCGGACCGGATCCTGCTGACGAGGACCCGGTCGACCTGCTTGATCAACCAGGCGCTGAGCGGGCCCATGATCATGGCCCCGAGGAACATGGGGATCTCCGCGCCCACGATCAGCCCGATCGTCCCGATGGTTCCGGCGACGCCACCACGGTGTCCGTGCACCAACCGTCCGCCGCTGTAGGCGAGGAGGAGCGGCAGCAGGTAGGTGATCATCGGGTCGATCGGCTTGGCCAGGTCCTCGTTCGGGAGCCAACCGGTCGGGATGACGAGGGCCGTCAGGAGGCCCCACGCGATGAACGCCCCCACGTTCGGTATGACCATGGCGGTCAGGAATCCTCCGAAGGCCTGGACGCGCGCCCGAACGCTCGTCGCTTGCTCCCTCGTCGGTCTGGCGTCGGACACTTGGGTCATGAGAGCTCTCCCTGATTGATGGTTCCGTCGGCCTGGAGGTCCAGCACCAGATCGACCTTGCTGAGGTCGGAGCACGCGGCGACTCGCTCGACGTTGAGGCGGTCACTCGTCTCGTAGAACTCGGTGGCAGCAGCGAGGCTGAGGCCGCCACGGACCTTGCGTCGGATGAGCCGCTCGCGCAGCAGCCCCGGTCGGCCGTCAGGTAGACGACGTAGTCGGCGTACGTCGCGAGGTCCCGCCAGCCCGGTGCGTCCAGCAGTAGCCAGTTGCCTTCGATCAGCAAGACACCGGCACTGACCGACGATTCGCCGGGCAGCACGTCGTGGATGCTCCGGATCGACGGGGGCTGGTCACCCGCCGACGCTAGCGGGGTCACGACGACGAACAGCGCTGGCTCGCCTCACGGCGGCGGGTCAAGCCCGCCGACTGTCAGGTGGAGCCGCCGCAGCCACCGTCGGTCCCGGCGTCCTTCTCGTACGCCGCCTTCTTGTCGGCCACGCCAGCCACTCCGCTCCACGAGGCACCGACCAGGGCAAGGGCGACCAGACCGACGGCGGCCAGGCGCAGCCCGCGGCGTCGGGCGATCGTGGCCACCGCGACAGCGAGCACGATGGCCACCAGCACCACGAGCGGACCGAGGCCTGCCCCGTCCAGCCAGACCTGCCGCAGTGGAGCCGTCTCACCGCAGACGTCGCCGTACTCCCGCAGCACGGCGTAGGTGACGACGCAGCCGAGCCCCAGCGACCACGCACTCATCCAGCAGCAGGTGCGCCGCGACTCGGTCGACAACCCTCCCCGCGGTCCGTCCCGGTCATTGATCTCGATGGTGACGACGCCTTGCTCGCGGGCCGCTGGAGGAGCCGTGCGATCCGGAACCGGCTGATGGAGAACTCCGTCGCGAGATCGGTCTTGGAGGCATCCTCGAGGTAGAAACGCCGGGCGACCGAGGACAGCAGCCGCCACTCTGCTTCGTCCATGCCGCATGCCTCCACCGCGTGAGTTCCCGTTCCTACGGCGGACTGACAGTACACGCATCACGCCTGTCCGGGCGCCTCTGAGCTCGGAGCGTCGAGGCGACGCCGCCCGGTCGATTTCGAGACGGGGGCTGCTAGCGGTAACAGCACTGGCTCGGCTCCGCGGCCAGCCAGATCTCGCCGTCGTTCCCCGGGCTTCGCCTACGTGTACTGCACCGTCCGCCGGTCCCGGGTGAACCCCCACAGCCTCAACCCGGCCGTCCTCGCGAGATCGACCGACAGGCTGGTCGGCGCGCCGACGGCGGCGAGGCTGCCGGTGCCGGCGGCGACCGCCTTCTGGACGAGCTCGAAGCCGGCGCGTCCGCTGACGACGAGACAGGCGTCGGCGACGGGGTCGCCGGCGAGGAGGCGGGCGCCGGTGACCTTGTCGACCGCGTTGTGGCGGCCGATGTCCTCGCGCACGACGAGCATCTCGCCGGTCGCGGTGGCGAGACCGGCGGCGTGGACGCCGCCGGTGCGGCCGAAGACCTGCTGGCGCTCGCGCAGCAGGTCGGGCAGCCGACGTACGACGTCCGGGGTCGGCAGGTCTCCGGTCCAGGTGCCGCCGTGCGAGACCGCGAGCGCGGCGTCGAGGCTGTCCGCCCCGCACACCCCGCAGGCCGACGACCCGGCCGAGATGGCCGTGCTGCGCGGCGAGATCTCGTGCGGGGGAGCCCCGCGCAGGGTGACGGTGACGACGTTGAGCTCCTGCTCGGGGGCCAGCGTGGTGTCGGTGCAGTAGGCCACCGTCTCGAGGTCGTCGATGCCGGCGATCAGGCCCTCGTGGCGCGCCCACCCGGCGGCCAGCTCGAAGTCGTGACCGGGCGTGCGCATCGTGACCCAGGCCCGGTGCGCCTCGCGGCCGGGCCACTCCAGGCGCACCTCGAGGGGCTCCTCGGTCGCGAGCCGGTCCTCGTGGCGCTTCTCGCGGGTGCCGTCGGGCGCCTCGTCATCAGCGAGCTGCTCGACCACGCGGGTGCGCACGGTCGGGCCCGGCCGGCGGGCCCGCGACATCCCGACGCTGCTCACCGGGCACCGCCGAGCGGGAACGCGCGGCGTACGTCGAGCGCGCGGGCGAGGTCGTCGGCGCCGTCGACGACGCGGCGGCGTACGGCCGGGGGCACGTCGGGGTGCTCGGCCAGCTCGGTCACGACGGCGAGGGTCTGCTCGTCGACGTGGGTGCGGGGGAAGTACGCCGCGGCGGACAGGGCCAGGATCCACCCGCTGCGCACGCGGGCGGTGGCGGGCAGGTCGGCGGCGTACCGCTCCACGTAGGGCGCGGTCAGCTCCTGCTGGCCGTGGCGCCACAGACCCATCCCGGCCGCCTCGACCTCGTGGTTGCCGACGTCGGCCCTCCCGGTGAACCGCTCCCAGGCCCACTGCTTGGCCGCCTCGTCGGGCAGCGAGGCGACCGCGCGGGTGTGCTCGAGGCGGGCGGTGCTCGTCGGACCGTCGGCCAGGGCGGAGTCCAGCTCGGCGCGGTCGGTCGCGCCGAGCACGGCCAGGCGCACCCAGGCCCGCCAGCGCAGGTCGTCGTCGGCCGCCAGCCCCGACGGCGGTCCGTCGACGAGCCAGCCGCGCAGGAGATCGGGGTCCTCCGCGGTGTGGATCAGGCCGCGGGCGACCCGCAGCTGGTCGTCGCCGCCCGGCTCGCACGACCCCAGCCGCGAGACCAGCGCGTCGTGCACCCGCGCCAGCGACCCGACCGGGGCAGCGGGCAGCAACGCGCCCGTGGTCCACGGGTGCGCGAAGGAAGCGGTGTCGCCGAGGTCGGCCAGCGGGGGAGCGGCCACGACCGCGTCGACGACGGCGGCGGGGTCGAGGCGGCCCAGGCGGTAGCCGCTGCGCACGTTGTTCCACACCGCGGCCAGCAGGGCCGGGTCCTCGGCGGGCACCGTCGGCAGGAGCGCCGGCAGGGCGGCGAGCGAGGCCGGGTCGAGACACGACGCCGCCCAGGTCTGCTCGTCGGGGTCGACCAGCACGACGGAGCCGTCGCCGAGGTCGCCGCCGAGGTCGATCTCGATCATCTCAGCGTCGACGACGACCGGCTGGCGTCGCCAGCCGTCCTCGTCGCCGATCGCCAGGGACAGGGCGTGGTCGCGCACGACCCCGGACCCCGGGCCGCGCGGCGGCTCACGCCGTACGCCGACCTGCCCGTCGCCGCCGGCGGACCGGTCCGGCGTGAGCGTGTCGAGACCGGGCACCCGCAACCAGTCGTCCACGAAGTCCGTCAGGTCACCGGCGCCGGCGCCCTCCCAGCTCGTGACGAGGTCGGCCATGGTGGCGTTGCCGAACCGGTGCTGCGTCATGTGGTCGACCACCCCGCCGAGGAACACCTCGTCGCCCACCCGCGCGACGAGCTGCTTGAGGACCGCCGATCCCTTGGCGTAGGAGATCCCGTCGAAGTCCTGGAGCGCGCTGACCGCGTCCTGCGCGCCGTTGCCCGCGACCGGGTGCGTGCTCGGCCGCTGGTCGGCGGCCAGCCCCCACTGGCGCCGAGCCGACGCCTGGTACGCCCACGCGTCGTCGTAGGTGGTGGCGTCCGCGGTCACCCGCGTGCCGAGGTACTCCGCGAACGACTCGTTGAGCCACAGGTCGTCCCACCAGCGCGGGGTGACCAGGTTGCCGAACCACTGGTGCGCCATCTCGTGGGCGATCGTGGTGGCCCGGTTGATCCGCGCCGCCCGCGTGACCCGGCTGGAGAAGACCATCTCGTCGCGGAAGGTCACGCAGCCGGGGTTCTCCATGGCGCCGGCGTTGAACTCCGGCACGAAGGCCTGGTGGTAGTCGCCGAAGGGATAGCGGATCCCGAAGAGCCGGTGCAGCTCGTCGAAGCACTGCCGGGTCAGGGTGAGGATCTCCTCGGCCTCGCGGTCGAGCGCGTCGGCGAGGCTGGCGCGCGCTGAGAGACCGAGCGCGATCCCGTCGTGCTCGGCGGTGATCACGTGGTACGGCCCGGCGACCAGGGTCAGGAAGTACGTCGACAGCGGCTGGGTCGTCGCGAGCTCCCACCGGCCCTGCCCCGCCACGTCATCGACCCGGGTGGCCCGGCCGTTGCCGAAGACCTCCCACGCCGCCGGCGCGGTGACGCTCAGCGTCCATGGCGCCTTGAGGTCGGGCTGGTCGAAGCAGGCGCTGATCGAGGGCGCGGCGTCCATGAAGCTCATGGCGTAGAGGTAGGCCCGGTCGTCGGCCGGGTCGATGCTGCGGTGCAGGCCCTCGCCGTCGTTGCGCAGCGGCATCGTCGAGGCGACCTCGAGCCGGTGCTCGCCCTCACCCAGGCTCAGGGGGAACCGGCCGCGGGCAAGGAGGCCGGGATCGAGGGCGTCGCCGTCGAGACGGATCTCGTCGAGGCGGCTCGGCTTGAGGTCGACGAAGGTCTCGCCCACGCCGCTGGTGAACGAGACCACCGTGCGGGCGGCGTACGTCGTCGCGTCGCTGGAGTCCGCCCCGGTGAGGTCCAGGTCGAGCTCGTAGCCGGTCACGTCGATCAAGGCCCGGCGTTCCTCGGCCTCCTCACGGCGCAGGCTGAGGTCGGGGCCGAGGTCGAGGCTCGGGTCGGGGCGGGCAGCGGAGGGCTCGGCGGTCACGAGGACCCACCCTAGGAGCCGTCCTCTCACCCGGTGCGGGCGACGCAGACCTGCTCGCCGGGCCCTCCCAGGAAATTCGTCGGCGCGTCGGGCAACCAAACCCTGCGCGACGACGTCGGAGGGGATAGGAAGCAACGGTGCGTCCACCCGTCTCGGCAAGGAGAGCCCGATGAGAGTCTCTGTCCCGTCCACGCGAGCACGAGGTGCTCGCCGACCGAGGAACCGCGCCGCGGTCCTCACGACCTCCCTGGCCGTCCTGGCCACGACCGTCCTCACCGCGACCGGGGCCGCGCTGACCAGCCCCAGCGCGTCGGCCGCCCCGGCCGAGGACTGCATCGAGCCCTACCCCCAGGACCAGCTCGCCGCCGACGACGCGGTCACCGGCCTCACCGTGACCAGGGGAACGACCCCGACCGGCTTCGACGGCGAGATCCTCGGGATCCTCGACGACGGCATCGCCCCGGGTGTGGACATGATCCTGGCGCGGCTCACCTCACCCGAGATCGACCGCGTCGGCATCTGGCAGGGCATGTCCGGCTCACCGGTCTACGCCACCGACGGGCGCCTGATCGGCGCCGTCGCCTACGGGCTGACCTGGGGTTCCTCGCCGGTCGCCGGCATCACGCCGTACGCCCAGATGGACGACTACCTCGGCGACGCGGCGCCGAGGACGACCGTCAAGGTCGGTCCGAGGACCGCGAAGGCCATCGCCGCCTCGACCGACGACGTCTCCGTGCGGCAGGCGGCCCAGGGCCTGACCCAGCTGCCGATGCCGGCCGGGGTCTCCGGCATCTCCGCCTCCCGTCTGGCCAAGGCCGAGAGGAAGGCGGGCAGGCGCGACTACCTCAAGGGCGGTCTCGTCGCCGCCGGCGCGGGAGGCTCGGCCTCGCGCGCCACCGAGGACGACATCGTCGCCGGCGGGAACCTCGGGGCCGCCATCACCTACGGCGACATCAACATCGCCGGCGTCGGCACGGCGACCTCGGTCTGCAACGGCCGGGTCGTCGGCCTCGGCCACCCGTTCAGCTTCGCCGGGGACACCTCGCTCAGCCTCCACCCGGCGGACGCGATCTACATCCAGGAGGACACGCTGGGCCCCGGCTTCAAGGTCGCCAACCTCAGCGGTCCGGTCGGCACGATCACCGACGACCGCCTCACCGGCATCTCCGGTGGCTTCGGTGAGGTCCCGCGCTCGACCTCGGTGACCTCGTCGGTCTCCTACCGAGACCGCTCGCGTGAGGGGACCACGCAGTCCAACCTCGCCCAGTACAACGCCGACGCGACGTTCCTCCAGCTGCTGACCAACCACGACCGGGTCATCGACGGCGTCACCGGGGGCACGGAGCGCCAGACGTGGACGATCACCGGGAGCGACGCGGACGACGCGCCTTTCGCGCTGACCTACGTCGACCGCTACACCACGCCGTTCGACATCGCCTTCCAGTCGGTCTTCGACGTGGCCGACGTGGTCTACGGCATCAGCCGCCAGCCCGGCGTCACGATCGACGACATCACGATCGGCTCGGAGGTCACCGACAACCAGGACGTCCTGACCGTCACCGAGGTCGAGCAGCTGCGTCGTGGCCGAGGCGACTCCGGTGAACCGACGCCGCGCGGCGGTGGGACAGCCCGGCGGGACGATCAGGCTGCGCGTCACGCTCGCCGACCCGTCGGGTGAGGAGACCCAGACGACGCTGCAGCTGAAGCTGCCGGCCCGCACCCGCGGTGACGGCTATCTCCAGGTCGCCGGCGGGAGCAACGTCTACAGCAACGCCGCCTACGCCAAGAGCCTCGAGGCGATCCTCTCCGGCGTGCGCAAGCAGGCCCGCAACGACGAGGTCGTGGCGACGATCGACCTGTTCACCCGGCGTGGCAGCAACGCCGCCAGCGACCAGAGCGCGCCCCAGGACCTCGTGGTCAAGGGACGCAGGTCGGCGCGGGTGGTCATTCGCTGACCGGGCTCCGAGCGGTCCGGCAACGCGGTTCCATCACTGATCGGCGGGGGAAATCAGATGAAGCTCCAGGTGTCATTGGCCGTACTGGCCTCGTTCGTGCTCGTCGGTACCGGGTTCACCCCGGGGGCCACGAGTGCCGCCGCCGACCCGGTCGGGGACTGCGCCGTGGCCTTTCCGGTCGACCAGCTCGCCGAGGGTGATCCCCTCACCGGGCTGACGACGGCGGAGGGCACCGTCCCGACGGACTTCGAGGGCCGGGTGGTCGACATCGTCGAGGACGGCGTAGCGCCCGGTGTCGACCTGGTGATGGCGGAGCTCACCTCGCCCGAGATCGATCGGTTCGGCGTCTGGCAGGGCATGTCGGGCTCGCCGGTCTACGCCGCCGACGGCCGCCTGGTCGGAGCCGTCTCCCGCGGCCCGGCGCGCGGTCCGGCCTCCCTCGCGGGCATCACTCCCTACGAGTCGATGGAGGCGGCCCTGCCGGGTGCGCGCACGGGGTCGGCGCCGGCGCTGCGGCCGGCGGGCGCCGCGACGGGGCGGCCCTACCTCGGCCGCGGTGACGCGGTGTTCGCCTCGGAGACCGACGGTGCCCCCGCGACGGTCGACGACGTCGTCGCGGGTGGCAACCTGGTCACCGCGATCACCCACGGAGACGACACGCTGGCCGGGTCCGGCACCGTGACCTCGGTCTGCGACGGGCGCGTGATGGCCTTCGGCCACGAGTTCAATCTCGATGGACCGACGGGGCTGAGCCTGCACCCGGCCGCGACCGTCGCCGTCCAGGAGCGACCGGGCCGCCGCAGCCTCGAGGTCGTGGCTGTGGCCGGCCCGGTCGGCACCCTCCTCGCCAACGTCGCCACGGGGGTCGCCGGCGCCTTCGGGGCCATCCCGCGAAGCACCGAGATCACCTCCACGGTGTCCTACCGTGACCGTTCGGGCGAGAGCACGTCGTTCTCCAACCTGGCTGCCTATAACCCTGGGGCGACCGCACGGACGCTCGCGGCCAACCTCGACCGGGTCGTCGAGGGGTTCATCACCGGCGTCGAGTCGCAGACGCTGAGGGTCACCGGCACCGACGAGGACGCCGAGCCCTTCACCCTGCGCTACACCGACCTCTACAGCACCTTCACCGAAGGCTACTCGTCGATCTCGGACATCCGGGGGATCGTCTTCGGCCTCGGCCGGCACCGGGGGGTGCGCGTGGACTCGATCGAGATCACCTCCGAGGTCACCGACGGCGACGACAGGTTGACGCTCACCCGGGTCGAGCAACGCCGGCATGGTGCCTGGCACCGCGTCTTCCGCAACCGGGCGGCGTACGGCAGACCCGGTGAGAGCCTGCGCCTGAGGGCGACGCTGACCGATGCCTCGGGGGAGGAGTCCCGCACGAGGCTGCAGGCGCAGGTGCCCCGGCGCCCGGCACCCGGGACCTACTTCCTGGAGGTGCAGGGGGGCAACGCCGGCAGCAACCTCGGCGACAGCGCCCCCTACCTGAACAGTCTGCACAAGGTCCTCGCGGCGCTGCGCACCCGAGCCCGCAACGACCAGGTCGTGACCCGGGTCTTCTCCTACGACGATGCTCGGCGGGGCCGTGAGGACGCTAGCCGCGCCCAGGGCCTCCTGGTGGACGGCCTGCAGACCGCAGTGCTCGTCATCCGCTGAAGGCCGGCACTGCGCTCCGACGTCAGAGGCGCACCAGCATCTTGCCCAGGTTGGAGCCCGAGAACAGCCCGAGGAAGCCCTCGACCATGGCGTCGAGGCCCGCGACGAACGTCTCGCGCCCCGTCAGCTGGCCACCGGCGACCCAGCCGGGCGCGCTGCGGTAGAAGTCGCCTGCGAGGTCGGCGTGGTCGGAGACGATGAAACCGCGGATGGTCAGCTTGCGCGGCACCACCAGACCGATCGTGCGAGGTCCGGGGGGCGGCACCTCGGCGTTGTAGGAGGAGATGGCGCCGCAGCACGCGACGCGGCCGAACTCGGCCAGGTGGAGCAGTGCCGCCTCGAGGTGGTCACCGCCTACGTTGTCGAAGAACACGTCGGCCCGCCCGCCGCCGGTGCGCTCGAGGGCGTCGCGCAGCAGGTGGGACACCTTGCCGTCGTGATAGTCGAAGGCGGCGTCGAAGCCGAGCTCGTCGGTCAGCCAGGCGACCTTCTCCGCTGATCCGGCCGAACCGATGACGCGTGCGGCGCCGAGCTGGCGGGCGATCTGGCCCACTGTCGAGCCGACCGCTCCGGCCGCCCCCGAGACGAAGACGGTCTCGCCCTCGGCGAGCGCGGCGATGCGGCGCAGCCCGACGTACGCCGTGAGGCCGGGCATGCCGAGCACGCCGAGGTAGGCGCTGGCCGGGGCCCGGTCGGTGTCGATCGCGCGCACCTCGCTCGCGTCGAGCACCGCGTGCTCGCGCCACCCGCCCATGTGCTGGACCGAGGTGCCCACGGCAAGCGCCTCGGAGGTCGACTCCTCGACCACGCCGACCGCTCCGCCGAGCAGGGGAGCGTCCAGGTCGTAGGGGTCGGCGTAGGACTCACCGTCGTTCATCCGTCCGCGCATGTAGGGGTCGACCGAGAGCACGGTGTTGCGCACCAGCACCTGGTCGGCCCCGAGGTCGGGCACGTCGACCTCGACGGTCGCGAAGTCGTCCGGGGTCGGCATGCCGCGCGGGCGCGCGACGAGGTGGACCTGGCGGGTGGTCGGCGTGGAGGTGCTCATCGCCCGATCCTCGCAGTGACCGGACGACCTGAGCAGGGTGGGCGGCGTCACGCTCGCGGCGGGAAGGATGTGGCGCTCGCCGTCGCTATGGTTGTCATGAGCGTCGGGACGAATCGTCCATGACGTCCTTCAAGCAGGACGAGCGGCCCCGGGTCCGGGGACGAGAGGATCAGTGCCCCGATGTCGACGCAGCTGTACCTGGCCAACCAGATCGTGGAGGGACGTGCCTGGTCCCGCGAGGACCAGGTCGTGCAGCGTGACGTGGAGCTCGCCCGGGCCGAGGCCCGACGAGTCCGCCGCGGCGGACGGCGTCGCAGCGCCCGCTGACCCTCGCGGGGCGCAGACCCTCCTGGCCGACCTACTGGCCGAGGCTGACCTGGGTGATCTGGACCGGCTTGGCGGGCGCGCCGTCACCGCCGCCACCGGCCACGCCCTCCTCGGCGACGGCCTCGACGGCGGCGAGCCCCGTGTCACCGACGGAGCCGAAGACGGTGTACGACGGCGGGAGCGCCGTGTTCCCGTAGACGATGAAGAACTGCGACCCGTTCGTGTCGGGCCCGGCGTTGGCCATGGCCAAGGTGCCGGCGGGGTAGGTCTCATCCCCGCCGAGCTCGTCGGCGAAGCTGTAGCCGGGTCCGCCGGAGCCGCTGCCCGTGGGGTCACCGCACTGGAGCACGAAGATGCCCTGGGTCGTCAGACGGTGGCACGGGGTGTCGTCGAAGTAGCCCTGCTCGGCCAGTGACACGAACGAGTTGACCGTGCAGGGTGCGGCGTCCGCGTCCAGCGTCGCGTCGACTGCTCCGACGGAGGTCTCGACGGTGACCGGGACCTGGCCGCTGACGTCGGTGGTCTCCTCCGGCGGGTCGACGGGCTTGCTGGCCGGTCCGCTGGCGGGATACGAGCAGGCGGTGCCGGTCGGCGTCGGGCTGGCGGAGTCGGTGGCGCTCGAGGACGTGGTGTCGCTGCCGCACGCGGCAAGAGCGCTCAGCAGCACCAGGGCGCCGGCGGCGACCGGGAGTCGCCGTACGGATCGGGGGGAGTCAGTCATGGGCCCGATCGTAGGTGGCGCGACTCAGGAGCCGAGCAGCGACGCGACGTCGACGGAGGCAGGGTCCTCCTCGATCGCAGCGGTGAGCGTGGAGATCTGCGCGTCGCTGACCTCGAGGTCGGTGCCGGCGAAGGCCTTGCGCAGCTCGGCCTCGGTCGTGCCCTCGGTCGCGCCGTCCTGGTAGGAGGAGACCCGGTCGACGACGGCCTGCATCGCTTCGTACTTCTCGCTGCTCTCGCTCATGGGGGCGAACCTACGGGGCGCCGAGCGGCGCAGCCCTCACCCTCTCGCGTGATGGCCAGGTGATGTCGGTGGGGGCCTCTAGACCTGGACCTGCCGCCCGTCACCGGGTCGGGCCGACCGAGGAGGGACGTCGTTGGAACCAGAGCTGCTCGACCCCCGTGAGGGCGAGTGCGTGCTGTGCTTCGTGCGGCGGGCACTCGACGACCGCGGCTGCGACGACACGCTGCGCTGGACCCTGCGCTTCGGCGCGCTCCGGGTGCCCGAGGCCACCTCGCTGCGACAGCGGACGGAGGCGGTGGGCGGCTCCTGCGACTGCGCGACCTTCCGCCGCGGCTACCGGCTGCGTCGCGCGTTGTGCGAGCGCGACCTGCACACCGACGAGCTGCGCGAGCCCTCCACCCCGCCCGGCTGCGCCGAGGTCCGGCGTACGTCGGCGCGCCCCTGCGGCAACTGGGTGCGCCACCACGCCTGGGACCGAGAGCCCGGCTGGTGACGCCCGCGACCAGCGCGGGGATGCCGCCGTGAGGTCCCGACCGCCCTACAGTGTCTGGCCGCTGCCGTGCCCATGCCCGCCCCCCGAACGGAGCTTCGTGTCCCTGCCCCCCGACATGCCCTCGCCGCCCCAGCCAGGGACCCGTCCTCACGAGCACGTGCCCCACGCCCCGACCGTGCGGTCGGCGCTGCGCAACCCGCGGGTGCTGCGCACCGAGGTGCTCGCCGGTCTCGTGGTCGCCCTCGCGCTCATCCCCGAGGCGATCTCGTTCTCGATCATCGCCGGCGTCGACCCACGGGTCGGGTTGTTCGCCTCCTTCACCATGGCGGTCTCGATCGCCTTCCTCGGCGGCCGTCCGGCCATGATCTCGGCGGCGACGGGAGCGGTCGCGCTCGTCGTCGCGCCGCTGGCCCGCGACCGGGGCCTGGACTACCTCGTGGTCGCGGTCATCCTCGGCGGGCTGTTCCAGGTGGCGATGGGTCTGGCCGGGGTCGCCAGGCTGATGCGCTTCGTGCCCCGCTCGGTGATGGTCGGCTTCGTCAACTCGCTGGCCATCCTGATCTTCTCCGCCCAGCTGCCGCACCTGATCGGGGTGCCGTGGCTGGTCTACCCCCTCGTCGCGGCCGGCATCGTGATGATGGTGCTGCTCCCGCGGGTCAGCACCGCCGTGCCCGCCCCGCTGGTCGCGATCGTGCTGCTGACCGGGTTGGCGCTCGCCATGGCCTGGCAGCTGCCCGACGTCGGCGACGAGGGCGCGCTGCCGCGCAGCCTGCCCTCGCTGTTCACCCCCGACGTGCCGCTGACCCTGGAGACCCTGCAGATCGTCGCGCCCTACGCGCTCGGGATCGCGCTCGTCGGCCTGATGGAGTCACTGATGACGGCCAAGCTGGTCGACGACATCACCGACACCCACTCCGACAAGACTCGCGAGGCCTGGGGCCAGGGCGCGGCGAACATGATCACCGGCCTCTTCGGCGGCATGGGCGGCTGCGCGATGATCGGCCAGACGATGATCAACGTGAAGGCCTCAGGGGCCCGCACGCGGATCTCGACGTTCCTGGCCGGCGTGTTCCTGCTCGTCCTCGTGGTCGGCTTCGGCGACATCGTCGCGCTGATCCCGATGGCCGCCCTGGTCGCGGTCATGATCATGGTCGCGGTCGGCACCTTCGACTGGCACAGCATCCGGCTCTCCACGCTGCGCCGGATGCCGCGCTCGGAGACCGCTGTGATGCTCTCCACGGTCGCGGTCGTCGTGATCACCCACAACCTCGCCATCGGTGTGGTCGTCGGGGTCCTCGTCGCGATGGTGCTCTTCGCGCGGCGCGTCGCCCACCTCGCGCACGTGCGCCGCGAGGTGGTCACGGACGACCAGGGTCAGGCCTCAGCGGTCTACACGGTCACCGGCGCGCTGTTCTTCGCCTCCTCCAACGACCTCTACGCCTCCTTCCGCTACGCCGACGACCCCGAGCGGGTGGTGATCGACCTGACCGCATCCCACGTGTGGGACGCCTCGACGGTCGCCGCGCTCGACGGCATCACGACCAAGTACGCCCGGCGCGGCACCGACGTCGAGATCCGTGGGCTCAACGAGCCCTCGGCCTTCATGCACGATCGACTGAGTGGGAACCTCTCCGCGCACTGAGCCGGCTCCGCGCCCAGCCCCAGGCGCCGGTGCTCCACAGCGCCCAGGCGATCAGCAGCGGCTGGAAGGCCAACCGGATCAGTCGCCCCCGGTCGGTGTCGAGGCCGAAGGCGTCCCGGCCCTCGACGTACTGCGTGATGTTGCCGGGGAAGACCGCGACGAACAGTGCGGCCGCCGCGAGGCCGGCCAGCGCCCGGCCGCTGCGCCCGCCCAGGACCAGCGTCACCATCAGCGCTGCCCCGATGGCCAGCTCGACGAGACCGGACAGCACGACGACGAGGTCGACGTCCAGCGGCAGCCACGGTGGGACCTGCGCGCGGAAGGTGTCCCGGGCGAAGCCCAGGTGAGCGGTCCCGGTGAACAGCAAGGCCGCCCCGAGCAGGCCCTGGAGGACCGTGCGGACCGTGCTGGCCGGTGACCGTGCTCCCTGCTCGGAGTCGTCCATGCCCGCATGCTCGCACCCGCGACCTAGGCTGGCCGTGATGAACCTCCGACTCGCCGTGCTCGCCACCGCCCCGCTGCTGGCCGCCGGGTGCTCCGGCGCCGAGGCGCCCGCCGCCGCGCCGGTGGGCGCCGTGAGCGAGTCCGTCGCCGGCGCCGAGCTCGTCGTCGAGCGCGCTTCTCGCGAGGTCGTCCCGGCCGATCGCCTCGAGCCCGCCGGCCCGGTGCCCTCCCAGGGCCGGTCCCAGGACGCCCGGCTCAGCATCCCCGCGATCGGCCTCGACCGCTTCGTCGTGCGCACCTACGAGGGCACCACCGACGACGCAGACGGCACCGCGATCCAGGACGCCGGAGCGCTGGCCAGCCCGACCGGGCCGACGGGTGGCACCGGACCTGGCGGGGTCGGCAACTACCTCGTCACCGGACACCGGCTGTCGTCGACCCAGCCGTTCCTGGACCTGCCGGATCTTGCTCGCGGCGACCGGGTGCGCGTGGTTGCCGGCGGCGTCACCTACGTCTACGCGGTCCGCGGCACCCGGCGCACGTCGTTCCGCTCACCGGCGTCCCTCGCCGCTCAGCGCGCCGCCGTGCCGGGCCGTCCCGGGGTCGAGCCCACGCGGGCGATGCTCACCCTCTCGACCTGCGCCACGCCGGAGGACCACGCGGTGGGCAACTACTGGTCCGACGAGCACGGCAACCCCGAGCACCGCATCGACAAGACCGGCGTGCTGGTCGCCGTCCGCGGCGCCTGACCCGCTAGCGTTCGGCCTCCGCGCAGGCATGGATCCGGGCACCGCGGTGCCCGCCGGACGGGAGCACACATGAGCTGGCTGGTCACCGGGGGAGCGGGCTACATCGGCTCCCACGTCGTACGCGCGCTGCGGCGCGCCGAGAAGCAGGTCGTCGTCCTCGACGACCTCTCCACCGGCTTCGAGCAGTTCATCCCGCCCGGGGTCGACTTCGAGCACGGCAGCGTCCTGGACGCCAAGCTGGTCGACCACACGCTCGCCGAGCACCAGGTCGAGGGCGTCATCCACGTCGCGGGCTTCAAGTACGCCGGGGTCTCGGTGGACCGCCCGCTGCACACCTACGAGCAGAACGTCTCGGCCATGGTCACCCTGATGCAGTGCATGGAGGCGGTGGGTGCCGACAAGCTGGTCTTCTCCTCCAGCGCCGCGACCTTCGGCACGCCGGACACCGACCTGGTCACCGAGACGACCCCGACCATGCCGGAGTCGCCCTACGGCGAGACCAAGCTCATCGGGGAGTGGATGCTGCGCGCCGCAGGGCGGGCGACGGGGCTCAAGCACACCAGCCTGCGCTACTTCAACGTCGTCGGGTCGGGCTCGCCCGACCTCTTCGACGCCAGCCCGCACAACCTGTTCCCGCTGGTCTTCGACATGCTCGTCAACGGCCGTACGCCGCGCATCAACGGCGATGACTACGACACCCCGGACGGCACCTGCGTGCGCGACTACATCCACGTGGCCGACCTCGCCGAGGCCCACGTCGCGGCGGCCCAGCGGCTCGAGACGGGCGCCCCGGTCGAGCGGGTCTACAACCTGGGCAGCGGCGGCGGGACCTCGGTGCGCGAGATCATGGACACGATCCGTGAGGTGACCGGCATCGACTTCGAGCCGACCATCGCGGATCGACGGCCCGGGGACCCGGCGCGCATCGTGGCCTCCGGAGAGCTCGCCGCCCGCGACCTCGACTGGACGATGCGCCACAGCCTGCGCGAGATGGTGGCCTCGGCGTGGCAGGCACGCCAGCAGGCCGGGGACGCCTACCCGCAGAGCTGAGCGGGCCTGGTCGTGCTCAGCCGGCGGGGTCGCGCAGGGCTCGGCGCACGACGGGGTCCACGGCGTCGGTGATCGCCTCGTAACCCGCGTCGTTGGGGTGGAAGAAGTCGGCCGCCACCTTGCCCCGCCACGACTCCGGGCCGTCGCGACGCATGTCGACCACGTGCAGCCGTCCGCTGGCCGCGGCCTGGTCGATCGGCCGGTTGGCCGCCCTCGCGGCGGCCGAGGGCTGGGGCAGGGTCGCGATCACGGCCCCGTCCGGGAGCCGCGCGACGAGCTCGGTCATCGCGGCGGCCAGCCCGGCCCGGGCTCCCCGACCGCCGAAGAGGTCGTTGGAGCCGACCAGCACGGTGACGAGGTCCGGCCCGGCGCCGTCCGCCGGCGGCGGGAGGGCCTCCATCGCAGGCAGCTGACGCTCGAGGACGTCGGTGGTGCGGGCACCGGTGGCGGAGAGGTTGACGACCCCGAGGTCGTGGCCGTCCTCGCGCAGGCGGGCGGCCAGGCGGCCGACCCAGCCGGCGTCGTAGGCCGACGCGCCGACGCCCTGGCTCATCGAGTCGCCGAGCACGACCCAGCGCCGACCGCCACGGGTGAGCGCCTCGCGCGAGGCCTCCCACCAGGCGGCGGCGTAGGGGTCGCCCTGCGCGCGGACGCGGCGTACGCCGGGCACGGCGAGGTTGAGCGCACGCATCGCCGGACCGGGACGCCGCACCGGGCGGGTGTCGAGGTCGTGCTGCGGCTCGCTCACGCCTCGCCCGTTCCGTCAGCGAGCACGCGTCGCAGCAGGTGCAGCACCTCGACCACCGTGCGGCTGCGGACGCGGTCGCGGCCGCCCGCCAGACGCAGCTCGAGCGGGTGCGCGGTGTCGGCGCTGGCCAGGCACACGTGGACGAGTCCGACGGGCTTCTCTGCCGTGCCACCGCCGGGGCCGGCGACACCGGTGACGCCCACGCCCCAGGTCGTGCCGAGGCGCTCCCGGGCGCCGTCGGCCATGGCGCGGGCGACCTCGGCGCTGACGGCGCCGACGGTGTCGAGCAGCGACTGGTCGACGCCGAGCTGGTCTCGCTTGACGTCGTCGGCATAGCTGACGACACCGCCGAGCAGGTAGGCCGAGGAGCCCGGACGGTCGGCCAGGCGGGAGGCCAGCATGCCGGCGGTGCAGGACTCCGCGGTCGCGATCGTGGCGCCCGCATCGAGCAGCGCCGCGGCGACGAGCTCGTCGAGCGTGCGGCCGTCGTCGCTGAACAGCGTGTCCGGGAAGTCGTCGCGCACCGCGGTCACGAGGGCGTCGTACGTCGCCGCCTCGGCGGGGGAGTAACGGGTGACGATCTCGAGCTCGCCCCCCGAGGTCAGGCAGGTCGTGATCTCGAGCCCGTCGAGCTCGGCGTCGTGGTCGCGCAGCGTGGCGGCGAGCTCGGACTCGGGCGTGCCGAAGAGCCGCAGCGTCGACTGGAGCAGCTCCTCGCCGCCGCCGAGGACGGCGGCCAGCAGCGGGTCGGCCACCGCGTCGGGCCACATGCCCTGCAGCTCCGCCGGCGGGCCGGGCAGGACGAGGACCGGCGGGCCCTGGCGTCCCTCGGCGACCGGGACGACCAGACCCGGCGCGGTGCCGACCGGGGCGAGCACCGAGGCGCCCTCGGGCACCCAGGCCTGCTTGCGGGTCGCCGCCCGGGTGGCCTCGGGGTCGCGGCGCCAGCCGCGGGCGACGATCAGCTGCTCGACGATGTCGGTGATCTGCTGCTCCAGCTCGGGGTCGAGCCGGGGCTCGCGGCCCTGGAAGTCCGCGACCACGGCGGCGGTGAGGTCGTCGGCGGTGGGCCCGAGGCCCCCGGAGGTGATCACGAGGTCGTGGTGCGCGGCGAGGAAGCCCAGCGCCGCGTGCAGGTCCTCCGGGCGGTCCCCGACCACGACGATGCTGCCGATGTCGGCGCCGCGCGCGCGCAGCTGCTCGGCCAGCCACGGCCCGTTGGCGTCCGCGACCCGGCCGGTGAGGACCTCGGTGCCGGTGACCACCACACCGGCGCGGGGCCGGGCCGCCGAGGGGCCGGCGGAGGTGGTGGCGTCTTCAGTCATGACCCGACTCTAGGAGCCCGGTCATGGCCGCGCGGGTGGGACGCCGGCCCGCGGTGCTCCGGCCCGGTAGCGTCGCGACGATGACCGACCACCTCGCGCTGCTCGACTGGCGCCGCCGGATGGACGCCGCGTTCGCGCTGGCCCGCGACGCCGCCGACCCGGCCGCCGGGCACGCCCGGTGGCGCGCGGCCCGCGACGAGATGTTCGCGACCCACCCGGCCTCGCCACTGCCGCGCACCGACCCGTTGCGGGCCAGCGGGCTGCCCTACGCCGACTACGACCCGGCGTACCGCTTCGAGGTGGTGCTGGTGGCGGTCGCGCCGGACGACGACGTGCGTGACGTCGACACCGGTGAGGACGGGACGCTGCGGATGCGACGCATCGGGCGGGTCGACCTGCCCGACCCGGTCGGCGCGAGCCTCGACGTCTGGTGGCTCGAGCAGTACGCCGGCGGGCTGTTCGTGCCGCTGCGCGACGCGACCGCGGGCAGCACGACGTACGGCGGCGGGCGCTACCTGCTCGACACCGCCAAGGGTGCCTGGCACGGCGGCTCGATCGGGGGCGAGGCCCGCACACTGGTGCTCGACCTGAACTTCGCCTACCACCCGTCGTGCCGCTACGACCCTGCCTGGCAGTGCCCGCTGGCCCCGCCGGGCAACACGATCGAGGCCGCCGTCGGTGTGGGCGAGCTGCTGTCCTGATGCGCACGATCGGGGTCCTGGGCGGGATGAGCTGGCAGTCGACGGCGGAGTACTACCGGTTGCTCAACGAGCTCGTCGCCACCCGCCTCGGGGGGCTGCACTCGGCCGAGCTGGTGGTCCGCTCGCTCGACTTCGCCCACGTCGAGACCCTGCAGGTCACGGGGGAGTGGGAGCGGGCCGCCGACCTGCTCGCCGATGCCGCGGAGGATCTCGGGGCCGCCGGCGCGGACGTCGTCATCCTGGCCACGAACACCATGCACCGGGTCGCAGCGCCGCTCGAGGAGCGGTTCGGTCCGGCGTTCCTGCACCTCGGCGACGTGACCGCGCAGGCGGTGCTGGGCGCGGGCGTGACCCGGGTCGGGCTGCTCGGCACGCGGTTCACCATGGAGCAGCCGTTCTACGTCGAGCGCCTCGCCTCGCACGGGCTCGACGTGGTCGTGCCGGGCCCGGCGGACCGCGACGAGGTGCACCGGGTCATCTACGACGAGCTGTGCGTCGGGGTGGTCGACGACGGGTCCCGCGAGCGGGTCGGCGAGGTCGTGGGCCGCCTCGCCGACGACGGTTGCACGGGCGTGGTCCTGGGCTGCACCGAGCTCGAGCTGCTGCTCACCGAGCCCACGCTCGACGGCACACCGCTGTTCGCGACCACCCGGTTGCACTGCGAGGCGGCGGTCGACGCCGCCCTGGCCTGAGGCGCTCGCTCGTGCCGAGGCTCATCGCGTCGTGTGCCTGAGAACGGCTCGGAGGAGGTTCTGAGGCACACGACCCGTTCTCGCCGGACGGGACCGGGAGCCGCCAGCCCTCAGCCGACCACACCGACCCGGTCCGGGGTCGGCAGCACCATGACCTGCACGTCCGGCCCGTCGTCGCCGAGCGCACCACGCAGCCAGGCCGGCCGCGCTCGGGTCACCGTGCGCCAGCCGGCCGACTCGTAGAGCGCGAGGGCGGCCGCGTGCAGCGGCAGCACCTCGAGCGCGGGCCGGAGGCCGAGCTCCTGGATGGCCGCGGTGACCGTGTCGAGCAGCAGCCGTCCGATCCCGCGCCCGCCCCAGGCCAGGTCGACGTACAACGTGCTCACCCAGCCGAGCTCGGCCTCGGTGCAGCCGTGGGCGAGCGCCGCGGCGGCCCGCATCTGCTCGTCCTCGGGCGTCCCGCTGCGTCCACCGGTCCGGCAGACGTGCCCGACCACCGAGCCGTCGAGCTCGGCGACCCAGGCCGCGGCGGCGTCGTGGGCGTGCAGGAACTGCTCGGGCGGGAACGGCAGCGGGTCTCGCAGCGGGTAGCGGGTCTGCGGCTGCTGGCGCAGGAGCAGCGCCACCAGGGGCGGTACGTCCTCGGGCCGGCGCTCGCGGATGACGACCTCACCGCTCACGCGACCACCGTGCCCTCGACGGCCGTCCGGGCGGCGTACGCCGCGGCGAGGCGGGCGCACACGGGGCCGGGGGAGCCCGTGCCGATGCGGCGACCGTCGACGGTGACGACCGGCGTGACCCCGCCCATCGTCCCGGTCACGAACACCTCGTCGGCGGTGTGCACCGCGGTGACGGGGAAGTCGCCGACGACGACCGGGATCCCCTCGGCGACGCAGATCTCCAGGATCGTCTCGCGGGTGATGCCCTCGGGGCAGGCACGCGTGGTGGAGGTCCGCACCACCCCGTCGCTGACGTGGAACACGTTGGTCGCGTTGGTCTCCGCCACGAAGCCGCCGTCGTCGAGCATCAGCGCGTCGTCGGCCCCGGCGACGTTGGCCTCGATCTTGGCGAGGATCGAGGTGAGCAGGTTGTTGTGGTGGATCGTCGGGTCGAGCGAGTCGGGCCGGTGCCGGCGCACCGAGGAGGTGACCAGGGTGATGCCGCGGTCGTCGTAGACCGGCGACTTGAACTCGGCGAGCACGATCAGGGTGGGCCCGGCGGTGTTCAGCCTCGGGTCCATGCCGCTGGTGACCTTGACGCCGCGGGTCAGCGTCAGGCGGACGTGCACGTCGTCGGTCATCTGGTTGGCGGCCAGCACCGCGCGGATCCGCTCGACGACCCACTCCTCGTCGGGGATCTCGACGAAGGCCAGTGCGTGCGCGGAGCGGCGCAGCCGGGCGAGGTGCTCGGTGAGCTTGAAGATCCGCCCGCCGTGCAGGCGCAGGCCCTCCCAGACCGCGTCGCCGCCCTGGACGACCGAGTCGAACGGGCTGATCCCGGCCCGGTCCCGGTGCACGATCGTCTCGCCGATGCCGACCACCAGGTCGCGGTTGCGCTCGTCGAAGGTCTGCAGCATCAGGGCTCCTGATCAGGGGCGGGGGTGGGGGCGGGGGCGAGCCGGTACGGCGCCAGCGCCTCGTAGAAGGGGCGGCACCGCTCGAGCAGCGGCGCGAGCCGCTCGGGCAGCGGGTCTGCGGAGCCGGGGGAGTCGGTGGCGAAGCCGGTGGACGCCTCGACGCCGGCGTACCAGTGCGGCGCCCAGACCCCGTCGCTGTCGCGGGGCCCGGCGGGCCAGGCGAGCATCGCCTCGTCGAATCCGATCCCGAGAGCGGAGCACAGCGCGGTCAGCGTCCCCCGGGGCTCGCGCAGCACGTCGGCGGCGTCGATGACCGGTCCGCCGTAGCGCTCGAAGAGCTCGACCTGCTGGGGGAGGCCGAGGTCGTCCAGGGTCGGGGTGTCGCGGACCTTGGCGTACGACGTCAGCACCCGCTCGGGGTCGCGCACCAGGAAGGCGTGCCGGAGAGCGGTCAGCCCGTCACGCGCCGAGTCGGGCAGGTCGGCGAGCACGTGGTGGGTCATGTGCTTCTGGTACTGCACGGGCGTCGGCACCGGGTCGGTGGTCAGCGACCGGACGACCTCGTCGGGGTCGGTCGGCTGCGAGGCGATCACGGCGTCGCGGCCGGGGTGGTCGAGGCCGGTGCGCTCGAGGTAGACGGCGTACAGCGGCTCGTCGACGACCGTGCAGTCGGCGCGGTTCTCGAAGCTGCGCATCATCGCCGTGGACAGGTTGCGCGGGCCGGACCACATCGCGATCCGGGTGACGGGCTCAGTGCTCACCGGGCCAGTCTGCCGGGTGACCCCGGTAGTGCGCGCACGGCACCGCGATGAACATTGATGAAAGCCCTGGTCAATTGATGAAACATGATGAAGAATGCAGGGATGACCGTCCGCAGCCCGTTCCGACCCTCGTTCGGGTCCAACCCACCACTGGTCGCCGGTCGCGACCCGGTGCTCGACGAGATCGCCGACGCCCTCGACGGCGGCCCGGGCGCCGCGGGTCGTGCCTCGCTGATCACCGGCAACAGAGGCATCGGCAAGACGGTGGTCCTCAACGAGGCCGAGGCCCTGGCCCGCGAGCGAGGGTGGCTGGTGCTCTCCGAGACCGCCACGGTCGGTCTGCTCGACCGGATGACCGTCGACGGGTTGCCCGAGCTGGCCGACCTGCTGCGCCAGGCCCCTGCGTCCCGACCCCGGGTCCGCGGCATCTCGCTGCCGGCGGGGCTCGGGGGAGTGCAGCTCGAGCTGCCCGACGAGCACGGGCCCGGCGGCCTGCGACGCCAGCTCAACGCGCTCACCGACGTCCTCGACGCCCACGGCACGGGCATCATGATCACCCTCGACGAGGTCCACGCCCGCGCCGCCCGCGACGACGTGGCGCAGCTCGCCGCCGTGGTGCAGCATGCGTTCCGCGAGGACCGTCCGGTGGCCTTCGCCGCCGCCGGGCTGCCGGCCGCCGTCCAGGACCTGCTCACCTCCGACGTCTCCACCTTCCTGCGGCGCGCCCGTCGGTTCGTCCTCGAGCCGCTGAGCCCCGTCGCCGCGGAGGAGGCGCTGCGCGTGCCGATCGTCGAGGGCGGCCGGGAGGTCGCCGAGGCCGAGGTCGCCGCGATGGCGGCGGCGACCCAGGGCTACCCCTACCTCGTGCAGGTCATCGGCGACCGGGTCTGGCGCCAGGAGCCCGGCTCGTCGACGCTGACCGCGCAGCACGTACGCCGGGGCGTGGCCGACGCGATCCGAGAGGCCGGCTTCGCGCTGCACGAACCGGCCGTCAACGACCTGTCCGAGACCGACCGGGCGTTCATCACCGCGATGGCCGCCGACGACGGCGACTCCTCGATCGCCGACGTCGCACGACGTCTCGACCGCGACCACGGCTACGTCTCGCGCTACCGCGCCCGGCTGATCGTCGCCGGCATCGTCGAGCCGAGCCGGCGGGGCTACCTGCGCTTCACCATCCCCTACCTGCGCGACTTCCTGCGCACCCGGCCGGACTACGTCTGAGCCCTCCCCACGTGGGAGGCCGCCCGAAGGGATGGGCCGACCACCTCCGTGGCCTGGCTAGCGTCGGGGCCATGACCACCGTGAGCCGCACCTTCGACGTCCGCCCCGACCCTGCAGTCGTCATCGACTACCTCAAGGACTTCTCGAACGCCGAGGAGTGGGACCCGGGAACCGAGTCGTGCAGTCGCAACGACAGCGGCCCGATCACCGTGGGGTCGACCTGGCACAACGTCTCGAAGATCGCCGGCGTCAGCACCGAGCTGACCTACACCCTCGAGAAGCTCACCGACGACACCGTGGTGGTGGTGGGTCGCAACGAGACGGCGACCTCGACCGACACCATGACCGCCCTGCCGCACCCGAGCGGCTCCGGGACCCAGCTGACCTACGAGGCCGTGATCGAGATGTCCGGCGCCGCCAAGCTCGCGTCGCCCGCCGTGAAGCTGATCTTCGAGAAGATCGGCTCGGAGGTCGAGGACGACCTCACCGCTGCGCTCAACAAGCTCGCCACGTGAGTCTCGACCGCGCCAACCTGCGTCGCGTCGCCGGCGCGTCCGCGCTGGTCGCGACCGGCCTCCAGGCCGTCACGGCGACGCTGGCCCTGCGCCACGGCCGTCGCGACTACGCCGACGGGGTCTGGGGACCGGGCCTGGCGGGCATCGCCCTCACCGGCGCCGTCGTCGGCACCGGCGACGTACGCCGCCGGTGGGCCCTGGCCGCGGTCTCGACGGCCTGGGCGGCGCGGCTCGAGACCCTGATGCTCCCGCGGCTGCGGGAGACCGACGAGGAGGACCCGCGCTACACCGAGTTCCTCGAGGGTGACTCGACGCCCGTCGTGCTGGGCAAGGTCTTCGGGACGCAGGCGCTCGCCCAGGTCCTCGTCGTCGGCGCCGCTGCAGGTCGCTGCCGCCAGCACGCTGCCACGGACGGCACGCCGCTGGCTGTTCCCGGCCGGGATCGCGCTCATGGTCGCCGGCGCCGTCGTCGAGGCCACCGCCGACCGGCAGAAGGCGGCGTACATGGAGCGCGACAAGGACGAGCGACCCGACGTGCTCGACACCGGGTTGTGGGGCTGGTCGCGGCACCCGAACTACTTCGGCGACTCGCTCGTCTGGGACGGCGCGTTCCTCGCGGCCGCCGCCTCGGCGCCGGCCGGTTGGACCTGGCCCGCCCCGCTGGCGATGAGCTACCTGCTGGTCTTCGCCACGGGCGCGAAGCGGACCGAGAGGCGCATGGAGGAGCGGGAGTCCTACCAGGACTACCAGGAGCGGGTCGCCTTCTTCCTGCCCCGCCCTCCACGCGGCTCATCGCAGAGCTAGCCCAGCGCCGGCGTCCGGAGCCGGCCCCGCTCAGGCGAGCTCGTCGAGCACCTCCTGGACGCCGGGGTCGCCCGCCTCGGCGGTGTAGTCCTCGGGCAGGGTGGTGTCCTCCCCGTCGGCCACCCGACCGCGCAGCGCCAGCGTCGCGACGGCGGCGACCGCGAGGTTGACGACGATCGCCACGATCCCGGCCCAGATCGTCATCGTGGTGTCGATGCCCAGGTTGGACAGGGCGAAGCCCGAGCCGCCGAAGTGCTCCTTGACGACCGTGATCTCGCCGTCCGGCCCGAAGACCTTCTGCGGGATGGTGTAGAGCGTCCAGATCGCCACCGCGATGCCGGCCGCCCAGCCCGCGATGAGCGCCTGCGCGTGGAACCAGCGCGTGTACAGGCCCAGCGCCACCGCCGGCAGGGTCTGCAGGATGATCACGCCGCCGATGAGCTGCAGCTCGATGCTGAACTCCGGGTCCAGCGTCAGGATCGCGAGGAGCGCCCCCAGCTTCACCACGAGCGAGGCCAGCTTGCTGCTGCGCGCTTCCTGCTTGGGTGTGGCGTCCTTGTTCAGGTACTCCTTGTAGATGTTGCGCGTCCACAGGTTGGCCGCGGCGATCGACATGATCGCGGCCGGCACGAGCGCACCGATCCCGATCGCGGCGAAGGCGACCCCGGCGAACCAGCTCGGGAACTGCTGCTCGAAGAGCAGCGGCACGATCGTGTTGCCGTCGGGCTTGCCCTCGGCGTCGGTCAGGGGAGTGACCCCCGCAGCGATCGCCATGTAGCCCAGCAGCGCGAGCAGTCCCAGCACGAAGGAGTACGCCGGGAGCGCGGACATGTTGCGCTTGATGGTGTCGCGACGGTTGGCCGCGAAGACGCCGGTGAGGCTGTGCGGGTAGAGGAACAGCGCCAGTGCCGACCCGAGGGCCAAGGTGGCGTACTGCAGCTGCCCCGAGCCGCCCAGGATGATGCCGTCGCCGGGGTTGGGGCTCGCGTCGAACTTCGCCGACGCCGCGTCGAAGATCGGACCGAATCCACCGAGCTTGTAGGGGATCACGATCACGGCGGCGATGACGACGATGTAGATCAGGATGTCCTTGACGAAGGCGATCAGCGCCGGCGCCCGGAGCCCGGAGTTGTAGGTGTAGGCGGCCAGGATCACGAAGGCCACGATGATCGGGGCCTCTCCGGTCACGCCCATCGCCTTGAGGACGGCCTCGATGCCGACGAGCTGGAGGGCGATGTAGGGCATCGTCGCGATCAGGCCGGTGATCGCGACGAGCAGCGCGAGGGTCGGCGAGCCGAACCGGGCGCGCACGAAGTCGGCCGGGGTCACGAACCCGTTGCGGTGGCTGACCGACCACAGCCGCGCGAGGACGATGAAGACGATCGGGTAGACCACGATCGTGTAGGGCAGGGCGAAGAACCCGATCGCCCCCGCACCGAAGACCAGCGCCGGCACGGCCACGAAGGTGTACGCCGTGTAGAGGTCGCCGCCGATGAGGAACCAGGTGATCCAGCCCCCGAAGCTGCGCCCTCCCAGGCCCCACTCGTCGAGGCTGTCCAGGTTGTCGGCGCGCCTCCAGCGGCTGGCCCAGAAGCCCAGGCCGCTGACGCCGAGGAAGATGATCGTGAAGATGACGGTCTCGGTGACCAGGATGTCGTCCATCTCAGCCTCGCGTCTTGCGGTAGACGACCACGGTGCAGGCGACGCCGATGAACACGGCGGCCAGCTGGTACCAGTAGAAGAACGGGACCCCGAACAGCTCGGGGGTCAGCCGGTTGTAGAACGGCGGGATCAGCACGGCCGCGAGCGGCACGAGGAGCAGCCAGTTCCACGGACTGCGGTCGGTCCGCTCGGCGGGCGGCGTGCCACCCGATCGGCGCTTTCCTGCTCGGTGATCGTCATGCTCGGCCACGTCGACTCCCTCCCACGCGGGCCCCCACCGGACCCGACATCGAAGAGTCCCACGGGCTTGGCGCTCGATCGGGGTGCCACGCGCGCAATTCTGTTCGTGCCCGGGCTCAGCGTGCCGCGAGCTGGGCCCGATCTCCGGCCCGGCGCCGCCGACCGCGGCGCAGGGTCGCAGGCAGCGTCAGGACGATCCCGATCAGCACGCCCGCCAGGGTGCCGAGGGTGTTGGCGACGACGTCGCGCTCATCGGAGACCCGGCCCGGGATGGAGCGCTGGGCCAGCTCGATCGACACGGTGAGCACGAAGCCCATGATCGCCGAGAGCCACCACAGCCTCGTGCCGAGCAGGAGGAGCAGGAACAGGCCGACCGGCACGAACAACGCGATGTTCGCGAGGAACTCGACGCGGTCGAAGGTGGCCCACGAGAATTGGTCGTAGCGCTGCAGTCGTGCCGCGACCCGGGCCAGCAGGTTGTCCGCCGAGCCGCTCAGCGGGTCCGGGGTGAGCGTGAGCCAGCTGACCAGACCGAGGTAGGCCAGGGTCACCAGGCTCAGGAACGGATGACGGTGCAGCATGCTCACCATCATGACGGCTGCCGAATGGGCTCCGGGGAGGGGTCAGATCCGATAAGATTGACATAATGTCACTTATCGGCGAACGTCAGATCGCGCGGTAGCGCCGCTCGGGCCGCCCGGCGGTCCCGTAGCGCAGCTTGACCTCGGCCTGGCCCTTGGCGACGTAGTACTCCAGGTAGCGACGCGCGCTGACCCGCGAGATCCCGAGGCTCTCACCGGCCTCGGTGGCCGAGACGTCCTCGACCTGACCGAGCAGGCCCTCGACCAGCGCACCGGTCTCCCCGGAGAGGCCCTTGGGCAGCCGCTTGCCGCTGGCGGTGGTGAAGTCGGGACTCGCCCCGGACCCGAAGGCCTGGTCGATGGCGCTCTGGTCGATGCCCTGGTCGTCGGCGGAAGATTCGCCGCGCAGCGCCCGCAGCGTGGCGGCGACCTGGTGCAGCCTGAGCACCAGGTCGGCGTACTCGAAGGGCTTGACGAGGTACTGCATCGCCCCTCCGTGCAGGGCGGCCCGGACGGCGTCGGCGCCACGCTCGGCGGTGACCATGACGACGCCGACGTGGTTGCTCGAGGCCCGCAGCCGGGCGAGCACCTCGAGTCCGCTCAGGTCGGGCAGGTGCACGTCGAGCAGCACCAGGTCGGGCTGGAGCTCCTCGACGAGCTCGAGTGCCTGGGCTCCGCTGCGGGCGCTGCCGACGACCTCGAAGCCGTCGATGCGATCGACGAAGCGCCGGTGGACGCTGGCGACC
The DNA here is from genome assembly GCA_963714475.1 of uncultured Actinomycetota bacterium. Taxonomy (GTDB): domain Bacteria; phylum Actinomycetota; class Actinomycetes; order Propionibacteriales; family Nocardioidaceae; genus Nocardioides. Next base: position 333,763 of record CAVQOP010000005.1, read on the forward strand.
ATGAAGTCGTCGTCGACGACGAGCACCGTGATCATGCCTGCCCCACCTCCTGCGCCGGCACCGGTGAGGTGCTCAACGGCATGTGCACCGAGAAGACCGCACCGCCGCGGTGGTGCAGCTCGATGCTGCCCCCGCGCCGCTGGCAGATCAGCTGCACCAGGGGGAGCCCGACCCCGCGGCCGCCGAGCACCTCGGGCTTCGTGGAGAACCCGCGCACGAAGACCGCGTCGCGCAGTCCCTCAGGCACGCCCGGTCCGTTGTCGGCGACCTCGAGGTGCACCGAGCGCAGCCCCGACTGCAGGGACACGGTGACCCGCGCGTCGTCGGTGCCGACGCAGGCGTCGACGGCGTTGTCGACGAGGTTCCCCACGATCGTGGTCAGGTCGGCGGAGTCGGCCACGTCGAGGGCTCGCAGGGCGGAGTCCTCGGTGAGCTCGAGGCGTACGCCGCGCTCGTCGGCCACGCTCGACTTGGCGGTCAGCAGCGCGGCCACGGCGAGGTCGGAGACGCGCTGGGTGACGAAGTCGGTCAGCGCCGCACGACGTCGGGTGAGGACGCCGACCAGGGAGGTGACCTCGTCGTACTCCCCCAGCTGCACGAGACCGGAGATGGTGTGGAGCTGGTTGCTGAACTCGTGGGTCTGCGCGCGCAGCGTGTCGGTGATGGAGAGGTTCGAGGAGAGCTGGTTCTGCAGCGAGACCAGCTCGGTGCGGTCGCGCATCGTGGTGACGGTGCCGATGCCCTGGCCGCGGCTCGAGGCGGCGCGCCGGTTGAACACGACGACCTTGTCCCCCACGAGCCCGAGCGCGTCCTCGGCGACGGGACTGTCGCCGGTGAGCAGCAGGACGGCCTGCGGGTCGAGGCCGAGCTCGGTGACCGCGTGACCGACGGGGTCGGCCGTCAGCCCGAGGGTGGCCATGGCGGAGTCGTTGACCATCGTGACCCTCCCGTCCCGGTCGACGGCCACCACGCCCTCCCGGATGCTGTGGAGCAGGGCCTCGCGGTGGTCGGCCAGCCGGGCGATCTCCCCCGCGCCCATCCCCTGGGTGCGCCGCTTGACCACGCGCGAGACCACGAAGGAGCCCAGCACACCGAGCAGGGTGCCGACGCCGAGGAAGAGCAGCAGGTCGGCCGAGGCGTCGGTGAGCCGGTCCCACACCGACGGGTACGCCTGCTCGACGAGCACCGCCCCCACGAACTCCCCGACCCGGTCGGTCTCCACACCGGCCGGGTCGGCGTAGAGCACCGGGGCATGGGCGGCGACGACCCGGCCCGACCCGCCGTCGAGCTCGCCCGTCCAGTCGTCGCGCTGCAGGACGGTGCTCTCCCCCAGCTCGGCGGGCTCGCCGATGCGCAGCGGGTCGGAGGAGACCAGCACGGTGCCGTCGGTGCTCACGATGTCGATCTCGTCGGCCGGCGAGAGGCTCAGCGCCCGTTCGACCGAGGGCGCGAGCCGGCTCGCGATCGTGTCCGCGGTCTCGGCCGAGGTCTCCACCGAGCCCAGCTGGTCGCGCACCTCCGAGAGGTTCGCGACGTACGCCGCGACGCCCCGCATCTGGGTGCCGCTCTGCTGGCTGAAGGCGACGTTGGCCTGACGCAACGAGATGACCGCGACGATCGCGAGCACGGCGACCACCACCGCCAGCTGCAGCACCAGGAACTGACCCGCCAGGGAGCGCTCGCGCCGCGGTGAGGAGGTACCTGTGACGGTGAACACAACGACCACAACCTCCTTTGGTTCCGCAACCGTGACGACGACCACAGGGTCGCGACATGCTCCCACGGACCCACCTAGGAGGTGCACCGCAGATGAACTTCATCTCGAACTCTCGCCCCCGTCCCTCGGGACGCACGGCACGCAGCGTCATGGCCACCCTCAGCGTCGTCTCGATCGCCGCGCTCACCGCGTGCGGCGGCGTGACCGCCGGCAGCGACACCGGCGAGGACCTGGCCGACCAGCGGCTTCGCATGATCATCCCGAACGCTCCCGGCGGCGGCTACGACCTCACCGGTCGCGCCGCGGTCAAGGTGATGGAGGACGAGAGCCTGACCGGTCGGTTCGAGGTCAGCAACGTCGAGGGCGCCAGCGGCGTGCTCGCCATGCAGACCCTGCTCAACGAGGAGGACGCCGACGACCTCCTGATGACCATGGGCCTGGGTGTGGTCGGCGCCGTCTACACCAACAAGTCCGACGCGACCGTCGACAAGGCCGTCCCGATCGCCCGCCTGATCGAGGAGCAGGAGGGCATCCTCGTGCCCGCCGACTCGCCGTTCGAGACCCTCGACGACTTCGTGGCCGCCTGGGAGGAGGACCCCGGCAGCGTCATCGTGGGTGGCGGCTCCGCCGCGGGCGGGCCCGACTTCCTGTTCCCGATGCAGATGGCCGACACGATCGGCATCGACCCCAACGACGTCAGCTACGTCGAGTACGACGGTGGCGGCCCCCTGACCACCGCGCTGCTCGGCTCCAAGATCGACGTCGGCATGTCCGGTCTGGGTGAGTTCGAGGGCCAGATCGAGAACGGCTCGCTGCGCGTGCTCGCCGTCTCCGGTGAGGAGCGGCTCGAGGTGCAGCCCGACGTCCCGACCCTGACCGAGGAGGGCGTCGACCTGGTCTTCACCAACTGGCGCGGCGTGCTGGCTCCTCCCGGCATCGACGACGCGACCCGTGAGGCCTACATCGAGCTCTTCGAGCAGATGCACGAGACCCCGGAGTGGCAGCAGGCGCTCGAGGACAACGGCTGGGTCGACAACTTCGCGACCGGCGAGGAGTTCGGCGCCTTCCTCGAGGAGCAGGACAACCGCGTCGAGACCACGCTGGCCGACCTCGGTCTGGTCTGAGCCGCGGCGATGAGGAGAAGGTCATGAGCACACCACAGGCCCCCGGCCGGGAGCACGCGCCGGCCGCTCAGGTCGTCGACAAGGCGCAGTACGCGATGGCGGCGTTCCTCGCCGTCGTCGGCGCCTACGTCTGCTACGACGCCAGCACCCTGAGCACCGTCTCCGGCGACTACGTCCCGCCGGCGGCGATGTCCTACCTGATCGGCGGCGCGCTGATCGTGCTCGCGGCGGCGCTGGCGGTCGCCACCGCGCGCGGCGACGTCGCCGAGGCCGACGACGGGGAGGACGTCGACCTCGCCGGCGGCGCCGACCTCCAGACGCTGGGCCTGCTGGTCGCCGTCATGGTGCTCAACGTCGCGCTGATCGACTTCCTCGGCTGGGCGATCACGGGAGCCTTCCTCTTCGCCGCCTCGGCCTGGGTGCTGGGCAGTCGCCACTGGGTGCGCAACATCGCCGTGGGCGTCGCCCTCTCGCTCGGCACCTTCTACGGCTTCTACGTGGGACTCGGTGTTCCGATCCCCGCCGGCATCCTGGACGGGTACCTCTGACATGGACCTTCTGCTGCAGGGCTTCGAGACAGCCCTGACCCCCACCAACCTGGCCTTCGCCGTGATCGGCGTCCTGCTGGGCACCTCGGTCGGCGTGCTGCCCGGCATCGGGCCGGCGATGACCGTGGCCCTGCTCCTGCCCGTCACCTACAGCGTCGGACCGGAGAGCTCGCTGATCATGTTCGCCGGCATCTACTACGGCGGCATGTACGGCGGCTCGACGACCTCGATCCTGCTCAACACCCCGGGCGAGTCGTCCTCGGTCATCACCGCCCTCGAGGGCAACAAGATGGCCAAGTCGGGCCGGGCGGCGCAGGCACTGGCCACCGCGGCCATCGGCTCCTTCATCGCCGGCACGATCGGCACCGCGCTGCTGACCCTGCTCGCCCCGCGGATCGCTCCCCTGGTGGTCAAGCTGGGTGCGCCGTCGTACTTCGCGATCATGCTGGTCTCGCTGATCGCGGTCACCGTGGTCCTGGGCAGCTCCAAGCTGCGCGGGTTCATCTCGCTCGCCCTGGGACTCATGGTGGGTCTGGTCGGGCTGTCCAGCGGACAGGCCCGGCTCAGCCTCGGGCAGATCCAGCTCGCCGACGGGATCGAGGTCGTCGTGGTGGCGGTCGCGGTGTTCGCCCTCGGCGAGGCCCTGTGGATCGCGGCGCACCTGCGTCGCGCACCGCTCGAGATCATCCCGGTCGGTCGACCCTGGATGAGCAGGTCCGACTGGAGGAGGTCGTGGGGGCCCTGGCTGCGGGGCACGGCCTACGGGTTCCCGTTCGGCGCGATCCCCGCGGGTGGCGCCGAGGTGCCGACGTTCTTGTCGTACATCACCGAGCGCAAGCTCTCCAAGCACCCCGAGGAGTTCGGCAAGGGTGCCATCGAGGGCGTCGCCGGCCCCGAGGCGGCCAACAACGCCTCGGCCGCCGGGACGTTCGTGCCGATGCTGGCCCTGGGTCTGCCCACGACGGCCACCGCGGCGATCATCCTGGTGGCGCTGAAGGGTCAGGGCCTGCAGCCCGGCCCCCAGTTCATCAGCCAGAACCCGGAGCTGGTCTACGCGCTGCTCGCGAGCCTGTTCATCGCCAACACGCTGCTGCTGGTGCTGAACCTGCCCCTCGCCCCGGTCTGGGCCAAGCTGCTCCAGGTCCCGCGGCCCTACCTCTACGCGGCGATCCTGTTCTTCGCCACCCTCGGCGCGTACGTCGCCAACTTCTCGGCCTTCGACCTCAGCGTCCTGCTGGTCTTCGGCCTGCTGGGCTACGCCATGCGGCGCTTCGGCTTCCCGGTGCTGCCGCTGATCATCGGGGTGATCCTCGGCCCCAGGCTCGAGGACGAGCTCTCCCAGGCCCTGGAGATCTCGCGCGGCGACTGGGGCACCCTGGTCGGTGAGCCGGTGGCCGTCGTCTGCTACCTGATCATCGCAGCGATGGTGCTGTGGGCGGTCGTGGGCACGCTTCGTGCGCCCCGCCGGGACAAGAACCCTGACCACCAGGACCCCCAGGATCCTGCCGTCGTCGCGGACGCGATGGGAGACGCCCGATGAGTATCGTCGTTGCCTACACCCCCGATGCCGTCGGACGCGTCGCCCTCGACCACGGGGCCGCGGAGGCCAAGCGCCGCGGCGTGCGGCTGATCCTGGTCAACGCCACCAAGGGCGAGGCCCTGGTCGACGCCAGGTACGCCCACGCCGACGAGATCGAGTCCGTGCTCGAGGCCCTGCAGGCCGACGGCGTCGAGGTCGAGGTACGCCGCGACATCACGACCGACATCGCCGACCTCGTGGTCGGCGTGGCCAAGCAGACCGACGCCGAGCTCGTCGTCGTCGGCATCCGTCACCGTTCACCCGTCGGGAAGGCGCTGATGGGCAGCGTCGCGCAACGCATCCTGCTCGACGCTGCCTGCCCGGTGCTGGCGGTGAAGGCTGCCGACTGAGCGACACCAGCACGACGACGACCTGGGGGCGTTGCGCTCGCGGCGTGGCGACCCAGGCGGGCGACCGTCCTGGTCGACGTCGTGCTGCCGGCGCGGGCGGTCGTCGCCGAGCCGGCCCACCGTCGCAGCACGTGGGTCGGACGGGTCACCGTGCGCCGCCGGACGTCGCCCGGACGTGAGGCAGATCATGCCGTCGCGATTGGCCTTTGACCTGCACTGTCATGCACCATAGACCTTGTCAGTCATTACCGGCTCAACCTGGAGGTGCTCACCATGACCCGCTCGATCATCGAGAAGTTCCGTCGTTTCGACCGTGAGGTCCTCGAGGCGTTCGTGCCCTGGCACGTGCGCACGTGGCAGCGCCAGGGGCGCTGAGCCCCACGACCCACGCCAGACCCCCGTACGCCCGTGTGGCGGCGGGGGTCTTTCCATTCGCCCCGGCTCGGTCAGCGCTCAGGCCCCGACGTAGGCCGCGAGGTGCTGGCCGGTGAGCGTGGTGGCGTCGGCGACCAGGTCGGCCGGCGTTCCCTCGAAGACGACCCGGCCCCCGTCGTGCCCGGCGCCGGGCCCGAGGTCGATGATCCAGTCGGCGTGGGCCATCACGGCCTGGTGGTGCTCGATGACGATCACCGACGTGCCGGCGTCGACGAGCCGGTCGAGCAGGGCGAGCAGCTGCTCGACGTCGGCGAGGTGCAGGCCGGTCGTCGGCTCGTCGAGGATGTAGGTCTCGCTCCTCTCCCCCATCCGCGTCGCGAGCTTGAGCCGTTGGCGCTCGCCTCCCGACAGGGCGGTGAGGGGCTGGCCCAGGGTGAGGTAGGCCAGGCCGACGTCGACGAGGCGCTCGAGGATCGTCAACGCGGCCGGGATCCGGGCCTCACCGTGGCCGAAGTGCTCGCGCGCCTGCTCGACCGACATCTCGTGCACCTCGGCGATGTCCTTGCCGCCGAGGGTGTGCTCGAGCACCGCGGCGCGGAAACGACGGCCCTCGCACTCCTCGCAGGGCGACTCCACGGTGGCCATCACCCCGAGCTCGGTGATGATCACGCCGGCGCCGTTGCAGGTCTCGCACGCACCCTCGGAGTTGGCGCTGAAGAGCGCCGGCTTGACGCCGTTCGCCTTCGCGAACGCCTTGCGGATGGGCTCCAGCAGCGAGGTGTACGTCGCCGGGTTGCTGCGCCGTGAGCCCTTGATCGCGCCCTGGTCGACCACGACCACTCCCTCGCGACCCGCGAGCGAGCCGTGGACCAGCGAGCTCTTGCCCGACCCGGCGACGCCCGTCACGACGGTCAGCACCCCCAGCGGCACGTCGACGTCGACGTCGCGCAGGTTGTGGGCCGAGGCCCCGCGCACCTCGAGGGCACCGGAGGCGGTGCGCACCTGCTCCTTCAGGCGCGCGCGGTCGTCGAGGTGGCGGCCCGTGACCGTGGCGCTCGCGCGCAGGCCGTCCAGGTCCCCCTCGAAGCAGATCGTGCCGCCGCCGGCACCCGCGCCGGGTCCGAGGTCGACGACGTGGTCGGCGATCGCGATCGTCTCCGGCTTGTGCTCGACGACCAGCACGGTGTTGCCCTTGTCGCGCAGCTGGAGCAGCAACCGGTTCATCCGCTCGATGTCGTGCGGGTGCAGGCCGATGGTCGGCTCGTCGAAGACGTAGGTGACGTCGGTCAGCGACGATCCGAGGTGCCGGATCATCTTGGTGCGCTGCGCCTCGCCGCCCGACAGCGTGCCCGCGGGCCGGTCCAGGGAGAGGTAGCCCAGACCGATCTCGGTGAAGGAGTCGAGCAGGTGCACCAGCCCGCCGAGCAGGGGTGCGACCGACGGCTCGTCGAGGCCGCGCACCCACTCCGCGAGGTCGCTGATCTGGAGCCGGCACAGGTCGGCGATCGACCGACCCCCGATCGTCGACGACCGGGCCTCGGGGGTCAGCCGGGAGCCCTCGCAGTCGGGGCAGGTCGCGAAGGTGACCGCACGCTCGACGAAACGGCGTACGTGCGGCTGCATCGCCTCGGGGTCCTTCGACAGCATCGACCTGGTGATCTTGGGGATGATCCCCTCGAAGGTGAGGTTGATCCCCTCGACCTTGATCTTCGTCGGCTCCGCGTAGAGCATCGTCTCGCGCTGGCGGTCGGTGAAGTCGGCGATCGGCTTGTCCATCGGCAGGCCCATGCCCTCGAAGAGCCGGCCGTACCAGCCGTCCATCGAGTAGCCGGGCACCAGCAGCGCGCCGTCCGCGAGGGAGGTGTCGGCCCGGTAGAGCGCGGTCAGGTCGATGTCGTTGACCCGGCCCATGCCTTCGCAGCGGGGGCACATGCCCCCGAGGTAGACCGCCTGCTTGACGACCTTGCGCTCGGTTCGCCCGCCCTTCTCGGTCGACATCATCCCGCTGGCCCGGCGCGTCGGCACGTTGAAGGAGTACGCCGTCGGCGGTCCGACGTAGGGGTCGCCCAGACGGCTGAAGAGGATGCGCAGCATCGCGTTGGCGTCGGTGGCGGTGCCGACGGTCGAGCGCGGGTTGGCGCCCATCCGCTCCTGGTCGACGATGATCGCGGTGGTCAGGCCCTCGAGCAGGTCGACGTCGGGGCGGGCCATGCTCGGCATGAACCCCTGCACGAAGCTGGGGTAGGTCTCGTTGATCAGCCGCTGCGACTCCGCGGCGATCGTGGCGAAGACCAGCGAGCTCTTGCCGGAGCCCGAGACTCCCGTGAAGATGGTCAGCCGCCGCTTCGGCAGGTCGACGCTGACCCCGCGCAGGTTGTTCTCCCGTGCGCCCACCACCCGGATCAGGTCGTGGCTGTCGGCGTCGTACGTCGGGGTGGTCGTGGCCATGGGCGACACCTTCCGTCGGGGGCCGTGTGGCTCAGGCTCTCAGAGATCGAGGACGCGGCGCATCACGAGTCTCGGCATCCGGCTCGCGACGGCATCGGTCGTGCCGATCACCTCGAAGCCGACCCGCTCGAAGATCGCCCGGGTGCCGACGAACGCCATGGTGGTGTCCATCCGCCCCTCCCCCGGGTCGACCGGGTGGGCCTCCACGGCGGGCGCGCCCTGCGAGGCCGCCCAGGCCACGGCGCCCTCGAGGAGCGCAGTCGTGACGCCCTGACGGCGGTGACCGCCGCGCACGACGATGCAGATGATGCTCCACACCGCGACGTCGTCGCTGGGGCGGATCAGCCTCGATGCGACCAGGCGCGGGATCTCCGTGCGCGGGCTGATGCTGCACCAGCCCACGGGGACGTGGTCGCGGTAGGTGACGACGCCGGGCGGGTGCTCTCTCCCGCACAGCGCACGGGCGGCCTGCTCGCGGCTGCCGCCGCCGAGCCGCTCGATCTCGGGCGCGGGCAGCCGGTGCGAGAGGCACCAGCAGTGGGTCGACCGTCGGTTCGGGTTGATCACGTCCGCGAGGTCCTCGAACCGGTCCGGCGTGACCGGGTGCGTCTCCCACATGCCCGGATCCTGCCAGCCGGACCTGCGCCCTGACGAGGTCCGGGGCCGCCTACGGTGGCCCGGTGAGCAACCCCGCGACGTACACCCACGGCCACCACCCCTCGGTGCTGCGCTCCCACCGCTGGCGCACGGCGGAGAACTCCGCGGCCTACCTGCTGGGCCACCTCGAGCCCGGGATGAGCGTGCTCGACGTCGGGAGCGGGCCCGGCACGATCACCGCGGACCTGGCCGAGCTCGTGGCACCGGGTCGGGTCACCGCGCTCGAGGCCACCGCGGAGGCCGTCGACCTGACCCGGGTCGAGGTCGAGCGGCGCGGCCTGAGCACGGTCGACCTCGTCGTCGGTGACGTCCACGCCCTCGACCTGCCCGACGACACCTTCGACGTCGTGCACGCCCACCAGGTGCTCCAGCACGTCGGCGACCCCGTCGCCGCGCTGCGCGAGATGCGCCGCGTGTGCCGACCGGGCGGGGTCGTGGCCGCCCGCGACAGCGACTACAGCGCGTTCACCTGGTGGCCGAGCTCGGCCGGGCTCGACGAGTGGCTCGCGCTCTACGGCCGCATCGCCCGCGCGAACGGCGGCGAGCCCGACGCCGGACGTCGCCTGCTCTCGTGGGCACGCGAGGCAGGGTTCGCCGACGTCGCCGCCGGCGCGAGCACGTGGTGCTTCGCCACCCCCGAGGACCGTGCCTGGTGGGGCGGCATGTGGGCCGAGCGGATCCTGTCCTCGGCGATGGCCGAGCAGGCCGTGCGCGAGGGGTACGCCGCCCGCGCCGACCTCGAGCGGATCTCGGCCGCCTGGGCCGCCTGGGCCGAGCAGCCCGACGGGTGGCTGAGCGTCCTGCACGGCGAGATCCTCGCCCGCGCCTGAGCCCGCGGGGCCCTGATCCGTCCGCTAGCCGTCCGCGAGCAGGAAGACCCGCAGCGCGGAGACGAAGCTCTCGGGCTGCTCGGAGTGCACCCAGTGCCCGGCGCCCTTGAGGCTGACCGAGACCGTGCGGGGGAACAGCTCACGCATCCGGGGGGCGTGCTCGGGTCGCACGTAGTCGGAGTCCGCGCCCGAGAGCCACAGCACCGGGTGGTCGAAGGAGGCCCCGATGTCGGGGAAGCCGCCGATCGTCGGCAGCTCACGACGCAGCAGGTCGAGGTTCGCCTGCCAGCGGAAGCCGTCCGCGCCCGAGCGGAGGTTCTGGAGCAGGAACCCGCGGACCCGCTCGTCGGCGACGGCGGCGGCGAGCTGCTCGTCGGCCTCGCCCCGGCGCTCGAGCCGGGCGAGGTCCAGGGCGGCCAGCGAGTCGAGGAGGTGCTCGAACTCCCCCGCCCCTCCGCTCGGGGACGGTGAGATGTCGGCGACCACCAGCCGGTCGACCAGCTCGGGGTGGCGCAGGGCGAGGACCATGGCCACCTTGCCGCCCATCGAGTGCCCCACGACGTGCACCGGCCCCTGCTCGCCGTACGTCTCCTGCAGCCAGCGCGCGACCACGTCCGCGACGTCGTCGTAGTCGGCCGTCTCCGTCCAGGCCGAGCGGCCGTGGTTGGGCAGGTCGACGAGCGTCGAGCGCAGGTCGGGCACCAGCGCCTTGGCGATGCCGGTGAAGTTGCGCCCCTGACCGAAGAGCCCGTGCAGGAACACCACCCGCGGACCCTGCTCGCCCACCTCGGAGGCGTGCACGGCCTGCCCCGTCCTGCCCACGCTCTCGCTCACGCCCAGCAGCCTAGGGGCGCAGGAGGGTCGATGATCCCTCCGCACGGCTTCAGGGTGGTCGTGGGACTGCCGATGCAGGGTGTGAGTCCCCCGCTCACCTCCACCCCCGGACCTCCACCCGGATCTCCTCCCCCCACCCCCCGGAGCCCCCCGATGTTCGACTGCGCCCCCACCACGCACACCTACCTCTCCCACGACATGCCCTGCGGTCGCTGCGGTCACGGTCGTCACACCTACCTGGCCTGCTCCGAGACGTGCCCGTGTCCGCCGACGGCGCCTCCGACCCGGGTGGTCCGTCGCGACGCCCGCCATGGCTGAGCAGCGCCTGACCGGGACGGCCCTCCCGGACGCGGCAGCCCGTGGCCCCAGGAAGGGCCGTCGACGCCGTGACCGGCGCCGCCCCCGCCCGCTCCCCCTGCTGCCGACCCCGCAGCGCCACCTCGCCTCGCGCTTCTCCTTCGGCCTCACCCCCGCGATGGCGGCCGAGGTACGCCGGTCCGGCGGTGCCCGTGCCTGGTTCGACGACCAGCTGGCCGCGCCCGTGGGCGACGGCCCCGCCGACGAGTGCCTGTCGTGGTTCCCGACGCTGTCCCAGACCCCCCGCGAGGCCTGGACCGCCGCCAAGGCCGGGCGGGCCAAGGGTCACGTCGTGATGGCCGACTACCAGCGCTACGTGATGGTGCGCCGCATCCGGGCCCGGCACCAGGTGCGCGAGGTGATGACGGAGTTCTTCGAGCAGCTGCTCAACGTGCCCACCTGCGGCGAGCCGTGGTTCGTCCACCGCCGCGACTACGGCGACACGCTGCGCCGACTCGCCCTGGGCTCCTACGAGGACATCCTGGCCGCCGCGGTGCTGCACCCCTCGATGCTCGTCTACCTCGACAACGCCCGCTCCACCGCCGCGCACCCCAACGAGAACCTGGGTCGCGAGCTGCTCGAGCTGCACACGGTGGGCCACGGCAACTACGACGAGGCCCAGGTCAAGGACTCCGCGCGGATCCTCACCGGGTGGGCGGTCGACACGATCGAGGGCAACCGCGACCCCAGCTGGGTGGCGTCCTACCGAGCCCAGGACCACGCGACCGGCCCGGTGCGGGTGCTCGACTTCACCGCCACCAACGCCTCCTCCGACGGCCGGCAGCTCACCGCCGACTACCTGCGCTACCTGGCCCACCACCCCCTGACCGCGCAGCGGCTGGCCCACCGCCTGGTCACCAAGTTCGTCAGCGACGAGCCGAAGGACGCCCTCGTCGCCCGTCTCGCCGAGGTCTATCTCGCCTCCGGCACCGCGATCGTGCCGGTCCTGCGCGCCCTGGTGGACTCCCCGGAGTTCGCCGGGTCGCGCGGCGCCAAGGTCCGCGACCCCGCCGAGGACGTCGTGGCGACGTACCGGCTCCTCCAGGTCGACCTCAGCCGCCCCCACGGTGAACGCTCGGCCGCCAACACCATGGTCTGGCAGTCCGGCAGCATCGGGCTGATGGGGTTCTCGTGGCCGCGGCCCGACGGCGCGCCGATCGACAACGCGACCTGGTCGACGCCCGGTCGGCTGCTGGCCTCCTACCGGGTGCACCAGAACATGAGCGGCGGCTACTACCCGACCGAGGACTGCCGCTACCGGCCGCGCCGGGCCTGGTTGCCGCACCTGCCGTCGCGTTTCGACGAGGTCGTCGACCATCTCTCGCGCCAGCTGCTCCACCAGAGGGCCACGCCCGCCCTCGTGCGCGCCTGCGCCGAGGCCGCGGACGTCGACGTCCGCGAACGGATCACCCCACGCCACCGGCTCGTGCAGTACGGCGTGCAGAAGGTGATCGTGACCATGCTCGACTCCCCCGACTTCTTCCTGCGGTGATGACGATGACGACGACGACCGAGACCACGACCGGGACGACGACCGCGACCGACGACCTCAGCGGCGCCTGCGGGTGTCCGGAGTACGCCGGGCTGTCGCGGCGCGGCGTCCTCGCGGGCGGTGCTGCCCTCGCCGGCGCAGCCTCGATGACCACCGTGATCGGCGACGCCGTGCTGCAGAGCGCCTCGGCCGGCCTCGGTCCGGCACGCTCGACGCTGGTGGTGCTCTCGCTGCGCGGCGCGGCCGACGGGCTCTCGATGGTCGTGCCCCACGGCGACCCCGCCTACTACCGGGCCCGGCCGCACATCGCGGTCCCCGCCTCCAGCCTGTGGGGTGGTGACGGCTTCTTCGGCTGGAACCCGCACCTGCGGGCGCTCGAGCCGCTGTGGCGCTCGGGGCGCCTGGCCGCCGTGCACGCGACCGGCCTGCCCGCACCCAACCGCTCGCACTTCTCGGCGATGGAGGAGCTGGAGGACGCGGCCCCCGGGTCGCAGGAGCGCACCGGGTGGTTGAACCGGCTGATCGGCCTGGACTCCGGGGGGCCCTCACCGCTGCAGGCGATGGCGGTCACCGACGGCGCCGTGCCGGGCTCGTTGAGCGGGCCCGAGCCGACGATGAGCGCCCTGGACCCGGCCTCGGTGATGGTGGCCGGGGCGAGCACGACCTCCTCGCGGCGGGTCAGCTCGCTGCGCCAGCTCTGGGCGGGTCGCGACGACGCGCTCGGCCGTGCCGCGGGCCAGGCGTTCGCCGCGGTCGAGGACTTCACGCCCGTACGCCGTGGCTCCGCCCGCCCCGCCCACGGGGCGAGCTACCCGGCCGGCGACCTCGGCCGGGCCATGGCGTCGGCGGCGAGGATCATCAAGGGCGACGTCGGTGTCGAGGTGCTCACCATCGACCAGGGCAGCTGGGACATGCACTCCGGGCTCGGGACGGTCGAGGGCGGGGCGATGATGCACAACTGCCAGGACCTCGGCGCCGCGCTGGCCGCGTTCTTCGACGACCTCGGCTCCCGCGCCGACAACGTCACGGTGGTGACGCTGACCGAGTTCGGCCGCCGCGTGGTCGAGAACGAGAACCGTGGCCTCGACCACGGCTTCGGCAGCGTCATGCTGCTGGCCGGGGCCGGGGTCAGGGGCGGGAAGTTCTACGGCACCTTCCCCGAGCTCGGCACCGATCTCGACTCCGACCTGACGGTCACGACCGACTACCGCAGCATCCTCGCCGAAGTCGTCTCGCGTCGCTTCGGGGCCAGCACGTCGGCGGTCTTCCCCGGCTTCAACCCGCGAACACTCGGCGTGATGACGGGCTGAGCCCGGTCGGTCGGCCCGGATCCGATCAAGACCCGGCGGGCCGGTCAGGGCCGGAGGAGCACCTTGATCGCCGTGCGCTGGTCCATCGCCCGGTAGCCCTCGGCGACCTGGTCGAGGCCCAGCTCGAGGTCGAAGACGCGGCCCGGCTCGATCCGGCCGCTCACGACGAGGTCGAGCAGGCTCGGCAGGTAGCGGCGCACCGGGGCCATCCCGCCGGCCAGCCCGACGTTGCGGGAGAACATCGAGCGCACCGGCAGCTCCACGCCGTGCGGAACGCCCACGAAGCCGACCGTCGAACCGGGCCGGGCGACCTCGAACGCCGTCCTCATCGACTCGTCGGTGCCGACGCACTCCAGCACCGCGTCCGCGCCGACGCCGCGGGTGAGCTCCATGACCGCAGCGACGCCCTCGTCGCCGCGGGCCTCGACGAGGTCGGTCGCGCCGAACTCGGTCGCGATCTTCTGGCGCGGCTCGTGGCGCGACATCGCCACGACGCGCTCAGCGCCCATCACCGAGGCGGCCAGCACGCCGCACAGCCCGACGGCGCCGTCGCCGACGACCACCACCGTGCCGCCGGCGCTGACCCCGGCCGAGACCGCGGCGTGCCACCCGGTCGGCATGACGTCGGAGAGCGCCAGCAGGGAGGGGAGCAGCGAGGCCTCCAGGGTGGAGCCGGTGGCGCCGTCGACCTTGACCAGGCTGCCCTCCGCCTGCGTGACCAGGGCGAGCTCGGCCTGGCCGCTGCGGGTGACCCCGAGGTTCTCGCACGCCGAGTGCACCCCGGCGCGGCAGTGCACGCAGGTGTTGTCGGAGTGGCAGAACGGCACGACGACCACGTCGCCGGCGCGGAACGAACGGACCTCGGAGCCGACCTCGGTGACGACGCCGACGCACTCGTGGCCGATCGTGGCACCCACGGTGATGTCGTTCTCGCCGCGGTAGGGCCACAGGTCGGAGCCGCAGATGCAGCCGGCGAGGACGCTGACGACGGCGTCGGTCGGGGCGCTGGCCCGGGGGTCGGGCACCTCGCTGACGCGGATGTCGCCGGGTCCGTGGATGGTGGTGGCACGCATGATCGCCACTATGGCACCGCGGTGACGGGTGTGACGTCGGTTCTCACCGCGGGTGGGTGAGCAACGACACCTCCTGGGGCGGGGCCGGGGATGTCTGGCGTTATCTCACATGTGAGTTAGCGTGGTCGGCATGCCTCTCGACTACAAGGGCCGGATCGGGAACCTGATCCGCGACGCCCGCCAGCACCGTGGCCTCACCCAGCAGCAGCTGGCCGACCTGCTGGCCACGAGCCAGAGCGCCATCAACCGGATCGAGAAGGGCCACCAGAACCTCTCGCTGGAGATGCTCGCGCGCATCGGCGCGGCCCTCGACTCCGAGATCGTCGCGCTGGGCGCCGGACCGACCCACCTGCGCGTCACCGGACCCACCACGCTCTCGGGCAACATCGCGGTGAAGACCTCCAAGAACGCCGGCGTCGCCCTGCTGTGCGCCTCGCTGCTCAACCGTGGCCGCACCACGCTGCGCAAGGTCGCCCGGATCGAGGAGGTCAACCGCCTGCTCGAGGTGCTCACCAGCCTGGGCGTGCAGTGCCGCTGGCTCGACGGCTCCGACGACCTCGAGATCATCCCGCCGCGCGAGCTCGACCTGGACCACATCGACGAGGAGGCGGCACGACGTACCCGCTCCATCATCATGTTCCTCGGGCCGCTGCTGCACCGCAGCGACAACTTCGAGCTGCCCTACGCCGGCGGCTGCAACCTCGGCACCCGCACCGTCGAGCCGCACATGTCGGCCCTGCGGCCCTTCGGCCTCGAGGTCAAGGCGACCGACGGCAGCTACCACGCCGAGGTCCAGCACGGCATCTCCCCCGCCCGCCCGATCGTGCTCACCGAGCGCGGCGACACGGTCACCGAGAACGCCCTGATGGCCGCCGCCCTGCACCCGGGCACCACCACGATCCGCAACGCCTCGTCGAACTACATGGTCCAGGACCTCTGCTTCTACCTCCAGCGCCTCGGGGTCACCATCGAGGGCGTGGGCTCGACGACGCTGCAGGTGACCGGCTGCGAGCGGATCGACGTCGACGTCGACTACGCCCCCAGCGAGGACCCGATCGAGGCGATGTCGCTGCTCGCGGCCGCGATCGTGACCAAGTCCTCGATCACCATCGAGCGCTGCCCGATCGAGTTCCTCGAGATCGAGCTCGCGCTGCTCGAGGAGATGGGCCTGCGCTACGACCGCACCGAGGAGTACACCGCCGCCAACGGCCGGACCCGCCTCGTCGACCTCACGACGTACGCCTCGGAGCTGCACGCGCCGCTGGACAAGATCCACCCGATGCCGTTCCCGGGCCTCAACATCGACAACCTGCCGTTCTTCGCCGTCATCGCGGCGGTCGCGCACGGGCAGACCTTCCTGCACGACTGGGTCTACGAGAACCGGGCGATCTACCTCACCGACCTCAACAAGCTCGGCGGCCAGGTCAAGCTGCTCGACCCCCACCGCGTCATGATCGAGGGCCCGACCAGCTTCACCGGCACCGAGCTCGTCTGCCCGCCCGCCCTGCGCCCCGCGGTCGTGATCCTGCTCGCCATGCTCGCCTCGAAGGGCACCTCGGTCCTGCGCAGCACCTACGTCATCCACCGCGGCTACGAGGACCTCGCCGAGCGCCTCAACGAGCTCGGCGCCAACATCGAGCCGTTCCGCGACATCTGAGCTGTCGCCGGCCGGGTGTGGGGTCCGGGCCCGGCGTCTGGTCGGGCTCGGGCTCCGGTCTGGGTGGGCCGGGTCTGGCGAGCGCGGCGCTCACCGCCTCCGCCGCCGAGCGCGCGTGGTAAGTGACGTCGTTTGGTCACCAACGACAACAATTGCCGCCCGAAACATGTCGTTGGTGACCAAACGGCACGCCTCGAGCCACCACCTGCCGTACGGGGGCCTGCGCCCGACCGGCGCCCGAGCGATGAGGTCGCGATCCCCTGATCGCGGCCCTGCCGACGTCGTTTGGTCACCAACGACAACAATCGCGGCCCGAAACGTGTCGTTGGTGACCAAACGGCACGCCTCAGCCGGTGCCGTGGACCTACCGGGAGGTCCAACCACCGTCCATCGTGTACGACGCGCCGGTGACCATCGCGGCGGAGTCGCCGCACAGCCACCGGACGAGGTCGGCGACGTCGTCGGCCTCGACGAGGCGCTTGATGGCGCTCTCGGTGAGCATCACCTTCTCGACGACCTCGTCCTCGCCGATGCCGTGGATGCGGGCCTGGTCGGCGACCTGCTTCTCGACCAGCGGGGTCCGCACGTAGCCGGGGTTCACGCAGTTGCTGGTCACGCCGTGCGGCCCGCCCTCGAGGGCGGTCACCTTCGAGAGGCCCTCCAGCCCGTGCTTGGCCGCGACGTAGGCCGACTTGTAGGGGCTGGCGCGCAGGCCGTGCACGGAGCTGAGGTTGACCACCCGGCCGAAGCCGCGCTCGTACATGCCCGGCAGCACCGCGCGCGTGAGCAGGAAGGGCGCGGTGAGCATCAGGTCGACGATGAGGCGGAACCGCGCCGGGTCGAAGTCCTGGATCGGGGCGACGGTCTGGATGCCGGCGTTGTTGACCAGGACGTCGGCCTCGAGCCGGAGCTCGCCGAGCGCGTCGAGGTCGGACAGGTCGACGCTCCACGCACGCCCGCCGACCTCGGCGGCGACCGCCTCGGCCCCGTCGGTGTCGACGTCGGCGACGACGACGTCCGCGCCGGCGGCGGCGAGCGCCCGCGCACAGGCGGCGCCGATCCCGCTCGCGGCCCCGGTCACGACGGCGGTCCGTCCAGAGAGGTCGGTGGTCATGGCAGCTCCTGTGTCGGCGGGACGAGACACGCGCAGCCTTGCACGCCGACAGCCGTACGGCGCTCGCCGGTCGTGGGATCATCCTCGCGTGACCTCCTCGCCGCCTCCGGGACGCGCACACCGCGCACCCCGCCCGCGCCCCGGCGGACGCCGCGAGCCGCCGGTCGCGCACGGCGGGCGGGTGCGGGCCTTCGCCCACCGGGGCGGCGCCCGGCACCCTGACCTGGACGGCCTCGAGAACACGCTGGTCGCCTTCCGCCACGCCGCCGCCCTCGGTTTCACCGACCTCGAGACCGACGTCCACGTCACCCGCGACGGCGTCCTGGTCGCCTTCCACGACGACGTCCTCGATCGGGTCACCGACGCCGTCGGTGCGGTCGCGGACGCCACCTGGGCGCAGGTACGGCGTGCCCGCATCGGTGGTCGCGAGTCCGTGCCGACCTTCGGTGACCTGCTCGAGCAGCTGCCCGGCTGCACGTTCAACGTCGATCTCAAGTCGGATGCGGCCGCCTACGCCCTCGCCGACCTGCTCGACGCCCGACGCGCCCACGACCGGGTGCTGGTGGGGTCGTTCTCCGCGCGTCGGCTCCGCCTGTTCCGCCGTCTGAGCCACGGACGTGTCGCCACCGGAGCCCACCCGGGAGAGGTCGCGGCCTTCCGGCTGCTGCCCAGCGCCGCGCTCGTGGCCCTCGTCACCGGCGACCACGCCGACGCGCTCCAGGTGCCGGTCCGGGTCGGGCCGCTGCGGCTGCTGACCCCGGGGTTCCTGCGCCGCGCCCGTGCCCTGGGGGTCCCCGTGCACGTGTGGGTCGTCGACGACCCGACGCAGATGCACGCGCTGCTCGACGCCGGCGTCGACGGGCTGATGACCGACCGCACCGACCTGCTGGGCGAGGTGCTGCGTGCGCGAGGGGCCTGGGCCGGCGAAGGGGCGGCGAGCTCGCGGTGAGCAGCCCCGCGAGCTCACCACCTCGGCCCACCACCGCGACCGGGCGCATCGGGTGGCCCGTGTGGGCCTGGGGCCTGTGGGACTGGGGCTCCGCGGCGTTCAACGCCGTCATCACCACCTTCGTCTTCAGCGTCTACCTCACCTCCGACGCCTTCGGTCCCGACGCCGACACCGCCCTGGGCTGGTCCCTGGCCGCCGCCGGGGTGCTCGTCGCGCTGCTCGCCCCGGTCTCGGGCCAGCGTTCGGACCGCACCGGACGCCGCACCTTCTGGCTCGGGGTCAACACCGCGCTCGTCGTGGTCGTCTCCGCATCGATGTTCCTCGTCACACCCTCGGTCGACCGCCTGTGGCTCGGTCTGCTGCTCCTCGCCGGCGGCAACGTGTTCTTCGAGCTGGCCTCGGTCAACTACAACGCGATGCTCGCCGAGGTCTCCACCCCGAGCACGGTGGGCCGCGTCTCCGGCCTCGGCTGGGGGATGGGCTACCTCGGAGGCATCGTGCTGCTGCTCGTGGTCTACGTGGGCCTGATCAGCCCCGAGGTCGGGTGGTTCGGCGTCAGTGCCGACAACGGCCTGAACGTGCGGGTGACCATGCTGTTCTGTGCCGTGTGGACCCTGCTCTTCTCCCTCCCGGTGCTCCTCACGGTTCGCGACGACAGGTCCAGGCGCATCCCCCGTACGTCGGGCCCGGGTGGGACACGGGGTCGCGTCGCGCGGATCGGTGAGTCCTACGCCCGCCTCTTCGAGTCGGTGCGCGACCTGTGGCGCACCGACCGCAACGTCGTGTGGTTCCTCGGCGCCTCCGCGGTCTTCCGCGACGGACTGGCCGGGGTCTTCACCTTCGGCGCGGTCCTCGCGGCCGGCTCCTTCGGCTTCACCACGAGCGGGGTCATCGTCTTCGGGATCGCAGCCAACGTGGTCGCCGGTCTGGCCACCATCGGCTTCGGCGTGCTCGACGACCGGATCGGCCCGAAGCGGGTGATCGTCGGCTCCCTGGTGCTGATGATCGTCTCCGGGCTGGCCGTCTTCGCGTTGCACTCTGGCGGGCAGATCGTCTTCTGGACCTTCGGGCTGCTGCTCGCCGTCTTCGTCGGCCCCGCCCAGTCCGCGTCGCGGACGTTCCTGCTGCGTCTGACGCCGCCGGGTCGGGAGGGTCAGATCTTCGGCCTGTACGCCACCACCGGTCGCGCGGTGAGCTTCCTGGCCCCGGCGCTGTTCGCGGTCGCGATCGTCATCGGCACCCGGCTCAGTGGCGCGGAGAACGCGTCGGAGGCGCAGTACTTCGGGATCCTCGGCATCGTGCTGGTGCTGATCGTCGGCCTGGGGCTGCTCGCGCCCGTGCGCAGCCCGGACCGGGAGGCCCCGGCCGCCACGCCGTGAGCCGGAAGGGCCCATCGCGCCGGAGCGCCACGGAATGTTGGGGGCGCGGGTAGCGTTGGCACCAGATACCCGGTTGCGTCCGCTACGACATCGACGGTCGCTGGATCTTCCACGGGGGCACGGTCAGGAACCCGTCTTGCCCCAGATCGCCGGGAACGACATTGGAGGTGCCTCATGGCGGAGCGCACATTGCGTGGAGCGCGACTGGGAGGCCAGAGCTTCGAGGACGAGCGCGGGATCGAGTTCGCAGCGCGGCAGCAGGTCGGCTATCGCTGCAAGCAGGGTCACGAGTTCGAGATCACCATGTCGGTCGAGGCCGACGTGCCGGCGATCTGGGAGTGCCCGAAGTGCGGTGCGCAGTCGCTGAGCATCGCGGGGATCGAGCCGACCCACAAGCCCGAGAAGCCCGCCCGGACCCACTGGGACATGCTGCTCGAGCGCCGCTCGGAGAAGGAGCTCGAGGACATCCTCAAGGAGCGCCTCGACCTGCTGCGCGGCGGCGAGATCGGCCCGGCGCACCTGCACCGCGCCAACGCGCGCAAGCGCAAGGCGACGGCCTGAGGCGTCCCCCACCTCGGGGACGAAGCAACGGCTGGACCTGGACGCTCACGAGTCGTCGTCGACGACCTCACCCCGGATCACAGGGCCCTCGGGCCCTGCTGGTCCGGGGTCTCGTCGTGGGTCCGCAGCAGAGGGTCCCCCTCCTGGTCGGCCGAAACCGGCCCCGAACCCTCCCGGCCCCACCGGGCCGCCGCCGACGACGAGGCGGCGGGTCACGGCCTGGGTCAGGGCCCCGCGGAACAACGGCCGGGTGAACGGCAGGACCAACGCGATCCCGAGGACGTCGGTGACGAACCCCGGGGTGAGCATCAAGGTCCCGCCGACGAGGATCAGCGCACCGTCGGCGATCTCACGGCCCGGGACGGCGCCGCGGCGCAGCGCGTCCTGGAGGGAACGCCACGCCCGCGCGCCCTCGCGGCGTACCAGCCAGGCCCCGACCAGGCTGTCGACGACCAGCAGCAGGACCGTCCACCACGCACCGATCACGGAGCCGACCTGGATGATCACGATGATCTCGACCAGCGGCAGCACCACGAAGGCCACGACCAGCGCCAGCGGCACCCACCGCCGCCGTCGAGGGCCGCCACCCACCGGGCCGCCTCCTCCGACGGAGCTCATCGTCCCACCTCGCTCCGGCGCCGGTCGGCCGGGTGCGCGGCCCCGGCGCCGTCCGGTCCGCCGCTCCACCGCTCGCGGCGCTGCGCGAGGCCCCACCGCGTGATCAGCCGCAGCGACTCGACGGCGATCGCGCCGTTCATCTTCGACTCCCCCCGGGTGCGCTCGACGAAGTCGATCGGCACCTCGCGCACCCGCAGGCCGGCCTCGATCGCGCGCGCGGTCAGGTCGGTCTGGAAGACGTAGCCCACCGAGCGCACGGCGCCGAGGTCGATCACCTCGAGGGCCTCACGGCGGAACAGCCGGAACCCGGCGGTGGCGTCGCGCACAGGCAGGCCCAGCAGCACGCGGACGTAGGCGTTGCCCCCCCGGGAGAGGGCCTGGCGGTGCCAGGGCCAGTTGTGCACCGCGCCGCCGGCGACGTAGCGCGAGCCGATCACGAGGTCGGCGTCCAGGATCGCCTCGCGCAGGCGTCCGAGCTGCTCGGGTGCGTGGGACCCGTCGGCGTCCATCTCGCCGATCACGTCGTAGCCGCGTTCGAGGGCCCACGCGAAGCCGGCGAGGTACGCCGCCCCCAGCCCGCTCTTCGTGGTGCGGTGCAGCACGTGGAGCCGGTCGTCGGCGGCGGCCAGGTCGTCGGCGAGCCGGCCGGTCCCGTCCGGGGAGTCGTCGTCGACGACGAGGACGTCCAGGTCGGGCTGGGCGTGACGCATCCGCTCCAGGATCCAGGCCAGGTTGTCGATCTCGTCGTAGGTCGGCACCACCACGACCGTGCGCGGTCCCCCGCTCCGCGAGCTGCTCATCCCGACCTCCCTGGTGCTGCCCGCGGGGGCTGGGTGCTCCCCCGGCGGGTCCGACGTCTCCATCGTGCCAGCAGGTCCGTCGTCGGGCTCGGAGCGACGGTCTCGTCGCCGCAGCGGCGCCGCGCGCCAGGACAGGACCAGGCCGAGCAGCATCAGCACGGTGAAGGCCCTGACCGGCCACGCGCCCAGGCGTACGCCGGGCGTGACGCCCTCGACGAGCCCGACCTGGTCGGTGAGGACGGCCTCGGCCAGTGCCGGCGCCGTCTGCACGACCGACCCGTCGGGTGCGATGATCCCGGACAGCCCGTTGGTCGAGGCCACGACCAGCCAGCGACCCGTCTCGACGGCGCGCAGTCGCGTGATGGCGAACTGCTGCTCGACCTGGTCGGTGAAGATGAAGCTGGCGTTGCTCGTCTGCACGACCAGCATCTGCGCGCCGTCCTCGACCTGGGCGTAGAGGCCGGCGTCGTAGGCGACGTCGAAGCAGATCGCGTCGGCGACGCTGACGCCGGCGATCCTCAGCGGGGTGGTCCGGGTGCCCGCCTGGGAGTCGCGGGTGATCTCGCCGAGACGACCCGCCGTGAGGAACCACGACGGCATCTGGTCGCGCCAGGGGATGTACTCGCCGTAGGGCACCGGGTTCTGCTTGCCGTAGCGCTCCCCCGGGCCGGTGACCGGGTCCCACACGATGCCCTGGTTGAGCAGCTCGCCGTCGCCGCGGTAGACCAGCGCCCCGACCAGGACGGGCACGTCGACGGCGGCGACGGCGCGGTCGATCTCGGCCTCGAGCGCCGGGTCCCGGAAGGGGTCGCTGGCCGTGGAGTTCTCGGGCCAGACCACGAAGTCGGGGGCGGGGGTCTCGCCGGCGGCCACGCGTCGAGCGAGCTCGACGGTGGCCTGCGCGTGGTTCACGGTCAGCTGGAAGGGGTCGTAGAGCACGTTGTTGCCCGGTCCGGGCACGTTGCCCTGCACCGCCGCGACCCTCGCCTGGCCGGTCGTGGGCAGCGTGTACGGCGCGAGGGACGGGACGAGGCTCAGCGCCCCGACGGCGACCAGCGAGCCGAGCGCCACGAGGCCCTCGAGCGGCCGCCTGCTCAGGGCGACACGCGCCAGCAGGAAGCCGGTCGCGGCGAGCAGGAAGGACACGCCGTTCATGCCGACGTAGGCCAGGGCGGGCGCGACCGGGGTGTCGACGACGGCGAAGGGGAGCCGGCCGAACGGCATGCCGCTCAGGGGCCAGGTGCTGCGCAGCACCTCCACCGAGACCCACGCGCAGGCCAGCCAGAACGGCCAGGCCCGCAGCCGGTGCAGCCGGGTCGCCACCGCCCCGAGCACGCCGTAGAACAGCGTCTCCGTCGTGGACAGGGTCACCCAGCCCTCGACGCCGATCGAGCCGTTCATCCACCAGATGGTGGTGAAGTAGAACGCGGCCCCGAAGACCAGACCCACCGCCAGTCCCGAGCGGGCTCCGACGCCTCGGGTCAGCAGCGCGAAGGCACCCAGCGCGAGCGGCATCACCCAGAAGAACGCGACCGGCTCGAAGGCCAGGGAGAGCCCGACGCCGGCCAGCGCAGCGAGGAGGACACGGGCTGGCACGTGCAGAACCTACCGGGGTGCCGGGGGACGGTCCCGACGGCGGCGCGGTAGGACTCATGCGGGCCGGCGGAGGGGGACCCGGACCCGTCGGTCCAGAGCGCGCGCCACTGGCGGCGACGCACGTCCTGTTGTCTAGGGGTCCAGGTCTCCCTCCGCCCCACTCGCGGGGCGGACCGACGTTGACGAACCGTGCGGGAGGGTGTCTGGCGTCAACACCACCCGGTCACGGCCGACCGGACGCCGACCTGCGGGCCACGGCCTGCATGAGCGGATGTCCATACTCTCGGTGAGCGGCCCGAGGCCTGTCAACACGGCTCTGACCTGCGCGGACTCTCGTCCTCGCAGGTCAGCACGGCCGGGTCGGACCTGAAATGGATCGTGACAATCTGCTCGCGGCGGCGTGTCGTTCGCAACGCGCGGGTCGACGACGTGTATCGGCGTCGACGGGCGCGCGCGTGACCGAGCGGCGCCGGGCGAGCGCCCCGATCATCCTGTGCCGCGGGGTGAGATCAGGGGCGTGACCCGCCGGGGACGACCACGGTGCCGGTCGCCGTCGTGGCCACGAGGGGCTCCTCGAGCACCCTCGCCGCCCCGGGCCGGTCGGCTCGCGGCTCGCCGCGCGCGATCACCCGCACGGTCAGCGCGAGGCGTCGCGACCGCGTGCCGACGGCGACGAGCACGGCCTCCACCTCGAGCACGTCGCCCGCACGCACGGGGGCCGCGAACGTGACCTCGTCGTAGGAGGCGAACAGCCCCTCGTCGCCGTCGGTGCGGATGCACATCTCGGTCGCGACGTCACCGAAGAGGCCGAGGCTGTAGGCGCCGTCGACGAGGTGGCCGGCGTAGTGGGCGTGGGAGTACGGCACGTAGCGCCGGTGCGTGACGGTCGTCCCGACCGTGGGTCCGAGATCGCTCACGAGGCCAGGGTCACCGACGTCGTGCGCGGCTCGGGCGAGGAGGTGGGGGCGAGGCGGTGCACCAGGTAGGAGGCGACCTCGGCCGGGGTCGTGCCGCGGGCGAAGACCTGGTCGACGCCGAGGTCCTCGGCCATGGTCTCGTCGAAGCGCGGCCCCCCGACGACCAGCAGCGGTCGGCGGTGGGGCGGGTAGGCCTCGCGGAAGGCCGCCGCCATCTCGCGGGTGTTGAGCAGGTGGGCGTCGCGCTGGGTGACGACCTGGCTGACCAGGACCGCGTCCGCGTCCTCCTCCTCGCACCGCGCGACCAGCTGCGGCACCGAGACCTGGGCTCCGAGGTTGACCACCCGCAGCTCGCGGTAGTACTCCAGGCCCTTCTCCCCCGCGAAGCCCTTGATGTTGAGGATCGCGTCGATCCCGACCGTGTGGGCGTCGGTGCCGATGCAGGCCCCGACGACGACCAGCCGGCGCCGCAGCGACGTCTTGACCGCGGCGTTCGCCTCGGCCGGCGTCAGCAGCGGGAAGTCGCGCTCGACGACGGTGACCTGCTCGGTGTCGACGAGGTGGTTGACCCGTCCGTAGACGACGAAGAAGGTGAAGTCCGGGCCCATCGGCTTGCTGTGGGCGACCAGGACGGCCTCCATGCCCATCTTCTGCGCCAGCTGCGCCGCGGCGCCCTCGGCGACCTTGGAGTGCGGCACCGGCAGGGTGAAGCTGAGCTGCACCATGCCGTCGCCGGTGGTGTCGCCGTAGGGACGCACGATGCTCATGCCGGTTCCTCGTCTCTGGTCAGGGCCGTGGTCTCGAGCAGGTCACGGGCGGGGTTGCAGTACGCCGGGGCGAGCGCGGCCACGCCCTCGAGGCCGCGACCCGCGTCGGCGGGGCGCTTCATCAGCCCGAACGTGCCGTCGGCGATGGCGTCGAGCAGGCCGTGCTCGCGGCCCACGATCCGCTCGAGCAGGTCGACGGTCTCGGCGAGCACGTGGTGCGCCCGGGTGGCGATCACCCCGTCCGGGGCGGGGTGGAAGTCCTCGTGCAGGGAGCCGGCCGCCTCGAGCACGTAGCGCAC
The DNA here is from genome assembly GCA_963714475.1 of uncultured Actinomycetota bacterium. GTDB lineage: Bacteria > Actinomycetota > Actinomycetes > Propionibacteriales > Nocardioidaceae > Nocardioides. The sequence goes on from CAVQOP010000005.1 coordinate 359,114, forward strand.
GTTGGCCAGGGCGAGGTCGCGGTCGGAGAGCCACGGCGTGACGACGGCCTCGGTCATCATCCCGACGAGCAGGATCCCCTGCCCGGTCAGGGCGCCGGCGAGGTTGAAGAACCCGTCGAGCAGGTAGCCGCGGAAGATGTCGCCGCTCATGTGCCGCGTCGGTGGCATCCACTTCAGCGGAGCCGTCGGGAACAGCTCGCGGGCCAGCAGCGCGTGGGCGAGCTCGAGGCGGAAGGAGTCCGGCACGGCGGGGTCGATCTCGAAGGCGTGACCCAGTCCGAGCTGCCAGTCCTCGAGACCGGCCTCGCGGGCGAAGTACTCGTTGAGCAGCTGACTGGTCGTGACCGTGTGCGCCGCCTCGATCGCGTCGGCGGTGGTGAGGTAGTTGTCCTCGCCGGTGTTGATGATGATGCCGGCCCGGGCGTGGACCTGGCGGCTGAAGCGCTGGTCGACGAAGGTGCGCACCGGGTTGATGTCGCGGAACAGGATCCCGTACATCGAGTCGTTGAGCATCATGTCGAGCCGCTCCAGGCCCGCGAGGACCGCGATCTCGGGCATGCACAGGCCGGAGGCGTAGTTGGTCAGGCGGACGTAGCGGCCGAGCTCGCGGCTGGACTCGTCGAGCGCGGCGCGCATCAGCCGGAAGTTCTCCTGGGTGGCGTAGGTGCCCGCGTAGCCCTCGCGGGTGGCGCCCTCGGGCACGAAGTCGAGCAGGCTCTGCCCGGTGGAGCGGATGACCGCGATCACGTCGGCGCCCTCGCGCGCCGCCTGCTGGGCCTGCGGGATGTCCTCGTGGATGTCGCCGGTCGCGACGATGAGGTAGATCCAGGGCTGGCGGGGCGCGTCGCCGTGGCGGGTGATCATCTCCTCGCGCTCCACGCGACGCGCATCCATCCGGCGTACGCCGTGCGCGACGGCGTCGTGGGCCGCCGAGCGGGCCCGCTCGGCGTCGGGGCCCGCGGGCAGGCGGAAGCGCACCGAGCCGGCCGAGGCCTTGGCCGCCAGGGACGCGAGGTCGTCGGCCTCACCGCGCACCAGGGCGTCCCACACGGGCAGTGCGACGCCGTGCGGCAGGGCGTCGTCGCCGAGGTCGGCGCAGACCACGTCGAGCAGACGGTTGGCCCAGGGGGTGCCCTCGGGGTCGGCGCCGCCGAGGCCGGCCAGACGCAGGGTCGCGCGTTCGACCGAGACCGTGGTGTGGGCCCGCGCCAGGTCGACCACGGGTCCCCCGGCCTGGCGGGCCAGGTCACGAGCCCGCCGCACGAGGTCGGCGTCGAGGTTCAGCTTGCTCACGTGCGCTCCTCGAAGATCGACCGGACGCCGGCGTGGCGCCGCAGGAGGTCCAGGGCGAGGTCGGCGTGCCCGGGGACGTACCCGTTGCCGACGAGCATCCGGACGTCGGCGGCCAGGCCCTCCGCGCCGAGGGCGGCGGCCGCGAACGAGGTGGCCATCGAGAAGAACACGATCGTCCCGCCCTCGGCGGTGGACAGGATCGCGCCGCCCTCGCAGCCGGGGACGTCGACGCACACGACGCACACGTCGGCCGGTCCGCCGGCGGTGACGACGGCATCACGCAGGGCGAGGGGGTCGCGGGCGTCGGCGACCGCGACCGCGTCGGCCAGACCGGCCTCCGCCAGCCGACGCGCCTCATGCTCGTGGGGAACGACGCCGATCGTGCGTGCGGCGCCGGCCTCGTGTGCCGCGGCGAGGCTCAGCGAGCCCGACTTGCCCGCTCCCCCGACGACGGCCACGACCGGTGCGACACCGTGGTCGCGGCGGTGCTCGGCGACGACGCGGGCGACGAGCGCGGGTGCGCCGCACACGTCCATCACGGCCAGGCTCAGCGGCGCCGGCAGGTCCTCGGGCAGCCGTGCGGCGACGGAGCGGCCGAACAGCACCGCGTACCCCGTGCACGGCACCTGCTCGCTCGCGCCGTCCCAGTCGACCAGCGCGTCCTCGATGACGAGCGGGGTCAGCGAGAGCGAGACCAGCGATGCGACGCGGTCGCCCACGGCGAGACCCAGGCTCGAGTCCGGTCCGACCTCCTCGACCGTGCCCACCAGCATGCCGCCGGAGCCGGTCACCGGGTTCTGCATCTTGCCGCGCTCGGCGACGATCGCGAGGACCTCGGCACGCACCGCAGCGCCGTCGCCGTCGTGGGCCTCACGCAGCTGGCGGAACGAGGCGGCGTCGAGGTTGAGCCGTTCGACGCGGATGCGGACCTCGTCGGGCCACAGCGCTGCGCGCGCGTCGAGACGCCGTGCGGCCTGGGGCAGCACCCGCGGCTCGTCGACGACCCGGTGCAGCCCCACCGGGTCGCCTGCCCGCACGGTCTGGGTCGCCTCGGACAGCACCGAACCTCCTGTAGTCATCTGCGTCTGATGGTCCTGCGACGGGATATATTGCGGCGAGCCGCTGGTTGCGCCGTAGGATCTGCATCTACTGTGACAGAGCACACCGACGTCGGCCACCCCGACGCGCCGACCGGCGCCCCGTGCCCACCTATCGGAGGAACCATGCGCACCGCCGTCGAGACCGGCCAGCCCTACGCCTACCGCGCGCCGGAGCTCGTCGAGCCGGACTGGACCCGCTTCCCGGGCTGGCGCGACGTACGTGCCGAGGACTGGGCCTCGGTGCAGTGGCAGCGCGCCCACTGCGTGAAGAACCCCCGCCAGCTCCGCGAGGTCCTCGGCGACCTCGTCGACGAGCGCTTCTACGCCGACCTCGAGCGCGACCAGGCCGAGCGCGCCACCATGTCGATGCTGCTGCCGCCGCAGATGCTGAACACGATGGCGCCGTACGCCGTGCCCGCCGGCGCCGGCTCGCTGACCGAGGCCTTCTACCTCGACCCGGTACGCCACTACATGCTGCCGGTCTTCTCGGACCGCCGCACCGACTGGCCCTCCCACCCCTACGCCACCCGTGACTCGCTGCACGAGCACGACATGTGGGTCGCCGAGGGGCTGACCCACCGCTACCCGACGAAGGTGCTCGCCGAGCTGTTGCCCACCTGTCCCCAGTACTGCGGGCACTGCACCCGCATGGACCTGGTCGGCACCTCCACGCCCACCGTCGAGAAGCTGCGCCTGGTCGGCAAGCCGGCCGACCGGCTCGGAGCCATGCTCGACTACCTGCGCCGTACCCCCAGCGTGCGCGACGTCGTGGTCTCCGGCGGCGACGTGGCCAACATGCCCTGGCCACGCCTCGAGGCCTTCCTGACCTCGCTGCTCGAGGTCGACAACGTGCGCGACATCCGGCTGGCGACCAAGGCGCTCGTCGGGCTGCCGCAGCACTGGCTCCAGCCGGAGGTCGTCGACGGCGTCGGGCGCGTCGCGGCGCTGGCCCGCTCCCGGGGCGTCGGACTGGCGATGCACACCCACGCCAACCATGCGCAGTCGATCACCCCCCTGGTCGCGCAGGCCAGCCGCGCGATGCTCGACGCGGGCCTGCGCGACGTGCGCAACCAGGGCGTCCTGCTCAACGGCGTCAACGCCGACGCCCACACGCTGCTCGACCTGTGCTTCGCGCTGCTCGACGGTGCCGGCATCACGCCGTACTACTTCTACCTGTGCGACATGATCCCGTACGCCGAGCACTGGCGGACCTCGGTCGCCGACGCGCAGCGGCTCCAGACCGCGATCATGGGCTACCTGCCCGGCTTCGCCACCCCGCGCCTGGTCTGTGACGTGGCCTTCGTCGGCAAGCGGTGGGTGCACCAGCTGGCGTCCTACGACACCGAGCACGGGGTGTCTCGCTGGACGAAGAACTACCGGACCTCGATCGAGGCCGACGACCCCGACGCGCTGAGCCGCACCTACCCGTTCTACGACCCGGTCCACACCCTGCCCGCGTCCGGGCAGCGGTGGTGGCGCGAGAACATCGCCTCCGACGACGCCTCCATCACGGCGGCGGCGATGGCGGAGGCGTCGCGGCGTACGGCGGCGCTCCAGGCGTACTGAGGGGTCCATGCCCCGCAGCGGCCGCGCGGCGGTGCGGGCACCGCAGCGCCGCTCACCACACCGGGCGGTTCTCGTAGGCCGTCGAGAGCACGATCGTGGTCCGGGTGGACACGTTGGCCTGCGCCCGGACCCGGCCGAGGAGGTGCTCGAGGTCGAGCGGTGTCGCCACGCGGATCTTGAGGATGTAGGACTCCTGGCCGGCGACCGACCAGCACGACTCGATCTCGGGGATCGACTCGAGGCGCTGCGGGTAGTCGTCGGGCGCCGCCGGGTCGGTCGGTCGGATCGAGACGAACGCGGTCAGCGGCAGCCCCACCTCGGCGTGGTTGATCGTGGCGCCGTAGCCGAGGATCAGCCCACGCTGCTCGAGGCGCTTCACGCGCTGGTGCACCGCGGACGTGGACAGTCCGGTCGCCTTGCCCAGGTCGGTGAAAGACATGCGGCCGTCGCGGGAGAGGAGCTCGAGGATCTTCTGGTCGGTGGGCTCGACACCGGAGGAGATCATGCTCACGCCGCGCAGCCTAACCGGTGCCGGGCCCCGGGGGCATGACGTCGCTCCGCGGGTCCCCGGCGTCGACATCGTAGGGTGCGGGCCATGGGTGAGGACCGCCGGCTGATGCTGCTCGACACCGCCTCGATGTACTTCCGGGCGTTCTTCGGGGTGCCGGACGTCGCCGGGCCGGACGGGACCCCGGTCAATGCCGTGCGCGGGCTGATGGACTTCATCTCGCGCCTGGTCACCGACTACGCCCCGACCGACCTGGTCTGCTGCTGGGACGACGACTGGCGCCCGCAGTGGCGCGTCGACCTGCTGCCCTCCTACAAGGCGCACCGGGTCGTGGAGGAGGTCGCCGGCGACCCGGACGTCGAGGAGGTGCCCGACCCGCTGGGGGTGCAGGTGCCGATCATCCGCGCGGTGCTGGAGGCGTTCGGGATCTCCGTCGTCGGCGCGGCCGGCTTCGAGGCCGACGACGTGATCGGCACGCTCGCCACCCGCGCGGCGGAGGCGGGGATCGCCGTCGACGTCGTCACCGGCGACCGCGACCTGTTCCAGCTCGTCGAGGACGACCGCGCGGTGCGGGTGCTCTACATCGCCCGGGGCGTGGGCCGCCACGAGCGGGTGGACGAGGCCTGGGTGCGCGAGCGGTACGGCGTCGAGGCCCGTCAGTACGCCGACTTCGCCACCCTGCGCGGCGACGCCTCCGACGGGCTGCCCGGGGTGGCGGGCGTCGGCGACAAGACGGCGGCGACCCTGCTGGGTCGCCACGCCGACATCGCCGAGATCGTCGCCGCGGCGGGCGACCCCGACTCCGCCATGGGTCCGGGGCCGCGGCGCCGCATCCTCGACGCGGCCGACTACCTCGCCGTCGCACCCCAGGTCGTCGCCGTCGCCCGGGAGATCGACCTGGGCGTCGACCTGGCCGCGGGCGACGTACGACTGCCGCGGGAACCGCCCGACGACGCGCGCGTCGACGAGCTCGCCGCGGCGTACGGCCTGGACTCGCCGACCGCGCGGTTGCGCACCGCCCTCGCCGACCGCTGAACCTGACCCTGCGCGGCTACGGGCTGGCGTGCTGGCGGCTGGGTGCGGTGTGCGTCGTTTGGTCACCAACGACACCAATCACGCCGGTTTTCGTGTCGTTGGTGACCAATCGGTGTCGGTCGCGGCCCGTACGACCGTCGGCCGTGCAGTGCCGTGCCGCGCATGCCTCGCTGGATGCCTGAGGCCAGGTCGCTGGCCGGGCGCCGAGAGGGCGTGCCGTTTGGTCACCAACGACAGATGTCGGGGGTGATTCTGTGTCGTTGGTGACCAAACGGCGCACCCCGGGCCCCCCGAGCCGCGCAGCGGCCGCTACTCAGCCAGGCCGGAGTACGCCACGACACCGCGGCGGATCTTGCGGACGGCGTCGCGGGCGGTGTCGCGCAGGGGGCCGGGGCCGGCGGCGTCGGCGACCTGGCCGCACAGGTCGAGCAGCTGCTTCATCCAGCGCACGAAGTCGCCGGCGGTGAGGTCGGTGGTCCCGAGGACGTCGTCGAGGTCGTCACCCTCGGCCCACCGGAAGGCGACCCAGGCGAAGCCGGCGTCAGGGCGGCGCAGGAAGTCCAGGTGGTGCTCGCGCTCGAGGACGTCGAGCTCGGACCACAGCCGCGTCATCGCATCGATCGCCGCCCCGGTGTGGCCGCCGGGCACCCGGGGCGAGCGGGCGTCGTCGGGTCGGCGGGCCTGGAAGACCAGCACCGACAGCGCGGCGGCCAGCCCCGAGGCGGTCAAGCCGTCCCAGACTCCCTGGCGCAGGGACTCGGCGGCCACGAGGTCGAGCTCGGAGTAGATGCGTCGCAGGTGCGCGCCCTGCTCCGTGACGCCGTCCTGGTCGTCGGTGAGGTAGCCCAGCGCGCTGAGCACCTCGCAGACCCGGTCGAACTGGCGCGCCACGGTGTTGGTACGTCGTTCGACGCGGCGCCGCAGCGTCTCGGCGTCGCGGTCGAGCTTGAACCACCGCTCGGCCCACCGGGCGTGGTCCTCGCGCTCGGGGCAGGCGTGGCAGGGGTGGGACTTCAGCCGGGTCCGCAGGCCGTCGACCTCGCGGTCGCTGCCCGCTCCCCCGGCCGACCGGCCACCGGCCGACCGGCCACCGGCCGACCGGTCACCGGCCGTCCGGCCACCGGCCGCCGGCGCCGGGTCGTCACGACGCAGGTGCGGCGGTGGCACCTGGTCGGCGCGGGCACGCAGGGCGGAGGCGAGGTCGCGTCGCTGCTGGGCGTTGCGGCCGTTGAAGTTCTTGGGCACCCGCATCCGGGTCAGGGCCGCGACCGGCTCGGGGAAGTCCATCGGCCCGAGCCGCCGCGCCTGCCGCTCCAGGGTGAGCACGTAGGGCCGGGGGTTCTGCGCGTCCCAGCCCGGGTCGAGCACGAGCGCCGGGCCGGCGTACTTGCCCGCGGGCACCTCGATCACGTCGCCGACCTTGAGCCGGCTCAACGACACGAGCGCCTGCTCGCGTCGCTCCGCGCGACGGCTGCGGCTGGCGTCCTTCTCGAGGTCGGTGATCTGCTGGCGCAGACCGGCGTACTCCATGAAGTCCCCGAGGTGGCACGTGGCCGCCTGCGCGTAGCCCTGGAGCGCCTCGTCGCTCTTGCGCAGCTGGCGGGCCAGCGAGACGACGGCCTTGTCGGCCTGGAACTGCGCGAACGACTGCTCGAGCAGCTCGCGCGAGGTGGTCCGGCCGAACTGGTGGACCAGGTTGACGGCCATGTTGTACGACGGGCGGAACGACGACTTCAGCGGATAGGTCCGCGTCGAGGCCAGCCCGGCGACCTCGCGCGGGTTCATCCCGGGCTGCCAGAGCGCGATCCCGTGACCCTCGGTGTCGAGGCCGCGCCGGCCCGCGCGGCCCGTGAGCTGGGTGTACTCCCCCGGCGTGATGTCGGCGTGCGTCTCGCCGTTCCACTTGCTGAGCTTCTCGATGACCACGGTCCGGGCCGGCATGTTGATGCCCAGCGCCAGGGTCTCGGTGGCGAAGACCGCCTTGCAGAGCCCGCGCAGGTAGAGCTCCTCGACGACCTGCTTGAACGCCGGCAGCATCCCGGCGTGGTGGGGGGCGACGCCACGCACCAGCCCCTCCAGGAAGTCGTGGTAGCCCAGCACGTGCAGGTCGTCGGCGGGCAGGTCGCGACACGCCGCCTCGACGTAGCCGCGGACCGCGTCGCCCTCGGAGGCCGAGGTCAGCCGCACGTTCGCGTCGAGGCACTGCTTGACCGCGGCGTCGCAGCCGACCCGGCTGAAGATGAACACGATCGCCGGCAGCAGCCCCTCGCGCTCGAGGGCCTCGAGCACGTCGACCCGGCTGGGGATCCACACCCGGCGGCCGTTGCCGACCGGGCGCCCGCCCTGCGGTCCGCGCGGCGTCTTGCCGCGTCCCTTCCTGGGCGTACGGCGGTCCTGGAGCCGGCTCGAGGCCCAGTCGTCGCGGGCGAGCCGCACCAGCTCGTCGTTGACCGGGGCACCCTCCTGCACGAAGCCCGAGGCGGCGTCGACGTCGGAGGAGGCGAAGAGGTCCAGGAGCCGTCGACCGACCAGGACGTGCTGGAACAGCGGCACCGGGCGCCGCTCCTCGACGATCGTGGTGGTCTCGCCCCGCACGGTGGCCAGCCACTCGCCGAACTCCTCGGCGTTGGAGACCGTCGCCGAGAGCGAGATCACCGACACCGACTCGGGCAGGTGGATGATCACCTCCTCCCACACCGCGCCACGGGCGCGGTCGGCCAGGTAGTGCACCTCGTCCATCACCACGAAACCAAGCCCCACCAGCGTCGGGGAGCCGGCGTAGAGCATGTTGCGCAGCACCTCGGTGGTCATCACCACCACCGGCGCCTCGCCGTTGATCGTGTTGTCGCCGGTCAGCAGGCCGACCTGGTCGGGACCGTACCGCTCGACGAGGTCGTGGTACTTCTGGTTGGACAGGGCCTTGATCGGGGTGGTGTAGAACGCCTTGCGCCCGCTGGTCAGGGCCAGGTGGACGCCGAACTCGCCGACGATCGTCTTGCCCGACCCGGTCGGGGCCGCGACGAGCACGCCGCCGCCGTCCTCGATCACCCGGCACGCGCGGAGCTGGAAGTCGTCGAGCTCGAAGTCGTAGTGTGCGGCGAAGTCGCGCAGCACCGGGTGGGAGCGCTGCGAGCGGTACGTCGCGTAGCGCTCGGCGGGAGAGCTCACAGGGCACCTCCGGGCGCCAGGACCGCCAACGCTCCGGGGGCGGCCTCGATGGTCAGGGGAAGCGGCCCGAACCGCTCGCCGTCGGCGTAGGCGACGATGCCCGGGGCCGCCACGGTGACGGTACGCGCCCGGTGGTGGGAGTACGCCGGATGAGTGGTGTGGGTGCCGGAGTACAGCCTCGGGTAGGTGCGCACCAGGTCGCGCCGGGTCGTCTCGGCCAGGACGACCACGTCGAGCAGGCCGTCGTCGAGGCTGGCGCCCTCGGCGATCCGGAGGCCGCCGCCGAACGACGGTCCGTTGCCGACGGCGACGAGCATGGCGCGCAGATTCATCGGTGCGCCCGTCGATCTGGAGCGTGTAGGTGCGCGGCACGAAGCCGGGCAGGGCGGCGGCTGTCGCGACGCTGTAGCGGAGCCGGCCGCGGGGCCAGCGCATCCGCTCTGCCCGCTCGCTGACCACCGCGTCGAAGCCGGCAGCGAGCACGGTGGCGAAGTAGCGTCCCTGCGTGCGAGCGAGGTCGAGGATCCGGATGCTCCCGCGCACCACGACATCGGCCGCCGCGGCCGGGTCGCCGCGGGGCAGCTCGAGGAAGCGTGCCAGATCGTCGCCCGATCCGGCGGGGATGACGCCGAGGGGGGTGCCGGTCCCCGCGGCAGCCTGCAGCGCGAGGTTGACCGTGCCGTCGCCACCGCACGCGACGAGCGCGTCGACGCCCTCGCTCACCGCCCGGTGGGCCAGGTCCAGTGCCTCGCCGGCGTCGCGGCCCTCGAGCACCTGGACCCGCAGACCCTGCTCACGCATCCGGTTCGTGGCCGTGTGCGCTGCGCAGACACCCCGCCCCTGACCCGCCGCCGGGTTCATGATCAGCGCGACCTCGCGCCTGGGGGCAGCCACGTCGTCAGCCTAGGCGACGCGGCGGTGCGCGAGCGGGTGGGCAACCCTCAGAGGTCGTCGCCGATGCGCAGGTGGACGGCGTACCGCTCCGGGGAGGTCCCGACCGCGCGAGCGAGACGGGCGAGCGCGTCGAGGACCCCCTCGGCGCCCCAGCGGGTGCCCGGCGCGGCCAGCACGAGCCGGTCCCCCCGCTCGCAGACGAGGACCTGGCCGTGGCGCCACGCCTGGTGGGCGCGCACCCGGACGTCGTCGGAGGCGACCGCGACCGGGTAGGCCTCGTCGACGGCCATCAGGTCGCAGGGGTGCTCGGCGCCCCCGCCCCCGGTCCCGCCCTCGTGGAGGGTGCCACCGACGAGGTGACCGCTGCGCAGGCCCGAGGTCGCCGACCACACGACGTCGCCCTCGCCCAGCCACGCCGGGAGGTCGAAGGGGTCGAGGTCGCTCAGCGCCCCCTGGCTCACTGCGCCGCGCTCTGCGTGAGGAGGTCCTCACGCCGCTTGGCGCGACGCCGGTCGTTGTAGCGGGCGATGACCTCGGAGAGCAGGAAGAGCGCGACCATCGGCAGCGCCATGAACGTCATCGTGAAGGGGTCGGCCGACGGGGTCGCGATCGCGGCGAAGATGAAGGTGCCGACGACGATCCACGGCCGGTGCTTGCTCAGCGCCTTGCCCGAGACGACACCGGCGAGGTTGAGCAGGATCACGAAGAGCGGGATCTCGAAGGCGATGCCGAAGACGATGAGCGTGCGACTGAAGAACTGGAGGTACTCGTTGAACTCCACGAGGTTGACCAGACCGTCGGGGTTCAGCCCGATCAGGATCTCCAGGCCCTTGGTCAGGGTGACGTAGCCCAGGGCGACCCCGCCGAGGAACAGCGGGCCCGCGATGGCGGCGAAGACCCGCGACCACGTGCGTTCCTTGGTGTGCAGACCGGGCAGGATGAAGGCCCAGATCTGGTAGAGCCACAGCGGGCAGGTGCCCACGATCGAGGAGAAGCCGCACAGCTTGAGGTAGAGCAGCAGCCCGGCGCCGGGGCCGCTCGTCGTGGCGAGCGTCTGGCCCTCGGGCAGCGTGGCCTGGGCGTCGCGGTAGGGGCTGTAGACGAAGTCGTAGACCTCCTGGAAGAAGACCAGGGACACGATCAGGCCGACGAGCAGGATGAGGGCGACCTTGAGGATCCGGGCCCGCAGCTCACGCAGGTGGTCCGAGAGCGCCATCCGCCCGTCCGCGCCCACGGGGTGCATGGGCTTGCCGAGGAACAGCGAGGCGACACCGGTGATCGACACGTGAGTGGGGCTCCGAGGCTAGGAAGGTGTCGGCGGGCGACGGACGGTCAGGGCCGGCTCAACCGGGGTGACGCTCGGTGGACGCCTCGGTGCTCGTGGTGGTGCTCGTGGGGTCCTGGGTGACCGGGGGCAGCTCGCGGGCCGGGGGCGCGGTCGGACGCGCCTCGTCGGCACTCGCGGGGGTCGTGGCGGACTTGGCGGCCTTGTCGTCGTCGGAGTCGATGAGGCCCTTGGTCTCGCTCTTGAAGATCTTCAGGGCCTGACCGGTGCTGCGGGCCAGGTCGGGGAGCTTGGCGGCGCCGAAGACGATGATCACGATGAGGAGGATCACGAGCCACTCGGCTCCTTGCGGCATGGCGATCAGGGACTGGATCATGCGGACCTCACAGGTGGCCTTGCGGGGGTGGGCCCGGCGGCTGGGACCGGGTTCGGACTGATCGTGGCCATCCTACGACCGCAGCGGTCGAAGCGGGTGGTTTGCGACGGACACGGCGCAGGGACGACGCAGGCGCCCCCGGGTCACGTCGTGTAGAGCGCCATGGTGTCGCGGACCGCTGTGGCGTGCCCGAGGGCCGCCTCGGGCGGGTCGAGGACCTCGGCGTGCGGCGCGAGGCGGAGCAGCAGGCGGGTCAGCCATCGTCGGTCGGCGACCGGCAGCGTGCACTCGACCGCCCCGTCGGGCAGTCCCGGCCCGGGCGCGCGCTCGATGACGTCGTGGACCGGGTAGTACTCGGTGACCCAGCGCGCTGCCGGTGCCAGGCGCAGCCGGACGGTCCCGACGTCGTCTCCACCGGTCGCCGCGCCTCCGTCGTTGGTCGACACCGCCGTGCCGAAGAGCGGCCCCTCCAGGGTGCGCGGCCCGACGGGCGCCGTCGCCACGGGCGAGTCGAGCACCTCGGCGTGCTGGATGCGGTCGAGCCGGAACAGGCGCGGGGCCTCGGCGCTGTGGCAGTACGCGTCGAGGTAGGCCGCTCCGCCGCTGGAGACGATCCCCCGGGGGTCGACGACCCGGTCGGAGACCTCGTCGCGCGAGGGGACCCAGTAGCGCAGCCGGACCTGTCGGCCGTCGCGTGCGGCCGACCTCGAGGCGTCGGGCCAGCAGGGCCTCGTCCGCGGAGGACCCCTGCTGCTCGCCCGGCTCGACCTGCGTCGCGGTGGGGCCGGTCGCGGCGGCGGCCTCCAGCTTGTGCAGCACCCGGTCGACGACGTCGCGCGTCTGCTCGCCCGCCCCCGAGCGCAGCGCGCGCACCGCGACGATCATCGCGGAGGCCTCGGTCGGGCTCAGCCGCAGCGGGCGGTCGAGGTAGTCGGCGTTGGAGACCCGGATGACACCGTCGGCCTGATCGCCCTCCAGCGCCTCGATGTCGACGTCGATCAGGTCGTCGGGGTAGCCGCCGGGGAGCCCGCACATGAAGAGGACCTTGAGGTCGGCCACGACCTGCTCGCGCTCGACCCCGAGGAGGGCGGCGGCCTCGGCGACGTCGACGGCGCCGCGCGCGTGCAGGAACGGCACCAGGGTCAGGATGCGGACCAGCTGCTCACCGGCCGCCACCGAGACGGGGCGACGTACGCCGGCCGCGCCGACGCGGCTGCGAGAGCGGGTCACGAGAGACGCTCGAGCTGGGCGCGCAGCCGCTGCAGGACCTGCTCGCGCAGGTCCGCGGGCTCCTCGACGTACGCCGACGGGCCGTGGCCGAGGACCTCGTCGGCCAGGCCGACCGAGCCGCGCTCCAGGACCAGTCGATCCCAGTCGGTGGTGCCGTCGGGCCCGACCACGGCCTCCTCGACCGAGGTCGCGTCGCGGCGCAACGTGTGGCCACTGCCGCGGCGCACGAGCAGCACCGTGTGCTGCGCCGAGGGCGCGGGGGCCCAGCGGCGGGCCACCGCGGACAGGTCGGTGCCGGGCGGCACCTCGTAGGCGCCGGCCGCGCCGTCGGGGTGCGCCTGGCCCTGCACCCGGGAGAGGCGGAAGACCCGTTCCTCGTCCCGGTCGGTGTCGTGGCCCACGACGTACCACCGCCCGGAGTAGCGGGTCACGCCCCAGGGCTGGAGGTGACGCGTCGTGGTCGGCTCGCCGTCGCGCGCGTAGTCGAAGGCCACGGCCCGGCGCTCCCGCACCGCGTCGAGGAACTCCTCGAAGGACGGCTCGTCGGCGCGCAGCCGCGGCTGGGCGATGTCGAGGGCGGTGGTGTCGACGGCGACGCCGGCCGCGGTGAGCTTGCGGACGGCCTCGGCGGCGGCAGGAGCGAAGCGCGCGTGGTCCCAGACCTTGGCGGCCAGGCCGACGACGGCGGCCTCCTCGGGGTCGAGCTCGACGTCGGGCAGGGCGAACTCGTCGGGACGCACCCGGTAGCCCGGCTCGTCGTCGAAGTACCCGTCCATCGCTCCGACCTCGATGGGCACCCCGAGGCTGCGCAGCTCCTCCTTGTCGCGGTCGAACTTGCGCTCGAACGCGTCGTCGGACAGGCCCGGGTAGAGGATCGAGCGGATCCGGGCCTTGGCCACCAGGTGGCGCTGGACCAGCAGCATGATCAGCAGGTTGAGCAGCCGCTCGGTCTTGGCGCTGCTCTGCTGCTGGGCCGCACTCACCGGCGCGCTCTCGGGGCTGACCTCGGGGCTCACCTCAGGGCTCACCTCGGGGCCCATCTCGCTGCTCAGGCTGCGGCCAGGATGTCGACGACGAAGTAGAGCGTGTCGCCACCCTCGATGCCGGCGTCGGGGCTGCCCTGCTTGCCGTAGCCGAGGTCGGAGGGGATGGCCAGGAGCACCCGGCTGCCGACCGTCTGGCCGACCAGGGCCTGGTCCCAGCCCTCGATCACGCTGCCCAGGCCGATCGGGAACGCGACCGGGGCGTCCGCGGTGAAGCTCTCGTCGAAGGGCTTGTCGCCGTCGTAGACCTGACCGAGGTAGTTCGCGACGAGGACGTCGCCCTTCTCGACCTCGGGCCCGGTGCCGACGATGCGGGCGAAGGACCGCAGGGTGGTGCTCGGCTCGGGGAGCCTGGCGAAGGTGAACATCTCAGGCTCGCCGTTCTCGAAGGGCAGACCCGGCACCCACGACGGCACCGGGTCGACGGGAGGGCCGTCGGGGCCGCTGAGCGGCTGCTGCACCAGGTCGACGATCAGCACGACGGGGTCGAGGTTGCCGATCTCGAGGTCGGGGAGGTCCGGGACCCCCAGCACCTCCTGGGGCGTGCCGACCGTGGCGATCCGGGAGCCGACGGTCGTGCCGTCCTGGATCAGGCCGGCCGCGGCGTTGCCGAGCAGCTGGTCGACGGTCTGCGCCTGCGGGGGGTCCTGGCCCACCACGGCGAGGCTCCCGGCGACCTTCGTCCCGAACGAGTCCTGAGCGGCGTCCTGGGTGAAGCCGTTGCCCAGCCAGTAGTTGACCACCACGCTGTCGTCGGCGGCCAGGGCGAGGCCGTTGCCGGTCACCAGGGTGCGGGTGTCCTGCGGCCCCACGGGGATCTGATCGGCGAAGGACACCGACGGGGCGTCGCCGACCTCACCGGTCACCGTGACCGAGTCCAGCCCTGCGGCCGCGCCGTCGGCGCTGGTGCCGGAGCCGCACGCGGCGACCGAGGTCAGGGCGAGCACGGCCGCCGCGAGCAGCGCGAGTCGCCGTACGGGCGTACGAGGGCGGGGGGAGACAGGGTTTTGCAGCACAGGGTCACCTTCGCAGCGCGGTGGGGCGCTCGGTTGTTCGGGTCGGTGGGGACGGCCGGGCGCGGTCACTTTACAGGCGTGGAGTCGTGGCGTCGCGCACGCGCGCAGCGGTGGGCGTACGGCGTACAGGTGAGCCGGGCCGGGCTGCGCGCCGAGGCTCACATGCCGTCGATGAGGCGCTGGACTCGTTCGTCGTGGGCCCGGAAGGGGTCCTTGCACAGCACGGTGCGCTGAGCCTGGTCGTTGAGCTTCAGGTGCACCCAGTCGACGGTGAAGTCGCGGCGCTTCTCCTGGGCCTTGCGGATGAACTCGCCCCGCAGGCGGGCGCGGGTGTTCTGCGGCGGCACGGACTTGGCCTCGAAGATCTTCAGGTCGGTGGTCGCACGGGCGACGGCGCCGCGCTTCTCGAGCAGGTAGTAGAGCCCCCGACCGCGGTGGATGTCGTGGTAGGCCAGGTCGAGCTGGGCGATGCGGGCGTGACCCAGGGGTAGCCCGTGCTTGGCGCGGTAGCGCTCGATGAGCTTCCACTTGATGACCCAGTCGATCTCACGCTCGACCAGGCCGAGGTCGTCGGACTCGATCGCCTTCAGTCCCCGCTCCCACAGGTCGAGGGCCTGCTCGATCACCGGCGTGGAGATCTCGCGGCGATCGACGAAGTCGCGGGCCTTCGAGAGGTACTCGTGCTGGATGTCGAGCGCGCTCGCCTCGCGCCCGTTGGCCAGGCGCACCTTGCGACGCCCCGTCATGTCGTGGGAGATCTCCCGGATCGCGCGGATCGGGTTCTCCATGGTGAGGTCACGCATCACCACGCCCTCCTCGATCATCCGCAGCACCAGGTCGCAGCTGGCCACCTTGAGCAGCGTGGTGGTCTCGCTCATGTTCGAGTCGCCGACGATCACGTGCAGCCGGCGGAAGCGTTCGGCGTCCGCGTGGGGCTCGTCGCGGGTGTTGATGATCGGACGGCTGCGGGTCGTGGCGCTCGAGACGCCCTCCCAGATGTGCTCCGCGCGCTGGCTCACGGCGTACGACGCCCCGCGCGGGGTCTGGGTGATCTTGCCGGCGCCCACCACGATCTGCCGGGTGACCAGGAACGGGATCAGGATGTCGGCGAGCCGGCTGAACTCCCCCGCCCGGCCGACGAGGTAGTTCTCGTGGCAGCCGTAGGAGTTCCCGGCCGAGTCGGTGTTGTTCTTGAACAGGTAGATCTCGCCCGCGATCCCCTCGTCGTGCAGGCGCTGCTCGGCGTCGAGCAGCAGCCCCTCGAGGACCCGTTCGCCCGCCTTGTCGTGCGTGACGAGGTCGACCACGTCGTCGCACTCGGGGGTGGCGTACTCGGGGTGGCTGCCGACGTCGAGGTAGAGCCGCGCGCCGTTGCGCAGGAACACGTTGCTGCTGCGCCCCCAGCTGACCACCTTGCGGAACAGGTAGCGCGCCACCTCGTCCGGGCTCAGGCGGCGCTGTCCCTTGAACGTGCACGTGACGCCGTACTCGTTCTCGATGCCGAAGATGCGGCGGTCCATGGTTGAACCCTAGGCCGTGTGTGGTCGGTTCGGTGGGGGCGGCGCGGCCGAGGCGAGGCCGTTTGGTCACCAACGGCGTCAATCAGGGCCGCTTTCATGTCTTTCGTGACCATTCGGCGAGCCCCATCTCCCTGTTCCACCGGTTGACCAGGCGACGTCGCCCCGGTTCGGAGTACAGCGACTGTGCGATCAGGCCGCGCCATCGGATGAGTCGGCGCGGGTCGTGTCTCCGCCCCAGCACACGGTCCATCTCGTGCATCACCACCGCTGCGTGGTTGAGCAGGTCGTCGAGCGTGAAGCCCGAGCGTTGGTACGGGGTGTCGGTCCAGGCTCGTTCGCGTCGAAGATCGGTGCGGTGCTGACGCTTGCTTCGGTGATCGGCCCCGTCGTACTCGTGCACCAGGTACGTGCCGTCGACGAGCAGGTCGACCTTGCCCAGGAGCGTCCCGGCGCCGTCGTGGATCTCGACCTGGGGTGTGCTGGAGATGTCCAGGCACTGGTGAAACAGTCGCAGCAGTGTCTCACCGGGAGACTCGGCCTTCGAGGTTGCTCGTTGCCATGCAGTCCGCAGCAGTCGCGTGCCGGGGCGTCTGCTTGCGAGCAGTTCCTCCATGGCCGCGGTGTCGATGTCATCTTGGTGAAGAGCAGACTCGAGGAGGATGCACAGGTCGATCAGGCCGAGGTCGCGAGCGGCCCGCAGGAGGATCTCCTCGGCGCGGTCCACCCGCAGACCTGCGTAGGTCACCGCCTCGGTCGTACGACGAAGCCGCGAGCAGATCAGCCCCGGCCGGCGGGGTCTGCGAGCGTCGCCCTGGACTGCGGCGAACACGGGAAGGTGCTCAGGCAGCTTCGGTAGGTCCCAGCCCCGCAGCCAGGCCCCGGTGAGATGGGTGAACACGGCGTCGTCGGGCAGCACGAGAGTCCACGCTCGAAGCTCGCGCACCAGCTGCTCCCGCGATCCCAGGCCGTCGCGATGTCGGACGAAGACGCCGTGGCACACCCGATCCCACCCCCGTACCCGCTTCTGACCGCGGAACGGGGTGTCGTCAGCTGTGAACGCCATGACGCGACGCTGCCGTAGATGCGCGACCTGAGCAGGGTCAAGCAGCGGATCCTGTGGATATCGTCGGTGCCGGCCGTGGCTGTGGCCGCCGTTTGGTCACCAACGACGTGTCCAGCGCCCGAAAGTGCGTCGTTGGTGACCAAACGAGACCAGCCCGAACCTCAGAAGTTGAAGTCGGTCGAGTCGCTACGGCGCGACCGGAGCCTTGTCGTCGGGGTTGTCGGGGGGCAGGGCGGGGCCGGTGGGCAGATCGGGGGCGAGGGGCTCCCGGTCACCGAGCACGGTCTCGAGCCGGGCGGGGCTGAGCCGGGCGAACTTGCGCTGCTGCGTGCGCGTGCGGTCGAGGACGGCGACCTCGAGGTCGCTCACGGCGATGACGCGGTCCGGGGTGTCGCCCTCGGTGTGGCCCAGGGCGGTGACGGCCAGGCGCAGGGCGCCGTCCATGTCGAGGTCGGCGACGTAGTCGGTGGCCAGGCGGGTCGCGACGGTCTCGGCCGCACCGCCCATGACGGCGTAGCGGTGCTCGTCGGCGACCTGACCGTCGTAGGTGAGTCGGTAGATCTGGTCTCCGGCGGCCTCCTCGCCGATCTCGGCGACGAAGATCTCGACCTCGTAGGGCTTCTCCCCGCCCGAGGAGAAGATCGTCCCGAGCGTCTGGGCGTAGGCGTTGGCCAGCCCGCGCCCGGTCACGTCTCGCCGGTCGTAGGCGTAGCCGCGCATGTCGGCGAGCCGGACGCCGGCGATGCGCAGGTTCTCGAACTCGTTGTAGCGGCCGACCGCGGCGAAGGCGATCCGGTCGTAGATCTCGGAGACCTTGTGCAGTGCCTGCGAGGGGTTCTCGGAGACGAACAGGACACCGTCGGCGTACTGCACCGCGACGACCGAGCGGCCCCGTGAGATGCCCTTGCGCGCGAAGTCGGCCCGGTCCTTCATCAGCTGCTCGGGCGAGACGTAGTACGGCATGCTCATGTGCTCTGCCCTCCCAGCAGCGGCGCGCCCGGCCCGTCGGGTCGGGTCATGCGCCCGGCGATCATCTGGTCGGCGATCAGCGCGACGTCGTCGTCGGGGAGTCGGCGTACGCCCTCGACGGTGACGATCTGCACGACCGGGAAGATCCGCCGGGTCAGGTCGGGACCGCCCGTGGCGGAGTCGTCGTCGGCGGCGTCGTAGAGGGCCTGGATGACGGCGGTCACGCACTCGCCCTCGCCGAGGTCACCGCGGTAGAGCTTCTTCAACGACCCCCGCGCGAACAGCGCCCCGGAGCCCACCGAGTGGAAGGCGGTCTCCTCGTAGCGGCCTCCGGTCACGTCGTAGCTGAAGATCCGGCCGGTGCCCTGGCGCAGGTCGTAGCCGGCGAAGAGGGGGACCACCGCCAGGCCCTGCATCGCCATCCCGAGGTTGCCCCGGATCAGGGTGGCGAGCCGGTTGGCCTTGCCGTCGAGGGACAGCGTGGTGCCCTCGATCTTCTCGTAGTGCTCGAGCTCGGTCTGGAACAGCCGCACCATCTCCACCGCGAGCCCCGCGGTGCCGGCGATGCCGACGGCGCTGAACTCGTCGGCGGCGAAGACCTTCTCGATGTCGCGCTGGGCGATGATGTTGCCCATCGTGGCGCGCCGGTCGCCGGCCATCACCACACCGCCGGGGAAGGTTGCCGCCACGATCGTCGTGCCGTGCGGTGCCAGGTCGCCTCCGCGCCCGGACTGCAGGTGGTGGCCCGCGAGCTGATCGTGGTCGGCGTTGCGCCGCACCGGCAGGAGGTCGGGGTTCTGCTCGGCGAGGAACTCGCGGAACGAGGAGGTGCCCGGCATCAGGTACGCCGCAGGCAGGCGTGGGTCGCTCATTCGCCGCCCTTCTGGATGAACGACTTCACGAAGTCCTCGGCGTTGGTCTCGAGCACGTCGTCGATCTCGTCGAGGATGTCGTCGATGTCGCTGTCCAACGACTCCTTGCGCTCGGCCACGTCGGACTGCGCCGCCGGCGTGGTCTGCTCCTCGGCCTCGCCGGACCTGCGGGGTTGCTTCTGCTCCTGGGCCATGCCCGGAGCCTAGCGAGTCCCCCGAGGCCGCGGGTCCCCCGTGTACGTCGTGGCGCCGGGCGACCTCGGTGCGCGACGACGCCTCAGCGGGTGAGCTCGTCGACGAGCTCGATGGCGGTGGCCGAGCGGTCCAGCAGCCCGCCCACGTGGGCACGACTGCCCCGCAGGGGATCGATCGTCGGGACCCGCTGCAGGGAGTCGCGGCCGGGGAGGTCGAAGATGACGGAGTCCCAGCTCGCGGCCGCGACGGCGTCGGGGTACTTCTCGAGGCAGCGACCACGGAAGTAGGCGCGGGTGTCCTCGGGCGGGTCGTGCATCGCCGCGTCGATGGAGGCGTCGTCGAGCAGCCGCTCGATGCGCCCGGCCCGGGCCAGGCGGTGGTAGAGCCCCTTCTCGGGGCGGATGTCGGACCACTGGTAGTCGATCAGCGCGAGCTTGGCGTCGTCCCAGGCCAGACCGTCACGGCTGCGGTACTGCTCGAGCAGCTGCAGCTTGGCCACCCAGTCCAGCTCGGCCGCGCAGTCCATGGGGTCGCGCTCGAGGCGGTCGAGCACCGACTCCCAGCGCTGCAGCACCTCGACGGTCTGGGGGTCGGCGTCGGCGCCGTACCGGTCCTCGACGTACTTGCGCGCCAGGTCGAGGTACTCCAGCTGCAGCTGCACCCCGGTCAGGCGTCGCCCGTCGACCAGGGTGACCTGCTCGCGCAGGGTCGGGTCGTGGGAGACCGCACGCAGAGCCGCGACCGGGCCGTCGATGCTGAGGTCACGGTCCAGGAAGCGGTCCTCGATCATCGCCAGGACGAGTGAGGTCGTACCGACCTTGAGGAAGGTGGAGACCTCGGTGAGGTTGGCGTCGCCGATGATGACGTGGAGGCGGCGATACTTCTCGGGGTCGGCGTGCGGCTCGTCGCGGGTGTTGATGATGGGCCGTTTCAGCGTGGTCTCGAGGCCGACCTCGACCTCGAAGAAGTCGGCGCGCTGACTGAGCTGGAAGCCGTGCGTACGGCCCTCGGTGCCGATCCCGACCCGGCCCGCGCCGCACACGACCTGGCGGCTGACGAAGAAGGGAGTGAGGTGCCGCACGATCTCGGCGAAGGGCGTCGTACGACGCATCAGGTAGTTCTCGTGGGCGCCGTACGAGGCGCCCTTGCCGTCGGTGTTGTTCTTGTACAGCGTGATCGTGGTGCCGCCCGGCAGCGCCGCCACCCGGCGTGAGGCGTCGAGCATGACCTGCTCGCCGGCCTTCTCCCAGCGCACGACGTCGAGCGGCGTGGTGACCTCGGGTGTGGCGTACTCCGGGTGCGCGTGGTCGACGTAGAGGCGAGCGCCGTTGGTGAGGATCACGTTGGCCAGCCCGAGGTCCTCGTCGGTCAGCTGGCTGACGTCGGCGACCTGGCGTGACATGTCGAAACCACGGGCGTCGCGCAGCGGGGACTCCTCCTCGAAGTCCCAGCGCGCCCGCCGTGCCCGCACCGTGGCGGAGGCGTAGGCGTTGACCAGCTGCGAGGAGGCCACCATGGGGTTCGCCGAGGGCTGACCGGGGACGGCGATCCCGTACTCGATCTCGGTGCCCATCACCCGACGCACGCTCATGGCATGAGCCTACGCGGGCGGATGCACGGTGGACGGCCTGCCGACTGGTGCGGCCGCACGCAGGGGCGTGAGGTGCTCAGCGCGACTTCGCCAGGAGCATGCGGGCGAGGTAGAGGACCACGAGCACGACGAGGACGATGACGATGATCTTGACCATGGGACAGACCTCCAGTGAGTGCACGCCGCGTTGCGCGCTGGTCTGTGTCTATCAGCCCGTTGCCGCCGATGCTCCACCCCACGCGGGGTAGCGCGGCGCGGGCCCGATCACGGGTCGGGAGGCCTGGAGAGCCAGGCGTGCGCGATGTTGACCGACACGATGCCGGCCAAGGCCAGGAACAGGGCGAGGAACGCCCCGTGGAGTCCGAGCACGATCGAGATCGGGATGAGCGCGACGACCGAGACGATCCCGAGCGCGAGCTGGCGGCCGCCGGCGACGGCCCGGTGGCTCCGGTCCACCGCCAGCTGGGCAGCCCGCTCGGAGGCCCGGGTCTCGACCACGCCCGCGATCCGATCGGCGAACCCGTCGACGAGCTCGGCGTCGTAGCGCAGCCCGAGATCACGGCGGGTCTCGAGCAGCGCCTCGGACTCAGTGCGTCCGACGTCGTCCTCCGCCACGCGCCGCTCCCTGGGTCCGACCGGCCGGTCGCGGTGGCCGGCGCGTCCGGTTCCGGGACCGGTGCCTACAGATACTGCCCGGTGTTGGAGACCGTGTCGATGGAGCGGCCCGGCTCGGTGCCCTGCTTGCCGGTGACGAGGGTCCGGATGAACACGATGCGCTCACCCTTCTTGCCCGAGATCCGCGCCCAGTCGTCGGGGTTGGTGGTGTTGGGCAGGTCCTCGTTCTCCTTGAACTCGTCGACGCAGGCCTGGAGGAGGTGCGAGACCCGCAGACCGCGCTGCTGGTGGTCCAGGAGGTCCTTGATCGCCATCTTCTTGGCCCGGTCGACGATGTTCTGGATCATCGCACCGGAGTTGAAGTCCTTGAAGTACAGGACCTCCTTGTCACCGTTGGCGTAGGTGACCTCCAGGAACCGGTTCTCCTCGGTCTCGTTGTACATCCGCTCGACCGTGGCGCGGATCATGCCACCGACGCAGGCCTCGCGGTCACCGCCGAACTCCTCGAGGTCGTCGGCGTGCAGGGGCAAGGTGGTCGTGAGGTACTTGGAGAAGATGTCGCGCGCGGACTCCGCGTCGGGCCGCTCGATCTTGATCTTCACGTCGAGGCGCCCGGGACGCAGGATCGCCGGGTCGATCATGTCCTCGCGGTTGGAGGCACCGATGACCAGCACGTTCTCGAGCAGCTCGACGCCGTCGATCTCGCTGAGCAGCTGCGGGACGATCGTGTTCTCCACGTCCGAGGACACCCCCGAGCCACGGGTGCGGAACAGCGAGTCCATCTCGTCGAAGAACACGATCACCGGGGTGCCGGTGCTGGCCTTCTCCCGGGCCCGCTGGAAGACCAGACGGATGTGGCGCTCGGTCTCGCCGACGTACTTGTTCAGCAGCTCCGGGCCCTTGATGTTCAAGAAGTACGACTTGCCCTCGGCGCCGGTCTTCGCGGCGACCTTCTTGGCCAGCGAGTTGGCGACCGCCTTGGCGATCAGGGTCTTGCCGCAGCCCGGGGGGCCGTAGAGCAGCACGCCCTTGGGCGGCTTGAGCTCGTGCTCCTTGAACAGCTCGGGGTGCAGGTAGGGCAGCTCGACGGCGTCCTGGATCTGCTCGATCTGACCGAAGAGCCCCCCGATCGACTCGTAGGCGATGTCGGGGACCTCCTCGAGGACGAGCTCCTCGACCTCGGACTTCGGCACCCGCTCGTAGACGTAGCCGGCCCGTCCGTCGTAGAGCAGCGAGTCGCCGGCGCGCAGCGTCTGCTCGCGCAGGGGCTCAGCCAGGCGCACGACGCGCTCCTCGTCGGCGTTCGCGATCACCAGGACCCGCTCACCGTCGGCGAGCAGCTCCTTGAACATCACGACCTCGCCGACCTCCTCGAAGTCGAAGGCCGCGACGACGTTGAGCGCCTCGTTGAGCATGACCTCCTGGCCACGCTGGAGACCTTCGACCTCGACTGCCGGGCTCACGCTGACGCGCAGCTTGCGGCCGCCGGTGAAGACGTCGACGGTGCCGTCCTCGTTGCGCTCCAGGAACGTCCCGAAGCCGGCCGGGGGCTGCGCCAGCCGGTCGACCTCCTCCTTGAGCTTGATGATCTGGTCGCGCGCCTCGCGCAGCGTCTGGGCCAGCCGCTCGTTCTGCGAGGTCACCGTGGCGAGGTTGCGCTGGGTGTCGGCGAGCCGCAGCTCGAGCCCTCGCGAGCTGCCGGGGGCGTCGCTCATCCGACGTCGCAGCTCCCCCACCTCGGCCTCGAGGAAACGAACCTGCTCCATCAACTGCTCCGGGTCACGCCCGGGTGTGCTGGCATCGCTGTCGTGCATCGACACGGTCCCACCTCCTGGTGCTGGTGACACTACCGCCGTACCGGCAGAGCCACAGGGGGGACCGCGCGGTCCTCGTCACGATCTGGGCCCAGGTCGGTCACGATCTCTCGGGCTCGCGGAGCGGGAAAGTGGTGCCGTTTGGTCACCAACGACACGTTTGCGGCCCGAATCGTTGTCGTTGGTGACCAAACGACGCCAATACGGCCCGGCCCGGCCCGGCCCGCCCGCCCGCCGACCGCCCGCAGCTCAGCCCAGACCGTCGGCGTCGACACCGGGAGGGCGGGGGCCGGTGTAGTCGGGGCCGTAGGCGCCGGGGGCGGGACGGCGGCGCTTGCGGGGGGCCTGCTGACCGGGGGCCATCCGGCGGGCGGTGACCAGGTACGCCGTGTGGCCGACCATGGAGTGCTCGGGACGCACGGAGAGGCCCTCGACGTGCCAGTCGCGCACCATCGACTCCCACGGGTGCGGCTCGGTGAAGCCGCCGTGGGCACGGACGGTCTCGACGAACCTCGACAGCTGCGTGGTCGTGGCGACGTAGGCACACACGATGCCGCCGGGACGCAGCGAGAGCGCGGCCTGGTCGACGCACTCCCACGGCGCGAGCATGTCCAGGATCAACCGGTCGCACCGCTCGCCGGTGGCGGTGAGCCCCTCGACGAGGTCGCCCTCGCGAAGGTCCCACGCGGGGTGCGCGCCGCCGAAGAACTGGTCGACGTTGCGCCGGGCGACCGCGGAGAACTCCTCGCGCCGCTCGTAGGAGACCACCCGCCCGAAGGGGCCGACCGCGCGCAGCAGCGAGCAGGTCAGGGCACCGGAGCCGACCCCGGCCTCGACGACCTCGGCGCCCGGGAAGATGTCGGCCATCGCGACGATCTGGGCGGCGTCCTTGGGGTAGACCACCGCCGCGCCGCGTGGCATCGACACCACGAACTCGGAGAGCAGGGGCCGGAAGACGAGGTACTCGCCGCCTGCGGAGGAGGTCAGGGCGAAGCCCTCCTCACGGCCGATCATGTCGTCGTGCTCGAGGTGGCCACGGTTGGAGAAGAACCGCTTGCCGGGCTCGAGGGAGAAGTTGTGCCGGCGTCCCTTGGCGTCGACCAGGCGCACCCACTCCCCCTCGCGCAGCGGACCGCGGTGGACCCCGCCCCAGGCCTGGGGCGGGACGTCGTCGGTACCTGCCGGGCTCACTGCGCTCCTTCGGGTCGGCTGGTTCGGGGTCGGCTGCGTCGGGGTCGCCCGCCACGGGGTCGCCCGCCGCGGGGTCGGCTCCCCGCATCGCGGACGGCACGGTCGACGTCGGCGGTGACCAGGACGCCGTGCAGGGTGCCGTCGGTCTCCACCACGAGGTACTCCGCGGCCGGACGACGGGTGATGGCGTCGACGAGGTCCTCCCCGCGCAGGTCGACCGACAGCGGCAGCGACGCGTCGAGGCTGCGGGCGACGCTCGAGGTCGGGACCCATGGACGCCGGTCCTCCGGGGTGGCGGCCAGGGCGCTCTCGATCACCACCCCGATCGGCTCACCGGCACTGGTGACGGTCACGATCCCGCCGGCCTGCGCGTCGCGGGCGCGGCGTACGGCCTCCCCGAGCGGCAGGTCGCCCGGGACGGCGAGGGTACGTCGCGCCAGGTCGCGCACCGCGAGGGCCGGCAGGCGGCTGCGGACCCGGGCCGTCGAGAGCTCGGACCCGGCTGCGGTCCAGATGAACGCGGCGAGCAGGAACGAGACCAGGATGGTCGTCAGGTCCGGCGGGACCTGCAGGAACACCTCGGCGAGCACCGGCCACGCCAGCATCAGCACGGCGACGACGCGCCCTCCCCAGGCCGCGACCACGACCCCCCGCAGGCGGTCCCCGCTCACCGCCCACACGGCGGCCTTGAAGACCCGGCCGCCGTCGAGGGGCAGACCCGGCACGAGGTTGAGCACCCCGATCAGCAGGTTGCCGCTGGCCAGACCGAAGAGGGCCAGCGCGACCAGTCCGGGCTCGACGCGCACGTAGGCCAGGTAGGCCAGCCCGCCGACGGCGAGCGAGGTCAGCGGTCCGACGACCGCGACCAGGAACTCCTGCCGGGCGGTGCGCGCCTCGCCCTGGACGGCGGTCATCCCGCCGAGGAAGTGCAGCGTGATCGAGGGGACGACGTCGCCGAACCGACGCGCGACGATGGCGTGGGACGCCTCGTGGAGCAGGACCGCGAGATAGAGGAGCACCGCGAACACCGCCCCCCCGAGGTAGCGCAACGGGCCCAGCCCGGGGCGGACCGCCTCGACCTGAGGACCGAGGATCACCGCGAAGAGAGCCGCGAAGAACAGCGTCGTGTACGAGACGAGGATCTCGGTGCCGCCCACGGTGGCGAGCCGCAGCGTGCCCGGTGGGCGCCGGCGAGCGGGGCCGGGTCGAGGGTCGGACACCGGGCGAACCTACCGGACCGCACCCGGTGTCCCCGCCCTCGCCTACGCTCGAGCGTCCAAGCCCGACACCCCGCAGCAACCGCCCACCACGGTGAGGATGACGTGCCCGCCCAGCAGCCGCCGACCGACCCGGACACACCCGTGGCCTCCCGCGCACCGGACTCGCCCGCCCACGCACGATCCACCCCCGTGGACGGGGTGAGGGTGCTGCGGCTCGATCTCACCCAGCCGGGCCGCGGACTTCGCCACCTGCCCGCTGCTCTACCGGTTCCGCACGATCGACCGGCTCCCCGAACCGGCCTCGCCGCAGGCGGCCCGCGGCACCCTCGTCCACAAGGTGCTCGAGGAGCTGTTCGACCTGCCGGCAGCCCAGCGCACACCCGAGCAGGCCCGCGACCTGCTCGCCCCTGCCTGGAGGATGCTCGTCGAGCAGGACCCGGCGCTGGCGGCCCTCGCGCAGGAGAGCGACCAGGCGGCCTGGATGGCGGGCTGCGCCACCGTGCTCGAACGTTGGTTCACCCTCGAGGACCCGCAGCGCCTGGAGCCGGCCGAGCGCGAGGCCTACGTCGAGACGTTGCTCGACTCACGGCTCCTGCTGCGTGGCTTCGTCGACCGCATCGACGTCGCTCCCGGAGGCGAGGTGCGCGTCGTCGACTACAAGACCGGCCGCTCCCCCGGGCCGGCGTACGAGGCGCAGGCCCTGTTCCAGATGCGGTTCTACGCGCTGGTGCTGTGGCGCGCGCGTGGTGTGCTGCCGGCGGTGCTGCAGCTGGTCTACCTCGGCAACGGCGAGATCCTGCGCTACGTCCCCGACGAGGACGACCTGCGGGCGACGCAGCGGCGGGTGGAGGCCTTGTGGCAGGCGATCTCGCACCGCGCGCGAGGACCGCGACTGGCGGCCCAGCCCGGGCCGTCACTGCGACTGGTGCTCGTTCCGCTCGTCGTGCCCGGAGTACGGCGGCACGCCGCCGCCCCTGCCCGACGATCCTCCCGCCGGCGCGGCAGCGCCGCGCGCGCCCCGTCTGCCGTCGCCCCGTCTGCCGTCGCCCCGCCTGCCGTCGCCCCGCCTGGCGTCGTCCCGCTCCCCGTCGTACCCCTCCCTGTCGTCCTCTAGTCACCGTGAGCGGTGCGCCACGGGGTGCCCGCGGTGACGAAGAGTCCGGCCAGGATCCCGGAGCCCGCTGCGGCGTCGCGCAGGGCCACGTCGCTCGGGGAGCCCTCGCGCAGGGCGCGGTGGTAGCGCGGCATCAGGGTGGTCGCGACCTCGTCGGGGATCGCGCAGGTCGCCGCGACCACGCACCGTGCACCCAGGGCGAGCAGCCCCGCCGCGAGACCCAGCGGCTCCTCCCCGGGTCTGACGACCGATCGGCCCACCTCGCAGGCAGCGAGGACGATGTGCGCAGCGCTCACGCCGCTGCTCTCGAGGTCGTAGAGGAAGAGCGGACCGTCGTCGAGCTCGAGGGAGGAGAACATCGGGTTCTGGGCGTCGTGGCGCCCGTGTGCGGCGACGTGGACGACGTCGGCCTGCGCCACCGCGCGGCGCAGGTCGTCGCCGCGGTGCCCGGCACCGGCGCCGTCCGCAGACCCGTGGACGGCCCAGCACCGCGCCACGGCGGCGACCTCCTCCGGTGCGCCGGACAGGCGTGGGCCGGCGATCACGGCCAGCCGCGGGGCCCGCTCGACGGCGGCGTCGAGGCCCGAGGCCCAGGCGGCGGCGGAGGAGGACACGCACACCGCACGGCCCGGGAGGACCACCGGCCAGGCCAGACCGTTGAGGTCGTCGTGGGGCACGACGACCAGTCGCTCGGACTGCGACCCGAAGGGGGCCACGACCAGCTCGCAGAGCTCGGCGGCGCGGGCGGCGAGCGAGCCCCGTACGACCGCGGCCAACGGTGTGTGCGCGATCCGTGCGGCCATCGCGGCATCGGCCCGCAGGCAGCGCGCCAGCTCGCTGAGGGGCCCGCGGGGTCCCAGGACCCGTGCGACCGGCTCTCCCCCGACCACGCCGAGTCCGAGGACCTGGCCGCCGTGCACCACCGTGGTCAGCAGGTCGACCCCCTCGGCCCGGGTCGCCTCCACGAGCAGCTCGAGCCCGTCCGCCGCCACCGACCGCGCCGACCCCCTCGATCCGGGCATCGGCACGGGCATGGACACGGGCATGGACACGGGGGCCGGCATCGGAGCCATCGGGACCGGTCCTGACCGCGCCGCCAGGGTCCGGGCGGTCCGGCTGGCCTGGAGCTCGAGCGCCTCGACGCGACGCGCCGTCGCGGGGTCGGCATCCCCCGCGCGGACCGCCTCGCTGGTCCGTCGCAGCTCGGCCAGCAGCGCGGCGAGCTCGGGCGAGGCCACCGGTCGGGACCCGGCAACCCGGGCGCTGCGCGCCCGCCAGCGGTCGGCGGCCAGCAACGCGGCCCCGGGGCCGTCGGCGAGGGCCATCTCGAGGTCGAGCCCGGCCAGGCCGTTCGCGTGCACGGCGACCGCCGTGCGCAGGTCGAGGCTCGAGACGTACGCCGCCGCCGCGTCGAGCTCGTCGGCCGCGTGGTCCAGCGCGCGCCGGGCACCGTCGTCGTCACCCTGGGACCGCCGGGCGAGCGCCTCGACCCGGCAGCGGTCGAGGCGACGGCCGAGGCCCGCTCGTGGTCCCGTCGCCGCGTCCTCGTCGACCTCGGTGAGGACCGCGAGCGCCTGCGCGGGACGATCGGAGCCGACGAGCGCCTCGGCCCGCAGCAGTCCGGCCGCGTGGCGCAGGCTCGGCTCCAGCTCGCTGTCCCGCGCGATCGCCGTGGCCTCGTCCAGCACCCGCTCAGCGGTCCGCGTCGACGCGCGCAGGCCCAGCGCGGCGCGACCGAGCGCCGCCCGCGCCCGCCACCCGGCGGCGCGTCGACGCAGCGCACGGTGCTCGGCCTGGGCGAGCAGGGACTCCGCCGCCACCACGTCGCCTCGGAGCAGCTCGGTGCGGGCGAGCTCGATCGTCGCCTCCAGCACGACGTGCGTCTGCTGGTCGCGGCCTGCCCGTGCGACCGCCTCCCGCAGGCAGGTCGATGCCTCGTGCAGCAGCCCGGCCTCCAGCAGCACCCGTCCGCGGTCCAGCGAGGCGACAGCGTCGGAGACCGAACCCTCCAGCCGGGCTGCGTCGTCCATCTCCGCGAGGGCCCGGGGCAGGTCGCCCCGCAGGAAGCTGACCCAGCCCTGGTTGTGGCGGGCCATGAACACCAGGTCCTCGATCCCCGCCTGGCGGGCCAGGTCCGCGGCGCGGGCGAGGTCGTGCCCGGCGGCGGCGAGGTCGCCGACCTGGCTGCCGAGCACGCCGCGGTTGAGCAGCAGCACGACCTGGTCCCGCTCGCCGAGCCCCGCCAGCAGGACGACCGCGCGGTCCAGCGCGGCGAGGGCCTCCCGGACCTGTCCGCTGCGCGCGAGCAGGCTCGAGCGCTGGGACCAGGACAACGCGCGCAGCTCGACGGCCGCCCCGCCGTCCTCGTCCGCCCGAGCCCCACCGGGGAGCTGGCCGGCGAGCCGGTCCACCTGGTCGAGCACCGCCAGGGCAGCCTGCAGGCCGTCCCGCTCGAAGTCGCACAGGGCCAGCGTCAGCAGGACACGGGCCTCCAGCTCGACCAGCTCTGCGCGCGCCGGTGCAGCCTGGTCGCCCGGGTCCCCCGGCGCTCCGCGGTCCGGGTGCGCGGCGAGGAGCTGCAGGGCGCTCTCCAGCTCGGTGCGGGCCTCGTCGGGTCGGCCGCGGTCCCAGGCGGCGAGTCCGGCCGTGCGGGCGCCGAGCGCGGCGGCCAGGTCGGACGACGGGGTGCTCAGAACTCCACCGTCGGGGTCACCAGCGGCCGTGCGGTCGACCGGGCGTCGGGTCCGCCCTGCCCGGCACCCTGCGTGCCGTCGGTCCCGTCGGCCCACACCACGAACCACAAGGAGCCGCGCGGCAGGCCGGCGACCGTGAAGCGGCCGTGCTGGTCGGAGCGCACGCTGAGCACGAGGTCTCCGCGGTGCACCTGCACCAGCGCGCCCGCGGGGCTCACCCACCCGTCGAGACCGACCGTCGCGGACGTGGGGTCGGACTCCGCGATCATCAGGGAGACGGACTCGCCGCTGAAGGTCACCGCTCCCGGCTCGGCGGCGGTCGTCTCGGCACGGGTGGCCACCAGCATGGGCCCGGCGAGCTCGGTGAGCTCGGCCACCTCGGCGTGCAGGGACTCGACGGTCATCGCGATCTTCATCCGCTCGGCCTGCCCGGGGGGCACCGGGTCGGTGTCGGTGTAGAGGTCGGCCAGCTCGGCCAGCAGGTCGAGGTCGGTCTGGTCGAGCGGCTCGTCACCGACGTCGCCGACACTGTGATCGTCACTGGGCATCGTGGCCCTCCCAACGGGGGTCGGCGGCGAGGGTGCGCCGCAGCTTGTCGAGGCAGCGTCCCCGGGTCGGTCCGATGCTGCCCACCGGCATGCCCAGCGCCGCCGACACGCTCGCGTAGTCGGGGCGCTCGGCGAAGGCGACGACCCGCAGCAGCTGGTGGCAGCGCGGGCCGAGCGCCCTGACGCCCTCCCACAGCAGCTGCTGGCGTTCGTCGAGCTCGGCGCGGCCGTCCGGGCCGGGTGCCGGGTCGTCGTGCTCGGCGACCTGGTCGAGTCCCGTGGCCTCGTGGCTGCGCGCCCGGGCACCCCGGATCGCCTCGCGCCGCACGGTGGTCATCAGCCAGCTGAAGACGGCCTGGGCGTCGCGCACGGTCTCGCCGTGGCGCAGGAGGGCGATCCAGGCGTGCTGGACGGCGTCCTCCGCCGCCTCCGGCGAGGCGCCCTGGGCCCGCGCGACGTGCCACAGCACCGGGGTCAGGAGGTCCACGAGCTCCGCCATCCGGTGCTCCTCGCCGGCGCGGTACGCCGCGAAGGCCGCCGCTGCGGCGTCCCCCAGCCCCTTCCCGGTGGGCCGGGCGCGCGTCGCGGCGTTCACTGCGTGCCCCCGCCCGCGACGACGGCGGCCATCGCCGTGCCCGCCCGCTTCACCATCGCCGAGGCGTCGGTGTCGTCCAGTCCGGCGTCCGTCAGGGCGCACGCGAGCTCGGCGGCCAGCACGGGAGCCGCGAAGGACGTGCCGCTCCAGGTGCCGAAGCCACTGGTGAAGTCGTCGGGGTCGATCGTCGAGCGAGGGCGGCCGGAGCCCGTGGCGGCGACCTGGTGGAGGCTGCCCTGCAGGTCCACGGGCATGGTGCTCACCAGGGCTGCGCCGGGCCGGTGCGTGCTCACCCAGCTGCCGTCGTTGGAGAACAGGGCGTGGCTCGCGGCGCCGGGATTGAGCGCACCTACGCTGAGCAGGCCCACACCGCCACCCGGGCCGGTCCCGCCCACGGCGAACCCCGCCGGCATCATCACCTCCTGCGTCGCGTCGTTGCCGGCGGCGGCGACGACGGCGACGCCGCGTTCGGCGAAGCCCTCGAAGACGGGGCGCAGCACGTCGTCGTACAGCACGTCCTCGGGGGTCTCGTGGTAGTAGCCGAGCGAGAGCGAGACGACGTCGAGGACGAGCGAGGGCTGGGCACTGACCTGCCCCCAGGTGTGTCGCAGCAGCAGGAGCACGAGAGCCTGGAGCACGTCCAGCTCGCGTCCGACGCCCCTCGCGTCGAGGACGGGGGCGCTGACGACGTCGGCCGCCGGGCAGCCCTGGCGGATCAGGCCGGCGATGAACGTGCCGTGTCCCTGGTGGCTGCTGAGCAGGCCGACCATGGGATCCTCCAGGCGGACGTCCAGGTCGACGTCCTCGCCCCCGATGGCGACGCCGCCCAGGGTGGCACGGCGCTCCACCCCGTCCGCGAACCACGGGTGGTGGCCCACCCCGGTGTCGAGGACCGCCACCACCGGCCGCCGGCCGCGGAGCCGCCCGGCCGTCCCGGGGCGCGGGTCGCCCAGTCGCAGGTCGACCGGGGCACGCCCGCCGGAGCCGGGCTGGCCGTACGTCGCCGCCGGGGTGGTCCCGTGCCCGGCGTAGTAGGGATGACCCGCGTAGTACGGGTGCCCCGCGTAGTAGGGATGTCCGGCGTAGTAGGGGGTGCCCGTGATCTCGGTCGCCGCGACGGCGTGGTCGAGCGCGACCCCTGCCGCGACGTCGCTGTCCAGCGCCCGGGTCTCCTGCAGCACCCGCCAGGCGTCGGGTTGATCGACCACACCGTCCCCGACCGGCACCAGGTCGACCGCGGTGACCCACGTCCGGTCGGCCAGCGCGTACACCTCCTCACCGAGCCCACCGACGACCTCACCGAGGTCGGGCACGGGCCGTCCGACCCCGCGGCGGGGATCGACGTCGGCCACGGCGTCGTCACGCCGCCGCACCTCGAGACCGGAACGCCCCGCGACGGCGTCGAGCAGCTCCAGGGCCGGTGCGGCGCGTCCGCCCCGCAGGCCACCGACCAGCAGCGTGCCGGGGTAGTACCACGTCGCGCTGAGGTCGGACCCGGCTCGGACGTCGGTCGCCGGGCGTGGCACGGTGAGGGGATCGAGGGGCCGCGGCCTCGGCGGCGCGACCCTCTTGCGCGGCGCGTTCCCCCGTCGCTGCTGACTGTCTCGGCGTGCAGGCACAAGGACCTCCTCAGGTCGTCGCCCCATGCGTCGCTCCGGTAGGTCAGGCTAGCGGCGCTGGGTGCTCGGCAACAGGAGTGCGGGCCATGCGGTTCTGATACGTCCCCCGGTCGTGGTGCAGCCTTCTCAGGGGTTGCTGTCCTCGACCTCCTGCGAGGTCAGCTGGTGGGGCGTGATCTCGCCGCGCACGATCTCCTCGACCCAGTGGCAGGCCACCGTGTGACCGGGTCGCACCTCGACCAGCTCCGGCCGCTCGTCGTCGCAGCGGGTCTCCTGGCGGAAGGGACACCGGGTGTGGAACCGGCACCCCGAGGGCGGGTCCGAGGGCGAGGGCAGGTCGCCCTGCAGCAGGATCCGCTCGCGGCTGTCCTCGACCTGCGGGTCGGGCACGGGGACCGCCGACATGAGCGAGCGGGTGTAGGGGTGCAGCGGCTCGTCGTAGAGGTCGTCGGCGGCGGCCTGCTCGATGATCGAGCCGAGGTACATCACCGCGACGACGTCGCTGACGTGACGGACCACGGCGAGGTCGTGGGCGATGATCAGGTACGTCAGACCGAGCTCGCGCTGCAGGTCGTCGAGCAGGTTGAGCACCTGGGCCTGCACCGAGACGTCGAGGGCGGAGACGGGCTCGTCGGCGATGATGAAGCGCGGCTCGAGGGCCAGCGCGCGGGCGATGCCGATGCGCTGGCGTTGTCCGCCGGAGAACTCGTGGGGGTACTTGCCCGAGGCCGAGGCCGGCATCCCGACCTGCTCGAGCAGACCCGTGACGCGGGTGGCCTTGTCGAAGGCGATGCCGTGGGCGCGCAGCGGCTCGGTCAGGATCGTCTCGACGCTCTGGCGTGGGTTCAGGCTGGCCAGCGGGTCCTGGAAGACCATCTGCATGTGGCGTCGCGCCGAGCGCAGCTGCTCTCCCTTGAGGCTCGAGACGTCGGTGCCGTCGAAGTGGACGGTCCCCTCGGTGATCGGGTTCAGGCGGAGGATCGCTCGACCGAGCGTCGACTTGCCGCACCCGGACTCACCGACCAGGCCGAGCGAGGCCCCCTCGGCGACGTCGAGGTCGACGCCGTCGACGGCCTTGGTCGCGCCGACCGTGCGTCCGCCCAGCAGTCCGCCCCGGATCGGGAAGTGCACCTTGAGGCCACGCACCGACAGCAGCGCCCCTGCGGCGGCGCCGGTGTCGGCGCCGGCGCCGGGTCCGGTGTCGAGGTGGTCCGTGCCCTGGGCGCTCACGACGGCACCGCCGCCGCCCGCGCCTCGGGCGAACCGTCCTCGACGACCGGGTTGAAGCAGCGCAGCGCCCGCTCGTGGTCCCGCTCGAGGAGCGGCGCGTGCTGGGTGCACTCCTCGACGCGCGCGGAGCAGCGCGGGGCGAACGCGCAGCCCTGGGTCCAGGGGATCGTCGAGGTCGGCGAGCCCGGGATCGGGGTCAGTGCGGTGCCGCGCGGGTGGTCCAGGCGCGGGATGCTGGCCAGCAGCCCGGAGGTGTACGGGTGGCGGGGTGTCGCGAAGAGCGGCAGTCGCTTGGCGGACTCCACGATCCGCCCGGAGTACATGACGTTGACCTCGTCGCACAGCCCGGCCACCACCCCGAGGTCGTGGGTGATCATCAGCAGGGCCGCGTCGGTGTCGGCCACCAGGTCCTTGAGCACCTCGAGGACCTGGGCCTGGATGGTCACGTCGAGCGCGGTCGTCGGCTCGTCGGCGATCAGCAGCTGGGGCTCGCAGGCCAGGGCGATCGCGATCAGGACTCGCTGGCGCATCCCGCCGGAGAGCTGGTGGGGGTACTCCCGCACCCGGCGGCCCGGATCGGGGATGCCGACCTTCTCCAGCAGCGCGATCGCGCGGTCCTGGGCCTCGGCCTTGTCGACGTCGAGGTGCTCGCGCAGGACCTCGCGCAGCTGCAGACCCACGGTCACGACGGGGTTCAGCGAGCTCATCGGGTCCTGGAAGACCATGGCGATCTCGCGGCCACGGAGCCGCTTCATCTCCTTCTCACCCACGGTGAGCAGGTCGCGACCGCCGTAGCGGACCTGGCCGGTGGCACGCGCCGCACGGCGCGGCAGCAGACCCATCACGGCCAACGAGGTCACCGACTTGCCGCTGCCGCGACTCCCCCACCAGCGCCACGTGCTGGCCGGGTCGCACCGAGAAGGAGACCTCGTCGACGGCGATGACGTCGCGGCGTCCGCGGCCGCCGAAGACGACCGAGAGGTCACGTACGTCGAGCAGCGGTTCGCGGGCGTCGAGGCGTCCCTGGCGGGTGGCGTGGTCCTCCGGGGCCGCCGGCCGGTGGGAGGGCGTGGCTGGCTCGTTCACGCGGGTCACCTCCGCGACCGTGGGTCGAGGGCCTCGCGCATCGCCTCGCCGAGCAGCGTGAAGCCGAGGGCGGTGAAGGCGATGGCGAAGCCGGGCAGCAGGGCGAGGCGGGCGGCCGAGGAGAAGCGGTCCTGTGCGGCGACCAGCATCCGGCCCCACTCGGCGACGGCGGGGTCGGACTCGCCGAGGCCGAGGTAGGACAGGGCGGCGACCTCGATGATCGCGGTGGCGAGGTTCAGCGTGGCCTGGACGATGGTGGGCCCGATCGCGTTGGGCACGATGTGGCCCGCGACGATCTTGCGCTTGCGGATGCCGAGGGCGCCCGCGGCCAGGACGTAGTCGGAGCGGCCCTGGGACAGCATCGAGCCACGCAGCAGCCGCGCGAAGATCGGGACCTGGGCGACGCCGATGGCGATCATCACCGAGTAGGCGTTCTGCCCGAGCACCGCGACGATGCTGACCGCGAGCAGCAGGCTCGGCACGGCCAGCATCACGTCGACGAGGCGCATCACGGCGCTGTCGACCCAGGCGCCGGCGCGCCCGCCGAGGGCGCCGAACCCGCCGGCGACGGCGCCGAGACCGGCTCCGACGGCGAGGCCGATCGTGGTGGACACGACGCCGTAGATGAGCGACTGCCGGGCGCCGTAGACCAGCTGGGTCCACATGTCGGAGCCGAACCGGTCCAGGCCGAGCCAGTGGTCGGCCGACGGTCCGGGCACCGAGGTCGGGGTCACCTTGCCTGCGTCGGCGGCCGACCCGGGCTCGTAGGAGGTCAGCAGGGGCGCGAAGAGGGCCACGAGCACGAAGAGCACGATGATGGCGGCGCCGATGATCGCGGTCGGGTTGCGTCGCAACCGGCGGAACGCTCCGCGCCACAGCCCCACGCCGGTGTCGTCCTCGTGCTGGCCGTCGGGGGTGGCCAGCAGCGCGGCGGCGCCCGCCGCGCCAGCGGCGTTCGGCCCGGGGGTCGTCACGAGACCCTCACTCTCGGGTCGATGACGCCGTAGGCGAGGTCGACGAGCAGGTTGATCAGGGAGTAGGTGATGGCGATGAAGATGATGAAGCCCTGCAGCACCGGGAAGTCGCGTTGGGAGATCGCCTGGAACAGATAGCTGCCGATGCCGTTGAAGGCGAAGACGGACTCGGTCAGCACCGCCCCGGAGAGCAGCAGGCCGGCCTGCAGGCCGATCGTGGTGACCACCGGGAGCAGGGCGTTGCGCAGGACGTGGCGCCGACTGACGGTGCCCGCCTGGAGGCCCTTGGCCTCTGCGGTGCGCACGTAGTCCTCGTGCAGGACCTCGGCCACCGAGGCCCGGGTGATCCGCACGATGATGGCCAGGGGGATGGTGCCGAGCGCGATCGCCGGGAGCACCAGGTGGATCGCGGCGTCCCATGCTGCGTCCCACTCCCGGGTCAGCAGGCCGTCGAGGACGTAGAAGTTGGTGATGTGCGTGGCGTCGAGGCGGGCGTCCTGGCGCAACGAGGTCGGCAGGATGCCGAGCCAGTCGGCGAAGACCAGCTTGAGCAGGATGGCCAGGAAGAACACCGGGGTGGCGACCCCGAGCAGCGAGCCCGAGACGACGGCGGTGTCGAGCAGCCGTCCCTGGTTGCGGGCGGCGAGGTAGCCCAGCGGCACCCCGACGATGATCGCGAGCATCAACGCCACCGTGGCCAGCTCGATGGTCGCCGGGAACCGCTCGAAGAACGTCGAGAGGACGGGCTGGCCGGTGTTGATCGACTCCCCGAAGTCGCCGCGCAGCAGGGCCTTGACGTAGATGACGTACTGCGTCGAGCAGCGGCTGGTCGAAGCCGTAGGAGGCGTTGACCCGTGCGATCCCCTCCGGGGTGGCGCGCTCTCCCAGCAGTGACCGCGCGGGGTCACCGGGGAGAGCGCGCACCCAGGCGAAGAGCAGGACCGAGAGGCCCAGCAGGACCGGCACGAGCAGCGCCAGCCTGCGCAGGGTGAATCTGAGCATCACGGACCTCTGCTCTGGAGAAGCACGAGCGCCGGGGCGCGGTGGTGGTGAGCGCTCAGCCCACCGACACCGCGTTCCAGACCTCGTCCTGCACGGGGCTCTGCTGGTAGCCCTCGACGTCCGGACCGAAGGCCAGCGACGGGACCGGGTGCGCCAGCGGGACGCCGGGCAGGAACTCCATGACCTGCTTGTTGATCTCCTCGTAGAGCGGCTCCTGCTCCTCGGGGTCGGCAGGCCTCGGACCTCGCTCAGCGCGTCGAACAGGGCGGCGTTGTCGAAGCCCCACTCGCTGCTCTTGGCCCCGAAGAACACACCGAGGAAGTTGTCGGTGTCGTTGTAGTCGCCGGTCCAGCCGAGCAGGTGCAGCCCGTGGTCGGGCGAGCCCTGGATCTTCTCGAGGTAGTCCGGGCTCCACTGGTCGGCGGTCGGCTTGATCTTCAGGCCCACCGCCTCGAGCTGCGAGCGGATCACGTTGAAGGTGTCCTCGGGCTGCGGCATGTAGGGCCGGCTCACACCCGTGGGGTAGTTGAACTCGATCGTCGCGCCGGCCGCGCCCGCGTCGGCCAGCATCTGCTTGGCCAGCTCCGGGTCGTAGTCGTAGGTCGGGACGTCCTCGGTGTAGCCCATGACGATGTCGGGGATGAACTCGATCGCGGGCTCCGTGCCCTCGGGCATCGAGGCGCTGATGATCTCGGGGATGTTCAGTGCGTGGGCGATCGCCTTGCGCACCTCCGGGTCGTCGAGCGGCTTCTGCTTCTGGTTCATGCCGAGGTACAGCACGTTGAAGGGGTCGCGGTCGACGATCTGGAAGCCCTCGTCGGTCAGCGGTGCGACGTCGGCGGGGCCGACGAGGTCGAAGCCGTCGATCTCCTCGTTGCGCAGCGCGTCGGCGCGGGCCTTGGGGTCCTCGATCGCGACGATCTTGACCTGGTCGACGATGGACGTCTCGCCCCAGTAGTCGTCGTTGCGGTCGAGCGTGACGTCCTGGCCGCGGTTCCAGGCGTCGAGCACGAACGGCCCGGTGCCGGTGGGGTACGTGGTGGAGTACTCGGAGTTCTTGGGGTTGGTCGCCCCGTCGTCCTGGTACTTCTCCAGAGCGGTCGGGCTCTGCATCGAGAACGCCGGCAGCGACATCGCCGCGATGAACCCGGCGAAGGGCTCCTTGAGGGTGACGGTCGCGCTGAGGTCGTCCTCGGCGGTGCAGGAGTCGTAGATCGCTGCGTCGGCGCGGTCGCCGGTGGCGAAGCCGCGGAAGAGCGCCGCGTAGTAGTAGGTCAGGTCGTCGGTCTGCGCGGACTTCGGCATGTTGTACCAACGATCGAAGTTGGCGCAGACCGCGTCGGCGTTGAAGTCCGTGCCGTCGGAGAACGTCACGCCCTCCCGCAGGTCGAAGGTCGTGCTCAGTCCGTCGTCGCTGGTCGTCCACGCCGTGGCGAGCAGTGGCGCGGGGTCGGCGGTGCCGGGCTCGGTGCCCACGAGGCCCTCGAACATCTGACGCGCGACCCGGAAGCTCTCGCCGTCGGAGGCGAAGAACGGGTCGAGGGTCACCGGCTCCGCGGAACCGGCGAAGACGAAGGTGCCGCCGGTGGCACCCTCACCCCCGTCGCCCGAGGATTCGTCACGGTCGCTCTGGGCGCAGCTGGACACGAGCAGCACGGCGGCGGTCAACCCGACCAGACCAGCTCGGGCGCGATTGGTTGCGGGTCGCACGTCTCACCTCACATCTTCTCGCCCCACCGGGGTGGCGGAGCAGAACCTGCGGGACGATAGCGCGGCACGACCCCCCGGGTCTGTAGCGACGGGCCCTGCGGGAGGTCGCGTTTCGGCAACGATCCGGTCTCGGACCTAGCTGGTCGCCGCGGCGAGGGCGTGGGCGTCGAGACCGACGAGCGACTCGCCGAGCACCACACCGGGGGCCGGCGCGACCGGCACGTGGTGCGGCACGACGTAGGTCCGGCAGCCCGCGGCCGCCGCCGAGGCCGCCCCCGGCGGTGAGTCCTCCACCGCCACGCAGTCGCCCGGGGCGAGGCCGAGCAGCGCGGCGGCTCGCAGGTAGGGCTCCGGGTGCGGCTTGCCGTGGTCGACCTCGTCGCCGGTGACCACCACGTCGAAGCTGTCCTCCGGCAGCGCCGCCAGCACCGGCTCCACGAACCGACGCCACGACATCGTCACCAGCGCCGTCGGTACGCCGGCGAGGCGCAGGTCGGCGAGCAGCTCGCGGGCCCCCGGGCGCCACGGCACCTCCCGGCGTACGTGCTCCACGACGTCGTCGAGCAGCATCTCGACGATCTGGGTGGGCGTGAGGTCGAGGCCCATCCGCTCCCGGATGTAGACCCCCGAGTCGCTCAGGTCGTTGCCGACCAGGGCCATCGCGTCCTCATGGGTCCACGTCGCCCCGTACGTCTCGGCGAGCGCGTGCTCCGCCGCGATCCACAGGGGCTCGGTGTCGACCAGCGTGCCGTCCATGTCCCACAGCACCGCCGCCGGCAGCGTCCGCCCAGCAGGGTCGGTGGTCGCAGGCGACGCCGTTTGGTCACCAACGACATCATCCGGGCCCGCATCGTTGTCGTTGGTGACCAAACGACGCCCCTCCGGTCCGACGCCCCGGCCGACGACCGACTCAGTCATCGGGGTCGTAGCCGAGGTTCGGTGAGAGCCACCGCTCGGTCTCGGCCAGGCTCCAGCCCTTGCGCTCGGCGTAGTCGGCGATCTGGTCGCGACCGAGCCGGCCGACGACGAAGTACTGCGCCTGCGGGTGGCTGTAGTAGACCCCCGAGACCGAGGCGCCGGGCCACATCGCCATCGACTCGGTCAGCGTGATGCCGGTCTGCTTCTCGGCGTCGAGCAGGTCCCACAGCGTGAGCTTCTCGGTGTGGTCGGGGCACGCGGGGTAGCCCGGGGCCGGTCGGATGCCGGTGTACTTCTCGGCGATGAGGTCCTCGCGCCGAGAGGCCGGCGTCGTCGGCGTGGCCCCAGAACTCGGTGCGCACGCGCTGGTGGAGCCGCTCGGCGAAGGCCTCGGCGAGCCGGTCGGCCAGCGACTCGAGCAGGATGGCGTTGTAGTCGTCCTGCTCGGCCTGGTACGCCGTGACGCGCGCGCCCGAGCCCGACGCCGGCCGTCACCGCGAAGGCACCGACGTGGTCGGGCAGACCCGTCGCGAGCGGAGCGACGTAGTCCGACAGCGCGCGGTGCGGGACGCCCTGACGGTGCTCGCCCTGCTGCCGCAGCTGGTGGAGCACCGCGCGAGGCTCGGTCCGCTCGTCGTCCTCCCAGACCACGACGTCGTCGCCGTCGGCGTTGGCCGGGAAGATGCCGTAGACCCCGCGTGCGGTCAGCCACTTCTCCTCGACGACCTGGTCCAGCATGGCCTGGGCGTCGTCGTAGAGCCTGCGCGCCGCCTCGCCGGTCGTCGGGTTGTTGAGGATGTCGGGGAAGCGGCCCTTCATCTCCCAGGCGTTGAAGAACGGCTGCCAGTCGATGTAGTCGCGCAGCTCGGCGAGGTCGTAGTCGTCGAGCTGGTGCACCCCCGGCGTGCGTGGCAGGGGCGGGGTGTAGCCCTCCCAGTCCACCGGGGTGGCCCCCGCGCGGGCGGTGGCGAGGTCGACGAGGCGTCGCTCGCCCTTCTGCGCGTGGCGCGCGCGCAGCGAGTCGTAGTCGGCCTGCACCTCGCCCATCAGCGTCACGCGGCGCTCCGGGCTGAGCAGCGCGGCGGCGGTCGGCACGGAGCGGGAGGCGTCCTTGACCCAGACCACCGGCCCGTCGTACTTCGGGTCGACCTTGACCGCGGTGTGGGCCCGCGACGTCGTCGCGCCCCCGATCAGGAGCGGGATCTCGAGCCCGCGACGCTGCATCTCGGTCGCGAGGGTCACCATCTCGTCCAGCGAGGGCGTGATCAGCCCGGACAGCCCGACGATGTCGGCCCCGACCTCGATCGCGGTGTCGAGGATCTTCTGGGCCGGCACCATCACCCCGAGGTCGATGACCTCGTAGTTGTTGCACTGCAGGACCACACCGACGATGTTCTTGCCGATGTCGTGCACGTCGCCCTTGACCGTGGCCATCACGATCGTGCCGTTGGTCTCCTTGGCCGTCGCGAGCGCCGGGTTGTCGATCTTCTCCTGCTCGATGAAGGGGATGAGGTAGGCCACGGCCTTCTTCATCACGCGCGCCGACTTCACCACCTGCGGCAGGAACATCTTGCCCGCGCCGAACAGGTCGCCGACGACGTCCATCCCGGACATGAGGGGACCCTCGATGACCTCGATCGGTCGACCGCCGCGGGCCTCGATCTCGGCGCGCAGCTCCTCGGTGTCGTCGCGCACGTGGGCGTCGTTGCCCTTGACCAGCGCGTGGGTGATCCGCTCGCCCACCGGCAGGGCCCGCCACTCCTCGGCGGTGGCCTCCGCGACCTCGCCCTGCTGGTTGTGCGCCTCGGCGATCTCGAGCAGCCGCTCGGCCGCGTCGGGACGCCGGTTGAGCACGACGTCCTCGATCCGCTCGCGCAGCTCCGGCTCGACCTGGTCGTAGACGACGAGGGCGCCGGCGTTGACGATGCCCATGTCGAGGCCGGCCTCGATGGCGTGGAAGAGGAAGACCGCGTGGATGGCCTCGCGCACCGGGTTGTTGCCGCGGAAGGAGAAGCTGACGTTGGAGATGCCACCGGACACGCGTGCCCCGGGGAGGTTCTCGCTTGATCCAGCGGGTCGCCTCGATGAAGTCGCGTCCGTAGGAGGCGTGCTCCTCGATGCCCGTCGCGATGGCGAAGACGTTGGGGTCGAAGATGATGTCCTCGGGCGGGAAGTCGACCTCGTCGACCAGGATCCGGTAGGCCCGCTCACAGATCGCCTTGCGGCGTTCGAGGTTGTCGGCCTGGCCGTCCTCGTCGAAGGCCATCACGACCGCGGCGGCACCGTGGCGGCGTACGACGCGG
This sequence comes from uncultured Actinomycetota bacterium, assembly GCA_963714475.1. Classification (GTDB taxonomy): domain Bacteria; phylum Actinomycetota; class Actinomycetes; order Propionibacteriales; family Nocardioidaceae; genus Nocardioides. Next base: position 400,470 of record CAVQOP010000005.1, read on the forward strand.
GCGTGCTCGCGGAAGGCGTCCTCGCCCTCCTTCATCGAGATCGAGTTGACCACCGACTTGCCCTGCACGCACTTCAGGCCGGCCTCGATCACCTCGAACTTCGAGGAGTCGACCATGACCGGCACCCGGCAGATGTCGGGCTCGGCGGCGACGAGCTTGAGGAAGCGGTCCATCGCCGCGACCCCGTCGATCATGCCCTCGTCCATGTTGACGTCGATGACCTGCGCGCCGTTCTCGACCTGCTGGACCGCGATCGCGAGCGCCGTGTCGTAGTCGCCGTCCTTGATCAGGTTGCGGAACTTCGCCGAGCCGGTGATGTTCGTGCGCTCGCCGACGTTGACGAAGAGGCTGTCGTCGTCGATCGCGAACGGCTCGAGGCCCGAGAGCCGCAGCGCCGGGACGATCTCCGGCACCACCCGGGCGGGCAGTCCCTCGACGACGCCGGCGATGGCGCCGATGTGGGCCGGCGTGGTGCCGCAGCAGCCGCCGACCATGTTGACCAGGCCGGACTCGGCGAACTCCTGCAGGATCGCGGCGGTCTCGTGGGAGGCCTCGTCGTACTCGCCGAAGGCGTTGGGCAGCCCGGCGTTGGGATAGGCGTGGACGAAGGTGTCGGCGATGCGCGAGAGCTCGGCGACGTGCGGGCGCATCTCGGCGGCGCCGAGGGCGCAGTTGAGACCCACGATCAGGGGGCGGACGTGACGTACGGAGTCCCAGAACGCCTCGACGGTCTGCCCGGACAGGGTGCGCCCCGAGGCGTCGGTGATGGTGCCCGAGATCACGACGGGCCAGCGGCGGCCCTCGGCGACGAAGACCTCCTCGAGGGCGTAGATCGCGGCCTTGGCGTTGAGCGTGTCGAAGATGGTCTCGACGAAGATGACGTCCGAGCCACCGTCGATGAGGCCCAGCGTCGCCTCGGTGTACGCCGCGCGCAGGTCGTCGAACTCGACGTTGCGCGCGCCGGGGTCGTTGACGTCCGGGCTGATCGAGGCGGTGCGCGTGGTCGGGCCGAGCGTCCCGGCGACGTGGCGCGGCCTGGTCGGGTCCTGTGCGGTGACCTCGTCGCAGATCCGTCGGGCCAGCCTCGCCGACTCCAGGTTCAGCTCGTAGGAGAGGTCCTCGAGCCCGTAGTCGGCCATCGAGACCCGGTTGGCGTTGAAGGTGTTGGTCTCGATCAGGTCGGCTCCCGCGTCGAGGTACTCACGGTGGATGCTCGCGATGATCTCGGGCTGGGTGAGCGTCAGCAGGTCGTTGTTGCCCTGCAGGTCGCGGTGCCAGTCGGCGAACCGCTCCCCCCGGTAGCCGGCCTCGTCCGGTCGGTCGCGCTGGATGGCGGTGCCCATGGCACCGTCGACGACGAGGATGCGCTCGCGCATCGTCGCGGCGAGCTGGTCGCCCACGTCGGGCCGGTGGTCGCGCTGGTCGGTGCGGGTGAAGGTCTCGGGTGCCGCCACAGGGGCTCCTCTCGAGGGGTGCACCGAACCGCCGGACGGCCGATCCACTCGTTGGACACTCGTCTCATCGTGTCACCGGGAGAGCCGCGCGCCGTAATCCTCGCCGCCATCTCCTAGGCTGGGCCGGTGATCGAGATCGAGGGAACCCCCGACCTGGTCGACCCCGTGGTGATCGCCGCCTTCGAGGGCTGGAACGACGCCGCGGAGTCGGCCTCGGGGGTCGTCGATCACCTGATGGAGGTGTGGAACGCGCGGGTCGTGGGCGCGATCGACCCCGAGGAGTTCTACGACTTCCAGGTCACCCGGCCGCACGTCAGCAACGACGAGGCGGGCTTCCGACGGCTGACCTGGCCGACGACCCAGATCGCGGTGGCCTCACCACCGGACCTCGCCCGCGACGTGATCCTCGTGCGCGGCATCGAGCCGAACATGCGCTGGCGCCAGTTCTGTGCCGAGCTCCTCGCCGCGATCGACGACCTGGGCGGGCAGATGGTCATCACGCTCGGTGCCCTGCTGGCCGACACCCCGCACACCCGCCCGATCCCGGTCACGGGGACGGCCACCGAGCCCGAGATCATCGACAAGCTCCGTCTGGAGCAGTCGACCTACGAGGGGCCGACCGGCATCGTCGGCGTGTTCCAGGACGCCTGCGTCCGCCTCGACGTGCCCTCGGTCTCCTACTGGGCCGCGGTCCCCCACTACGTCGCCCAGCCCCCGTGCCCCAAGGCGACCCTCGCGCTGATCGGTCAGCTCGAGGAGCTCCTCGAGGTGAGCGTCCCGCTCGGCGAGCTGCCCGAGGACGCTCGTGCCTGGGAGCGGGGCGTCGACGAGCTGGCCGAGGACGACGAGGAGGTCGGGGCCTACGTCCGCAGCCTGGAGGAGACCCGCGACACCACCGAGCTCCCCGAGGCCTCCGGCGAGGCGATCGCCCGCGAGTTCGAGCGCTACCTGAAGCGGCGCGGCGACGACTCCTGACGTCCTGGGCCGTGCGCGCACCGTTTGGTCACCAACGACACGGATCGGGCCGGAATTGTTGTCGTTGGTGACCAAACGACGCACCTTCAGGTGCCCGCGCCCCCGCTAGAGCGCGAGGCCGAGCGCGGCGTCGAGGACGGTACGGACCGCGCGGGCGGCGTCGGGGTCGCTCACGTCGGCCAGGCCGGTGGTGCCGAGCGTGGCCTCGGCCCAGCGCTGGACGGAGGCGACGGCGGTGGGGGCGTCGAGGTCGTGGGCGAGGGCGGCGAGCACCTCCTCGACGACGGGCTGGGCCGGGGCGCCGGCGACGAGGGAGAGCGCGCGCCGCCACACCGCGAGCTGGTCGATGGCGGCCAGCAGCTCGGCGTCGGTCCACTCCCAGTCGGAGCGGTAGTGGTGGCGCAGCAGCGCCAGACGGATCGCCATGGGGTCGACCTCGGCGCTGCGCAGCGCGGAGACGAAGACCAGGTTGCCCTTCGACTTCGACATCTTCTCGCCGTCGTAGCCGACCATCCCGGCGTGGACGTAGGTCTGGGCGAACGGCACCCCCGGTGCGACGACCTGGGCGTGGCCGGCGCACATCTCGTGGTGGGGGAAGGCGAGGTCGGAGCCACCGCCCTGGACCTCGATCGCGCCGCCGAGGTAGGTCGTGGCGATCGCGGCGCACTCGACGTGCCAGCCCGGGCGACCGCGACCGAAGGGGCTCTCCCACGCCGGCTCGCCCGGCCGCTCGGCCCGCCAGACGATGCAGTCCAGGGGGTCCTTCTTGCCCTCACGCTCCGGGTCGCCGCCCCGTTCGCCGAACAGCGAGAGCATGGTCTCGCGGTCCAGGTTCGACTCCTCGCCGAAAGCGGGGTCGGCCGAGACCGCGTGGTAGAGGTCGCCGTCGACCGCGTAGACGGCGCCGGCCTCCTGGAGTCGCCGGACCATGTCCAGGACGAGCGGGATCGACTCGACCGCACCGATGTAGTCGTCGGGCGCCAGCACCCGCAGCGCCTCCATGTCCTCGCGGAACAGTGCCGTCTCGCGCAGGGCGAGGTGCTCCCACGCGACACCGACCTTGTCGGCCCGCTCGAGCAGGGGGTCGTCGACGTCGGTCACGTTCTGCACGAACCGCACGTCGTGGCCGGCCGAGCGCCAGGCCCGGTTGAGCAGGTCGAAGCCGACGTACGTCGCCGCGTGGCCCAGGTGCGTGGCGTCGTAGGGCGTGATGCCGCAGACGTAGAGGCGGGCCGCGTCCTGACCCTCCGGCGGGGTCGGGGTCACCAGGCGGCCGCTCGCCGTGTCGTGCAGCGCCACCGGCGGTCCGGCGGTGGGCAGGGACGGCACCGCAGGGGTGGACCAGGAGAGCATGGGCAGCAGCCTAGTCAGGCAGCGATCAGGCCAGGATCAGAAGGGCGGCCAGGGGATGGCCGGGTACTGACCGCGCGGTGCCGGGAAGCAGCCGCGATCCAGGAGGCGGCGCGCCCGCTGGTCGACCGCGGCGATCTCGAGGTCGGTGAGGTGGTCGGCCAGGGCCGCACCGAGCCAGCCGCCGAGCCCGTCGAGGACCCGGAGGACGCCCGCGACCTCCTCGTCGACCAGCGGCTCGCCGCGCCAGCCCCACAGCACGGTGCGCAGCTTGTGCTCGTGGTGCAGCGCCACGCCGTGGTCGACGCCGTAGCGGTGGCCCCCGACCATCTCCAGCACGTGGCCGCCCTTGCGGTCGGCGTTGTTGACGACGATGTCGAAGACCGCCATCCGCCGCAGCGCCGCGGTGTCCTCGTGGACCAGCGTCACGGCGTGGTCGTGATCGTCGAGGCCGTCGAAGACCGCGAGCCACCCCCGCGGTACGGCACCCTCGCGAACGATGTCGACGGCGTCCTGCTCCGGGTCCGGCTCCTGCCAGCGCTGCATCATCCCGGTGCCGTGCGGCCCGTCGCCGAGCCACGTCTGCGGCACGACGTCCCAGCCGGTCGCCACCGAGACCAGGTACGCCGCGACCTCGCGGTCCGCGAGGGTCCCGTCGGGGAAGTCCCACAGCGGCCGCTCCCCCGACTCCGGCTTGTAGACGACCTGGACCCCGGCGAGGTCGCCGAGGAAGGTGGCGTTCGAGGCGGGCATGATCCGGCCGCGCAGCTCGATGCTGCCCTGGGGCGGGTCGGGCACCGATGCCCCGTCGTCGTGGGCGCTCACCGGCGACCGGTCACGGGTTGCGGCGCTTGAAGCCGTTGGCGCGCACGCACAGGTGTCCGTCGGCGTCGACCGGGCTCCCGCAGAAGGGACAGCTCGGGCGTCCGCCCTCGAGGACCTGCTCGGTGCGCTTGACGAAGGCCCGGGCGTGCCCCGCGTCGAGACGCACCAGCAGCACCTCCTCGGGGTCGGGCTCCTCGAAGTCCTCGTCGACCTGCTCGGGCGAGACGACGGCGGCCTCGGTGTAGGGGAAGACCTCGATCACGACGCGCTCGTCACCGGGGTCCCACGACAGCGTCATGGTGCCCGCCCGGAACTCCTCCTCGATGGGCTGCTCGAGGGGGTTGGTGTCGGCCAGGTCGAGCGGGGCCACGGCCGGGACGATGTCGTCGGTGCTCTGGGTGCTCATCACCTCGTCGAGCAGCTCGTCGACGCGCTCGGCGAGCGCGGCCACCTGCTGCTTCTCGAGGGCGACGCTGATGATGCGGACCCCGGAACGGGCCTGCAGGAAGAAGGTGCGCGAGCCGGGCTCGCCGACGGTGCCGGTGACGAAGCGCTCGGGAGGGTCGAACCCGTGGACGATCGGCATGTCGCTCACCTTAGTGACCCCTCGGGTGACCCGCGGGGTGACCGGGGTCGGGTCGCGGGTCGGGTTGGGTCGGGTCGCGGGTCAGGGGGCCGGGGACGGCCCGGCGCCGCCACCGACGGCGGCGTCGTCGGCGGCCGCCTTGCGGCGCCGGCCCTTGCGCGGGGGCGGCGCGAGCCACGACAGGTCGCCGGCGTGGGTGTTGGAGGAGACGACGTAGGGCCGGGTGCCGGTGTAGCGCACGATCGAGACCGACGCCGGATCGACGAAGATCCGCTGGAACAGGTCCAGGTGCATCCCGAGCGCGTCGGCCAGCACCGCCTTGATCAGGTCGCCGTGACTGACCGCGACCCACACCGCGCCCTCGCCGTGCTCGGCGGTGACCTCGCCGTCGTGGCGACGGCACGCGCCGACGGCCCGCGCCTGCATCGTGGCCATCGACTCCCCGCCGGGGAAGGTCACGGCCGAGGGCTGCGACTGGACCGTCGACCACAGCTTCTCCTTGGCCAGGTCCTTGAGCAGCCGGCCCTGCCACTCGCCGTAGTCACACTCGGCCAGCCCCCGGTCGGTCAGCAGCGGCACCGCGGCGGTGCCCTCCGGACGGGCGGCGAGGATCGCGCGCGAGGTCTGCTTGCACCGCTCGAGCGGGCTGCTGACGACCCGGGCGAGGGGGACGGGCGCCAGGCGCTCCGCCGTACGCCGGGCCTGTCCGACGCCGGTCTCGTCGAGCCTGACCCCCGGGGTGCGGCCGGCCAGGGTGCCGCTGGCGTTGGCGCTGGTGCGGCCGTGACGGACCAGGATGACGGTGGCCATGCCCGCGACTCTAGTGGCGCCCGGCTCGCGCCCACCGTCACCCGGGTACGTCGAGGACTACCGTGACCTCGTGATCGTCGACAGCGCCGTGTACCGCGACGGGCTGCGTCACCACCTCGACGTCGCCGAGCACGACTACCAGGCGCTGCGCGCGGCGGCCACCGGCTCCCACGACTTCGTCTGGATCGGGTTGCACGAGCCCTCGCCCGAGGAGTTCGACCACGTCGCCGAGGCCTTCGACCTGCATGCACTCGCCGTCGAGGACGCCGTCAAGGCGCACCAGCGGCCCAAGCTCGAGCGCTACGGCGACACGCTCTTCCTGGTCCTGAAGACCCTCTGGTACGTCGACGAGGACGACGCCGTCGAGACCGGCGAGATCAACCTGTTCATCGGCGAGCACTTCGTCGTCACGGTCCGCCACGGCGACGGCTCGGCGCTGCAGACCGCCCGCAGCTATCTCGAGTCGGCCGAGCAGGTCCTCACCCACGGGCCCTCGGCGGTCGTCTACGCCGTGTGCGACCAGGTCGTCGACGACTACGTCGAGGTCGTCGACGCGCTGCAGGTCGACGTCGACGAGGTCGAGGAGTCGGTCTTCTCCCCCGCCCGCACCGACGACTCCAACCGCATCTACGTCCTCAAGCGCGAGATCGCGGAGGTACGCCGTGCCGTGCTGCCGCTGCGCGATCCCATGCGTCGCTTCTCCGCGGGCACCGTGCCGGGCATCCTGGAGGAGTCGGCGCCGTTCTTCCGCGACGTCTCCGACCACCTGAGCCAGACCGCCGAGGCGGTCGACTCCCTCGACGGCCTGCTCTCGACCGCCTTCGACGCCTCGCTGGCGCGGATCTCGGTGCAGCAGAACGACGACATGCGCAAGATCTCGGCCGGGGCGGCGCTGGTCGTCGTGCCGACCTTCATCGCCGGCATCTACGGCATGAACTTCGACCACATGCCCGAGCTGCACTGGGCCCTGGGCTATCCCTACGCGCTGAGCCTGATGGTCGGCACCGTCAGCGTGCTGTGGTGGTTCTTCAAGCGCTCCGGCTGGCTGTGAGCCCGGCTCAGGCCTGCAGCACCCCCGAGGCGGTCAGGACGAGCGTGGCGGTCCCGAGCGCGATGCGGTAGAGGACGAACGGGGCGTAGGAGCGGGTCGTCACCCAGCGCAGCAGCCAGGCGATGGCGGCGTACCCGACGACGAACGAGACCACGGTGGCCACGATGGTCGGGCCCCAGCCGTAGGTGTTGTCCTCCCCCGAGATCGAACCGAGCTCGAAGATCCCCGCGCCGACGACGGCCGGGATCGCGAGCAGGAAGGCGAAGCGGGTCGCGGCCTCGCGCTCGTAGCCCAGGATCCGGCCCATCGACAGCGTCGCGCCGGAGCGGGAGACGCCCGGCACCAGCGCGGCCGCCTGGGCCAGCCCCATCAGCACCGCGTCGCGCAGACCGAGCTCCTTGAGCTCGCGGTCGTTGCGGCCGAACCGGTCGGCGAGCCCGAGCGCGATCCCGAGCACGATCAGCGCCGTGCCGATGATCCACAGGCTGCGGAAGTCGCGCTCGATGACGTCCTTGAGCGCGATCCCGAGCACGACGATCGGCAGCGAGCCGATGATGATGAACCACCCCATCCGGGCGTCGAGGTGCCCGCGGTGCTCGGGCTGGACCAGCGAGCGCAGCCAGCGTGAGGCGATCCGGACGATGTCGCGCCGGAAGAAGATCAGCACCGCCAGCTCGGTGCCGATCTGGATCACCGCGGTGAAGGCCGCGCCGGGGTCGCCCCAGCCGAACAGCTCGGGGTAGATGCGCAGGTGGGCGCTCGAGGAGATCGGCAGGAACTCGGTGAGTCCTTGGATGGTCCCGAGCACGACGGCCTTGAGGAGGTCCAGCACGGCAGGAGCCTAGGGCTCCGCGCGCCACCTCCCCGCACCGCCGCACCGCCTGGATACGGTGTCGCCCATGCAGCAGCGTCGTCTCGGCAGCAGCGGACTGTCGGTCTCCCGGCTCGGGCTGGGCACCATGACCTGGGGTGCCGACACCGACGAGCACGAGGCCCGTGACCAGCTCGTCGCCTTCGCCGAGGCGGGCGGGACCCTGCTCGACACGGCCGCGGGCTACTCCGACGGCGGCTCCGAGCGGCTGCTCGGCACGTTCCTGGACGACGTGGTGCCGCGCGACGACGTGGTCATCGCCACCAAGGCCGGTGTCTCGCGCCGTGGCGGCCGACGGTCCGTCGACACCTCCCGACGCGGGCTGCTGGCCAGCCTCGACGCCTCGTTGGGGCGGCTGGGCGTCGACCACGTCGACCTGTGGCAGGTCCACACCTGGTCCGACAGCGCCCCGCTCGAGGAGACGCTCGCCGCGCTGGACCACGCGGTCAGCACCGGCCGTACGGCGTACGCCGGCGTCTCGAACTACGCCGGCTGGCAGAGCGCCCAGGCCGCCACCTGGCAGCGGGCCGTCCCCGGGCGCACCCCGCTGGTCTCGACCCAGGTCGAGTACTCCCTGCTCAGCCGGTCCGTCGAGCGTGAGGTGCTGCCCGCGGCCGACGCCCTCGGGCTCGGGGTGCTCGCCTGGTCCCCGTTGGGACGAGGCGTGCTCACCGGCAAGTACCGGGCCGGCACTCCCGGGGACTCCCGCGGTGCGTCACCGGTGTTCGCAGCGTTCGTCGGCGCCTATCTCGACGAGGACAGCGCCCGCGTCGTCGAGGCGGTGGTCCGCGCGGCGGACGGACTGGGCTGGACGCCGCTGGAGGTGGCCCTGGTCTGGGTGCGTGACCGCCACGGGGTCACGGCCGCCCTGCTGGGCTCCCGGACCGCCGCACAGCTGCGTGCGGCGCTGGGCAGCGAGGACAAGACCCTGCCCCCCGAGATCGCCGCCGCGCTGGACGACGTCTCGGAGGTGGCACGGTGACGCGGCCGGGACGGCGTGCGATCGGGCGCGCGGTGGAGTGGGAGTTCGACAGGGTGACCTTCACCCGGGAGTTCCCCCGCGGGGTGGTGACCAAGCTCCTCGTGGAGCGGGCCGAGCACGGTGGGTGGGAGCTGGACCGGGTCCGGATCGGCCCCGACGGCACCCGGCGCGTCGTGCTGCGCCGCAAGATCATCCGTCAGCTGCGTCCGACGTTCTAGCCCGGACACAGCGCACGCCGGCCCGCTGGAGCGGACCGGCGTGCGGCAGGCGGGGTGGGCTCAGCCCTGCAGCCCCAGCGCGAAGCTGACGTTGCCGCCCTGGTCGACGCTCGCGTCCAGGATCTTGTCGTCCAGCTGGGCGGTGGTGTCCTGGTCGAGGTAGACCTTCACGCCGTCCTGCTCGACGACCTGGTCGGTCGGCTCCGGGCCACCGGCCGCGGCGACGGCGAAGGCCGTCTCGGCGCTGTCGGTGTCGGTGGAGATGCGCAGGCCGGCCTCCGGCTGGCCCTCCGCGGCGGTGATCTGCTCGGTGATGTCCTTGACGATCGTGCTGGCGTTCTCGGTGAGGGTGAGCATGGGCTCTCCTTCGGCTAGCGGTCAGGGCAAGACCGTCCACCATTCCCGTCGGAGGGCCAGGACGCAAACCGAGGCCTCCGGCGGCGTGTCGGCACCGTCCTCACACCTGGTCCAGGAACCGGTCGAAGACCCGGGCCCCGAACTCGAGCGCGTCGACGGGCACCCGCTCGTCGATGCCGTGGAAGAGAGCGGTGAAGTCGAGGTCGTCGGGCAGGCGCAGCGGCGCGAAGCCGTAGCAGAGCATCCCCAGCTTGGAGAAGTGCTTGGCGTCGGTGCCTCCGCTCATCAGGTACGGCGCGACGAGGGCGTCGGGGTCCTCGGCGAGCAACGAGCGGCTCATGGCATCCACGAGGTTGCCCTCGTAGGGCATCTCCCACGGCTTCTGGTGCGAGACGAAGTCGATGTCGACGTGCTCGCCGCACAGCTCGGCCAGGGTGGCGAAGAACTCGTCCTCGTAGCCCGGCAGGAACCTCCCGTCCACGTGGGCCTCGGCCTCCTGGGGCACCACGTTGACCTTGTAGCCGGAGCGCAGCATCGTCGGGTTCGCGGTGTTGCGGATGACGGCGCCCAGCATCCGGGCGGCCCCGCCGAACTCCTGGACCAGCCCCTCGGCGTTCTCGGGGGTGGCCTCGGTGCCGGCGAGCTCGCCGATCGAGGCCAGCAGGGTGCGCATCGCCGGGGTGAGGCGCACGGGCCACTCGTAGGTCCCGATGCGCGCGACGGCGCCGGCCAGCTCGGTCACGGCGTTGTCGGGGTTGATCATCGAGCCGTGCCCGGCGGTGCCCCGTGCGTGGAGCCGCATCCAGGCCATGCCCTTCTCGGCGGCCTCGATCAGGTAGACCCGGCGCCCGCGCACGGTCGTGCTGAAGCCACCGACCTCGCCCACGGCCTCGGTGCACGCCTCGAGCTGGTCGGCGTGCTCGCGCACCAGCACCTCGGCGCCCTTGTGCCCCCCGGCCTCCTCGTCGGCGGTGAAGGCGAGCACGACCGGTCGGTCCGGCACGGCACCCGCGCGGGCACGGGCGCGCACGACCGAGAGCAGCATGGCGTCGAAGTCCTTCATGTCCACCGCGCCCCGACCCCAGACGTAGCCGTCCTGCACCTCGCCGCTGAAGGGGTGCACCGCCCAGTCCGCCGCCTCCGCGGGGACGACGTCGAGGTGGGCGTGGAGCAGCAGCGCATCGGTGCGCGAGGGGTCGGCCCCGCCCCAGTGGGCCAGCAGCGACGTCCGGCCGGGCTCGCTCTCCACGAGCGTCGACTCGATGCCGACCTCGTCGAGCAGGCTGGCGACGTGCTCGGCGGCCTTGCGCTCCCCCGGACCGTCCTCGTCGCCGTAGTTGGAGGTGTCCATCCGGATCAGCTCACGACAGGTCTCGACCACCTCCGCGGTCGGGTCGTAGGTGCGCTCGTCGGTCGCGTGGGGGTCCTCGCTGCTCATGGGCCCATCGTGGCACCCGGAGGGCTCACGCCCCACCCTCCCTCCGCGCAGCCGAGCACGCGCCTTTGCTACTGTTCCGTCCGCACTCGTCCGGGTGGCGGAATTGGCAGACGCGCTAGCTTGAGGTGCTAGTGCCCGTATTAGGGCGTGGGGGTTCAAGTCCCCCCTCGGACACCCAGCGCGTGGATCGGATCCCGGTGAGGATCAACTCCCCCCACGTGCGCACGGCCCCTCAGCAGCGTGTGGGTGACGGCGCACTCAGGCGATGAGACGTGGTTCGAGGTACGACGCGAGGCCGGTCTCCAGCAGGGCCAGGGCCGCCTCCAGCGGGACGGGGCGCGACCACAGGAATCCTTGGCCCACGGCCGCGTCGTGGTCGCGGAGCCACCGGGCCTGCTCGCACCGCTCGACGCCCTCGGCGACGGTCAGCAGCCCCATCGCCGTGCTCATCGCCAGGATGACCTCGACGAGGACGGGGTCGTGGTCGGGACCACCGAGGCAGTCGACGAAGGACTTGTCGATCTTGAGCACGTCGACCGGCATCTGGGTCAGGCTGGCCAGCGAGTTGTAGCCCGTGCCGAAGTCGTCGAGCGCCACCCGGATGCCGAGCTCGCGCAGCGCACCGAGCGTGGCCATCGAGGTGGCGAGGTCGTGGACGATCGCGGTCTCGGTGATCTCCAGCACGAGTCGCTGCGGGGAGAGCCCGCTGGTGCGCAGGCTGTCGAGCACGAGGCAGTGGAAGGCGGGGTCGCACAGCTGCTCGGCGGCGACGTTGACCGCCATCGAGGGTCCGTCGGCCCCCGGTGCCATCCGGACCGCCGCACCGCAGGCCTCCCGCAACACCCACGCACCGAGCCCGAGGATCAGCCCGGACCGCTCGGCCTCCCCGACGAAGGCACTCGGCGCGAGCAGACCGCGGTCGGGGTGGTCCCAGCGCACGAGGGCCTCGAAGCCGGTGACCGTCTCGGTCCGCAGGTCGACCGTCGGCTGGTAGTGCAGCACCAGCTGGTCGGTCTCGATCGCGCACGCGAGCTCCGCGCGCAGTCGGTGCCGCGCGAGGGCCTGGCGGTGCAGGACGGCGTCGTAGGTCGCCGCGCCGCCCTTGCCGAGCTCCTTCGCGTGGTACATCGCCACGTCGGCGTTGCGCATCAGGTGCGGGTCGTGGCGCGCACCCTGCTCGACACCGGCGACACCGACGCTCGCCCGCACCACGTGGCTGGTGCGCGAGGTCTCGACGGGTTCGGAGAGCCCGGCGAGGATCCGCTGGGCGACGTGGCCGGCGGACGCCACGTCGGTGTCGGGCAGCAGGACGGCGAACTCGTCCCCGCCGAGGCGCGCCGTCGTGTCGCCGGGCCGGAGCACGTCCTGGATGCGTCCGGCCACCAGGACGAGCAGCTCGTCACCGGTCTGGTGGCCCTGGCTGTCGTTGACGACCTTGAAGTCGTCGAGGTCGACGAACAGCACGCTGAGCGGCGCGCGCGAGACCTCGCGCTGCTCGAGTGCCGCCCCGAGCCGTTCGGTGAACAGCGTCCGGTTGGCCAGCCCGGTCAGCGCGTCGTGGCCAGCCTGGTGGGCGAGCGTCTCCTCGAACGCCTCCCGCTCGCTGACGTCACGCAGCGTCAGCACCCAGCCTCCGACGGCCTCCTCGCCGTGGAGGTCCTGCAGCGTGCCCTCGGTCGCGACCGCGCGGCCGTCGGCGTGACTCAGAGCGAGCTGGAGCGGATGCTCGGACCCGTCGGGACGACGCAGCAGCGCGGCCAGCGGGTCGCGCTCGTCGTCGCCCACGAGGTCGGTGATGGAGACGCCGGCAAGCCCGGCCGGCTCCCGGCCGAGCATGGTCTCGGCCGCAGCGCTGACGAAGCTGCTGCGACCGGCGGTGTCGACGACCATCACCAACGTCGTGTTGTGCTGCACCAGGGCCTGCACGCGCCGCTCGCCGACCGCGGAGACCTCGCGCTCGGTCAACGCCTGCTGCGTGGCACGGTGGCGCCGTGCCAGCGCGCCGAACCAGGTGAACCAGCCGACGCAGACCACGAGGAAGAGCGCCAGGAGGACCCCGATCACGAACCGGTCCGTGCGAGCCTGGTCGGCCTCGAGCAGGGACGCGCTGGCGGCCGCCGCCTCCTCGAGACCGAGCCCGGGCACCGCGGCGGCCACGTCGGCGGCACCGGGGGCCCCGCTCGAGACCAGGTCGGCCACGGCGCGGTCCAGCTGCTCGGCGACCGGTCCTGAGGTCGTCGAGGCGCCGGTCTCGCCGACCACGTCGCACAGCGTCATGACGCGCGCGAGCGCGACCCGCTCGTCGGCGAGGTGGTCGTCGAGGCCGTAGATCCACAGCAGCAGCGCGAACTCCGCGCACAGCACGGTGGTCACCAGAGCGAGCCGCAGGGTCGTCGCGACGATCCCCCGCCTGGTCGGGGCGGCCGTGGCGGACCGGTCCGCCCCGATCACGCCCTGGTCCGCACCGCCCGACGCGCCGACGCCGTCGTCCCCCGCCGCGCGTGGGAGGGGCCCCACGTCAGGGTCGGCAGCCTCGGCGAGATGGGTCACGACTGTGCTATCGAGAGCACGAGGCCCGGACTTGAGGTGCGCCCCCGGGCCGGGCGTACTGGTCCGGACCGGTCCTCGGCCTGCACGAGGCCGCGCCCCCACGCCTCTGCGACGATGTGGTCATGGTGGGACACGGCACGCTGCGGGTCGGCTTCGTGGCGGGCGTGACCCCGGACCGGTGGGCGGCGCGCTTCGCCGAACGCGGCCGCGGTCGCCTCACCCTGAGGTCCGTCGCCGAGGACGCCGCGGTGCCGCTGCTGCGCACCGGCGAGCTGGACATGGCGCTCGTGCGCCTGCCCGTGGACACCGAGGGCCTGCACTGCGTCCGGCTCTACGACGAGGTCCCGGTGGTCGTCGTCGACCGGGACCACGTGATCAGCGTCCTCGACGAGGCCGACCACGTGGACGCAGCCGACCTGGCGGACGAGCAGCTCGTGCTGCCCGAGCGCTCGGGTTGGGTGCCGCAGGTCGCGCAGCGACCATGGCCGCCGATGACGGTCGCCGAGGCCGTCGAGGTCGTGGCCTCCGGGAGCGGTGTGGCCGTGCTCCCGATGTCGCTGGCTCGCCTGCACCACCGACGCGACGTCGTGCACCGCGCGGTGCGCGACCTGCCGCCGACCACGGTGGCGCTGACGTGGTTGGTCGAGCGCGACGACGAGGTGACCCAGGAGCTCGTCGGCGTCGTCAAGGGGCGCACGGCCCGCAGCTCGCGCTGACGCCCTGGCACGCCCCCGGGGGGGTGAGGTGAACGTATACTTTTACGCCTTGTTGAAGTACCGTCGAGGTCAGCACCTTCCCCCGAGGTGCTCGATGAGGCTGGCCCAGGTCGGCCTCATCACCTCCAGTCCCCGGCGCTGCAGTGCGGAGCCACGAGCAGGTGAGGAGCTGCGTATGACTCCGATCCTCGGAGACGAGGACGCCTCGCTCACGGTCGGAGACCTGGCGGCCCGCACCGGCGTGGCTGCCGGCACGCTGCGCATGTGGGAGAAGCGTCACGGGTTCCCCGTCCCGGTGCGTCTGACGTCCGGCCACCGGCGCTACCGCGAGAGCGACGTCGAGGCCGTACGCCGTGTCGTCGAGGCTCGCGACCGCGGCACCCGCCTCGACCGTGCGGTCGCCGAGGTCCTGGCGCCGGCCCCGGTCGGCGAGTCGGTCTACGGGCTGCTGCGCCAGCGCCGCGACGAGGCCCCGTCGCACCAGATGCGCAAGGGCACCCTGACTGCGCTGTCGCACGCGATCGAGGACGAGTTCTGCTCGACCTCCGACCGTGGGCGCCTCCTCGGAGGCTTCCAGACCATGGCGTTCTTCGAGCCGGCCGCGCCTCGCTGGACGGAGTTCGCGCGCCTCTCGCAGGGCGTCACCGTCTTCGCCGAGCACGCGGACGGCGCGGCTCCGATGCCCCCCTCCATCCAGCACATCCCCATCGCCACGGAGGCACGCAGCCGTCGCGAGTGGTTCGTGGTGTGCGAGTCCACGACGATGCCGGTGGTGATGGCCGGGTGGGAGGTTCCCGGGCAGCGCCCCGTCGGCGACATGGACCGGTCCTTCGAGGTCAGCTGGTCGCTGGACCCCGCGGTCGTCTCGGACGCGATCCGCGTCTGTCGACGCATCGCCGACGGCGCGGGGTACCACCTCGACCCGCCCGAGACCTCGCTCGCGGACGCCAGACCCGGTGCCGGCTCGTCGCTGTTCCTGCGCGCCCTGTCCTACGCCGACCGTCGCGCCAGCTGACCCGCGCCGGTCACCAGGACGTGGACAGCGGCCTGCCCTCGCTGAACCCCGCCGCCGACTGGACCCCGACCAGGGCCCGCTCGTGCAACGCCGCGAGCGTGTCGGCGCCGGCGTAGGTGCAGGCGGAGCGGACCCCCGAGCAGATCTGGTCGATGAGGTCCTCGACACCGGGGCGGGCAGGATCGAGGTACATCCGCGAGGAGCTGATGCCCTCCTCGTACAGCCCCTTGCGGGCGCGCTCGTAGGCGCTCTCCCCCGCCGTCCGACTGGCCACGGCCCGGGCCGAGGCCATGCCGAAGGACACCTTGTAGGAGCGGCCGTCCGAGTCCTGGACCAGGTCACCCGGCGACTCGTGGGTGCCGGCGAACCAGGATCCGACCATGACCGAGGAGGCGCCCGCAGCCAGGGCGAGCGCGACGTCGCGGGGGTGGCGTACGCCCCCGTCGGCCCACACGTGGGCGCCGAGGTCGCGCGCCGCCGCGGCGCACTCGAGGACGGCCGAGAACTGGGGCCGCCCGACCCCGGTCATCATCCGCGTCGTGCACATCGCGCCGGGCCCCACGCCGACCTTGACGATGTCGGCGCCCGCCTCGACGAGGTCGCGCGTGCCCTCGGCGGAGACCACGTTGCCCGCGACCACCGGAACCTGCGGGTCGAGCCCGCGCACGGAGGCGAGCGCCTCGACCATGCGGGCCTGGTGGCCGTGGGCGGTGTCGACCACGAGGCAGTCCACCCCGGCCTCGAGCAGCTCCTTGGCCCGTTGCGCGACCTCGCCGTTCACCCCGACCGCGGCAGCGACACGGAGCCGACCGGCGGCGTCGGTCGCGGGGTCGTAGATCGCGGCCCGCACCGCGCCCGTACGGGTCAGCACACCCGCCAGCCGGCCGGCGTCGTCGACGCCGACCGCCAGCTGCGTCCGTGCGGCGTCGAGGACCTCGAAGGCCTCACGCGGGTCGGCGTCGGTGGCGATGAGCGCCGTCAGGGGCGACATCACCGACCCGACCTGCGCGAACCGGTCGACCTCGGTGCAGTCGGACTCCGAGACCACCCCGATCGGGCGGGAGTCCTCGTCGACGACCACCGCGGCGCGGTGCGACCGCTTGGGGATCAGCGCCAACGCCTCGCCCACCGTCTGGCGTGCGGAGAGCGCGATGGGGGTGTCCAGCACCAGGTGTCGCGACTTCACGAACGCCACCACGTCGGCGACGACGCTGGTGGGGATGTCCTGCGGGACGACGGTCAGGCCGCCCCGACGAGCCACGGTCTCGGCCATCCGCCGGCCCGCGATCGCGGTCATGTTCGCCACGACGACCGGCACGGTCGCGCCGGTCCCGTCGTACGTCGCCAGGTCGACGGCGTAGCGGCTGGCGACCGCGGACCGGCGCGGCACCATGAAGACGTCGTCGTAGGTGAGGTCGTGGTCGGGGGCTGCGTGCAGGAACTCCACGGGTCCACACGCTACGGGCAGCCCGACGTGACCAGCCACCTCAGGTCGAGGACACCCCGATCGAGCCGCTGCGGAACGCCTCGACGAACAGGGCGTGGTCCTCGCGCACCTGGTCGGCGTAGCCGATCGCGAAGTCGGTGATCCAGGAGACCAGCTCGCGGCGCCGCCCCTCCACGCAGGAGGCGACCGCCTCCTCGACCTGGAAGTCGACGAGGTCCTGCTCGCTGTCGGCGTCCGAGGAGCAGTGGATCTTGGCCGTCGCCCGACCGAGCAGGTCGACGACGGCGGCGATGTCGTCGGGCTCGATCAGGCCGTCCCACTCGAGGTCGACCTCGTAGGGCGAGACCTCGGCCACCAGGTAGCCCTCCCCGTCGACCGAGGTCCACCCCAGGAGCGGGTCGGTGTGCACCTGCAGCGCACGCTGGCTGACCACGGTGCGGTGCCCCTGGTTCTCGAAGTAGTCCTCGATGTCGGCGTGCTCGACGAAACGGCTCACCGCCGGGGTGTTGGCCTGCTTCATCGACAGGAGCACGTCGTTCTCGAGCGCCTGGCTGTAGCCCTCGACGAGCACGTTGTAGGCCGGCAGGCCGGCGCTGCCGATGCCGAAGCCGGACTTGCCGACGATGTCCTGGACCTCGTAGAACAGGTCGCGGTCGAAGCGCTTGTCGCTCGGGATGGTCTCCAGGTAGCGCGCGAAGGCCTTGTCGATCTTCGCTCGCTCGGTCTTCTGCAGCCGGCGGACCGACGGGTGGTCGCGGAAGCGTCGGCGCCCGGAGGAGTCGATCTCGGTCTGCGGGGCCAGCAGGTCGATGCGGGTGCGCGAGCGCGCCTCGGCCAGTGCCTCCCGGATCGGTCCGTCCGTGTTGGCCAGGTGCAGCGCGAAGTCCTCGTCGCGGTCGCTGTCGCGGTAGGCATCGACCTGGGACAGGTAGGCGCGCACGTAGCGACCGATCAGGCGGCGTACGTCGTCCTCGGGCAGCGCCTTCTGCCACCCGGTCAGCGCCAGCGAGGCCGCGAACCGCTGCAGGTCCCAGGTGAAGCGGCCCAGGTAGGCCTCGTCGTAGTCGTTGACGTCGAAGACCATCCGGCCGTCGGCGTTGAGGTAGGTGCCGAAGTTCTCGACGTGGAGGTCGCCGTGGATCCAGATCCGTCCGCTGCGCTCGTCACAGAACGGGTCGTCGTCGGCCGTGACGTCGGCGTAGAACAGGCACGCGGTGCCGCGGTAGAACGAGTGCGGGTCGGCGGCCATCTTGCGGTACTTGGTCCGGAAGGCCGCGGGGTCGTGACGCATGAGGTCGGCGAACGCGTCGTCGAGCACGGAGACGATCGTCTCCGAGCGTCGTTGGGCGGCAGGTGGTGTGACCATGCCTCGCACCCTTCCACGCGGTCGTCGCGGGTCACACCCACCCGCACCGGGCGGCGGTTGAGCCCGGGTGCTCAGGACGACCGGGTACGACGGTCCATCCGGCGGCGCCGCCCCCGGGCCAGGCTGGTGGGCATGACGAAGAACACCGCCCCGACCAAGAACACCAACGCCTTCTTCCTGCAGTCGGCGATCTCCTTCGCCGTCGCGCTGGCCGCGATGGTCGTCGCGGTCCTGTACCTGCCGGTCGATCCGTGGACGCGCGCCTTCCTCGGCCTCGGCACCCTGTTCCTGACGACGTCGGCCTTCACGCTGGCCAAGTGCGTGCGTGACAACCAGGAGAGCCAGGCGGTCATCCACCGGCTCGACGAGGCACGTGTCGAGCGCATCCTGGCCGAGCACGACCCGTTCCGCGAGGTCTCCTGATCGCGAGCACGCGACCCCGGGGCTGGGTGTCGAGCTGGGGGTCGCGCTAGCGCAGCTGCGCGGAGGTCAGCCCGAGGACGCGGCGGGCCACGATGAGCTGCTGGATCTGCTGGGTGCCCTCGAAGATGTCGAGGATCTTGGAGTCCCGCGCCCACTTCTCGAGCAGCTCGCCCTCGCCGTAGCCGACGGTGCCGGCGAGCTCGACGCAGCCCAGCGTGATCGAGGAGCCCACCCGGCCGGCCTTGGCCTTGGCCATCGACGCCTCCAGCGAGTTCGGCTGCCGGTTGTCGGCCATCCACGCCGACTGCAGCATCAGCAGGTAGGCACCCTCCCAGTCCGACTCCATCGCCAGCAGGCGGGCGGCGGCGGCGGACTGCACCTGCGCGGGTCGGTCGTAGTCGACCTCCACCCCCGCCTGGGCCAGCAGGTCGCGGGTCAGGTCGAGCGAGGCCCGGGCGCAGCCGACGGCCATCGCCGCGACGAGCGGACGGGTGTTGTCGAAGGTCGCCATCGCACCGGCGAAGCCCTGCTGGGAGTCGACGTCCTCGCTGCCCAGCAGGTTCTCCCGGGGGACGCGGCAGCTCTCGAAGATGATCGTCGCGGTGTCGGAGGCCTTGATCCCGAGCTTGTGCTCGAGGCGGTCCACCCGCATGCCGGGGGTCCCCTTGGGCACGACGAAGGACTTGATCGCCGCTCGGCCGAGGTCGCGGTCCAGGGTCGCCCAGACCACGACGTGGTCGGCGCGAGCCCCCGAGGTCACGTAGATCTTCTCGCCGTCGATGACGTACTCGTCGCCGTCGAGCCGGGCGGTCGTCCTGATGTTGGCCGAGTCCGAGCCGGTGCCCGGCTCGGTGATCGCCATGGCGGCCCACACCCCGGCGAAGCGAGCGAGCTGCTCGTCGTCGGCGACCGAGGCGATCGCGGAGTTGCCCAGGCCCTGACGTGGCATGGAGAGCAGCAGGCCCACGTCGCCCCAGCACATCTCGGCCACCGACATCACCGAGGCGAGGTTGGCGCCGTTCGTGACGCCCTTCCTCTCCTCCCCGCTGCCCCGGCGTACGCCGGACGCGCCGGCACCCTCACCGGCGCCGGACTCCGAGAGCCCGTCGATCATCGCCGCGAGCATGTCCAGCTCTGTGGGGTACGCGTGCTCGGCCTTGTCGTACTTGCGCGAGATGGGGCGCAGCATGTTCATCGCGACCTGGTGGGCCTGGCCCACGAGCGGCTTGAACTTCGTGGGATCGTCGAGGGAGATCATCAGACCAGCACGCTTCCTTCCATGACGCCGACGGCCCGCAGGTCGCGGTACCAGCGTTCGACCGGGTGCTCCTTGACGAACCCGTGCCCACCGAGCAGCTGCACGCCGTCGAGGCCGATCCGCATGCCCTTCTCGACGCAGGCCACCCGAGCGAGGGCGACCGAGCGAGCGGCGTCCTTCCCGGCAGCGGCGCGACCGGCCGCCTTGTAGGTGAGCAGGCGCATCGCCTGCAGCTCGATGGCGATGTCGGCGACCATGAAGGCCACCGACTGGCGGTGGGCGACGGGCTCACCGAAGGCCTCCCGCTGCTTGACGTAGGGCGTGACGTAGTCGAGCACGGCCTGCCCGGTGCCGACGGCGAGGGCGCACCAGGCCAGACGGGACAGGCGCACGCACTCGGCGTACGTCGTGCCGTCGGTGCTGCCGAGCACGGCGTCGGCATCGACGGCGACCCCCTCGAGGCGCAGTCGCGTCAACGACGCGGCGCGCACCCCCATGGCGGGGTCGCTCTCCACGGTGAGGCCGGCGGCGGAGGACTCCACCAGGAACAGGCACGGGCGGTCCTCGAGCACCGCACCGACGACGAACAGCTCGGCCTCCGCACCACGCACGACCGCGGACTTGAGGCCGTCGAGGGTGATCGTCCCGTCCGCGTGACGGGTGGCGGTGGTGGCGGGGCTCAGCGCGTCGAAGAGCACGACCGGCTCGCTCAGCGCCAGTGCCGCGGCCGGGACCTCGTCGCCGGTGAAGGCGGGCAGGTAGGTCTGCTGCTGGGCCTGGGTCCCCCACAGTCCGAGCGCCGTCGCGACGGACCCGGGGGCGAGCGTGGCCACCGCGAGCCCCATGTCGCCGTGGGCGAGGGCCTCGGCGACGAGGGTGCCGGCCATCGCCGAGCGCTCCTCGGAGATGCCGCCGAGGGCCTCGGGGACCCCCAGGATGGGCAGGCCGATCTCCAGGCTCGCCTTGAGCACCGTGTCGGGGGCCGCACAGGCGTCGTCGGCCTCGGTGGCCGCCGGACGGAGGACCTCGGCGGCGTACTCGGTGACGACGTCGACGAGCATCTGCTCGTCCTCGGACGGGGTCAGGTCGAAGAGTCCCGTGCCGCTGGCGTGCGGGGCCCGGGTCCCCGGCTTCGTGGCTGATCCGACCTTGGCGAAGGTGCGCCCCGCGGTCGTCATCGTCCGGAAGCCCGAGCGGGTGACGGTGAAGACCGCCTGCTCGGCCTGCTTGCGCAGCCCCACGCGGTCGAGCAGGTCGCTCTGGGCGAGCCGGTTCATCCCGGCGACGAGGTAGCCGATCGGGTCGCGGGTCTCGGTGCCGGCGACCCCGTGCCGACCACCCGGCCTGAGGTTGGTGAGGAGGGACATGCGCTTAATGTAACTCGGAGTTACACTTCGTGCTACAGCGGCTCGCCGTGGCCCGGGTCACACCCGGCGGTGGCAGCGTCGCCGGACCACGCTCCTCTAGCATCAGGCCCCGTGGACGACCCGACACCGCCCCGTGCGCCGTACGGCCCGTTGCCCGAGGGCGGCACCGTGCGCCCGATGACGCGGTGGGGCGAGCCCGTGATGCACCGTCCCCAGCAGGAGGTCGTCGCCTTCGACGGCGACCTGCGCCGCCTCGTCGCGGACATGGTCGCCACGATGTACGCCGCCGACGGTGTGGGTCTCGCGGCGTGCCAGATCGGCGTGGACGCGGCCGTGTTCGTCTTCGACTGCCCCGACGACGACGGCGTACGGCACCTCGGGGTCGTGTGCAACCCCCGCCTGCGGCTGCCCGAGGGTCGCGAGCGTCACCTCGACGTCGGCGAGGAGGGATGCCTGTCGTTCCCGGGCGCCTTCGTCGAGTGCGCCCGTCCCGACCACGCCAGCGTCGAGGGCCGCGGTCTCGACGGCCGCCAGGTGCACTTCACGGGCGACGGCCTGCTGGCCCGGTGCCTGCAGCACGAGACCGACCACACGCTGGGCACGGTCTTCGCCGACCGGATCCCGACCAAGGCCCGCAAGAAGCTGGCGAAGGCCCAGGAGCGCACCGCGGCCGACTTCCCGCCGGACTGGCCGGTCGACGAGACGGGTGCCGACGCTGTGACCGAGGCGGTCAGCGGCTGAGCAGCCGGCGCAGGAACGCCACCTGGCGGGCGACGTTCTTCTCGAAAGCCGCACCGGTGTAGATCTCGAAGTGCCCCACGTCCAGGGACAGGACCTCGGCCAGGTCGCCGACCTCCTCGGCCACCGCGTGGACCGCCGCGACCGGGGCGATGTTGTCCTGCTCGGCGGCGACGAGCAGGACCGGACAGGCGATCCGGGACGCGTGGCGCACGGGGCGGTTGGCGGCGATGCGGAGCGCACCGCGGGCGCACATCTCGTTGCGGAACCCAGGCCCCATGATCGAGGCGTAGCCCTCCTGGCCGCCGGGGGCCGAGATCACGGCCTCGGAGCCGGGCGGTCCGGTGATCGGCAGCATCAGGGGCGGGCGCCGGCGAGCGGCGCGGGCCAGGTCGGCGAGCCCGGCACGGGTCAGGGCCAGCGCCGTCGCGCTGCCGCTCTCCCGCCGTACGCCGAGCAGCGCGGCGAGCCCGTCCATGGCCGCGCCCTGGCTGATGACCCCGGCGACCCGCTGGTCCGCGGCCGCGACGACGACGACGTGCCCGCCGGAGTAGGAGCTGCCCCACAGCACGACCCGGTCCGGATCCACACCCTCGAGGGCGCGCGCCGCGGCCAGCGCGGCGTGGTAGTCCTCGCGGTGGCGCCGGTGGTCGACGTCCTGTCGCGGAGCGCCGCGCGGCGTGTCCGAGGTGCCGAACCCGCGGTAGTCGAAGACGAGGGCGTCGACGCCGAGGTCGGCGAACTTCTCGGCGAAGGGCAGCAGCCCGGAGTCACGGGTCGCACCGAACCCGTGGGCCATCACGACGCAGGGGCGTCCGGCGTCGGTGGTCAGCGCGGTCGAGCGCGCCGGCAGGTGCCAGGCCTCGCAGCGCACGCCGTGGCTGGGGAACGAGACGGTGTCCATCGCGCCTGTCTACCCGATCGGCCTCAGCGGCGCGAGGTGATGTAGCAGGCGACCGCGGCGGCGGCGGCCACGTTGAGGGAGTCGATGCCCGCGGCCATCGGGATCGTGGCACGGTGCTCGGCCCCGGCCTGCCACAGCCCGGAGAGCCCGGGACCCTCGGAGCCGAGCACGAGCGCGACCTTGTCGAGCCCGGCCACCGCCTGCTCGAGCGGCACCGCGTCGGGGGCCAGCGTCAGGGCGACGGTGCTGAAGCCGCGTCGGGTGAGTGCGGGCAGCGCGTCGGCCCAGTCCGGCAGCCGGGTCCAGGGCAGC
Organism: uncultured Actinomycetota bacterium; assembly: GCA_963714475.1. GTDB lineage: Bacteria > Actinomycetota > Actinomycetes > Propionibacteriales > Nocardioidaceae > Nocardioides. Next base: position 423,483 of record CAVQOP010000005.1, read on the forward strand.
GCGAAGCTGGCCCCCATGGCCACCTTCACCGCCCGCCGGTACAACGGGTCGGCACAGCGCGGTGAGAGCAGCACGGCGTCGAAGCCCAGGGCGGCCCCGCTGCGGAACGCCGCGCCGACGTTGGTGTGGTCGACGAGGTCCTCGAGCACCAGCACGGAGCGGGCCCCGGCGAGCACCGCGTCGAGGTCGGGCAGCGCGAGCCGCTCGTAGCTGGCCAGGGCGCCGCGGTGCACGTGGAAGCCGGAGACCTCCTCGGCGAGCGCCTCGGAGACGACGTAGCAGGGCGCGTCCGAGGCGGCCAGGACGTCGCCGAGCCCGTCGAGCCACCGGGGTGCCATCAGGAAGGACCGGGCGGTGAAGCCGGCCTCGGCGGCCCGCCGCACGACCTTCTCGCCCTCGGCGAGGAACAGGCCGTGCTCGGCCTCGAGCTGCTTGCGCAGCGACACGTCGCGCAGGTCGCGGTAGTCGCGCAGCCGGACGTCTGCCGGGTCGGCGACCTCGACCAGCTCAGCCACCGCTCAGACCCACGGGCCGCTCGGGGAAGCGCTCGGGTCGTGCCACGGCCACGACGTCCCCGATCACGATGATGGCGGGCGGTCGGACGGCGGCCCGCTCGATGTCCGAGCCCAGGTCGGCCAGGGTGCTGAGCACCTCGCGCTCCCCCGGCATCGTGCCGTCGACCAGCACCGCGACCGGCGTCTGCGGGTCGCGGCCGCCGGCGACGAGGGCGGCCGCGATCGCACCGGCGTTGAGCACCGCCATCAGCAGCACGACCGTGCCGCGCATCCGCGCGACGGCGTCCCAGGCGACGAGCGAGGAGGGGTGGTCGGGGGGCACGTGGCCGGAGATCACCGTCAGCTCGTGGGCCACGCCGCGGTGCGTCACCGGGATGCCGGCCTGACCCGGGCACCGCGGTCGCCGAGCTGAGCCCGGGCACGACGGTCACCGGGACACCGGCGGCCCGGCAGGCCAGCACCTCCTCGTAACCGCGTCCGAAGACGAAGGCGTCGCCGCCCTTGAAGCGGGCGACCCGCTTGCCTGCCCGCGCCCGGTCCACGATCAGGTCGTTGATCTGCTCCTGGGTGGTGTGGCGTCCCCGCGGCAGCTTGGCGACGTCGACCAGCTCCACGTCGGGGCGGAGGTGGTCGAGCAGCTCGCGGGGCGCGAGCCGGTCCGCGACGACGACGTCGGCGCCGGCGAGGGCGCGCCGCGCGGCCTCGGTGGCGAGGTCGGGGTGGCCGGGTCCGCCACTGACCAGCACCACCCCGGCCGGGGCGGGCCGGTCCGGGCCGGGCTCGACCCGACCGTCGCGCAGCGCGGCGACGATCTCGTCGCGCACCCGGGCCGAGCGACGTGGTTCGCGCTCGGCCAGGACGGCCACGCTGAGGCCGCCGTGGCGCGCGACGGCCGGGGTCCACGCGCTGGAGGCGTCCGCGTCGTCGGCGCGCACGCAGAAGGTCCGGCGACGCTCGGCCCCGGCGAGCACGGCCGCGTTGACCTCGGGGTCGTCGGTCGCGGCCACGACGTACCACGCCTCGTCGAGGTCGCCGTCCTGGAAGGTGCGGGCCTCGTGGGTGATCTCGCCGAGGAGGCCCTCCAGGGCCGGGGTGAGCACGGGCGCCACCACCACCACGTCGGCCCCGGCGGCGATCAGCGCCGGCACCCGACGCTGGGCCACGGCTCCGCCGCCCACCACCACGACGCGGCGCCCGGCGAGGCGCAGGCCGACGGGGTACGGGTCCGGAGGGGCGGTCATGGGGACCATTGTCGTGCCTGTGCGTCCCGGTCCGGCCCGACCCCGCTCGGCGGCGCCGGTGTCGACACGATCCGTTTCTGGCTCCAGGTGATTTACCCAGCCCCCCGGCGTCACTAGGGTCGACCCACTCGCGCTGGGCCGTCGGCTCGACGCCACCAGGCCAGGGGGCACGCCATGAGCGACCAGAAGCAGCGACCGAGCAGCGCCGGGACGGGATCCGGAGCCGGTGGCGGTGACGGCGGCGACGCGGCGTACTTCGAGGAGCGCCAGCTCCAGCGCGGGGCGGCCGGGTGGGTGCTGCTGGCCGGTCTCGGCGTCGCCTACGTGATCTCGGGTGACTTCGCCGGGTGGAACTTCGGACTGGCCGAGGGCGGCTGGGGCGGTCTGCTGGTCGCGACGATCGTGATCGGCACCCTCTACTTCTGCATGGTGCTGGGCCTGGCCGAGCTGTCCTCGACGATCTCGACCGCCGGCGGCGGCTACGGCTTCGCGCGCCGTGCGCTCGGGCCGTGGGGCGGCTTCCTGACCGGCACCGCGATCCTGATCGAGTACGCCATCGCGCCGGCCGCGATCGCGAACTTCATCAGCGCCTACACCGAGTCGCTCATCGGGATCAGCGGACCCCTCGTCTTCGCGGTCTTCTACGCGGTCTTCATCGGCCTGCACATCTACGGTGTCGGCGAGGCGCTGAAGATGATGTTCGTGATCACCGCGATCGCCGTCGTCGCCCTGCTCGTCTTCGTCGCCGCCGCCGCGCTCCAGTTCGATCCGGCCAACCTCACCGACATCCCCGCCGACCCCGACGCCGCCGGGTCGTCGTCGTTCCTGCCCTTCGGGCTGATCGGGATCTGGGCCGCGCTGCCGTACGCCATCTGGTTCTTCCTGGCCGTCGAGGGCGTCCCGCTCGCCGCGGAGGAGACCAAGGACCCGGCGAAGGCGATGCCGCGCGGGATCATCGCCGCGATGCTGATCCTGCTCACGTTCGCGGCCCTGATCCTCGTCGTCGGCCCCGGCGCCGCCGGCTCGGAGAGCCTGACGAAGTCCGGCAACCCGTTGGTCGACACCCTCGAGACGGCCTACAGCGGATCGACCGCCGTGAGCACCTTCGTCAACGTGGTCGGCCTGCTCGGCCTGGTCGCGAGCTTCTTCTCGATCATCTTCGCCTACTCGCGTCAGACCTTCGCGCTCTCCCGGGCCGGCTACCTGCCCACCGTGCTGTCGAAGACCGGCAGCCGCAAGACGCCGTACCTGGCCCTGATCGTGCCCGGCATCATCGGCTTCGTGATGGCCGTGCTCAACCAGGGCGACCTGCTGATCCTGGTCGCGGTCTTCGGCGCCACCATCTCCTACGTCCTGATGATGCTCAGCCACATCGTGCTGCGCTACAAGGAGCCCGACCTGGAGCGGCCCTACCGCACGCCCGGCGGGGTCGTCACCACCGGGATCGCCCTGGTCCTGTCCCTGGTCGCGGTGATCGCCTGCTTCGTCGTCGAGCCCCGCGTCATCCTGGTCACCGCCGGCGTCTTCGTCCTGGCCATCGCCTACTTCGGTTTCTACTCCCGCCACCACATCAAGGCGGGGGCGCCCGAGGAGGAGTTCGCGGCGATCGGCGACGCCGAGAAGGGTCTGCGCTGATGAGCGAGGACCACGCGCCCGACGCCGGGACCGACCGGCCGGTCAACGCCCGGATGCTCACCCTGGACCGGCTCAAGCACCTGATCACCGACGGTGAGATCGACACGGTCGTGATGGCCTTCACCGACATGCAGGGCCGCCTGGCCGGCAAGCGCCTGCACGCCCAGTACTTCCTCGACGTGGCCCTGGCCTCCGGCACCGAGGGCTGCAACTACCTGCTGGCCGTCGACGTCGACATGAACACCGTCGACGGCTACGCCATCTCCTCGTGGGAGCGCGGCTACGGCGACATGGAGTGGGTCCCGGACTGGAGCACCCTGCGCCTGCTGACCCACCTGCCCGCCACGGCGATGGTGCAGTGCGACCTGGTGTGGCCCGACCACACGCCGGTCGTGGAGTCGCCGCGCACGATCCTGGCCCAGCAGCTCGAGCGGGCCCGCCAGATGGGCTTCACCGTCCACGCGGGCACCGAGCTGGAGTTCATCGCCTTCCAGGACACCTACGAGGAGGCCCACGACAAGGACTACCGCAAGCTGGTCCCGGTCAACCAGTACAACGTCGACTACTCCATCCTCGGCTCGACCCGGGTCGAGCCCCTGCTGCGCGACATCCGCAACCACATGTACGCCGCCGGCATGGACGTCGAGAGCGCCAAGGGCGAGTGCAACTTCGGTCAGCACGAGATCGGCTTCCTGTTCAACACCGCCATGATCGTGTGCGACCACCACGTGGTGTACAAGACCGCGGCGAAGGAGATCGCCGCCCTGCACGGCCAGTCGCTGAGCTTCATGGCCAAGTACGACGAGCGTGAGGGCAACTCCTGCCACATCCACCTCTCGCTGCGCGGGCTGGACGGTGAGCTGGTGTTCTGGGACCGCGAGACGGACCGCCGTACGCCGCTCTACGACTCCTTCGTGGCCGGCCTGCTGGGCACGATGGACGACTTCACGCTGCTCTATGCGCCCAACATCAACTCCTACAAGCGTTTCGCCGACGCCTCGTTCGCGCCGACGGCGATCGCCTGGGGCGAGGACAACCGCACCTGCGCGGTGCGTCTGGTCGGCTCCGGCGGCTCGGCGCGCCTGGAGAACCGCGTGCCCGGCGGCGACGTCAACCCCTACCTGGCCGTCGCAGCGATGCTCGCCGGCGGCCTCGACGGGATCGAGAAGAAGCTCGAGGCGGTGCCGCCCACCGAGGGCAACGCCTACGAGAGCGGCAAGCCGACGGTGCCGCGCACCCTGCGAGCCGCGCGGGAGGCCTTCGCGGGCTCCCAGGTCGCGCGCGACGCCTTCGGTGACGCCGTGGTCGAGCACTACACCAACATGGCCGACGTCGAGCTGATCGCCTTCGACGCGGCCGTCACCGACTGGGAACGGCGCCGGGGCTTCGAGCGCCTCTGAGGCGCTGCGAGGTCCCGAGCCCGACCGATCAGCCACACCCGCCCACCCCGGACGACGACGAGGCAGCAGCAGTGAGAGCGTGGTGCGCGTGAGCAAGCCCTGGACCCTCGTGGACCCCTCGACCGGCCGTCCCGTCACCGAGGTCGCGATGACCTCGCTCGAGCAGACCGACGCAGCCATCGAGGCGGCGGCGGAGGCGTTCCCCGCCTGGCGCGACGTCGCGCCGGGTGAGCGGGCACGCCTGCTGCGCCGCTTCGGCGACGTCGTCGACGCCCACGTCGAGGAGCTCGCTGCCCTCGAGGTCCGCAACGCCGGGCACACGATCGGCAACGCACGCTGGGAGGCCGGCAACGTGCGCGACTGCCTGCACTACTACGCCGGCGCGCCGGAGCGGCTGCACGGACGCCAGATCCCGGTCGCCGGCGGCATCGACGTGACCTTCCACGAGCCGCTCGGCGTCGTGGGCATCATCGTGCCCTGGAACTTCCCGATGCCGGTCCTGGCCTGGGGCACGGCCCCCGCCCTCGCGGCGGGCAACTGCGTCGTCGTGAAGCCGGCCGAGCTGACCCCGCTGACGGCGATCCGGATCGGGGAGCTGGCCCGCGAGGCCGGGCTGCCCGAGGGCGTCCTGACGATCCTGCCCGGCGAGGGTCCGGTCGTCGGCGAACGGTTCGTGAGCCACCCCCTGGTGCGCAAGGTCTGCTTCACCGGCTCGACGCGGGTGGGCAAGCAGGTGATGGCCGGCTGCGCCGAGCAGGTCAAGCGGGTCACCCTCGAGCTGGGCGGCAAGAGCTCGACGATCGTCTTCGCCGACGCCGACCTGGCTGCTGCCGCCGCGTCCGCGCCGTACGCCGTCTTCGACAACGCCGGACAGGACTGCTGCGCGCGCTCGCGGATCCTCGTCGAGCGCTCGGCCTACGACGAGTTCGTCGGCCTGCTCGAGCCGTCCGTGCTCGGGGTGAAGGTGCTCGAGCCCTCCGACGAGGCCAGCGAGATGGGGCCGCTGATCTCGGCCGCCCACCGCGACCGGGTCCGCGGCTACCTCGAGGGCGCCGACGTCGCGTTCGCCGGGACGGTGCCCGGCGGTGACCTCTCCGAGGGGTTCTGGGTGCCGCCCAGCGTCGTGCTGACCGACGACCCGGCCGACCGGCTCTGGCGCGAGGAGGTCTTCGGACCCGTCGTCTCCGTGATGGCCTTCGACGGCGAGGCGGACGCGGTCGCGCGCGCCAACGACACCGACTACGGCCTGTCCGGCTCGATCTTCACCCGCGACCTCGGTCGGGGGCTGCGCGTGGCCCGCGCCGTCGAGTCGGGCAACCTCTCGGTCAACTCCCACTCCGCGGTGCGCTACTGGACCCCGTTCGGCGGCTACAAGCAGTCCGGCCTCGGCCGCGAGCTCGGTCCCGACGCCCCGGCATCGTTCAGCGAGGAGAAGAACGTCTTCATCGCCCACTAGCCACCCGCCAGCCCGCCAGCCCCGCCAGCCCCGCCCGCCCCAGGAACACCCGGCCGGCCGGGTGTTCCCGAGCCTGTCGGCTGTTGCAAGGGGCGACAAGCTCGAGAAACACACGACCAGTACGCCGGGTTCATCCCGAACCCGCACCAGCCCACCGCCCCGACGCGCAGGAGGACCACACCATGGCAGGACGCATCCAGGACCGAGTCGCGGTCGTCACCGGCGGTTGCTCGGGCATCGGCCTGGCCACCGTGCAGCGCTTCGTCGAGGAGGGGGCCCGGGTGGTGATCGGCGACCTCGACGACCAGCGCGGCCACGAGCTCGTCGGGCAGCTCGGCGGTCCGGACCTGCTGACCTACGTCCGCACCGACGTGACCGACAAGGACCAGGTCGACGCGCTGTTCGCGACCGCGAAGGACACCTACGGCAGCCTCGACATCGCCTTCAACAACGCCGGGATCTCCCCACCCGAGGACGACTCGATCCTCGACACCGACCTCGAGGCCTGGCGGCGGGTGCAGGAGGTCAACCTGACCAGCGTCTACCTGTGCTCGAAGGCGGCGCTGCCCTACATGATCGAGCAGGGTCGCGGATCGATCATCAACACCGCCTCGTTCGTGGCCGTGATGGGCGCAGCGACCTCGCAGATCTCCTACTCGGCCTCCAAGGGCGGCGTGCTGGCCATGACCCGGGAGCTCGGCGTCCAGTTCGCCCGCCAGGGGGTCCGCGTCAACGCGCTGTGCCCCGGACCGGTCAACACCCCCCTGCTGCAGGAGCTCTTCGCCTCCGACGCCGAGCGCGCCGCCCGGCGGATGGTGCACGTCCCGATGGGGCGCTTCGGGGAGCCGTCCGAGATGGCCGCTGCCGTGCTCTTCCTCGCCTCCGACGACAGCTCCTTCATGACGGCGACGACCTTCCTGGTCGACGGCGGCATCTCCGCGGCCTACGTCACCCCGCTGTGAGCCGGCCGTGCCCACCCCTGTCATCGGCCTGACCACCTACCGCGAGCAGACCCGCTTCGGGGTCTGGGACGTGCCGGCCGACGTCCTGCACGCGGCGTACGCCGACGCGGTCGTCGCCGTCGGTGCCATCGCGGTGCTGCTGCCGCCGAGCACGGCCGGCGGTGTGCCCGGTGGAGTGCCCGGCGCGGCCGACGAGGTGCTCTCCCGCCTCGACGGTCTCGTCGTCACCGGCGGCGCCGACGTCGACCCGGCGCGGTACGGCGCGACCGCCCACCCCCGGACCACCGGGTGGCGCCCGGACCGCGACGCCTGGGAGCTGGCCCTGCTGGGCGCCGCGGAGCGCCTCGCGCTTCCCGTGCTCGGCGTGTGCCGCGGGATGCAGGTCATCGCGGTCGCCGCCGGCGGGTCGCTCGAGCAGCACCTGCCCGACCGCACCGGCCACGAGCGCCACTCCCCCGGTGGGCCCGACTTCGGCGACGTCGCGGTCACCACGACGCCCGGCTCACGGGTCGCCGGGCTCCTCGGCGGCGCGACGACCGTGCGCTGCCACCACCACCAGGGCGTGCGCGAGGCGCCCGGCTGGGAGGCAGTGGCTCACGCCGACGACGGGACGCTGGAGGCCATCGAGCAGCCGGGCGAGCGGTTCGCGGTCGCCGTGCAGTGGCACCCCGAGACGGCGACCGACGTCGGTCTGCTGGCCGGGCTGGTGCGCGCCGCCGCGGCGTACGCCCTCACCCGCTGACCCGGCCCACCTCCGTCCGAGCGCGGACTGGGATGATCCGGGGCGTGAGTCCGGACCAGCCCGAGCACCCCGTCGACGTCCTCGGCGCGCCGTGGACCGCCGAGACCATCGCCCTCGCCGACGACGACGAGGGCGCCGTCGTCGCGACGCTGGTGCACCGCCCCGCCGCCAGTCGGCCGCCGAGCCCGCCGCGGGGCCTGACGGCGGGTCCGGCGGCGGTGCCCGCGGCGCCGTCCTGCACGTGCACGGCTTCGCCGACTACTTCTTCCAGGCCGAGTACGCCGCCTGGTGGGTCGCCCGCGGCTACGACTTCTACGCCCTCGACCTGCGCAAGTACGGCCGCTCGCTGCGCGAGCACCAGACCCCCAACTACGTCGACGACCTCGCGACCTACGACGAGGAGCTGGACGCGGCCTGGTCGCGCATCACCGAGCGCGACGGGCACCGTCGCGTCGTCGTCTCGGGTCACTCCACCGGTGGCCTGACGACACCGTTGTGGCTGGACCGTCGCCGCCCGCCCGAGCTGGTCGGCCTGATCGGCAACTCGCCGTGGCTGGAGCTCCAGGGGCCCACGCTGCGTCGCCTGGTGGGCACCGCCCTCATCGACCGGCTCGGGGCGTCGCGACCCAAGGCGGTGATCGGCCGGGACGTGGCGGGGCTCTACGGGCGCGCCCTGCACCGCGACCACGGGGGCGAGTGGGACTACGACCTGGCCTGGAAGCCGCTGCTCAGCTTCGGGGTGTACGCCGGGTGGCTGCGAGCGGTGCGTCTGGGGCACGCCCGGCTGCACCGGGGTCTGACGGTGCCGGCGCCGGCTCTCGTGCTGTCCTCGGACCGCTCGAGCCAGCCGCGTGGCGACGACGACGAGGACCTGCGCCGCACCGACGTCGTCCTCGAGGTCGACCAGATCCGTCGCTGGTCGACCTCCCTGGGGGCCCACGTCAGCTGTGTCGCGGTGCCGGGGGCCATCCACGACGTCGTGCTCTCGCCGCCCGCGGCGCGGGCCCGGGTCTACGACGAGCTCGACCGGTGGTGCACGGCGTACGTCGACCGGCCGCGGTGAGGCCCTAGGGTCTGCGCCATGGACCTCGTCGCCGGACTCAGCCTGGGCCGCGTCGGCCTCGGCGCCATCGCCCTCGTGCGGCCCACCGCCGTCCCCGCGCTCCTCGGCCTGGGCGCCCCGCCCGGACCCGGCCCCGCCCCGACCGCGTCGGTGGTCGTGCGACTCTTCGGCGTCCGCGAGGTCGCGCTCGGCCTCACCACCCTGCTCGCCACCCCGGCCTCCCAGCCTGCGCTGCTGACCTCGGGCGTGCTGGTCGACCTCGGGGACGCCGCGGCGTGCGTGGCGGGGCGGCGCAGCGGTGACCTGAGCGGTCGCGTGGCCGGCCCGGCGCTCGCCGTCGCGCTCGGTGCAGCGGCCGTGGGCGCGCTGGAGCGGCACCGGCGCGGCTGAGGCCGGCCCGTCGACCGGGCCTGGCCGCCCCGCCGTCCCGGGCTTCCGGGATCCGGGCGACCCCCCTAGCCTGAGCGCACGCTCGCACCCCGACCACCAGGAGCACCGATGACCCAGCAGCCGCCCTCCGGCCCCTACGACCAGAACCCGTACGGCGGTGCACCGGGCAGCCCCTACGGCTCTGGGACGCCGGGGGCCGGCGTCCCGGCCGAGGTGCTGCCCCGGTTCCTGGCGCGACTCATCGACGGGCTGCTGCTGGCGGCGATCTCCTTCGTGATGGGCCTCGTCCTCGGCGGTGGCGCCGTCCTCGGCGGCGCGAGCGCCGGGACGAGCTACGCCGTGTCCGCCCTGATCAGCCTGCTCGGCGTGGCGATCGGCTTCGGCTACTTCGGCTACCTGGACTCCTCGCAGGGCGGCACCCTGGGCAAGAAGGCCCTGAGCCTGCGCGTCGTCGGCGCCGGTGGGGGCAACCCGTCCTTCACCGAGTCGGTCAAGCGCAACGTCTTCCTCGCGATCGGGATCCTCGGCCTGGTCCCCTTCCTCGGTCTGGTCACCCTCCCGCTGAGCCTGGTCGCCTACATCACCATCGCGGTCGGCATCTCGCAGGACACCGACCGACGCCAGGCGTGGCACGACCGGTTCGCCGGCGGCACCCAGGTCGTCAAGACCGGCTGACCTGGCTCGGCGGCCGAGACCCGGCGCGGTCGGGAGCTCAGCGCAGCAGGGCCACCAGCGCGACCACACCGACCACGACGATGATCGCGCGCAGCACCGTGGCCGGCAGACGTCGTCCGACGGTGGCGCCGATGAAGCCCCCGATGGTCGCGCCGATCGCGATCAGCCCTGCCGCGCGCCAGTCGATGTCGGCGACGAGGACGAAGATCAGTCCGGCGACGGAGTTGACGCCGGCGGCCAGCACGTTCTTGACGGCGTTGAGCCGCTGCAGCGGCTCGTCGACGCCGATGCCGAGCACGCCCATCAGCAGGACCCCCTGGGCGGCGCCGAAGTAGCCGCCGTACACCCCGGTGGCGGCCACCATCGGCCACACCCACCGGGCGTCACCGGCCCCGGCGGTGCCCTGCTCCTCGCGTCGCCGCGCCACCCGCACCGAGAGCCGCGGCTGCAGCAGCACCAGCAGCACCCCGAGACCGATCAGCACCGGGACGATCGTCTCGAACGCCCCCGCGGGCAGCACGAGCAGCGCCAGCGCACCGATCGAGGCCCCGAGCAGCGACCCGACGAGGAGCACGAGGGTGCGGCGCCCCTGCCCCGCCAGCTCACGCCGGTAGCCCCACGCCCCGGTCAGCGAGCCCGGCACGAGCCCGAGGTTGTTCGACACGTTGGCCGTGACCGGCGGGATGCCGAGCGCGAGCAGGGTCGGGAACGTGATCAGCGTCCCGGAGCCGACCACGGTGTTGATCGTGCCGGCTCCGATCCCGGCCAGGACGACGAGCAGCGCCTCGAGCAGCGACACGTCGCAGGCTAGGGCTGCGCCGGGGGCGGGTTCTCCCCCGCGTCCGCATCCTGCGCCGGGCCCGCGTCCGCATCCTGCGCCGGGTCCCCGGTCGCAGCGCGGCGCCGCGCCCCACCCGGGTTGGCGGCCTCGGCGGCCTCACGGATGGCGGCCTGGACGGCCTCGTTGGTGCTGCGTTGCGCCGCGCCCTCCGACTCGGGCAGCAGGGGCTCGGTGGGCCCCATGTCGACGCGCGTGCGCGGACCGTCGACCTGGGTCGGGATGCCCTTGAGCTCGTTCATCGTCGAGCCGAGGCCCTCGAGCGCCCGCCCGATCTCGGAGGGGACGATCCACACCTTGTTGGCGTCGCCCTCGGCGATCTTGGGCATCATCTGCAGGTACTGGTAGGCCAGCAGCGACTGGTCCGGCCGGCCGTCGTGGATGGCCTGGAAGACGGTCTGGATGGCCTGTCCCTCACCCTGCGCGGTCAGGATGCGCGCCTCCCGGTCCGCCTGGGCGCGCAGGATCTGCGACTCCCGGTCGCCCTCGGCGGTCAGGATCGCGGACTGCTTCTGGCCCTCGGCGGAGAGGATCGCGGACTGCCGCTGACCCTCGGCGGTGAGGATCGCGGCGCGCTTGTCGCGGTCGGCGCGCATCTGCTTCTCCATCGAGTCCTTGATCGAGGGCGGCGGGTCGATGCCCTTGAGCTCGACCCGGTTGACGCGGATCCCCCACCGCCCGGTCGCCTCGTCGAGGACCCCCCGGAGCCGCATGTTGATCTCGTCGCGGCTGGTCAGCGTGCCCTCGAGGTCCATGCCGCCGACGATGTTGCGCAGCGTGGTCATGGTGAGCTGCTCGACGGCCTGGATGTAGTTGGCGATCTCGTACGTCGCCGCGACCGGGTCGGTGACCTGGAAGTAGATGACGGTGTCGATCGAGACGACCAGGTTGTCCTCGGTGATGACCGGCTGCGGCGGGAAGCTCACGACCTGCTCGCGCAGGTCGATGCGGTAGCGCACCTTGTCGATGAACGGCACGATCACCTTCAGCCCGGCGTCGAGCGTGCCCTGGTACTTGCCGAACCTCTCGATGATGCCGGCGCGGGCCTGGGGCACGATCTGCACGGCCTTGGACAGCATCACGGCGACGAACACCACCAGCAGCAGCAGGACGATGAGCAGGGGCACGGGTTCTCCTTCGATGGGGCGGTTGCGGGCGACCGGCAGGTCAGGACTCGAGGGTCGGGACGGGGTGCACGAAGGCCGTGGCGCCGCGGATCTCGAAGACCTCGACGGTCTCGCCCGGCGCGATCGTGAGGTGCTCGTCGTAGGGCGAGGCGCTCCAGGTCTCCCCGTCGAGGCGGATCTGACCCACCTGCGCCCCGGTGATCCGGGTGGTGACGACGGCGCGCTGGCCGACCAGCTTGCCGTGCCCCAGCCGCAGCTCGGGCCCGGTGTGCAGGCGCTTGAGCACCGAGGGTCGCACGGCGCCCAGCATGGCGGCGGAGGCGAGCGCGGCGACGAGGATCTGGACCGGCAGCCCGGCACCGAGCAGCGAGGTGACCAGGCCCGCCCCCGCACCGACAGCGAGCATCGCCAGCACCAGGTCGAGGCTCGCCATCTCCGCGGCGCCCAGCACGATCATGATGCCGAGCCACACCGCCCAGAGGTGGTCGGCCATCCAGTCCATGACCCGACCCTAACGGGCGGTGCCAGCGGGCGTCAGGACCTGCGCGGCGGACGGCGGCGTGCCGACCACCGACCCTCGTGGTGGCTGATCGCCAGGGGCATCCCGAAGGTCGCCGAGAGGTTGGTCGCGCTCAGCGTGCTCTCGAGGGGACCAGCGGCCACGAGGGCGCCCTCGCGCAGCAGCAGCGCGTGGGTGAAGCCCGGCGGGATCTCCTCCACGTGGTGCGAGACCAGCACCGTGGCGGGCGCGTCCGGGTCGTGGGCCAGCATGGAGAGCGTGGAGAGGAGGTCCTCGCGGCCGCCGAGGTCGAGACCGGCGGCGGGCTCGTCGAGCAGGAGCAGCTCGGGGTCGGTCATCAGCGCGCGCGCCACCTGGACCCGCTTGCGCTCACCCTCGGAGAGGGTCCCGAAGACCCGGTCGAGCAGGTTCCTCGCCCCGAGCTCGACCAGGAGGTCCTCGGCCCGCTGGTGGTCCTGCTCGTCGTAGGTCTCCCGCCAGCGACCCAGCACGCCGTAGGAGGCCGAGACGACGACGTCGCGGACGAGCTCGTGGCGTGGGATGCGTTCGGCGAGGGCGGCGCTGGTCAACCCGATGCGGGGCCGCAGCTCGAAGACGTCGACGGTGCCGAGGACCTCGCCCAGCAGCCCGACGACCCCGGAGGTGGGGTGGATCTGCGCCGACGCCAGCTGCAGCAGCGTGGTCTTGCCGGCCCCGTTGGGACCCAGCACGACCCAGCGCTCGCCGTCGCGGACCTCCCAGGTGATCTTGTCGATCAGGGTCGCCCCGCCACGGCGTACGACGACGTCGGCGAGCTCCAGGACAGCGGCCATGAGCCGCACCCTATCGGCCCGACCCGGCCGTCCCGACCCTGCCGCGTAGCCTCGGTGGGCGTGAGGACCACCGCCCCGCCACCGTTGCGATCGCTGCGCCTGGCGTGGTGGTCGACGGCCTGGCTGCGGGGCAGGACCGTGCCCGACCTGCTGCTCGACGCCGTGATCGCCGACGAGGCGACGCACGCCGTCGCGTTCCTCGCCCAGAGCGGCGTCGTGGACTCGACCGGCGCGAACCACGCGCCGGGAGCGGCACCGGCCGCCGCGACGACCCGGACCCTGATCGCCGGCCTCGCTGCCCTGCGGGCCGCCGGGGCCACCTCGTTCGGCCTGGCGCTGCCCCGCGACGGGGACCCGCTGGGTCTCGGCGGGCCCACCGCCTTCAACACCGCTGCTCTCGAGCAGGGCGAGGCGGTCGTCGTCGCCGGCGCGGGGCTGGGCCTGGTGCCCACGGTCACCGGCGCCGCGACCACCTGGGTCGTCGCGCCCGCCGCGCCGCGCCAGCTGCCCGACGTGGGTGAGGCCGACCGGGTGCTGCGGCTGGCCCTGATCGAGGCGGCCGAGGCGCTCGCCGACCTCGACGTCGCGCGCTGGCGACCCGAGGTGGCCGACCTGCTGATGAACCTGCGTCACGGGCCGGCCCTGCTGGCCCCCGACGGCGTGCCGGCGCGCTGCGTGGAGCTGGCGGCCCGGGGCCTGCAGGCGCTCGACATCGTCGAGGTCGCGCTCGAGGACCACGGCGGTGCCCTCTCGGCTGGGGAGATCGTGCGCCGCGAGGACGCCCTGCGTCCGCTCGAGCGCGCCGGGCGGCGTGCGCTGGTGGCGGCGGGCTCACCCGAGGTCTGGCCGCCGCTCTGAGGGCAACGCCCCGGTGGAGCGGCGCAGCACCCCGCGCCCGGCGCCCCGGCTCGGCGACGCCCGGGTGCCGTCGGCCCGGGCCCGCGGCGTCGGATGGCCTAGCCTCGTCACGCCATGACGCCCGCCCCGCCCCCAGCCGAGACCCCCCGTACGACGCGACGCACCGAGACCCTGCTCGTGACCGTGAGCGGCAGGGACCGCCCGGGCGTGACCTCGACGCTGCTCTCGACGCTGGCGCACGCAGGCGTCGAGGTCATCGACGTCGAGCAGATCGTGCTCCGCCGGCGGCTGGTGCTGGGCCTGCTCGTCTCGGTCCCCCGCGACTGGCAGCGCGTGGCCCGCGAGGTCGAGGACAGCGCACGGATGCTGGACATGAGCGTCGAGATCAGCCCCGGCACGGGGGACAACCGGTCGCGACCCGTGGGCCGCAGCCACGTGACCGTGATCGGGGCACCCCTCAGCGCGGTCGCGCTCGCCGCCATCACCGGACGGATCGCGGACACCGGCGCGAACATCGACCGCATCGAGCGGATGGCGCGCTACCCCGTGACGGCCCTCGACCTGCACGTCTCCGGTGCCGACCCCGTCGAGCTGCGCTCGGTGCTGGCCACCGAGGCCGCCCGCCAGGGCGTCGACGTGGCCGTCCAGCCCACCGACCTGCTGCGCCACGGCATGCGGCTGATCGTGATGGACGTCGACTCGACCCTGATCCAGGGCGAGGTGATCGAGATGATCGCCGCCCACGCGGGGTGCGAGGAGGAGGTCCGCGAGGTCACCGAGCGGGCGATGGCCGGCGAGCTCGACTTCGAGGAGTCGCTGCGGGCCAGGGTCGCCCTGCTCGAGGGCGTGGCCGAGGGCGCGCTCGCCGAGGTCTACGACGCGATCGTGCTCGCCCCGGGCGCGCGGACGATGGTGCGGACCCTCAAGCGACTGGGCTACCGCTTCGCGATCGTGTCGGGCGGCTTCACCCAGGTCACCGACCGCCTCGCGGCCGACCTGGGGGTCCACTTCTCGCGCGCCAACGAGCTCGAGATCGTCGAGGGTCGGCTGACGGGCCGCATCGTCGGCGAGGTCGTCGACCGGCAGGGCAAGGCCCGCGCCCTGCGCGAGTTCGCCGCGGAGGTCGGCATCGACGTCGGCTCGACGATCGCCATCGGCGACGGGGCCAACGACCTCGACATGCTCGCCGCGGCCGGCCTCGGGGTGGCCTACAACGCCAAGCCCCGGGTGCGCGAGGCCGCCGACACCGCGGTCAACGTGCCCTACCTGGACACGATCCTCTACCTGCTCGGCATCTCCCGCGAGGAGATCGAGGCCGCGGACGCCGCCGCCGGGGTCACCACCCCGGCGCCCCCGGTCTAGGCATCCGGGGCGTCGGCCCGGGCCACGTGGAAGGCCTCGAGCCTCGCCCCACCGGGATCCAGCTCGCCCCAGCCACCGGTGGTCGAGAGCACGGCCAGGGTGCAGGTCGGGAACCCGCTCGACGCCAGGGCGGTGGTCGCCTCCTCGTCGCCCTCGCCGTCGTCGAGCATCGGGGCGAGGAAGCCCATGGTCGGGTTGTGGCCGACGACCACCAGCGTGCTGACCTCCTCGGAGGTGGCCCGCACGAGGTCGAGGGCGGCGTCCGGACCGGCGACGTAGAGCGCCTCGGCGTGCTCGACCGCGACCTCCCAGCCGGCGCCGGCGACGATCCCGTCCCACGTCTCCACGGCTCGGCGGGCCGAGGACACCAGACCGAGCGCGCCGGCCGGTTGCGCCAGGCGGGCGGCCAGCCACCGCCCCGCGACCACCGCGTCGGCGCGGCCACGCTCGGTCAGCGCCCGCTCCTCGTCCCGCTCCGCCCCACCCCCGGCCTGGGCGTGACGCACGACCACGAGGCGTCGGGTGGAGGGCTCGGCTCCGGTCATGGCGGCATCGTCCATCCCGGCAGCCTCCCACCCGCGTGTCGGACGCTCAAGGAGGTGTCGGGCGCCGCTGCCCCGGCGGCGCTCATGGCCTAGCGTGACGCCATGCCTCGCGGACCCCTCATGATCATCGGCGGGGCGGAGGACAAGCTGCGTCGACGCACCATCCTGGCGCGGTTCGTCGCGCTGGCCGGCGGAGCGGACGCGCGGATCGCCGTCGTCCCGACCGCCTCCTCGCTCGGCCCGGAGATCGTGGAGGTCTACGACGCGCTCTTCCGCGCGGCCGGTGCCGGCGCGGTCGTCGAGGTGCGCCCCGAGACCCGGGAGGAGGCCCACGACGAGGCGATGGTGGCCCGGCTGGCGGCCTGCACCGGCATCTTCATGACCGGTGGCAACCAGCTCAAGCTCTCCAGCACCATCTGCGGCACGCCCGTCGGCGAGGCCGTCCGGGCCGCGCACGCGCGCGGTGCCGTCGTGGCCGGCACCTCCGCCGGCGCGAGCATCCAGTCCAGCCACATGGTCGCCTTCGGGGTGGGCGGGTCGACCCCGAAGCAGCGGATGACCCAGGTGGCGGCCGGTCTCGACCTGGTCTCCTCGACGGTCATCGACCAGCACTTCGACCAGCGCAACCGCTACGGACGGCTGCTCATGATCGTGGCGCAGTCGCCCCAGCTGCTCGGGATGGGCATCGACGAGGACACCGCCGCCGTCGTCGAGCGGGTCGAGGTCGACGGGGCCGAGCACGAGGTGCTCAGCGTCCTGGGCCGCGGGGCGGTCACGATCATGGACCCGGCCCGGATCGTCACCAACGCCTACGAGGCCCGCCGCTCGGCGCCGCTGCTGGCCAGCGGCGTGCAGCTGCACGTGCTGCCCGAGGGCAGCCTCTTCGACCTCACGACCCGGACCCTCGTCCCGCCGGCCGCCGTCGTCGACCCGAGGGAGGCCGACGAGCTCGCGGCCGCCGGCCGCGACCTGCGCGGCCTGGCGCGCGACATCGCCGCCGGCGACGCCTCACCGGGTGCGCTGCGCCGCCGACAGGCCCGCCACCAGGTGCGTCCCGCACCCCGTGACGAGCACGACCTCGCACCCCAGCCCCCGGCAGGAGACCCCCGATGAGCGGCCGCCCCACTCCCGATCTCGCGATCACCGAGACCCGCGTCTACCGCGGCGCCAACGTGTGGTCCTACGACCGTGCCATCCATCTCGTCGTCGACCTCGGTCGCCTCGAGGAGTTCCCGACGAACACCCTGCCGGGGTTCACCGACCTGCTGCTCCAGCTGCTGCCCGGGCTGCGGGAGCACTCCTGCTCCCGGGGCAAGCGGGGCGGGTTCGTCGAGAGGCTCACCGAGGGCACCTGGCTGGGCCACGTCGCCGAGCACTGCGCGCTCGCGCTCCAGCAGGTCGTCGGGCACGACGTACGCCGGGGCAAGACGCGCGGCGTCAAGGGCCAGAGCGGTGTCTACAACGTGATCTACGGCTACGACGACGAGCAGGTCGGCCTGGCCGCCGGCCGTCTCGCCGTCCGCCTGGTCAACCACCTCGTCGAGGCCGACCCGGAGCTCGACTGGGACGAGGAGCTGGAGTCGTTCATCCGCCGCGCCCAGCGCACGGCGTTCGGCCCGTCGACGCAGGCCATCCTCGACGAGGCGATGAGCCGCGACATCCCCTGGATCCGGCTCAACCAGCACTCCCTGGTCCAGCTCGGACAGGGCGTGCACGCCAAGCGGATCCGCGCCACGATGACCTCGGAGACCTCCGCGATCGCCGTGGACATCGCCTCCGACAAGGACCTCACCACCCGGCTGCTCGGGGCGGCCGGGCTCCCGGTGCCCAAGCAGGAGTCCGTGCGCACCGCCGACCAGGCCGCACGGGTGGCCGAGCGGATCGGGTTCCCGGTGGTGGTCAAGCCCCTGGACGGCAACCACGGTCGCGGGGTCTGCCTGGGCCTCGAGGACGCGACCGAGGTCCGCGAGGCCTTCGAGACCGCGCGCGCGGAGTCCAGGCGCGGGGTGGTCGTGGTCGAGTCGTTCATCACCGGCAAGGACTACCGCTGCCTGATCATCGACGGACGGGTCGCGGCGATCGCCGAGCGGGTCCCGGCCTCGGTCACCGGCGACGGGACGAGCAACGTCGAGCAGCTCGTCGACACCGCCAACGCCGACCCACGCCGCGGCGTCGGCCACGAGAAGGTGCTGACCCGGATCAAGGTCGACGAGGCCGCGGTCGCGCTGGTGGCCGAGCAGGGGCTGGCGATGGGCGACGTCCCGCCCGAGGGCCAGGTGGTCAAGCTGGCCCTGACCGGCAACATGTCCACCGGTGGCATCTCCATCGACCGGACGCTCGAGGCGCACCCGGAGAACGCCGAGATCGCGGAGGAAGCGGCCCGGATGATCGGGCTCGACATCGCCGGCATCGACTTCATCTGCCCCGACATCACCGAGCCGGTCCGCGAGACCGGCGGTGCGATCTGCGAGGTCAACGCGGCACCGGGCTTCCGGATGCACACCCACCCGACGATCGGCGACCCGCAGTTCATCGCCAAGCCGGTCGTCGACATGCTCTTCCCGCCGGGGGCGCCGTCGCGGATCCCGATCGTCGCGGTGACCGGCACGAACGGCAAGACCACGACGGCCCGGATGATCAGCCACATCTTCAAGGGCATGGGTCGCAAGGTCGGCATGACCTCCACCGACGGCGTGGTCATCGACGAGCGACTCCTGATCCGCGCCGACGCGTCGGGCCCGCGCTCGGCGCGCATGGTCCTGCAGAACCCGCGCGTCGACTTCGCGGTCTTCGAGGTCGCGCGCGGCGGGATCCTGCGCGAGGGGCTGGGCTACGAGCGCAACGACGTCGCCGTCGTGCTCAACGTCGCCCCCGACCACCTCGGCCTGCGCGGGATCGACACCGTCGAGCAGCTCGCCAACGTCAAGGCGGTGCTCGTCGAGGCCGTGCCGCGCGACGGCCACGCCGTGCTGAACGCCGACGACCCGCTCGTGCGGGCGATGAGTCGGCGCTGCTCGGGCCAGGTGGTGTGGATCTCGATGGACGAGCCGGGCTCGGAGACCCGCGAGATGATCGACGCGCACTGCCGCAGGGGAGGCAAGGCGCTCGTGCTCAACCCCTCGGAGCGCGGGGAGATGGTCGTGGTCAAGCACGGCCCCCGCGAGATGCAGCTCGCCTGGACCCACCTGCTGCCCGCGACGTTCGCCGGGCGGGCCCGGATGAACGTCCAGAACTCCCTGGCCGCCGCGGCGGCGGCCTTCGCCTCCGGGGCGCCCCTGCACGACATCCGCCAGGGACTGCGGACCTTCTCGACGAACTACTACCTCGCCCCCGGCCGGCTCAACGAGATCGAGGTCAACGGCGTCAACGTCATCGTCGACTACTGCCACAACGCGCCGGGCATGCTGATGCTCGGCGACTTCGTGGACCGCCTCGGCGACTCGATGCACTCCCACGACCTGGCCCGGCCGTCGCGGATCGGGGTGATCGCCACCGCCGGGGACCGTCGCGACGAGGACATGCGCGAGCTCGGCGCCATCGCCGCGCAGCACTTCGACGTCGTCGTCGTGCGCGAGGACGTCGGCCTGCGCGGGCGCGCCCGCGGCGACGTGGCCGCTCTGGTCACCGAGGGCGTGCAGGCCGCGATGGCGCAGGGCGTGCGCTGCAAGCAGGTCGAGCAGGTCCACGACGAGATCGAGGCCGTCCGGCACGCCATGTCGCGCGCCAACCGCGGTGACCTGCTCGTGATCTGCGTCGACCAGCACGCGATGGTGATGAGCGAGCTGGAGAACTGGTCGCCGCAGGCGCAGGCCGGGGCCGGGCTCACCGAGGAGTCCGCCGGCGCGGACCCGGACTACTGGACCGCGGACGCCTGAGTGCGCATCCTGGACCTGGACGGCGTACCGCACCGCAGCATCGACTCCTTCGCGAGCCGGGGCTTCGAGCTCGGCGCGTTCGGCCTGGTCTCGGACGCCCACCTCTCGATGGTCCGGCTGCGACCACACGGCGTCATCGGTCGGCACCCGGCGGCGGCCCGCCAGCTGCTCGCGGTGGTCTCCGGCGACGCCACCGTCTCGGGCCACGACGACCGGCCCGTGAGCATCGGGCCCGGCCAGGCCGCCGTCTGGGAGCCCGGGGAGCCGCACCGCACGGCGTCGGTCGACGGCCTCGTCGCCCTCGTCCTCGAGGGCGACGTCGACGTCTCGGACCCCGGCCACCTCGTCGACCCCGGGGACGTCTGAGCACGCGTGCGGGTGGCGCACCCCCCTGCCGTGCCCCAGGGTGGAGCCGTGGACGACTTCGCGACCTTCGGCACCAGCCACCTGGTCATGCTCGGGATCTTCGTGGCCGGCGTCCCGGGCGCGGTGCTGCTCGGACGGCGGGTGCGCGCGGACGACACGGCGCGGCGGCGTACGAGCCGGACGGTCGCGGTCGTGCTCGTGGTGTTCATGGTGCCCGCGCAGCTCGTCGACCTGCTGCCGAGCCAGTTCGACTTCGAGACCACGCTGCCGCTGCAGCTGTGCGACCTGGCCTGGATCGCCACCGCGGTCGCACTGTGGACCCACCACCGCGTCGCGGTGTCGCTGACCTACTTCTGGGGCCTGGTGCTGACCACGCAGGGCCTGATCACGCCCGCGCTGTCCTCGGCGTTCCCGTCGCCGAAGTTCCTCACGTTCTGGGTGATGCACCTGATCGTCGTGTGGGGCGCGATCTACCTCACCTGGGGCCTGCGACTGAGGCCACGCTGGCGTGACTACGCCACCACGGTGGGCATCACCCTGGTGTGGATGGTCGGCGTCTACGCCTTCGACACGGCCACCGAGACCAACTACGGCTACCTCGTGAGCAAGCCGGAGGGCGGCTCGGTGCTCGACTACCTCGGCCCGTGGCCGCTCTACGTCGCCCAGCAGGTCGGCCTCGTCGCCGTCGTCTGGGCCCTGATGACCTACCCCTGGGTCCGCGCGGCGCGCACCCGCTCGCGCAGCCGGTCGGGCCCGTCGGGCAGGCCGCCCACCGAGGCGATCCAGTCGTAGCACTCCTGCCGCTCGGCGTGGCACATCAGCCCGACGACGTCGTCGGGGGCCTGCCTGCGCGACCAGCGCCTCGAGCGAGGCCAGCTCGGTGTCGTAGGACGCCACGCCCTCCTCGGCGCCGACCCGCGCGAGCCCGGTGCGCAACCAGCCGTCGAGCTGGTCCTGGGTGCGGTCGCGGAAGTACTTCGCCTTGTGCCCGATCGCCACCACGTCGGCGTCGCGTCCCGCGATCTCGCCGAGGGCCTCGATGAGCTCCTGCGTCCGGTCACCGACGACGCCGAGGCCGAGCAGGACCCGGCCGCCGGGCGGCAGCACGCCGCGCATGATCTCGACCATCGCGCCGAGGCCGACCTCGTTGTGCGCGAGGTCCATCACCACCGAGGTCGCCGGTCGGTCCGCGCGGGCCGGGAGGGTGAAGAAGTTCATCCGACCCGGGTTGTGCTCCGCGTCGGGGGTGAAGTCGCGCAGCCCGGCGACGACGTCGGCCCGACCGATGCCGACGGCGAGGGCGGCCGAGGCGGCGGCCAGGGCGTTCTCGACGTTGAACCGGGACAGCCCGCACAGCGTCATCGGGACGTCGACGAGCTCGACGAGCGGGTCGGGGTCCGCCCCGGGGTCGATCACGCAGATCCAGTCGTCGATCACGGTCGTGACGCGTCCACCGCGCTCGAGCGCCTCCCGCACGGCCGGGCCGTCGGGGTCACGGGTGAAGACCCAGACCCGGGCCCGGGTCGTCGCCCGCATCGCGTGCACCCGCGGGTCGTCGGCGTTGAGCACCGCCCAGCCGTCCTTGCGCGTGATCCGCGCGACGACCGCCTTGACCTCGGCGAGCTGGTCGACCGTGTCGATGCCGTGCAGTCCGAGGTGGTCGGCGGTGACGTTGGTGACGACCGAGACGTCGTTGTGGGTCAGGCCGATGCCCTTGAGCAGGATCCCGCCGCGAGCCGTCTCGGTGACCGCGAGGTCGACACCCTCGGCCAGCACCCGACCGGCACCGGACGGCCCCGAGTAGTCACCGGGCTCGACCAGCACGCCGTCGACGTACACGCCGTCGGTGCTGGACCACCCGACGTGGCGCCCGGCCTGCCGCGCGATGTGGGCGACCATGCGCGAGGTCGTCGTCTTGCCGTTGGTGCCGGTGACCGCGACGACCGGCACCCGTGGTCGCAGCGTGGTCGGGGCGGGCCCCTTCTCGACCGCACGCACCCGGGCGACCGCCTCGGCGACGAGCTCCTCCCACGTCGGCCCCCCGGCCTCCCCCAGGGCGTCGAGGAGGGCCGCCACCGACTCCCCCAGGGCACGGGCCCGGGAGCGGTCGCGCCAGGGGTAGGCCACGACGAGGCGCTCGGCGTCCACGCCCGGCCGCACCCGGACCGCGAGACGGGCGGTGCCCGCACCGCGGGCGACCTCGCGCAGCAGCCGCTCGACGACGCGCAGCGCGGCCCGCTGGCGGAAGCCGGAACCCGGCTCGCCGGCCCGTACCCCGCGCAGGCCCACGGCACCGGCCAGGCGGCGTACGTCGTCGACGGGGGCCGTGCTGAGCGCTCCGATGTCGAGGGTCAGCTTGACCGCCGCGCGCGGGAAGTACAGGTTCGGGCCCTCGAGGACCCGCAGCTCGACGAGGGAGGTCACCCGCGCACGCTACCGGCGTTCACGCGGGCCCGACGTGGCGGTGGGTCCGCTCAGGCACCCATCGCGTGGAAGCCGCCGTCGACGTGGACGATCTCGCCGGTCGTGGCCGGGAAGAAGTCCGAGAGCAGCGCGCAGACCGCCATGGCGGTGGGGCCCTGGTCGGTGTTGTCCCAGCCGAGCGGTGCGCGACCGCTCCACATGTTCTCGAGGTCCTCGAAGCCCGGGATGGCCTTGGCGGCGAGCGTCTTCAGCGGCCCGGCCGAGACCAGGTTGACCCGGATGCCCTGCGGGCCGAGGTCGCGGGCGAGGTAGCGAGAGCACGACTCGAGGCCCGCCTTGGCCACGCCCATCCAGTCGTAGGCCGGCCAGGCGACGGTGGCGTCGAAGGTGAGCCCGACCACCGAGCCGCCCTCGCCCATCAGCGGGACGCAGGCGGTGCTCAGCGACTTCAAC
Organism: uncultured Actinomycetota bacterium; assembly: GCA_963714475.1. Taxonomy (GTDB): domain Bacteria; phylum Actinomycetota; class Actinomycetes; order Propionibacteriales; family Nocardioidaceae; genus Nocardioides. The sequence goes on from CAVQOP010000005.1 coordinate 446,742, forward strand.
GAGTACGCCGAGACCTGCAGCGCCTGCGCCACGTCGGGCCAGGGTCCCTCGAGGAACTTGCCGCCGAGCAGGGTCTCGGGGTTGCCGAACGCGATCGAGTGCACCACGCCGTCGAGGCCGTCGACGTGCTCGCGCACGGCGTCGGGCAGGGCGGCGAGGTGCTCGTCGTCGGTGACGTCGAGCTCGAGCACCGGCGCCGCCTGCGGCAACCGCTTGGCGATGCGTCGGGTGATGCCCAGGGCGCGTCCGAAGTTGGAGATCAGCACCGTCGCGCCCTGCTCCTGCGCGATGCGGGCGGTGTGGAAGCCGATCGAGGAGTCCATGGTCACGCCCGCGACCAGGATCCGCTTGCCGTCGAGAAGTCCAGCCATGTCAGTGTCCCATCCCTAGTCCGCCGTCGACCGGGATGACGGCCCCGGTCACGTACGCCGCGTGCTCGCCGGCCAGCCAGGTGACCGCGCCGGCGACCTCCTCAGGTGAGGCGTACCGCCCCAGCGGCACCTGTGCCTTGATCCCCGCACGCTGCTCGTCGGTGAGCGCGTCGGTCATGTCGGTCTCCACGTAGCCCGGGGCGACCACGTTGGTGGTGATCGAGCGCGAGCCGAGCTCGCGCGCCATCGAGCGCGCCATCCCGACCAGCCCGGCCTTCGAGGCGGCGTAGTTGACCTGGCCCGGCGACCCGAGCAGGCCCACGACCGAGGAGATGAAGATGATCCGACCGCGCTTGAGGCGCAGCATCCCCTTCGCGGCCCGCTTGGCCAGCCGGAACGACCCGGTGAGGTTGGTGTCGACGACGGAGGTGAAGTCGTCCTCGCTCATCCGCAGCAGCAGCGTGTCGTGGGTGATGCCCGCGTTGGCCACCAGCACCTCCACGGGTCCGTGCGCCTGCTCGACCGTCGCGAACGCGGCGTCGACGGCGGCGGCGTCGGTGACGTCGCAGCGCACGTCGAGGGCACCCTCGGGCGCCCCCCCGCTGCGCGTCGTGACGGCCACCTTGTCGCCCTGGGCGAGGAAGGCCTCGGCGATGGCGCGTCCGATGCCGCGGTTGCCGCCGGTCACGAGCACCGAGCGCGGTTCGCGTGGCGCGCCCTCGGCGCTGGGTTCCGTCGTCGTCTGGCTCACGTGCCCCGACGCTAGTGATTACCCCGCGGTAGTCCTAACCCCGCCGAGGTGCCAGCCATTGTCAGCCGAAGTGCCAGGGATTGTCGGCCGAGGTGCCAGGGATTGTCGGCCGAGGTGCCAGGGATCGTCGTACGCCGGGTCGGGCTCAGTCGTCCTCGAGGCGGAAGCCGAGCTTGATGCCGACCTGGAAGTGCTCGATCTCGCCGTCCTTGACCTGGCCGCGCACCTCGGTCATCTCGAACCAGTCGACGTGGCGCAGGGTCTTCGACGCACGGGCGACGCCGTTGCGGATGGCGGCCTCGATGCTCTCGGGCGAGGTGCCGACGATCTCGGTGATGCGGTAGGTGCGATCGGTCATGGGTCCTCCTGGAGCGGTGGGGCCCGGCGGGCCGGGAAGGGCCGAGTCTAGGGCGTACGCCGTCCCGTGCGGCGTGACCCAACGCACCTGCCGCCCACCCCTGCGGGCCGGGTCTCGCCGTGCTGCGCGACGTATTCTTTGATCATGCCTCGCGAACCTCGACACGATCCCAGCGCGGTCCGCATCACCACCGCGGCGTCGAGCCGGGAGCTCGACATCGCCCAGCGCCAGAAGCGCTACCTGCTCTCGATGAGCCTGCGGTCACTGTGCTTCGTCGGAGCCGGGGTCTCGGCCCTGGCCGGGATCGAGTGGCTGTGGCCGTTCCTCATCGCGGGCGCCCTGATCCTGCCCTACATCGCCGTGGTGCTCGCCAACGCCGCGACCACCCGCACCGACGCCTTCGACCTGCAGCAGCCCGGTCAGCGGCGGCCCGAGCTCACCGCCAGCCGACTGCCCTGAGCAGCGTCACGATGGAGCCTGACGTCTGCTCGTCCAAGGGGTGCCGCGAGCCGGCCGCGTGGCAGCTGCTGTGGAACAACCCCAAGCTGCACACGGTCGAGCGCCGCAAGACCTGGCTCGCGTGCCCCGACCACCGCACGTCGCTGGGTGACTTCCTCGGCGCGCGCGGCTTCCTGCGGGAAGTGGCTCCGCACACCGCTGAGTGAGACCGGGGCGACGCAGGTCGCGTCGACGCGGTGCGCTCAGCCGCCGATCGCTGACATCGGACGGTCGGGCTGGAGGAACGTGACGTCGTCGATGCCGTGACCGGCCGCCTTGGTGCCCATCGCAGTGACCCAGCGACGGGCGATCTCGTCGTCGTCGGCACCGGAGCGAAGTGAACCTCGCAGGTCCGACTCGTGGCGGGCGAAGAGACAGTTGCGGACCTGCCCGTCAGCCGTCAGCCGGACGCGGTCGCAATCGCCGCAGAACGGGCGGGTCACCGACGCGATGACCCCGACCGTGCCCGGCCCACCGTCGACGGTGAACTTCTCGGCCGGGGCGCTGCCACGCGGCTCGGTGGCCGGGGTCAGCGTGAAACGCTCGGCCAGGCTGGCGAAGATCTCCTCGGCGGTGATCATCTCGGCCCGGCTCCAGTCGTGCTGGGCGTCGAGCGGCATCTGCTCGATGAAGCGCAGCTCGTAGCCGCGGTCCAGGCACCAGCCGAGCAGCTCGGCGGCCTGGTCGTCGTTGACGCCCCGCAGCAGCACGGCATTGACCTTGACCGGACCGAGACCGGCGGCGTCGGCCGCCTCGAGGCCGGCGATCACGTCCTTGAGCCGGTCGCGCCGGGTGATCTCGAGGAAGGTGTCCGGTCGGATGGTGTCCAGGCTGACGTTGACGCGGGCCAGGCCGGCCTCGGCCAGGGCGTCGGCGTTGCGCTGCAACCCGAGGGCGTTGGTGGTGATCGACTGCTCGACGGTCGGGTCGACCTCGTGCGTGCGGCGCACGATGTCGACCAGCCCGCGGCGCAGGAGCGGCTCACCGCCGGTGTAGCGCACCTCGCGCACCCCGAGCCGCTCGACACCGATGCGCACCAGGCGCGCGACCTCGTCGTCGGTGAGCACCTCCGCGGTCGGCATCCAGTCCAGACCCTCGGCCGGCATGCAGTAGTTGCACCGCAGGTTGCACCGGTCGGTCAACGACACCCGAAGGTCGGTCGCGATCCGGCCGTACTGGTCTGCCAGTGCTAGTCCTTGCATGCCTGCAGTCTAGGGGGGAGGTCCAGCGCCCACCGGGTGCCGCTCGGCGACCGACCCGGACTGCTCGACGAGGCCTCAGGGCCCTGGGGGTGGGCGATATCCTGGTCTCGTGCGCTCGCTGCGATTCCTCACCGGTCGGCGCTGGATCATCCTGGCCCTCGTCGTGGTGTTCTTGACCTACGCGGCCTGGTGGCTCGGCGAGTGGCAGTTCGGTCGGCTGACGGAGCGCAAGGCCAGCAACGCCATCATCCGGGCCAACGAGCAGCGGCTGCCCACCCCCGCGGCCTCGGTCCTCTCCCCCGGTGGGGACGTGCCCGAGGGCGCCGAGTGGCGCGTGGTCGAGGCCACCGGCGAGTACGCCCCCGACGACACCGTCATCGTGCGCTACCGCACCCGCGACGGTGCACCGGGCGTCGACGTGGTCGTCCCGCTCGTCACCGCCGACGGCACCGCGCTGCTGGTCGACCGGGGCTGGGTGGCGAGCGAGGCGAACGGCCAGGTCGCCCCCGAGGTGCCTCCTCCGCCACCCGGCGAGGTGACCGTCACCGGCTACGTCCGTGCCGACGGAACGGGCGACTCCACGATCGTCAGCGACCAGCAGACGCGTGCGGTCTCCAGCGCCGAGATCGGAGAGGCGCTGGACCGCCCGCTGTACGGAGGCTTCGTCGAGCTGCGCACGGAGAGTCCGGAGCCGGCGACGGCCCTGGTCCCGGTCGAGCTGCCCGAGCTCGACAACGGGCCGCACTTCTTCTACGGACTGCAGTGGTGGTTCTTCGGGCTGCTGGCCGTCGTGGGCTTCTGCTACCTCACCTTCGACGAGTGGCGTGGCCGTTCGCGCGTCGACCGCCCGAGGCGCAGGAGCAGCCTCCAGGAGAGCCTGGCGCGACGCGGAGACCGGTCCGAGGACGCACCGGAGCCGACCCGGCTGCGCTAGCGCAGCCCCGCTGTCCGGGCGGCCGGCTCACGCGCTGACGGCGGCCTCGGCCTCGTCGTCGTCGAAGAACTGGGTGCGGTGCAGGTCGGCGTACAGGCCGCCGGCGTCGATCAGCTCGCGGTGGGTCCCGCGCTCCACGATCCTGCCCTCGGAGAGGACCAGGATCAGGTCGGCGTTGCGCACCGTCGAGAGTCGGTGGGCGATGACCAGCGACGTGCGTCCCTCCAGCGCCGCGTCGAGCGCACGCTGGACGGCGGCCTCGGACTCGGAGTCGAGGTGCGCGGTCGCCTCGTCGAGGACGACCAGGCCCGGGGCCTTCAGCAGGAGCCGGGCGATGGCCAGGCGCTGGCGCTCCCCACCGGAGAGCCGGTAGCCGCGGTCACCGACCACCGTGTCCAGACCGTCGGGCAGGGCGCGGACGGTCCGTTCGACCTGCGCGGCCTCCAGGGCGGCCCAGATCTCGTCGTCGGCGGCCTCGGGCCGGGCGTAGGCGAGGTTGGCGCGGATCGTGTCGTGGAACATGTGGGCGTCCTGCGTCACGTAGCCGACGGCGTCCTCGAGAGACTCCAGGCTGACGTCGCGCACGTCCTGGCCGCCGACGCGCACGGTGCCCTCGCGGGCGTCGTAGAGCCGCGCCACGAGGTGGGTCACCGTCGTCTTGCCGGCGCCGGAGGGACCGACGAGCGCGACCATCTGACCGGCCTCGGCCCGGAAGGACAGGTCGTGGAGCACCGGGGCGCTCTCGCGGTTGTCCAGCCGGGCGACGGACTCCAACGAGGCCAGCGAGACCTCGTCGGCGCGCGGGTAGGCGAACGACACGTGGTCGAGCTCGAGGCTGGAGACGCCCGAGGGCAGGTCGGGGGCGTCGGGTCGCTCCTCGACGATCGAGGGCAGGTCCAGGACCTCGAAGACGCGGTCGAAGCTGACCAGGGCGGTCATCACGTCGATGCGCACGTTGGAGAGACCCTGGAGGGGTCCGAGCAGACGCAGCAGCAGGATGCCGAGCGCGGTCAGGGTGCCGACGCTGAGCCCGCCCTGGATGGCCAGGTAGCCGCCGATGCCGTAGACCAGGGCGGTCGCGAGGGAGGGGACCAGGGTCATCGCGGCGAAGAAGAGCCGGGTGAGCAGCGAGATCCGCACCCCGAGGTCGCGGACCCGGTCGGCCTTGACGGCGAACGCGGCGTCCTCGGTCGCCCGGTGTCCGAAGAGCTTGATCAGCATGGCGCCGCCGACGCTGAACCGCTCGGTCATCGCGTTGCCGAGATCGGCGTTGCCGTCCATCTGGTCGCGCGTCATGCCCGCCAGCCGCCCGCTGACCCAGCGCGAGCTGAGCAGCAGCACCGGGAACAGTGCGAGGCAGACCAGGGTCACCTGCCAGCTCAGGGCCAGCATGGTGATGCCGACCACGACGACGGACACGACGTTGGAGACCGTGCCGGACAGCGTCGAGGTGAAGGCACGCTGTGCGCCGATGACGTCGTTGTTCAGCCGGCTGACCAGGGCGCCCGTCTGCGTGCGGGTGAAGAACGCCAGCGACTGGCGCTGCACGTGGGCGAACACCTTGGTGCGCAGGTCGTAGATCAGGCCCTCACCGATGCGCGAGCTCAGGTAGCCCCCGATCACCGAGAGGACCGCGGTGACGACGGCGGCCACGGCGATGGCGGCCGCGAGCCAGCCCACGACCGAGAAGTCACCCGCGAGGACCCCGTCGTCGATGAGCTTGGCGATCAGCAGCGGGGGCACGACCACGAGGGCGGCATCGAGGACGGTGGTGACCAGGAACCCGGCGATCAGGGCGCGGTGAGGACCGGCGAAGGAGACGACGCGGCGCAACGTGCGGCGCTCGATGCGGTTCTCGGTGACTCCGCGGTCCGAGCGCAGGGTGCGCCAGGCCGACCCACCACCGTGACTCATCAACGACATGCCGACCTCCCCGCCGTGCTCAGGTGCCGCGCTCGCTCGGGCGGCGTACGTCGCACCGTGGTGCGACAGGAGCAGTAACGCCCCCGGGCCGCGGGTTGTTCCTGCTCAGCGACGTGCGCAGGACGCAGCTGCTCACCCGAGGCCGCCGGATCCGGCGAGCGCCCGGAAGCGTCGCACCTGGGCCTCGCGCTCGAGTCGGTGCTGGTCTGCGGGCAGCGCGCTGCTCGGCGCCGAGCAGGAGCGCCTTGGTCTCCGCCACCACCTCCGGGGCCGGTGCCGTGAGCGCCCCGAGCAGGGGCTCGAGCGCCGCATCGAGGTCACCGTCGGCGGCCAGGACCTGGACGAGCCCGATCCGCAGTGCCTCCTCGGCACCGACCGGGCGGGCCGTCACGCAGATCTCCAGCGCCCGGGCGTAGCCGACGGCCTCGACCAGGGGCCGGGTCCCGGCAAGGTCGGGCACCAGGCCGAGCGCGGACTCCTTCATCACGAACGAGGCGTCGGGCGCGGCCACCCGCAGGTCGCAGGCCAGGGCCAGCTGGAAGCCGGCGCCCACGGCGTGCCCGCGCACGGCGGCGACCGAGACGAACCGCGGGTCGGCCAGCCAGGTGAACCCGGCCTGGTAGTCCGCGATCCGTGCCGACATCGCCGCGTCGTCGAGGGCGAACAGGTCTCCGACGGCCTCGACCCCCGCGGGCGCGTCGCCGGGCCGCATCAGGCTGCGGTCGAGACCGGCGGAGAACGTCGGGCCCTCACCGCGCACCACCACCACCCTGACGTCGTCCGGCACCGCGGCGCCGACCGCGGCGAGGGCGCGCCACATGGCAGGGGTCTGGGCGTTGCGTCGCGCCGGGCGGTCGAGGACGACGGTGAGCACCGGGCCGTCCTGCTGCACGCGGAGCCCGGCCGCGCTGAGGTCGTCGTCGCTGGCCATCATGCGTGCGAGTCTAGGAGCGCCCGCCGACAGCGCCGGGACCACCAGTCGGAGCCGCCGGGCGGTCAGGCGAGCGAGACCAGCTCGCCGTACTCCGCGTTCCAGAGGTCCTCGACACCGTCGGGCAGGATCAGCACCCGGTCGGGCTCGAGGGCCAGGACGGCACCCTCGTCGTGGGTGACCAGGATGATCGCGCCGGCGTACTCGCGGATCGCGGCCAGCACCTCCTCGCGGGAGGCGGGGTCGAGGTTGTTGGTGGGCTCGTCGAGCAGCAGCACGTTGGCGCTGGAGACGACCAGCGAGGCCAGGGCCAGGCGCGTCTTCTCCCCGCCGGAGAGGACGGCGGCCGACTTGTGGGCGTCGTCGCCGGAGAACAGGAACGAGCCGAGCACGGAGCGGGTCTCGGTGTCGGTGAGCTGCGGGGCGGCGGCCTGCATGTTCTCCAGCACCGTGCGGCTGGTGTCCAGGGTCTCGTGCTCCTGGGCGTAGTAGCCCAGCTTCAGGCCGTGACCGGGCACGATCCGGCCCGTGTCGGGCTGGTCGACACCGGCCAGGATGCGCAGCATGGTGGTCTTGCCGGCGCCGTTGAGCCCGAGGATGACCACGCGGGAGCCCTTGTCGATGGCGAGGTCGACGTTGGTGAAGACCTCCAGCGAGCCGTAGCGCTTCGAGAGCTCGGAGCCCATCAGCGGGGTCTTGCCGCACGGCGCCGGGGCCGGGAAGGCGATCCTGGCCACCTTGTCGGCCTGGCGCTCCCCCTCGACGCCGGCCATCAGCTTCTCGGCCCGCTTGAGCATCGACTGGGCCGCCTGCGCCTTGGTCGCCTTGGCGCGCATCTTGTTGGCCTGGTCGGTGAGCGTCTTGGCCTTCGACTCCGCGTTGACCCGCTCACGCTTGCGACGCTTCTCGTCGGTCTCGCGCTGCTGGAGGTAGCGGCGCCAGCCCATGTTGTAGACGTCGATGACCATCCGGTTGCCGTCGAGGTGCAGGACCTTGTTGACGGTCTCCTCGAGCAGCTCGGTGTCGTGGCTGATCACGATGAAACCACCGCTGTGACCCTTGAGGTAGTCGCGCAACCACAGGATCGAGTCGGCGTCGAGGTGGTTCGTCGGCTCGTCGAGGATCAGCACCTCGGCGTCCGAGAACAGGATTCGCGCCAGCTCGACGCGCCGACGCTGACCGCCGGAGAGCGTCTCGAGCGGCTGGTCCAGGATGCGGTCGGCGATCCCGAGGCTGGCCGCGATCGTCGCGGCCTCGGACTCCGCGGCGTACCCGCCGTTCGCGTGGAGGTCGGCATCGGCACGGGTGTAGCGCTTCATCGCGCGCTCGCGGACCTTCTCGTCCTCGGAGCCCATCTCCTGCTCGGCCTCGCGCATCCGTCGGACGACCTCGTCGAGCCCACGCGCGGAGAGGATGCGGTCGCGGGCGAGGACCTCGGGGTCACCGGTGCGGGGGTCCTGCGGGAGGTAGCCCACCGCGCCGGTCGCGCTCAGCGAACCGGACGCCGGCTGGTCGTGGCCGGCCAGGATCTTGGTCAACGTCGTCTTGCCGGCGCCGTTGCGCCCGACGAGCCCGACCTTGTCGCCCGCCCCGACCCGGAAGGAGACGTCGGCCATCAGGAGTCGGGCGCCGGCGCGGACCTCGAGGTTCGAAGCAGTGATCATCGTGCTATCTAGTCTAGGTTCGCCGGCGGGACGTGCCGACGGCGGCCGTCGGCGAGAGGGCGTGGCGATGCGGTTCAACCCCAAGGCGAGGCTCGACACGAGCCGCGTGCGCGACCGCGGTCGCGGCGGTGGCGGCAGCGGTGGTCGCGGCGGCGGGTCCCGGTCCGGCTCCGGTGGCCTGCCGATCTCGCCCGCCGCCCTCGGCGGGGGCGGCATCGGCACGATCGTGGTCGTGGTGATCGTGTTCGTCGTCGTCCAGCTCGTGGGCGGCGGTGGCGGTGGGACCGGCAGCGCCGTGGGAGACGCCTTCGACACCAGCCGGATGAGCGAGACCGACCGCTACGCCTCCTGCACCACCGGCGAGGACGCCAACACCAGTGCCGACTGCGCGCGCGTGGCGGTCGAGAACTCGTTGACCGACTTCTGGTCCGGTGAGCTGGGCAGCAGGTTCGAGCCCGAGGAGGCGCTGGTCACCTTCACCTCGCAGGCCAGCACCGGCTGCGGCGGCGCGACCTCCGACGTGGGGCCGTTCTACTGCCCGGTCGACCAGACGATCTACCTCGACACCACCTTCTTCGCCGAGGTCCTCGATCGCCAGCTCGGCGGACCGGCCGGCGGCTTCGTCGAGCCCTACGTGCTCGCCCACGAGTACGGCCACCACATCCAGAACCTGCTCGGCACCATGGGCAGGGTCCGCACCCAGCAGGGCCCGACCAGCGACGCCGTACGCCTCGAGCTGCAGGCCGACTGCTACGCCGGGATGTGGGCCTACGCCGCCACGACCACGCAGGACGCCGACGGCAACGTGCTGATCGCCGAGCTCACGTCCGACGACGTCACGGAGGCGCTCGCGGCGGCCCAGGCCGTCGGCGACGACCGGATCCAGCAGAAGACGCAGGGCCAGGTCACCGAGGAGACCTGGACCCACGGCTCCGCAGCGTCGCGGATGCGGTGGTTCACCACCGGCTACGAGCAGGGCTCGCTCCAGGCCTGCGACACCTTCGCCGCGTCGTCGCTGTGACCGGTGCGTGGGGGCGGGCGGCGAGCGGCGGGGGCTCGTTTCGACTGCCTCGCGTGGGCCCGCGCGCGGCAAGCCGTGCCGATTGGTCACCAACGACATGTTCTGGAGCGGGATTGTTGTCGTTGGTGACCAAACGGCGCCACGAAGTGACAGATGTGACGCGTGTGAAGCCGGCGGCCGTCAGCGCGTTCGCCCCGGCCGACCCCGCCCGCGACGCCGTCAGGGGCCGAGCAGCGCCTCGATGGCGGCCGACTGACGCTGGAGCGAGCGCAGGTACGGCGCGACGGCGGGGTGGCGGAACTTCGAGGCGAGCGCGCCCTCGCCCCCGGCGACCCGGGCCAGGGCCCACTCCGCACGGTTGAGGACGGTGTACGCCGCCGTGATGCGCGCACCGAGCAGCACCTCGGAGCGCGTGGCCCCGACGTGCGCGGGCAGCCCGAGCAGGTAGCTGTCGACGAGGGGGTCGAGCTCCTCGCGGGCCGAGAGCGCGTAGTAGCCGAGGTCGGCGCCGACCGGCCCGATCCCGAGGCTGCCCCAGTCGACGGCGAGGACGTCGTCGCCGTCACGGCCACGCAGGTTGGCCGGGGTGGGGTCGCCGTGCTGGAGCACCTCGGGCAGCAGGGCGCTGCGCTGCAGCCAGGTCTCGCGGCGCTGCCAGAGCGCATCGGCGACGTCAGCCACCGTGGTGCGGGCCAGGGTCGGCCAGCCCCCGCGCGCCGCGACCCGGGCCAGGCGGTCACGCAGCTGGTCACGGGCCAGCAGCCCCGAGGCGCCCTCCTCCAGCCGCGTCCCGGCGAGCCGGCCGAGCGCGCGGCACACGAACAGTCCGCTGACGGCGGCGTCCTCGACGTACTCCGCGGTGATCGTCAGCCCGTCCGCGTCCTCCTCGACGGCCGCCGGCAGGCCGCGCACCCCGTCGAGGCGGGTCACGAGGCCGCCACCCTGGACGTCGGCCTCGCGTCGCCAGTAGGCGAAGTGGTGCGGGTCGGCGAGCTCGGGCGGGTCATGGGGGCCGGGGGCGGCCAGCCGCTTGACCACCAGTGGGCGGTCGTCGGCCACGGTGCGCCACACGCCGATGGTGGAGGGTCCCGCGGCCCCCGGCATCGGGTGCCAGCCGGGCTCGGGCTGCCACATGCGCCGGACGCTAGCCGATGTCGCGCCGATCCAGCGTGACCTTCGCGGCGACACCCAGGACGAGACATGATGTGGCTGGAGAGCAGGATGCTGCGCCCGAGGGCCTTCTCCTCGGCGATCACCTCCTGGAAGACCATCTCCATCAACGGGTCCAGCCCCGAGGTGGGCTCGTCGAGGATCAGCAGCTCGACCTGCGAGGCGAGCGCCGCGATGATCGCCACCTTCTGCTTGTTGCCCTTGGAGTAGGACCGGCCGCGTTTCCTCGGATCGAGCTCGAAGCGCTCCACCAGCTCCGCACGACGCCCTCGGTCCAGCCCACCGCGCAGGTTCCCGAGCAGGTCGATCGCCTCTCCGCCGGTCATGCCCGGCCACAGGCTGACGTCGCCGGGCACGTAGGCCAGTCGCCGGTGCAGCGGTACGACGTCGCGCCACGGGTCGCCGCCGAGGAGCTCGACCGTGCCCGCGTCTGCGCGCAGCAGGCCCAGGAGCACCCGGATCGTGGTCGACTTGCCGGCGCCGTTGGGCCCCATGAAACCGAGCACCTCATCGCCTCGACCACGTCAGGTCCAGGCCGTCGAGCGCAGCGAACTGCCGAAGGACGCACCGGTCGACGAGCTCGGGTCGACGAGCTCGGGTCATCCTCGGTCCTAGGCGTTGACGAACCACGACGGACGCGCAGAGCGCCTCGCTCACACCCTGCTCGAGCACGGAGCGGCGCGGGTCGGGCAGGGCCAGCCAGCGCGGGTCGACGGCCAGCCCCCGCAGCCGGGGGTCCTCGAGCACCGCCTCGATCGCGGCGTGGTCCCCCCCGGTCACGAGCGGCCCGGCCAGCACGGAGGGTTCGGTGAGGAGTCGTACGGCGTGCCCGGCCGCCGCCTCGTAGGCCTGACGGGCCTGGTTGTCGCGGCGGCGGGCGAAGCGCTGCTGGGACTGGCCGCCGGCCTTGGTCCGACCTTGGACGTGGCGCTGCCCGGTCTTGGACGCCACGGTGGTCGTCGCCGGCGAGCCGGGCGACCGCGAAGCCGCCCTTGCGCACCAGCAGGACGCCCCACTCGGGTGGAGCCGCCGCGCTCAGTCCGGCCGCGAACCCCCCGACCTCGGCGGCCCCCGCGTACGCCGTCCCGAACGGCAGCGCCGCTGCGAAGGTCGAGCCGTCCGTCGCCGTCCCGCACAGCCGCCCGTCGTCCACGACCAGCTCCGCGCCGCCGTGGCGCTCGACGAAGTTGCTCACCCACCGCTCGATCCGCTCGGGTGGGACGAGGACCTGGTGGTCCGAGCCGGTCACGACGTCACCGGTGCGGGACCGAGCGCAGCGGGACCGTCGCAGATCGCCCGGGCGGCGTCCGTCGCGCAGGGCCGTGCGAGCAGCAGGCGGGCGGTCTCCACGAGCGACCAGGCTACGGGGGTGTGCGGGTCGTGGACTACTGGGCGAACACGACGCGGAAGCGCTCCAGCACCACGTCCATGTCCGGGGAGAACCCGGCGACGCCGTCGGCGAAGAACTGCTCGTGCACCGAGCGCCAGTGCGCGAGGCTGCGATCGCCCTCGCCCTCGAGGTGCGCGTGCTCGGCGTCGACCTCGTCGAAGGCGCGGACGTCGACGTCCACGGTCTCGATCAGCGCCCGGGGGTGACCTCCGCCGTCGAGCAGGATGGAGAGCTCACCGCGCTGGGGCAGGGGGCTCGTCTCGGCGTCGTACTCCGAGCGCGCACTGGCGGTCGCCGTCTTGGTGCCGTCCACGACGAGGGCCAGCAGCCGGTCGGCCTGCTCCCGGGACCGCCCGAACGCCCAGGCGGGTGGTGGGACGGCCTCCAGGGAGGTCGAGGGCAGGTAGCCCGGCAGCGTGGTCATCTTGGCGCGGTGGCAGGCCAGGCTCCAGAACTTCTCGATCTCGCCGTCGACCGGGCCGGTCGGCTCGAGGCCGGTCTGGGTGCTCATGAGCTCTCAGACGTTGAAGCCGAGGGCCCGCAGCTGCTCGCGGCCGTCGGGGGTGATCTTGTCCGGGCCCCACGGCGGCATCCAGACCCAGTTGATCGCGACGTCGTTGACCAGACCCTCGAGCGCAGCGTTGGTCTGGTCCTCGATGACGTCGGTCAGCGGGCAGGCCGCGGAGGTCAGGGTCATGTCGAGCACGCAGTTCGAGCCCTCGTCGAGGTGGGCGTCGTAGACGAGGCCCAGGTCGACGACGTTGATGCCGAGCTCGGGGTCGACGACGTCCTTCATGGCCTCGATGACGTCGTCGCGGTTGACCGTCGACGTGCCGACGGGTGCGCCGCCCGCGGCAGCCTCGGGGACCTCGGGGAGGTCGGTGTGGTCGGGTGCGGTCTGCTGGTCGGTCATGCGGATTCCTCCATCACGGTGGCGGTTGCGTCCTTCCAGGCCATCCAGCCCAGCAGCGCGCACTTGACGCGCGCCGGGAACTTGGCGACCCCGGCGAAGGCGATGCCGTCCTCGAGGACGTCCTCGTCCGGCTCCACCTTGCCCTTGCCCTGCATCAGAGTCAGGAACGACTCGTGGATCTCGAGTGCCTCGGCGACCGGCTTGCCGATCACGAGGTCGGCCATCACGGAGGCCGAGGCCTGCGAGATCGAGCAGCCGAGGGCGTCGTAGGACACGTCGCTGACCACCGGGCCGGACCCGCCGTCCTCGAGGTGGACGCGCAGCGTGAGCTCGTCGCCGCAGGTGGGGTTGACGTGGTGCACCTCGGCCTCGAAGGGCTCGCGCAGGCCCGCGTGGTGCGGGTTCTTGTAGTGGTCGAGGATGATCTCCTGGTAGAGCGCATCCAGGTCCTGGCCGCCGGCGCCCGGCGTCGTGTTCGTCATCGTGCTCCGTCCAACCGGAAGTAGGACCGGGTGTATTCCAGGGCCTCGACGAGCGCGTCGATCTCCTCGGGTGTCGTGTAGAGGTACGACGACATCCGCGTCGAGCTCTGCACCCCGAACCGGGCGTGCGCGGGCTTGGCGCAGTGGTGCCCGGCGCGTACGGCGACGCCGCGGGAGTCGAGGACCTGGGCGATGTCGTGCGGGTGGACCCCGTCGAGCTCGAAGCTGATCGCCCCGCCCCGCTGCGTCGCGTCGGTCGGGCCGAGGATCCTCATCCCCGGCAGCGTCGTCAGGCCCTCGAGCGCGTACGCCGTGATGGCCTGCTCGTGGGCGTGGATCGCCTCCATCCCCACCGCATCGAGGTACTCCACCGCGGCACCGAGACCGACGGCCTCGACGATCGGAGGCGTGCCGGCCTCGAACTTGTGCGGGATGCCCGCGTAGGTCGAGGACTCCATGCGCACGGTCTCGATCATCTCGCCGCCACCGAGGAACGGCGGCAGCTGGTCGAGCACCTCGCGCCGACCCCACAGCACGCCGATCCCGGTCGGGCCGACGCACTTGTGGCCGGTGAAGGCCACCAGGTCCGCCCCGCTGGCGACGACGTCGACCGGCATCTGCGGCACGGCCTGGGAGGCGTCGACGACGACGAGTGCCCCGACCTCGTGGGCACGGCGCGCGATCTCGGCGACCGGGTTGATGGTGCCGAGCATGTTGGAGACCCAGGTCAGCGAGACCACCCGGGTGCGCTCGTTGATCAGCGAGTCGATGTTCGACAGGTCGAGCTGGCCGTCGTCGGTCAGCCCGAACCACCGCAGGGTGGCGCCCGTGCGCTGGGTCAGCAGCTGCCACGGCACGATGTTGGAGTGGTGCTCCATCTCGGTGATGAGCACCTCGTCGCCCTCGCCGATCGCGCCCACGCGGTCCGAGAAGTCACCGCGGGCCCAGGCCAGGGTGTTGGCGACCAGGTTGAGCGCCTCCGAGGCGTTCTTGGTCAGCACGATCTCGTCGCGCGAGGGTGCCTTGACGAACGCCGCGATCTTGTCGCGGGCCTCCTCGAAGGCCTCGGTCGACTCGGCGCCGAGCTGGTGCATCGCGCGGGAGATGTTCGCGTTGTGACGCTCGAGGTGGTCGACCATCGTGTCGATGACGACCTGGGGCTTCTGCGCGGTGTTGGCGCTGTCGAGGTAGACCAGCGGCATCCCGCCCGCGAGCGTGCGCGTCAGGATGGGGAAGTCCTTGCGGACGACCTCGAGGTCGGGCAGCAGGCCCTGGATCATGTCGTCACCTCGGTTCGGCGGTGCGGACGGGACCGGACGTCAGACCGACGCCGGGTTGATGTACTTGTCGTAGCCCTCGGCCTCGAGCTGGTCGGCGAGCTCGGGGCCGCCCTGCTCGGCGATCCGGCCGTCGACGAAGACGTGGACCTTGTCGGGGGTGATGTAGCGCAGGATGCGGGTGTAGTGCGTGATCAGCAGCACGCCCTTGCCCTCCTGCTCGCGGAAGCGGTTGACGCCCTCGGACACGATCTTGAGGGCGTCGATGTCGAGGCCGGAGTCGGTCTCGTCGAGCACGGCGACCTTGGGGTCGAGCAGCTCGAGCTGGGCGACCTCGTGGCGCTTCTTCTCACCACCGGAGAAGCCCTCGTTGACCGAGCGCTGGCCGAAGGTCGGGTCGAGGTTGAGCTTCTCCAGGACGGCGTTGACGTCCTTGACCCAGGTGCGCAGCTTGGGAGCCTCGCCGTCGACGGCGGTCTTGGCGGTGCGCAGGAAGTTCGAGACCGACACGCCGGGCACCTCGACGGGGTACTGCATGGCCAGGAACAGCCCGGCCCGGGCGCGCTCGTCGACGCTCATGGCGAGGACGTCCTCGCCGTCGAGGGTGACCGAGCCCCCGGTGACGGTGTACTTCGGGTGGCCGGCGATGGAGTAGGCCAACGTGGACTTGCCCGAGCCGTTGGGGCCCATGATCGCGTGGGTCTCGCCGTCGCCGATGGTCAGCGTGACGCCCTTGAGGATCTCCTTCGGGCCGTCCTCGGTGGCGACCGAGACCTTGAGGTCGGTGATCTCCAGCGTGCTCATCAGGTTTCTCTCTTCCGTTGGTGAATCAGTCAGGCCGGTCAGTCGGGCCGGTCAGTCTGGCCGGTCAGTCTGGGCGGACGCCGTTGAGCGTCTCGGTGGTGTCGACGTAGACGTCGCCGTCGCGGACCTCGACACCGAAGGTCGCTACCGGCTCGGTAGCGGGGAAGCTGGTCGGCTTGCCGGTGCGCAGGTCGAAGGTCGAGCCGTGCAGCCAGCACTCGATGCGGCACTCGGCTACCTCGCCCTCGCTCAGCGCGACGTTGGCGTGGCTGCACACGTCCTGCAGGGCGTAGACGTCGTCGCCGTCGCGCGCGACGACCACCTTCAGCTCACCGATGTCGACGGCGAGACCCTCGTCGGCGGCCACGTCGGCCAGCGCGCAGACCCGCTCGAAGCTCATGTGCTCACCGCCGACGGGTAGCCCTTGAGGACGTTCTTGGCCAGCTCGTCCTCGACGGTGGCCATCAGCTTCTCCTGCAGGGCCGGCACGCCGACCTTGCGGATCAGGTCGTTGAAGAAACCGTGCACGACCAGGCGGCGGGCCTCGGACTCCTCGATCCCACGCGCGCGGAGGTAGAACAGCTGCTCGTCGTCGAAACGGCCGACCGCGGAGGCGTGGCCCGCGCCCTCGATCTCGCCGGTCTCGATCTCCAGGTTGGGCACGGAGTCGGCCTGGCAACCGTCGGTGAGGACGAGGTTGCGGTTCTCCTCGTAGGTCTCGATGCCCTCGGCGGCCTTGCGGATCAGCACGTTGCCGACCCAGACCGTGTGGGCACCCTGACCCTGGAGCGCGCCCTTGTAGTTGACGTTGCTCTTGGTGCGGGGCTCGTTGTGGTCGACGAAGAGCCGGTGCTCGATGTGCTGGGCGTCGTCGGCGAAGTAGATGCCGAGCAGCTCGGCCTCGCCGCCCGGACCCGCGTAGTGGACGTTGGCGTTGACCCGCACGACCGCGCCGCCGAAGGTGACCATCACGTGGCGGTAGTGCGCGTCACGCCCGACGACCGCCTCGTGGGTGCCGACGTGGACGGCGTCGTCGTCCCAGTCCTGGATCGAGACGACCGTCACGTCGGCGCCGTCGGCGACGACGACCTCGACGTTGCCGGCGTGCACGCCACTGCCGCGGTGGTCGAGCACGACCGTCCCGCGGGCGTGCGTGCCGGCCTCGACGACGATGTGGGAGTTGCTGCGCAGCCCCGCCGTGGTCGTGACGGTGACCCATAGCGGCTCGTCGAGCTCGACGTCGGCCGGGACCTTCACGTGCAGCGCCTGCGCGGTGTTGCGCGAGGCGACGGCCGCCGCGCGGTCGTCGGGCACCAGCGCCCTTCCCCGGGGGGACTCGTCGAGGGCCAACGTGCCGGGGAAGTACTCCCCCGGGCCGCCGAGCTCGACGGCCACGGCGCCGTCCTCGCCGACCGTGTCGTCGAGAGCACCGAGCAGCCGCTTGAGCGGGGTGAAGCGCCAGATCTCCTCGCGGCCCGTGGGCATCGGGTGGTCGGCGAGGTCGAACGAGGAGATCGGGTGGAGGTGGGACTCCACGGCGTCGTCGACCTCGAGGGCCGAGGCCACGCTCTCGCGGGCGACATCGGTCACAGTCACGTGATCAGGTTTCCTTCGGGTTGCGGGGGGTGGGGGCCGGGGCGGCGGTCAGCCGACCGCGCCCTCCATCTGCAGCTCGATGAGCCGGTTCAGCTCCAGCGCGTACTCCATCGGGAGCTCCTTGGCGATCGGCTCGACGAAGCCGCGCACGATCATCGCCATCGCCTCGTCCTGCTCCATGCCGCGGCTCATCAGGTAGAAGAGCTGGTCGTCGGAGACCTTCGAGACGCTCGCCTCGTGGCCCATCGACACGTCGTCCTCGCGGATGTCCACGTAGGGGTAGGTGTCGGAGCGGCTGATCTGGTCGACGAGCAGCGCGTCGCACAGCACGTTGGACTTCGAGCCGTGCGCACCCTCGTTGACCTGGATCAGGCCGCGGTACGACGTCCGCCCGCCGCCGCGCGCCACCGACTTGCTCAGGATCGAGCTGGAGGTGTGCGGGGCCGCGTGGACCATCTTGGCGCCGGCGTCCTGGTGCTGGCCCTCGCCGGCGAAGGCGATGGAGAGCGTCTCGCCCTTGGCGTGCTCGCCCATCAGGTAGATCGCGGGGTACTTCATCGTCACCTTGGAGCCGATGTTGCCGTCGACCCACTCCATCGTCGCGCCGGCCTCGCACACCGCGCGCTTGGTGACGAGGTTGTAGACGTTGTTCGACCAGTTCTGGATGGTCGTGTAGCGGCAGCGGCCGCCCTTCTTGACGATGATCTCGACCACCGCGGAGTGCAGCGAGTCCGACTTGTAGATCGGCGCGGTGCAGCCCTCGACGTAGTGCACGTAGGCGTCCTCGTCGACGATGATCAGCGTGCGCTCGAACTGGCCCATGTTCTCGGTGTTGATCCGGAAGTAGGCCTGCAGCGGGATGTCGACGTGGACACCCTTGGGCACGTAGATGAACGAGCCGCCGGACCAGACCGCGGTGTTCAGCGCGGCGAACTTGTTGTCGCCGACCGGGATCACGGTGCCGAAGTACTCACGGAACAGCTCGGGCTGCTCGCGCAGCGCGGTGTCGGTGTCGAGGAAGAGCACGCCCTGGGCCTCGAGGTCCTCGCGGATCGAGTGGTAGACGACCTCGGACTCGTACTGCGCGGCGACGCCCGAGACCAGGCGCTGCTTCTCGGCCTCGGGGATGCCGAGCTTGTCGTAGGTGTTCTTGATGTCCTCGGGGAGGTCCTCCCACGACGCGGCCTGCTTCTCGCTGGAGCGCACGAAGTACTTGATGTTGTCGAAGTCGATCGAGCTGAGGTCGGAGCCCCAGGTCGGCATCGGCTTGCGGCCGAAGAGCTTGTGGCCCTTCAGGCGCAGCTCGAGCATCCACTCGGGCTCGCTCTTCTTCGAGGAGATGTCGCGCACGACGTCGGTGGACAGTCCGCGCTTGGCGGCGGCACCGGCGGCGTCGGAGTCGGACCAGCCGAACTCGTAACGACCGAGGTCCTTCAGCTCCGGGTTGAGCTCTTCGATGGAAGTCATCGCGAGACCGTCTCCTTCTGTCGGGGGTTGCTGCTGGGTGTGCTCATGGGGGTGTGCGGGATGCAGGTGGTGCAGACCTCGTCGCCGTGGGCGATGGTGGCCAACCGCTGGACGTGGTGGTCGAGGACCCGGCTGATCGCCGCGGTCTCGGCCTCGCACAGCTGCGGGAACTCGTGGGCGACGTGGGCCACGGGGCAGTGCTGCTGGCACAGCTGCTCACCGAGCGGGAGCTCGCGCACCGAGGCGGCGTACCCCTCGTCGGTGAAGACCTGCGCGAGCACCTGGGCCGGGCTCAGGTCGGGCTCGGCCCGGGCGACGTCGGCGAAGCGCTCCTCCACGAAGGCGACCCGGCGGTCGGCGAAGGCCCGGACGGCGTCCTCGCCGCCGGTCTCGGAGAGGAACCGGAGCGCCTGGACGGCCAGGTCGTCGTAGGAGTTGTCGAAGCCGTCGCGGCCGGCCGGGGTCAGCGCGAAGACGCGGGCCGGGCGGCCACGACCGCGCGCGCCGTTCGGGCGCTGGTCACGCGCCTCGAGCAGCCCGTCGTCGGCGAGCTGGTCGAGGTGGCGGCGTACGGCGGCGGCGGTGAGGTCGAGCCGGTCGGCGAGCGCCGCCGCGGTCGACGGGCCGTGATCCAGGATCGACCGCACGACACGTTGTCTCGTCGAGGGATCTATTTCCACAACGCCAGTGTGCCGTTAATGCAGGGGGCCGTTCAAGTAAGGCCACCCTCACCCTCGGGCCGCGCCCGGGCCAGGCCGGACGCGACGCAGCCAGAGCAGGCCCAGCACCGGCAGGACCAGGGGCACGAAGCCGTAGCCCTGGCCGAACTGCGACCAGACCGTGCGGTCGGGGAACAGCGACGGCACCACGTAGCTGAGGGTGCCGATGGCCAGCACGCCGACGAGCTCGACCGAGCACGCCACGACGGCGAGCCCCCACGCCCTGCGCCCGCCGCGCAGCAGGCACCCGGTGGCGACGAGGTAGATCAGGGCGGCGAGCAGCGAGAGCGCGTAGGCCAGCGGCGCCCGGCCGGGCTCGGTGCCGAGCTGCAGCAGCGAGCGACCCGTCGCGGCCACCGCGAAGACGCCGTACAGGAACACCAGGGACCGCCCGGCACCGGACGAGAGCTCGGACCGGGTCACGGTCGGCGGCTGGTCAGCCACCGAGGCCGCCCCAGATGTCGACCAGCCGTGCCTCGAGGGCCGCCACGGTGAGGGCGGCGAGCACCACGACGGCCGTTCCGGCCCGGGAGCGCTCCGCGAGCGACCAGAAGGCCCCGATCGGGAACGCGACGAGGGCGCCGAGCAGATAGCTGACGAACAGCACGGCCTGCACGTCGCGCTCGGTCGAGGCCAGCAGGAACAGCCCGAGCACCAGCTGCACCATCAGCGCCGCCTCCGCCAGGGCCATCAGCGCGAAGCTCGTGTCGCCGACGGGACGGTCGCGCACGAGCTGCACGAGCGCGGCCAGGACCACGAGCGCGGTGGTGGCGAGGACCGCGACCAGGACCCAGGTGTTCACGAGGCCCCAGCCTAGACTCCAGGTGTGCTCCCCACCCCGGCGTCCTCGCCCGCCGTCGAGGTCTCGGGGCTGGTGATGCGCTACGGCCAGACCACCGCGGTCGACCGGCTGGACCTCGTGGTCGAGCGCGGGAGCGTCACGGCGGTGCTCGGACCGAACGGGGCCGGCAAGACCACCACGATCGAGACGTGCGAGGGCTACCGCCGCCCGCAGGCAGGCCAGGTCCGGGTCCTCGGTCTCGACCCGGTGCGCGAGCGCCGCGACCTGCTGCCCCGCATCGGCGTGATGCTCCAGGGCGGCGGCGCGTGGTCGGGGGTCCGCGCGCTGGAGATGCTGCGCCACGTCGCGGCGCTGCACGCCCACCCGCTCGACGTCGACCTGCTCGCCGACCGGCTCGGCCTGCACGAGTGCGGTCGTACGCCCTACCGGCGGCTCTCCGGCGGCCAGCAGCAGCGCCTCGGACTGGCCATGGCGCTGGTCGGCCGCCCGGAGCTGGTCTTCGCCGACGAGCCGACCGCCGGCATGGACCCGCAGGTGCGTCGTTCGGTGTGGTCGTTGGTCGAGGAGCTGCGCGAGGACGGCGTCACGGTGGTGCTGACCACGCACTACCTGGAGGAGGCCGAGCGGCTCGCCGACCGGGTCCACATCGTCGACCACGGGCGTCTGGTGGCCTCGGGCAGCCCGCTGGAGCTGACCCGCGGAGGTCGGGTCAGCACGATCCGCCTCGTCGTGACCCGACCCTTCCCGCCGGGCGCGCCCGAGTCGCTGCGCGCGGCGCTCGGCGCCGAGATGGACGTCGTACAGCTCGACGAGCTCAGCCTGTGCCTGACCGGCGCGGCCGACGCGTCCACCCTCGCGCGGGTCTCGCGCTGGTGCGAGGACAACGACGTGCTGCCCGAGTCGCTGAGCCTGGGCCAGCGCAGCCTCGAGGACGTCTTCCTCGAGCTGACCGGACGGGCGTTGACGGCGTGAGCGCCGACGCCACCGACCCCGTCACCTCGCGGCGTATCGAGCACCTTCGCACCGCGGCCCGGTGCCGCTCCCCTGCTGCGGCAGGTGTGGGTCCAGGCCCGGATGGAGACCCGGTTGCTGCTGCGCAACGGCGAGCAGCTCGTCCTGGCCGTCGTGGTGCCGGTCATCGTGCTGCTCGGCGGCGTGCTCGGTGCCGAGCGGGTCGGGCTGGGCTTCTCCGAGCCCGCGGTCGACGTGTTCACCCCCGGGGTCCTGGCGCTGGCGATCATGTCGACGTCGTTCACCTCGCTGGCCATCGCCACCGGCTTCGAGCGTCGCTACGGCGTGCTGAAGCGGCTCGGGTCCTCGCCCCTGCCGCGCTCCGGGCTGCTGGCCGGCAAGGTCCTCGCCCTGCTCGCCGTCGAGGCGCTCCAGGTCGTCGTGCTCGGCACGGTCGCGCTCCTCCTCGGCTGGTCGCCGAACCTCAGCAGCGCCGCGGTGGCCGGCCTGGTCGGCGTCCTCGTGCTCGGCACCGCTGCCTTCGCCGGCCTCGGGCTGCTGATGGCGGGCACCCTCCGGGCCGAGGCGACCCTGGCCGGCGCCAACCTGGTCTACCTGCTGCTGCTCGCCGGTGGCGCCGTGGTCCTCCCGGTCTCCGCGTACGGCGGGATCGGCCCGGTCCTCCAGGTGCTGCCCTCGGCAGCGCTCGGCGAGGCGGCCCGCGCCGCGCTCGTCGACGCCCGGGCGGCGTGGGGCTCGCTCGCCGTGCTCGCCGCCTGGGCCCTCGGTGCGGGCGCGCTCACCGCGCGCACGTTCAAGTGGGAGTGAGTCGGCGACCTCGGCCCACGCGGGGGTGAGCAGCGCGGTCGTGCGGTCTTGGCCGAGCCGTCAGACTGGAGGGGTGGGTTCAAGCGTGCGCAGTCCCGTACGACCGTTCGCCTGGGCGAGCCTGGTCGCCAACATCGTGATCGTCCTGACTGGTGGCGCGGTGCGCCTGACCGGATCCGGCCTGGGCTGCCCGACCTGGCCCCGCTGCACCGCAGAGTCCTACGTCGCGCACGAGTCGCTGGGCTTCCACGGGGCGATCGAGTTCGGCAACCGTCTGCTGACCTTCGTCCTGGTGGCCGTCGCCGTCGCGACCCTGGTCGTCGCCTGGCGGCAGGGTCGCAGCGACCTGCGCCGCCTCGCGGTGGCGCTCGCCCTCGGGATCCCCGCGCAGGCGGTCATCGGCGGGATCACGGTGCTGACCGGGCTCGACCCGTGGATCGTCGCCTTCCACCTGCTGGTGAGCATGCTGATGATCGCCGTCGCCGTCGCCCTGGTGCGGGCGACGTACCGCAGCGGCCCGGTCCTCACAACTTCCGCCGAGACCGGCGGCGGCGTAGGCCGGAGCGTGTTCGCCCCCCTGGCCTGGGCGACGCTGGCCGCGACCTGGGTCGTGCTCTACCTCGGCACCGTCGTGACCGGGTCCGGCCCCCACGCCGGTGACCTCGAGGCTCGCCGCAACGGTCTCGACCCCGCGGCCGTCAGCCAGGCCCACGCGGATGCGGTCTTCCTGCTCGTGGGCCTCACGCTCGCCCTGTTCCTCGTCACCCGGGTGACCGCGACGTCGGCAGAAGCGCGACGCGCCGCGGCGACCCTGCTCGTGCTCGAGCTGGCGCAGGGCGCCCTCGGCTTCGTCCAGTACGCCACCGGCGTGCCGATCGGCCTGGTCATGCTCCACCTGCTCGGAGCCGCGCTCATCTGCGCGTGCGCGACGTGGCTGCTGCTGGCGCTGCTGCGGCCGACGCCGGGCGCGGGGACGCAGCCGACCAGGGGGACGACCGGCACGGCGGAGCACTCGTCGGCACCGGCTCCGTCAGCGGCGAGCGCGGGTCGCGCAGGAGCGGGAGGCCCTCGCGGCTGACGGCCGGGAGAGGCGGAGGGCTCAGGCGGTCGCCCGCTGAAGGACGGGCACTCGCACCAGGCGCAGTCGTCGCCGCGCCGGTGATGGTCGTGCGCGACGGGCTACGTCGTCGGCGAGCCCCAGCGGTCAGCGCACCAGCGGTCAGTGCACCAGCCGGTCAGTGCACCAGCGGCTCGAGCGCGACCGCGACGAAGAGCAGCGAGAGGTAGAGGTTCGAGGAGTGGAACAGGCGCATGGGCGCGATCGTGGCGAGGTCCTCGGTGTCGCGTGCCCGACCGCGCATCGCGTGGGCCTCGCGCAGGAAGAATGCGCCGAGCACGACGGCAGCGACCGGGTAGAACAACCCGGTCCCGGCGACCGGCCACAGCAGCAGCGAGACCGCGACCATCACCCAGCTGTAGACGACGACCTGGCCGGCGACCACCCGGGCCGGGGCGACCACGGGCAGCATCGGCACGTCGACCCCGGCGTAGTCCTCGCGGTAGCGCAGCGCCAGCGCCCAGGTGTGCGGCGGGGTCCAGAAGAACACCACGGCGAACAGCACGACCGGGACCCACGAGAGCGACCCGGTGACCGCGGTCCAGCCGATCAGGGCCGGGAAGCACCCGGCGAGACCGCCCCAGACGATGTTCTGGGTCGTCCGGCGCTTCAGCACCATCGTGTAGACGAGGACGTAGAAGGCCTCGGCCAGCAGGGCCAGGGCGGCCGAGAGCGGGTTGACCCAGACCAGGAGGACGACCAGGGAGGCCACCCCCAGCACGAGGCCGAAGACGAGCGCCGCGCGCGGGGTCACGATGTGCCGGGGCAGCGCGCGCCGACGGGTCCGGCGCATCTGCTCGTCGATGTCGCGGTCGTAGACGCAGTTCAGCACCGAGGCGGACCCGGCCGAGAGCGTCCCGCCGACCACGGTGGCGAGCACCAGTCCAAGGGGCGGGATGCCCCGCGCCGCGAAGAACATCACCGGCACGGTGGTCAGCAGGAGCAGCTCGATGACCCGGGGCTTGGTCAGCCCGACGTAGGCACCGACGACGTCGCGCCACGTGGCGCGCGGCTCGCCGGGGGTCTCCTCGACCCCGGGCGCCGAGTGGCCGACGTGGGTCAACGGTGGTCCTCACGGGTGTCGGGGAATGGTGCGAGGCGACAGGATGCTGTGCAGGTCGGGACGGTGGGCGCCTCGAGGACGAGACGCTTGCGAGGTCCCGCACCGGTACCTGTGGAAGTCTAACCGGCGACCTCAGTAGGGTCGTAGACGGCGGCGATGGGGTCCCGGACACACCCAGGTCAGCCCCGCGACGAGCACCTGATGATCAGAGAACGGCGAGAGGAACCTGCGTGATCAACCACGACACGACGCTGGACTGGACCGAGCTGGACGCGAAGGCCGTGGACACGGTCCGCACGCTGGCCCTGGACAGCGTGCAGCGCGTCGGCAACGGCCACCCCGGCACCGCGATGAGCCTGGCCCCCGTGGCCTACCTGCTCTTCCAGAAGGTCATGCGCCACAACCCGGCCGACCCGCACTGGCCCGGCCGTGACCGCTTCGTGCTCTCGTGCGGCCACACCTCGCTGACGCTGTACATCCAGCTGTTCCTGGGCGGGTGGGGCCTGGAGCTGGAGGACCTGCAGTCCCTGCGCACCTGGGGCAGCAAGACCCCCGGCCACCCCGAGCACGGCCACACGGCCGGCGTCGAGACCACGACCGGTCCGCTGGGTCAGGGCATCGGCAACGCGGTCGGCATGGCGATGGCCGCGCGCCGCGAGCGCGGGATGCTCGATCCCAACGCCGAGGTGGGCGAGTCGCCCTTCGACCACCACATCTACGTGCTGGCCAGTGACGGTGACATCCAGGAGGGCGTCGCCTCCGAGGCCAGCTCGCTCGCGGGCACCCAGCAGCTGGGCAACCTGACGCTGATCTACGACGACAACAAGATCTCGATCGAGGACGACACCGACATCGCGCTCAGCGAGGACGTCGCCGCGCGCTACACGGCGTACGGCTGGCACGTGCAGGTCGTCGACTGGACCAACGGCGGCGGCCAGTACGCCGAGGACGTCTCGGGCCTCTACGACGCACTGCGCGCCGCCGAGGCCGTGACCGACCAGCCCAGCATCATCGTGCTGCGCACGATCATCGCCTGGCCGGCGCCGAACGCGCAGGGCACGGGCGGCTCCCACGGCTCCGCCCTGGGTGAGGACGAGGTCGCCGCGACCAAGCGGCTGCTCGGTTTCGACCCCGAGCAGACCTTCGAGGTGCCGCCCGGCGTGATCGAGCACACCCGCGAGGCCGTCGCCCGCGGCAAGGAGGCCCAGCAGGCCTGGGACGCCACCTTCGAGCACTGGGCGACCAAGCCGTCGGCCGACGTCGCCACCTTCGAGCGGATGCAGACCCGCACGCTGCCCGAGGGCTGGGACGCGGACCTGCCGGTCTTCGAGGCCAGCGAGAAGGGCGTCGCCACCCGCAAGGCCTCCGGCTCGGTCATCAACGCGATCGCCGCGACCGTGCCGGAGCTCTGGGGCGGCTCCGCCGACCTCGCCGGCTCCAACAACACGACCATCGAGGACGCGCCCTCGTTCATCCCGAAGGCTCGGTCGACCGCGCAGTGGACGGGTGACCCCCACGCCGGCCGGGTGCTGCACTTCGGCATCCGCGAGCACGCGATGGGCGCGATCCTGAACGGGATCGCGGTCCACGGCGGCACGCGGGTCTTCGGCGGCACGTTCCTGACGTTCTCCGACTACATGCGTCCCTCGGTGCGCCTCGCCGCGCTGATGGGCCTGCCCGTGACCTACGTGTGGACCCACGACTCGATCGGCCTCGGCGAGGACGGACCGACCCACCAGCCGGTCGAGCACGTCGCCGCGCTGCGCGCCATCCCGGGCCTCGACGTCGTCCGCCCGGCCGACGCCAACGAGACCGCCGCGGCGTGGAGGACCATCCTCGAGCACACCGACCGCCCGGCCGGACTGGTGCTGACCCGGCAGAACGTGCCGACCTTCCCGCGCGGCACCGACGGCTACGCCGACACCTCCGACGTGCACCGCGGCGCCTACGTGCTGCTCGACGTCGACGGCGGCGCCCCCGACGTCGTGCTCGTCGGCACCGGCTCCGAGGTCCAGCTCGCCGTCCAGGCGCGCGAGATCCTCGCCGCCGACGGCATCCGGGCCCGGGTGGTCTCGATGCCCTGCCGTGAGTGGTTCGACAGCCAGGACGCCTCCTACCGCGAGACCGTGATCCCCCCGACCGTGAAGGCACGGGTCTCGGTCGAGGCCGGCATCAAGCTCGGCTGGCGCGAGATCGTCGGCGACCACGGCCGCTCGGTCTCGATCGAGCAGTACGGCGCGTCCGCGGACTACGAGCGGATCTACACCGAGTACGGCGTCACCGCCCAGGCCGTCGCCGACGCGGCGCGCGACTCCATCACGGCCGCGGGCGCCTGAGCGCCCCGGACCAGCCTGCTCCACCACTGACATCTGCACCAGCACCAGCATCCCGGGAGGGAACCCCATGAGTGATCGTCTCAAGGCGCTGTCCGAGGCCGGCGTCTCCATCTGGCTCGACGACCTGTCGCGCGAGCGCATCGAGACCGGCGACCTCGCCGGTCTCGTCGAGGACAAGTCCGTCGTCGGTGTCACCACCAACCCGACCATCTTCGCCAGCGCCATCGCCGAGGGCGAGCGCTACGACCAGCAGGTCACCGAGCTCGTCGGCCAGGGTGCCGGGGTCGACAAGGTGATCTTCGAGCTGACCACCGAGGACGTGCGCAACGCCTGCGACGTGCTCGCCCCGGTCGCCGGACGCACGGCGTACGACGGGCGGGTCTCGATCGAGGTCGAGCCCGACCTCGCCAACGACACCGAGAAGACCATGGCCTCGGCGCGGGCGCTGTGGGCGGCCGTCGACCGGCCCAACGCGCTGATCAAGATCCCGGCGACCCACGAGGGCCTGCCCGCGATCACCGCGGCGATCGCCGAGGGCATCAGCGTCAACGTCACGCTGATCTTCAGCATCGAGCGCTACCGGGCCGTCATGGACGCCTACCTGACCGGGCTCGAGCAGGCCCGCGACGCCGGGCTCGACCTGGGCCGGATCAACTCGGTGGCCTCCTTCTTCGTCTCCCGCGTCGACTCCGAGGTCGACGGACGGCTGGAGAAGATCGGCACCGACGAGGCCCTCGCCCTGCGCGGCCAGGCCGCCGTGGCCAACGCCCGCCTGGCCTACGCCGCCTACGCCGACCTCGTCGCGAGCGACCGCTGGCGCGTGCTGGCCGAGGCCGGCGCCAACCCGCAGCGCCCGCTGTGGGCCTCGACCGGCGTCAAGAACCCGGACTACCCCGACACGCTCTACGTCGCCGACCTCGTGGTCGCCGACACCGTCAACACCATGCCGGCCGCGACGATGGACGCCTTCGCCGACCACGGCGAGGTGAAGGGCGACCAGGTCTCCGGCCGGAACGAGGAGGCCCAGCAGGTCTTCGACCGCCTCGCGGCGGTCGGGGTCGACCTCGACGAGGTCTTCCTCGCGCTCGAGGACGAGGGCGTCGACAAGTTCAAGAAGTCGTGGACCGAGCTCGTCGAGACCGTCGAGGCCCAGATGGCGGCGGTCAAGTGAGCGCCGTCTGGTCCCCGGATCCCGCCGGCGACGACGCCCTGCTGCCGGTGACGGTCGGCGTCGGCGACCAGGACGCCTACGACACGGTCCTGCGGGCGCTGGTCGACGACGGCTTCGCCGGTCGGATCTCCGAGCAGGACCCCAGCCTGTGGGGTGCCGAGGCCGAGGACGAGTCCGCCAAGCGCCTCGGCTGGGTCGACCTCCCGGTCGAGTCGCGGCCGCTGGTCGCCGAGGTCGTGGCGCTGCGCGAGCAGCTCACCGAGCAGGGCCTGACCCGCGTCGTGCTGTGCGGGATGGGCGGCTCCTCGCTGGCCCCCGAGGTCATCTGCGAGGCGGCCGGCGTCGACCTGGTGGTCCTCGACTCCTCCCAGCCCGACTTCGTCGCCTCCGCACTGCACGAGCGCCTCGACGAGACGGTCGTGGTCGTCTCCAGCAAGTCGGGCGGCACCGTCGAGACCGACAGCCAGAAGCGCATCTTCGAGCAGGCCTTCACCGACGCCGGGATCGACCCCGCCGGTCGCATCGTGGTCGTCACCGACCCGGGCTCCCCGCTCAGCGAGGCAGCCCGCGACGCCGGCTACCGGGTGTTCCTCGCCGACCCCGAGGTCGGCGGACGGTACTCCGCGCTGACCGCGTTCGGCCTGGTCCCCTGCGGGCTGGCCGGTGCCGACATCGCCGGGCTCCTCGACGAGGCCGAGGCCGTGCGCGAGCTGCTCGCGACGGACTCGCCCGACAACCCCGCCCTGCGCCTGGGTGCCGTGCTCGGCGCGGCCAACCGGGCGGGCGCCGACAAGATGGTGCTGGCCAGCGACGGCGCGTCGTACGCCGGCTTCGGCGACTGGGCCGAGCAGCTCGTCGCCGAGTCCACCGGCAAGCAGGGCCGCGGCATCCTGCCGGTCGTCGTCGACCGGCTCGACGCACCGAACCTGGTGCCGAGCAGTGCCGACGAGGTGCTGGTGACCTTCGGTCCCGGCCGACAGCTCGGCAACGGCATCGAGCCGGCCTCGGGGTGGGGCGCGCGCGTCGACGGCACGCTCGGGGCCCAGATGCTCCTGTGGGAGCACGCCACCGCCGTCGCCGGCCGGATCATCGGCATCAACCCCTTCGACCAGCCCGACGTCGAGAGCGCCAAGGCAGCGGCCCGCGAGATGCTCGACGGAGCGGGAGCCGACCCGGACCCCGTCTTCACCGACGGTGCCGTCACCGTCTTCGCCAGCGACGGCTGGCTGCCGGCCGGCACCGACTCGCTCGAGCAGGCCGTGCGCGCCCTGCTCGGCAGCATCGACGCCGAGCACGGCTACATCGCGGTGCAGGCCTACCTCGACCGCCACCGCGACGCGGCGCTCGCCAGCGTGCGCGACGGCCTCGCGCGGCGTACCGGCCGACCGACCACCTTCGGCTGGGGTCCGCGCTTCCTGCACTCGACCGGGCAGTACCACAAGGGCGGGCCCGACACGGGGGTCTACCTGCAGGTCACCGCCGAGCCCGGCGAGGACCTCGCAGTGCCCGGTCGTCCGTTCAGCTTCCAGCAGTTCCTGCTGGCCCAGGCCGTCGGCGACGGACAGGTGCTGGCCGACAAGGGTCGGCCCGTCCTGCGCCTGCACCTGGCCGGGCCCGGTGACCTGGACGCCGTACGACAGGTGCTGGGGTGACCCCGGGGGCCCGCATCGAGGTCTCCCCCGACGCCGGCTCCCTGGCCACCGCGGTGGCCGGTGAGCTGCTCACGCGCCTCGCCGATGCGCAGACGGCCGGGCACGAGCCGCACGTCGCGCTGACGGGCGGCACCATCGCGGAGGCCATCCATGCCGAGGTCGCCCGCCTCTCCCCCGGCTCGGGGGTCGACTGGGACCGGGTCGTCCTGTGGTGGGGCGACGAGCGCTTCGTCGAGCGGGCCTCGGGCGAGCGCAACGCCCAGGGCGCGCGCGCGGCGTTCCTGGACGCGGTCGGGGCGACGCAGGTGCACGAGATGCCCGCCACCGAGGACGCGGACGACGTGGCCGCAGCGGCCGCCGGCTACGAGCAGCTGCTCGCCTCCCACGGTCCGGAGCGGTTCGAGGTGGTCATGCTCGGGCTCGGGCAGGACGCGCACGTCGCGTCCCTGTTCCCCGGCTTCGACCAGCTCGCGGTCACCGACCGGGCGGTCGTGCCCGTCACGGGCGCGCCCAAGCCACCGCCCGAGCGGGTCAGCCTGACCTACGCCGCCCTGAACCGGGCGCGGTCGGTCTGGTTCGTGGTCAGCGGGGAGGGCAAGGCCGAGGCGGTCGCGGCGACGCTCGCCGAGGAGGGCGACGTGCAGCACACGCCCGCTCGTGGCGCGTGCGGCGAGGAGGACACCGTGTTCTTCCTGGACACGGCGGCGGCCTCCGCGCTCTGAGCGGCGTTCCGGCGTCGCGACGCTGAGCGTCCGATCATCCCGATGGGCGGGTATGTCGGAGCGTCGTGCACGTTACGTTCCAACCATGGATCCGCGCGCAGAGACACCCGCTCCGAGGATGCCGTCCAAGGCAGCCGGGCTGCTCTACGGCCTCGGGTTCGGCGGCTTCGTCGACGGCATCGTGCTGCACCAGATCCTCCAGTGGCACCACATGGTGAGTCACGTCGAGGGATATCCGACCGACACCGTGGCGGGCCTCGAAGTGAACACGCTGGCTGACGGCTTCTTCCACGTAGCCACGTGGTTCTTGCTGCTGGCTGGCTCGATCGCAGCCATCAAGGCGTGGCGCGAGGGTCGCTTGGCCCCGAGCTGGTCCTTCCACTTCGGTCTGGTCATGGTGGGCTGGGGCCTGTTCAACCTGGTCGAGGGCATCATCGACCACCACCTCCTGGGCGTGCACCACGTTCGCGACGACCTGGGCTCCCCCGTCGCGTGGGACCTCGGCTTCCTGGCCGTCGGTGCGCTGCTGGTGGTCGGCGGATGGTTGCTGTACAAGCGCGGCCTCTCGGCGATGCAGCGTCGCGCCGCGGCGACCCGAGAGTCTCAGCCCTCGACCGCATGAGGCTCGCCGTACGGAACAGCGCCGACGACGTGCGTCACGCGTCTGCGGGCGTCTCGCTACGCTCACCGGGTGCATCTACGCGTTGCGCTCGTACCGCTCGATGACGCTGCGGCGGGACGGCTGATCCGCGCGCAGATCCGCGAGCTGATGGAGACCTGGCAGCACCGCGTCGTCAGCGAGGACGAGGTCGATGCGGAGCTCGGCCCCCGGCCCATGGCAGGTGTCGCTCTGGTGGCCCTGGCCCGGCGGGGCGGGGAGGCGGTGGGATGTGGCGGCTTGCGGGTCGTCGACGCGATCGGCGAGCTGACCAAGGTCTACGTCGTGCCCGCGGCCCGCGGGACCGGCGTGG
The DNA here is from genome assembly GCA_963714475.1 of uncultured Actinomycetota bacterium. Lineage (GTDB taxonomy): Bacteria > Actinomycetota > Actinomycetes > Propionibacteriales > Nocardioidaceae > Nocardioides. The sequence goes on from CAVQOP010000005.1 coordinate 477,826, forward strand.
GGGAAGCGGTCGTCGGCGCCGTGGAGCAAGCGGCCCGTGACCGGGGCCTGCGGTTGATGCGCCTGGACACCCGGGCCGACCTGCCCGCTCCGACCAGGCTGTACCGGCGGCTCGGCTATCGGGAGGTCGAGCCCTGGCATGACGGTCCCTACGCCGACCACTTCTTCGTCAAGGACCTCTGACGATCGCAGGGTCGTCGCGAGAGGTGCGCGCCCTTGCTGTGTCGTCGGCCCCGGGCCGGGGCTCGTTGGGTTTGGGACGGAGTCCGGCGGATCCTGCGGCTCGACGCAGTCTTCGAAAATTATCTTGTGGATGTGGAGGACCATGCTCCGAGCAGGAGCGATGTCGGCGGTCAGTGCTTGACTTTGATCATGGCCAGCACGGCACCACCCGTCGACGACACCGGACACCCGGTGCCGTGCTCGGTGCGTGCGCTCGCCTCCACGGTCGCCGAGATCGCCGACCGTTCGCTCTTCACTCTCGAGCCGGCCGCGACCCGCGAGACGCTGCGTGAGCTTGCTCGGCTCCGTTCCCGGGTCGATGCACTGACGCTCTCGGTGGCCGCGCACGCGGAGCGCGTCCAGGTCGGCGACGACAGCGGGAGCACCTCGACCGGGGTCTGGTGGGCGGTCGCCACCCAGCAGAACCGGACGACCGCTTGCGGCCTCGTCAAGCTCGCGACCGCGCTCGAGGACCGCTGGACCCGCGTTGCCAGGGGTTTCGCGGCCGGCGAGGTGTCCCTGGATCAGGCGCGGGTTGTCGCGCACGCCCTCGAGGCGCTGCCGGACGACCTCGAGCCCGGCCTGGTCGCCCAGGCCGAGGCACTCCTCGTCGGCTACGCCGCAATCCACGACCCGGCGACGCTCAAGATCCTCGGCCGCGCGGTCCTGCAGACCCTCGCCCCGGACGTCGCCGAGGCCCACGAGCAGAAGAAGGTCGAGGCCGAGGAGGCCCGCGCCCGGGCCACCACGCGACTGTCGATGAGCAACGACGGCCACGGCCGGGTGTTCGGTCGCTTCACGATCCCCGAGGCACAGGCCGGCATGCTCAAGAAGGCCCTCTGGGCATTCGCGTCACCGCGGCACCGGTCGGCTGTGAGCGAGCACGGTCCGGCGGCGGACACCGAGTCCGCCGTCCTGCGTCCGACGCCGGAGAGGCTCGGCCTCGCCTTCTGCACCCTGATCGAGTCGCTGCCCGCCGACACCCTGCCCAGGGCCGGCGGCCGCGACGCGACCTGCGCGGTGATCACCGAGCTGTGCACCCTGACCGAGGGCCTCGGCACGGCCCACCTCGACACCGGTGAGCCGCTCAGCGCGGGACAGACCCGCCGCCTGGCCTGCAACGCCGGCATCATCCCCGTCGTGATGAACGGGCCCTCGCAGGTCCTCGACGTCGGTCGGGGCGGACGGCTCCACACCGAGCCGATGCGGACCGCGGTCGTGGTCCGCGACCGCGAGTGCACCGCCGAAGGGTGTGACTGGCCTCCCGGCATGTGCGAGGTCCATCACGACCACGCCTGGTCCGACGGCGGCGTCACCAACGTCGAGAACGCGCGGCTGCTGTGCCCGCACCACCATCACCGCATCCACGACCCGGCGTACTCCCACCAGATCGTCGGCGACAACCAGGTCCGGTTCCACCGGCGGACGTAGGTCGTGCCCCGGCACCCAGAACTTGGACGCCGGTCGAGGTCAGAAGATGATGTCGCCGGACTTGCGCTTGGAGCGCAGCTGGGACAGCGCCTCGTCGAGGATGTCGGCCGCCTCGGTCTCGGAGCGGCGCTCCTTCACGTAGGCCAGGTGCGTCTTGTACGGCTCGATCCGCGGCGCGGGCGGCGGGTTCTCCGAGTCGCGCGACGCGGGGAGTCCGCACTTGGGGCAGTCCCAGGTCTCCGGCGGTTGCGCCTCGACCGACAGCGTCACCACGGAGTGGTGCTCGTGGGAGCAGAAGTACGTCACCGCCTGCCGCGGGGCCGCCTCGCCGCGCTCGGCCTCGCCCATCGGTCCGGCCCCGACCCGGCTACCCCGGATCGCGCTTCCTCCACCAGCCATGTCAGTCCCGCTCCCTTTCGATCTTCAGTAGAGCTCAGTAGGCCTTCAGCAGGCCCAGTGCGATGACGCAGGAGAACCAGATGACGCCGACGCCGACCGTGAACCGGTCGAGGTTGCGCTCGGCGACCGACGAACCGCCCAACGAGCTGGAGACGCCGCCACCGAACATGTCGGAGAGACCACCGCCGCGCCCCTTGTGCAGCAGGACCAGCAAGATGAGGATGGCGCTGGTGGCCACGAGGAGAACGGTGAAGAGCAGAGTCACGGTCAGTGATCCTACGTCAGAGCGCCGATGATCACAGGACCGGCATGTCGCGGAAGCGGCAGATACCGCCGAACTCGTCGACGGTGAGGCTCGCACCGCCGACCAGGCACCCGTCGACGTCGCTCTGCGCCATGATCCCGCCGACGTTGGCCGCCTTCACCGATCCGCCGTACAGGACCCGGACCCCCTCCGCGGCGGCGTCACCGTGCACCTCGCGGACGCGCTCGCGGATCGCTCCGCACACCTCCTGGGCGTCGTCGGGAGTGGCGACCTCGCCGGTGCCGATCGCCCAGACCGGCTCGTAGGCGACGACGAGGCCGGCGACCTGCTCGGCGGAGAACCCCGCCAGCGACCCGTCGAGCTGCCCGAGGGTGTAGGTGACCTGGTCACCGGCCTGACGGACCTCCAGACCCTCGCCGACGCACACGATCGGCGTCATCTCGTGCTTGAGGGCCTGGTGGGCCTTGGCGTTGACGACCTGGTCGGACTCGGCGTGGTGCTCGCGCCGCTCGGAGTGACCGACGACGACGTAGGAGCAGCCGAGCTTGGCGAGCATCGAGCCCGAGATCTCCCCGGTGTAGGCACCGGACTCCTGGGTCGAGACGTCCTGCGCGCCGTAGCGCACCGCGAGCCGGTCGCCGTCCACGAGGGTCTGCACCGAGCGCAGGTCGGTGAACGGCGGCACCACGACGACCTCGCAGGCGGCGAAGTCGTGACGCTTGTCCGACAGGGTCCAGGCCAGCTTCTGGACCAGGACCACCGCCTCCTGGTGGTTGAGGTTCATCTTCCAGTTGCCCGCCATCAGCGGGATTCGAGCGGTCATGAGGCGTCCTCCAGGACAGTGATGCCGGGCAGGGTCCGGCCTTCGAGGTACTCCAGGCTGGCGCCGCCGCCGGTGGAGATGTGGCCGAAGGCGGCCTCGTCGAAGCCGAGCGTGCGCACGGCTGCCGCCGAGTCGCCGCCGCCGACCACGGACAGCCCGTCGATCTCGGTCAGGGCCTGGGCCACGGCCCGGGTGCCGTCGGCGAACGCCGGGGTCTCGAAGACACCCATCGGGCCGTTCCAGAACACGGTGCGGGCGCCGGCGAGCACGCCGGCGAAGGCGCGGGCCGACTCCGGGCCGATGTCGAGGCCGAGCGAGTCCGCGGGGATCTCGCTGGCCGGGACGACCCCGGGCTCGGGGCGGCGGTCCGGGGACGGGAACGCGGTGTCCACGACGATGTCGGTGGGCAGCACGATGCGCACCCCGCTCTCCTCCGCGCGACGCAGGTAGTCACGACACGTCTGCAGCTGATCGGCCTCGAGCAGGCTCTTGCCCACCTCGTGGCCCTGGGCGGCCAGGAAGGTGAAGACCATGCCCCCGCCGATCAGCAACGTGTCGGCCTTGCCGAGCAGGTTGTCGATCACGCCGAGCTTGTCGGAGACCTTGGACCCGCCGAGGACGACGACGTAGGGGCGCTGCGGGTCCTCGGTGAGGCGGCGCAGCACGTCGATCTCGGTCGAGACCAGCGCCCCCATCGCGTGCGGCAGTCGCTGGGCGACGTCGTAGACGCTCGCCTGCTTGCGGTGCACGACGCCGAACCCGTCGGAGACGAACGCGTCGGCGAGCCCGGCGAGCTGGTCGGCGAAGGCGCCGCGCTCGGCGTCGTCCTTGCTCGTCTCGCCGGCGTTGAACCGGACGTTCTCGAGCACGGCGACGTCACCGTCGCCGAGGGACTCGACGGTGGACCGGGCGCTCTCGCCGACGGTGTCCTCGGCGAAGGCGACCGGCTCGCCGAGCAGCTCGCCGAGTCGCGCGGCCACCGGCCGCAGGGAGTACGCCGGGTCGGGCTCGCCCTTCGGACGACCCAGGTGCGCGACGACCAGGACGCGCGCCCCGGCCTTCGCCAGGGCCCGGATCGTGGGCACGCTGGCGCGGATGCGGCCGTCGTCGGTGATGGTCGCGCCGTCGAGCGGCACGTTGAGGTCCGAACGCACGAGGACCCTGCGGCCCGCGACGTCGCCCAGGTCGGCGTACTCCCCCATCCTCAGAGGCTCTGACCGACGTAGGTGATCAGGTCGGCGAGGCGGTTGGAGTAGCCCCACTCGTTGTCGTACCAGCCGACGACCTTGACCTGGTTGCCGATGACCTTGGTCAGCGGTGCGTCGAAGATGCACGAAGCCGGGTCGGTGACGATGTCGGAGGAGACCAGCGGGTCGGTGGAGTAGCGCAGGTAGCGGCCGTCGGCGGCCTTCTCGACCGCGGCGTTGACCTCCTCGACGCTCGTCTCGCGCCCGGCCTCGAAGGTGAGGTCCGTGGCCGAGCCGGTCGGCACCGGGACGCGCAGGGCGTAGCCGTCGAGCTTGCCCTTGAGCTCGGGGAGCACCAGGCCGATCGCCTTGGCGGCCCCCGTCGAGGTCGGCACCACGTTGATCGCGGCGGCACGGGCGCGACGCAGGTCCTTGTGGATGTTGTCCTGCAGGTTCTGGTCGGCGGTGTAGGCGTGCACCGTGGTCATCAGGCCCTTGACGATGCCGAACTCGTCGTTGAGCGCCTTGGCCATCGGGGCCAGGCAGTTGGTGGTGCAGGAGGCGTTGGAGATCACCACGTGCGAGGTCGGGTCGTAGAGCTCGTGGTTGACGCCCATGACGACGGTGAAGTCCTCGTTGCTCGCGGGCGCGGAGATGATGACCTTCTTGGCGCCCCCGGCGTCGACGTGGGCGCGGGCCTTGGTCGCGTCGGTGAAGAAACCGGTCGACTCGACGACGACGTCGACGCCGTGGTCGCCCCACGGGATCTGGGCCGGGTCGCGCTCGGCGAAGGCCTTGACGACCTGGTCGCCGATGCGGATCTCGTCGCTCGAGGCGCTCACGTCGGCGTCGAGGCGCCCGAGGATCGAGTCGAACTTGAGCAAGGGGGCGAGCGAGGCGTTGTCGGTCAGGTCGTTGACCGCGACGATCTCGATGTCGGCGCCCGAGGCTCGCACGGCGCGGAAGAAGTTGCGGCCGATGCGGCCGAAGCCGTTGATGCCTACGCGAACGGTCACTGCGCTGCTCCTGGTGAGGTGGGGGTCAGTGCGGTCGAACACGTCTCGACCGCGGACGATTTCGACCCTGATCGCCTCCGGGGACGACGACCCCGTCCCGTATCGCGCTACGTGCGAGTAACCAGGGCGCAGCGCTCAGTCGTCCTCGGCGAGCATCTCCTCGGTGAGCGAGGACTCGGTGTCGGGGACGCCGAGCTCCTCGGCGCGCTTGTCGGCCATGGCGAGCAGCCGGCGGATCCGACCGGCGATCGCGTCCTTGGTCAGCACCGGCTCGTGGAGGGCGCCGAGCTCCTCCAGGGAGGCCTGCTTGTGCTCCAGACGCAGGTGGCCGGCCAGCTTGAGGTGGTCGGGCACCTCCTCGGCCAGGATCTCGAGGGCCCGCTCGACCCGGGCACCGGCGGCGACCGCCGCGCGGGCGGAGCGACGCAGGTTGGCGTCGTCGAAGTTGGCCAGCCGGTTCGCGGTGGCCCGGACCTCGCGGCGCATCCGGCGCTCCTCCCAGGCCATCAGGGACTCGTGGGCGCCCAGGCGCGTCAGCAGCTGGCCGATCGCGTCACCGTCACGGATGACGACCCGGTCGACGCCGCGCACCTCGCGGGCCTTGGAGGCGATGCCGAGCCGCCGGGCCACGCCGACCAGCGCCAGTGCCGCCTCGGAGCCGGGGCAGGTCACCTCCAGCGACGACGAGCGTCCGGGCTCGGTCAGGGAGCCGTGGGCGAGGAAGGCGCCGCGCCACGCGGCCACCGCGTCACAGGGGCCCCCCGAGACCACCGCGGGCGGGAGTCCGCGCACGGGTCGGCCGCGCTGGTCGACCAGGCCGCTCTGGCGGGCCAGCGCCTCGCCGTCACGCACCACGCGCACGATGTAGCGGCTGCCCTTGCGCAGACCACTGGCCTGCACCATGACGACCTCCGAGTGGGCGCCGTAGACCTCGGCCAGGTCCTTGCGGAGCCGCCGGGCCGCGGCACCCGTGTCGAGCTCGGCCTCGATCACGATCCGACCGTTGACGATGTGGAGGCCACCGGCGAAGCGCAGCATCGTGGCGACCTCGGCCTTGCGGCAGCAGGTCTTGGTGACCGGGATGTTCGCGAGCTCCGCCTTCACCTGAGCCGTCATCGCCATGGAGGTGATCTTGTCACGGTCTCCTGCGTGGTGCGGCCGCACTCCCCCGCATCGGGCGGCTCTCCGAGGCTTCGAGCAGGCGAGGCTCAACCGCCGGTGACGAGGCGTTCGTAGGCGGCAGCGAGCCGTGCCGGGTCGTGGCGGGGCGTGCCGTCGCCGACCGCGAGGTCGGCGAGCACCAGGCGCGCCCCGAGGGCCTCGGCCGCGGCGCGCAGCCGGTCCTCGGCGCCGCCGGCCGGGTCTCCGGCGGACCCGGCGGACCCGGCGGCCAGGACCCCCGCCGCGTCGGCGAGCACGGTGTGGACGCGCAGGTCGGGGGCGTGCTCGGCCAGGACGGCGAGGTGGTCGGCCGGTGCGAAGTCGGGGGTCTCGTCCTCCTGGGCCGCGAGGTTGAGCACCACGACCAGACGGGCGGAGGTCTCGACGATGGCACGCCGCAGGGCCGGCACCATCAGGTGCGGGATGACCGAGGTGAACCACGACCCTGGCCCGAGCACGACCCAGTCCGCCGCGTGGATCGCGTCGATCGCCGCCGCGCTCACCGGCGGGTCCTCGGGCTCCAGCCGGATGGCCTCGATGCGACCCTCGGCGGTGGCCACCTCGACCTGCCCCCGCACGGTGCGGGGCTCGGCGTCGTCGCCCGGACCGCGCACCTGCGCGGTGATGTCCATCGGGCACAGTGCCATCGGCAGCACCCGTCCCTTCGTGCCCAGCAGGCGCCCGACCCAGTCGAGAGCGCCGACCGGGTCACCGACGTGCTCCCACAGCCCGACGATCAGCAGGTTGCCGATGACGTGACCCCGCATGTCACCGCTGCCCTCGAAGCGGTGCTGGAGCACCTGCGACCACGTCACGCCCCAGTCGTCCTGGCCGCACAGGGCCGCGAGGGCCATCCGCAGGTCGCCCGGTGGCAGCACGTTGAACTCACCGCGCAGGCGCCCCGACGACCCCCCGTTGTCGGCCACCGTGACGATCGCGGTGAGCGCGTCGACGGTCAGGTCGTCGACCAGCAGCCGCAGCGCCGAGAGCGAGGCGAACAGCCCGTGGCCGCCGCCGAGGGCGACCACCGCCTGGGCCCGGCTCCCGGCCCCCGCCCCCGCCGCGGTCATGGTCGCGGTCGCGTCCGCCGCGGCCGCGTCCGGGTCATTCACGTCCGAGGTCCCGGTGCACCACGCGGACGTCCTGGCCGAGGTCGCGCAGACGCCGCGCGATCTCCTCGCTCATCGCCACGCTGCGGTGCTTGCCCCCGGTGCAGCCGATCGCGACCCGCATGAAGCGCTTGCCCTCGCGCAGGTAGCCGGCGGCGACCCTGTCGAGCAGGGGCACGTAGCCGTCGAGGAACTGCGTCGCGCCGTCGCGGCTGAGCACGTAGTCGGACACCGGCTGGTCCCGCCCGGTCTCCTCGCGCAGCTCGGGGACCCAGAAGGGGTTGGGCAGGAACCTCATGTCCGCGACGTGGTCGGCGTCGACCGGGATGCCGTACTTGAACCCGAAGCTGATCATCGTGACCCGCAGCCGACGGTTCTGGGTCGTGCCGAAGGCCTCGGCGATCCGGGCGGTGAGCTGGTGGACGTTGAGCATCGTGGTGTCGATGACCAGCGCCGCGTCGCTGCGCAGGTCGGAGACGGCCGTGCGCTCCCGGTGCAGGCCGTCGAGCAGGCGGCCGCTGCCCTGCAGCGGGTGCGGACGACGGACGGCCTCCTGGCGGCGCACCAGCACCTCGTCGGTCGCGTCGAGGAAGACCATGGTCGCCGTGCGGCCGTGGGCGCCGCGGGCCAGCTGGGCGCGCAGGTCGGTGAAGAACGTGCCGGACCGGACGTCGACGACCACCCCGATCGGCTGGTTGGGTCCGAGGTTCTGGTCGACCAGCCGCACCACGTCGGGCAGCAGCCCCGGCGGCAGGTTGTCGACGACGTAGAAGCCGAGGTCCTCCAGCTCCTTGGCGACGGTGCTGCGACCGGCTCCGGTCATGCCGGTGACCACGACCAGCTCGCCCGGTGTGGCGGGCCCTCCCGGGTCCGGTGGCTGCTGGGTCATGCGTCCTCGATCTCGCCGGTAGCGGTGTTGACGGAGAATCCCACACCGGCCGGGTCGGCCGCGCCACCGCCCGCCGGGACGGCGAGCGCGTCCTTGATCGCCGTGGCGGTCCGCGGGCCGATGCCGGGGATCAGGGCGATGTCGTCGACCTCGGCCTCGCGCAGCTTCTTCAGCGACCCGAAGTGCTTGAGCAGGGTCTTGCGGCGCACCTCGCCCAGGCCGGGCACGTCGTCGAGCAGGCTCTCGACCATCGACTTCGAGCGTCGGTTGCGATGGTGGGTGATCGCGAACCGGTGGGCCTCGTCGCGGATGCGCTGCAGGAGGTAGAGCCCCTCCGAGGACCGGGCCAGGATGACGGGGTCCTCCTCCCCCGGGCGCCACACCTCCTCGAGCCGCTTGGCCAGCCCCACGACCGGGATGTCACTGACCCCCAGCTCGACCAGGGCACGCTGCGCGGCCGCGACCTGCGGCGGCCCCCCGTCGACCACGACCAGGCCGGGAGCGTAGGCGAACTTGCGGGGTCGGCCCGTCTCCGGGTCGACCAGCATCGGACCCTCGGCGGCCACCGCGCCCCCGACGGCCGCCTCGCCCTCGGCCGGAGCGGCCCGGGTCTGCTCGTCGAGCAGCCGGCGGAACCGTCGGGTGATCACCTCGTGCATCGACGCGACGTCGTCCTGGCCGTCGACGCCGCGGATCACGAAGCGGCGGTACTCGCCCTTGCGGGCCAGACCGTCCTCGAAGACCACCATCGAGGCGACCACCTCGGTGCCCTGGAGGTTGGAGACGTCGTAGCACTCGATGCGCAGCGGCACCTCGTCGAGGTCGAGCGCGTCCGCGATCTCCTCCAGCGCGCGGTTGCGGGTGGTGAGGTCGCTGGCCCGGCGGGTCTTGTGGAGCACCAGGGCCTGGCCGGCGTTGCGGGCCACGGTCTCCTGGAGGGTCTTCTTGTCGCCTCGCTGCGGGACCCGGATCGTCACCCGGCTGCCGCGCAGGTCGCCGAGCAGCTGCTCGAAGGTGTCGACGTCGGGGGGCAGGGTGGGCACGAGGATCTCGCGGGGGACGGCGTCGGCATCGCCGGCGTAGAGCTGGAGCAGGAAGTCCTCGACCAGCTCGGGGGTCTCACCCTCCTCGACCCGGTCGGCCACCCAGCCCCGCTGACCGCGGATCCGACCGCCGCGGACGTAGAAGATCTGCACCGCCACCTCGAGCGGGTCCTCGGCGAGCGCGATGACGTCGGCGTCCGCGCCGTCACCGAGCACGACGGCCTGCTTCTCCAGGGCGCGCTCCATGGCGCCGAGGTCGTCGCGCAGACGCGCGGCCTTCTCGAAGTCGAGCGCCTCGGACGCGGCGTACATCTGCTGCTCGATGCGGCGGGTGAAGGGTCGGGTGCGGCCGGCCATGAACTCGCAGAAGTCGTCCACGATCTCGCGGTGCTGCTCGGGCGTGACCTGGCCGACGCAGGGAGCCGAGCACTTGTCGATGTAGCCGAGCAGGCAGGGCCGCCCGATCTGGGCCGAGCGCTTGAAGACGCCGTTGGAGCACGAGCGCATCGGGAAGACCCGCAGCAGGATGTCCACGGTCTCGCGGATCGCCCACGCGTGGCTGTAGGGACCGAAGTAGCGGGTGCCCTTGCGCTTGGCCCCGCGGCCGACCATCACGCGCGGGTACTCGTCGCCGAGGGTCACCGCCAGCCAGGGGTAGGACTTGTCGTCGCGGTACTTGACGTTGAAGCGGGGATCGAACTCCTTGATCCAGGAGTACTCCAGCTGGAGCGCCTCGACCTCGGTGTTGACCACCGTCCACTCCACGCCGGCCGCGGTGGTGACCATCTGCGCGGTCCGCTGGTGCAGGTTGGCGATGTCCTGGAAGTACGACGACAGCCGGGCCCGCAGGTTCTTGGCCTTGCCGACGTAGATGACCCGGTCCTGGGAGTCACGGAAGCGGTAGACCCCCGGCTGGGTCGGGATCGAGCCGGGCTCCGGGCGGTAGGACAGCGGCCCGCGGGACTGGCGGCGAGCGCGGGCTGGTGGCACGCCGCAACCCTACGAGGGGGCGCCGACGCCCCCGTCCGCAGGAGCCCGGTCCACGATGCCGCCCGGGGTCCGCAGCGCCCTCAGGCGAGGCTGATCTGGTCGCCCTCGACCGTGATCTCGATCGGTGCCAGCGCCTCGGTGGCCGGGCCCTGCTCGACCTCACCGGTCTCGATCGAGAACGTGCTGCCGTGGCAGGTGCAGTTGATCGTGCCGTCCTCGACGCTCGAGACGGGGCACCCGGCGTGCGTGCAGATGTTGGTGAACGCCTTCAGCTCGCCCTCGGCGGGCTGGGTGACGACGACACCCTGCTCCTCGAAGATGGCCCCGCCGCCGACGGGGACGTCGGCGGTGGTGGTCAGCGGACCGGAGGCGGCCGGCGAGGCCGCCGCCGAGGTCGGGGCGTCACCTCCGGCGCCACCGGCCTCGTTGCTGCCGCAGGCAGCCAGGACGGGGACGGCGAGACCGAGGGAGGCTCCGCCGAGCGCACGGCGACGGCTCAGAGCACCCGCCCGGGGCTGGGAGGGGAGGGGGGCGTCCGACGGGCCGGGACGGGCCATGGCGTGCTCCTGGGTCGAGCGGTCGTGGTCGGGTCGAGCCTAGCCAGGCCCCGGACACGGCCGGTGGCCAGCGGCGCCCTACCTGGTCGCGGCGGTCTTCCTGGTGGCTGGCTTCTTGGTGGCGGCCTTCTTGGCGGCTGGCTTCCTGGCGGCGGTCTTCTTGGCGGCCGGCGTCGTGGCCGGGGACGTCGCCGCGTCCGCCTTGCGGGCCGCCGCGGCCTCCTCGCGCGCCTGCTTGGCCGCGCGCTTGGCGGCGGCCTTGGTGACCTTGACCTCGACCGGAGCCGGCTTGCGGGGCGGGCCGGGCTGCTCGGCGGCCCGACCCTCGAGCAGCGGCGCCAGGAACGACCCCGTGAAGCTCGTCGCGTGGACGGCGACGTCCTCGGGCGTGCCCTCGGCCACGACGAGACCGCCTCGGGACCCGCCCTCCGGGCCCATGTCGACGATCCAGTCGGCGGTCTTGATCACGTCGAGGTTGTGCTCGATCACCAGCACCGTGTTGCCCTGGTCGACGAGCTTCCCGAGCACGAGCAGGAGCTTGCGGATGTCCTCGAAGTGCAGGCCCGTGGTCGGCTCGTCGAGGACGTAGACCGTGCGTCCGGTGGAGCGCTTCTGCAGCTCGGCGGACAGCTTGACCCGCTGGGCCTCGCCACCCGACAGCGTGGTCGCGGGCTGGCCCAGGCGCACGTAGCCGAGCCCGACCTCGACGAGGGTCTTCATGTGGCGCGAGATCGCCGGCACGGCGGCGAAGAAGTCGACGGCCTCCTCGATGGGCATGTCGAGGACCTCGGCGATGGTCTTGCCCTTGTAGTGCACCTCGAGGGTCTCGCGGTTGTAGCGCGCGCCGTGGCAGACCTCGCACGGGACGTAGACGTCGGGCAGGAAGTTCATCTCGATCTTGAGCGTGCCGTCGCCCGAGCAGGCCTCGCAGCGTCCGCCCTTGACGTTGAAGGAGAACCGCCCCTGGAGGTAGCCGCGCATCTTGGCCTCGGGGGTCGAGGCGAAGAGCTTGCGGACATGGTCGAAGACCCCGGTGTACGTCGCCGGGTTGGACCTCGGGGTGCGCCCGATGGGCGACTGGTCGACGTGGATCACCTTGTCGACGTGGTCGAGACCGGTGATCCGCTGGTGGCGGCCGGGCACGGTGCGCGCGTTGTAGATCTGCTTGGCCAGCGAGGTGTAGAGGATGTCGTTGACCAGGGTCGACTTGCCCGACCCGGACACGCCGGTCACGGCGACGAAGAGGCCGAGCGGGAAGCTGACGTCGACGTCGCGCAGGTTGTGCTCGCGGGCACCGACCACGGTGAGCTCACGGCCCTTCGTGCGCGGGCGGCGTACGGCGGGCACGGGGATCCGGCGCCGGCCGGAGAGGTAGTCGCCGGTCATCGAGTCGGGGTGGGCGTACAGGTCGGCCACGGTGCCGCTGTGCACCACCTGACCACCGTGCTCGCCGGCGCCGGGCCCGATGTCGACGACCCAGTCGGCGACCTTGATCGTGTCCTCGTCGTGCTCGACGACGATGAGCGTGTTGCCGAGGTCGCGCAGCCGCAGCAGCGTCTCGATCAGCCGTTGGTTGTCGCGCTGGTGCAGACCGATCGAGGGCTCGTCGAGGACGTAGAGCACGCCCACGAGACCGGCCCCGATCTGCGTCGCCAGGCGGATGCGCTGCGCCTCGCCCCCCGAGAGGGACCCGGACGGCCGGTCCAGCGAGAGGTAGTCCAGCCCCACGTCGAGCAGGAAGCGCAGCCGCTCCTGGATCTCCTTGAGCACCTGCTCGGCGATCTGGCGCTCCCGTGAGCTCAGCTCGAGGGCGTTGAGGAAGTCGGCGGCCTCGTTGATCGGCAGCGAGCAGACCTCGGCGATGTTCTTCTCGCCGTGCGCGGTCGATCCCATGGTGACGGCCCGGATCACCGGTCGGAGCCGGCTGCCGGCGCAGGTGGGGCACGGGACCTCGCGCATGAAGCCCTCGAACCGGTCGCGGCTCGTGTCGGTCTCGGCCTCGCGGTGGCGTCGCTCGATGTAGGGCCGCACACCCTCGAACGCGGCGTGGTAGCTGCGCTGGCGGCCGTAGCGGTTGCGGGTGACGACGTGGACCTTGGTCGAGTGCCCGTCGAGGATGGAGCGACGCGCCCGGGTCGGGAGGTCCGCCCAGGGGGTGTTCAGGTCGAAGCCGAGCTCGTCGCCGAGGGCACCGAGCAGCTTGAGGAAGTAGTCGGCCACGTGGGCGCCGCTCCACGGCTGGATCGCACCCTCCCCGAGCGTCGCCGCCGGATCCTGCACGACCAGCTCGGGGTCGACCTCCATCCGGGTGCCGAGCCCGCTGCACTGCGGGCAGGCGCCGAACGGCGAGTTGAAGGAGAACGAGCGCGGCTCGAGCTCGTCGACCTCGAGGGTGTGCTCGTTGGGGCACGACATCTTCTCGCTGAAGCGCAGCTCACGCTGCGGGTCGCCGGCGTCGAGGTCGACGAAGTCGAAGAGCACCAGACCGCCGGCCAGGCCGAGCGCGGTCTCGACCGAGTCCGTGAGGCGCCGTTTGGAGGACTCCTTGACCGCGAGCCGGTCGACGACGACCTCGATGGTGTGCTTCTTCTGCTTGTCGAGGGTCGGCGGGTCGTCGAGGGCGTGGGTGTCGCCGTTGGTGCGCGCCCGGCTGAACCCCTGGATCTGGAGCTGCTTGAAGAGCTCGAGGTACTCCCCCTTGCGCCCGCGCACGACCGGCGCCAGGACCTGGAATCGGCGGCCCTCCTCGAGACCGAGGATCCGGTCGACGATCTGCTGCGGGGTCTGCCGCTCGATCGGGGCCCCGCACTCGGGGCAGTGCGGGTGTCCGGCGCGGGCGTAGAGCAGCCGGAGGTAGTCGTAGACCTCGGTGATCGTGCCGACCGTCGAGCGTGGGTTGCGGGAGGTGGACTTCTGGTCGATCGAGACCGCGGGCGAGAGCCCCTCGATGAAGTCGACGTCGGGCTTGTCCATCTGCCCGAGGAACTGGCGGGCGTACGCCGAGAGCGACTCGACGTAGCGTCGCTGCCCCTCCGCGAAGATCGTGTCGAAGGCCAGCGACGACTTGCCGGAGCCCGAGAGACCCGTGAACGCGATCAGCGCGTCCCGGGGCAGGTCGATCGAGACGTCCTTCAGGTTGTGCTCGCGGGCACCTCGGATGATCAGCTGGTCCGCCACGTCGTTCAGGCTCTCACGCGGCACCGACACCCCTTCCGGTGACCGGGTGCAGGGAGCACAGTGGTGCCATGAGCGCTTCCGAAGCCGCCCGGCTCGACGAGATCGACGAGGCGACGAACCGCCTGGTGAGGGCCGTCGACGGCCTCAGCGACGAGGAGTACGCCGACTCCTCGGCGCTGCCGGGGTGGACCCGCGCCCACGTCGTGGCGCACCTCGCCCTCAACGCCGAGGCGCTCACCGGCGTGCTCGGGGCGCTCGCCGGGGCCGAGGTCGCCGCGATGTACCCCTCGCGCGAGGCGCGCGACACCGCGATCGAGGAGCTGGCTGCGGCCGGGCCGAGCGCGGTCCGTGCCCGGATGCTGGCCTCCGGCCGGGTCTTCGCCGACGCAGCGCGCGGCCTGCCCGCCGAGGCCTGGGCGGGTGGGTTCCGGCGCGTCACCGGCGCGTGGGCGGTGCTGCCGGCGACCGACGTGATCGGCATGCGGCACCGGGAGGTCGAGATCCACCACGCCGATCTCGCGGTCGGCTACGGCCCGCGGGACTGGCCGGGCCGGTTCGCGGAGTCGGCGGTCGACGCCCTGCGCGCGCGGGCGCCGGGCGCGACCCTGCTCGCGACCGACCTCGGTCGCGCCTGGCACGCTGAGCCCGCAGAGGTCACCGTCAACGGCTCCGCCGCCGACCTCGCCTGGTGGCTCTCGGGCCGGGGCTCGGCCGAAGGCCTGACCAGCAACAGCGGCGCGGTGCCGCAGATCGAGGAGTGGTGAGCATGAGCCAGCAGCCCGACAGCCAGGAGTCGCAGGAGTACCGCGGGGACGTCACCCCCGGCGGGCCGGCCCAGGTCCGCGAGGCCGGGTGCCTGCGGATCACCAAGGTCGCGGTCGACCCGGAGATGAGCAACAACTGCTACCTGCTGCACTGCACCCGCACCGGGGACCAGGTGCTCGTGGACGCAGCAGCGGAGCCCGAGACCCTCCTGGGCCTGATCGGCGATCGCGGACTGGTCGGCGTGGTGACGACCCACCAGCACTGGGACCACCATCGCGCTCTCGCGGCCGTGGTCGGGGCCACCGGGGCCGAGGTGGTCGTGGGCCGTCCCGACGCCGAGGCCGTGACCGAGCAGACCGGCGTCGGCGTGACGCGGGCGGTCGACCACGGCGACGTCGTACGGGTCGGCGACTGCTCGCTCGAGGTGATCGCCCTCGCCGGCCACACCCCGGGCTCGATCGCCCTGCTCTTCGACGACGCCGAGCGCGGCGACGGCCGCCCGCACCTGTTCACGGGCGACTCGCTGTTCCCCGGCGGCGTGGGCAGCACCTTCGGCGACGACGCTGCCTTCGCCCAGCTCATCGAGGAGGTCGGGACCAAGATCTTCGACCGCCTGCCCGATGCGACCTGGTTCTACCCGGGCCACGGCGACGACTCGACCATCGGCGAGCAGCGCCCGGACGTCGCGGGGTGGCGCGAGCGCGGCTGGTGAGCACGGCTGACGGTGCCGCTGGGGCGCGCCGTCAGCGGTGGCCCGCCACCGCGTGCGGCAGGTAGCCCTCGCCCAGCTCGGCGACCTCCTCCGCGCTCAGCTCCAGGTCGACCGCCTCGACGGCCTCGGTGAGGTGGCTCAGCCTCGTCGCACCGATGATCGGGGACGTCACGACCGGCTGGGCCAGCAGCCAGGCCAGCGCGACCTGGGCCATCGACACCCCGCGACGCTCGGCGAGGCTCGCGACCCTGCCGACCACGGAGGCGTCCTCGTCGCGGTAGAGGCTGCTGCCGAACTCGTCGGTCTCGGTCCGTGCGGTCGCGGTGTCCCAGGGCCGTGCCAGGCGCCCGCGGGCGAGCGGGCTCCACGGCAGCACGCCGATCCCCTGGTCCGTGCACAGCGGGAGCATCTCGCGCTCCTCCTCGCGGTAGAGCAGGTTGTAGTGGTCCTGCATGGACACGAACGGCGTCCAGCCGTTGACCTCGGCGACGTGCTGGGCCTTGGCGAGCTGCCAGGCCCACATCGACGACGCCCCCAGGTAGCGCGCCTTGCCGGCCTTGACCACGTCGTGCAGGGCCTCCATCGTCTCCTCGATCGGGGTCTGGGGGTCCCAGCGGTGGATCTGGTAGAGGTCGACGTGGTCGGTGCCGAGCCGGCGCAGCGAGTGGTCGATCTCGGTGAGGATCGCCTTGCGGGACAGGCCTGCGCCGTTGGGTCCCGGTCGCATCCGGCCGTGGACCTTGGTGGCGAGCACGTAGTCGTCACGGTCGGCGACCTCGCGCAGGATCCGGCCGGTGAACTCCTCGCTGCTGCCGCCGGAGTAGACGTTGGCCGTGTCGAAGGTCGTGACGCCGGCCTCGAGGGCGCTCACCACGATCTCGCGGGCCGCCTGCTCGTCGAGCACCCACGGGTGGCCGCCGCGAGCCGGGTCGCCCCAGCTCATGCAGCCGACGGTGATCCGCGAGACCTCCAGCCCGGTGCGTCCGAGGCGGGTCTGCTCCATCTGTCCTCCTGCTGTCGTCGTGCGGTCTCGGTGCACCGCCCTGCCGTCCTGACCCGACGTGCGGGCTCCCCGCCCGCCGCGCCCGCTGACCCGCTACCGGGTCGCTCTCACGCGAGCGTCTCGGCCACCCGGCGTACGTCGTGCGCGGTCTTGAGGCTCAGCAGCAGCGTCGTGACGCCCGTCTCCTCCCACTGCGCGACCTTCTCGCGCACCTGCTCCGGCTCACCGATGATGTGCAGGTCGTCGACGAGCGTGTCCGGGATCAGCGCCGTCGCCTCGTCGCGTCGTCCGGCGAGGTAGTGCTCCTGCACCTCGTCGGCGAGGTCCTCGTAGCCCATCCGCACGAAGACCTGCTTGTGGAAGTTCTGCTCCTTGGCGCCCATGCCACCCATGTAGAGGGCGACGGTCGGCTTCATGGCCTGCACCGCCCGGTCGCGCTCCTCGGCGCTGTCGACGACCTGCAGGTGGCAGCTCGCGGCGATCTCGAAGTCCGCGCGGGTACGCCGTGCGCCCGGGCGCGCGAAGCCCTCGTCGAGCCAGTCGCGGTAGAGGGGGGCGCTGCCCGGCGTGTAGAACAGCGGGATCCACCCGTCGGCGATCTCCGCGGTCTGGGCGACGTTCTTGGGGCCCTCCGCGCCGAGCCAGATCGGGACGTCGGCGCGCAGCGGGTGCGTGATCGGCTTGAGGGCCCTGCCCATCCCGGTGGCGTCGTCGCCGTCGTAGGGCAGCGGGTAGTGCGGGCCGTCGTTGGTCACGGGCCCCTGTCGGGCCAGCACGGCGCGGACGACGTCGACGACCTCCCGGGTCCGCGCGAGGGGCTTGGCGAACGGCCGGCCGTACCACCCCTCGACGACCTGCGGGCCGCTCACGCCGAGGCCGAGCACGACCCGCCCGCCGCTGAGGTGGTCCAGGGTCAGCACGTGCATGGCGATCGAGGTCGGGGTGCGTCCCGACATCTGCACGATCGAGGTCCCCAGCCGCAGTCGCGTCGTCGACCGGCCCCACCAGGCCAGCGGCGTGAACGCGTCCGACCCCCAGGCCTCGGCGGTGAAGAGCGCGTCGAAGCCGGACTCCTCGGCGGCACCGACCAGCGCCTCGACCCCGTCGGGCGGCTGTGCGCCCCAGTACCCCAGCTGCAGTCCGAGCCTCATGGGCGTCAGCCTGCCAGAGACCCTCGTCACAGGGGCCGACGGCGGCGCCGGCCCCGTGCGCGGGTCACCGTAGGCTCGGCCCCGTGATCGAGCTGCGCACCCCGACCCAGATCGAGCAGATGCGACCCGCCGGGAGGTTCGTCGCCGAGGTGATCACCGCCCTCGCCGAGAAGGCCGACGTCGGGGTCAACCTCCTCGAGCTCGACGCGCTGGCCCACCAGATGATCCGCGATGTCGGCGCGGAGTCCTGCTACATCGACTACCACCCCTCCTTCGGGGCCAGTCCGTTCGGCAAGGTGCTGTGCACCTCGGTCAACGACGCGGTGCTGCACGGCCTGCCGCACGACTACGTGCTCGCCGACGGCGACCTGGTCAGCGTCGACTTCGCCGTGAGCCTGGACGGCTGGGTGGCGGACTCGGCGTACAGCAAGGTCGTCGGGACGCCTCGCCAGGAGGACCTGGACCTCATCTCGACCACCGACGAGGCGCTCGCGGCCGGCATCGGTGCGGCGGTGGTGGGCAACCGGCTCGGCGACATCTCGGCCGCGATCGGGGAGGTCGCCCACGCCGCCGGTCTCGGAGTCAACCTGCAGTTCGGCGGCCACGGCGTCGGGCGCACCATGCACGGTGACCCGCACGTGCCCAACGACGGGCGCGCCGGGCGCGGTCTGAAGCTGCGCGAAGGCCTCGTCATCGCCATCGAGCCCTGGTTCCTGCACACGACCGACGAGATCGTCTTCGACCCCGACGGGTGGACCATCCGCTCCGCCGACGGCTCACGCGGCGCCCACATGGAGCACACGATCGCGATCACCGGTGACGGTCCGCTCGTCCTCACCGCCCGCGGCTGAGCTCAGCCGGTCGTGCGGTAGCGCCCGCGGTAGAACAGCAGGGGGTCGCGCTCCGCGACGCCGCCGCGGGCCACCAGGCCGACGACGCTGCCGACCACGACGTCGTGGTCGCCCGCCTCGTGCACCGCGTGCACGGTGCAGTCGACGTGCCCGAGCGTGCCGGGCAGCACGGGCGAGCCCGTGCCGGCCGACGGCGTCCACTCCAGTCCCGCGAACTTGTCGGTGCCGCGCCCGGCCATCGTGTTGGACAACCAGGTCTGGTCGGCGGCGAGGATGTTGACGCAGAACGAGCCCGCGGCGCGGATCAGGGGCCAGGCCCGCGAGCTGCGCGCCGGGACGAAGAGCACGAGCGGTGGGTCGAGCGAGACGCTGGAGAACGACTGGCAGGTCAGGCCGACCGGGGTGGTCCCGCTCATCGCGGTGACGACCGTGACACCGGAGGCGAAGCGGCCCAGCACGTCGCGGAAGTGACGCGCCACCTCGCTCGCCGTGACGTCGTCGCGGGCCCCGGCGCCGGCGCCGGCGCCGAGCCGGACGTCGAGGACGGAGTCGCCGAGCCAGGCCTCGAAGACCTCCGGGCACGGGAGCTCGCGGCCGTCGCGGTCGCGCGGTCCGGGCGCGGCAGTCGTCATGGGGTCACGGTATCGCCGAGGTTCGGGCCTCAGGTCGTCGCCGTCGGACGGCGCGCGAGGACGTAGAGACGCTCGCGGTGCTCGTCCAGGGCGGCGACCGGCCCCCGTCGGTACCACTCGACGGACTCGAGGCCCGCACCCTCGACGAGCGCCACCACCTCGGCGGGCTCGTGCAGCACGACGTCGAGGTCGACGGCCTCCTCGAACCAGGTCTGCGCGCGCCGCACACCGCTCCCGGCGTGCAGCGCGAGCACGAGCCACCCGCCCGGTCGCAGCGGACGCACCAGCGCGTCGATCACCGCGGCCAGCTCGGAGGGTGCGAGGTGGATCAGCGAGTACCACGCGAGGACCGCCGACCAGCCGTCGTGACTCGCGGGCCGCATCAGTCGGCGCAGGTCCCCGACGTCGTAGGTCGCCTGCGGGAACCGGGCCCGGGCCTGCTCGACCATCCCCGGGGAGAGGTCGAGCCCGGTCGCGGTGGCGCCGGCCGAGACGAGGTGGGCCACGACGTGACCGGGGCCGCTGCCGACCTCGACGACCGGGGCGCCGTCCGCGCGGGCGTGGGCGGCCACGCGGTCCAGGAGCCAGGTCTCGAACGGCTGGTCGTCGAGCTCGCCGGTCAGCGCCGCGGCGTACGCCGGCGCGACGAGGTCGTAGGAGCGACGGACGCGGTCGTCGCGAGCGCCGGAGCCGCCGCGCAGCACTCCTTCTCCCTCGGCGGCGAGGACCTCGGACGCCGGCACCGGGTCCTCGTCCGGACCGCCCAGGAGGTCGCACCACCGGGGGTCGTGCTGGCCAGGGCGTCGGGCCAGCTCACGCACCAGCGGCTCCTCGCGTCCGGACAGCCGCGTGAGGGTGTCCTCGACGGCCGCACGGTCGGGGAAGGCGTGCTGCCGCTCGGTGCGTGCCCGCAGCTCCCCCGCGGTCTGCGGGCCGCGCAGGAGGAGCACGGCGACGACCGCGGCCTCGTCGGGCGCGAGGTCGAGGCGCTCGGTGAGGAGCTGGTGGTGCTTGAGGGTGCGCCGCCCCGACTCCGACCACACGACCCGCAGCAGGTCCCGGCTCTTCAGCCCGCGGGCGGTGGCGGCCACGACCTGCTCGTCGAGGTCGAGCACCGGGTCGCGGCTGCTCGACTGGTTGCAGGCGGTGCGCAGCGCGGAGAGGGACAACGGATAGCTGGCCGGCACGGTCCGCTGCTTCTCGATCAGCGCGCCCAGGACGCGCCGCTCTGCGACGTCGAGGTCAGGAAGTGCCACGAGGCACAGGATGCCAGGAGCCAGCCCTCGGGCGGCCGCGTGCCCCGATCGAACGGCCCGCGTGGAGGGCGACGTCCTGGCGCTGCTGGGACACTCCTCGTGCACGTGCTGCACGAGTGCTGCCCCGCCCTGCTGTCGTTTTGTTACCCGTCCGTGGCGGGCCGGGCGCGCTGGTCCGGACCTGCGTCACCCCGGGCTCAGCCACGGCCCGGCCCGTCGGGTGTGGGCGGCCTTCTTCGCGGGGTCGAGCCGGTCGTAGGAGCGCGCGATCATCGAGCTGCGGGGATTGCGGCTGAAGACGTCGAGGTGGTCGCGCACGAAGGTCCAGTACAGGGCGTCCCAGTCGCCGGTCCACTCCCCCGGGCCGTGGTCGGACATCTTCCTCAGGTAGTTGCTGCCCGAGACGTAGGGCTTGGTCGTGATCAGCTCCCCGGCCGCGAACTGGCTCATCGCATAGACGTTCGGGACCATCACCCAGTCGTAGGCGTCGACGAACATCTCCATGAACCACTCGTAGACCGCGTCGGGGTCGATGCGCAGCAGGCACATCGCGTTGCCCAGGACCATCAGCCGCTCGATGTGGTGGGCGTACCCGCGCTCGAGGACCCGGCGCAGCACGTGGTCGACCGGCTCCAGCCCGGTCTCGGCGGTCCACCAGCCGGGGTCGAGACCTCGAGCGTGCTCGAGGTGGTTGCGGGTGCGCATGGTGCGACCCCAGCGCAGGTAGGTCCAGCGCATGTACTCCCGCCAGCCGATGATCTGGCGCACGAAGCCCTCCAGGGACGGCAGGTCGACGTCCTCCTCGCCGGCGACGTCGAGCGCCCGGGCCAGCACCCGTCGCGGTGAGAGCAGCCCGATGTTCAGCCCCGGCGTGAGCAGGCCGTGGAAGACCACCGGGTGCTCGACCGGCAACGCGTCCTCGTACGGCCCGAACTGGCTCAGCCGCTGGGTGAGGAAGTCCTCCAGCATGCTCTCGGCCTCCTCGTGGGAGGTCGGCCAGGCGAACGTGGCCGGGTCGCCGGGCGCGTCCGGGAAGCGGTCACGGACCCAGGCGACCGCCTCGACCACCTCGTCGACCCGCTCGGTCGCGGGCCAGGCGACATCGGGCACCGGGTGGCCGCGCGGCAGCTTCTTGCGGTTGTCCTCGTCGAAGGACCAGCGTCCGCCGACCGGCTCGCCGTCGTCGTCGACGAGCACACCGAGACGGCGACGCTGCCAGGAGTAGAAGTGCTGCATGCGGCCGACGCTGCGCCCGCCCTGGTCGGCGTACGCCGTGAGGTCGGCGCGGGTGGTCAGGAAGTTGGGACTGTCGAGCACCTCGTCGGCGACCAGCTCGTGCCCGACGTCGGCCAGTGTCGCGGTGACGTCGCGCGAGAGCCAGTCGTCGACCACGTCGTAGATCTCGACCGTGAACGGTGCGAGCCCCTCCAGCACCCGCGCCGTGGCCGACCGGCTCGTCGTCCGGGCGTCGGAGCCGACGAGCTCGACGTCGAACCCGGCCTCGCGCAGCCGGGCGGCGAAGCGCGACATCGAGGCACGGTGCAGCACCAGCTTGTGGGAGTGGAACGCGTACTGGCGAAACATCAGGTCGTGCTCGACGAGCACGAACGTCGTGCCCGTCGCTGCGTCGAGGTGCTCCTCGAACAGCTGGTGGGGATAGACCAGCCGCACCGGTCGGACGGAGGTTCTGGCCATGGCGGGCACGGTAGCCACACCAACCGGGCGAGGCACCTGCTCGCGGGTGAGGTCCGGTCGCATACTGATCGCCATGAGTCGCAGCGCGCAGCGTCCCCCGGAGGTCCTCGCGGCGTGGGAGGAGGGCTCCCACACCGACCCGGGGGGCACGACGCACGTGACCTACCGACGTGGCACCGGGCCCGGCGTGGTCGTCATCCACGAGATCCCCGGTCTGACGCCGAAGGTGGTCGGCTTCGCCGACGAGGTCGTCGAGGCCGGCTTCACCGTCGTGCTGCCCCACCTCTTCGGCACCCCGGGTGCTGCGCTGAACGTGCTGAGCGTGGCGCGGTCGATGCGTGAGGTCTGCGTGAGTCGAGAGTTCACCAAGCTGGCGACCGGGCAGACCACCCCGGTCGCCGGGTGGCTCCGCAGCCTGGCGCGCGAGCTGCACGACGAGCTCGGGGGTCCGGGTGTCGGCGCGCTCGGCATGTGCTTCACCGGCGGCTTCGCGCTGGCCATGATGGTCGACGAGTCCGTGGCCGCGCCCGTGCTGTGCCAGCCGTCGGTGCCCTTCCCCGTCGGACGGCGCCGCAGCGCCGACCTCGACCTGTCCCCGGCCGACCTGGAGACGGTCCGCGCCCGGGCCCGCGCCGGCTGCGAGGTGCTGGGTCTGCAGTTCGCCAAGGATCCCGCGACCGGCACCCGGTTCGACACCCTCGACCGCGAGCTCGGGGCGGCGTTCCTGCGCGTCGACCTCGACGGGCTCGGCCACAGCACCGTGACCGAGCAGCGCCGCCCCGAGGCCGTCGAGCGGGTGCTCGGCTTCTTCTCCGACAAGCTCAAGCCGGCCCCGACGTGACCTGCCAGGCACGCGCATCGACCCACCCCGTCAACGCAGGGTGGGCCGGTGGGTGGGCCGGTGGGTGGGCGGGCGGGCCTGTGGGTGGACACGGCGGGCGACGGGCGGTGCGTAGGGTCGCGGCCATGGGAGCAGGGGGCCGCCTCGCCGCGGCGCGCCAGGTGCTGCTCGGCGCTGCGGTGGCCGACGCGCTCGCGCCCCCGCCGGGGTACTGGGCAGGGGTGCCGGCCTTCCTGGTCGGCTGGCCGGTCAGCGAGCTCGCGGGGCACCTCGGCGCCCTCCAGGCCGTCGAGCTCACCCGTGCCGTACGGCGGGCGCGGCGGCCGGGCGCACCCACGACGGACCGTGCGGTGGCGGTGCTCGCCGCCGCCAACGCGGGAGGGCTGGCCCTCCTGCTGGCCCAGGGCCTCCGGGCACGCCGGGTCCTCGGTCGGGCGATGGACGAGGCCGGCGTCGCGCCGGTCCCGCCGCCACCGGCAGGCGGGCCGGCCACGACCCGGTCCCGCACCCAGCGGGCCCACGACCTCCTCCTGCCCTGGCACGCCACGCCCGATGTCCGCGTCGTGCGCGACGTGCGCTACGCCGACACGGGCCGACGCGGCCTGCTCGACCTCTACCTGCCCGCTCGGGGCACCGCGCCTGCGGGCGGGGCCCCGGTGCTGATCCAGGTGCACGGCGGCGGATGGAGCGTCGGTGACAAGGAGCACCAGGGTCTCCCCCTCGTGCGGCACCTCGCGCGCCACGGCTGGCTGTGCGTGGTCCCCAACTACCGTCTGGCCCCGCGCGACCCGTTCCCGGCTCAGCTCGTGGACACCAAGCGGGTCGTGGCCTGGGCTCGTCGCCACGCGGCCGAGCACGGCGGGGACCCCTCCTACGTCGCGATCACCGGCGGGTCCGCCGGCGGCCACCTCGCCGCGCTGACCGCGCTGACGGCCGATCAGCCCCGGTGGCAGCCTGGCTTCGAGGACGAGGACACGAGCGTCTCGGCCGCCGTCCCGGTCTACGGCGTCTACGACCTCGCCGGTGTCCTCGGCTCGCCACGAGGTCTGATGCTGCGCGACCAGTTCTGGGCGCGCCGGATCCAGCAGCGGGCCTTCGCCGAGGACCCGGTGGCCTTCCACGACGCCACCCCCCTCGACCAGGTGCACGCCGACGCCCCGGCCTTCCTGGTGCTGCACGGGCGGGTCGACTCCGTGGTCCCGGTCGGGCAGGCCCGCGCCTTCGTCGCCCGTCTGCGGGCGGTGTCGCGCAACCTGACCGTGTACGCGGAGCTGCCCGGGGCCCACCACGCCTTCGACGTCTTCTCCTCACCCCGCTCGCTGGCGGCCGTGGACGCCGTGCACCGGTTCCTGACCTGGCACCAGGCCCGGGAGAGCGCCGGGTCGGTGACCCCGTGAGCGACCGGATGGACCCCGAGCTGCTCGCGCACGCCCGGGCGGCCACCGGCTTCATGCCCGACGACGAGGGCCTGCTGCTGCACCGGTGGGCCCGTGCGGCCCTGCCGCTGGGGCCGGCGCTCGAGATCGGGACGTACGGCGGCAAGTCCGCGCTCTACCTCGGCGCGGCGGCGCGCGCGGTCGGGGGTGACGCCTGCGTCTTCACCGTCGACCACCACCGCGGGTCCGAGGAGAACCAGGCGGGCTGGGAGCACCACGACCCGAGCCTCGTCGACCCCGTGACGGGCCGGATGGACACGATGCCGATGTTCCGGCGCACCCTCGCCGACTCCGGGCTCGAGGACGTCGTCGTCGCCGTGGTCGGGGCGAGCCGGACGGTGTCGCGGTGGTGGCGTACACCGCTGTCGCTGGTCTTCATCGACGGCGGCCACGCGGAGACCCACGCCCAGCACGACTACCTGGGATGGGCGCCCTGGCTGCTCGAGGACGGGCTGCTGGTGGTGCACGACGTGTTCCCCGACCCCGCCGACGGCGGGCGCCCGCCGTACGACGTGGTCCTGCGCGCCCTGGGCGGCGACTTCGAGCAGGTCGACGAGCTCGGCTCGATGCGGGTGCTGCGCCGGGTGCGGGGCCGCCCGGGCGACCCCGTCGCCTGAGCCCCGTCGCCCGAGCCCCGTCGCCTGAGCTCAGCCGACCCGGGCACCGCCGACCGTCGCAGGGTCGCCGCAGCCGCACTCCAGGGCGAGCTCGGCGAAGTGCGGCGCCAGCGATCCGCCGCGCATGATGCCGGCGCCGGGCGTCGAGCGACCGTAGGTCTCCCCCAGGGCGTCGACGGCGAGGATGACCGCGCCGGCGGTGTAGGTGGTCAGCTCCTGGGGCCAGTAGACCCGGTCCTCGTAGACCCACCCGGTGTAGTAGGCACCGGACCAGTGGCGCAGGTGCGCGATGTCGGCCAGCAGCGCACGGGCGCGGTCCGGCTGACCCAGGGAGTCCAGGGCGAGCACCAGCTCGCAGGACTCGGCGCCCGTGACCCAGGGGTTCGGCGCGACGCAGCGCACACCCAGACCGGGGACGACGAACTCGTCCCACCGCGACGCGAGCAGGTCCTCCGCCGCGCGGCCCGCGACGGCACCGCCGAGCACCGGGTAGTACCAGTCCATCGAGAACTCGGACTTGTCGAGGAACCGGTCGCGGTGGTGGCGCAGCGCGTGTCCGAGGCGACCGCCCGCGAGCTCCCACCCGGGCTGCGGCTCGTCGAGCAGGCCGGCGAGCGCGACCCCGGCCCGCAGCGCCTGGTAGATGCTGGAGGATCCCGAGAGCAGGGCGCCCTCGGCCGTGCCGTCACCGGGGACCGGTCGACCGTCCTGCCAGAACTGGCACCAGGCGATGCCGCCGAAGGCGAGCTGCCGCGAGACGACCCAGTCGAGCCCGGCACGCACGGTCGGCCACAGCGACGCCACGAACGCACGGTCCCGTCGGATCAGCCAGTGGTGCCAGACCCCGACCGCGAGGTAGGCAGACATGTTGGCCTCACCGCGGTCGTCCTCGACCTCGCCCGCGACGATCTTCCACGGGAACGAGCCGTCGGCACGCTGCTGGCCCGGCACCCAGGCGTACGCGCGCTCGGCGGCCGCGACCTCGCCGGCGGCGAGCAGGCCCATCGCGGCCTCGACGTGGTTCCAGACGTCGGTGTGGCTGCCGATGCTCCACGGGATGGCGCCGTCGGTCTCCTGGGTCGCCACGATCGAGGCCGCGGTGGCGGCGACGTCCGCGGCGGAGAACAGCCCCTCCACCTGCGGCAGCGGGTGCGCCCTCATCCCGGCTGCCCGGACTGCTCGGGCCGCTCAGCTGTGCCGGACTGCTCGGGCTTGGTCAGGTAGACCACGAGGCTCTTGCCGATGAGGGGGTCCAGCACGGCGCTGGCCCAGCGCAGGACCCGCGGGGCCTTCACGATCTCCCAGACGAGCAGCCGGTGGTAGGCCGACGGCAGCGGGTGGTCGTCCTTGCGGACCCCGACGGCGCACTTGAGCCACCAGTACGGCGTGTGGAGGCCGTGGGCGTAGCCGGTGGCGTCGTGGCGCAGCCCCGCGCCGGAGAGCTTCGTGAGGAGCTCGGCGTCGGTGTAGATGCGGATGTGTCCGCCCGGGTTGGTGTGGTACTCCTCCGAGAGCCGCCAGCAGATCGCCTCCGGCAGCCAGCGCGGCACGGAGACGGCCATCGTCCCCCGGGGCGCAGCACCCGGGCCAGCTCGGCGATGGCCTGGATGTCGGCCGGCACGTGCTCGAGCACCTCGGCGGCGACGACGCGGTCGAACTCGCCGTCGGCGAAGGGGAGCGCCAGCGCGTCACCCTCCTTGATGTCCGCCTCGGCGCCGGCGGGCACCTCGCCCTGGGCGCGCATCGCGGCGAACAGCTCGCCCACGGCGGCGAGCTCGTCGGCGTCCTGGTCGAAGGCCACCACGTCCGCACCGCGCCGGTACATCTCGAAGGCGTGACGGCCGGCGCCGCACCCCATGTCGAGCACGCGGTCGCCCGGGCGCAGCCCGAGCCGGTCGAAGTCGACGGTCAGCACGGGGGTCCTCCTGGCAGGGGCACGGCGGCCAGCGCGCGGCGTACGGGGCGGGCAGCGGGGGCCGGCAGCAGGTCGAGGAGCCGACGCGCCGCAGGCGTGCCGGCCAGCGTCCGCTCCGGCGTGCGGTGCTCGGCGACGGCCCGCTCGTAGACGGCTGCGGTCCGCTCGGCGGCAGACCGCCAGCTGAAGTGCTGCTCGACGCGGGCCCGCCCGGCGCGCCCCAGCCGGGCCCGCCGCTCGGGGTCGTCCAGCAGCCGCGCGAGCGCGACCCGGAGCGCCTCGACGTCGCCCGGGGCGACCAGGTCCGCGCACTCGCCGTCCGGCCCGACCACCTCCGGCAGCGCCCCGGCGCGGGAGACGACCAACGGTGTCGCGCACGCCATCAGCTCGATCGCAGGCAGCGAGAAGCCCTCGTGCAGGGACGGCACGCAGGCGACCTCGGCCGACCCCATCAGCTCGACCAGGGCGGCCTCCTCCAGGCCGTGCACGAAGCGCACCGAGCCGCCCAGGCCCAGCCGGTCCACGAGGCGCTCGGTCGGGCCGCCGGGACTGGGACGACTCACGACCACCAGCTCGACGTCCCGCTCGGTGCGCAGCTTGGCGAAGGCCTCCAGCAGGACCGCGACCCCCTTCAGCGGGGCGTCGGCGCTGGCCATCGCGAGCACCCGACCCGGGACGCGGGGCGCGCTCGGCGGCACGAACGTGTCGTCGACGCCGAGCCACACGACCTCGACCCGCGCCGGATCGACGCCGAACTCGGCGACCACGTCGTCGCGGGAGGCCCCCGAGGGCGTCAGCACGGTCCGCGCCTCGCGCGCGACGCGGGCCTGCATCCGCACGAAGGAGTACCACCGGCGCAGCTGGTGACGCCGCCACGGCCCGGGAGCCTGGGCGAGCTCGATGTCGCGGTCCAGGCTGATCGGGTGGTGCACCGTCGTCACCACGGGCAGTCCCAGCTCCTCGATCCCCCGCAGTCCGTAGCCGAGGACCTGGTTGTCGTGGACGACGTCGAAGTCGGCGCGCCGGGCGGTGAGCAGACGGCGTACGCGGGTGCTGAAGGTCTTGGGCTCCCCGAACCCGCCGGCCCACATGGTGAGCAGCTCCTCGACGTCGACGCGGTCGCGCAGCTCACCGGGCCGGGGCGTGCGGAACGGGTCGGGCTCGCGGTAGAGGTCGAGGCTGGGCACCGCGGTGAGGCGTACGCCGTCGTCGAGGGAGGGGTAGGGCTGGCCGGAGAAGACCTCGACGTCGTGGCCGAGCCGGACCAGCTCCCGGCTCAGGTGCCGGACGTAGACGCCCTGGCCGCCGCAATGGGGCTTGCTCCGGTAGGACAGCAGTGCGATCCGCACCCATCGGACCTTTCGACTCGGGGGCCGCAGGCGGGCCGTGGCCGCGGCGGGGGCCGCCGGACCCGCACACCTTATCCAGGCACCACCGCGTCCTCGGAGGAGTGCCCCGGGAAGACGTGCGCCTCCGGGTCGATGGCGACGGTGGCGTTGTTGACCGCCGTGGCCGCCTCACCGAACCCGACGGCGATCAGTCTCACCTTGCCGGGGTAGTCGGTCACGTCACCGGCCGCGAACACGCGCGGGAGGTTGGTCCGCATGGCCTGGTCGACGCACACGTGGCGGTGGTTGACCTCGATGCCCCACTCCTGCAGCGGTCCGAGGTCGGCGATGAAGCCCAGGGCCGCGACGACCGCGCCGGCCGGCAGCACCCGCTCGGTCCCGGCGACGTCGACGACGACCTCGGCCAGCTCCTCGGGTGCTCCCGGCCGCGGCGCCCGTCCCCGCAGCGCCGTCACCTGGGCGTCGGTCACCAGGGCGACGCTGGAGTCGCGGACCTGCGTGACCGTGCGCTCGTGGGCCCGGAACCGTGCCCGGCGGTGCACCAGGGTGACCGAGGCCGCCACCGGCTCCAGGTGCAGCGCCCAGTCGAACGCGCTGTCGCCGCCGCCGACGATGACGACGTCGCGCCCGACGTACGGCGTCGTGGTGGGCACGAAGTACTCGACCCCGCGACCGACCCACTCCCCGCCCGCCGGGAGCGGGCGCGGTCGGAAGGTCCCGATGCCGGCGGTGACGACGACGGCGCCCGCGCGCACGGTCGTGGCGTCGTCGAGGCCGACCTCGACGCCGTCCTCGTGCTGGGTCAGGCTCAGGGCCGTGCGACCCAGCAGGTACGTCGGGTCCGCCGTGGCCGCCTGCGCGACCAGACCCTCGACCAGCTCGCGACCCCGCACCGCGGGGAAGCCGGCGACGTCGAGGATCATCTTCTCCGGGTAGAGCGCGGTGACCTGGCCGCCGAGCTCGGGCAGGGAGTCGACCACCGCGACCCGGTGACCACGGAACCCCGCGTAGTAGGCGGCGTAGAGGCCGGTCGGACCGGCACCGACGACCAGCAGGTCGCACTCGACGACGGTGGCGCTCGCGGCGGGACCTCCCGTGGTCTGCTGCGTGACGATGCCCACGTCGGCCATCCTGCCCGACCGGCGACGTGGTGCCTAGGCTGAGGGCGATGAACGAGCGGCGGCGGACAGCGACCCGGTCAGCCGCGCTGGTCCTGGTCACGACCGTGGTCGTCTCGGTCGTCCTGGCCGCGCTGCGGGTGCCGTCGCCGGTGCTGTTCGCCGCCGTCCTGGCGGGCATGGCGCACGCGTTGCGGTCGCCGAGCCCGCTCGCCATGCCTGCGTGGACCTTCCGGGTCGCCCAGGCGCTGATCGGGATCACCGTCGGGGCGCTGGTGGAGGTCTCGACGCTGCAGCGGATGGCCTCGGAGGCCGGGCCCGTCGCGGCCGTGACGGCGGCCACGCTGGTGATCAGCATCGGGGCGGGTCGGCTGCTGGCGCTGCGCCGCGACGTGTCGGCCACGACGGGGGTCTTCGCCCTCGTCGCGGGCGGAGCGTCCGGGGTCGTCGCGGTCGCCCGGGACCTGGGCGCCGACGAGCGCGTCGTCACCGTCGTGCAGTACCTCAGGGTGCTGGTCGTCCTGCTCACCATGCCCCTCGTGACGTCGCTGGTCTTCGACCCACCGAGCGGAGGCGGGTCGCAGGCCCACACCGGCGCGCCCCTGCTCGCCGACCTGCTCTTCGTCGGCCTCAGCCTGGGCCTCGGACTGGGGCTGGCCCGCCTGGTGCCGGTCAGCACGGCCAGCCTGCTCGGGCCGCTGCTCGTCGCCGGGGTGCTCTCCGCCGGGGGCTGGCTGGGTGCCGTGACCGTCCCGGGCGCGGTGCAGTGGGTGGCGTTCGCGCTGATCGGGGTCCAGGTCGGCCTGCGCTTCACCCGGGAGAGCCTGCGCTCGATCGCGCGGATGCTGCCGGCCGTGACGGTGATCATCGCTGCGATCGTCCTCGCCACCGCCGGGCTCGGGGTGCTGCTGGCGGCGCTCACCCCCGTCGACCCGCTCACCGCCTACCTCGCCACCACGCCCGGTGGGCTGTTCGCGGTGCTCGCCGTCGCCTCGGACTCGGGCTCGGACGTCACCTACGTGATGGCGGTCCAGCTGCTGAGGCTCCTGGTCATCCTGGCGATCCTGCCGCTCCTCGCGCGCTGGCTCCGCGGACCTACTTCGTCGCCTCCATCATCTGGCGCAGCTCCTTCTTGAGCTCGGAGATCTCGTCGCGCATGCGCGCCGCGACCTCGAACTGCAGCTCCGCCGCGGCGCTGCGCATCTGGTCGGTGAGGTCCTGGATCAGCTGGGCCAGGTCGCTGCTCGGCATCCCCGCGAGGTCCTTGGCGTGCGTGCCCGCCGCCGAGGCGGCCAGCGCCGGCACCGGCTGCCGGGCCTTGACCCCACCGGCACGACCCTTGGCCGCGGTGCCGGCCCAGGTCTCGAGCAGGGCCTGGGTGTTCTCGTCCTCGCGGGCGAGCATCTCGGTGATGTCGGCGATCTTCTTGCGCAGCGGTTGCGGGTCGACACCGTGCTCGGTGTTGTAGGCGACCTGCTTGGCCCGGCGTCGGTTGGTCTCGTCGATCGCCAGCTCCATCGACGGCGTGATCTTGTCGGCGTACATGTGGACCTGGCCCGACACGTTGCGCGCCGCACGCCCGATCGTCTGGATCAACGACTTGTCCGAGCGCAGGAAGCCCTCCTTGTCGGCGTCGAGGATCGAGACGAGGCTGACCTCCGGCAGGTCGAGGCCCTCCCGGAGCAGGTTGATGCCGACGAGCACGTCGTAGAGACCCAGGCGGAGCTCGCGCAGGAGCTCGATCCGCCGCAGCGTGTCGACCTCGGAGTGCAGGTAGCGGGTGCGGATCCCGGCGTCGAGGAGGTAGTCGGTGAGGTCCTCGGACATCTTCTTGGTCAGCGTCGTGACGAGGACCCGCTCGTTCTTCTCCGCCCGGGTCTTGATCTCGTGGATCAGGTCGTCGATCTGGCCCTTGGTCGGCTTGATCACGACCTCGGGGTCGATCAGCCCGGTCGGGCGGATGATCTGCTCGACGGTGTCGCCGCCGACCTTGTCGAGCTCGTAGTTGCCCGGCGTGGCCGAGAGGTAGATCGTCTGACCGACGCGCTCGAGGAACTCCTCCCAGCGCAGGGGCCGGTTGTCCATCGCGCTGGGCAGGCGGAAGCCGTGGTCGACGAGGTTGCGCTTGCGCGACATGTCGCCCTCGTACATGCCGCCGATCTGCGGGACCGCGACGTGGGACTCGTCGATGACGACGAGGTAGTCCTCGGGGAAGTAGTCGAGCAGGCAGTTGGGCGCCGACCCGCGGGTGCGTCCGTCCATGTGCATCGAGTAGTTCTCGATGCCCGAGCACGAGCCGACCTGGCGCATCATCTCGACGTCGTAGGTGGTGCGCATCCGCAGCCGCTGGGCCTCGAGCAGCTTGCCCTGGCGCTCGAAGGTCGCGAGCTGGTCCTCGAGCTCGAGCTCGATGCCCTTGATCGCCCGCTCCATCCGCTCGGGACCGGCGACGTAGTGCGTGGCGGGGAAGACGTAGAGCTCGGAGTCCTCGGTGATCACCTCGCCGGTCACGGCGTGCAGGCTCATCAGCCGCTCGATCTCGTCGCCGAAGAACTCGATGCGCACGGCGTGCTCCTCGTAGACCGGGAAGATCTCGAGGGTGTCGCCGCGCACCCGGAAGGTGCCGCGGGTGAAGCTCATGTCGTTGCGCGTGTACTGGATCTCGACGAGCTGGCGCAGGATCGAGTCGCGGTCACGCTCCTCGCCGACGCGCAGGCGCAGCATCCGGTCGACGTACTCCTGGGGCGTGCCCAGGCCGTAGATGCAGGAGACGGTGGAGACCACGATGACGTCGCGCCGGGTCAGCAGCGAGTTGGTCGCCGAGTGGCGCAGCCGCTCGACCTCCTCGTTGATGGAGGAGTCCTTCTCGATGTAGGTGTCGGTCTGCGGCACGTAGGCCTCGGGCTGGTAGTAGTCGTAGTAGGAGACGAAGTACTCGACGGCGTTGTCGGGGAAGAGCTGGCGCAGCTCGTTGGCGAACTGCGCGGCCAGGGTCTTGTTGGGCTGCAGCACCAGCAGCGGACGCTGCACCTGCTCGGCCACCCAGGCGACCGTGGCGGTCTTGCCGGTGCCGGTCGCGCCGAGCAGGACGACGTCCTCGACGCCACCCTCGACCCTGCGGGTGATCTCCTTGATCGCGGCCGGCTGGTCGCCCGAGGGCTGGTAGTCGGAGATGACCGTGAACGGGGCGACGCGGCGCTCGAGATCGGTGACTGGACGCATGGCACAAGCCTACGGCGGCCCGCCGACACCCCTCCCGCAGCGGCGCGGGGGGCCGGTCGCCGGTAGGTTCGCCGGTGTGAGATGGAGCTCGAGGCGGGCCCGCAGGACCGAGCGGCTGGTGCGGGTCCTGCGCCGTACGGCGCTCGCGGTCGTGGGGGTGCAGGTCCTCCTCGCCCTGACGATGTCGGTGGTCGACTCCTACCGCCGGCGCGGCAAGCGTCCCAAGCCGTTCCCGACGACGCCCCCGCGCACGGTGCCGGTCGGCGAGAGCGAGGTGACGACGTACACCTACGGCCGCGACCTGTACGAGGCGATGATCGCCTCCATCGAGGGCGCGCGGCGCCAGGTGCTCTTCGAGACCTACATCTGGAAGGGCGACGCGACCGGCGAGCGCTTCAAGCAGGCGCTCGGCGACGCCGCCGCACGCGGTGTCGAGGTCTACTGCATCTACGACGGCTTCGCCAACCTCGTGGTCAGCCCGGTCTTCAAGCACTTCCCCGCCACGATGAAGGTCCTGAAGTACCCCGTGTGGGCGGCCGGCTGGCGCTTCTACGACCTGCGCCGCTACGGCCGCGACCACCGCAAGATCCTCGTGGTCGACGACGAGGTCGGCTTCGTCGGCGGCTACAACATCGGCTCCGCCTACGAGACGGAGTGGCGCGACACCCACGTGCGGATCACCGGGCCCGGCGTGGTGGACCTGCAGCGCTCGTTCGCCGACTTCTGGAACCTCCACCGGCGTCGGCGCCTGCGGCACAGCGAGCCGCCGCTGCTGCTCGGCACGTCGACGACGTGGGAGCCGCGCATCCGGGTCCAGCGCAACGTCCCCCGGCTCTGGGTCTTCCCCATCCGCGGGATGTACCTCGAGGCGATCAACCGGGCCTCGTCGCGGATCTGGATCACCCAGGCCTACTTCCTGCCCGACCAGGACTTCGTCGACGCGCTGCGCGCCGCTGCTCGCCGCGGCGTCGACGTCCGCGTCCTGGTGCCCCTGAAGTCGAACCACATCGTGGCGGACTGGATCTGCCGTGGGTACTTCTCCCAGCTGCTCGAGGCCGGGGTCCGGGTCTTCCGCTTCCGCGACGCGATGGTGCACGCCAAGACGGCCACCGTGGACGGCTCGTGGAGCACGATCGGCACCGCCAACATCGACCGGCTGAGCCTCTCCGGCAACTACGAGGTGAACCTGGAGATCATCGACCACGCGATGGCGGCGACCCTCGAGGAGATCTTCGCCGTCGACGAGTCGAACTCGCTCGAGCTCACCAGAGCTGAGTGGGAGGCCCGCGACCTGCACCGCAGGTTCACCGAGGCGTTCCTCCGACCGCTGCGCGCCCTGCTCTGACTGGCGGTGGTCAGTCAGTCAGTGTGTCGGTGCCGGCCGGGCGGTCGGGGTTGGCCTCGGCACGGCGGTTCAGGTCGACCTGGGCCGCGACCCGGTCGTCGAGACGGCCCGAGGTGAGGTTGACCGACCAGCCGCCCTCGCGCTGACCCCCGCACGGACGGTCCGCGGGACCACCGTCGGGTCCGGCGCAGGCGAGCGCGAGGATGCGGCGGCCGCCGACCTGCACGCGCGCCCGCCCCTGCTCGCCCTCGAACGCGGTGTCGAGGAAGACGGTGCCGACCAGGGCGCGACCGGGCGGGCTGCTCTGCGACTCGGTCACCCCGGTGAGGGTGTAGTCGAGCTGGACCAGCAGGCTCGGACGCTGGAGGTCGATGGTGCGGGGCTCGGTCCCGATCGTGGGGTCGGGCAGCACGACGGTCCCCTGACTGGTGCGGACGCGGACGTCGGTCGCCTGGGGGCCGGCACCGGGGACGTCGGTCTGCGGGGAGTCGAAGACCGCGAGCGTCAGCTCCGAGATCGCGTTGCCGCCCCGCAGCCACTGGGTGACGTCGACCGTCCCGTCGGGTTGGACCCGGGCGTCGACGAAGGTGCCCCGGCCGGGCAGCCGCACCGGCTCGGCGGGCGGGGGTCCCGGCTCGATGCTCGTGTCGCTCGTGGGTCGCTGCGCGACCCCGGACGCCGTGCCGCCGGTCTCCCGGCCGAGCACGGCCAGCGCCACCGCCACGACGAGCGCGATCACGACGAGACCCAGCAGCACGTGCTGGGTCCGCACCCGGCTGGCCAGGCCACTGGCCGGGGCCTCGAACTCCCCCCGCTTCATCGCGTCGGGGTCCGGCCCGGCCCGTCCAGCGGCCGCGCCTCGACGACGGCGAGGTTCTGGTAGCCACCGCGACTGGCGATGAAGGGCGGTGCGCAGGTGACCAGGGTCAGTCGTGCGGGGCCGCGGGCGGACAGCACCCGCGGGTACTCAGCGAGGTCGTCGCGTGGGACGAGCGTGCGCGACACGATCTCCCAGCGCGTCGTACGGGCGGCGGTCCGCACGGCGACCTGAGCGCCTCGGGGGGCATCGAGGAGCACGGCCGAGGGCCCGCGCCCCTGGGTCCTCGAGTCGACGTGCCCGGCGAGGAGCACCGAGCCGAAGGGATCGCCGATCCGGGACCCCCCCTCCCACCAGCCGATCTGCTCGACGTCACCGGGCACGTCGAGCACGCCGTTGGCGCGGGTGCCGACAGCCGCGACGTCGAGCCAGGCGGTGCCGGGCAGCCTGATCTCGCGTGGGCCCATCGCCGCGACGGAACCGACCCGGGCCGCCCGTGACGGCTCGACCTCGATGGTGCGGGGGCCGGCGTCCCCGGAACCGCCCGCGGAGCTGCTCGGCGCCGTCTCGGGGGTCGCCCTGTCCGCGGGGCCCGGGGAGGCACCCGAGCGCAGACCCGCCGAGCCGAGCAGCACGGCGGCCACCACCACACCGAGGGCGAGCAGCGCCGGACGTCCCCGACTCACGACGTCACCGAGCGTCGAACAGCGACACCGCGACCCTGCGGGCGAGGCCGGCCTCGGAGCCGGTGTCGATGACGCTCGGACGGAGCGCGCCGTTGGAGGCGAGCGCGGCGGAGTGGGACACGACGCGCATCGAGTTGTCCTTGGGCGAGCCGACGGCGTAGACCATGGTCACGGTCTTGTTCTGCAGGGTGACGTCGAGGGGCCCGAGGAACGCGCCGCGGGTGCTCCCCGAGGGCAGCAGGGCGACCTTGTGCGAGCCGGCCGAGACGTCGGCCTCGGCGTACTCGCCGTTCGCGATGTTGGTGAAGACGGTCTGCTGGTCGACGCGGACGTCGGCCGGCGGCGCGGTCGCGGTGTGGGCGAGCACCACACGCGCCTTGCGGGGGCCGATCGGCTTGGTGGGCACGGTGTAGGTGCTGACCACGGGGTCGCCCTGGCGCGAGGCGGGGCTGTGCAGCACCAGGTCGTGGACCTTGCCGGCCCGGACCTGGACCGTGGTCGTGACCGACCACTCGTCGCTGGTGAGCACGAGGTCGTGCTCGCCCTCGCGCAGCGACAGCGGGCCGACGACGTCGCCGACCTCGACCGCGCCCTTGAGCTCGCGCCCGTCGACGCTGATCGTGACGGTCTTGTCGGGCACGGCCTGCACCACGAAGACCTTGCCGCTGGCCTTCCCCGCCTGGCTCGTGCCGGTGCCGGCGGCGAGCAGGAAGGCGCTGAGCACGATGCCCAGGATGACGGTGAAGATCGTCGCAGGTCGTCGGATCACGGTGCTGGTCCCCCTGTGCGGCCCCCATGGGCTGCGATCGATGGTCATGTCGGCCATGGCCAAGACTGCTCCGAGACTGCTTGAAGACGGCATCGGGCGTCGACAGTGCACGCGACCGACGTGATTGAAGACGGTATCACCGCCGCCGACATGACCTCCCAGCGTCGAGACGCGGCGACTAGACCGGCGGCCATCGGACCGGCGGGCATCGGCGGCGCGCCGCGGCGCTCGTCGCCGCGTCGCGGGTCAGCGGGGGGTGACCCGGGCGGGCAGGTGGCCGCGGGGGGCCATCCGGGCACCGCGGCGCGGTCGGTGCAGCCGCTCGGCGCCGAGCAGCGCCACCACCCGCCCGCGCTGCGGCCGCCAGGGCTCGAGGTAGGCCTGCATCGCCTCGTCGTCGAACGGCTCCCCGGTCAGGGCCCACCCGACGTCCTTGGCCACGTGGTAGTCGCCGAACGAGACCGCGTCGGGGTCCCCGAAGGCCCGCACCCGGACCTCCGCGCTCGTCCAGACGCCGACCCCGGGCAGCGACCGCAGACGCGTGTCGGCCTCCGCGGCGCTCGCCGCGACGAGCCGTTCGAGCGAGGCCGCGACCCGGGCGGCGGTCACCACGGTGCGCGAACGAGCGGGGTCGACGTGCAGGCGCAGCCACTCCCAGGAGGGCACGAGGGCCAGGACCTCCGGGGTGGGCTGCACGAACAGGCGCAGCTCGGGTCCGGGACCAGGAGCCGGCTCCCCGAACCGGTGGACGAGCATCCGGAATCCCGCGAACGCCTCCTGACCGGTCACCTTCTGCTCGATGATCGCGGGCACCAGCGCCTCCATCACCAGACCCGTTCGCCCCAGGCGCAGGTGCGGGTGACGCCGGCGTGCCTCGGCGAGCAGCGGGTGGCGGGGCTCGAAGCCGGCCCAGTCGTCGTCGGCGCCGAGCATGCCGGGGACCGAGGCCATCGCCCACGCGGCGCCGGGCCCCCACGCGGCGGCTCGCACGTCGCCCAGCGGCACCCGCTGCTCGAGCGCCAGGGTGGCCGGACCCTCGGGCGTGCGGAGCCCCCGCCAGTGACGACCGCGAGCGTCGACGCGGTACGTCGGGTCTCCCCCGCCGTGGCGCTGGATCCGCAGCACCTGGGCCAGCGCGACCGGAGCAGGGAGCCGGTGGGTGTGCAGCAGACGACCGCTCGCGCTCCCCCGGCGCGCCGGCGGGCCGGGCTCTCCTGCGTCCACCCCACGAACCTAACCGAGACCGGCGACGCTCGGGTGTGGCGTCGTCGGCGCTCCCCGTCAGGATGGACCCGTGCTGCTCGCCGAGGTCGTCGCCACGTCGTCACGGGTGCGCGCGACCCGCTCCCGCACCGAGAAGATCACGGCCCTGGCCGAGACCATCACGCGCGCGATCGAGGAGCCGGCGTACGACGCGGCGGAGGTGACGCTGGTCGTCGGCTACCTCGCCGGCTCGCTGCGCCAGCGGCGGACCGGCCTGGGCTGGCGGGGGCTGGGCGGGCTGCCCGACCCGGCGACGGAGGCGTCCCTGGGCGTCGTCGAGGTCGACGCCACCTTCGAGCGACTGTCCGTGCTGTCGGGCAGCGGCTCGCGGGCGGCTCGTGCGCAGGCGGTCGGCGAGCTGTTCTCCCGCGCCACCGCCGAGGAGCAGCAGTGGCTGCGCGCGGCGATCACCGGGGAGGTACGCCAGGGCGCGCTCGACGCCGTCGTCCAGGAGGCCCTGGCCCGGGCCGCGGGGGTCGGGCTGAAGGCCCTGCGCCGGGCCGCGATGCTCGCCGGGTCGACGACGGCGGTCGTGGGGGACGCCCTGGCCGGCGAGGACGCCCTGGCCGCGGTCGGGCTGGAGGTCGGACGGCCGGTGCAGCCCATGCTGGCCTCGAGCGCACCCGACGTGGGGGCTGCGATGGCCAAGGCCGCGAAGGACGGCGGCGAGGTCGCGATCGACACCAAGCTCGACGGGATCCGCATCCAGGTGCACCGCGACGGCGACGACGTCCTGGTCGCGACCCGCAGCCTGGAGGACATCACCGCGCGGCTGCCCGAGGTCGTCGAGGTGGCGCGGTCGCTGCCGGCGCAGCGGTTCGTCCTCGACGGCGAGGCGCTCTCGCTCGACGAGGCAGGACGACCCAGGCCGTTCCAGGAGACGGCGTCACGGACCGCGAGCGCCGAGGGCGCGCACGTCACGGCGTACTTCTTCGACGTGCTGCACGTCGACGGCCGCGACCTGCTGAGCGCCTCGGGCGCAGCACGTGCCGAGGCCCTCGCGGCGCTGGTGCCGCAGACGAACCGTCCTCCCCGGGTGGTCACCGACGACCCGGAGGTGGCGGAGCGCTTCGTCGCCCAGGCCATCTCCGACGGGCACGAAGGCGTCGTGGTGAAGTCGTTGGACGCCCCGTGGGAGGCCGGGCGCCGCGGCTCCGGCTGGGTCAAGGTCAAGCCCGTGCACACCCTCGACCTGGTGGTGACGGCCGTCGAGTGGGGCTCCGGCCGTCGTCGGGGCTGGCTGTCGAACCTCCACCTCGCCGCCCGTGACGGCGAGGGCGGACTGGTCATGCTGGGCAAGACGTTCAAGGGGATGACCGACGAGATGCTCACGTGGCAGACCGAGCGGTTCCTCGGCCTCGAGACGCACCGCGAGGCCCACGTCGTCCACGTCCGGCCCGAGCAGGTCGTCGAGATCGCCTTCGACGGCGTGCAGCGCTCCAGCCGCTATCCCGGCGGTGTCGCGCTGCGGTTCGCGCGCGTGCTGCGCTACCGCGACGACAAGACCGCCGACCAGGCCGACACGATCGGCACGGTGCAGGGGTTCCTCTGAGGCCGGACCGGGCCCCGGCGTGACGTGGGCCCGCACTCCGGCCCGCTCAGGCGGCGTGGGTGAGGCGTTCGAGGAGGCGCCACTCGACGTCGATGCGGTGTCTGGGTGCTGGGGTGGGTGGGGTGGGGGCTCGGGAGCGATGTCGGTGGCCGGTGGGGGTGGTGGTCTGCACGGTGTGGCGGCGCAGCAGGTCGTCGATGACCTCCTGGCGTCCAGCCGGGGGCTTGTTTGGCGTGGTTGCAGGCCTCGCAGAGGCCTTGGGTGTTCTCCGCGGTGGTGGGGCCGCCCTGGTGGGCGGGGACGATGTGGTCGCTGTGGCGGGCGGGGGCGTCGCACCAGGGGGTGCGGCACAGTCCCTGGTCGCGCAGGTTGAGGTACGCCGCGAGCCCGTCGGTGGCGAGACGCTGCCTGGTGGACATGGCGACGAGGTTGCCGGTGGGGTCGGCGTACAACCGGCGGACCCAGGCCTGGACGTCCTCGGTGGCGCGGGCGATGGCCTCGCGGGCGATCTGGGCGGGCACGGGCCCCCACCCCGGGATGGTGGCCGGCTCACTACCGGCGCCGAGCAGCGCTGGTGTCGGAGATGACGACGTCCACGGTGACCGGCACCGACGCTGCGACGGTCTGGCCGGTGAGGCGTTGGACCAGGAGGTCGGCCATCAGCTGGCCCCTCGACCTCGGGTCACCCTCGGAACGGAGCCGGTCGGCCTCCTTGCTGAGGGCGACGTGGGCGGCGATGGCCTGGACCATGGGCAGCAGCCCGGTGAGGTAGGCCATCGTGTCCGGGGCGGGTCGTATGGAGACGTGGCGTTCGGTCTCGGCGCGGCGGTTTCGGCGGACGACCGCGGCGGGGTCGATGGTCGCGACCCGTCGGCGGACCAACCCGACCAGGGACCCGGTGCCGAGACCCTCGACGGTCCGGGTGCCGTCGGTGCCGGGGCCGCAGAGGTCCTCATCGAGGCGGGCGCGTTGGGCGTGGTCCAGGCAGCCGCTCTCCCGGGCGATGAGCATCGCCCGGAACTCGTTCAGCGTCCCGTCGCGCAACGCAGCGGCGGTCTGCGGCAGGTCGGTGGCGAGGTCCTTGGCGAACCCCAGCAGCACCTGACCCCGGTGCGGGGACTCCTGACGGGCCAGCGCGACCTGCGCGGCCACCCCACGCCCCCGCCGGACGGCCGGCACCCCCTCGGCGGCGTGCTGGGCGCGCACCGAGGCATCCAGGCCGACGGTCAGGTCGGCCTGGACCGCACACAGGGCCGACTTCAGCTGCTCCATCACCGCGATCGTCTCGACCCGCTGGGTGTCCGCGGCCCGGTCCTGGCCACCAGGGTCCACGCGTCCCTCGACGAGCGCGGCGGTCAGGCCACGGAGGTCGTCGAGAAGGTTTGCCATGCCTGCACTATATCGAACACCAGTTCGA
This sequence comes from uncultured Actinomycetota bacterium, assembly GCA_963714475.1. Lineage (GTDB taxonomy): Bacteria > Actinomycetota > Actinomycetes > Propionibacteriales > Nocardioidaceae > Nocardioides. The sequence goes on from CAVQOP010000005.1 coordinate 518,506, forward strand.
AGCGCCAGAGTTTTCCACCACCATCTCGCGTGCCACCAGTCGTCCACAGGACCGGGGAGAGGGACTCGCCTCCACACCTGGGGACTCGACCTGTTCGATCGGGGGCAGGTCACCGCCAGGGTCGTGCCATGTCCACTACTGCGCTGCAGACCACCGCACCCGACCGCGCGATCGTCGACCTCGCCGGCGCGGCCCGGGCCCGGTCGGCGAAGGGAGCGCAGCGAGGTCGCTACCTGCGCGTGGTGCCCGACGGCTCCGGAGGCGTCCGGCTGTCAGGTCACGGCAGCGCGCGGGACGGTGAGATCATCCGTGTCGCCCTGCGCGCCCTGGCCGAGGCCGGTCCCGATCCGGGAGCCCTGCGGTGGGACGCCCTGGTCGCGCTCTGCTGCCTGAGCACCTCGTCACGGCTGCTGCAACTCACAGTTGCACGTTCCGTACACTCCCCTGCCATGACCGCTCCGCCGTCCGACGGGAGGCGCAAGGCCGCCGCCGTACGCCGTCGAGCGCGCGAGGCCGACATCATCGCGGCGACCCGCGAGCTGTTCGACGCCCGTGGGGTCGGGGACGCGCAGATCGAGGACATCGCCCGTGCCGTCGGCATCAACCGCGCCATCGTCTACCGCCACTTCACCGGCAAGGAGGAGCTGACGGCCCTCACGCTGGTCGTGTACCTCGACGAGCTCCGCGAGGAGCTCACCGGGGCCGCAGCCGCGGACGACGACGCCGAGTCCCGGTTGACCCGGATCGTCGGCGCGTTCGTCGACTACGGCGTCGACCACCCGGCGTTCGTCGACTGCGCGCAGTCGCTGATGCGCCGCCAGGGCCAGGACCTGCTCGACGAGATCAGCGAGGGCGCCCTGTTCCGCCTCGGCCGCGCGATCTCGAGCTGCCTCGCCACCCTCTCCGGCGTCCTCGAGGACGGTACTCGCGACGGTGCCTTCACCGTCGAGGACCCGGCGCTGCTGGCCAACGCGCTCTACGCCAGCGGGCTCGGCGCGCTCCAGCTCGCCCGGGTCGGCATCCTGGTCAAGGAGGCGGCACCGGGGATCCCCACGGTCGGTCAGATCTCGGCCGAGCAGGTCCGTGACTACCTCGTCGCCACGGCGCTGGCGCTGGCCACGCGGCCAGCGCCCGCGCCGAACAGCTGACGGCACTCTGATCTCGTCAGGGCTCAGGCCTTCTCGAGGATGGCGGTCACACCCTGGCCGCCGGCCGCGCAGAGCGAGATGACCCCCTTGGCCCCCGACGCGGTGTCCTGCGAGAGCAGCTTGCCCAGGACGTTGACGATGCGGCCGCCGGTCGCGGCGAACGGGTGCCCCGCGGCCAGCGACGAGCCGTGCACGTTGAGCTTCGACCGGTCGATCGCACCGAGGGGAGCGTCGAGCCCGAGGCGCTCCTTGCAGAAGACCGGGTCCTCCCACGCCTTGAGCGTCGAGAGGACCTGCGAGGCGAACGCCTCGTGGATCTCGTAGTAGTCGAAGTCCTGCAGCGAGTGGCCCTCGCGAGCGAGCATCCGCGCCATGGCGTACGCCGGCGCCATCAGCAGGCCCTCGCCGCCGTGCACGTAGTCGACGGCCGCCGTCTCGTAGGCGGTGAGGTAGGCCAGCACCGGCAGGTCGTGCGCGGCGGCGTACTCCTCGGAGGCCAGCAGGACCACCGACGCGCCGTCGGTCAGCGGGGTGGAGTTGGCGGCCGTCATCGTGGCCGCCTCGCCCTTGCCGAAGACCGGCTTGAGCTTGGCGAGCTTCTCCACGGTGGAGTCCGCGCGCAGGTTCTGGTCGCGCTCGAGGCCGCGGAAGGCGGTGATCTGGTCGTCGAGGAACCCGGCGTCGTACGCCGCGGCGAGGTGCTGGTGCGACGCGGCGGCGAGCTCGTCCTGCTCCTCGCGGCCGACCTGCCACTCGAGCGCGGTCAGGGCGGCGTGCTCGCCCATGGACAGACCGGTGCGCGGCTCGCCGTTCTGCGGGATGGCCGGCACGAGGTCACCGGGACGGATCCTGGCCAGTGCGGCCAGCCGGCCCTGCAGGGTCTTGGCCCGGTTGGCCTGCAGCAACGCCTTGCGCAGACCCTCGCCCACCGCGATCGGCGCGTCGGAGGTGGTGTCCGAGCCGCCGGCGAGCCCGACCTCGATCTGGCCGAGAGCGATCTTGTTGGCCACCTGGATGGCGGCCTGGAGGCCGGTGCCGCAGGCCTGCTGGATGTCGGTGGCCGGCGTGTCGGCGGAGAGCTTCGAGCCCAGCACCGCCTCACGGGTCAGGTTGAAGTCGCGCGAGTGCTTCAGGACGGCGCCGGCGACGACCTCGCCGAGGCGCTCGCCCTCGAGGCCGAAGCGCTCCACGGCGCCATCGATGGCCGCGGTCAGCATGTCCTGGTTGGACGCCGTCGCGTAGACGGTGTTGGAGCGGGCGAAGGGAAGTCGGTTGCCGCCGACGACGGCGACGCGGCGAGTGCTGGAGATCATCGGGCCATACTGGCCGGTAATGTGCGTTCGCGCGACCCATTGAGGGCCAGATCACGAACTGTGGACGCCCAGTTACACATCGAGTTACATGTTCGTCGTACCGACGCACCACCCCCGAGCCGAAGGAACGCACCCGCATGAGCGACCGCTACCAGGGCTTCACCGCCACCCCGATCGGGAAGCTCCTGGTCAAGAATCTCGGCCTGCCCGCCCCGACCCCGCTGGAGCGCTACCGGACCGGGGACCCGCTCGTCGACGGCACCGTGCTGCTCGGCGGGACCGGTCGCCTCGCGGAGTCGCTGCCGGGTCTGCTGGACGAGGTCGGCATCGCCTCGACCGACGCAGTCCGTCGAGGGCGCTCGCTTCAAGGGCCTCGTCTTCGACGCGACCGGCCTGAGCAGCAGCGCCGACCTGCACCAGCTGCGGGAGTTCTTCACCCCGGTGCTGCGCAGCCTCGAGACCTGCCCGCACGTCGTGGTCCTCGGCACGCCGCCCGAACAGGTCAGCGGTGCCGAGCGGGTCGCGCAGCGTGCGCTCGAGGGGTTCACCCGCTCGCTCGGCAAGGAGATCGGCCGTGGCGGCACCGTGCAGCTGGTCTACGTCGCCGACGGCTCCGAGGCCTCCGCGCTGAGCACCCTGGCCTTCCTGCTCTCGCCGAAGTCGGCCTACGTCTCCGGCCAGGTCGTGCGGATCGGCGCCCACGGGTCCGCCGAGCCCGGGCCCGTCGCCGACGCGACCGCTCCCCTCACCGGCAAGATCGCCCTGGTCACGGGCGCGAGCCGTGGCATCGGGGAGCAGATCGCCCGCGTGCTCGCCCGCGACGGTGCCACCGTCGTCGGGGTCGACGTCCCGCAGGCCGCCAGCGAGCTGCAGTCGCTGATGAAGGAGCTCGACGGCGACTGGCTGACCCTCGACATCACCGGTCGCGACGCCCCTCAGCGCATCGCCCACCACCTGGGCGAGAAGCACGGCGGCGTCGACGTCGTCGTCCACAACGCCGGCATCACCCGCGACAAGAAGCTCGCCAACATGGACGACGCGCGCTGGGACTCGGTGATCGCGGTCAACCTCACCGCCCCCGAGCTGATCACGCGCGAGCTCCTCGACCAGGGCGTGATCAACGCCGGCGGCTCGATCGTCGGGGTCGCCTCGATCGCCGGCATCGCCGGCAACGTCGGGCAGACCAACTACGCCGCCTCCAAGGCCGGGGTGATCGGCCTGGTCGACTCCCTCGCCGACGAGCTCTCCGACGGCATCACCATCAACGCCGTCGCACCCGGCTTCATCATCACGCAGATGACCGCGGCCGTGCCGTTCGCGACCCGTGAGGTCGGCCAGCGGCTCAACGCGATGTCCCAGGGCGGTCTGCCCGTCGACGTCGCCGAGACCATCGCCTGGTACGCCCACCCCGGCTCGACGGCCGTCAACGGCAACGTCGTCCGGGTCTGCGGCCAGATGATGCTGGGGGCCTGAGGTGGCCCCCAGGACGGAGCCGACCGTGCTCGAGGGCACGCCGGGCGGGCTCTCGACCCTGCTGCGTGCCGCGCTGCCCTCGCTCCCGGTCGTGGGTGCGCTGCCCGGCGTTCGCAAGGCCGCCGCCGACGGGTTCGAGGGCCTGGCCTTCCAGCGGGCCGGGATCGTGGTCGAGCGCGCCGACGTCGACGCGTACGCCGCCGTCTGCGGCTTCCCGACCAAGGACACCGTCCCGCTGACCTACCCCCACCTGCTCGCCTTCCCCCTCCACATGGCGATCCTCACCGACCCGGCGTTCCCGGCCCCCGCCGTCGGCACGGTCCACGTCGAGAACACGATCACCCGGCACCGCCAGGTCCGCGTCGGCGACACCCTGAGCATCACCGCGCGGGTGGGGCCGTCGCGACCGCACCCGAAGGGGGTCGTCTTCGACTTCGACGTCGAGGCGCACACCGAGGACGGCCTGGCCTGGGAGAGCACCTCGACGTACCTGCGCCGAGGCCGGGGCGATGCGGACGCCTCCTCGGGCAGCTCCTTCCCCGACGCCGAGCCGAACGGCACCGTGTGGCGCCTGCCCGGCGACCTCGGCCGTCGCTACGCGTCGGTCTCCGGCGACCACAACCCGATCCACCTCTACCCCCTGACGGCCAAGGCGCTGGGCTTCCCCCGCCAGATCGCCCACGGCATGTGGACCAAGGCGCGTTGCGTCGCGGCGCTGGAGAACCGGCTGCCCGACGCGGTGCGCGTCGAGGTGGCCTTCAAGAAGCCGGTGTTCCTGCCGGGCCGGGTCGCGTTCGGCTCGCGTCCGCTCGACGACGGTTACGCGTTCTCGCTGAGCAGCCCGGGCAGCGGCGCCCCGCACCTCACCGGGCGCACGACCGACCGCTGAGCAGGCCCTCGGCCGGCTGAGCCCGCCGGGGTCAGCAGGCCTCAGTACGTGACGCAGTGGTGCCAGAACGTCTGGGCGGAGGCGTTGCCGATCACGTTGAAGGCCTTGTCGAACGCGATCGGGGTCAGCGGGCCCTCCGAGGTGTAGTCACCGGTGAACTCGTACTGGCTGGGGTTCGTGTCGGCCCACGCGAACTCCTCGTGGGTGGCGATCCACCGCAGCTCCAGGGTCGTGGGAAGCCGGCCGTTGCGCCGGCTGCAGTCGTCGATGGCGGCCTGGTGGCCGGTGGGACCGGACGAGGCGCGGGCGACACAGCCACCGAAGAGCGCGGACTCACCGCGCGCACACCCGTCGTCGAGCGTGGAGCGGGTCAGGGAGCCGGCGCGCACGTCCTTGCTGGTCAGGGTGTTGTTCTTGACGTCGCGCGAGGCGACGGTGTTGTCCTTGATGTCGCCCGACCTCACCTGCCCGGCGGCGTACCCGGTGCCGCCGGCGGCCACGACGAGCGCGAGCACGGCGACGACGAAGGAGGGTGAGGGCCGTCCGGTCATGGCGGGCACGCTACGCCTGGTCACCCGGCGCGTCGAGCGTTCCTCTCGGCGCCGCGACGGCCGTACGTCGCGATGACGGCAGCGCCGAGCAGCGTCACGCACGCCGAGGTGACCACGGCCAGGTCGAAGCCGGCCGTGATCTCCTCGCGCAGGCCGGCGACGGTGACGAACAGCGTGATGCCGACGGCGGCGCCGAGGTAGCGGGCGGTGTTGTTGGCCCCCGAGCCCATGGCGGCTCGCTCGGGCGGGACGCTGGCGACGGCCTCGCGGCCGAGGATCCCGTTCAGGGCACCGGTGGCGGCACCGGCGAGCACCATCGCCACGCTCAGGCGCCACAGCGCGTCGTCCGCCGAGACTCCGAAGCAGGCGAGCTGGCCCAGCGCGACCACGACCAGCAGGGCCGCGATGGGCCGTGGTCCGGTGGGGGTCACCGGCAGGCGCGGCAGCAGCAGCGCCGTGGCCACGCTGGTCAGCGACCACCCCAGCACGGGCACGGTCGCGACCGCCAGACCGCGGTCGAGGCCGACGTCGACCAGCGTCGGCAGGTAGGACGTCGTCCCGATGATGCCCAGCCCGAGCGTGAGCGAGCCGGTGGTGGCCGCGCGGAAGCGCGGGTCGCGCAGCAGCACGGGGTCGAGCAGGGGTGCCGCGACGCGGCGCTCGACCCGGACGAACCCGACCAGGGCGAGCAGGGCGAGGGCCGCGAGGACGACGGTGGGCGCGTCGATGCCGGTTCGTCCCTGGGTCAGGCACGAGACGAGCGTGGCTGCGGTCAGGCTGAGCAGCACGAGACCGGCGAGGTCCACCCGGCCGGGCAGCCCGGGCGGGGCTGGGACGCGGCGACGGGTCGGGACGATCACCGCCAGCGTGACCAGGCCGGTCACGACGTAGTCCTCGCGCCAGCCGGTGGCCCACCCGACGTCGAGGTCCAGGGCCACCGCGAGCACCGAGCCGAGGGTGATCCCGAGGCCGACGCTGGCCCCCCACAGCGCGGTCGCGCGGGTCCGCTCCGGCCCGGGCGCGGTCGAGCCCGCCAGCAGCGCCAGCCCGCAGGCGAGCACCGCCGCTCCCCCGAGCCCCTGCACGACCCGGGCCGCCACGAACAGCCACGGCTCCCACGCCACGGCGCACACCAGGGCACCGCCGCCGAGCAGCGCGAGCCCGGTGACGTAGACCCGACGGCGGCCCCGGGTGTCGCCCGCGACCCCGGCCGCGAGCAGACCGGCGGCCAGCCCGACGCTCATCGAGCTCAGCATCCAGGCGCGCGCGGCCTGCCCCGCTCCGAGGTCGGGGGCGCTGCGGGCCAGGGTCGCGATCGGCGTGACGTAGGTGACCAGCACCAGCACGGTGCCCACGGCCACCCAGAGCAGGGTGCCGTCGGTCACCGTCCGGCCGGGGCCACGAGAGGGTTTGACTTCCGAACTCACTGCCGGGACGCTAGCACCTGTGCCACTCCGTGACCATCCTGGACCTGCCGGACGCGCCGGACCCGCCGGGCCGCCGGACCCCGCAGCGTGGTCCTGGCCGACCTCCCGGGTCGGCCGTGCCCCGCGGCTGCCGCGCTCGAGCTCGTCGGGGAGCGGTGGTCGCTCCTGGTCGTGCGCGAGCTGCTGCTCGGCAGCCGCCGCTTCACCGACATCGTCCGCGGGACCGGCGCACCGCGCGACCGCGTGAGCGCCCGGCTCCGCTCGCTGGAGGCGGCCGGGGTGCTGGAGCGGCGCCGCTACCAGGAGGCGCCGCCGCGCGAGGAGTACCTGCTGACCGACGCCGGCCGGGCACTGGCGCCGGTGGTGCAGGCCCTGCTCGCGTGGGGGTCGGAGTACGCCGTGGCGCCGGCGGACCTCAGCGGTCCCGACGCGGCCGGATGATGCCCTCCTGGGCGACCGTGGCGACCAGCGTGCCGTCGGGCACGTAGACCTCGCCGAGGGAGAGACCGCGACCGCCCTGGGCCGAGGGCGACCACTGGTCGTAGAGCCACCACCGGTCGACGCGCAACGGCCGGTGGAACCAGATGGTGTGGTCCAGGGAGGCCATCTGCACCTGCGCCGGCACCACCGGGTGCGCGCCGAGCGAGGCGCCGAGCAGGCTGACGTCGCTGGCGAAGACGAACAGGGCCTGGTGGATGGTCGGGTCCTCGGGCAGCTCGCCGCGCAGGCGCAGCCACATCCGTGACTGCGACGGGTGGCGCGGGTCCGGGTCCAGCCCGTGCTGGCTGTTGCCGAGGAAGCGCATCTCCAGGGCGCCCCACTCGCTGACCAGCGAGTCGACCTCGGCGTTGCCGGCCTGGCGCATCAGCTCGAGCATGTCCAGGCCGGTCTCGGGCTCGGCGACCTCGGGCATCACGTCCTGGTGCTCGAGGCCCTCCTCGCGGCGGTGGAAGCTGACGGTCTGGTAGTAGATGACCCGGCCGTGCTGGCGTGCCTCGACCCGTCGCGTGACGAAGGACCGTCCGTCGCGGATCCGCTCGACGGAGTAGATGATCGGCACGCTGTAGTCGCCGGCGAGCAGGAAGTAGGAGTGCAGCGAGTGCACGCCCAGCTCGGGCTCGACGGAGCGGATCGCCGCGATCAGCGCCTGGGCGGCGACCTGACCGCCGTACACCCGGGTGCGCTCGGTGCGCGGGTGCCGTCCACGGTGCAGGTCGTCGTCGAGCTGCTCGATGTCCAGGAGCCGGACGAGGTCGGCGGTGCGGTCGACCTCGGGCTCGCCCGGCGACCCGGTGGCGCCGCTCACCGCTCGTCCTCGGGGTTCTCCAGGTCGGCCAGGAACCGCTCGAACTCCTTGCCGAGCTCCTCGCCGGTCGGCAGCGGCTGGTCGGTGGCCAGCAGGTTGGACCCCGCGTCCTCGGAGCGCTCGAAGGCGTCGTACTGACGCTCGAGGGCCTCGACCACGGAGGTGACCTCCTCGTTGTCGGCCAGGTAGCGCTCGATGTCGCCGCGCCGGCTCTCGGCCTGCGAGCGGAGGGCGTCGAGGTCGATGGTCAGCCGGCCCGCGAGCTCGACCTGCTCGAGCAGGACGGTCGCGGCCTGCGGGTAGTCGAGCTGGGCGAGGTAGTGCGGGATGTGTGCGACGAAGCCGAGGGCGTCGTGCCCCCACTCCCCCAGGCGCAGCTCGAGCAGGGCCTGGGCGCTGCTGGGGATGCGGAGCTCGCCGCGCCACGGGCTCGTGCCGGTGATCAGCTCGGGCCGGTTGGCGTGGCGCGTCACCGCGATGGGGCGGGTGTGCGGCGCGGCCATCGGCACCGATCCCATCCCGACCACCCGGGTCACCCCGAAGCGCTCGACGACCTCGCGCACGGCCTGGCAGAACGCCTCCCACCGGACGTCGGGCTCGACGCCGTGCAGCAGCAGGTACGGCGTCCCGCCGCTGTCGCGCAGCAGCCGCACGAGCAGCCGGGGCGCCTCGTAACCGGCGTAGTGGTCGACCACGAAGGACATCGGGGGACGGCGCGCGCGGTAGTCGTGGAGCTCGTCGACGGCGAAGGTGGCCACCACGGGGCCGGCGGCCTGGCGCATGGCTGCTGCGGCGTCGGCGGGGTCCGCCGCCTCGTCGTCTGTCGCTGCGTCCGCCCCGGCGTCTGTCGCGGCGCCCGGGGCGTCCGGGGTGTCGAGCCCGGTGTCGTAGGCCGCCGAGGCGCCCAGCTCGTGGTCGTCGTGGGTGCCGCTGCCGCCCGTGCCGCCGGTGCGCTCGGTGTCGGCGCCGGTCTCGGAGACCGGCATCCGGGTGCTGCGGGCCTCGTCGACGGCGACGAGGTGGCGGGCGGCCAGGGCGGCGGCGTTGCCGGCGTCGAGGAACCCGTCGAGCACGAGCACCATCGTCAGGTCCTCGACCCCGTCGAGGTCGGGCACGTCGTCGACGATGTGGACGAGTCGCGGGGAGCTCATCGTCCCAGGATAGGTCTCGAGGTCGGCGTCACCGGGGTGGGCCCGGTGCCGCTGCCGGCCGGCTGAGGTCAGGCGTCCGAGCGCGGCTGGTCGCTCATGAGCATCGACGTGGTCTCGTCGAGAGCGGTGACGTCCTCCACGATGTCGCGGGCCAGGGCCTGCGGTGAGAGCCCGATGCGCTCCAGGATCGCGCCGCGCTTGGCGTGGCCCAGGAACTCCTGCGGGATGCCGCGCAGCCGGAACGGCGTCCGGACGCCGGCGGCGTTCAGGGTCTGGAGCAGCACCGCGCCGCAGCCGCCGATCTCGCCGTTGTCCTCGACGCTGACCACGAGCCGGTGGTCGCGGGCCATCTCGACCAGCGCGGGATCCACCGGCTTGACCCAGCGGGGGTCGACGACGGTGACGCCGATGCCCTGGTCGGCCAGGCGACGCGCGACGTCGAGGGCGGTCGCCGCCATCGCGCCGACGGCGACGAGCAGCACGTCGCGGGCACCGTCGCGGACCAGGACGTCGACCCCGCCGACGCGGTCCACGGCCGGGATGTCCTCGGGGGGCGGACCCTTGGGGTAGCGCAGCACCGTGGGGGCGTCGTCGACGGCGACGGCCTCGTCGAGCAGCTCGTCGAGGCGTGCGGGGTCGCGCGGGGCGGCCAGCCGCAGTCCGGGCACGAGCTGGAGCACGGACATGTCCCACATGCCGTTGTGGCTGGCCCCGTCGTCACCGGTGACACCGGCGCGGTCGAGCACGAAGGTCACCCCGCAGCGGTGCAGGGCGACGTCCATCAGGACCTGGTCGAAGGCCCGGTTGAGGAAGGTCGCGTACAGCGCGATCACGGGGTGCAGGCCGCCGATCGCCATGCCGGCCGCGGCCGTCGCGGCGTGCTGCTCGGCGATGCCGACGTCGAACATCCGCGTCGGGAACCGCGAGGCGAACTTGTCCAGGCCGACCGGGTGGGTCATCGCGGCGGTGATCGCGACGACGTCGGGGCGCTGGTGGCCCACCCGCAGCATCGCGTCGGCGAAGTGGTCGGTCCAGATCTGTGACTTGGGGCTCTCCACGCCGGTGTCGACGTCGAAGGGGCCCGGGGAGTGGAACTGGTCGGCCTCGTGGCGCTCGGCGGCGTCGTAGCCGAAGCCCTTGCGGGTCAGCGCGTGCACGATCACCGGACCGCCGAAGCGCTTGGCCTGGCTCAGCGCCTGCTCCATGGCCTGCTCGTCGTGGCCGTCGACCGGGCCGACGTACTTCAGGCCGAGGTCCTCGAAGAGGCCCTGCGGCGCGATGGCGTCCTTGAGGCCCTTCTTCATCGCGTGCAGGGCGTCGTACGTCGTCGCGCCCACGCCCGGCACGGCGTGGAGACGGCGCTTGACGAGGTCGAGGACCTGCTCGTAGCGCGGACTGGTGCGCAGCGAGGTCAGCGCGGTCGCGAGGCCCCCGATCGTGGGGGTGTAGGAGCGACCGTTGTCGTTGACGACGATCACCAGCCGGCTGTCCTTGGCCACGGCGATGTTGTTCAGCGCCTCCCAGGCCATGCCGCCGGTCAGGGCGCCGTCGCCGATGACGGCCACGGTGTGGCGGTCCTCGCCGCGGATGGCGTAGGCCTTCGCGAGGCCGTCGGCGTAGCTCAGGGCGGTCGAGGCGTGGGAGTTCTCGACGATGTCGTGCGCGGACTCGGCCTGGCTCGGGTAGCCGGACAGGCCACCCTCCTTGCGCAGGCCGCCGAAGTCCCCCGCGCGGCCGGTGAGCATCTTGTGCACGTAGGACTGGTGGCCGGTGTCGAAGACGACGCGGTCCCGCGGCGAGTCGAAGACGCGGTGCAGGGCGATCGTCAGCTCGACGACACCGAGGTTGGGGCCGAGGTGGCCGCCGGTGCGGGCACAGGTCGTGACCAGCAGGTCGCGGATCTCGACGGCGAGGTCGGTGAGGTCGTCCTGGGTGAGCCCTCGCAGGTCGCGGGGTCCGTGGATCGACTCGAGCAGGCCCATGGCTCTCACTCTACGGCTCACCCGGGGAGGCCGGGCCCTCGGCGGAGGTGACCATCGTCGCGTAGGCGGGACTGGTCAACAGGGCCGGGAGCGCCTGCTGGGCGAGCGCGGACAGCGGGAGCGTCAGGGCCGTGCGGGGCTCGACGAAGACGATCCGCCGGCCCTCGTGGCACTCCACCTCGGCGTCGGTGAGGTCGGTGGGGGCGAGGTGCACGTGGACCGGGTCGGTGCTGGCGTAGGCCGCGTGGAAGACGTGCAGGGTGCGCCAGTGGGCCAGGTCCCCGGGGGCGAGCCTGACGCCGGTCTCCTCCTCGAGCTCGCGGTACGCCGCGGCGAGCGGGTCCTCGCCCGGGTCGAGGTGGCCGCCGACCAGGCTCCAGGTCTCCGGGTCGATGGCGGGGTGCTCGTCGCGCTCCTGGAGCAGCAGCCAGCCGCGGCGGTCGACGAGGATGACGCTGGCGAACTCGGGCACCGGCCGACCGTAGTGGGTCATGCTGGTGCGATGACCTCCTGGTGGCGTCTCGCGCAGGCCCTGCTGGTTCCGCTCTCGGCGGCGGTGCTCGCGACGACGACCGGCGCGGTCGCGCACGCCGGCCGGCCGACGGGGCGCGGACCGGTCGTCACGGGCTACGCCATCGAGAGCCTGTCCTCGGCCGCCCTGGTGCGCAACGCGCCGGGGCTGGCGACGGTCACCGTCGCGGGGACGATGCTCCACCCGGGCGGGGCCTCGTCCACCTCCCCCACGCCGGACGCCCGCCGCCTGCTCCGGACGGCCCACCGGCACGAGCTGCGCGCGGAGATCATCCTCAGCAACTACTCCAACGCGCTCGGTGACTTCGACCCCGCAGCGGCTCACGGGTTGCTGAGCAACGCCGCGCACCGCCGCGCCGTGGTGCGCTCCCTCGCCCGGGCCGTGCGACGCCAGGGGTGGGACGGCGTCAACGTGGACCTCGAGCGGGTCCGGCCCGACGACGCGGCGGGCCTGGTCGACCTGACCCGCCGACTCCGGGCGCGCCTCCCCGCGCGGGCGCGGGTGTCCATCGACGTGTCGGCGCGGACCAGCCGGGAGGCCTACCGCGCGGCCGGCTACCACCTCGGGGCGCTCGCGGAGCACGTCGACCTCGTCCAGCTGATGACCTACGACCAGCACGGACCGACCTGGACGGGTCCCGGACCGATCGGCGCGCTGGACTGGCAGCGCCGCGCCCTGGCCGCGGCGGCCGCGCTGGTGCCGCCCGAGCGTCTCGACGTCGGGGTCGCCGGGTACGGCTACACGTGGCCGACGACGGGGACCGGGCGCAGCGTCACCGTCGCCCAGGCCCGCCGGCGGGTCGAGGCCGACGGGGCGACGCCGACGTGGGACGACGCCGCGGGCGAGTGGACGGCGACCCTGTCGAACGGGACCGTCCTGTGGTGGTCCGACGCGCGCTCCCTCGAGCTGCGTCGGGCGCTGGCCACCGAGCTGGGTCTGCACGGGCTGGCCGTGTGGCGGCTGGGCTCGGCCGACCCGCTGGCCGAGGTCCGGTAGTCCGGGTGGGTCCGGTCGAGGGAGGGCGCACGGCGGGCAGCGATGCGCACGCCACGCGCAGCTCGCTGCCGTCGGGCCCTCAGAGCCGCGCGGTCCAGCGGCGGCCGCGCAGGGCGTCCTCGACGAGCCCGACCTCACGGCGTACGCCGACCAGGCGCGCGGACTCCGCCAGCCAGGCCTGCACGGCAGCCTCGACCACGTCGCCGCCGACGAACCCACGCAGCTGGGACCTCGCCTCCTCCAGCGCTCGTCGGCACCCGGCCTGGCACGCCTCGACGTGCAGGACGGCGAAGCGCGCGAGGACGACCGGGTGACGGCGCACCACGGGGTAGGAGCGGTACTCGGGCGGGGACAGGTCGAGCAGCCACGACGTCGCCGAGGCCGCCCAGTCCGGGGCGTCCGGCGGCCGCACGTCATGGGGCCAGCCGGGGGGTGCGACGGGGCCGGACATGACGACCACCCTAGTCGAACGCGTGTTCTAGGACCAGGCCCCGACTCAACCCGCGAGGAAGCTGAACCGCACCTCGCGCTCGGCGTTGTCGACGTTGAGGTCGACCAGGCACACGCTCTGCCAGGTCCCGAGGGCCAGGCTCCCGCCGAGCACCGGGACGCTGGCGTACGGCGGCACCAGGGCCGGCATGACGTGCGAGCGACCGTGGCCGGGCGAGCCGTGGCGGTGACGCCACCGGTCGTCGGCCGGGAGCAGGTCGGCCAGGGCCGCGAGCAGGTCGTCGTCGCTCCCGGCCCCGGTCTCGAGGATGGCGAGCCCGGCGGTCGCGTGCGGCACGAACAGGTGCACGAGGCCGTCCCCACGCCCGGCCACGAAGGCCGCGACGTCGCGGGTCAGGTCGAGCACGCTCTCCCGCCCGCCGGTGCGGTAGGTCTGGGTCTCGGAGTCCATGGGCCCGATCGTGGCAGCCGTCCTACACGGCGGTCGTGGTCGGGGTCTCGCCGTCCGGGTCGCTCAGGCCGCCGTCGCAGGAGGCCATCGGCTCGGGGGCGGTCCGGCCGTTGCCGTACGCCGCGAGGAACAGCGGCAGCCGCGGGTCCTCGGCTCCCGTCAGCCGCAGCTGCGCGCCCCAGACCGTGACGACCGCCGGCGCGTCCAGCCCCGGGTAGGGCGCGAGGATCCCGTTGTCGGGCAGCATCGCGCCCAGCGCGGCGAGCGACTCCGGGTCGAGGTCCTCGCTCACCGCGAACCAGACCGTGCCGTGCTCGAGGTCGTGCACGACGTTCTCCTCGCGCACCGGCTCGTCGTAGGTGCCGCAGTCGAGCCAGGCCCGGGCGTGCGGGCCGCCGACGGCAGGACTCTGGTCGTAGGTGACCGGCTTCTCGGTGTGCGTGGTCGGCAGGTCCTCGTAGGTCACGACGTCGTCCAGCGTGACCTGCGCCGGTGCCGGCGCGGGCTCCGCGACGCCCCACACACCGGCGTACGCGAGCGTGGCCGCCGCGACCAGGCCGACCGCGGTCGCGACCGCGAGGCCGACGACGACGAGCCCGCGCTTCGAGCCGGGCCCGGCGGACTCGGACTCGGGCTCGGAATCGGTCACGGGCTCGGTCGCGAGCTCGGGGTCGGTCGGGGGGGCCGGCCCCGCGGGGGGCGGGTTCATGACCCCAACCTACCCGCGGTCGGTTCCCTCGCGCCCGACCTCGACCTCAGTCGCCGAGCGCCTGCTCGAGGCGCTCGACCTTGGCGCTGATCTGCCCGTCCCACCCGGGCCGGACGTCGGCCTTGAGCACCAGCGAGACCCGGGGCGAGACGGCCGCGACCGCGTCGACGGCGCCCTTGACGACGGCCATCACCTCGTCCCACTCGCCCTCGAGGTTGGTGAACATCGCGTTGGTCTCGCAGGGCAGGCCGGAGTCGCGGACGACGCGGACCGCCGCGGCGACGGCCTCGCTCACACCACCGGTGTCGTCGGCCGTCGCGGGGCTGATGCTGAAGGCTACGATCATGACTCCACTCTAGGCGGCGCCACCGCCCTAGGATCGTCGTCATGGACGACCCGTTCGCGAGCCTGCCGCACGACCCGCGCGACCCGGCGTACGCCGCTCTGCGCGCCGCGGACCGCGACCGCGACGCGGTGCTGCAGGTGCTCGGGGAGGCCTACGCCGACGGGCGGCTGACCCGCGAGGAGTACGACGAGCGCAGCGAGACCCTCGCCGGGACCCGCACCCTCGGCGGGCTGGCGGACCTCCTCTCGGACCTGGTGCCCGCCACGGTGAGCGGCTCGACAGACCTGGTGCGGGCCGGCTCCGCCACGCCGGCGCGTCCCGACGACCTGCGCACCGAGGCCGTCCGGCACTACCAGCGCCAGCGGCGCGAGGCGGTGTGGGGCATGCTGTCGGCCTCGATCGTCTGCCTGGTCATCTGGGCGCTGACCTCGGGGTTCGACTCCTTCTTCTGGCCGGGGTTCGTCATCCTCGGCACCGGGATCAACGTGGTGCGCCAGGTCGTCCAGCGCTCCGACGTCATCGACGACCGGGTCGCCGAGCTGGAGAAGAAGCAGCGCAGGGCGCTGGAGCGCGAGCAGAGGCGCGCCGAGCGCGACAGCACCTAGCCGCCTCCCTCGCTCCGCGGCACCTCGGCACGCTCAGTGCGACGGAAGAACGTACAGTGCCGGGTTCTGAGGCTTTTAGCCGCCGAAGCCACACCTCGCTGACCTGCGACGATGCGGCCGGCCGGTCACCGCGAGTCACGCACTGTACGTTCTTCCGGTCGCTCGGCTCAGCCCAGGAGCCCGACCGCGCTGCGCACCAGCAGCACCAGGGCCGACCCGCCGCACACGACCAGCACCGCCGGGCGGACCCGGGACGCCGCGACCCTCCCGCGCAGCCGGGAGCCCACGAAGGTCCCGACGAGCAGCACCGGCAGCATCAGCAGGGCGACGTAGAAGTGCGAGAGCTCGAGCTGGTCCGCGAGCCCCAGCCCGACCAGGGACAGGGCCGCGCCGAAGGTGAAGTAGACCCCCAGCGTGCTGCGGATCCGCTGCGGCTCCGAGTGCTGGTAGAGGATCGCCATCGGCGGCCCGCCGATCGAGGTCGCCGTGCCCGCGAAGCCCGAGACCAGCCCGGCCGAGAGCAGGGTGCCGCGGTTGATCGGCACCCGCCAGGCCCGCCAGGTGATGGCCACGGCGGCCAGCACGATGACGCCGACCACCACCCCCAGGCTCTGGGTGGAGATGGTCGCGACCGCGGCCACCCCGACGGCGGTGCCGACGATGCGGGTCGGCACCGACCATCCGAGGCCGTGCCAGTCGATGTCGTCGTGGTCGCGCCACAACGTCACCAGCGGCAGCGACATCGCCAGCCACAGCATCACGTCGGGCATGAGGGAGGGCGCGACCAGCGTGATCACCGGCGCGGCGACCAGGCCCAGGCCGAGACCGACCAGGTTCTGGACCACCGCGCCGACGAGCAGCGCGAGGGCGACGACCGCGAGGACGGCGACGGGCTCGCCGACCACCTCAGCCGTTGCGCAGGCTGCGCAGCACGAACTGCATGATCCCGCCGTGGCGGTAGTAGCCCGCCTCGCCCGGGGTGTCGATGCGGACCTTCGCGTCGAACTCGACGTCGCCGGCGGTGACCTTGATCGTCGACGGGATGGTGTCGTTGAGCTCGGTGACGCCGGTGAAGGAGAAGGTCTCCTCCCCGGTGAGCCCGAGCGACTCCGCCGTCTCCCCCTCGGGGAACTGCAGGGGCAGCACGCCCATCCCGATCAGGTTCGAGCGGTGGATGCGCTCGTAGGACTCCGCGATCACCGCGCGCACCCCGAGCAGCGCCGTGCCCTTGGCCGCCCAGTCGCGCGAGGACCCGGAGCCGTACTCCTTGCCCGCGAGCACGACCAGCGGGGTGCCGGCGGCGGCGTACTTCTCGGAGGCCTCGTAGACCGAGGTGACCTCGCCGTCGCCGTCCTCGGAGAGGTCGCGGGTGAAGCCGCCCTCGGTGCCCGGGGCCAGCTGGTTGCGCAGCCGGATGTTGGCGAAGGTGCCCCGGATCATGACCTCGTGGTTGCCGCGGCGCGAGCCGTAGGAGTTGAAGTCGCGCTGCTCGACGCCGTGCTCGGCCAGGTAGCGTGCCGGCGGGGCTGTCCTTCTTGATCGCACCGGCCGGCGAGATGTGGTCGGTCGTGACCGAGTCGCCGAGCTTGAGCAGCACCTTGGCGCCCTCGATGTCGGTGACGGGCTCCGGCTCGGCGGGCATCCCGTCGAAGTACGGAGGGCGCCGGACGTAGGTCGAGTCCTCCTCCCAGGCGAACGTGTCGCCCTCGGGCGTGGGCAGCGAGCGCCACCGCTCGTCGCCGGCGAAGACGTCGGCGTAGTCGTCGGTGAACATGTCGGAGGTGATCGCCGAGGCGATGACCTCCTCGACCTCGGCTGCGCTGGGCCAGATGTCCTTCATGAACACGTCGTTGCCGTCGGTGTCCTGGCCCAGGGGCTCGTTGAACAGGTCGACGTCCATCGACCCGGCCAGGGCGTAGGCCACCACCAGCGGCGGGGAGGCGAGGTAGTTCATCTTGACGTCGGGGTTGATCCGACCCTCGAAGTTGCGGTTGCCCGAGAGCACCGAGACGACCGCGAGGTCGGCGTCCTGGACGGCCTGGCTGACCTCGGGGATGAGGGGGCCGGAGTTGCCGATGCAGGTGGTGCAGCCGTAGCCGACGAGGTTGAAGCCGAGCTTGTCGAGGTACGGCGTGAGGCCGGACTTGTCGTAGTAGTCGCTGACGACCTTCGACCCCGGGGCGAGCGAGGTCTTGACCCACGGCTTGCGCTGCAGGCCCTTCTCGACCGCGTTGCGCGCCAGCAGGGCCGCGCCGATCATCACCGAGGGGTTGGAGGTGTTGGTGCACGAGGTGATCGCGGCGATCGTGACGGCACCGTGGTCGAGGTCGAACTCCGTGCCGTCCTCCAGCGTGACCTTCGTCGGCCTGCTCGGTCGGCCGCCGTCGCGGGGGGCTGCGGTGTGACGCGGGCGGGCGGCACCGTCGTCACCGCTCTCGGAGGCGCTGGGCGCGTCGCTGGCCGGGAAGCTCTCCTCCGAGGCCTCGTCCTGGCCGTCGGTCGCCTGGGCGTCGGTGTCGCCCTCCTCGCCGCCCTCGACGTAGTCGGTGAGCGCGCCGCGGAAGGCCTCCTTGGCCTCCGACAGCGAGACCCGGTCCTGGGGGCGCTTGGGCCCGGCCAGCGACGGGACGACGGTGGAGACGTCGAGCTCGAGCTGCTCGGAGTAGCGCGGCTGGGCGTCGGGGTCGTGCCAGAGGCCCTGGGCCTTGGCGTAGGCCTCGACCAGCGCGACCTCCTCGGCCGTGCGACCGGTCAGCTCGAGGTACTTCGTGGTCTCCTCGTCGAGCGGGAAGACCGCGATCGTCGAGCCGAACTCCGGGCTCATGTTGCCGATCGTGGCGCGGTTGGCCAGCGGCAGCGCGGAGACGCCGGGGCCGTAGAACTCGACGAACTTCCCGACGACGCCGTGCTCGCGCAGCATCTCGGTGATGGTGAGGACCAGGTCGGTCGCCGTGGCGCCCTCGGGCAGGTCGCCGTTGAGCTTGAAGCCGACCACGCGCGGGATCAGCATGGAGACGGGCTGGCCGAGCATGGCCGCCTCGGCCTCGATGCCGCCGACGCCCCAGCCGACGACGCCGATGCCGTTGACCATCGTGGTGTGCGAGTCGGTGCCGACGCAGGTGTCGGGGTAGGCCAGCGTGGTGCCGTCGGCGTCCTCGCGGGCGAAGACCACGCGCGCCAGGTGCTCGATGTTGACCTGGTGCACGATGCCCGTGCCCGGGGGGACGACCTTGAAGTCGTCGAAGGCGCCCTGGCCCCACCGCAGGAACTGGTAGCGCTCGCGGTTGCGCTCGTACTCGATCTCGACGTTGCGCTCGAAGGCCTCGGGGGTGCCGAAGACGTCGGCGATGACGGAGTGGTCGATGACCATCTCGGCCGGGGCCAGCGGGTTGATCCGCGAGGCGTCCCCGCCGAGCTCGGTCATCGCCTCGCGCATGGTGGCGAGGTCGACGACGCAGGGCACGCCGGTGAAGTCCTGCATGATCACGCGGGCCGGCGTGAACTGGATCTCCTTGCTCGGGTCCGCGTCGGCGTCCCAGCCGGCGATCGCCTTGATGTCGTCGGCGGTGATGTTCTCGCCGTCCTCGGTGCGCAGGAGGTTCTCCAGGAGCACCTTGAGGCTGAAGGGCAGGCTCGCGACGTCGAGACCCTCCCCGCTGACCGCGTCGAGGCGGTAGTAGTCGTAGGACTTCTCCCCCACGTCCAGGGTGCTCTTCGCTTCGAAGCTGTCCTTGCTGGCCATGCCGTCTCCTCTGGTTCGCTGCGGGTCGGTGCGGTCGAGCGCTGCGTGGTCGTCATCCTGCCGGTGCCGACGGCCCGCACGGAAGGGTGGCCCTCCATGCCGGCGTCGAGCACCCGCAAAGTCTCTTGACGTCAAGATACATCAGTCAGGAACCCTGCGCCAGGTCCGCCACGTCCTGCCACTGCTCCCAGGTCGCGAGCCGACCCTCGTAGTCGGCCTTGGCGATGGAGAGCGGAGCGGAGCCGAAGAACACGCGCAGCGGGGGCTGGTCTGCGTCCACGACCCGCATCAGCGCCCGCGCGGAGGCGACCGGGTCGCCGGGACCGCTGCCGGCACGTCGGGCGCGCTGCTCGGCCATCTGCTCGCGGGCCGCGTCGTACGCCGGGTGCGGCTCGGACCGCGTGGCCGACGACCCGGCCCAGTCGGTGGCGAAGCCGCCCGGCTCGATGAGCGTGACGCGGATGCCGAACTCGGCGACCTCGGCGGCCAGCGCCTGGCTGAAGCCCTCCAGGGCCCACTTCGAGGCGTGGTAGGCGCCGATGCCGCGGGAAGGCGCTGATCCCGCCGATCGAGGACACCTGCAGGATGTGACCGCTGCGCTGCTCGCGCAGGATCGGCAGGGCCGCCTGGGTGACCCACATCGCGCCGAACACGTTGGTCTCCATCTGGGCGCGGAAGTCGGCCTCGCTGAGCTCCTCGGTGAAGCCGAAGTGGCCGTAGCCGGCGTTGTTGACGACCACGTCGAGGCGACCGAAGCGCTGGTGGGCCTGCTGCACCGCGAGGGTGTCGGCCGCCCGGTCGGTGACGTCGAGCTCGAGCGGGAGGATCGCGTCGCCGTACGTCGCGACGAGGTCGCCGAGAGTGCTGGTGTCGCGGGCGGTCGCGGCGACCTGGTCGCCGCGCTCGAGGGCGGCGATGGTCCACTCGCGGCCGAAGCCGCGGGACGCGCCGGTGATGAACCAGGTCTTGCTGCTGCTGCTCTGGTCATCGTGCGAACCTAACGCGGAGACGACCGCCCGTTGACGGCGGCAACCACGAGCGGTACGTTCTCGCGCTTGTGCGCTCGGGAGCCCGGATCTACCTGCGCCTGGTGGCCGCAGGCTTCCGGCAGGGCTCGGCCTACCTCCTCGCGGCGGCCGGTGGCCTGGTGGCGAACGCGACGTTCGGCTTCCTCAAGGTCGCCATCCTCTTCGCCACGGTCCGGGCGGCGGGCGGTGAGCTGCGGGGGTACGACGTGGCGCAGATGAGCGCCTACATCTGGCTCTCCCAGGGGGTCCTGGGCTCGGTCAACCTCACCGGTCGCACCGAGATCGCCGAGCGGATCAGGGACGGCGACGTCGCGATCGACTTCACCCGTCCCGTCGACGTGCAGATGGCCAGCGTGGCGACCGAGGTCGGCCGACGGCTCTTCAACCTGCTCCCCCGCGGCATCCCGTCGGTGCTGATCGGGGCCCTCGTGGTCGGGATGAGCGCCCCGGCCAGCCCGGCGGCGTACGTGCTCGGGGCGGTGAGCCTGCTGCTCGGGATCGTCGTGTCCTGCCTGACGGTCTACCTCGTGGCCGCGGCCGGCTTCTGGATCGTGGAGACCCGCGGGCTGCAGATCCTCTACATGACCGCCTCGGGGTTCCTGGCCGGGCTGTTCGTGCCGATCTCGCTGTTCCCGGGCTGGCTGCTGGTGCTGGCCACGTCGACACCCTTCCCCTCGATGATGATGTATCCCGTCGACGTGCTCTCCGGGCGCGTCGGCGGCCTCGACGCGGCGCTGCTCGTCGCCCAGCAGCTGGGCTGGCTCGTCGTCACCGCGCTGGCCGGGCACCTGCTCACGCGCGCCGGACGGCACAAGCTGGAGGTGCAGGGTGGCTGAGCGCCCCACGTCGGGCGCGCACCCTGGCCGACCGGGTGGCGCCGTACCGCGCCGTGCTCGCCTCCCGGGTGCGCTCGCAGCGCAGCCACCGCACGAGCTTCGCCCTGGACCTGTTCGCCTCGCTGCTGATCGGCGTGATCGAGCTCGCCGAGATCGGCGTGCTGTACCTCAACGTCGACGCGATCGGCGGGCTCGGCTTCGCGCAGGTGCTGCTGGTCTTCGGCCTCGCCGACGTCTCGTTCTCGCTGGCCGACCTCGTCTTCGGGCACTGCGACAACCTGCCCACCTACATCCGCGCCGGGATGCTCGACGTGTTCTACCTGCGTCCGCAGCCGCTGCTGGCCCAGCTGGTGACGAGCGAGATCTCGCTACGACGCCTGGCCCGGGCGTCGGTGGGCGCCACCGCGCTCGTGCTCGGGCTCGTGGTCAACGACATCTCCTGGGGCGCCTCGGCGGTCGCCCTGCTGGCCCTGGCGCTCGTCTCCGGCACGGCGATGTTCTCCGCGCTCTTCGTGACCGCGGCCGGCCTGCAGTTCTTCGTCGTCGACGGCGCCGAGATGACCAACGCGTTCGTCTACGGGGGGCGGTACGCCGCCAGCCAGCCCGCCTCGGTCTGGCCCCGCTCGCTGCTGGTGGTCTTCGGGTTCGTCTTCCCGATGGCCTTCACCGGCTACCTGCCGGTGGTCACCCTGCTCGACCTGCCCGGCATCGAGGGCGTGCCGACCTGGGCCGGCTGGTGCGCGCCGCTGGCGGCCCTGTGGAGCGTGGCGCTGGCGGCGGCCTGCTGGCGCTGGGGCGTGCGGCACTACCAGGGAGCGGGCGGATGAGCGACCAGAGGAGTGGGCCGATCATCGAGGCCGAGCACCTGGTGCGCACCTTCCGGGTGCGCGACGGCGTACGGCGGCGGACGGTCACGGCCGTCGACGACCTCAGCCTGGTCGTCCAGCCCGGCGAGGCGGTCGGCTACATCGGCGCCAACGGTGCGGGCAAGTCCACGACCATCAAGATGCTCACCGGCATCCTGGTGCCGACCTCCGGTGAGGTGCGCACCTGCGGACTGCGCCCCGTGCCGGACCGGCGCCGCCTGGCCCGCGAGGTCGGGGTGGTCTTCGGCCAGCGCTCCCAGCTGTGGTGGGACCTGCCGGTGCGCGAGTCCTTCGGCCTGCTCGCCGCGATCCACCGGCTCGGGCGCGACGACGCCCGCGAGCGCACCGACGAGCTGATCGAGCGCCTGGAGATGGAGGAGTTCCTCACCACCCCGGTGCGGCAGCTCTCGCTGGGTCAGCGGATGCGCGCCGAGGTGGCGGCCGCCCTGCTGCACCGCCCGCGCCTGGTCATCCTCGACGAGCCGACGATCGGCCTCGACGTGCTCTCCAAGCAGCGGCTGCGCGAGTTCCTGGTCTCCGAGCGAGGCGTGCACGGCACCACGCTGCTGCTGACCACCCACGACATGGGCGACGTGGAGCGCCTGTGCGACCGGGTGGTGCTGGTCGACCGCGGCCGGCTGGTCTTCGACGGCGACCTGCCCGGCCTCACCCGCACGGTCGGCGCCGAGCGGGTCCTCGTCGTCGACCTGGCCGAGCCGGTCGGCGACCTCAGCGACCTGCCCGGCTGCCGCCACCTGCTCAGCGAGGGTCACGGCCTGCGCCAGCGGCTCGCCTTCGACGCCGAGGTCACCACCGCGGCCAAGGTGCTCGCCGCGGTCTCCGAGCGCGCCGAGGTGCTCGACCTCTCGATCGAGGAGCCGCGCATCGAGGACGTCGTACGCCGGGTGTACGCCGCGCGTCGCTGAGCCGGCTGGTCGACCGGCCGCTCCCCGTCGGCGGCCCGCCGACGCCCCGTCGTGGGAGGTCCGGGGTAGCACCGGGTGAGGACAGGCCCCGTCGGCGCCTCCGAGAATCGGGGCATGACCGACGACGCGCGCCGCCCGCCCGCCCCGGCTTCCGCAGCCACCTCCGTGCTCCGCAGCGCCCTGACCGGCGGGGCCCTGCAGCGCGTCGGCGCCTGGACCGTCGGTCTGAGCCGGGGCGAGCCGTTCGCGGTCGACTCGCGCTGTCGCCACCAGCTGGCCGACCTGTCGAAGGGCTCGGTCGACGCCGACGGCTGCCTGGTGTGCCCGTGGCACGGCGCTCGCTACGACGTCCGCGACGGGCGGATGGTCAAGGGCCCCCGTGGCTTCTTCGGCTACCACGGCCCGAGCCGGGGCTACCGCGAGCTGGTCCGTGCCTACGCGCGCCTGCTCCCGCTGCGCCGCCGCCCCGCCTCGGTGCAGGGCGACCGGGTCGTCGTCGACCTCGACGGGAGCTCGTCGTGAAGGTCGTGGTCACCGGCGCGACCGGGAACGTGGGCACGACCGTCGTCGAGCAGCTGCTCGCCACCCACGACGACCTCGAGGTGGTCGGGATGGCCCGCAGGGTGCCCACGGCTCCGACCGACGACCCGTCCTCGGGACGACTGACCTGGGCCGGGCTCGACCTCAGCGACGACGCCTGCCTGCCTGCGCTCCGCGCCGGGTTCCGCGGCGCCGACGCGGTCGTGCACCTCGCGTGGGGCTTCCAGCCCTCGCACCGCGCCGACTACCTCGAGCAGCTGGGCGTCGGCGGCACCCGGCGCGTGCTGGAGGCGGCGACGGCCGAGGCGGTCCCGCACCTGGTGCACATGTCCTCGGTCGGCGCGTACTCCCCCAAGGTCGATGACCTCCCGGTCACCGAGTCCTACCCGACCAGCGGGATCCGCTCCTCGATGTACAGCCGCCACAAGGCGGCCGCCGAGCGCCTCCTCGACGACCACGAGGCCGAGGTCGCCGCGGGTCGCTCGGACGGGCCCGTCGTCGCCCGCCTGCGGCCGGGGATCGTGGGACAGCGCGACGCCGGCAGCGCGCTCCTGCGCTACGGCCTGCCCGGGCTCGTCCCCGGCCGCGCGGTCACGCTGCTGCCGGTCCTCCCCCTCGACCGCTCCCTGCTCGTCCCGATGGTCCACGCCGCCGACGTCGCGGACGCGGTCTGCCGCGTGGTCGACGGACGTGCCACCGGCGCCTTCAACCTCGCCGCCCCGAGTCCGATCACGCCGGCCGACATCGCCGCCGCGCTCGGCGCCCGCCACGTGCCCGCCCCCGGGCGCCTGCTGCGCGCAGCGGTCAGCGCGAGCTGGCAGGCCCGCCTGCAACCCCTGGACCCGGGGTGGATCGACCTGGCCCTCCAGGTGCCGCTGATGGACACCCGACGGGCGCGCGACGAGCTGGGCTGGACGCCCCACCGGGCAGCCGTCTCGACGCTCGAGGAGACCGTGGCCGGGATGCGCGACTCCGCGTCCGGGTCGACGGCGGTGCTCCGACCACGCAGTGTCGCGCGCAACGTGCGTGAACGGCTCTCGAGCGGACCTGTCGCCGGCCGGCGCCACCCGTGAGGAGCGCGACGGCGTCCTGACCCACGCCGGCCGACCTCTCAGCCGCGTCGCTCGGCGACGTGGGCGAGGCGGCGCAGCGTCTCGGTGTTGCGCCACCCGAGCTGGAGGTGCCTGACCGGGGGCGGGACGAGCCGCCCCGGCCCGCTGACGACGTCCTCGTGGAGACGCACGAGGGTCCCCGTGCTCGTCGGCTCGAGATCGATGGTCACCTGCCCCTCGCCCGCCGGCCAGGCGCCGGCGCGGAGCACGAGGCGTCGCACCGGCTCGCACTCCACGACCGTGGTGCTGTCGTTGATCACCAGGGGCCAGACGCCGACCGAGTGGAAGATCCGCGACCCCTTCTCGGGCCAGGCCGCGTCGACCTCCCGCATCCGGGTCGCCCCCACGACCCAGAGCGGGTACAGCCATCCGTCGCTGAGGACCGCCCAGACCTCGTCGGGGGTCGCATCGATGCGTCGCTCGTTCGTGCTCACGGACCAACCCCACCAGACGGGTGCCGCACCGGCTCCACCTGCCCGGGGGTACCGCGGTCGTCGCGACCGGTCAGTGCGAGTCGCTCCGCGGCCACGCCAGGCTCCCGAGGGCGACGACGAGGGCGACGTTCACCGCGACGGCGAGCGGCGCGATGTTGCCGATGTGGGCGACGGGCCAGGCGACGACGGCCACCAGGACCAGCAGGGCCTGCCAGCGGTGCCCCAGCCGCGCGAGTGCGAGCGACACGAGCCCGAGCGACAGCGGGAAGAACAGCCCCAGGGGCTTGATCAGGCTGGCTGCTCCGGGCTGGTCGACCAGCGGGGCGTCGCCGAGCGACAGGTGGATCGCCTCGAAGCCGTAGGCGACGTTGCCCGCGAGCCCGATCAGCCCGACCAGCACGATGGCCGCGGCGAGCCGCGAGGTCGGCACCCAGCTCGCGACCCGGAGCACGACGAGGCCGTAGGCGACGGCGCCGAGCACGTGCAGGACGCCGCCGGCGGGGTCGTCCCAGCCGCGGGCGGCGTACGTCGTGTCGGCGGCGAGGTAGACGAGCGGCGCGACGAGGAGCCCGGCGGTGAGCAGCCGCTCGGTCGGCGTGGTGCGGGCGAGGTCGGACGGGAGGCGTACGGGAGTGGTGGTCATGGCCTCGACCCTGTGCCCGGCCGGCCGGTCGCGACCACCGGGGAGAACCCTGGAGCGCAGCCCCAGTGATAACCCAGGGTTAACCCTGCTGGGCGGCGCGCCCGCCCGTGCCACGATGCCGTCATGTCCCGCGCCGACTCCCCCGAGCTGCGCGGGCTCGCGCCGCTGCTGGTGTGCGCCGGAGTCGTGACCGCGGTGGCGTTCGGCCAGGCCCGGGGGTTCTGGCTCCCGAACGTGCACAACGCCCTGCTCGCCCTGGCGTGTGCGTTCGTGGGCGCCTACGTGCTGTTCCAGCGGCCGGGTCACCGCGAGGGCCGGTTGTTCCTGGCCACGGGTGCCGTCGAGGGGGTGATCTTCCTCGGCCGCCAGCTCGGCCACTTCCCCCGGGCCGGGGAGAGCCCGTGGTGGGCGTGGTGGGGCGTGTGGCCGCTCGCGATCGCGCTGGCCCTCATCACGCTGGCGGTGCTGTGCTTCCCCAACGGCAGGCTGCCCTCGCCCCGGTGGCGACCCGTGGCCGTCGCGGTGGTGGCCGTGGCCGTCGTGTGCGCCGCGATGTCGGCGCTCTGGCCGGTCGAGTACGACGCGACCGGTGTCGTGACCGCCCACCCGGTGAACGCCACCGTGCCCGACGCCGCAGCGGTGCTGTGGTCGTCGCTGGCCCATCCGGCGTACGTCGTCTTCCAGCTGCTGTGGGTGGTGGCGGTGGGCGTGCGGTGGCGCGCGTCGCGCGGGCACGTGCGCCACCAGCTGAGCTGGCTCGCCGCCGCCGCGGCGGTCTCGGTGGTCGCGCTCGTCGTCGGCCTGGTCGGATGGGGCACCCCGCGGCCGGGGATCCTGGCCGCGACCCTGGTCCCGGTGGCGGCCGGGTGGGCGATCGTCCACGGCCAGCACCGCGCTGCCTACTCCGCCCTCAGCTGGCTGTCCCGCGCGGGTCCGGAGTCCGAGGACCTCACCACGGACCTGGCCCGGGCCGTCGCGGAGGCGCTGTCCGCGCGCGGCGCGCGGCTGTGGACCGCCGACGGCGAGACGCTCCACGCGGTGGGGGTGTGGCCGCAGGCGGCCGGGAACGTCGCGCCGACCACGCTCGTCCCGGGACGCGACGTCCCCGACGGGCCGATGCGCGCGGTCACCCGCAACGGCACGGTGGTCGGTGCCCTCAGCGTCGACCGGGCGGCCGCCGAGCCGCTGTCCGCGGCGGAGTCCCGGCTGCTCGACGACCTCGCGTCCCAGGCCGCGCTGGTCCTCGACCACCTCGGCCTCGTCGAGCTCGTCACCGGCTCACGGGCGAAGGGCCGCGTCGAGGGACTGACACCGCGCGAGCGCGACGTGCTCGACCTGATGGCCCGGGGCCTGTCGAACGCGGCGATCTGCCAGGAGCTCCACCTCAGCGTCAAGACGGTGGAGCCGGTGGTCAGCGCGATCTTCACCAAGCTGGGGCTGCACCCGGACGCCGCCAGCAACCGGCGGGTGCTCGCGGTGGTCGCCTACCTGCGGACCTGACGGACCCGTGAGCGCCGCGCCGCGCTCAGCCGGTGCGGTCCAGGATCAGCCGGGCCGCCTCCTGGGGCGAGTCCCACTGCGGGAAGTGCCCGCACCGCTCGAACCAGTGCAACGTGGCGTCCGGGAACGCCTCCCTGGCGCGCTGCGCCTGGCTCGGCAGGGTGACCAGGTCCCGACGTCCCCAGCCCAGGGTGACCCGACCTGGGACGCTGCCCGCCGGAGCACCCTGCTGCTTCGGTCCCTTGGTCAGTGCGTCCATCGCCGCTCCGACCGACGGCGAGTCGGCCAACCCTGCGACGTCCGGCAGCACCGTGTCGGCGGACAGCGCCCACGGACGGGGCGAGAGCTGCGCCAGCAACGCGGTGCGGGTCACCGGGTTGCCCAGCAGAGCCGGGAGGGCGCCGCGCAGAGCGCGGACCAGGGCGATCGAGGGACGCAGCGTGGCGCTGAAGATGGCCTGCTCGCGATCGGTCCAGAAGCCGCCCGGGTCCAGGGCCACGGTGTCACCGCCCACGCCGCGCCGGGCGAGCTCGAGGACGATCCGCCCACCCATGGACTGCCCCGCCGTGGACACGCCCGACAGCCCCTGCTCGTCGATGAAGTCCGCCACGGAGTCGGCGAGCGCGGCGATCGTCACCTCGCCCGACAGCGGCGCACTCTCGCCGAACCCGGGCAGGTCGAGGGCTATCACCTCGCGCTGCGCGGCCAGGGTGTCGAGGACGGGCTCCCAGGACCGCAGTCCGGCGCCGAGCCCGTGGACGAGGAGCAGCGGGCTCCCGGAGCCCCTGCGGATGTGGTTCAAGGTCATCTCACCAGCCTACGAGCGCTCCCGAGAGCGGCGGACCGGGGTTGCTGCCGCGGCGGTTGCGTTTACCGGTGAGCCGACCGGCCCGGTGATGCGGAGAGTGGCCGCGCCAGCAGGCACTCGTGGCGCCCCCGCCCCGTTCCGAGCAGGCGACGACCAGCCCGTCGAGGTCCCACATCTCGCTGAGGAACAACTCCCGGTGCGGGATGGCGATCTGGTGGAGCGGCTGGAAGGCCGGATCGAACTCATTCGGCCGGCAGAGGTGCAGGAGCCGCTCGGACAACTGTGCAGCTGGGGCATTCCGCCCAGAATGACGCATCTGGCCATCGCGCTCATCGCTGCTCCGGCAGAATGGGCCATGTTCGCTGACCGTTCGTGATTAGTCGCCGGTCAGGTCTGCGACATCCAACGGCACTTCACCAAGGGCCACGTCGAACCTCAGACCTCTTTCGGCCAGTTCGGCCTGAAACCGTTCCTCAGCATTAGCGACCGCGAACTCGGCGTCGACGTAGATCTGGCAGGCATTGCCGAGCATCTCCTGAAGGCTCTTGCACACCAACATGTCGTAAAAACGGGCTCTCCTGACATACCTGTGGGTCAGTTCCGGCCCGGGAGGTCGGGTCGGTGGCCGCCGAGGCTGAGCATCGCGAGGGCGATGAGGGCTTCGGGGACTTGAACCCGAACGCGATCCGGGTGATGCAGGCGGATCTTGGTGTTGGTCGATTCGATCGAGGCCGTTGGACAGGTTGTGCTCGATCGCGGCGAGGATCCGGGCTCGGTGTTTGACGATGCTCTTCTGGAGCTGTCACGAACGCCGGGATCCGGCAGCGTCGGGCCCAGGCGATCCACCGGTCCAGGGCCTCGAGCGCGGCGTCGTAGGGCATCGTGAAGATCAGCCGTAGGCCTTCTTTGAGCAGGTAGGCCCGGTACAGCCTCGGGTCGGTCGCGGCGATCCAGGCGAGCTTGACTTGCTGGTTCTCGGTGAGGTTCTCAGGGTTCTTCCACAACGAGTAGCGGGCTCCCTTCAGCGCCTTGGCACGTTCGTTGCCCGGTCGTGGTGGCGCATCGCCTCGAGGTCGTCCCCGGCCCCGCTTCGGTTCCTGGCGAGCGATGGCGCGGGCGTCGTTCCACGCGCTTCGGCGGACCTCGTCGAGAGCTTCGGTGGCCCATTGCACGATGTGGAACGGGTCAGCGACGCGGACCGCGCCCGGGCACCGCGCCTCGACGATCGTGTCGATGAAGTCGGCCCCATCAGCGCTGACGTGGGTGATCTGGGCACACCGGTCCTCGCCGAGGAGATCGAAGAACTCGCGCACGGTGGCGCTGTCACGTCCCGGTGCGGCCCACACCAGACGGCGGGTGTCGTGGTCGACGACGACCATCAGGTACTTGTGGCCCTTCTTGTAGGAGATCTCATCGATCCCGATCCGTCGCAGCTCGGCCAGTCGATCGTGGCGGGCCTCGATGTCGGCCCAGACCCGGGTGATGATCGACCCGACGGTGCGCCATGCGATCCGCATCAGCTCGCTGAGCGTGGACTTCGAGGTCTGGGTCGCCAACCAGGCGACCTGGTCGTCGAAGGCCCGGGTGTGACCGGCGTCGTGACGAGCCCACGGCACCGCCGCTACGACGACACCATGGGCTCGGCACCGCACGCGGGGCGAGTCGGACTCGAGCATCGCGGTGACGGCACCCAGATCCAGCGCTCGCCACCGCCGCCGACCGGGCCCGCTGTCATAGCCCGGACAGGGGCGACGACACCGCCCACACCGACTGCGTTCGCGTTTCACCGGCCGCACGTGAGCGACCAGTACCTCCGCTTCCTCGTCGAACTCGACCCGTTCGATCACGGTGTTCTCGACGCCCAGCAGGCACCGCCATAGGCTGACATCACGCACGCCGCTCTCCTGAGCACTCGGTTTCCTGTGCCTCGACAGCTCAGAAACCTTGACAGGAAACGGCGTGCGGCTCTTCCAGGCTCGCTCAGACGCCCACAGATGTGTCAGGAGAGCCTAAAAACGCGAATGGATGCGCTGAGGTGACCATGGAGGTGAAGACTCGAATGAGTCCGATGAGAGTGTTCTGGCCAGGGTCTGCGAGTTGCGTGTACATGGAGGTGTACGCCGGTTTCGTCACCCACACCGACCACCACCTCGGGCGGCTCTTCGACGCCATCGAGGCGCGCGGCATCGCCGACGAGACCATCGTGATGCTGCTCTCCGACAACGGCGCCAGCGCCGAGGGCGGGGTGTCGGGCACGCTCAACGAGGCGGCCGGCTGGCTGGGGCACGCCGAGGACGTCGCGGTGTCGATCGAGCGCATCGACGAGATCGGCGGCCACGACGCCTACAACCACTACCCCTTCGGCTGGGCCTGGGCCGGCAACACCCCGCTGCGCCTGTGGAAGCGCTACGCCTGGCTCGGCGGCGTGCGGACGCCGCTCGTGGTGAGCTGGGGCGCGAAGGTCGCCGATCCCGGCGCGATCCGCGGCCAGTTCGTGCACGCCGTCGATCTCTTCTCGACCGTCCTCGACGCCGCCGGGATCGACGTACCGACCGCCGTCGACGGTGTCACCCAGCAACCCGTCGACGGCATCTCGATGCTCGCGACGATCACCGGCCCCGGTGGCGCGACTGCGCCCGAGCACCGCAGCCTGGAGTACTTCGAGATGATGGGCTCTCGCGGCATCTACGCCGACGGGTGGAAGGCCGTGACCGACTACGTGCCCAACCAGTTCGGGGAGCGCGAGACTCTGTTGGGCAGCTTCGACTTCGCAAGCGACCACTGGTCGCTGTTCCGCCTGACCGACGACTTCTCCGAGGCCGTAGACGTCTCGGCCGAGCACCCCGACGTGGTCAGGCGACTCGAAGAGCTGTGGTGGGCCGAGGCCGGGCGCAACCAGGTGCTGCCGCTCTTCGAGTTCCCTGCCTCGATGGCCCACATGCGCCCCGGCGCCTACCCGCAACCGGCGAGCGCGACCTACACCCCTGGCGGCGGCCCGATCCAGGAGAGCCAGCTGCCCTCGACTCTCGGCGGCTTCGACCTGACCGCCGAGATCGTCGTACCCGAGGGCGGCGCCGAGGGCATCCTCGCCGCGATCGGCGACGCCCACGGCGGGTGGGCCTGCTCCCTGATCGAGGGACGCCTCGTGGCGGCGTTCGCGATGCTCGACGGCCTGGTGCGCGTGGCGTGCGAGGAGCCGGTCACGCCCGGGCCGCACCAGGTCTCGGTGCAGTACGTCGGCAGCCTGGAACCCCACGCGCGGCTGCTGGTCGACGGGGTCGAGGGAGCACGTGTGCCGCTGCCCGGGCTGTTCTTCTTCCCCGACCTGTCCACCGCCGCGACCGGCATGTTCATCGGCCGCGACCGCGGGCTCGCCCTGTGCCGCGACTATGCGCCGCCGTACGACTTCACCGGCGATCTGACGCGAGTCACGATCACCAGCGGAAGCCCGGGCGCGCGCGCCGACAACGACACGCTCATCCGGGCCGCCCTGGCCTCGGACTGACCTGCGTGACCGGGACCCGCGAGCTCCACAAGCACGCCACCCGTCGCGCGCTCGAGGACGCCGCGCTGCGACTCTTCGCGCGCGACGGCTACGAGACGACCAGCGTCGAGGCCATCGCGGCCGAGGCGGACGTCTCGGCGCGCACGTTCTTCCGCTACTTCGCCACCAAGGACGAGGTGCTCACGCCCGATCGGGTGGAGCGTCAGGCGCAGCTGGCGTCGGCGATCGCCACGGCCGTTGCCACGGCGGGCGCGCTGACGTCGCCGTCGAGGCCCTCGTGGTGATCGCTGCGGCCTTCGAGTCCGAGCGAGCCACGATCGCGCTGCGTCGTAGGCGCCGCTGTGACCTCTCCTGCGCTCCGGGGCAGGCTGCACGACGCAGCCCGAACGTGGCAGCGCACGCTCACCGCCTCCTTGGAGGACACCGGCTTCGAAGCGCTCGAGTGCTCCGTGGTCGCGGAGGTCGCCATCGCAGTCTGGCAGGGGTCGATCACCCGCTGGCTCGGCCGACGATGCCGGTCGCTCGCCGACCACCTTCGGCCGCCTTCGCGGCGCTGACGCCCCGGTCCTAGGCCTCTGGCTCGTCCTCGCCGAGTGCGACCGCGCGTGAGACGAGGCCGCCACGCGCCCCCGGTGCCGTCACCGACTGCGACGCGCCCCGCACCGACGCAGCGAGCGCCTCACCGAGACCGGCGCCCTGAGCCAGCTCGGCGGCGAGGGCCCCGCACAGGGCATCACCCGCGCCGGTGGTGTCGACCGGTTGCACCGCAGGAACCGGGACGTGGACCAGGTCGGCGCCAACCGCGAGCAGTGCGCCGCGACCGCCGAGGGTGACGATCGCTGCGCGCCGACCCGCGGCCAGTGCAGCGGCACCTCCCTCGGACGTCGGCTCGCCACTCAGCGCCCGCATCTCCGACTCGTTGACCACCAGCACCCCGGTGAGCATCTCGGCCCGGGGGAAGTCCGTCGCCGGCGCGAGGTTGTGCACGTGCACAGCCCCGGACGTGGCGGCGTGCCCGGCCACTGCCACGACCACGTCGGCGCCGATCTCCCCACTCGTCAGCATCACGTCGGACGCTGTCACCAGCAACCGCGTGAGCGCCGCGTCGAGGTCGTCGACGCCCAGGCCGGCGTTGGCGCCGGGCAGCACGACGATGGCG
>CAVQOP010000006.1:0-590135 GCA_963714475.1 uncultured Actinomycetota bacterium
AACGCCCGTGCCGTGGTGCAGGGAAGGACCCGACGGCACTCAGCCCTGATGCATGGTCGCGATCGGGAGGTGGACTGTGACCCGGGTGCCTCGGCCGGGAGTCGAGACGACGGAGATGTCGCCGCCATGTTGCCGCACGATCGACGAGGTGACGTTCAGACCCAGCCCAGAGCCAGGGATCGCACGGTCCGTGGCTGTCGACGCGCGGAAGAACCGTGAGAACAGGCCGGCCTGCTCCGCCGCGGGTATGCCGATGCCGTCATCGCTGACCGTCAGCCTCGCCCGTTGGCCCTCGATGTCGAGGGCACACTCCACCGTCCCCCCGTCGTCGGTGAACTTCACGGCGTTGCTCACGAGGTTCCACACCACTTGCTCGAGCTGACCGACATCACCTCGGACAAGGACTGGGCTGCCGGCCAGGTTGAAGCGAGTCGTCAGGCGTCGCCCGTCGATCCAGGACTTCATCCCTTGTTCGGCAGATGCGATGACCTCGTTGAGATCGACCGGGACCGAGCCGTAACGTGTCTTCCCTGCCTCGATCGTGGAGGCAGTCAGCAGGTTCTCCACCACGGCCAGGAGCCGGGCGCCGTTGCGGTTCACCGCATCGGCCCAGGTCTGTTGTTGCGCATTGAGCGCACCGTTCTGCGCTTCCTTGAGAAGCTCGGTGTAACCCAGGATGCTGGCGAGCGGCGTGCGCAGCTCGTGGCTCACGTTGGCCACCAGCTCATCCTTGAGCCGGTCCAGCTCCTGGAGCCTCGCCACGGCTTCCGCTTCGCGAGCCAGCCTCGAGATCAACAGGTCCGCATGCTGCTTCCGTGCTCGCTCCACCTCCTTGCGCGCGGAGTTGTCCCTCGCGATGGTGGACACGCCTACGACCTTCCCGTCGACGTCGCGTAGCGGCGAGTGCGTCAGCACGACGTCGAGGTAGGTGCCGTCCCCCCGTCGGCGCTGGGCCTCGAACGGGATCACCGCCTCGCCGCGGGCAGCGCGGTCGAAGGAGGACCGGTCGTCGTCGGAGGTCGTGGGCCCGGCGAGGTGGTCCAGCCTCTGCCCGAGCATCGTCGCCGCCGGGTACCCGAAGAGCCGCTCCGCGCCCGGGTTCCAGCTGATCACCACCCCAGACCGGTCCTGGCTGATGATGGCGTCCTCGGAGGACTCGATGATCGCGGCAAGGCGGAGCGCCGCCTCCACCTCGCGCCGGCGCTCGGTGATGTCCACCTGGATGCCGGCCACCCGGTAGGGCCGGCCGGTGTCGTCGAAGAAGAAGCGACCCTTGGACCAGAGCCAGTGGACGGAGCCGTCGGGCCAGGTCACCCGGAACTCGACGTCGTAGTCGCCCCCACCGGACATCGCCACCTGGTAGCGCTCGTCGACCCTGTCACGGTCCACGGCGTCGATGTGCGCCAGGAACGTGTCGTACCCCCACTCGGCGACCGGCTCGCGATAGCCGAAGCAGTGGTCGTGCCGCAGGGAGCGCCGCGCCACGTTCGTCCGCAGGTCCATGTCCCAGTCACCGATCCCCGCTGCGTCCAGCGCGAAACCGAAGCGCTCCTCGCTCTCCACCAGCAACCGGGCCGCCCGGTCCCGCGCCGTGACGTCCTGGATGGTGCCGGTCAGCGCAACGACGTGGCCCTGCTCGTTCCGGCGCACCTCCAACCTGGCCGTGACATGCACCCTCGTGGCGTCCGGACGGTGCAGCACCAGGTCGTAGGACTGCGGCTGACCGGTCTCGATCGCTCGATCGACGTACCTTCTCAACGCCCCCTTGCTGTCAGGCTCGAAGATCGACGCCATCTCGTCGTAGGACGTCGGCGGACCGAGGGC
The DNA here is from genome assembly GCA_963714475.1 of uncultured Actinomycetota bacterium. GTDB lineage: Bacteria > Actinomycetota > Actinomycetes > Propionibacteriales > Nocardioidaceae > Nocardioides. The sequence goes on from CAVQOP010000006.1 coordinate 1,825, forward strand.
GAGGTCGCGCCCCGTGATCTCGTAGACCTGCGGGGACCAGCTGATGGTTCCATCGACGACATCGAAGGCCCAGTCGCCGATCTGTCCGATTCGCTGCGCCTCGTACAGGCGTTCCATGGCCCGAGCGACATCCCCCTCCCGGCGCGCCTCCGCGGTCATCCGGTCGTGTCCTGGCACGGGAAGCCGGGCGGCTGGTCGGGTGAGCCGCAGCACCGGACGTCGGCCGAGGCCGTGCTGGGGGCTCGGGTCGGGAGTGACCGGACACGCAGGCCCTGCGACGGGCAGGGCCTCAGCCCTCGCATGCCTGGTGCTCTCCTCGACACCGGCACGGACCGTCCTCGGGCAGGCAGGGCCGCACCAGGCCGAGGCCGTGGCAGGCCCGGTCCCGGGGACGAAAGGCCTGCGAGGGAAAGCCGCACCTGCCGTGGGAGTGAGGCGGTCCCGGCGCCCGGAAGGGCGGACTGCTCATCAAGGCCAGATGTGGTCCATCCCGGAGCTGGCGACCACCTGAGAAGGGGCACCACTTGGCGGCGCGCATCGGAGATGAACATCGGAGCAGCCATGGAACTCCCGGGAGTCGGCCCTGAGCGTAACAGGCTCGTCATCACCGTCCGCGCCGCGAAGCAGCCTCACTTTCACGACGTTCTCCGTGCTCGCCACTCGGCGCCCCTGCTCCTCCGGTGTGGTGATATCCATCGCGGGCGCGTCAGCCATGATCGTCAGTCAGGTACGTCGTGGCACGGAATGACCATTCGTGGCACGATTTCCGCATGGATGCGACGTTGGTGCTGGGCCAGCACGGGCGACTGGTCATCCCCGCAGAAGTACGCAACGCCCTGGGGCTTTCCCCTGGGGACCCGCTGCACCTGCGTCTGGTCGGTCGCAGCCTCGTGATCGAACCTCAGCAGGATGCCGCCGCCGAGCTCCGCGGTCTCGCCTCCGGGGTGACGAAGACGCGATCCCTGGTCGACGAGCTCCTTGACGAACGTCGCCTCGCAGCCGCTGCCGGCGAATGACCGTCCTCGACGCGTCGGCCGTACTGGCACTGCACGACGAGCCTGGTGCAGAGATGGTCGCCGAGGCACTTGCGTCGGCATCTTTGGGAGCGGCCAACCTTGCTGAGGTAGTCGGCAAGCTGGTCGACGCCGATGTCGACGTCAGCCGGGTGCGGGGGCTCCTCAACGCTGCCGGCGTGAGCATCCGACCCGTGACCGAAGCGGACGCCGAGCTGGCGGGGGCGATGAGGGCACTTGATGGGGGTACGCGGTTGTCACTGGGGGACCGATGCTGCCTGGCGCTGACGGTTCGCAGCACGCCGGCCGACGTACTGACTGCTGACCGCGCCTGGGCCGATCTGGACTTGCCGATCCGGGTCCGCCTGCTTCGGTAGCCGTTCGGCGTACGGGACGGGTCTGGCGGACCCATCGAGGGGTCGGGCATCTGAGCACGCGCTATGGCGCGTCGTGGGATGCCCGACCTCGAGGCTGACGGCAGCCTCAGCGAGTCGTGTACCTGACAACCGCCCCGGGGCCGTTCTGAGGCACACGACCGAACCCGACCCATCGGGGCGCTCGGTGACGTCATGCGGTCCGGTCAGTCGTCGACTGCCGACCGTGATGACGTCCCGGAGATCGATCGGTGAACCGGGGCGGCGGAGTGGCCCTTCATTGTCTGTCGATGTCGCTGCGTCGGTCGAGGTGCACGATCTCTACCGTGCGGGTGTTCTCGACGACGCCGTAGATCACTCGGTAGTCGCCTCGGCGGGCGGAGCGCAGGCCGACAAGCTCTCCGCGGAGGGGCTTGCCGACTCGGTGTGGGTTGTCAGCGAGGGGCCCGTAGATGAACTCGACGCAGGCCGTGGCGAGCTTTTCTGGTAGCCGCTGGAGGGCCGGTTCGACTCGAGCCGTCACTCGGATGGAGTAGTGCCCCTCCACTCAGGCGGTCCCATAGCGGGACTTGAGTGCCTCGTTGTCGGCGAAGCGGCCTGCGGCGGCGTCTGCGAGGCCCTCGTTGATGACTTCGGTTGCGCCGGGTGTTCCGAGGATCTCGAGGGTCTCCTCGATGGCGGCGAGGTCGTCGGCAGAGATGAGGACTGCTGCCGGGTGGCCGTGGCGGGTGATGGTCACGCGTTGGTGGGTGCGTTCGACCTCCGAGACGTACTCGGAGAGCCGGTCTCGCGCGTCGCCGAGGGGTACGGCAGTCATGCGCTCAGCGTAGCCAGAAGAATGGGCAAAACTGGGGTTCGTCATAGTCCGAAGAACCTCGCGACGATCGCGAGGGGAGTCAGCACCGACAGCAGCTCCTCGTCGGCCACGCCGTGGCGGCGAAGGTGCTTCACGAGGTTCGTCCAGCCGACCGGCGCCGGTCGCCGCGGTCGCCGCGGTCGGGGACGTGGCGCGTGGGACCCGTGCGACGGCCGGTGCGCGGTCGGCAACGAGTTGTCCACAGATTGCGTCGCGGGGGTCGACCCCGGGCCTGCGATTCCTTAGGTTCGGGAGGGCTTGACCGGTCTGGACCGCCCGGACCCGCTGCTCGGGAGGCAGACGATGGCGTTGACCCAGGAGCGTGCGCACCTCGGGCTGCTCGACGACCTCGACGAGCAGGTCCGGGTGCGGGTGCGCGCCGAGGGTGTGGACCCGCAGCGTGACGCCGGACTTGTGCGGCGGATCGCGGATGCGGTGGTGAGAGACCACGACCAACGCAGCCTGACCGGGCGGGTCGCGCCGATCGCGGACCTCGAGGCCGTGGTCGGCGAGCTGGTCGCGCGGGTCTCGGGGTTCGGGCCGTTGCAGGAGTTCCTCGACGATCCCGAGGTCGAGGAGATCTGGATCAACGACCCCTCCCGTGTCTTCGTGGCCCGGCGGGGGCGCCACGAGCTGACCAACCTGATGCTGTCCTCGGCTCAGGTCACCGAGCTGGTCGAGCGGATGCTGAAGAGCTCGGGGCGTCGCATCGACATCAGTCGGCCGTTCGTCGATGCGATGCTGCCCGAAGGGCACCGCCTGCACGTGGTGCTCGAGGGCATCAGCCGCGGCTTCTCGGCGGTCAACATCCGCAAGTTCGTGCTGCGCGCCGCGCGGCTGTCCGACCTCGTCGAGCTCGGCAGCCTGACCCCGTCGGCAGCGGCGTTCCTCGAGGCCTCGGTCAAGGCCGGGCTCAACATCCTGATCGCCGGCGGAACTCAGGCAGGCAAGACGACGATGCTGAACTGCCTGGCCGCAGCGATCCCGGGCGGGGAGCGGGTGATCTCGGCGGAAGAGGTCTTCGAGCTCAGGTTCCCCCACCCCGACTGGGTGCCCTTGCAGACCCGGCAGTCGGGCCTGGAGGGCACGGGAGAGGTCCGCCTCCGCGACCTCGTCAAGGAGGCGCTGCGGATGCGCCCGAGCCGGGTGATCGTGGGTGAGGTGCGCTCCGAGGAGTGCCTCGACCTGCTGCTGGCGCTGAACGCCGGGCTGCCTGGCATGTGCACCCTGCACGCCAACAGCGCCCGCGAGGCGCTGGTCAAGGTATGCACGCTTCCGCTGCTGGCCGGGGAGAACATCTCGGCGCGCTTCGTCGTGCCGACCGTGGCCTCCTCGATCGACCTCGTGGTCCACCTCGGCGTGGACCAGCACGGCCGTCGCCGTACCAACGAGATCGTCGGGGTGCCGGGCCGGGTCGAGAACGACATCATCGAGACCGAGACGGTCTTCGCCCGAGGCGAGGGCGAGCTGCGCCGGGGCAGCGGGATGGCGCCTCGACCGGAGCTGTTCGCCCGGCAGGGCATCGACGTCAACCGCCTGTTGTCCCAGGCCTGAGCGGGCCGGGATGGTGGGCTGACGTGGGCGCGCTGGTCGGGCTCGGTGTGGGAGTGGGGCTGCTGCTGATCTGGTCGGCCTTCGTCGTGCCACGTACGCCGCGACGCCCGGGGTCGCGGTCCGGTGCGACCGCCCGATTGCTCGCTCGCGCCGGCCTGGTCGAGGTGGCGCCGGGTGCGTTCCTCGCCCTGTGCCTCGTGGGTGCGCTGGTGGTGGGGGTCGTGGTGCTCGCGATCTCGAGCACGCCGCCGGTGGCGCTGGCCTTCGCGGTCATGGGTGGGTGGGCGCCGGTCGCGATCCTGCGCGGGCGCGTCGTACGTCGCCAGCGTGAGTTCGCCGAGGTGTGGCCCGAGGCGATCGACAACCTCGCCTCCGCCGTCCGCGCGGGCATGTCGCTGCCCGACGCGCTCGCGGGGCTCGCCGTGCGCGGACCGGTGCCGCTGCGCGAGCCGTTCGAGGCCTTCGCCCTCGACTACCAGGTCACCGGACGCTTCGGCGACTCCCTGGACCGTCTCAAGCGCCGACTGGCCGACCCGGTCGGCGACCGGGTCGTCGAGGGTCTGCGGGTCGCCCGCGAGGTCGGCGGCGGCGAGCTCGGCCGACTGCTGCGCAACCTGTCGGGCTACCTGCGCGAGGACCTGCACACCCGCTCCGAGATGGAGGCCCGGCAGTCCTGGGCGGTCAACGGGGCCAGGCTCGCGGTGTCCGCTCCGTGGCTGATCCTGCTCCTGATGTCGAGCCAGCCCGAGGTGATCGGCCGGTTCTCCTCAGCCGTGGGTGCCGCCATCCTCGGCGTCGGTGGCGCGGTGTGCGTGGTCGCGTACCGACTCATGCTGCGCCTCGGGCGTCTGCCGGTCGAGCGACGGATCCTCGCATGAGCACGGCCGTGTGGGGCGGGGTGTGGGGTGGTGGCATCGGTCTCGGTCTCGTGCTCGTCGTCGCGCGCGTGCTGGTGCTGCGCCGCACCCAGCTCTCGGTACGCGTCCTGCCGTTCATCCGCGACCTGCCCCAGGTCGGCCGGGACACGGGGCTGCGCGCGGTCGCGCCCACGACCTCGGTGGTCACGGGGGTGCTCGGCCCACCGCTGGCCAGCGCCGCCGCGCTCGTCGACCGGGTGCTGGGCGGGTCCCCCTCGATCGAGCGCCGCCTGCAGCGGCTGGCCTCGGAGAAGTCGCTGCACGACGTCCGGGTCGAGCAGGTGCTGTGGGGCCTCGGCGGGTTTGCGGTGGCCGCCGCCTGGGGGCTGCTCAGCGCGCTCGCTCGGCCCGGCACCGTGCTCGCCCCGCTGGTGGTCTGCGTGCTCGCCTTCGTCGGCGGGGTGATGCTGCGCGACAACCGGCTCTCCGCCGCGGTCCAGGCCCGAGAGCGCCGCATCCTCGAGGAGTTCCCGACCGTCGCGGAGCTGCTGGCGCTGGCGGTCGCGGCCGGCGAGGGTCCTGTCGCCGCACTGGACCGGGTCGTGCAGCGCTCCGGTGGCGAGCTGTCCGCCGACCTGGGACGCGTGCTCGCCGCGATCCGCACCGGGGAGCCGGTGTCCGAGGCCTTCGACCGGCTCGCCGCCGCCTCCGGGCTGCCGCTGGTCTCACGCTTCGCGCAGGGCGTCGCGGTCGCCCTCGAACGCGGCACCCCCCTCGCCGACGTGCTCCACGCCCAGGCCGCCGACGTACGGGAGGCGGGCCGGCGGGAGCTGATCGAGGCGGCCTCACGCAAGGAGATCGTGATGATGGCGCCGGTCGTGTTCCTCGTGATGCCCGTGACCGTCGTGTTCGCCTTCTGGCCCGGCTGGGTCGGGCTCTCCCTGACCACCTGACCCCCACACCTGCGCCGGCACGGCGTGGGCCGACCCTCGGAAGGACATCTGACATGACCCACTACACCGACGACCTGAACCGCAGGCTGTGGCGCGTCGGCGCCATCGTGGCCGCCATGGCCGCCCGGGAGCGACGCGACCGCGACGACCGTGGCGACGTACCGGGCTGGGTGATGATCACGGTCATGTCGGCAGGGATCGTCGCGGCCCTCACGGCGTTCGTCGGCCCCGAGCTCCAGGGCATGCTCCGCTCGGCGCTGAACTCGGTGAGGTAGCTCGTGCGGGAGCCGCCGGCCCGGAGGGGCGAGCGCGGGTCGGCGGTCGTCGACTTCGTGCTGGTGATGGCGCTGCTCATCCCGATGGTGCTGGGAGTCATCCAGGTGGCGCTGGTGATGCTGGTGCGCAACACCTTGGCTGCGGCGGCCTCCGAGGGTGCGCGGTACGCCGCGACCGCCGACCACGGTCCGGCCGAGGGCGTCGGGGTCACGCAACGGCAGATCGACGGGGCGATCGCGGCGCGCTACGCCTCCGACGTCGGGGTGCGCCCGACCACGATCGGCGGCGCGCCCGCGGTCGAGGTCGTGGTGCGGGCCACGGTGCCGGCGCTCGGGATCGGCGGCCCGGGCATCTCGCTGGAGGTCTCCGGCCGCGCGGTCGAGGAGCCCCCGACGTGAGCCGACGCGACGACGAGGACGGCAGTGCGATCGTCGAGGTGGTCTGGCTGGGGACGCTGCTGATCCTGCCGCTGCTGTGGGTCGTCGTCAGCGCGGGGCAGGTGCAGGCCGGCGCGTTCGGCTCGAGCGCGGCGGCCCGGGCCGCGGGGCGGGCCTACGCGCTCGCCCCCGACGACGCGTCGGGGGCGGTGCGGGCGAGGGAGGCCGCTCGGCTGGCGCTCGGCGACCAGGGACTGGGTGACGCGCCGCTGGAGGTGACGGTGAGCTGTACGCCGTACCCGACGGACTGTCACCAGGGCACGTCCGTGATCACCGTGCGGGTCGCGACCAGCGTGGCCCTCCCGATGCTGCCGGACTTCTTCGGCTCCGGCCGCCCGAGCTTCGCGCTCGACGCCACGCACACGGTGCCCGTCGGGCAGTTCCAGGAGGTCCGGTGAGGCGACGCGTCCCGCGGGCTCGAGTGCGCGACGAGGCCGGACAGATGACGGTGATGATCATCGGGTTCTTCCTCGTCGTGTCCGGCGTGATCGCACTGGCGATCGACTCGACCGCGGCCTACGTGCAGCGGCAACGGCTCGACACCCTCGCCGACGGCGCCGCCCTGCGCGCCGCCGACCTCGCCGCGAGCGGCACCGAGGTCTACACCGACGGGGTGCCCGAGGAGGGGCGCCTGCAGCTCACCTCGGCGCAGGCCCGGGCCGGCGTGGCGGCCTACCTCGCCCAGGTGGGCGCGGCGAGCCGTCACCCCGGCCTGAGCTGGAGCGTCGAGGTCGACGCGACCAGCGTGCTGGTCCGCCTCAGCGCGCCGCTCGACCTGCCCCTGGAGGTGCCCGGCTCCCCGGTCACGGCCCGGGTCGGTTCGACCGGCGTCGCCGCGGTCGACCCCGAGTCGTGACCACGATGCACCCCTCGTGGGTTGTTCGATCGATCGATCAACGCGCGGAGCACCCCCGTCGCAGGCCCCGACGTGTGATCTGCTGGCACGGTGCCGACCCCGCCCACCGCAGCCCGGATCGCCCTCGGCCTGGCCGCGCTCGGCCGCCCGGCGTACATCACCACGAGCCGTGCCGACGACCTCGGCGAGGCCCGCTCGGTCGAGGAGATGCAGGCCCGCAGCGCGACGGTCCTCGACGCGGCGTACGCCGCCGGCGTGCGCTACCTCGACGCCGCCCGGTCCTACGGCCACGCCGAGGAGTTCCTGGCCGCCTGGCTCGCGTCTCGTCCTGATGTCGCCGACGTCGTCGTGGCCTCCAAGTGGGGCTACCGCTACGTCGGGGACTGGCGGCGCGACGCCGAGACCCACGAGGTCAAGGACCACTCCCTCGCGGCGTACCGGGAGCAGCGCCAGCTCAGCGACGACCTGCTCGGGCCCCGGCTCGGGATCTACCAGATCCACTCGCTGACCCCCGACAGCCCCGCCCTGACCGACACCGCGCTGCACACCGAGCTCGGTCGGCTGCGCGAGGTGGGGGTGCGCGTCGGGTTCTCCACCTCGGGTCCCCACCAGGCCGACGTCGTACGCCGTGCGCTCGACGTCGCCGTCGGCGGCGAGCCGCTCTTCGCGGTGGTGCAGTCGACGTGGAACCTGCTCGAGCCCTCCGCGGGCCCGGCGCTCGCCGAGGCCGCCGGTGCCGGGCTGTCGGTGGTCGTCAAGGAGGGCGTGGCCAACGGTCGGCTCGCGACCGGCGACGACCCGGCCCCGGCCGCTCGCGTCGCCGCCCGGGTGGCCGCCGAGCACGGGGTGAGCCCGGACCAGGTCGCCCTCGCCGCCGCCCTCGCCCAACCCTGGGCCACCCACGTGCTCTCGGGGGCCGTCACCGCCGACCAGGTCCGCAGCAACGTCGCGGCCCAGGACCTCGCGCTCACCGACGGCGAGCTCGCCGAGCTGCTCAGCACCCCGGATGAGCCCGAGACCTACTGGTCGGCGAGATCGCAACGCGCCTGGGCCTGACCTCGAGCAGCTGCGCCGACAGACTTCGTCCCTTCGCCCTGCGCGCGACCCCTGTCCCGACCTACCCTGAGCCATGCCGCTCCGCTCCCCGCTCGCCCTCGCCCTCCTGCTCGGCACGCTGTCGACGACCCTGCTCACCTCCCCGGCTCACGCAGCCCCGGCTCACGCCGGCCCCGCGACGACGTACGCCACACAGGCGGTGACGGTCACCAACGTGATCCGCGACGAACGCGACCGCAGGGTCCTGAGGGTGCAGCGCTGCCTGCAGCGCAAGGCGGTGCGCCAGGCGCGCCGGATGGCTGAGGAGCAGCGGATGTTCCACCAGGACCTCGGCCCCGTGCTCGCCGACTGCGGGCTGTCCCAGGCGGGGGAGAACGTCGCCTACGGCTACGCCACCGGTCGCTCGGTCGTGCGCGAGGGCTGGATGACGTCGGAGGGCCACCGCGCCAACATCCTGCGCCGCAGCTACCGGCTGACCGGTGTCGGCGCAGCCAAGGACGACGACGGGCACTGGTACGTCGCGCAGGTGCTCGGCCGCGCGGCCTAGCGTCGGGCCGCGACCCGCTCCAGGAACCGGCGGTAGTCGGCCGCGCTGCGCCCGGGGATCTCCACCATCGGCATGTGGCCCACGCCGTCGTAGATGATCAGCTCGGAGTCGGGCAGCTCGGCGGCCCACACCGGAGCCGCCTCGACGGCCAGGATCTTGTCCAGCGCGCCCCACATCACCAGCGACGGGCAGGTGATCTCGCCCAGACGTCCCTCGAGCAGGCCGACCTCGGCGAAGGCGTCGAAGATCTCGACCAGGCTCTCGCGGCGCTCGACGTACTCCGCGGCCATCGCCCGCACCGCGAACCCCGGCAGCATCGGTGGCTTGGCCATGGCCAGCCCGTTGAGCACCGACATCTGGGAGGCGTCGTCCATGAAGAACGGGTTGCGGCCCTCCCGTCGCAGCCGGTCGAGCTCGGACTGCGCGCGCGGCCACAGACCGGCGGCGTCGATCATCGTCGCGGTGAGCACCCGCGAGGGGTGGTTCGCCGCCAGCGTCGCGGTCACGAAGCCGCCCATCGAGTTGCCGACCACGTGCGCCGACTCGACCCCGTGGGCGTCGAGCAGGCCCCGCACCAGCTCGGACTGCCCGGCCGCGCTGTAGTCGGACCCGGAGCGGAACGGCGTCGCGCCGTGCCCGGCGAGATCGGGGACCAGGATGCGGTAGTCCTTGGTGAAGGCGCTCGCGAACCGCATCCACAGGGTCTTGTCGGCGCTGAAGCCGTGCAGCATCACGATCACCGGCGCGTCGCTCCCGGCGGAGCCGCTGCGCAGCACCGAGACCGGGAGGCCCTGCACGTCGACGGTGAGCGACTCGAAGCCACGGACTCGCGCCTCGGTGGCCGCCGCGGCCTTGAAGGCACGCCGCTCGAGCGACGCCCGGCTCAGCACGGACGGTCCTGGGCCGGGGAGATCATGGCGGGAGCCTAGGACGCGGTCGCCCGGAACCACCCGCAGGGCTGGCTCACCCCGACTACCGTCGGTGTGTGACCGCCGCCCCCACGGAGAACGAGACCACGCCCCGCACCATCCTGGTCACCGGCGCCCGGGGGTACGTCGGCTCGCGGCTCGTCCCGCTGCTGCTCGCCCACGGCCACCGCGTCGTGGCCACCGCCTCCTCGACGCCCCGGCGCGGGGTGTTCCCCTGGCACGACCAGGTCGAGTGGCGGGTCATGGACGCCACGGACCGGATGTCGGTGCGCGCGGCGGTGCGCGGCGTCGACGCGGTCTGCTACCTCATCCACGCCCTGTCGCACCGCAACTTCGCCGACCTCGACCGGGTCGCGGCCGAGGCGATGCGCGAGGCCGTCGACGACGCCGGCGTCGAGCGGGTCGTCTACCTCTCCGGGCTCGTCCCCGACCTGCCGCACGCCGAGCTGTCCGGCCACCTCTCCTCCCGCCTGGAGGTCGAGGAGATCCTCGCAACCTCCACGGCCTCCACCCTCTCGATGCGCGCCGGCGTCGTGGTCGGGGCCGGGTCGACGTCCTTCGAGATCATCCGCCAGATCGCCTCGCTGTTCCTCGTCACCCCCGTCCCGACCTGGCTGGACCACCAGGTCCAGCCGATCGCGGCCACCGACACGATCCGCATGCTGGTGCACGCCCTGAGCCACGACGAGCCGACCGGCGCCGTCGACGTCGGCGGCCCGGACGTCGTCGCCTACTCCGACCTGCTCGCCACCTTCGCGGCCGCAGCAGGTCTGCGACGCCTCCGGGTCCCGATCCCGCTGGTGCCGACCGCGGTGGTGTCGCGGGCCGCGCCGTTCCTGCTCGGGGCCCCGGCCTCGACGGTCTCCTCGCTCGTGGCCAGCCTGCGCCACGACATGGTGTGCGACCCCGAGCGGCACTGGGTGCTCGCCGACGCCCAGACCCCGCTGGCCACCGCGATCGCCGAGTCGCTCAAGGCCAGTCCGGCCGCGCCGTACGCCGCCCTCGGTCCGCTGCCCAGCGACCCCGACTGGACCGACCGCCGGCTGCTCCTCGAGCGGCTGACCGGTCTGGCCCTGCCGGTGCCCGCGGTCGTGCGCGCCGGCTCGGCCACCCCGCTCAACCTCGGACGCCGTCTGACCCGCTCCTGGGGCTGACCCCGCTCCGGGCCTGACCTGCGGCTGGTCGGGACCCCACGCCCACGCGGGTAAGGTCACCGGTTGTGGCTGGACCCAACTTCGAGACGGCGATCAAGAACCTCGAGACGACGATGCGCACGATCGAGCAGGCGCTCGACATCGAGGCGATGCGCCGCGAGATCACCGAGCTCGGCATCCAGGTCGGCGCACCGGACCTGTGGGACGACCAGGACAACGCCGCCCGCGTGACCGGCCGGCTCTCGATGGTCCAGGGCCAGGTCGACCGCTTCGACGAGCTCACGACCCGCATCGAGGACATCGGCGTGCTCGTCGAGCTCGGCCAGGAGGAGGACGACGCCGACTCGATGGCCGAGGCCGAGCGTGAGCTGGGCAAGGTCCGCGAGGCCGTGCAGTCCCTCGAGGTGCGCACCCTGCTGTCGGGGGAGTACGACAAGCGCGAGGCACTGGTGACCATCCGCTCCGGCGCCGGCGGCGTCGACGCGGCGGACTTCGCCGAGATGCTGCTGCGGATGTACACCCGCTGGGCCGAGCACAACAAGTACGGCGTCGAGGTCTTCGACACCTCCTACGCCGAGGAGGCGGGCCTGAAGTCGGCCACCTTCGCCGTGCACGCGCCCTACGCCTACGGCACCCTCTCGGTCGAGGCCGGCACCCACCGCCTGGTGCGGATCAGCCCCTTCGACAACCAGGGCCGTCGCCAGACCAGCTTCGCGGCGGTCGAGGTCGTGCCCGTGCTCGAGCAGACCGACGAGATCGACGTGCCCGACGAGGAGATCCGCGTCGACGTCTACCGCTCGGGCGGCCCGGGCGGTCAGTCGGTCAACACCACCGACTCCGCCGTACGCCTCACGCACCTGCCGACCGGCACCGTGGTGTCGTGCCAGAACGAGAAGAGCCAGCTGCAGAACAAGGCCAGCGCGATGGTCGTGCTGAAGGCCAAGCTGCTCGCGCGCAAGAAGGCCGAGGAGAAGGCGCACCTCGACGAGATGCGCGGTGACGTGCAGGCCAGCTGGGGCGACCAGATGCGCAACTACGTGCTGAACCCCTACCAGATCGTCAAGGACCTGCGCACCGGCTTCGAGTCCGGCAACCCCTCGTCGGTCTTCGACGGTGAGATCGACGGGTTCCTCGAGTCCGGCATCCGCTGGCGCCGCGGGACCAACCAGCCCGCCGACGCCTGATCAGGACGAGCCGGTCGACTCCCCGGCGGACGGGCTCGCGGACGGGCTCGCGGCCGGGCTCGCTGCCGGGTCGCCGGACGGCTCCGGCACCGCGCCCGCCGCGGCCAGCACCGCCGCACACCACGGCCCGGCGCGGTCGGCCAGCGCCACGTCCGGCGTCAGCGCCGGACGGGGCTCGGTCGGCTCGCTGAGGTCGCAGGTCAGCCACCCGTCGCCGAACAGGCCGCGCCAGGACCGCGTCCGGGTGTCGCCGGCGGTGCAGGACACGCTCACGGAGGCCGCGCCGTACGCCGGGGCGCCCTCGATCGCCGTACAGCCCTCAGCCGCGGCCGCCGCCTCGGAGAGGGTGCGGGCCTCGGCCGGCGTGACCGGGGGGTGAAGACCCAGGCCCGGGCGACCCGGCCGCCGCGAGCACGCCACTCGCAGCCGTACTCGTGCGCGACGTCCTCCAGCCCGCTCTCGAGTCGCGTCGCCTGGCCGTTGTCCCACGTCCGCGCGCTCACCTCGCCCGCGGCGCCGTCAGCAGCGCCGCCAGATGCGCTGTCAGAGGCGCTGTCAGAGGCGCCGTCCCCGGGCACCTCGCCCAGGGCGCGCACGACCGACTCGGGTGCGAGCGCGGCACAGAACGACTCGCGCGCCACCGCGACGACCCGGGTGTCGACGTCGGCCAGCGCGGTGCCGGTCGGGCTGGGAGTCGGGCTGGCGGTCGGGCTCGGTCCCGACTCGGATGCGGGGTCCTCGCCCCCACCCACCAGCACGCCGACGGCGACCGCGCCGAGCGTGAGCACCCCGACCACGGCCAGGGCCGGCAGCACGACGGACAGGCGGCCGCGGCGCGACGGGGCGCGGCGGGATCCGGAGGAGCGCGACACCCGGCTCACCCTAGGACCCGGTCTGCTCGCGTCCCCCGCGACGCCCCCGGGGCCACGCCTGCTCGTCCGACGTTGTCTCCTGACCTATGCTCGACCGACGTGATCCGATTCGAGAAGGTCTCCAAGGCCTACCCCGGCCCCGGCGCCTCGGCGCTCGACGGGGTGACCCTCGACGTCGAGAAGGGCGAGTTCGTCTTCCTCGTCGGCGCATCCGGCTCCGGCAAGTCGACCGCCCTGCGCCTGATCCTGCGCGAGACGCGACCCACCGCGGGGCGCGTCTACGTCGCCGGCAAGGAGATCAACCGACTCGCCGGGTGGAAGGTGCCACGCCTGCGCCGCCAGATCGGCACCGTCTTCCAGGACTTCCGGCTCCTGCAGAACAAGAACGTCTCCGAGAACGTCGCCTTCGCCCTGCAGGTCATCGGCAAGTCCCGCAGCGAGATCAAGCGCGTCGTCCCCGAGACCCTCGAGCTCGTCGGCCTCCACGGCAAGGGCGACCGGATGCCCGACGAGCTCTCCGGCGGTGAGCAGCAGCGCGTCGCCATCGCCCGGGCCTTCGTCAACCGTCCGATGATCCTCATCGCCGACGAGCCGACCGGCAACCTCGACCCGACCAGCTCGGTGGGCATCATCAAGCTCCTCGAGCGGATCAACGAGGCCGGCACCACCGTCGTCATGGCCACCCACGACGCCGGGGTCGTCGACCAGATGCGCAAGCGGGTCCTCGAGCTCGGCGACGGGCGGCTCGTGCGCGACCAGCACGAGGGTGGGTACGGCGCGGCCGTCCAGGCCTGACCCACCGGCGCCCACCTCGTCCTCACCGCACCACCCAGGAGCACCCACCTCATGCAGCTGCGCTACATCTTCACCGAGCTCCGCCAGGGGCTGCGCCGCAACGTCTCGATGCACATCGCGGTCGTGCTGACCCTGTTCGTCTCGCTGACCCTCGTCGGGCTCGGCGCGCTGCTGGCCCAGCAGGCCGACCGCGCCACCGCCCAGTGGGGCAACCAGCTCCAGATCACCGTCTACCTGTGCCGTGACGGCGACAACAACCCGGCGTGCCAGTCCGAGGTCACCGACCCGCAGCGCAGCCTGGTCGAGCAGACCGTCACCGACAACCCCGAGGTGGCGGCGTACACCCTGGAGAGCAAGGCCGAGGCCTTCGCCAAGGTCCAGGAGCTCTACGGCGCGGAGACGTTCTCCGGCCCGGACCCGCTGCTGACCGAGGACGACATGGCGGAGTCGCTGCGGATCACGCTCGACGACCCCAACGAGTTCGCCGGGATCACCAGCGCCGTCACGGGCCTCGACGGCGTCTCGCAGGTCCAGGACCTGCGCGACTCGGTGGGCCCCATCCTCGACTCGATCGACGCCCTCAAGATCGCCGCCTGGGGCACGGCCGGCTTCCTGGTGATCGCCGCCCTCCTGCTGGTGGCCAACACCATCCGCCTGGCCGCCTTCGCGCGACGCAAGGAGATCGGCATCATGCGCCTGGTCGGCGCCTCGACGCTCTACATCGCGCTGCCGTTCCTGATGGAGGCCCTGGTGACCGCGGTGATCGGGGTCGGGCTGGCCGCCGCGGCGCTCGCCGGGTTCATGAAGTTCGGCGTGATGGACCGCGCCGCGCAGGGCCTGACCTTCATCCCGTGGGTCGGCTGGAGCGAGTACACCTTCGCGGTCGTCGTCGTCGCCGCGCTCGGCCCCGCGCTCACCCTGGTCCCGACACTCCTGCTGACCCGCAAATACATCAGAGTGTGACGCCCGCGCGCTAGCGTCGCCACGCTTTCTTCCCCAACCTGCGAGGCGGATTCGTGCGCTCCTTCCCCAGCGCCCGTGGTCGTCGCGTGAAGGTGGCCTGCGCCCTGGCCGCCATCACGTGTGGCCTGGGCATCCTTCCCCCCACCACCCCCGCCGCCGAGGCCGACTGGCGCGACAGGTTGCGCGACACCCAGGACAAGATCGCCGACGTCCGCGAGGGCATCGACGACGCCAGCGAGATGGTCCAGAAGGCGACCGCGGCGGTCGAGGAGGCACGCAGCAGGCTCTCCTCGGCGCGCGACCGGCTCGCCGGCGTCCAGGAGCGGGTGGGGGAGGCCACCGACCGGGCGGCCGAGCTGACCGAGTCGCTCGCGCAGTCGCGCGAGCAGCTGACCAACGCCCGCGCCGCCCTCGCGGCGAAGCGCCTCGAGGTCACGCAGACCCGCGCCGACGCAGCGGACACGATCACCTCGATCTACGAGGGCACCGGCGACCCCGGCCTGCGCGCCCTGTCGTCGTTCCTCACCGCCGGCTCGCTCGAGGAGCTCGAGCGCGAGCAGCAGGCCGAGAGCCTGATCGTGGGCCGTCAGGCCGGGGCGTACGACCAGGTGCAGGCCGCCGAGGACCGGCTCGACGAGACCGAGAGCGCCGTCCAGGAGGCCACCGCGATGGTCGCCGACCAGAAGGCGCAGGCCGAGCAGGTCCTGCGCGACCTCGAGCGCCTCGAGCTGCAGGCCGAGCGGGCCCGGGACCAGGTGCTGGACCGGGTCGAGTCCAACCGCAGCGCCCGCGAGCAGGCCCGCAAGGCCCGTGCCTCCGACCAGGCCGCTCTCGCGCGGCTGAGGGAGAGGGAGGACACGGTCAAGCAGAAGATCCTCGCCGCCGCGCGCGCCGCCGCCTCGGCGGGCAGCGGCTTCACCGGGTCGACCGGCGGCCTGCTGGACTATCCCACCACCGGGTCGATCACCTCGCCCTTCGGCTTCCGGATCCACCCGATCTACGGCTACTCCGGCCTGCACGACGGCACCGACTTCGGCGTCGCCTGCGGTGACCCGATGCGTGCCGTGGCCGACGGCACGGTGATCTCGCGCTACTACTCCGAGGTCTACGGCAACCGGCTCTACCTCTCGCTGGGCAACATCAACGGCAAGAACGTGACGGCCGTCTACAACCACGCCTCGGACTACACCTACTCGGTCGGCCAGAGCGTCGCGCGCGGCGCGACGCTCGGCTACGTCGGCGACACCGGGTGGTCGACGGGCTGCCACCTGCACTTCACGGTGCTCGAGAACGGCAACGCCGTGGACCCGATGGGCTACCTCGGCTGAGCTGCCGCGCTCCGCGCGCGCCGGCCTGGGCCCCGCGGTTTCCCACGGGATGGTGCCGATTGCGCGCTCCCCGGCGCACATTCACCACGGGAAGCGACGAACTGCCTGCATCCCGTGGGAAACCGCAGCGGCGTCCCGGCCGTACCCACCGCAGTACGCGCGGCCGCGGCCCCCGACCGGTCGCGCACGAGATTGACGTGGGCGCGATGATGGACCCATGGCCAAGGAGACCGGGCGCAAGATCGTCGCCCAGAACAAGAAGGCGCGCCACGACTACCTGATCGAGGACACCTACGAGGCCGGGATGGTCCTGCAGGGCACCGAGGTGAAGTCGTTGCGGATGGGCCGCGCCTCGCTGGTCGACGGCTTCGTGGACATCGACCGCAACGAGGCCTGGCTGCACGGGGTGCACATCCCGGAGTACGCCCAGGGCACGTGGACCAACCACGCCGCGCGGCGCAAGCGCAAGCTGCTGCTGAACCGGGTCGAGATCGACAAGATCGAGCGCCGGGTCAGCGAGAAGGGCCTCACGGTCATCCCGCTGTCGCTGTACTTCATCGACGGCCGCGCCAAGATCGAGATCGGGCTCGCCAAGGGCAAGAAGACCTGGGACAAGCGCCACGCGCTCGCCGAGCGGCAGGCCACCCGTGAGGTCGAGCAGGCCGTCGGACGTCGGCTCAAGGGCATGGACTGAGCGTGAGCCTGGCCGCGGCCGACCACCCGGACGTCGCGGGGGTCCGTGCCTTCTGGGAGGGGCTGGGCCTGCCGGGGCTCTTCGACGTGCACGCCCACTTCCTGCCCCCGCCGATCCAGCAGGCGGTCTGGTCGGTCTTCGACGAGGCCGGGCCCAAGATCGGCCGGGCCTGGCCGATCCGCTACCGCGAGTCGGTCGAGGAGCGGGTCGCGATCCTGCGCGCCATGGGCGTACGCCGGTTCCCGACGCTGCCCTACGCCCACAAGCCGGGCGTCGCGGGCTACCTCAACGACTGGGCGCGCGGCTTCGCCCACGACGTGCCCGAGAGTCTCTGGTCGGCGACCTTCTACCCCGAGCCCGACGCCCCGGCGTACGTCGAGGAGCTCGTGGCCGCGGGCGTCGAGGTGTTCAAGGTGCACGTGCAGGTGGGGGAGTTCCGTCTCGACGACCCGCTCCTGGACGGCGTCTGGGCGACGCTGGCCGACGCGGGCACCCCGGTGGTGATCCACGCCGGGTCGGGCCCGGTGGCGAACCGTTTCACCGGGCCGGACCCGCTGCGCGCGGTGCTCCAGCGCTTCCCGCGGCTGGTCGCGGTGGTCGCCCACCTCGGAGCCCCGGAGTACGACGGCTTCCTCGAGCTCGCCGAGCGCTTCGAGTGCGTCCACCTCGACACGACCATGGTGTTCACCGACTTCTTCAGCGAGGCCACGGCCCACTTCCCCGACGCGCTGCTGCCGCGGCTGCGCCGGCTCGGCGAGCGGGTGCTGCTCGGCAGCGACTTCCCGACGATCCCCTACCCCTACCTCCACCAGCTCGAGTCGCTCGCGCGGCTGGGCCTGGGTGAGGACTGGTTGCGCGCGGTGTGCTGGGGCAACGGCGTGCGCCTGTTCGGTGTCGAACGTGTCGAACGTGCGCTCGGCGCCGGGTCCTGACGAGCTCTGATCCCGTGATGGGCACGCTGCTGCGCGACCGACTGGCCGAGGACTCCCTCGCCGCGGTGCAGTGGAGCGTGCTGGCCCTCGACGTCGCGACCGGCGAACGGGTGCTGGAGCACCAGGCGTCGCTGCTGCAGCCGACGGCCGGCGCGGCCAAGGTCTTCGTGCTCGTCGAGCTGGCCGACGCCTTCGCCTCGGGCCGGGTCTCCCCGCACCACCGGGCCACCCAGGGCGAGGTGGCCCCCGTGTGGGACTCGGGCCTGTGGCGGCACCTGACCACCCCCGACATCTCGCTGCAGGACGCTGCGGTGCTCCTCGGCGCGGTCGGCGACGACCTGGCGGCCAGCGTGCTGCTCCACGAGCTCGGTCGCGACGCGGTGCACGGAGCGGGCTGCCGCGCTCGCCCCGTGCGGCTCGACCCTGCTCGACGTACGGCACGGCTGCGGACCAGGACACCCGCCGACGCTGAGCGTGGGCTGCGCCGAGGACTGGGCCCTGCTCGCGGCGCAGCTGGCCCGGGGCGAGGTCGTCGACCGGGAGGTCAGCGCCGAGGTCGTCGACTGGCTCACCGTCGGGGTCGACCTGTCGATGGTCGGCGGGGGCTTCGGCCTGGACCCCCTGGCGCACTCGGCGGCCGACGGCGACCTGTGGCTGTGGTCCTCGACCGGATCGAGCCCCGGCGTGCGCGCCGACGTCGGCGTGGCGACGTACGACCGCAGGAGGGTGGCCTGGGCGGCCATCGCCGGCTGGGACCCCGAGGCGCTCCCGGGCGCGGCCTGGCCGGTGCTGTGCGCGATGCGCGAGATCGGGGAGGTCCTCGCCGACCGGCTCCGTGCAGGTCCTCGACGCCCAGCTTGACGTCGCTGGCCGGGGCTACCCCGGATCGGCGAGGATGTCGCGATGGACGACACCGAGGCCTGGGCCGTCATCGAGCGGGAGCGGCTCGCGCTCGCCGACCTGCTCGACACCCTCTCGCCGCAGCAGTGGGCCGCGGCGAGCCTGTGCACCGGCTGGAGCGTGCGCGAGGTCAGCGCGCACCTGATGGTGGGCCCGTCGGGGTCGATGGGGGAGTTCCTCGGGGCGTGGGTCCGCAGCGGGCTGAGCTTCGACGGCGCCAACCAGCGCCTCGCCGTACGCCACGCCGCCGCCCCCACGGCGCAGATCGTCGCGAACCTCCGCGCCCACGCCGACGACCGCTTCACCCCACCCACCTTCGACTGGCACGCCCCGCTGAGCGACCTCCGGCTGCACACCCTCGACATCTGCGTCCCGCTCGGTCTCGACGTCGGCCAGCCGGTGGCGCCCTGGGCGGACGTGCTGGACTTCCTGGTCTCGGCCAAGGCCCGGCGCGGGTTCGTGGCCCGCGACCGCCCGGACCTGGCCTTCGCCGCCAGCGACGTCGAGTGGCGGCACGGCCCGGCCGACGCCGACGCCGTCGCGTGGTCCGGCGGCGTCGCTGGCGCTGGCCCTGGCCGGACGCGCCGTCGGCGTCACGGATCTCGACGGCGCCGGGGTGGCCGCGCTGACCGCGTGGGTCCGGACGCCCTGACCTCGCTGGTGGGTCGGGACATCCCGGTGGGCCTGGTGCGTCGAGCCCGCTACAGTGGGAGGCACAACTCAAGAGGGGCTGATCGGTTTCGACTTGGGACGTTAGTTCCAGGGGAAGCGGGTCGAGGAGCCAACGTCATCTCGTAAACGATCGTTGGAAACCAACAACTGCCGACTCTAAGCGCAGTTCCTTCGCTCTCGCTGCCTGAGCAGTGATCGAAGCGTCAGACCGGGCATCTGTCTCCGTCCCGGATCCTGGCGTCATCTAGGAGACTTGCTGATCACCTGCCGTCAGGGTGGTTGATCGGGACTCAAACCTGACTGGGCCTGTCGACGACGTGTTCGTGCGAGCGTCGGGGCCGAGAAAACGACATCGCGGACTGCACCCGGAGAAGACCTGGTTCGACGCTCGAGGACGCGGGTTCGATTCCCGCCAGCTCCACCAGCCAGACCAGCAACCAGCACCACCCGATGGCTCCCCAGAGCCGGCCCTCTTGAAGGACAGTCGCCCCGACACCGTCGGCGCGGCTGTCCTCGGCGCGCCGACGCGTGGCTCGGCCTCGTGCGGGGTGGCACGACGCGGCCACGGGGAGCCCGATCGGCGCGAGGGACCACGCCTGGCGCCAACCCGGCCACGGACCGACGAGAAACAGGCCATGATGGTGCACCCCGTACGCGGTGACGAGGCCGTCCGGACCTCGGCCCGACCCAGGAGCGTGAGCCATGGAGGAGTCCTCTCCCATGCCGACCGCCGGGCGCGCTCGAGCCGCCACGGGCACGACCCCTCCGATGCCCCCCGAGGCCGCTCGCCTGGTGCGGGTGCTCGGGGCCATCACCCTCGTGGTGGTGGCGCTGGTCCTGGTGGGCTGGGCCAGCGGCACGATGGCGCTGACCGGCCTCCTGCCCGGCATGGTGTCGATGAAGGTCAACACCGCGGTGTGCCTGGGCCTGCTGGCCGTGGTGTGCCTGATGCCAGTCGACCTCGACCCCCGGGTGCCGCGACTCCTCGTCGGGCTCGTCGCAGCGGTGGCGCTGGCCAGCCTCGCCGAGTACGCCGGCAATCTCTCCCTCGGCATCGACGAGCTGCTGGCCGCCGATCCGGACCGCACGATCGCCCCGGGCCGGATGTCCGGCACGACCGCGGTCTGCCTGATCCTGCTGTCGCTCTCCCTTGCCGTGCCCACCCGGCGCGTGCTCTCCCAGGTGGCGTCGGTGGCCGCCAACGTGGTCGGCTTCGTCGCCCTGCTCGGCTATCTCTACGGCGTCGAGGACCTCTACCAGGTCGGGCCGTTCGAGACCATCGCGCTGCACACCGCGATCATCATCTTGATGCTGGGCGCGAGCGCGCAGCTGAGGGTGCCGGACGGGCTGCTGTCCTGGGTCGTCGCCGGCACCGACGCCGGCGCCCTGCTGCTGCGCCGGGTGATGCCGGTCCTCCTCGTCGCGCTGCCGCTGATCGGGCTGGTGCGCCTGATCGGCGAGCGCCGCGGGTACTTCGGGACGTCCTTCGGGCTGGCGCTGCACGTCGCCTCGTCCGCCGGGGTCATCACGCTGACCATGCTCGTGGTGGCGCGTCAGGTCCAACGTCTCGACCAGCGGCGCCAGAGCGCCGCCGACGACGTGGTCGACCTGAACCGCAACCTGGAGGAGCGCGTGTCCTCCGGGGTCGCCGAGCTCGAGCGGCGTCACACCCAGCTGGCCCTGCGCAACGACCGTGACCGGATCGCGCGCGACCTGCACGACCTGGTGATCCAGCGACTCTTCGCCAGCGGTCTCCAGCTCGCCTCCCTCCAACGCCTCCTCGAGCGCGGCGACCGCCCGGTCGAGGAGGTCCAGGTGATGACGGGGCGGCTCGACGAGGTGATCGAGGAGCTCAACGGGGTGAGCGCGGACCTGCGGTCCTCGATCTTCTCCCTCACGATCATGGCGCGCAGCGGCGACGCCGTCGGCGCGGCCCGGGCGGCCGTCGAGCACCAGGGCCGGTCGTTGACCTTCGAGCCCGTGCTGCACGTCCACCCGGCGCTCAACGAGCTGCGGACCGAGCTCGTCGACCAGGTCGTCGCCGTGCTGCGCGAGGGCGTGTCCAACGTCGCCCGGCACGCGCACGCCTCCGCGGCCCGGGTGGACGTGACCGTGGAGCAGGGCGTCCTGAGCGTGGTGGTCGAGGACGACGGCCGGGGCATGCCGTCCTCGCTGGAGCGCTCCAGCGGGGTGACCAACCTGCGCCAGCGGGCCCACCAGCTCGGGGGCGAGGTCCGCTGGGAGGCGGTGGAGCCGTCGGGGACCCGCCTCGTGTGGTGCGTCCCGACGACGCGCGAGACCGTGGACGGCTGATCCCCGCCGACGGCCCGCGGGTCGAGGAGGGTGGAGCGGGTACGCCGTGCGTCGGCGCCGATCCGCCCAGGTCGAGACCGTCGGATGTGGCCCCTGCCACAGCAGCCGCCTAGGGTGGAGATCTCGCTCCGAACCTGACCCGCGACGAAAGGCTCCTCGTGCCCAACCTGGCCCTTGCCCTGAACGAGACCGCTGCCGAGCACGGTGACCGACCCGCGGTGAAGCTCGACGACATGGTCCTCGACTACGCCGGCCTCCTGGACGGTGCTCGCCGGCTGACGGCGCTGCTCAAGGACCACGGGGTCAAGCCCGGCGACCGGGTCGGGATGGTGCTGCCCAACGTGCCGCCGTACCCCGTGATCTTCTACGGCGCGGTCGCCGCCGGAGCGGTCGTGGTGCCGATGAACCCGCTGCTGAAGGCCCGCGAGGTGCAGTACTACCTCGAGGACTCCGGCGCCTCGGTCGTCTTCGCCTGGCACCAGATGGCCGACGAGGCCTCGAAGGCAGCCGACGAGGTCGGCATCGAGTGCATCAGCGTGGAGCCGGAGGGGTTCATGGCGATGCTCGCCGAGCACGAGCCCGACGAGGAGGTCGTCGACCGCGAGGACGACGAGACCGTGGTGCTGCTCTACACCTCCGGCACGACCGGCCAGCCCAAGGGCGCCGAGCTGACCCACGGCAACATGTCGACCAACGCCGCGACGAGTGCCGAGACCCTCGTCGAGCTCGGCCCGGACGACGTCGTGATGGGCTGCCTGCCGCTCTTCCACTGCTTCGGCCTGACCTGCGGCCTCAACGCGGCCGTGCGCTCCGGTGCCTGCCTGACCCTCGTGCCGCGCTTCGACGCGGACAAGGCCCTCGAGGTGATCGGGCGCGACAAGGTGACCGTCTTCGAGGGCGTGCCGACCATGTACGCCGGGATGCTGCACTCGTCCTCGGCCGAGGACGCCGACGTCGCGAGCCTGCGCACCTGCATCTCCGGAG
This sequence comes from uncultured Actinomycetota bacterium, assembly GCA_963714475.1. GTDB lineage: Bacteria > Actinomycetota > Actinomycetes > Propionibacteriales > Nocardioidaceae > Nocardioides. The sequence continues at coordinate 24,324 of CAVQOP010000006.1, forward strand.
GCTCGGCGATGCCGGTCGAGGTGATGAAGTCGTTCGAGGAGGCCTTCGGCTGCGAGGTGCTCGAGGGCTACGGCCTCTCCGAGACCTCCCCGGTCGCCTCCTTCAACCACCCGGGCACCGAGCGCAAGCCCGGCTCGATCGGCGTACCGGTGCGCGGCGTCGAGATGCGCCTGCTCGACGACGACGGCAACGAGGTCGCCGCGGGCGAGCGCGGCGAGATCGCGATCAAGGGCGAGAACGTGATGAAGGGCTACTGGGGTCGTCCGGAGGCGACCGAGGAGTCCATCAAGGACGGTTGGTTCCTCTCCGGCGACGTCGCGGAGAAGGACGACGACGGCTACTACTTCATCGTCGACCGCAAGAAGGACCTGATCATCCGCGGTGGCTACAACGTCTACCCGCGCGAGGTCGAGGAGGTCCTCTACGGCCACGAGGCGGTCGCGGAGGTCGCGGTGATCGGGATGGCGCACGACGACCTCGGCGAGGAGGTCGGTGCCGCGGTCTCCCTCAAGGAGGGCCACAGCGCCACCGAGGACGAGCTCCAGGCCTTCGCCAAGGAGGGCCTGGCCGCCTACAAGTACCCCCGCAAGGTCTGGATCGTCGACGACCTGCCCAAGGGCCCCACGGGCAAGATCCTGCGCCGCGAGGTCAGTGCCCCCGATGAGGAGAACGCATGACCACCACCGCTGCTCCCGGCCGACGCACCGGCGAGGCCGAGGACAACCCCGAGCTCGGCACACCGCTGGACCTCCTGCTCGCCGACGCGGGCAGCAGCCCGCTGCGACGCCTCATCCCGGGCATGTCCGGGATCAAGTTCGCCGCCGGGCTGGCCCGACGCCCCCAGCGCGTGGTCCGGCGTGGTGCGGGCCTCGCCGCGGAGCTGGCCAGGGTCGGGGCCGGGCGGTCGGAGATCGCACCGGCGCCCAAGGACCGGCGCTGGGCCGACGAGGCCTGGGAGAAGAACCCCCTCTACCGCCGCACCCTGCAGGGCTACCTGGCCTGCGGCACCGCGGTGCGGGGTCTGGTCGACGACGCCGACCTGGGCTGGGGTGACGCGCAGCGGATGGGCTTCATCGCCGAGAACCTCGTCGAGGCCCTCGCGCCCACCAACAACCCGTTCGTCAACCCCAAGGTGCTCAAGCGCATCCTCGACACCGGCGGCGGCAACCTCGTCTCGGGCGGGCGCCGGTTCGTCCGTGACTTCGCCACCGCACCGCGGGTGCCCTCCATGGTCGAGGCCGACGCCTTCGCGGTCGGCGAGGACCTCGCCGTGACCCCCGGCAAGGTGGTCCTGCGCACCGACGTCTTCGAGCTGATCCAGTACGCGCCGCAGACGCCGAAGGTCAAGGAGGTGCCGCTGCTGATCGTCCCGCCGACGATCAACAAGTACTACATCATCGACCTCGCCGAGCAGCGCAGCATGGTCGAGCACCTCGTACGCAGCGGTCTGCAGGTCTACGTCATCTCGTGGCGCAACCCCGACTCCCGCCACGCCGCCTGGGACCTCGACACCTACGGCGGGGCGATCATCGAGGCGATGAGCGCCTGCGAGCAGATCTCGCGCCAGGACAAGACCTCGGTGCTCGGCATCTGCTCGGGCGGCATGATCGCCTCGATGACGATGGCCCACCTCGCCGCCACCGGCCAGGGCGAGCGGGTCGCGGCGTTCAGCCTGATGGTCACCGTGCTCGACCAGGAGCGTGCCGGGGTGACCAGCGCGCTGCTCTCCCACAAGGCGGCGGCGGCCTCGACGCGGGCCTCGGCCGAGAAGGGCTACCTGGACGGGCGCACGCTCGCCGAGATCTTCGCCTGGCTGCGTCCCAACGACCTGATCTGGAACTACTGGGTCAACAACTACCTGATGGGTCACGCGCCGAAGGCCTTCGACATCTTGTTCTGGAACGCCGACCCGGTGCGGATGAGCGCGGGCATGCACCGTGACTTCATGGACCTCGCGATCCGCAACGCGCTCGTCGAGCCGGGGGCCGCCGACATGCTCGGCACCAAGGTCGACCTCTCCGACATCACCGCCGACACCTACGTCGTGGCCGGTATCGCCGACCACCTGTGCCAGTGGGAGTCCTGCTACGCCTCCACCCAGCTCTTCAGCGGCGAGACCAAGTTCGTGCTGTCCACGAGCGGTCACATCGCCGCCATGGTCAACCCCCCGGGCAACCCGAAGGCCAACTTCCGCACGGCCGAGCAGAACCCGCCCGACGCGCAGGACTGGCTGGCCGGCGCCCACCAGGTGCCGGGCTCGTGGTGGGACGACTACGCGGACTGGCTGGCCGCGCGGGCCGGCGAGGATCGCAACAAGCCCTCACGGATGGGCTCGGCGCAGCACGAGCCGATCTGCGACGCCCCGGGCGCCTATGTCCACGACCGCTGAGCCCGATCCACCGGGGTCGGCAACGGTGGCCCCGGACGCGGCGACGCCCGCCCCGGACGTGATCCGCAACCTCACGGTGCGCGGGATCACCGCGCGCGTCTCGGTCCGACCGGCCGTCGGCGCCCACCTCGGCAAGCCGCCCCTGCTGCTGTGCAACGGGATCGGGATCAGCCTGGAGCTGCTCGACCCGTTCGTGCGCGAGCTCGACCCCGAGCGTGGCGTCGTGCGCTTCGACGTACCAGGGGTGGGGGGCAGCGCGCTGCCGCCCTTCCCCTACACGATCGCCGGGTTGTCGTCGTGGGTGACCGCGCTGATGGCCAAGCTGGGGCACCGTCGCTTCGACGTCCTCGGCATCTCGTGGGGTGGCGGGCTGGCCCAGCAGCTGGCCGTGCAGTCACCTCGCCGCGTACGCCGGGTGGTCCTGGTCTCGACCGGGACGGGCTGGATGATGGTGCCGGGCAGTCCCGAGGTCCTCAAGATCATGTCGACCCCGCGCCGGCACCGCGACCCGGCGTACGCCCGGAAGGTGGCCGGGACGATCTACGGCGGCTCGATGCGAAAGGTGCCCTCGCAGGGTGCTGGGCTGCTGCACGCCGCGACGCGGTCGGGGCCCAAGCGCGGTTACTACTACCAGCTGCTGGCCATGGCCGGCTGGACCAGCCTGCCGTTCCTGGGCCTGCTGCGGCAGCCGACGCTGGTGCTCGGCGGTGACGACGACCCGATCATCCCGGTCGCCAACCCGCGGATGCAGGCGCGGATGATCCCGCGGGCGCGGCTGCACATCTACGAGGGCGGCCACCTCGGCCTTGTCACCGAGGCTCGCCACCTCGCCCCCATGATCGATGAGTTCCTCGAGGAGACCGACGACGATGGCTGAGCCCGAGATCGCCCCCGACCTGGCTGCGGGTGGCCTGGACGACTCCCCGTTCTCCGACTTCCTCGGCTTCGAGCTGCTGCTCGGCCAGGAGGACCGCGAGCTGCTCAGCGCGACCCGGGCGTTCATGACGCGTGAGGTCGAGCCGATCATCAACGAGCACTGGACGCGGGCGAGCTTCCCCCACGAGCTGCTGCCGGGCATGGCCGCGCTCGGCATCGCGGGTCTCGCCTACGACGGCCCGGGCTGCCCGGGACGCGGCGCGCTCGTCGACGGCATGGTCGCCATGGAGCTGGCCCGCGTCGACTCCTCGATGGGCACCTTCATGGGCGTCCACGGCGGGCTGGCGATGGGCTCGGTGCAGCTGTGCGGCTCACCCGAGCAGCGGGAGCGCTGGCTGCCGAGGATGGCGAGCATGGAGCTGATCGGGGCCTTCGGGCTCACCGAGCCCGACGTCGGCTCGGCGATCTCGATGGGCCTGGCCACCTCGGCCAGGCGTGACGGCGACGCCTGGATCCTCAACGGCCAGAAGAAGTGGATCGGCAACGCCGCGTTCGCCGACCTGGTGATCATCTGGGCCCGCGACGAGGACGACGAGCAGGTCAAGGGCTTCGTCGTCGAGAAGGGCACCGAGGGCATGACCTTCGAGAAGCAGGAGGACAAGATGGCGCTGCGCGTGGTGCAGAACGCCATCATCACCCTCGACGACGTACGCGTGCCCGAGGAGAACCGCCTCCAGGGCGCCGAGAACTTCCGCAGCACCGCCAACGTGCTGCGCGTGACCCGGATGGGGGTGGCCTGGCAGGCCACCGGCTGCGCCCGGGGTGCCTTCGAGCACGCGCTGCGCTACACCAAGCAGCGCGAGCAGTTCGGCAAGCCGATCGCCGCCTTCCAGCTCGTGCAGGACCTGCTGGTCAAGATGCTCTCGAACGTCACGGCGTCCACGGCGATGAACGCGCGGGCCTCGCAGCTGCAGGACGCCGGGCTGCTGCGCGACGAGCACGCCTCGATGTGCAAGGCCTTCTCGACCGCGCGGATGCGCGAGACGGTGGGCTGGGCGCGCGAGGTGCTCGGTGGCAACGGCATCCTGCTGGAGCACCACGTCGGCCGGTTCGTCGCCGACGCCGAGGCGATCTACTCCTACGAGGGCAGCCGCGAGATGAACACCCTGATCGTGGGCCGGGCGATCACCGGTGAGAGCGCCTTCGTCTGAGGGAGGCCGCCGGGGGTGCGCCGACCGGGGCCGACCAGGCCGGGCGAGGTGGGCCTCCACCCACGCCACGGCGGACAACACAGTCGAGGACCGTGACGTCGTCATCGTCTCGGGCGATCGGGACGCGGTCGAGCGGTTCGCCGAGCGGACCTGAGCAGGCGTGGTGGAGCTGCGCTACCTGCTGTGCGTCGTGACGGAGGCGGGCTCCGAGCCCCATCGCTCCGTGGCGGTCGCGCTCTCGCGGGCCGGTTGTGCCGTGCTGTGCGTGGACGGTGAGCTGGAGGCCGCCGAGACCACGGCAGCAGCCGTACGCCGGGGCAGGGTGGCCGCCTGGGCGCTCGGCGCAGCCATGCTCGACGAGCTCGACGCGCGACTGGTGGCCGCCCGGGCCCGCGACCTCGGCGGGGCCGATCTGCTCGTCACCGCACCCGGCGCCCCGGGCGACCTCCTGGCCGACCTCGTCCGGGCCGAGGCCCTCGAGCGGGAGCGCCGTCGCCCCGGGACCCCCGTCGTCGACCGGCCGGGCACCGGTGGCACCCGCGACCCGGCGGACGTCGCGCGCGACGTCGTACGCCGTCTCGCGGGTGGGCGTTGAACCCCGAGGTGCCCCTTGATGCGGTCCGAGGTTCCACTTATTGATCGGGCGGGTGCTCAGTGCAGGGGCTGGAGGGGGTGGATCGCGACCTCACCCTCGAGCGAGGGGCCGAGGACCTCGAAGGCCTTGGCCACGTGCGGGGTCTGCATGTGGGCGTCGAGGTCCTCCTGGGCGCGCCACTGCTCGACGGTGACGAACAGGCCCGGCGCAGCACCCGACTCGTAGGCCTCGTAGTGCAGGCAGCCCTCCTCGGCGCGGGTCGCGGCGGCGAGATCGGCCAGGGCGGAGTGCGCGAGGTCGACCGCGTCGGCGCGGATCGGGATGGTGGCCACGACGTGCAGGGTGTCGGTCATGGCCGGACCCTAGCGTGACGTCGGTCACCTCCGGGTCGGGCAACGTTCGTGCTGCGTTCAGCTGCCGTTCACCGCGGCTCCACCGGTGGCTGTTCGGGTCTGCGCGTGACACACACCCTTTCGGGGGGCCCGCGCCGTCGGCGCCGCCTCGCCCTGCTCGCCCCCGCCTCGGTCCTCGCCGCCCTCGTGGTCGCTCTGGTCCCCGCCGGTTCGGCCTCCGCCGCCCCCGGCACCGCTCGTGACACCGACAAGCGCACCGAGCAGGTGCTCGAGGAGCCTCTCGTCTTCGCCCACCGGGGCGCGTCCGGCTACCGCCCCGAGCACACGCTCGAGGCCTACCGGCTGGCGATCCGGCTCGGCGCCGACTACATCGAGCCCGACCTCGTCTCGACCAAGGACGGCGTGCTCGTGGCGCGCCACGAGAACGAGATCGGCGGCACGACCGACGTCGCCGAGCACCCCGAGTTCGCCGACCGCGAGACGACCAGGGTCATCGACGGCGTGGAGCTGACCGGGTGGTTCACCGAGGACTTCACCCTCGCCGAGCTCAAGACGCTGCGCGCGATCGAGCGGGTGCCGTCGATCCGGCCGCGCAACACCCGCTACGACGGCCGCTTCGAGGTGCCCACGCTCGACGAGATCCTGGCGATGGTCAGGGCCGAGGAGAAGAAGCGCAAGACCACGATCGGGGTCGCGCCCGAGACCAAGCACCCGACGTACTTCGACTCGATCGGGCTCTCGCTGGAGGAGCCGCTGCTCGCCGACCTGCGACAGGCCAAGCTGGTGAAGAAGAAGTCGGCCGTGCTCATCCAGTCCTTCGAGATCTCCAACCTGCGCGAGCTCGACACCCGCACGGACCTGCCCCTCCTGCAGCTGCTGAGCAGCCGCGGGGCGCCCTACGACCAGGTGGCCGCCGGGACCGGCGTGACCTACGCCGACATGGTCGCGCCGGCCGGGCTGCGGGACATCGCCGAGTACGCCGAGTGGGTCGGGCCGGACAAGGGCCTGGTGCTCCCACGCGACGCGAGCGGGGCGATCGGTGCCCCGAGCGCGCTCGTCGAGGACGCGCACGACGCCGGCCTGCTCGTCGTGGTCTACACGATCCGCGACGAGAACCAGTTCCTGCCGACCAACTACCAGAGCGACGGCGGCCCCAACGACGTCGGCGACGTCATCGGTGAGATCACCGCGTTCCTCGACGCCGGCGTGGACGGCCTGTTCGCCGACTACCCCGACTCGGCGGTCTTCGCCCGCGACCAGTGGGTGGCGGCCCAGGGCTGAACCCGGCCCGCAGGACATCGTGCCCGGCGCGCCCGGGTCCCGTGAGTCGCGCTGCGACCAGGGGGCCCGGGCGTCATACTCGGGAGCGCCGCGCACCGCCCGCCCCTGCCGCCCGCACCTCTCGGAGCTCCCATGCCGACCACCGCCGTCGCCCCGCGACCCTCGTACCTGCTCGTCCCCGCGCTCGGGCTGGTCCTGACCCTCGTCGTGACGCTGCTCGGCGTGCTGTCGGGCGGGGCTCGAGCCGCGTCGGGCGCCGAGGGTGGCACGGGGGGAGAGCTGGTCGGGACGAGCATCGGACTGCGCTCCGCCGCGGCGTACGCCGGTCGCCCCTCGCGCGCCACGATGGTCGTGCGCGACGAGGACCGCGCCCGCCTCGCCGGTGTGGAGGTGGAGCTCCAGCGCCGCGTCGAGGGTGTCTGGCGCACGCAGGAGGTGGTCGTCACCGACGAGGACGGCGTCGCGACCGCGGCGATCACCCTGGAGAGGCGGCCCGCGGCGAACGTGGTCCGGGCGACCTGGCAGGGCGACGAGACCTACGCCGGCTCGAGCAGCGAGCGGGTGGCGGTCCCCCTGCTCAAGCGACCGAGCCGGGTCCGGCTCGTCGGACCCGACAAGGTCGTCGACGAGGAGTCGGTGACCCTGAGGGTGCGGTGGAGGATCCTCTCCGGCGACTCGGTCGCGGGTCGGGTGGAGGTGCAGCGTCGGGTCGGCCGTGACCCGTGGAAGCGCGCACACCGCCTGCGCACCGATGAGGACGGCCGCGCCGACTTCTCGGTCGCGCCGCGCGAGAACACCCGCTGGCGGGTGCGCGGCATCGGCCAGCCCTGGGTGCGCGGCGCCCGCTCCGAGGTCCACCGCCTGGTCAACGTCGCCCCGGGCGACCCCGTGAGCCTGCCCTCGGCGGCCCCCCGGCCGCGGGTGCGGGTGCCCGAGCAGCGGCGTGCGGTAGGAGACGGCGCCAACCCGGTGATCACCGCGATCCCGAACGGTGTCTGGAGCCAGATGACGGGGCGCAGCTGGCACGAGGGCTGCCCCGTGGGGCGACCGAGCCTGCGGCTGCTGCGGATCAACTACTGGGACTACACCGGCTACCGGCGCCGCGGTGAGATGGTGCTCAACGCCGACGTCGTCGGCCAGGTCTCGAACGCCCTGGCCGCGATGTACGCCGCCAAGCTGCCGCTGCGCTCGATGTACCGCCCCGACCGGTTCGGGTGGAACCAGCGGCTCCAGGGCGCCGACGACTACAAGTCGATGGCGGCCGGCAACACCTCGGCCTTCAACTGCCGCAGCGTGGTCAACATGCCCTCGCGCCGCTCACCGCACTCCTACGGACGCGCGATCGACCTGAACACCTGGGAGAACCCCTACCGCTCGGCCGACGGCCTGGTGCCCAACGCCTGGTGGCAGCCCCACTCGCACCCCCGGGTGGCGTGGCGCTCGCGCCAGCACCAGGTGGTCGCGATCATGGCGCGGCACGGGATCGGGTGGACCTACGGGCTCGACGACACCCAGCACTTCGACGCGCGTCCGCCGGGCTCGGGCCGGATGCGGGTGCCCGACTGCGGGGACGTCGTCTGCGAGTGAGACCGCACGTCGGGGGTTCCCTGTGTCGGTGACCTGTGGTGGAGTGCGCTGGTCCGGCGAGATCCGACCGGACCGTCACCCACCGGAGGACCGATGCGTCCCACGTCCCTGACCGCAGCGCGGATGATCGCGATCACCACGGGCCTGACCACCGCCCTGGGCGGTCTCGCCCTCGGCCTCGGTGGTGCGGCCTCGGCCGCACCCGCCGGCACCGGGGCCGAGCGCGCCGCCACGACCTCCGCCGCACCCTGCGTGCCGGGCGCCGCGACGCGCACGGCAGCGCGGCGCGGGTGCGCAAGGGCAGCAAGGCGCAGGAGCCGAAGCTGGACCGCCGGCCCTACAACAGCGCCCCGGCGTACGGCCAGATCCCCGACCGCCCGACGTTGGCCCCCGGCTCGGTGACGATCGACACCGTGTTCCACGTCGTGAGCGCCGCACCGCTGAGCGCCGCGCAACGGACCCGGCGCGAGACGCAGATCACCGACCAGATGGCCGTGCTCAACGAGGCCTACGCGGGCGCGACGGCGCCCGACGCGGCGAGCACGCCGTTCCGCTTCGACCTCGTCGAGACCACCTACACCGTCAACAGGCAGTGGGCCGGCGTCGCGCCCGGCAAGACCGAGCGGGACATGAAGAAGGCGCTGCACCAGGGCGACTCCGAGACGCTCAACGTCTACGCCGCCGACATCGGCGGCGGGCTGCTGGGCTGGGCCTACTTCCCGAAGGGCTACAACAACGGGCGCGACTACATCGACGGTGTCGTGATCCTGGACGAGTCGATGCCCGGCGGCACCGCCGACCCCTACGCCGAGGGCGACACGCTGACCCACGAGGTCGGGCACTGGTTGATGCTCGAGCACACCTTCGCCGGTGCCTGCTCGGCCAAGGGCGACGGCGTCGAGGACACCCCTCGCGAGGCGGTCCCGCAGTTCGGCTGCCCCGAGGGCGCCGACACCTGCGCAGCGCCCGGCCTGGACCCGGTCCACAACTTCATGGACTACTCCGTCGACGCCTGCATGGACATGCTCACCGCGGGCCAGGCGGCCCGGACGAGTGATGCGTGGCAGGCCTTCCGCGCCGGCGGCAACGGTTGAGGAGGGCGACCGTCGCCGGCCCCCTGAGGCTCGCCGGGTGAGCGCCTGCGTCTTCTGCGAGATCGTCGACGGCCGGAGCGGGGCCGACCTGGTGCTCGAGGAGGACCGGTTCGTGGGCTTCCTGGACCGGCGCCCGGTCTTCCGGGGCCACGTCCTGCTCGTCCCCCGCGACCACGTCGAGACCCTGCCCGACCTGCCGGCCGACCAGCGCGACGGCTTCCTCGAGGCCGCCCAACGGCTCGCGACGGCCGTCGTCGAGGGCCTGGGTGCGCAGGGCAGCTTCGTGGCGATGAACAACACCGTCAGCCAGTCCGTGCCCCACCTGCACCTGCACGTGGTGCCCCGCACGAAGGGCGACGGGCTGCGCGGCTTCTTCTGGCCGCGCACCACCTACGCCGACGGCGAGGCCGCCGAGCACGCGGCCCGGCTGCGGGCCGCACTGCGCCCGCCGGGCCCGCCCGGCTAGGGTCGGTGCGCCGGCTACCGGCCGGTACCTGATCACCGAGCAGCTGAGGAGAACAGATCCATGGGTCGTTTCGACGGGCGCGTCGCCGTCATCACCGGGGCCGCACGAGGGATCGGGTTCGGCACCGCCACCCGCTTCGCCGAGGAGGGCGCCTCCGTGGCGATCATCGACCTCGACGAGGCCGGTGCCTCCGACGCGGCCTCCCGGCTGCCCGTCGTGGACGGCGCGAAGGCCGTCGGCATCGGCTGCGACGTCTCCGACGGTGTCTCGGTGGAGTCCGCGGTCGCTCGCGTGGTCGAGGAGCTCGGCGGGATCCACATCCTGGTCAACAACGCCGGGATCACCCGCGACAACCTGCTCTTCAAGATGTCCGAGGACGACTGGGACATGGTGATGAACGTCCACCTCAAGGGGGCGTTCCTGATGACCAAGGCAGCCCAGGCCCACTTCGTGGAGCAGAAGTACGGCAAGGTCGTCTGCCTCTCGAGCGTCTCCGCGCTCGGCAACCGGGGTCAGGCCAACTACTCCGCGGCCAAGATGGGCATCCAGGGGTTCGTGCGCACGCTGGGCATCGAGCTCGGCCGTTACGGCGTCAACGCCAACGCCGTCGCGCCCGGCTTCATCGCCTCGGAGATGACCGACGCCACCGCGACCCGCGTCGGCATGAGCGTCGAGGACTTCCGCGCCGCCGCCGCCGAGCGCAACCCGGTCAGGCGCGTCGGCTTCCCCGAGGACATCGCAGCCGCGGTGGCCTTCCTGGCCAGCGACGAGGCCGGCTACATCACCGGGCAGACGATCTACGTCGACGGTGGCGCCAAGCTCGTCAGCTGATCACCGCAGGCACGCCGCGAAACGGAGCCCCCGTGCGATCGAACCACCTCTCCCGCCGTACGGCGCGTCGTCTCGTGCTGTCGGTGACCCTGGCCGGCAGCCTGCTGCTCGCCGGGTGCAGCGGTGACGACGAGCCGTCGGCCGACGCGTCGACGGACCCGGCGAAGGTCGCCCAGGGCGAGGAGCTCGAGCAGCTCGCGACCTGGCCGCTGACCGGCGAGCTCGTGGGCAAGGGCACGGCCGAGCGCACCCGGCCGGTGCTCGTGGTCAAGATGGACAACACCGCCTCCAGTGCGCCGCAGATCGGTCTGTCCCGGGCCGACCTCGTCGTCGAGGAGCTGGTCGAGGGCGGTGTGACCCGGCTCGCGGCGCTGTTCTACCAGGAGGACCTGCCGAGCAAGGTCGGGCCGGTGCGGTCGATGCGCTCGAGCGACATCGGGATCGTGACCCCGGTCGGGGCCGACGTCGTGACCAGCGGAGCCGCCCCGGTCACGATCCAGCGGATCACCGACGCGGGGATCCGGTTCTTCAACGAGGGGGCGCCCGGGTTCTTCCGCGACGAGGCCCGCGCCGCGCCGTACGACCTCTTCGACGACCTGCGCCGCACGGCGCAGGAGGCGGAGACCAAGCAGGCCTCGCGGCCGCCGGACTACCTGCCGTGGGGCAGCCCCGACGACCTGCCGAGAGGACGCCGGGCCACCGGGCTCGCCGCCGTCTTCTCGGCCAGCCACACGACGACCTGGTCCTACGAGGGCGACGCCAACGGCGGTGACGGCGGGTACGTCGACCAGGACTCGAACGCCGCCGAGGGGGACCGTTTCACTCCCGACTCGGTGCTGGTGCTGCGCGTCGAGCAGGATGACGCCGGCTACCTCGACCCCGCCGGCTTCCCGGTCCCCGAGACGCGGTTGAAGGGGTCGGGCAGCGCGACGCTGTTCCACGGCGGACGGATGGTGGGCGCCACGTGGTCGAAGAAGGATCTCGGCGCACCGCTGGCGCTCTCGACCGGGCAGGGCAGGAAGAAGGTCGACCTGGTGGTCCCGCCCGGTCACGTGTGGATCGAGCTCGTCCCGCGTGAGGGTGGCGGTGTCCGGGTGACGCGCTAGCGGGCGACCCGGGGGGATCATGGTCCGATGAGCGGGGACCCGGGCGCAGCGACGCCGAGGACCGGGATGCTGCTCGTGGCCACGCCCGCCCTGCGCGACGACAACTTCGTCCGCACCGTGGTGCTGCTGCTCGACGTCGACGAGGACGGTGCTCTCGGTGTCGTCCTGAACCGGCCCTCGCCGGTCCTGGTGTCCTCGGTGCTGGGGGAGTGGGGCCGGCTGGTCGACGAGCCCGGGGTGCTCTTCGAGGGTGGTCCGGTCGGCTCCGACGGCGCCCTCGCCGTCGCCCTGGTGCGCCCCGGTGCGGGCCCGGGCCCCTATCGCCGGGTCGCCGGCTCGCTGGCGCTGGTGGACCTCGATGCCGACGTCGAGGCGGTCGCGGGGGCCCTCGACGCCCTGCGGGTCTTCGCCGGGTACGCCGGGTGGGGTGCCCAGCAGCTGCGGGACGAGATCGCCGAGGGCAGCTGGCACGTGGTGGCGGCCGAGCCGTGCGACGTCTTCGGTGCCCGGGCCGACGGGCTGTGGCGCGAGGTCCTGCGCCGCCAGCCCGGGCAGCGGGCGTGGCTGTCCACCCAGCCGGTCGACCCCGGCCAGAACTGAGCCGGACGGCACCTACGATGGGTCCGTGACCACCATCGGATTCTCGACCGACAGCGACGTCGAGCAGGACCGCCGTACCGTCCCGACCCACGACGGTGACCACGAGCGCTTCTCCCACTACGTCGAGAAGGACAAGCTCACCGAGGCCATGATCATGGGCACGCCGGTGGTGGCCCTGTGCGGCAAGGTGTGGGTGCCCAGCCGCGACCCGGAGAAGTACCCCACGTGCCCGGAGTGCCAGGAGATCTGGGAGACGATGAAGGACGACGGGGGTCCCGAGGCGTGAGTGGCGGCGACATCCCCGTCGCCGACGCGCTGACCCCGGCCTGGCCCGAGCGAGCCGCCTGGGGCACGGCGCCGTCGCTGCGGGCCTGGCAGAGCGCGGCCCTGCGGGACTACCTCGAGCGATCACCCCGCGACTTCCTGGCGGTCGCGACCCCCGGCGCGGGCAAGACGACCTTCGCGCTGTCGGTGGCCGCCGAGCTGATCGGGCGACGCGTCGTGGAGCGGATCATCGTCGTCGCGCCCACCGAGCACCTCAAGCTGCAGTGGGCGGAGGCCGCGGCCCGGGCGGGCATCCCGATCGACCCGTCGTACTCCGCCGGCAAGGGCAGGATCGCCAGCGACTTCGTCGGCGTGGCGGTCACCTACGCCGGGGTCGGGGTCAACCCGCTCGCCCTGCGGATCCGCACCGAGCGGTTCAAGACCCTCGTCATCCTCGACGAGATCCACCACGCCGGCGACGCGATGTCGTGGGGCGAGGGCGTGCTCGAGGCCTTCCAGCCCGCGACCCGGCGCCTGGCCCTGACCGGCACGCCGTTCCGCTCCGACGTCAACCCGATCCCGTTCGTCACCTACGCGCCCGGCCTCGACGGGGTGCCGCGCTCGGTCGCCGACTACACCTACGGCTACGAGCACGCGCTGGCCGACCACGTCGTACGGCCGGTGCTGTTCCTGGCCTACTCCGGCGAGATGAGCTGGCGCACCCGGGCCGGCGACGAGATCGCCGCGCGGCTGGGCGAGCCGATGACCAAGGACCTGACCAACCAGGCGCTGCGCACCGCGCTGGACCCGGCGGGCTCGTGGGTGCCCTCGGTGCTCGCCGCCGCGGACAAGCGGCTCTCGGAGGTACGCCGTCACGTCCCCGACGCCGGGGGGCTGGTCATCGCCACCGACCAGGACTCCGCGCGCGCCTACGCCAAGACGCTGCGCTCGATCACCGGCGAGGCGCCGACCGTGGTGCTCTCCGACGAGAAGGCGGCCTCGAAGAAGATCACCGCCTTCACCGACGACGGGTCGCGGTGGATGGTGGCGGTCCGGATGGTCTCCGAGGGCGTCGACGTGCCCCGGCTGGCCGTGGGGGTGTGGGCCACGACGACCGCGACCCCGCTGTTCTTCGCCCAGGCCGTGGGGCGCTTCGTGCGGGCACGGACCCGCGGCGAGACGGCCTCGGTGTTCCTGCCCTCGGTGCCCGGGCTGCTCGGCTTCGCCTCCGAGATGGAGCTCGAGCGCGACCACGTGCTGGGCCGCCGGATCACCGACGAGGACGACATCTTCGCCGCCGAGGACGACCTGCTGCGTCAGGCCGAGACGGCTCAGGCGAGCCCGACGACGAGGGTCTGCCCTTCGAGGCCCTCGGGTCGCAGGCCAGCTTCGACCACGCGCTCTACGAGGGCGCGGCGTTCGGCCACGAGGGCGACGTGGCGCTCGGCTCGGAGGAGGAGATGGACTTCCTCGGCATCCCCGGACTGCTCGAGCCCGGACAGATGCGCGAGCTGCTGCAGCAGCGCCAGAGCGACCGGCGCCAGGCCCGCGGCGCCGGTGCCCGGCCCGACCCCGACGTGGCGCAGACGGTGCGCGAGGTCTCCACCCACGAGCAGCTCGCCGCCCTGCGTCGCGAGCTCAACGGCCTCGTCGGCGCCTGGCACCACCGCACCGGCCAGGCGCACGGCATCACCCACGCCGCGCTGCGCAAGGAGTGCGGCGGCCCCGCCGCCGCCGTCGCCAACGCCGAGCAGCTGCGGACCCGGATCGACCGGGTCCGTGACTGGGCGGCGCGTCGCAGCTCCTGAGCCTCGGCGTCCCGACCGGTCAGGGCGCCGAGCGGGCTCGCCCTCGTCGCCGGGCTCGTTGTCCGCGGGTGGGTCGGACCGGCCGGACGGCGATCGCGGCGGCGGAGGTGTGGGCCCGGCAGGCAGCGTGATGCGCGCGCCCGGCACCCCACATGGATGAGCGGCGGACGCACGGCGGCGTACGGGGCGGTTGCGCGGCGCGCGGCACGGGATCCGGGTGCTGGCCGGGCTGCGGCGGCGTACTGGTCGGCCTTTTCTCAAGCCTGTCGGCTGTTGCAAAGGGCGACAAGCTCGGGAACACCCGGCCAGCCGGGTATTCCCGACGCCCCATCGATCACTCCAGTCACACCAGCAACAGCCCCGCAGACACCCGGCCTGCTTGCCAGGGCGAACAGCCGCTTGTCGGGCGCGATTTCGGCCGACAAGCGGCGAGATCCCCGGCCGACCGGGGATCTCCACCCCCACGCACCCCCCGCCGCTCGTCCGCGTACTGATCAGCACCGGTCGGACCCGGGCGCGGCCTCATGCGCGCCCAGGACGCCGACGTGGGCACCGGGGGCGGTGGGGAGTCGCATCAAAGCGCCCTCGAGGGTGGGTGGCTCGCCCCGCAGCACCCGCAGCGCGGTGGAGCCGGGGCCGAGCACCCGCCGTGGGAGCGTGGTGCCGGCGGCATCGCCGACGCTGCCGGCGTCGCGCACGAGGTGGACGAGCACCGTCTCCTCGGGGTGCTCGCGCAGGTAGGTCATCGACCCGCCGTCGGCGTGCAGCCACCGTAGGCCTCCCCGCCGCAGGGCGACGTGCTCGTGGCGCAGGGCGATCCACGACCGGTACGCCGCGAGGGTCTCGTGGTCCCACTCATCCTCCCGGGCCCAGGGCATGGGCGTCCGGGCGTGCTCCCCGTCGAGGCCGGTCAGCCCGAGCTCGCCGCCGGCGAAGACGACCGGCACGCCCGGCATCGTCATCTGCAGGGCGATCCCGAGGAGGTGCCGGTCGCGCCCGGACCCGTGGCTGTCGACCCACCCGGTGGTCCCTCCGCCGGTGACGGTGCGGAAGCGGGGGGTGTCGTGGGAGTCCAGGTGCACGGGTGTTGCTGGTCAGCACGCTCCAGGGCACGGCGGCATGGACCTCGCGCATGGTGGCGACCACGGCCTCGGCCGGCAGCACGGGGACCTCGAGGGGCAGGCCGAGGTAGGACAGGCCGTGCCGCTCCCGGGCCCGGCCGGTCCGCCGCCGTTGAGCCAGCACCAGGCCGGCCGGGTGAAGCCGGCGTAGTCCATCGTGCCGTGCCACCCGGGACCGGTCAGGTCGAGCGAGGCGTCGTGGCCGTGCTCGGCGAGCACCCAGGCGCCCGGGCTGGTGTCCTCGGCGGTGCGGCGCAGGGCGGCCGCGACCTGGTGGGCGAGGTCGTGGTCCTCGGTGCGTCCGGTCATGTTGGCCACGTCGATGCGCCACCCGTCGAGACCCTCGCGCAGCCAGCGGGCCGCGACGGAGTCGTCCCCGGCGTAGAGTCGTCGGGCCAGCTCAGCGCTGCGGTGGTCCAGCTTGGGCAGGGAGGGCAGCCCCCACCAGCAGCGGTAGCCGTGCTCCTCGGCGTCGTCGAAGAGGTAGAACCCGCGCTCGACCGACCCGGGCTCGCCACGGCCGGTCACGAACCACTCGTGGTGCTCGCCCGTGTGGTTGGTCGTCAGGTCGCCGACGACGCGCAGGCCGCGGTCGTGCGCCGCGGCGAGCAGCCGCCGCAGCGCCTCGTCCCCGCCGAGCACCGGGTCGACGGTGTCGAAGGAGATCGCGTCGTAGCGGTGGTTGCTCCACGCGGCGAAGACCGGCGTCAGGTAGAGCAGCGTGGCGCCGAGGGAGTCGAGGTGGTCGAGATGCTCGGCCACGCCGTCCAGCGTGCCGCCGTAGAGCTGGAAGGCCACGTCGGGGCCCTGGTGCACCACCGCGTCGTCCCACTCCGCGCGTCGCGCCCACTGCGGGGTCGGCGAGCCGGTCTCCGTGCGCGCGAAGCGGTCCGGGAAGACCTGGTAGCCGACCTGGTCGGGCACCCAGTCGGGCAGGCGGTGCTCGGTGGAGATCTTGAAGTCGCCGGCATCGGTGACGTCACGACGGTGCACACCCGAGGCGCTGAGCCAGCGGAAGTCGTCGCCGTTCTCGTCGGCGAGGGCGAAGCGGTACGACGTGAGCGGGTTGCCCAGCAGCAGGTCGGCCTCCCACCAGGCGTCGGCGGCGTCGGCCGCGGTCTGGCGCGCCGCGACGACGCGCGGCTCCCCGTCGAGCACCGAGCGCAGGACCACCCGGTGGGCCCCGGGGGACCCGTCCGCCCGGTGCGGCACGCGGACCCGCACCAGCACGCTGGAGCCGAGAGCGGGGTGGGCGGGACCGGAGACGTAGAGCGGGCTGCCGTCGTGGTGCGGATCGAGGGGGGCGAGCACCGCGTCCACGCCCGGGGTCACCCCTTGACGCCGCCGGCGGTCATGCCGCCGACGATGAAGCGCTGGAGGTAGATGAAGAGCAGCACGATCGGCAGCGCGGTGATGATCGCCCCGGCCGCGAACACACCGAGGTTGTTGGACCGGTCGGCGTCGATCAGGCCGTACAGGCCGGTGGCGAGCGTCTTGACCTCGTTGCTGCGCAGGAAGATCGAGGCCAGCAGGAACTCGTTGACCGTGGCGACGAAGACCAGCAGGCCGCTCACCACCAGGATCGGGCGCACCAGCGGCAGGATGATCCGGAAGAAGGTCTGCACGTGGCTCGCCCCGTCGATCTTGGCTGCCTCGTCCAGCGACATCGGGACCGCGTCGAAGAAGCCCTTGATCAGCCACACCTGACCGAGCGCCCCGCCGGTGAGGACCAGGACGTAGCCCGCGATGGTGTCCAGGCCGATCGCCGGCACGACCTCGCCGAAGTTCGTGAACATCAAGAACAGCGCGACCGCGGCGAGGAACTGCGGGAACATCTGGATCAGCAGCAGCGCCAGCAGACCACCGCGCCGGCCCTTGAAGCGGAACCGGGAGAACGCGTAGGCGGCCATCGCGCTGAACAGGATCTGGACCACGACGACGACGATGCACACGATGAGCGTGTTCATCGCCCACCGTGAGAACGGCAGCGACGGTGTGCTGAACAGAGCCTGGAAGTTCACCAGGCTGAACGTGCTGGGCACCACGCCGGTCGAGACCACGCTGCCCACCGGGTTCAGCGCGGCGGAGAGGATGTAGGAGATGGGGAACAAGGCGTACAGGCAGGCGACGACGCCGACGACGTGGCGCCACCCGATCTCCGACCACCAGCGCTTGGCGCTCATCCTCGGCTGACCGGGGCGGGCCCGGGCGCCGGAGCGGCCCGAGGGCTGAGGGTCGGGGCCGTCGAGCTGGTGCTGGGTTGCGGGGTCTGCGATGGCCACGACTAGTTCACGTCCTCGAGGGAGCGGGTGGCGCGGAACTGGGCGGCCGCGATGACGCCGGTGATGACGAAGAGCAGGACCGAGATGGCCGAGGCGAACCCGATCTGTGCGCCGCCGGCCCCGAAGGCCAGCCTGATCGTGTAGCTGATCAGGATGTCGGTGCCCCCGGCCGTGGGGTTGTCGGGACTGAACGGGCCGCCCTCGGTGAGCAGGGCGATCGCGTTGTAGTTGTTGAAGTTGAACGCGAAGGTGGCCACCAGCAGCGGCGCGACCGTGACCAGCACCAGCGGGAAGGTGATCTGGCGGAAGCCCTGCCACCCGTTCGCGCCGTCGAGCTTGGCGGCCTCGGTCAGGTCACCGGAGAGCGACTGCAGCGCGCCGGTGCAGACCAGGAACATGTAGGGGAAGCCCAGCCAGAGGTTGGTCATCACCACCGCGACCTTGGCCCAGGTCGCGTTGCCGAACCAGTTGATGTCCAGCCCCGTGAGGCTGTTGATCAGCCCGAAGTCGCGGTTGAAGAAGCTCGACCAGACCAGCAGCGCGATGAACCCCGGGATCGCGTACGGCATGATCAGGATCGCGCGGTAGACCTTCTGGCCGCGCAGGCGTGGCTCGTTGAAGGTGATGGCCAGGAACAGCCCGAGGGCGAACGTGGTGATCACCGAGATGGTGGCGAAGGCGAAGGTCCACGCGAAGATCCGCAGGAAGTCCGAGCTGATCCGGCTGTCGGTGAGGATGTTGGTGTAGTTGTCGAGGCCGACGCCGGCCAGCCAGGACTGGTCGGAGACCCGGTTGCCGGCGTCGTCGACGAAGTACTCCCGGTCACCCTGGGTCTGCACCGTGTAGACCGTGCCGGTGGTGGAGTCGGTGATCGTGTCGGCGGCCTCGTCGTAGGTCAGGGTGGTGACGCCCTCGAAGGCCTGGGTGATCCCGAGCTGGCGGATGGCGCCGCCGTCGGTCGGGACGGTCAGGTCGGCCAGCTCGGGTCCGGCGTCGTTGACCTGCTCGGGATCGAGCAGCTCGTAGCCCTCGGCGCCGCGCACGAAGCCGCCCTCGATCGTGACCCCACCGGGGTCGAGCTCGGTGAGACCGTCCGCGGTGCCGGCGTACGCCGTCTCGGGCGCGGCCGGGTCGACGAGCAGGAAGGTGAACGGGCCCGTGGTCGCGCTGCCCTGCGTGGCGACGCTCAGGTTGTAGCGCGGTGCGTCCGGGGTCTGGCGCACCGAGGAGGCCACGATCTGGTCGACCGACTCCGCCTTGGAGGTGCGGGTGCCGTCGCCGTAGTTGGTGAACGAGGTCTGCACCGTCTTGCCGATCGGGTAGACCACGAAGACCGTGAGCAGCACCGTGCCCGGCAGGAGGTACTTCAGGGGGATCGCCCGGCCGGTGGCGTAGGTGGCGGTGACGACGATGGTGATCAGCCAGATGCCCAGGAGGAACGGCCAGTTCTCGGCGG
Source organism: uncultured Actinomycetota bacterium (assembly GCA_963714475.1). Classification (GTDB taxonomy): domain Bacteria; phylum Actinomycetota; class Actinomycetes; order Propionibacteriales; family Nocardioidaceae; genus Nocardioides. The sequence continues at coordinate 43,644 of CAVQOP010000006.1, forward strand.
TGGCCAGGCTCGGGGTCAGGGCGAACGCCACCCCGATGACCAGGCCGAGGAGCACGATCCGGATGACCAGCGGGAGCACGGTGCGCCCGCTGCTCGGCGGCGTGCGAGGCCGCTCGTCCCTCCCCTGCGGGGCGGACGTCGTCTGCTGCGACACGGCGGACTCAGCCGCCGATGGCGTCGGAGATCGTCTGCTGCGCGTTCTGCATCGTCTTCGCCGCCGGGGCGCCGCCGACGATCGCGGCGTAGGCCTTGCCGAGGGGCTCGAAGACGGCCGCCATCTCGGGGATGGCCGGGATGGGCGCCGCGGCGTTGGCCGCCTCGGCGAACAGCGCGACGTCCTGGTCGTCGAGACCGTCCTGGACCGCGGTCATCGCCGGCGGGAGGCTGGCCAGGTCGAACATGGTCTGCATGGCCTCCTCGTTGTTGACGCCGACGGTGACGAACTCCTGGGCGAAGGCGTTGTTCTGGCCGTTCGAGGCGACCATGAAGGACTGGGCGCCCATGAAGGGCTCGGCGGGGCCCTGGCCCGCGAAGCCGGGGATGGGCTGGATGGCGTAGTCGATCCCGGACTTCTTGACGTCGGCCAGGGCCCACGGGCCGGACACGAGGAACGCAGCCTTGCCCCCGGTGAACAGGGCGATGGAGTTGTCGCCGCTGATCGAGGGGCGCAGGACCTTCTCCCCGGCCAGCGTCGAGATCTCCTCGGCCGCGGCGACCGAGCCGGGGGAGTCCAGGCCGAGGTCGGCGGGGTCGTAGTCGCCCTCGGGGGTGGTGCCGAAGAGGTAGCCGCCGTACGAGGTCAGGATCGGCTGCATGTGGTAGGCGTCGCCGTTCTCACCCACGGGCAGGTTGAGGGCCGAGGTGACGTCTCCCGCCTCGACCGCCTGCTCGCCGGCGTCGATGGCCGCCGTGAGGGTCTTGGGCTCCTGCGGCACGACCCCGGTGTTGCGGTAGAGGGCGAGCGCCTCGATGCCGTACGGCAGGCCGTAGAGCTGCCCGTCGTAGGTGGTCGCGTCGACGGCCTTCTCCGAGTACCCGCTGAGCTGGTCGGGCGTGAGCTGCAGCGGGTCGATGGCGCCGTTCTGGACCAGGTTGCCGATCCAGTCGTGGGCGCCCACGACCACGTCCGGGCCGTTGCCGGCGGAGTTGGCGGTGATGAAGGCCGCCTGCAGGTCCGCGGAGACCGCCTGGACGTCGACGCTGATCCCGTTGTCGGAGGCGAAGCCGTCGGCGACCTCCTTGACCGCGTCGATCTTGAGGGCGTCGGTCCAGATCACCAGGTCCGCGTCGCCGCGGGAGGGGACGCCCTCGGCGGCGGAGGACGAGGGCGCCGCGCTCGACGCGGTGCCGGTGCTCTCGCTGGTCGAGCCACCACCGCCGCATCCCGCGGTGGTCAGGGCGACGGCGACGACGGCCGGCAGCAGGGTGCGGGTCAGGCGCATGGCGGTGGGCTCCCTCGAGTAGCAGCATGTGAAGTGGCTCACAGGTTAGGAAGGGAGGCGTGGGACTGCAAGGTTCCTGCAAGGAATTTCAGTCACGCTTCGGACTCGATGCTGACGTTGTGGGGCCGCCGAGCACTCCGCCCGACGGGTCCCTGAAAACGGATGCCGGGACGCGTCAGGATCGGCTACGTTGCGGCCCATGCCGGTCCGACTCGCAGAGATCGCGTCGCTCGCCGGGGTGAGCCTGAGCACGGTCAGCCGCGTCCTCAACGACAAGCCCCTCGTCCACAGCGAGACCCGGCGTCAGGTGCTGGCCGCGATCGACACCCTGGGCTACGACCGACCGGCGCGGCTGCGCCCGCGAGTCACCGGACTGGTCGGTCTCGTGCTGCCCGAGCTCGACAACCCCTACTTCGGCCGGTTCGCGCAGGTCCTCGGGCACGCGCTCTCGCAGCGTGGTTTCGTGCTCGTGATCGCCTCGCACAGTCTCGGCGGCACCCACGAGGACGACTACGTGAGGGTCCTGGTCGAGCAGGGAGTCTCGGGTCTGGTGCTCGTCTCCGGGATCCACGCCCTGGCCACCACCGACCCTGAGCGCTACCAGCGGCTGGTCGGGGCCGGCCTGCCGCTGGTCCTGGTCAACGGCCCGCAGGACGTGCGCGGTGCTGCGTGCCTCTCGACCGACGACGCCCAGGTCATCGATCTCGCCGTCCGTCACCTGACGAACATGGGCCACCATCGCATCGGTCTGGCGCTCGGGCAGGACCGCTACACCACCGTGCTGCGCAAGCACGAGGCCTTCGTCGAGGCGATGCGCCGTCACGTCGGCGCCCACCTCGACGATGCTGCGCTCGAGCACCTCGTCGTCTCGAACCCCTACACGGTCGACGGCGGCGCCCACGCCGCGCAGGCGCTGCTCGAGGTCGGCGTCAGCGCGGTCGTGTGCGCCTCGGACCTGATCGCCCTGGGGGTGATCCGGGCAGCGCGACGCCGCGGCCTCGACGTCCCCGGTGACCTCTCGGTCGTGGGCAGCGACGACAGCGTCCTGATGGCTCACACCGACCCCCCGCTGACGACCGTCCGCCAGCCCGTCGAGGCGCTCGCTGCCGCGATCTGCCAGTCGCTGGTCGAGCAGGTGGGTGGGCGTACGCCGCCGACGGCCGAGCTGTTGTTCAGCCCCGAGCTCGTCGTGCGGGGCTCCACCGCGAGGGTGCACGCGAGGACGTGACGTCGGCGGGCTCGCCCTCGCCGCTCCCCGGGCCACGTCGGGCCGGTGTGGTGTGCTGGCGCGATGACGACGTACGTCGCGTTCCTGCGCGCGATCAACCTGGGCAGGAACCGGCAGTTCGGCAAGGACGCGATCGTGGCGGCCACGCGGGCGGCCGGGTTCGACGGGGTCGCCACCCACATCAACACGGGCAACGTGCGCCTCGAGACGCGGATGCGCTCGGCGGAGCGGGTGCGCGACGCCCTGGAGGCGGCGTACCTCGCTGACCGCGGCTTCGCGGTGCCGGTCTCGCTCGCGACGCCGGCCGACCTGCCGGGGGTGGTGACCCGCTCGCGCGAGCTCGTCGCGGCGATGGGGCAAGGGTGGGACGGGCGGGGCTACGTCAGCTTCCTGCGCGAGGACCCGACCCCCGACGGGGCCGCCGCGCTCGAGGCGCTCAGCACCGACGACGAGGTCGCCCGGGTCGAGGGGCGGGTGGTGCACCTGCTGGTGCGCTCCTACGGCACCTCGCGGATGACGAACGCCGCCGTGGAGCGCCACGTCGGCGTCGCCACCGCCCGAGCCATGACCGTGGTCGAGGCCATCGTCGCGAAGTGGGGCTGACGGCTTGGCTGTAACCCGGAGTTACATCATCTCGGTGCGCGTCGTGGCGCCGCACCAGAATGGGTAACTCCGGGTTACAGCCGGCGCGGTCGCCGCTGGGCGGTCGGCGCACCGCAGCGGTTGTCCACAGGCCGCCGGTCGACGGCGGCAGCGCGGGCCCGATCCGGGTCACTCTCGGGGGGTGACCGACGATCTCCCAGCCCTGATGGGTCGACAGCACGGGCTCGTGCTGCGCCGCCAAGCGTGCGCCGCCGGCCTGAGCGCGCCGCAGGTGGACCGGCTGCGACGTACGGGCGAGTGGGTCGCAGTGCGGCCCGGCGTGTACGCCTCCGCGAGCCTGTGGCAGTCCCTGGACGAGTACGTCGGCCGGCCGCGGCTGCGCGCCCTGGCGGCCAGCCTGTCGATGCATCACCCGCACGTCCTGAGCCACGACTCCGCGGCGCTGTTGCTGAGGTTGCCGGTGCTCCTCGAGCAGCCCGAGACGGTGCACGTCACGCGCGCCGGTGTGCTGGGGGGCCGGTCCGCGACCGGGATCACGCACCACAAGGCGGGGTACGCCGCGACCCAGGTCGTCACCGTGGACGGCGTGCGGGTGCTCGACGCGGCACGGACGGCGGTCGACATCGCCCGCCACCTCGGCGAGAGGCACGGCCTGGTCGCCTGCGACTCGGCGCTGCGCGCAGGCGTGACCCGGGCCGACCTCGAGGCTGCGATCGCGCCGATGAGCTGCTGGCCCGGTGTCACCTCGGCACGTCGGTGCGTCCAGCTCGCGGACTCCGAGAGCGACTCGGTCGGTGAGTCGCTGCTGCGGCTGGTCGTCCTCGGACTCGGCATCGGCTCGGTCCACCTCCAGTTCGGTCTGGCCCACCGTGGCACCGAGGCCTGGGGCGACCTGAGGGTCGGTCGGCACCTCTTCGAGTTCGACGGGCGGATCAAGTACCGCAGCGTCGAGGACGGAGGGGTGGCGACGAAGGAGCCTGACCAGGTGCTGTGGGAGGAGAAGCTCCGCCAGGGCTGGCTGACCGGGTTCCGGCTCGGGACGTCCCGGGTCACCTGGGCCGACCTCATGCCCGACCGGCGACGGAGCACCGAGATCCGGCTGCGGCGCGAGCACGCGATGACCCAGGCGGCGTACGGCGCCGACATCAGCGACCTCACGCCGTACATCCTGCCGCCGCACCGCCGTCGGCGCCGCCGCCCAGCGGCCTGAACGGCCCCCCGGCTGGCTGTAACCCGGAGTTACTCATTCCTGGTGCGCGTCACGACGCGCTACCAGGTGATGTAACTCCGGGTTACAGCTGGCGGGGCGGGGCGGGGCGGGGCGGGGCGGGGCGGATGGGGCGGGGCGGGCTACGCGCCGCGGAACGCGGGGCGGCGCCGCTGGGAGAACGCCCGCATCCCCTCGGCGGCGTCCTCGGTGCGCAGCAGGATGCTCTGGCCGGTGCGCTCACGCTCCAGGGCGGGGTCGAGCGCGTCGAGGGTGGCGGCGTTGACGGCGCGCTTGGTCGCGGTCAGGGCCAGGGGAGGACCCGCGACGAGGCGGCGTACGACGCCCTCGACCGCGCCGGCGAGGTCGTCGTCGGCCACGCAGTGGCTGACGAGGCCGGCCTCGAGGGCCTCGCGGCCCGAGAGGGGCTCGGCGAGCAGCGCCATGCGCATCGCCCGGGCCCGCCCGATCGCGGCGGCCACCGTCGCCGAGGACCCACCGTCGGGCATCAGCCCGATCCGGGCGAAGGCGAGCAGGAAGGAGGCCGACTCGCCGGCCACGGCGAGGTCGCAGGCCAGGGCGAGCGAGCAGCCGACGCCGGCCGCGACACCGGAGACCGCGGCGACGACGGGCTTGTCGCAGGCCACGACCGCGCGCACGAGACGGTTGGCACGGTCCAGGGCGCGGTGGTCGAGCGCCTCGTGGGCGTCCTCACCACCGATGTCGGCGCCCGAGCAGAAGGCGCGCCCCGAGCCGGTGATCAGCACGACCCGGACGTCGTCGCGCGCGACGACGTCCTCGAGCTGCTCGGAGAGAGCATCCGACATCGCATCGGTCATCGCGTTGAGGGCCGCGGGCCGGTTCATCGTCAGGCGGAGCACGCCGTCGTGCACGGTGACGACGAGGTCGTCGGTCGTGCTGTCGCGGTGCGGGTCCGGCGAGGTGGCCATGGCCGCGAGTGTGCCACCATGAACAGGTGTCAGCGCCCAGCCCCGTCGAGGTCGAGCCGACCCGGCTCCCCGACGTGGGCCCCGAGGAGACCGCCCTCACCCAGACGCCCTGGGTGACGATCGTGTGGAACGACCCGGTCAACCTGATGTCCTACGTCACCTACGTGTTCCGCACCTACTTCGGCTACGAGAAGAAGAAGGCCGAGAAGCTGATGATGGAGGTCCACGAGGACGGCCGCTCGGTCGTCAGCAGCGGTAGTCGCGAGGAGATGGAGCGCGACGTGCAGGCGATGCACGAGTACGGCCTGTGGGCCACGCTGTCGAAGGAGGACTGAGGTGTCCGGCTTCGCGCGGCACCGGCGCAGCAAGCGCGTCATCGCGACGTTCTCCGGCTTCGAGGCCGACCTGCTGCGCTCGCTGGCCGCCCAGCTCGTCGAGCTGCTGCGCAACGAGGCCGCCGTGCCCGACGACGACCGGGATCCGCTCGAGGCCATGATGGACTTCTCCGGCCCGACCAGCGCCCCGGAGGATCCGGTGCTGGCCCGGCTCTTCCCCGACGCCTACGCCGGCGACGAGGAGTCCGCCTCGGAGTTCCGTCGGTTCACCGAGGGCACGCTGCGCGACGGCAAGGCCCGGGCCGCGGCACTGATCATCGACACCCTCGAGGAGGGCGGCCTGCCGCCCCAGCTCGAGGAGGACGGGCTGATCATCGACGTCGAGCTCGACGAGCCCGAGGCGCAGACCTGGATGCGCTCGTTCACCGACATCCGGCTCGCGCTGGCCACCCGGCTCGGCGTCGAGGACGGCGACGAGCAGTTCTGGACGACGCTGCCCGACGAGGACCCGCGCGCGCAGGCCCACGACATCTACGAGTGGGTCGGCTACCTGCAGGAGACGCTCGTCGCGTCCCTCGTCGACGGCTGAGCCGGCGCGCCGCATGGACCGCCGCCACCTCGAGTACTTCCTCGCCGTCGCCGAGGCCGGCAGCTTCACCCGGGCCGCGGAGCGGCTCACCATCGCCCAGCCCTCGCTCTCGCACACCGTGCGTCTGCTGGAGCGTGAGCTCGGCACGACCCTCTTCGACCGCCACGGCCGCGGGGTCCGGCTGACGGCGGCGGGGGAGGCGCTGCTCGCGCCGGCCCGGCGTACGATCCGGTCGTTCTCGCTGGCCGTCGGGGCGGTGCGCGGAGCGGCCGAGGAGGGCTCGGGCCGACTGACGGTCATCACGAACACCCTGTGGTCGATGGACCCGCTGGCGCGGATGGTCGGTGCGTTCCGGCAGGTCCGACCCGCGGTGCAGGTGGTCGTGCTCGATCCCGTACGCCGCAGCGACGTGCTGAGCGCGTTGGCGGCCGGCGACGCCGACCTCGGGCTGCTCGCCGGGGCCGCACCGGGCGGCGCGCTGCGCAGCCAGTGGGTCGCCGACCAGGAGCTGGTGGCCGTCGTCCCGCGTGCGCTGCCCGGTCTGGTCTCGCCCATCACGATGGCCGACCTCGCGGTGCACGGCCTCGTCACGACGCCGACCGGCACCGCGCTGCGGGGCTACGTCGAGGAGCTGCTCGAGGCGGCCGGGGTCACCGGGCGGGTGGTCGTCGAGACCCCGCACCTGGCCTCGATCGTGCCGCTGGTGGCCGCCGGCGCCGGCGTCGCGGTCCTGCCGACCGGGCTGGCCGGCGAGGGCACCGCCGCCGGCGTCGACCACCTGGCCCTGGACCCGGGCAGCCGCACCCCGGTGCACCTGCTGTGGCGCGAGGGTGCCCCGGAGGAGACCACCGAGCACTTCCTCGAGGTCGCGCGGGGGCTCCTGGCGGCCGAGCCGGTCGGACTGACGACGCCGAGGTCGGCCTGGTTATAGCCGGTGGCTATGACCGGAAGAGTCAGACGGGCTGGTCCGTGGCGCCCTATCACCCGGCGATAGCCGTAGCCTCTGGATGACGGACGTCGGGTCCGTCCTCTTCGAAGGGGGCGAGCGCCCTGCCGCACGACCACGGGCACGACCACGGGCACGACCACGGGCACGACCACGGACACAGCCACGGGCACGCCGGGGCCTGCGGTGGGCTCGACCACCACAGTGGCGAGTACACCGCGCAGCAGCAGGCCGACCTCGACCTCGTGCTCGGCCTCAACGACCGCATCGCCGCCGCCATCGACTCCTGCATCGACACCACCGAGGTGCTGGCCTACCTCGACCCGGACCCGCTGCGCTACATGTGGGTCGACGAGGGCCAGGGCCGGGTCGCCGGCAACGTCGAGATCGCCCACCGGATCCTCGACACGGCTCCCGAGCTCGCCGGCCACGGGCGGGTCGGAGCGAGCGTCGTGCCCGGGTCGCACTACGCCTCGCGCCCCACGCTGGCCCGGGGCGGGCCGGCCGGGGCCGAGGTCGAGGTCTGCGCCTGGATGGAGTGGGTGCCCGACCAGGGCGAGGTCGTGCGCGCCCGCCTCGGTGGGGCAGCCTCGGCCGGGGACGAGGCGACCGCGACCCTCACGCCGTACGTCGCCGACGTCGTGCGGCCGCGCGCCGCGGTCACCACCGACGGCACGCCGTGGGTGGTCTGGGGCTCCCGCGGGATCGGGTCCACGCACGGCGCGGTCGTGGTCGGCTCGGCGTACGTCGACGGGGTCTGGACCGTGCCCGCGGTGCTCAGCCTGGGCGAGGCGCCGGCCTTCAACGCCGAGCTCGCCGCCCACGACGACGGGTCGCTGGAGCTGGTCTGGCAGGGCCGGGTCGGCGACCGCTTCGGGGTCCACGCCCGTCGTCACCGCCCCACCGCGGGCTGGGACGCCGTACCGCTGCTGGTCACCGAGGGCGTCAGCGACAACGTCTGGGACCCGACCGTCGTCGCGGTGCCGGGCGGGGGGTCCGCCTACGCCTGGTCGGAGTACCGCGAGGGCACCTACCGCGTCGTCGTGCGCCGCGCCGACGCCGCCGGCACGCTCGGCGGGCGCGTCGACGTCACCGCGGGCCGCGACTACGCCCTGCACCCGAGCCTGGCCGTCACCGCCGACGGCCGCCTGTGGTGCGCGGTGGACGTGATCACCGTGGTCGGTCACGGCGGCAGCGGGCCGACCCGGCTCCGACCGAGCGCCGAGCTCGACCCGCTCGACGGACCCTCCGGGGGGCCGGCCACCGGCTCCGGCATGCGCGCGGCCGGCGAGTCGATCCCGCCCGAGCTGCTCCCCGAGGTCAGCGCCTCGATCCGGGTCGTGGCGATCGACGAGGACGGCGTGCGCGAGGCTCCGGGCGAGCTCGCCCCGGCCCTCGACGTGGTGCCCTCCGGCCTGCCGCAGCTCGTCGCCACCGACGACGGAGGCCTGGTCGTGGCCTACCGCACGCACCGGCGGCTGCCGCTGATGACCTACTACTGGGAGGTCGCCGTCCAGGCTCTGGGTGCGGACGGCTGGGCGCCGCCGACCACGCTCCGGGGCAGCGACGGGACGCTCGAGGAGGTCGGCCTGCGCGCCGCGACCGACGGTCGGGGTGGCGTCGAGGTCGCGGTGCAGACCGACGCCCGGCTGGCCCGGGCGCTGCAGTGGACCGAGGGCTTCGGCGGGCGCGAGTGCCCCTACCTGCTCGAGCACCACGGCTCGGTCGTGTGGCACGGCATCCACGGGATCGGCGCGGTCGCGACCGCCACGGTGCCCTCCGCGGGAGCGGTGCCCACCCTCGACGAGGCCGACGCGACGACGGCCCTGCACGCCGACGTACGCCGTGAGGCGCGACGCTGGGTCGGGCCCGAGGACCCCGACCGGGCGACCCGCGAGCGCTACACCGCCGTGGTCGGCGACGACACCTGGACGCTGTTCTGGGGCGACCTGCACCGCCACTCGCTGGTCAGCCGCTGCACCTCCGGCGACGAGCCGTCGCTCGAGGACTTCTACCGCTACGCCTGGGACGTGTGCGACTACGACTTCTGGGCCGTGACCGACCACGCCGAGAACTCCAGCGACCACCAGTGGTGGTCGCTGCAGAAGATCGCCGACCTCTTCCACGTGCCCGACCGGTTCGTGCCGCTCTACGGCTTCGAGTGGACCTCGGCCGACACCGGCCACCAGAACGTCATCTACGGCGACGTCGACCGCGGGGCCCCGATCTTCTCCGCCTTCGCCGAGGGCACCACCACCCCGCGAGGTCTCTGGGACGCCCTGGCCGAGCACCCGGCGTACCCCGCCGTGACGATCCCGCACCACCCCGGGGCGGCCATGGTCCACCACGACTGGGACTACCACGACGAGCGCTTCGGTCGGCTGGTGGAGGTCTTCCAGGCCTGCCGCGGCAGCTACGAGGGCGACGGGTGCTTCCGTCAGTACGCCGACGGCACCCGGCAGGGCACCTTCGTCGTCGACGGGCTGCGAGCAGGCCACAAGGTCGGGCTGATCGCCTCCTCCGACCACGGCCACGGGGCGGCCTACGTCGGCGCCTTCGCCGCCTCGCTCAACCGCGGTGACGTCTTCGAGGCGCTGCACGCACGACGTACCTTCGCCGCCACCACGCGCGGCGTCGTCGTCGACCTGCGCGCCGGCACCGACGGGGAGGTGTTCATGGGCACCGAGGCACCGGCCGGCACCCGACGACGGCTCACCGTGCATGCGGAGGGGTACGCCGACCTGGCCGCGATCGAGCTCGTCCGCGACGGCGCGGTCGTGCACGCCGTACGCCCGGACGTGCGCGCCGAGCAGGACCTGCCCGGCGACTGGCTGGTCGTGCCGCTGCGGGTCGAGTGGGGTGGTGCGGAGCAGACGACGCGCTGGGACGGTCGGCTGCTGCTCACCGGGCCGAGCGGCGCCGGCGTCGTCGCCGGGCCGTACGTCGGCCCCGAGGTCGTCGGGCTCGACCCCACCTGCGTGGCCTGGGAGGCGAGCACGCACAGCTTCGGTGAGCCGTACGGCGCCCAGCGCGGCGGCGTCGAGGTGACCCTCGTCGGACCGGCTGACGCCGTCGTCGACGTGGCGTTCGGCGACATGGCGGCCGGCTCCGTGGCGCTCGGTGACCTCGCCGCCACCCTGGCGGCGGGGGACACCCATCCGCTCCTGGCCCCGCTCGGTCACGCCCGGCTCCAGCCCGGCCTGGGTGCCCTGACCTCGCTCGGGACGACGAGCCACGACCTGGTCTGGGACGACCCGCGGGCCGGCGACGACGGGGAGGCCTTCTACTACGCCCGGGTCACCCAGGTCGACGGCGAGGCGGCCTGGTCCTCCCCGATCTGGTTCGCCTGAGGACCGCCGAGGTGCCACCTTCTGCAGGTCGAGGTGCCGATGACGGGCCGGTCAGCGCCGGACGCCCTTGCGCCACGCGCTGAACGAGGTGAGCCGTTGATGGGTGGGCCGGGCCAGCCACGGCCACGGGTGCAGCCGGACGACGTCGACGGCGCCGGCGTGGCGCGCGAAGCCGGGCACGGGCGCGTACGTCGCCGCGACCGGTGTGCCGGCCAGCTCCTCGTCGACCCGCCCGAGCCGTACCTGCACCTGACGCCGCCCGGCGAGGTCGGCCAGGGACTCGGCGAGGAAGACGAGCCGCTTGCCCGAGAGCCGCAGCCGCCGCAGCAGCGGCTCGTCGAAGACGAAGACGACCGGCAGATCGGGGTGCGCGGCCAGTGCGGGGTCGGTGTCGCCGAGCGACTCCGCGGTCAGCCACACCGCGGCCGGATCGCCTTCGTCGACGACGCTCTCCGGCCCCGCGCCCGGACCGCCGACGCCGGCGAGCAGCGCGGAGTCCTCGACGCGCGTCCCGCGGTCGGCGTCCGGCCAGCCCTGCACCGGGCACGCGTCGCGCAGCGGGCACGAGCGGCACAGCGAGGGCGCCCGCTTCTCGACCTGCCAGCGGCTGAAGCCGTACGGCTTGCCGGTCCCGGCGCCGATCGTCCACTGCCAGCCCAGCCGGTTGGCGGCGCGCGATCCGTCGAGCAGGTGGGCGAAGAACTCGTCCTCGCCCTCGCGCCAGTCCCGGCCGTGGCGCACGGTCCAGTGCGAGGCCCACCACATCCTGGTCTGGTTGACCAGCCACCCGTCCTCGACGAGGCGGTCGTGGACCCAGGTGGTGCAGGCCATCTGGTCGTCCCAGGCGACCGGCGCCGGCTGGTGCGGCGGCTCGTAGCGCAGGGGGTCGGCGTTGGCCGACCCGACGCGGGCGTAGACGTGGCGGGCGTACTCCTGCCACAGCAGCTCGTCGCGGAAGCGGCGCTTGTCCTGCGGGGGCGTGTCGGCCACCGCGTCCCACACCTCGGGCAGGCTCAGCAGCCCGTGCCGGACGTACGGCGACAGCCGGCTCGCCCCGCGACGGCTCTCGGGCAGCACCGTCGAGCGTGACCGCGCGTAGCCGGTGACGTCGAGCAGTGCCAGTGCCTCGTCGGCCGCACCCTGCCCGCCCCGGTGCCCACCCCGGCGTACGCCGTCGGGGCCCTCCCGGACCAGGTGACCCAGGTTGCCCGCGACCCAGGCCACGACCGCCTCCGGGTCGTCGACGTCCGGGAGCGGGGGGAGCGTGGCCACCCACTCAGCCTCCCAGCCCGGCACACCACCCGCCGAGGTGCCGCAGATTGTCGGTCGAGGTGCCGGAGATCGTCGTCACCATCGTCGCCGCCGGGGTCCGCGACCAGCAGACACTGGCACCTCGAGCAGCAAAGGGTGGCACCTCGGCCTAGCCTGGAGCCCGTGCCGACCCCCGAGTTCGTCCTGGCCCTGCGCGAGAAGGTCGGGCACGCCGAGCTCTGGCTGCCGGGGGTGACCGCGGTGACCCGCCGCACCGGTGCGGAGGGTCGCACCGAGCTGCTGCTGGTCCAGCGCGCCGACAACCACGCGTGGACCCCGGTCACCGGGATCGTCGACCCCGGGGAGGACCCGGGCGTCGCGGCCCGACGCGAGGCGCGCGAGGAGGCCGGGGTCGAGATCCGGGTCGACCGCCTGGCCCAGGTCACCGCGGGCGAGCAGGTGTCCTACCCCAACGGCGACCGCAACGTCTTCCTCGACCACACCTTCGCCTGCACCTGGGTGTCGGGGGAGGCGCACGTGGCCGACGAGGAGTCCGTCGACGTCGGCTGGTTCGCCCTCGACGCCCTGCCCGAGCTCAGCGACCGCGTCCGCCAGCGCATCGAGGTCGCCCTCGCCGACGAGGTCGCGGCCCGCTTCCGCTCCTGATCCCAGCCCGCGGGCAGGGGTCCGGGCCACCCCCGGAGCGTCGTTAGGCTGATCGACGTGCTGAGGATCGAGCAGGCGACGTACGACGCCATCGTCGCCCACGCCAAGCGTGACCACCCCGACGAGGCCTGCGGCGTGGTCGCCGGGCCGGAGGGCTCCGACCGACCCGAGCGGCTCGTGGAGATGGTCAACGCCGCGGGCAGCCCGACGTTCTACGAGTTCGACTCCACCGACCTGCTGCGCCTCTACCGTGAGATGGACGACAACGACGAGGAGCCGGTCGTCGTCTACCACTCCCACACGGCCACCGAGGCCTACCCCAGCCGCACCGACATCGGGCTGGCGCAGGAGCCGAACGCGCACTACGTGCTGGTCAGCACCCGTGAGCACGGGAATAACGAGGGCGCCGTGGAGTTCAGGTCCTACAGCATCACCGACGGCGAGGTCACCGAGGAAGAGGTCGACGTCGTCCCCCAGCTACCCCCCCGAGGAGAGTCCTAGACATGGCGATCGAGGTCCGGATCCCGACCATCCTGCGCACCTACACCGACGGCGAGAAGGCCGTGCACGGCGACGGAGCCACGCTCGACGCGCTGATCGACGACCTGGAGTCGAACCACCCGGGGATCAAGGACCGGCTCGTCGAGGACAAGAACGGGACGGTCCAGCTGCGCCGCTTCATCAACGTCTACGTCAACGACGAGGACGTCCGCTTCATCGGCAGCCTCGAGGCGACCCTCGCCGACGGCGACCAGGTCGTCGTGCTGCCCGCCGTCGCCGGCGGCTGAGCGGCGCTCCCCGCCGCTCCTCACCGGCTCCCTGATGCGCTACGACAGCCTGCTGTCCTCCGTCGGCAACACCCCCCTCGTGGGCCTGCCGAACCTCTCGCCGTCGGCCGACGTACGGCTGTGGGCCAAGCTCGAGGACCGCAACCCGACCGGGTCGGTCAAGGACCGCCCGGCGATGCGGATGATCGAGGAGGCCGAGAAGGACGGGACGCTGCGCCCCGGCTGCACGATCCTCGAGCCGACCTCGGGCAACACCGGGATCTCGTTGGCCATGGCGGCCAAGCTCAAGGGCTACCGGATCGTGTGCGTGATGCCCGAGAACACCTCCGAGGAGCGTCGCCAGCTGCTGCGGATGTGGGGCGCGGAGATCATCTCCTCACCCGCGGCGGGTGGGTCCAACGAGGCGGTGCGCGTGGCGAAGATCGTCGCCGAGGAGCACCCGGACTGGGTGATGCTCTACCAGTACGGCAACGCCGCCAACGCCCTCGCCCACGAGGACGGCACCGGCCCCGAGGTGCTCGCCGACCTCCCCTCGGTGACGCACTTCGTCGCCGGGCTCGGCACCACCGGGACGCTGATGGGCGTCAGCCGCTACTTCCGCCGGGCCAAGCCCGACGTGCGCATCATCGCCGCCGAGCCGCGCTACGGCGAGCTCGTCTACGGCCTGCGCAACCTCGACGAGGGCTTCGTGCCCGAGCTGTACGACGCCGACCTGATCGACGGCCGGTTCTCGGTCGGGCCCCGCGACGCCGTACGCCGGGTCCGCGAGCTGCTCGAGAAGGAGGGGATCTTCGCCGGCATCTCGACCGGGGCGATCCTGCACGCGGCGCTGGCGCAGGCCGCCAAGGCCGCCAAGGCGGGCGAGCGGGCCGACATCGCCTTCATCGTCTGCGACGGCGGCTGGAAGTACCTCTCGACCGGCGCCTACGAGGGCACCGTCGACGAGGCCGAGGACCGCCTCGAGGGCCAGCTCTGGGCCTGAGGGTGGCCTGAGGGCGCCCGTCGGCGCCGGACCGCGTTAGGTTGGCGCGGTGAACCGCACCCCCGGCGCCAGCGGCACCACCGACGGCGGCCCGCTGCGCGAGATCGTGGTCTTCTCGGGCAGCGCCCACCCGGGGCTCGCGACGAAGATCTGCGAGGCGCTCGACGTCGAGCTCTCCGGGGTCGCGATGACCCGGTTCAGCAACGACTGCCTCCAGGCCCAGCTCCAGGCCAACTGCCGCCAGCGCGACGTGTACGTCGTCCAGCCCCTGGTGCCGCCGACGCAGGAGCACCTGATGGAGCTGCTGCTGATGATCGACGCCGCACGCGGTGCGTCGGCGGCCCAGATCACGGCCGTCATCCCCTACTACTCCTACGCGCGCTCGGACAAGAAGGACGCCTCCCGGATCAGCCTCGGTGGCCGCCTGGTGGCCGACCTGCTCAGCGCGGCCGGCGTCGACCGGGTCCTGACCATGGAGCTGCACGCCCCTCAGGTGCACGGGTTCTTCTCGGTGCCCGTCGATCACCTGACCGCACTCGGGGTCCTCGCCGAGCACTTCGGCGGCCGCGACCTGAGCGACCACGTCGTCGTGTCGCCCGACTTCGGCAACGCCAAGGCCGCCACCCAGCTCGCGCGCCTGCTCAGGCTGCCCGTCGCGGCCGGCTCCAAGAAGCGGCTCGCCGACGACAAGGTCGTCATCGACGCCGTCGTCGGCGACGTCGAGGGGCGCACCGCGATCGTGCTCGACGACGAGATCGCCACCGGCGGCTCCATCGTCGAGCTCCTCGACCGGCTCGCCGACCAGGGCTGCCGCAGCGCGGCCGTCGCCTGCACCCACGGGCTGTTCGTCGGCGCGGCGATCGAGCGGCTGCGCGGCCACCCGATGATCAGCGAGGTCGTCACCACCGACACGGTGCCGGCGCCGAGCGGCTGGCCCGCGCTGGTGGTCCTCTCGGTCGCCGACCTCTTCGCCGAGGCCATCGCCCGGGTGCACGCGGGCGAGTCGGTCAGCAGCCTCTTCGACGGCGTCGACCCCAGCCTCGGTCCGCCCCAGCCACGACTGTTCGGCTGAGGCCCGCCGGCTCGGAGCGACGCGACCGATCAGGAGCACCGTCGGTGGCGTGAGATGCGTCGCGCCCGCGTGCGCACGGCCCTCGCAGCACCTAGCATCCGGGGGTGCCCCCGCTGCCCGGATCGTCGCGCGCCCCCGGCGACCCCGATCCCCGGGACGCCCCGATCGGCATCTTCGACTCGGGCTTCGGCGGGCTCACCGTCGCCCGGTCGGTCATCGACCAGCTGCCCCACGAGTCCCTGGTCTACCTCGGGGACACCGCGCGCCAGCCCTACGGGCCCAAGCCGATCGCGGAGGTGCGTGAGTACGCCCTCGAGTGCCTCGACCACCTCGTCGACCAGGGCGTCAAGGCGCTGGTCATCGCCTGCAACTCCGCCAGCGCGGCCATGCTGCGCGACGCCCGCGAGCGCTACGACGTCCCGGTGGTCGAGGTGATCTACCCGGCGACCCGCCGCGCGGTCGCGGCCACGCGATCGGGACGGATCGGGGTGATCTGCACCCGGGCGACGGCTGAGTCGATGGCCTACGACGACGCGTTCGCCGCGGCGCCGCACGTCGAGCTGAGCACCCGCGCGTGCCCCTCCTTCGTCGACTTCGTCGAGGCCGGGGTGACCGGCGGGGACGACTTGCTCGAAGCCGCCCACCACTACCTCGACCCCCTCACCGCGGCCGGCGTCGACACCCTGGTGCTCGGGTGCACGCACTACCCGCTGCTGACCGCGGTCATCTCCTACGTCATGGGCGAGGAGGTCACCCTGGTCTCGAGCGCCGAGGAGTGCGCCAAGGACGTCTACCGGATGCTCGCCGACACCGCGCTGATGCGACCCGGCGGCGACCCGGCGTACCGCTTCTGGACGACGGGCTCGCCCGAGGAGTTCGAGACCATCGGGCGTCGCTTCCTCGGACCCGAGCTCGGCGCGGCGCTGCAGTACGCCGGCGGCCCGGTCGTGCCGCCGCTGCACACCGCGGGCGTGGGGCGATGAGGCTGACCGTGATCGGCTGCTCGGGGTCCTACCCCGGGCCCGGTGGCCCCGCGAGCTGCTACCTGCTCGAGGCCGACGGCCTCGACCCCGGCGAGGCGGGCCGCGCCGCCGGACCGCGCCCGTGGCGGGTGCTGCTCGACCTCGGCAGCGGTGCGCTCGGCGAGCTGCACCGCTACGTCGACCCGCTGACCATCGACGCGGTCCTGCTCAGCCACCTGCACGCCGACCACTGCCTGGACCTGTGCGGCTACTACGTGATGCGCAAGTACCACCCCACCGGGGCCCAGCCGCGGCTCCCGGTCTGGGGTCCCTCCGACACCGCCGGCCGGATGGCGCGGGCCTACGACCTGCCCGAGGACCCGGGGATGAGCGAGGAGTTCGACTTCCGCCCCTACGAGGGCACCTTCTCCATGGGACCGTTCGTCGTGGAGCCGGTCCGTGTCGACCACCCCGTCGAGGCCTACGGGCTGCGGATCACCGCCGACGGGCACACGCTCGGCTACAGCGGCGACACCGCCCCGTGCGCGGGCCTCGACGAGGTGGCCACCGACGTCGACCTGCTGCTCGCCGAGGCGTCGTTCCGCACCGGCGACGACAACCCTCCCGGGGTGCACCTCACCGGGGCCGACTGTGGCGACGTCGCGCTGCGCAAGGGGGTCGGATCTCTCGTGCTGACCCACGTGCCCCCGTGGTTCGACCGGGCCGAGATGCTGGCCGAGGCCCGCGCGGTCCACCAGGGCGACGTGGAGCTCGCCGAGCCGGGGCGGGTCTACCTGCTCGGCTGAGGTCGACGTCGGACGCCTCGGACCCTCAGGACGCCTCAGGACGTGGTCGCGTCGTGCACGCAGATCGCGACCTGGACCCGGTTGGTGGCGCCCAGCTTGTCGAAGAGCCGCGAGACGTGCGCCTTGACCGTCGCCGGCGAGAGATGCAGCTCGGCGGCCACCTCCGCGTTGCTCAGACCGCGCGCGACGGCGTCGGCGACCTCGCGCTCGCGCTGCGTCAGCGCGTCCATCCGGACGCGGGCGGCCCGGCCGCGGTCGGCTCCGGGACGCTCGCGCGCCTGCTCGAGCAGGGCGCGGGTGGCCGACGGCGAGAGCATCGGCTCGCCCGAGGCCACCGCGCGCACCGCGGCGACGATCTCGGCGGGTGGGGTGTCCTTGAGCAGGAAGCCGTCGGCGCCGGCCGCGACCGCCTCGATGACGTACTCGTCGGCGTCGAACGTGGTCAGGACGATCACCCGTGGGGGGTCCTCGCGCCGACAGAGCTCGCGGGTCGCGTCCAGCCCGCCGAGGACCGGCATCCGGACGTCCATGAGCACGACGTCGACCCCGTCCGCCCGGTCCAGCGCCTCCCGGCCGTGGGCGGCCTCGGCGACGACGTCGAGGTCGGGCTGGCCGCCCAGCACGAGGGCGAGCGCCGAGCGGACCAGGGGGTCGTCGTCCACGACGAGGATCCGCGTCGCCGGCACGGTCGCTGGCGGCTTCACGCGGCCTCCCAGGGCAGCCAGGCACGCAGCTCGAACCCGTCGGAGCGGTCCGAGGAGTCGAGACGTCCACCGCCGAGGGTCGCGCGCTCGGTCAGGCCGACCAGGCCCAGTCCTGCGCCCGACGTGTCGGGCTGTCCGAGGCCGCGCGGGTTGCGCAGGCAGACCTCGAGGCCGCGCTCGGGGTCGCCGCTGAGCCGCACGGTGACCAGCGTCCCGGGCGCGTGCTTGCGGGCGTTGGTCAGCCCTTCCTGGACGATCCGGAAGGCGGTGCGTCCGGTCTGGTCCGGGACGGGGACGGTCTGCGTGACCTCGTCGAGGAGGTCGATGCGCTGACCGAGCGACGAGGCCTGGGCCACGAGGGGGGCCACGTCGGCGTACGTCGGCTGCGGGGCCTCGAGCCGCTCCCCGGTCCTGCGGTCCCGCAGCACCCCGAGCACGCCCCGCAGGTCGGCCAACGCGGCCTGGGCGGTGTCGCGCACGACGGCGGACTCCGCGCGCAGCTGCTCGGCCGAGAGGTCCTCGCGGAAGGCCAGGGCGCCCGCCCGCATCGAGATCTGGGAGATCCGGTGGGCCAGCACGTCGTGCATCTCGCGGGCGATGCGGGCACGTTCCTGCTCCTGGGCCCGCGCCATCCGCAGCTCGGCCTCGGACTCGGCGCGCTCGGCGCGCTGGCGCAGCGTCCAGAGGAGCTCGCGGCGCGCCCCGACGTACAGACCGAGGAAGATCATCGCGAGCACGGCCACGGCGGTCGCCACGAGGTCGAGCCAGATGCTCGGCGACGTCAGGCTCGGCTCGAAGCTCACGTAGGCCAGGCCGGCGACGAAGCTGACGATCCCGACGACCGGCATCCACAGCACCTGCCGCCAGGTGGCGAACGACACCGTCGCCAGCAGCGCCGGTCCGGCGGCGACCCCGGAGACGGCGGTCATCGCGTTGAGCAGGAGCGCGATGCCCAGGGGGTGGCGCCGTCGCAGGTGGACCAGCACGAAGGCCAGGAGCCCGAGGCCGAGGTCGAGCCAGAACAGCCCCCGGGCCCGGTCCCACTGCGCGAGGGCGTACATCGGCCAGACCCCGCCGCTGACCGCGAGCATCAGCGCGAGTCGCCATCCGTGGCCCCACCTGGTCAGGGCAGGTTGGAAGTCGGCGACCTCGGCCCGCTCTGTCGGCACCGACCCAGGGTAGGCCCAGGCGGGGCGACCCGTCGTCGGCCCACGGTCGCGGGCGACCCCCTGCTTTGGTCGGGGGTCGGTCGGCGAGATCCGCACCCCCCGACCGATGCGTGCGGCCCACCCCGCCGCCAGGATGGGTCCATGATCACCGTCGAGCACCTCAGCAGGACCTATGGGCAGTTCAGAGCGGTCGACGACGTCAGCTTCGTCGCTCGGCCGGGCCGGGTCACCGGCTTCCTCGGCCCCAACGGGGCCGGCAAGACCACCACGATGCGCATCATGGTCGGGCTGACCCCGCCGTCGTCGGGCACCGTGCGGATCGGCGGGCACGCCTACGCCGACATCCCCAACCCTGGGCGCCACGTCGGGGTGCTCCTGGACGCCTCCGCCCAGCACGCCGGCCGCACCGGCCGCGAGGTGCTGACCATCGGCGCGCGGGTCATGGGCCTGCCGGACTCGCGCGTCGACGAGATGCTCGACCTGGTCTCGCTCAGCAGGGAGGAGGCCAAGCGGCGGGTGCGCAACTACTCCCTCGGGATGCGCCAGCGGCTCGGCATCGCGCACGCCCTGCTCGGCGACCCGTCGGTGCTGATCCTCGACGAGCCCGCCAACGGGCTGGACCCGGCCGGCATCCGCTGGATGCGCGGGCTGCTCAAGGGCTACTCCGACCGCGGCGGCACGGTCCTGCTCTCCAGCCACCTCCTGCACGAGGTGGAGCAGATCGCCGACGAGATGATCCTGATCGGCCGCGGCCGGATCGTGGCCCAGGGCGACAAGTCGACGCTGCTGTCGCGCCAGGACGTCAGCACCCTGGTCACCTCCGAGGACAACGCCCGCCTCGCCGAGGCCCTCCAGCGATCCGGCCACGCGCCCACGCCGGCCGGCGACGGCCTGCGGGTGGGCTGTACGCCGGCGCAGGTCGGGCGCGCCGCGCTCGAGGCCGGGGTCGTGCTGACCGACCTCCGCTCGGGAGCTGCCGGGCTGGAGGACCTCTTCCTGGAGCTGACCGAGGACACCCAGCGCGAGGGCCACCCGGCCGCCGCCACCCAGCAAGGAGCCAGCGCATGAGCACCCCCACCGCCTCCATCCCCACCCCCGGCTCCGGTGTCGGCGCCGGCGCCGGCGCCCTCGACCTGAGCGGCACACCCGCGGTGCCCTTCACCCGCCTGGTCGCGGTCGAGCTGCGCAAGGCTCTCGACACCCGGGGCGGACGCTGGTTCAGCGCCTCGATCGTGCTGCTCTGCCTCGTCGTGGTGACCATCTTCGCCTTCGCCGCCCCCGAGGGCGGCAAGGACTTCAGCGACGTCCTCCTGGTGGCGGGAGGGACGTTGGGCTACTTCCTGCCGATCCTGCTGATCCTGATGGTCACCAGCGAGTGGAGCCAACGCACCGGCCTGACGACCTTCACCCTCGAACCGCACCGCGGCCGGGTCATCGGGGCCAAGTTCTGCGCCGGCCTCATCCTCGGCGCCGGCCTGATCCTCGTCGCCAGCGCGGTCGCCGCCATCGGGACCGTGATCGGCGGGGGAGGCTGGTCGGTCACCGCCGACATCATCGTCAAGGGCTTCCTGGTGGCCAACCTGATCGGCATCCTGACCGGTTTCGCGATCGGCATGCTCCTGATGAACTCCGCCGCCGCGATCGTCACCTACTTCATCTACACCCTGGTGCTGCCGATCGCCGCCGGGATCCTGGGCGCGTTCCAGGAGTGGTTCGCCGACCTGGCGCCCTGGATCGAGTTCAACACCGCGCAGGGACTGCTGTTCGCCGAAGAGGGTGCGCCCAGCGGTGAGGTCGTGGCGCAGCTGCTGGTCTCCGGGTTCATCTGGCTGGTGATCCCCTTCACCATCGGCCTGCTGCGCCTGCTGCGGGCCGAGCCGAAGTAGCCGCGCGCGCGTCCTCTCCGGGTGGGCCGATAGCGTGCGAGACATGACTTCTCAGCGCGCAGACGGCCGCACCGACGACCAGCTCCGCGAGGTCCGGATCACGCGGAGCTGGCTCGACCACGCCGCGGGCTCGGTGCTCGTGGAGTTCGGCAGGACCAAGGTGCTCTGCGTCGCCTCCGCCTCCCAGGGGGTGCCGCGCTGGCGCAAGGGCTCGGGCCTGGGCTGGGTGACCGCCGAGTACGCCATGCTCCCCGGTGCCACCCACACCCGCTCCGACCGTGAGTCGGTCAAGGGTCGCGTCGGAGGCCGGACCCACGAGATCAGCCGGCTCGTCGGGCGCAGCCTGCGCGCGGTCGTCGACGTCAAGGCGCTCGGCGAGAACACGATCAACCTCGACTGCGACGTCCTCCAGGCCGACGGCGGCACCCGGACCGCCGCGATCACCGGAGCGTGGGTCGCGCTGGCCGACGCCGTCGACCACCTGCGGGCGACGGGTGCACTGAAGGGCGAGCCGCTGACCGGCTCGATCGCGGCGGTCAGCGTCGGCATCATCGACGGGGTCCCGCGCCTCGACCTGCCCTACGAGGAGGACGTGCGGGCCGAGACGGACATGAACGTCGTGATGACCGGGGCCGGCTCCTTCGTCGAGGTCCAGGGCACCGCCGAGGGGGCTCCCTTCGACCGCGCCGAGCTCGATGCCCTCCTCGACCTGGCCGGGAAGGGCTGCGCCGACCTCACCCGGCTCCAGCAGCAGTCGAGGGCCTGAGCGTGCGCGTCCTCCTGGCCTCGCGCAACGCCAAGAAGGTCGCTGAGATGCAGCGGATCCTCGGCGCGGTCGTGAGCGGCCTCGAGGTCGTCGGCCTCGACGAGGTCGCGGCCTACGACGAGCCGGTCGAGGACGCCCCCGACTTCGCCGGCAACGCCCTGATCAAGGCCCGGGCGGGGCTGGCCGCGACCGGCCTGGCCTCGATCGCCGACGACTCCGGACTGTGCGTCGAGGCCCTCAACGCCATGCCCGGTGTGCTCTCGGCGCGCTGGTCGGGGCCGCCGCGGTCCGACGAGCGCAACAACACCCTGCTGCTGGCCCAGCTCGCCGACGTCCCCGACGAACGCCGCGGCGCGCACTTCGCCTGCGCGGTGGCGCTGTGCCTGCCGGGCGGCGAGGAGGTGCTCGCCCACGGCCGGATGGACGGCGTCGTACGGCGTGAGGTCGCCGGCACCGGCGGGTTCGGCTACGACGTGCTGTTCGAGGCCGCCGCCCGGCCCGGGCTGACGACGGCGGAGCTGAGCCGCGAGGACAAGGACGCCATCTCCCACCGAGGTCAGGCGCTGCGCGAGCTGGCCCCGTACGCCGCCCGGCTGCTCGTCGGCTAGGCGGGTCAGCCCTCGTCGACCACGCTGAGCCGGCCGGTCGCGGCGTCGACAGCGAGGCGGGCGACGTGCATCCGTCGCTGCGCCGTCGGGCTCGTGGGCTCCTCCGACCAGCGGTGGTAGATCAACCGCAGCGCACCGTCGGTGTCCACGAAGGCGCTGGCACCGCCCGGCCCACCGGCCCCCTTCATCAGCGGCTCGTCGACCTTGCGGCAAGGCCCGGTCACGCCCCGACAGACCGCGTAGCCGGTCGCGTAGCGCTCGGTGGTCCAGTCGTTGCCGGAGTAGAAGAGGTAGGAGCGGCCGCCGTAGCGGACGAAGGACGGGTTCTCGACCGTCAGGCCCTCCCAGCTCGCGCGGTCGTTGCGCAGCAGCTCCCGGGCCTGCGAGCCACGACGGAACGAGGTGCCCCGACCGGACAGCTCGCGGACCATCAGCCGGTTGGTCGAGGTCCGGCGCAGACCCTTGGTCTTCCAGACCAGCCAGTGCCGACCGCCGCGCGACGACCACACCCACGGGTCGATCGCGCGCCCCTTGTCCGGGCAGACCAGCGGCCCGGTCGACCGGTCGACGAACGGGCCCAGGGGGCTGGCCGAGGTCGTCACCGTGAGGCAGGTCTGACGGAGGTCCGTGTCGGGTGAGGTGGCGTAGAACTCGATGTAGCGACGCCCGATGCGCGCCACGCTCGGCGCCCACGCCCGGGCCAGGGGGGCGCCGTCGACGTCGCGGTACTCCGCCCACGACGCGGGTGCGCGGAGGGCGTCGTTGTCGGACGGGTCGTCGGACCACGCGTCGTGCGTGCGCCAGGAGACGAGGTCGGTCGAGGTGAGCACGGGCAGGTAGCGGCGGGCCGTGCCGGTGGCGTAGGCGTACCAGGTCTCGCCGACCCGCAGGATCGCCGGATCGGCGAAGTGACCGGTGTAGGGCTCGATCCCGGCCGCGAACGAGTCCTCGTTGGCGAAGCTGTCCGGACCGTTGCGCTGGTTGGTCCCGGGCAGGTCGTCGTCGGCGTACGACGTGCCGGCCCCCCACCCGGCGCCGAGCCCGAGGACGAGCGCGGTGGCGACACCGACGACGACGAGCCGGACGCGCATCCGGACCCTGTGGCCGACCCCCATGGACACCTCCGCAGCTGATGGTGCGGGCATCGTAGGCCACCCGGCTAGGGTCCCCCCGGTGAGCCGCCACCCCTTCGCCGTACGCCGTCTGCTGTCGCGCCTGCTGCTCGGCGCGGTGCGGTGGAGGGCCGTCGGCGAGGTCCCGACCCGGGGCGTGCTGGTCGGGGCGCCGCACACCTCGAACTGGGACTGGCTGATCACCCTGATGCTGGCCTGGGAGAGCCGGGTGACGATCCGGCTGCTGGTCAAGCAGGAGGCGTTCGTCGGCCCGCTGGGATGGCTGCTGCGCGCGACCGGATCGGTGCCGCTGGACCGCAGGAACCCGGGCGCGACGATCCGCACGCTGATCGCGCAGGCGGGCACCGAGGAGACCTTCCTGCTGGGCATCGCCGCCGAGGGCACCCGCTCGCGGAGCGAGTACTGGAAGTCGGGCTTCTACCGGATCGCGCAGCAGACCGGGCTGCCGATCACGCTGGCCTACCTCGACGCGCCCTCGCGCCGCGTCGGCTGGGGCCCGACCTTCGAGCCGACCGGCGACGTCGGCGCCGACATGGACCGGATCCGGGCCTTCTACGCCGACAAGCGGGCGATCAACCCCGAGCTGACCACCGAGCCGCGGCTGAAGGAGGAGGGCCCGCGCGGGGTCGGCTGAGCCGGTGCCGAAGGCGGGACTCGAACCCGCACACCCGAAGGCACAGGAACCTAAATCCTGCGTGTCTGCCAGTTCCACCACTCCGGCGTGAGCGCGCTCAGTCTAGGAGCCGGAGTGCTCAGTCCAGGCCGAGGTCGCGGCGCAGCTTGGCCACGTGGCCGGTCGCCTTGACGTTGTACTGCGCGAGCTGGACCACGCCGTCCTCGTCGAGCACCACCGTGGACCGGATGACGCCCTGGACGACCTTGCCGTAGAGCTTCTTCTCCCCGAACGCGCCCCACGCGGTCATCACCTGCTTGTCGGGGTCGGAGAGCAGCCTGAGGGTGAGGCCGTCGCGCTCGCGGAAGCGGGCGAGCTTCTCGGGCTTGTCGGGGGAGACGCCGAGCACGGTGTAGCCCTCGTGACGCAACGAGTCCAGCGACTCGGAGAAGTCGCAGGCCTGCCGGGTGCAGCCCGGCGTCATCGCGGCCGGGTAGAAGTAGACGATCACCTTGCCGCCGCGCAGGTCGGCCAGGCTGACCTCGCCCCCCTCGTCGTCGCTGAGGGTGAAGTCGGGCGCGGTGGTGCCGGGGGAGAGTCGCTCGGAGGTGCTCACGGTCCGGACGGTAGCCCAGCCCGAGGCCATCTCCGACCGTGCCCGTCGGGGGTTGTTGCACGTAGTTCGCAATAGCGTACGTTGGGCGATGCCTGGACAGGACCCAGGCAGACCCAGCGAGCAGGAGACCCACGTGCACGTACCGGACGGATTCCTGGACGCTCCCACGTCCATCGCGACCGGCGTCGTCGCCGCGGCCGGCGTGGGCCTGGCCCTGCGCAAGGCCCGCGGTGAGCTCGACGACCGGACCGCGCCGATGGCCGGCCTCGTCGCGGCCTTCGTCTTCGCCGGGCAGATGATCAACTTCCCGGTCGGCGCCGGGACGAGCGGGCACCTGCTCGGCGGGGCCCTCGCCGCCGTGCTGGTCGGGCCGTGGACGGCCACGCTGTGCCTGAGCGTGGTCCTGTTCGTGCAGGCGCTGTTCATGGCCGACGGCGGCGTCACGGCGGTCGGCACGAACGTGCTCCTGATGGGGCTGGTCGGTGTCGTCGTCGGGTACGCCGTCTTCCGGCTGGTGCTGCGCCTGCTCGCCTCGAGACTCGGTCTCGGCGCGGTCGCGCCCGCTGCGGCGATCGGTGCGCTGGTCTCGGTCCCGACCGCCGCCGCGACGTTCGTGCTGCTCTTCGCCGTGGGCGGGGTGGCACCCGTCGACGTCGGCACGGTCCTCGGTGCGATGCTCGCGGTGCACGCGGTGATCGGCATCGGCGAGGCGCTGATCACCGGTCTGGTCGTGGCCTCGGTCGTGGCGGTGAGACCCGACCTCGTCCGCGGCGCGCGTGGCCTGCTCGCCGAGCGGACCCTGACGATCCGGCCCCCGGCCGCCAGCACGGTCGGCGGCAGCACGGGGGGTGCGGCATGAGCGGCTGGACCGGCGGCCGTCGCCTCGCCGCCCTCGCACTGCTGGTGACCCTGCTCGTCGCCGGCGCCCTGAGCTACTACGCCAGCTCACACCCGGACGGCCTCGAGTTCGTCGCGGGCGAGAAGGGGTTCCTGGAGAGCGGGCGCGACTCGGTCACCTCCTCCGGACCGCTGGCCGACTACGAGACCCGCGGGGTGGACGACCAGCGCCTCTCGCAGGGTCTCGCCGGCGTCGCCGGCGTCGCCCTCGTGCTGGTGCTCGGTGGCGGACTGTTCTGGCTGCTCCGCTCGCGCGACGGAGCCGAGACCGGCGACGTGGGCCCGGACGTCGACGGCGACGGCGACGACGACGGCGCGACCGTGAGCCCGGCCGGGCACGACGTGAACCCCTAGTGGGCGCCGGACACGGCCACCGCCTGCACTTCCACGGCCACAGCGTCGTGCACCGGGCCCCGGCGCACGTCAAGATCCTCGTGCTGCTGGGCTTCGTGCTGCTCGCCGTCGCGGTGCCGGCCGGGTGGTGGGCGGCGTACGGCGTGCTGGCGCTGGTCCTGCTCGGCGTCGTGCTGGCCTCCGGCGTACCGCTGCTCTACCTGGCCCGCCGCACGTGGATCGAGGTGCCGTTCCTGGTCTTCGCGGCGCTGCTGCCGTTCGTCGCGACCGGACCCCGCGTCGACCTCGGTCCGCTGAGCGTCTCCGAGACCGGCCTGCTGGCGGCCGGTGCCCTGGTGTGCAAGGGCACCCTGGGCGTGCTCGGCTCGCTGACCCTGGCCGCGACGACCGAGCCGCAGGCGGTGCTGCGCGGGCTGCGGCGGCTGCACCTGCCCGACCTGATGGTCCAGATCATGACGTTCATGCTCCGCTACGTCGACGTCGTCACCGACGACCTGTCGCGGATGACCCGGGCGATGCGGGCGCGTGGCTACGACCCGCGCTCGCCGCGGCACTGGCCCGTCCTGGCCCGCACGCTGGGCGCGCTGTTCATCCGCTCCTACGAGCGCGGCGAGCGGGTCCACCTGGCCATGCTGAGCCGCGGGTACGACGGTCGCCTGCCCGACGCCGGGGTCCGCTGATGACCACCCCCGTCCTGGACGTGGCGGGACTCGCCTTCGCCTACCCCGACGGCCACCAGGCCCTCTTCGGCGTCGACCTCCACGTGCACGCCGGGGAGCGGGTGGCCCTGCTCGGCCCGAACGGCGCGGGCAAGACGACGCTGGTGCTGCACCTCAACGGCATCCTGTCCGGTGGTGCCGGGACGGTGCACGTCAGCGGACTGCCCGTCGACAAGGCCAACCTCGCCGAGGTCCGACGCCGGGTGGGCGTGGTCTTCCAGGACCCCGACGACCAGCTGTTCATGGGCTCGGTGCGCGCCGACGTCGCCTTCGGTCCCGCGAACCTCGGCCTGCGCGGCGCCGACCTCGACGCACGGGTCACCACGGCGCTGGAGCAGGTCGGGATGGCCGAGTACGCCGAACGTCCGCCGCACCACCTCTCCTTCGGCCAGCGTCGGCGCGTGGCGGTGGCCACGGTGCTGGCCATGGAGCCCGAGATCCTGGTGCTGGACGAGCCGTCCTCCAACCTCGACCCCGCCTCGCGACGCGAGCTCGCCGACATCCTGCGCTCCCTCGACGTGACGGTGCTGATGGTCACCCACGACCTCCCCTACGCCCTCGAGCTGTGCCCCCGGTCGGTGGTGCTCAGCGACGGTCAGGTGGTCGCCGACGCCGCGACGTACGACGTGCTCACCGACGCCGAGCTGATGTCCACCCACCGTCTCGAGCTCCCCTGGGGGTTCGAGCCCCGGCGGCTTGGTAGCCTGCCCGCGTGAGCAACGAGATGTCGTCCCTCGAGCGCGAGATCGAGGAGACCCGGGAACGCCTGGCGACCACGATCGACCAGCTGCTGTTCCGCTCGCACCCCAAGACGATCGTCACGCGCGAGGTGGCCCAGGTGAAGGCCTACTACGTCGACGCCACCACGGGTGAGCCCCGCACCGACAACATCCTCAAGACGGTGGGTGGCGTGGTGGGTGCCGTCGTGGTGTTCGTGATCATCCGCAAGATCGCCTCCTGACCGGGCCTCGGCGGCTCCGGGCTGTGGCGCGGTGAGCGACCCGGCGCCGGTCCGGATGCTGCACGACCGGGTGCTGTGCGAGGCCGAGGGCGGTGAGGGTGAGCGCCGCTCGAGCGGCGGGATCGTGATCCCGGCGACCGCCGCCCTGGGCGCGCGTCGCCTGAGGTGGTCCCGCGTGGTCGCGGTCGGACCGCACGCACGCTCCGTCGAGACCGGCGACTCGGTGCTCTTCGACCCCTCCGAGCTCGCCGAGGTCGAGGTGCAGGGCCGCACCTACGTCGTCCTGCGCGAGCGGGACGTCCACGCGGTGGCCGCCGAGCGGCTCGAGCCCGAGGCGACCGGCCTCTACCTCTGAACGGGTGGTGGGAGCTGTCGCGCACCACAGGAAGGGCGCGCGTCGAGCCTCAGACCTTCGCCGGCGAGCGTCGGGTCGCCGGCGGACCAGGACGGACCCGCCGAGGCGTGCGGTGCAGGTCGGGGATGCGCAGGGCGGCGACGGAGGCGATCACCAGACCGGCGGCGAGCACCAGGAAGCCGACGGTGTAGCCCCGCTCGAGGGGGAACCCGTCGGCGCCGAGGTGGGCGGTGACGATCCCGGCCATGACCGCCGAGCCGATCGACCCGCCGATGGTGCGGATGTTGGCGTTCATGCCGCTCGCGACACCGGTCTGGGAGGCCGGGACGGAGGCGATGACGACCGCGGCGCTGCTGGAGATGACCAGCCCGGTCCCGAGTCCCTGCGCGGTGATGCCGATCAGCAGCTGGGTCGTGGTCGCGTGCAGCAGGGCGATCGCGGCGTACGACACCGCCGAGATGACGGCGCCGGCCACGATGACCGCGCGCGAGCCGAAGCGGCCCATCAGCCGCGCGGTGAGGAAGCCGACCACGAAGCTGGCCACCGCCGAGGGCAGCAGCAGGCGGCCCGACTCGGTGATGCTCGCGCCGAAGCCGTAGCCGGACTCCACCGGCGTCGCGAGGAGCTGTGGCAGGAAGGCGAAGGAGGCGAACAGTCCGAAGCCCACGAAGAGCGTGACGACGTTGGTCGTCCACACGCCGCGGCGACGCATCATCGTCATGTCGATGAGGGGCACCCGGGCGCGGACCTCGGCGCGCGCCCACGCGGCCATCAGCACGGCCGACAGGGCGAGCAGCCCGACCACGCGCGGTGAGCCCCAGCCCCAGGCGTTGCCCTGGCTGACCGGGAGCAGCAGGGTCAGCAGCCACCCGGCCAGCAGGAGGGCGGGCAGCACGGGGAGCCGTTCGGGCTCGCCGCGGGGCGACTGCGGGATGAGGGCCAGTGCGGCCAGCGCCGCCAGCGCGGTGACGATCATCGGCAGCCAGAAGAGCCAGTGGTAGCCCAGCAGCTCGACGATCGGCCCGGCCACGACGATGCCGAGACCGAAGCCGACCGCGGTCAGGGACGCGAGCACTGACAGTGCACCGGTCATCTTCTCGCCGTACTCGTCACGGATGATCCCGAACGACAGCGGCAGCACGCCACCGCCGGCGCCCTGCAGGACCCGGGCGGCGATGAGCCAGCCGATGCTGGGCGCGAGGGCGGCGGCCAGGGAGCCGACCGCGAGGGCGCCGAGCGTGACGACGAGCATCTTCTTCTTGCCCACGACGTCGCCGACGCGGCCCAGCAGCGGTGTCGCGATCGAGGCGGAGAGCAGGTAGGCGGTCAGCACCCAGGTCACCGTCGACTGATCGGTGTCGTACTCCACCTGGATCCGGGCGAGGACCGGGACGATGAGCGACTGCAGCAGCGCGAAGGCGGACACCGCCACCGTCAGGACGGCGAAGGTGACGCGCTGTCGGCGTCGGGTGGCGGGGGACACGCGGCTCCTCGTGGGGCGAGGTGGGGGGATGGTTGCCGGAGGCAACCGTGAGGGGATCGTACGACGCAGGGGCGGTGGGAGCGTCAATCGCGGACCGTCCCGCCATCGGCGAGATGGCTCACCGCAGTGCTCTGCCGCACGATCGCGCGCGACGGAGGGCCGGCGGTGTCAGTCGCCGCCCATCAGCGCCGTGAGCACGCGCTCCGCGCCGTCGGGGTCGGCCGGCCGCCCGGCGATCGTGGGCAGGTAGTAGTAGGACTCGGCGATGCGCACCGAGGCGTAGGCGAGGTCGTCCAACGACAGCGACGAGCGCACCCGCCCCTCGAGCCGGTCCTCGGCCAGCCGGTCGCGCACCACGGTCAGCAGGCGCGGTTGGAACCCGTGCTCGGCCAGGGTGAGCAGCCGCATCAGACGGTCGTTCTGCTCCAGCGCCACCCGGCGCGCGCCCGGTTGCCGCATCGTCGCCCGGAGGTAGTCGGCCAGCAGCCGGGGGACCCGCGGGCCCTGCTCGTCGGCGAGCGCCTCCCACCCGGCGCGCAGCGTCTGCTCGGTCAGGCGCCACACCACCTCGACCATCAGCTGGTCCTTGGTGCCCACCCACCGGTAGAGCGTGACCCGGTTGACGCCGACCTGAGCAGCGAACGACGCGAGGTCGAGCCGGTCTCCGGCGAGGTAGGCCCGCCGGGCGAGGCGGTAGACCTCCTCCGGTCCCGGGCGGCGCGGAGCAGGGGCGGCGGCGCTCACGCGCCTCGCAGCGACCGTGCGAAGGCGTGGATCGCGGCCACGGCGGTCGCGTTCGCCTCCGGGAGCGACTGACGGAAGATCAGCTCCGCTCCGTGCGTGAGGCCGAGGTTGACCGACGCGGTCGTGGGTACGCCGGCCGCACGCAGCGTCCGCACGTAGGCGATCCCCTCGTCGCGCAGGGGGTCGAGCTCGTTGACGGTGACCAAGTGTGGCGGCAGGCCGGCGACGTCCTCGGCGGTGGCGAAGTACGGCCAGCACAGCGGGTCCTCGGCGTGCGCGCCGTCGGCGTCGTAGATCGCGACCAGGTGGTCCATCGCGCCGGTGTTGATGAAGAAGCCGTCGTTCTCGACCAGCGACGGGAGCTCGGCGAGCTTGCGCTCGGTGGGCCACGCGTACGCACCGCTGATGTAGGGCACCGCGGCCGCCACGCCATCGACCAGGTCGCGGCGGTCCTCGCGGGCCGAGAGCAGCACCGTGGCCAGGGTCAGGTTCGCTCCGCCTGACTCCCCCTGGAGCACGAGCTGGTCGATGCCGAGCTCGGCGCGGTGCTCGGAGATCCACGCGACCGCGTCGTAGCAGTCGTGCAGCCCGGTCGGGAAGGGGTTGAGCCCGGCGGCGGTCCAGGCGTTGCGGTAGTCGACCAGGATCGCGACCATCCCCGTCGCGGCGAGGTCCTGGCACCACCGCTGGTGCACCGGCGCGTGGGTGTCGAGGATCGTCATCCCGCCGCCGTGGAGGTAGACGACCGCGGGGAGGGCACCCTCGAGCCCCTCGGGGCGGTAGACCCTCAGGCCGATGACGTGGCCGTCCCGGCCCGTCACCGTGTGCTCGCTGAAGGCGACCTCGGCGTCGCCCGGCACGTCGATCGGCAGCACGGCGTACAGGCCGTTGAAGGCCTGGTGGGCCGCGGCCGCTGCGGCCTCCATCGCCGCCATCCCGTCGGCGCGGGTCACGGGCGGGTCGGCCGCCGCCTGGTCGAGGCCGAAGGCGGCCAGGGCCACCCGGAGCCGGGGGTCCATCCGGTCGTCGGTCGCCGGGGAGGCGTCGGGATCACGGAGACGACCGGCCTGCGACGGGACGTGGGGCAAGACGGGTGCGGTCATGGCAACCTCCGATGTGGCGTGGATCACGCTGTCGGTTGCAACATAGACCCGAAATGTTGCGCGCGACAAGGGGTGCGGTGAGCGAGACGCCCGCTGCGGGTCGGGGCCGGCAGACCACCGGGCCTGCGGCGTCGCTACGTGACCGCCGTGGAAGACGTAGGTGGCGGCCGATCGTGACGCTGGGCGATGGGGGGCCGCTGAGGGTCGGGCGACCCGGGATGATCTGGTACGCCATGTAGGACTTGAACCTACAACCCGCTGATTAAGAGTCAGCTGCTCTACCAATTGAGCTAATGGCGCCCGTCACGGCTGGGCCGCGAACGAGGATTGAGGTTAGCAGCGCGGTGCCGGGTGGGCGAAATCAAGGCCCGCCTCGGGCCTCGAGCACCGCCATGGCGGCGCTGTGCCCGCCGAGGCCGGAGACCGCGCCGCCGCGGCGCGAGCCGGACCCGCACACCAGCACCGCGTCGTGGGCCGTCTGGACGCCCCAGCGCCGCGCCGGGGTGTCGCGCGCCGCGCGGTGCGGCGCCCAGGGCCAGTCGAGGTCGCCGTGGAAGATGTGGCCGCCGGGCATGGCGAGGTCGCGCTCGACGTCCTGGGGGATCTTGGCCTCCAGGCAGGGCTCTCCGTGCTCGTCGCGGGCCACGCAACCCATCAGGGGCTCGGCCAGGTGCTCGTCCAGCGAGGCGACCGCGCGCTCGACCGCGAGCCGCTTGGCGGCGTCGGGGTCCGCGGCGAAGAGCGCCGCCGGCACGTGCAGGCCGAAGTACGTCAGCGTGTGGGTGCCGGCCGGCTCGCCGGCGACGATCGAGGGGTCGCTCAGCGAGTGGCAGTAGGTCTCGCCGGGCATCCGGGTCGGCACCCGACCGGCCGCCGCGTCGGCGAAGGCCGCCTCGAGCTCGCTGAACGACTCGGCGAGATGGAGCGTGCCGGCGAACGCCACCTCGGGGTCGATGCCCGATCGCAGCCGGGGGAGCCGGTCGAGGAGCAGGTTGATCTTCAGCTGGGAGCCCTGCGGCTTGCTGGCCGCGTGGGCCGGGAAGTCCTCGGCCGTCTCGCCGAGCAGGATCTGCAGCACCCACGGCGAGACGCCGGACAGGACGTGGTCGGTGCTCACCGTGCACGTCCGCTCGCCGTCGTGCCAGGAGACCTCGGCGCCGGTGGCGCCCTCGGCACCGGCGCGGATCGAGCTCACGCCGGCGCCGGTGAGGATCTCGGCGCCGGCCGCGGTCGCGGCGCGCGCCAGGGCGTCCGTGACGGCGCCCATGCCGCCGACGGGGACCCGCCACTCCCCGGTGCCGTTGCCGATCAGGTGGTAGAGGAAGCACCGGTTCTGCACCAGGGAGGGGTCGTGCAGCGAGGCGAAGGTGCCGATCAGGGCGTCGGTGCCGACCACGCCCCGCACCACGTCGTCGCTGAACCGCGCCTCGATCGTCTCGCCCAGGGGCCGCTCCACCACGTCGCGCCACAGGTCGGCGTCGACCTGGTCGCGCAGCTCGCGGTCGGTCGGCAGCGGCGCCATCAAGGTGGGCGCCACGACGGCGGCCAGGGCGGCCACGTCGGCGTAGAAGGCGGTCCAGGCCTCGTGCTCGCGGGCCCCGCTCCGCTCGTCACCGAGCAGGTCGACGAACGAGCGGCGCGTGGCCTCGCCCTCCTCGCTCTCCACGAGCAGCCCACCGGCGCGTCCGTCGCGGAGCACGGGCGTGTAGGACGCCGTACGGCGGGACAGCAGGCGCAGGTCGAGCCCGAGGTCGCGGACGAGGCGCTCGGGCATCAGCGAGACCAGGTAGGAGTAGCGCGAGAGCCGCGTCGGGCGTCCGGCGAAGGCCGGGGCCGAGACCGCGGCGCCGCCCACGTGATCGAGACGCTCGAGGACCAGCACCGAGAGTCCGGCCCGGGCGAGGTACGCCGCGGCGACCAGGCCGTTGTGGCCGGCCCCGACCACCACGGCGTCGTAGTGGGAGTGCTGGGAGGCTCCGCTGGTGCTCACGGGCGTAATCTAGCGAGGACCGGAATAATTCAAATTTCAACGAGGTTGGACCGACATGCCTGCGATCACCGTTGACGACCTGACCGTCCTGCCACGCGTCACGTCCCCGGGCCTCGGGGACCAGCCCCGGCCCGTGTGGAGCGTGACCACCGCGCCCCAGGGCTACGAGGGGGAGGGGTTCCCCGTGCGCCGCGCGTTCGCCGGAGTCGACCTCGCCCAGCTCGACCCGTTCATCATGATGGACCAGATGGGCGAGGTGGAGTACGCGCCGGGGGAGCCCAAGGGCACCTCCTGGCACCCGCACCGTGGCTTCGAGACCGTCACGTACATCATCGACGGCACCTTCGACCACCAGGACTCCCACGGCGGCGGCGGCACGATCACCAACGGCGACACCCAGTGGATGACCGCCGGGTCCGGCCTGCTGCACATCGAGGCCCCGCCGGAGTGGTTGGTGACCTCGGGCGGGCTGTTCCACGGCCTGCAGCTGTGGGTCAACCTGCCCCGCTCGGCCAAGATGACCGACCCGCGCTACCAGGACATCCGCTCCCACGACGTCGCCCTGCTCACCACCCCCGACGCCGGCGCGCTCGTGCGGGTCATCGCGGGCTCGGTCGACGGCCACGACGGCCCGGGGGCGACGTACACGCCGATGTCGATGGTGCACGCGACCCTCGAGCCGGGCGCCCGCCTCGAGCTGCCCTGGGACGTCGACTACAACGCCCTCGTGTACGTGCTCTCCGGACACGGCGGGGTCGGTGTCGACAACCAGCCCGTCCGCACCGGGCAGACCGCGGTGCTCGGTGCCGGCGACTACCTGACGATCACCGCCGACGGCACCCAGGAGAGCCGTTCGCCCTCGCTCGAGGTCGTCGTGATCGGGGGCCGTCCGATCCGCGAGCCGCTCGCGTGGGCGGGGCCGTTCGTGATGAACACCAAGGCGGAGGTCATGGAGGCCTACCAGGCGTTCCAGAGCGGGGCCTTCGGGCAGCCGATCGGCAGAGGCTGACACCTCGGCTCGCAGAAGGTGGCACCTCGGCTCGCAATGGGTGGAACCTCGGCGGGCTAGCGTGCGGGGGGTGACGCAACCCGACCGAGCCCGGCCCGACCGCCGGCCCTCCTACCGGCGCTACCGGCTCTACCGGGACCCCTTCGGGATCCCGCACGTGCGGGCGACGTCGCTGAGCGGGCTGGCCTTCGGCCAGGGCGAGGTCACGGCGCTGGACCGCACGTGGCAGCTGGAGTGGCTGCGACGTCGCGCGACCGGGACCACGGCCGCGGCGGTCGGGGCGGCGGGGCTGGACTGGGACGTGCTGGCGCGGCGGACCCGCATCGTCGACGTCGCCCGTCGCGCCCACGACGGGCTGGACCACGAGACCACCGCGTTCGTGGCCGACTACGTCGCGGGCGTCAACGCCGGCCTCGCCGACGAGTCCTGCGCCCGGGTGCCCGAGCTCGCCGCGCTCGGGATCGTGCCGCAGCGGTGGGAGGCCTGGACGCCGCTGGCGGTGTTCGTGGCCCAGCACCTGCTCTTCGCCAACCTCGGCGGCAAGCTGTGGGCCCAACGCGTCCGGGACGCGCTGGGCGCGGACGCCGACCTGCTCGACCCCGAGGGCGTCGAGACGCCGACCGGCGGCAGCAACGCCTGGGGCGTCGGGCCCGGCCGGACGGCCAGCGGGATGCCGCTGGTCGCTGGCGACCCGCACCGCGTGATCGAGTCGCCGGGGGTCTACCAGCAGGTCCGCCTGAGCTGCGAGGACCCGGACCGGCCGCAGGACTGCCTCGACGTCGCCGGCTTCGCCTTCCCCGGGGTGCCGGGCACGCCGCACTTCGCCCACGCCGGATCGGTGGCCTGGGCGATCACGAACGCCATGGCCGACTACCAGGACGTGTACGCCGTCCGGCTCACCGAGGGCCCCGGCGGCACGGTGCGCGAGCGGCGCACCGAGACCGTCGAGGTCCGCGACGCCGGGCCGGTGACCGTCGAGGTGCTGCGCACCGCCCACGGCGACGTCATCGAGGGAGACCTCGCCGGCGGGCGGGGCCTCGCCCTGCGCTCGTCGGTGGCCGAGCTCGCAGACTGCGGCTTCGGTGCCCTCCTGCCGCTGCTGCGGGCGCGGAGCGCGGCCGACGTCGACCACGCCCTCGACGCCTGGGTCGAGCCGGTCAACAACGTCGTCGTCGCGGACGTGGGCGGTGACCTGCGCTACCGCCTGGCGGGTCGGGTCCCGCTCCGGGCGGAGTCCAACCGCCACGGGGTGGCCGACCCCGACGACCCACGCACCGAGTGGTCCGGCTGGCTCGACCCGCTGCCGCGCGACGCGCCCGGTCCGGACGGGGAGGTCGTCACCGCCAACGAGCGCCGAGGTCGCGAGAGCGAGGCCGTCGGTGCCGTCTTCGCGCCGCCGTACCGTGCGGACCGGATCCGCGCGCTGCTCGCCGGACGTGACGACCTGACCCCCGCCGACTTCGCCGCCGTCCACGACGACGACCTGCTCGACGAGCGGGCGCGCCTGGGATGGGGGTCGCCGGTCGACACCGGCGCGGGGCAGTGGGACGGCCGGATGGCCGCGGGCTCCGCCGACGCCGCGGCGTACGCCGCCTGGCGCTCCGCGCTGGTGCGTCGCCTCGTGGCCGAGCCCGCCCTGGCCGCCCTGCGCCCCGAGGCGCACCCCGACACGGGGCTCACCCGCGTCCTGGCGCCCTTCCTCGACCTCACCACCCGGGTCGCCCGGGCGCTGCCGGCGCTGCTGGCCCGTGACCGACCGCTCGGGATCGACGTGCTCGCCCACGCCGCCGCCGCGCGCGCCGAGGTGGCCGCGGCCCGGGCCGCCGGCACCCTGCCGGCGACCTGGGGCGAGACCCACGTCGTCACGCCGGTCCACGCGCTCGCCGCGTCCTGGCGCGACGTCGCCGACCTCGCCACGGTGCCCGCGGTGCCCGTCAGCGGCGACACCGACTGCGTGCGCTGCACGGGGTCCTACCCGGCGATCACCGACACCGTCTCGCGGGGCTCGGTCGCGCGCTACGTGTGGGACCTGAGCGACCGGTCGGCCGGCGGCTGGGTCGTGCCCACGGGTGCTTCGGCGGATCCCCGCAGCGCGCACCACCACGACCAGCTCGACGCCTGGGCGGCCGGCCGGCTGGTGCCGATCGTCGGCGACTGGGCCGAGCTCACCGAGCAGCCACCGCGTCACGCTCCGTCGAGCTGACCCTGCGGACCGACCGCCCGACCAGGACCAGGACCCTCCGGGACGCACCGAGCCCCCGGACCTGCGCTCGCAGGTCGGGGGGCTCGGGCCCTGGGGTGAGTGACGGGGCTTGAACCCGCGACCCTCGCGACCACAACGCGATGCTCTACCAGCTGAGCTACACCCACCACGCGGTCCGGACCGCGACGTTCGCCGCGCCGGAACCGGGAGCGATCATAGGACACTCAGGCCGGGGCGTCCGCATCGGCCTCGTCGGCCTCGGTGCCCGTGGGCGTCGCCGCCGAGGTCAGGGAGCCGCCGTGGAGCTCGGCGGCCTTGCGGGAGGTGGCCGTGTCCGGTCCGGGAGCCGGGACGAAGATCGCCTCGCGGTAGTAGCGCAGCTCCTCGATGCTCTCCTGGATGTCGGCCAGCGCGCGGTGGTTGCCCCGCTTGTCCGGTGCGGCGTAGTAGGCCCGGGGGTACCACCGACGGGCCAGCTCCTTGATCGACGAGACGTCGACGATGCGGTAGTGCAGGAACGAGTCGAGCTCGTGCATGTCGCGGGCCAGGAACGCCCGGTCGGTCGAGACGGTGTTGCCCGCCAGGGGCGACCGGCCGTCGGTGCCGCAGTGCTCGCGCACGTAGGAGAGGACCTGCTGCTCGGCCTCGGCCAGGCTCACGCCCCCCTCGAGCTCGTCGAGCAGGCCGGAGTGCTCGTGCATCGAGCGGACCAGGTCGATCATCTGCTCCAACGCCTCGGGCGGCGGCTTGACGATGATGTCGACGCCCTCCCCGAGCACGTTCAGCTCGGAGTCGGTCACCAGCGCGGCGATCTCGATCAGGGCGTCCGCCTCCAGGTCGAGCCCGGTCATCTCGCAGTCGATCCACACCAGTCGGTCATTCATGGCGACGACCCTATCCGCGGGTCTCTCAGCGCGCGTTCAGGCCGCCTCACTACGGTGTCGCTGTGACCAGCGCGCGATGGGCCTCGCCGGCCGCCATCACCGCACGCCTCGTCGTGGGCGGGGTGTGGATCGTCGCGGGCGCGATCAAGCTGCCCGACCCCGCCGGCAGCGTCCGCGCGGTGCGCGCCTACGACCTGCTCCCCGAGGCCGTGGTGCCGACCGTGGGGCACCTGCTGCCCGTGCTCGAGGTCGTCGTCGGCGTGTGCCTCGTCGTGGGGCTGCTGACGCGGCCGATGGCGTTGTTGTCGACGGTGATGCTCCTCGGCTTCGTCATCGGCATCGCCTCCGCCTGGGCCCGGGGCCTGCAGATCGACTGCGGCTGCTTCGGCGGGGGTGGCTACGACCCCGAGGCCGCCGCGGCGTACCCCTGGGAGCTCGCCCGCGACGCCGCCCTGATGCTGGCCTCGCTGCTCGTCGCGACCGTCCGGCCCCGACTCGCCCTCGACCGGGTCCTGTTCCCCTCCTCGGGGCGTGAGGGCGAGGACGCCCCCGCAGACCAGACCGACCTCCACCTGACCAAGGACTAAGACGTGTCGAAGCAGAACCGGGACCTGTCCCGCACCGAGCGTGCCGCGGCCGAGCTCGAGGCCGAGCGCCGCCGCAACCGCAACCGCCAGCTCCTCACCGTCGGCGGCGTCGTCGTCGCGCTGCTGCTGATCGTCGGCGGGGGGTTCTACATCCAGCGCTCCCAGGACCCCACCGGCTCCACGGTCACCGCCGCCGCCAGCGGCGCCTC
Organism: uncultured Actinomycetota bacterium; assembly: GCA_963714475.1. GTDB lineage: Bacteria > Actinomycetota > Actinomycetes > Propionibacteriales > Nocardioidaceae > Nocardioides. The sequence goes on from CAVQOP010000006.1 coordinate 81,814, forward strand.
CGAGGTCAGCCTCACCGTCGGCCCGGAGGACGCGCCGCACACGGTGGTGATCTACGAGGACTTCCTGTGCCCGTTCTGCATGGAGTTCGAGGCCGCGAGCCGTGACGATCTCGCGCAGCTCGCCGCCGACGGCCAGGTCAAGGTCGACTACCGGCCGCTGGACTTCCTGAGCCGCTTCGGCGACTACTCACTGCGTTCGACGAACGCCTTCGCCGCCGTGCTCGCCAACGACGGACCGGAGACCGCCAAGGCCTTCCACGACGCCCTGTTCGAGAACCAGCCCAGCGAGAGCGGCCCCTTCCCCGAGGACTCCGAGCTGGTCGAGCTCGGCGTCGACGCCGGCGCCGACGAGGCCGCGCTGCAGTCCGCGGTCGACGATCTCACCTACGAGACGGCGGTCGCCGACGCGACGGACGCAGCGAGCAGGGCCGGGATCAACGCGACGCCCACGATCCTGCTCGACGGCGAGCCGTTCAACGAGGGCGGCACGGTCGACGAGCTGGCCGCCAACCTGGTCGCACAGCTGCAGTAGCGGCCTGCGAGCATCGGTGCGGTGAGCGACACCTCTCCCGCCCGGCAGACCTCCCCCCACCCCCTGGCCGGCTTCATCGCCGGGCTCCCGAAGGCCGAGCTGCACGTGCACCACGTCGGGTCGGCCTCGCCCCGCATCGTCGCCGAGCTCGCCGCACGCCACCCCGGGACGGTGCCGAGCGATCCCGACGCGTTGCGGCAGTTCTTCGACTTCCGTGACTTCGCGCACTTCATCGAGGTCTACCTCGCCGTCGTCGATCTCGTGCGCACCCCCGAGGACGTGCGCACCCTGACCTACGAGGTCGCTCGCGACCTGGCCGGGCAGCAGGTCCGCTACGCCGAGCTGACCTGTACGCCGTACACCTCCGTCGCCGCCGGCGTACCGATCGAGGGCTACACCGAGGCGGTCCAGGACGCGTGTCGTGCCGCCGAGCGCGAGCTCGGCGTCGTGCTGCGCCTGGTCTACGACATCCCGGGCGAGTCCGGGGTGCCGGCCGCCGACGACACCCTGCGCTACGCCCTCGACCACCCGCCCGACGGCCTGGTCGGCTTCGGTCTCGGTGGCCCCGAGGTCGGCGTCGGGCGCCCGCAGTTCGCCCCGCACTTCGCCGCCGCGAGAGCGGCGGGACTGCACTCGGTGCCGCACGCGGGTGAGACGACCGGCCCGCAGACGGTCTGGGACGCGCTGCTCCACCTCGGGGCCGAGCGGATCGGTCACGGCACCTCCGCCGCGCAGGACGCCGCGCTGCTCGCCCACCTCGCCGAGCACGAGATCACCCTCGAGGTCTGCCCCACCTCGAACCTCGCGACCCGGGCCGTGGCCACGATCGAGGAGCACCCGCTGCCGGTCTTCCGCGACGCGGGCGTGCGGGTGACGATCGCCTCGGACGACCCGCCGATGTTCAACACCACGCTCAACCGCGAGCACGAGATCGCCGCCGACCTGCTCGGCCTCGACGAGGCCGGCCTCGTCGAGCTGGCCCGCGACGGCGTGCGGGCCTCGTTCGCCCCCGACGACGTACGCCGCCGCCTGCTCGCCGAGCTGGACGACTACGAGTCCGGGGCGTCCGGGGCGGCCGGGGCGTCCGGGGCGTCCGGGGCGACTGGCGCCGGGGCCACGACGTAGTGCTCCTGGGCCGCCGTGAGGTGGCCGAAGCGCTCCGAGCCGATCTGCTCGGCGGACATCTGGCTGGCGTGACAGCTGATCGCCTCGGCCTTGCTGGCCCGTAGCTCCTCGTCGAGCTCCAGACGCACCATCTGCGACCAGGGCGCGTCCGAGGGGCCCTGGTCGAGCCAGAGCCGGATCGGCATCTCGACCAGTCGGGCGCCGGTGACGGCGCACGCGTGGGCGGCCGCCCGCCCGGCGGCGTCGTGGTCGCGATGGCCGTCCTCGCGCCACGGGGCGACCACGACCGTGCGATCACCCGGGCCGACGAGGTCGACGAGGCTGGCGGCGATCTGCTGCTCGCACTCGGCGAGGCGCCCGTCGCTCGCGCCCCAGAAGACGACCGGGGTGCCCGGGGCGAGGACCTCGACGGCGCAGCGCATCTCCTCCAGGCGCAGCGTGGCCAGTGCGTGCCGGTCGCCGTCGGTGTCGCCGGCGGCCTCACCGGCGGTGAGCAGGACGAGGTAGACCGCGAGGCCCCTGCGGTGCGCGGAGGCGATCAGCCCGCCGGCGCCGAGACTCTCGTCGTCGGGGTGGGCGGCCACCACGACCAGCCGCTCGCACGGGGTCCCGTCACGATCGAGCTCGAGCGTCGGCACCGATCCCCAGGATGGGTGATCGCCCCAGGTCGGAGCATGGTCGGAGGGTGAGGACACCCCGTGACGCTAGGACCGAAGGTCCGTTGCCGAACCCTCCCGCAGGGTGAAAGCATCGCTCCCACGATGACATCCAGCACCACGCGCACCATCATCCGGATCGCTGTCGCCAACGACTACGAGATCGTCGTTGCTGGCCTCGCCGCAGCGCTCGAACCGTTCCGCGACCGCGTCAGCGTGGTGGAGATCGACGCGTCGGTCCCCGTCGTCAGCGACGTCGACGTCATCCTCTACGACGCCTTCGGCGGGATGCAGGGCGACGGCGTGGATCTCGAGCGCCTGGTGCGAGGCGGCCCGGCGAAGGTCGTGGTCTTCAGCTGGAACACCGCGCCGGACCTGGTGGCCCGCACGCTCGAGCGCGGCGTCGCGGGCTACCTGTCCAAGGAGCTGGACTCCCGGCAGATCGTCGATGCCCTCGAGCGGGTCGAGCGCGGAGAGGTGGTCCGGGCGCTGGGACGGGCCGAGGACGAGGCCACCGACGCGACCGACACCTCCTGGCCCGGTCGGGCCGAGGGCCTCACGGCCCGCGAGGCCGAGGTGGTGGCCTACATCGCGCTGGGTCTGTCGAACAAGGAGATCGCCCAGCGGACCTATCTCAGCATCAACTCCATCAAGACCTACATCCGCTCGGCCTACCGCAAGATGGGGGTCGAGAGCCGCTCGCAAGCCGTGATCTGGGGTCTGCAGAAGGGCTTCGAGCGGCACCCCGTGCGCGTCGTCGACCCGCCCGAGGCCGGCTGAGGCCGGGCCTCACCCCTCAGTGGTGGAAGGCCCGGCCGGGGTCCTCGCCGGTCCCGTCGCAGCGTCCGACCGCACGGCCGAGCTCCATCAGGAACATCTCGGCCAGGTCGCGGCTGAAGGCGTTGCGCACGACGATCCGGATGATCTCCAGCTCCTCGCGGTCGGCGCAGAAGTGGTAGGCCGGCACCGCCCAGCCGCCCTGCTTCATCCAGTCCGCCACGTCGCTGAGGGTGTAGTCGACCTGCTCGGCGTAGCTGCCCTTGCGCGGCTTGCCGGACTTGGTGTTGGCGCCCTTGAAGCAGAACGCGATGACCGGCAGGTCGCTGGCGTCGGCGATCAGCTCGAACTCGTCCATGCCGTCGATGGCCTTGGCCATCATCTGGGCCACGTCGCGGCTGTGCTGGTGCACGCGGGAGAAGCCCTCGTAGCCGAGGCGGACGAACTGGTAGTACTGCGCGACCACGCCGGACCCGGGCTTGGTGAAGTTCAGCGACATCGTCGGGTGGTCGCCGCCGAGGTAGTCGACGCGGAAGACCAGGCCCTCGGGACGGGCCTCCTCGTTGCGCCAGAGCACCCAGCCGACGCCGGGGTAGACCAGGCCGTACTTGTGCCCGGAGGTGTTGATCGACTGGACCCGCTCGAGGCGGAAGTCCCAGACCAGCGAGGGGTCGACGAAAGGCGCGAAGAGCCCGCCGGAGGCGGCGTCGACGTGGATCGGGACGTAGAGGCCGGTCTCCATCTCCAGCTTGTCCAGGGCCTTGGCCATGCCCGCGATGTCCTCGTAGGCGCCGTCGAAGGTGGAGCCCAGGATGCCGACGACGCCGATGGTGTTCTCGTCGCAGGCCGCGGCGACGTCGTCGGGGTGCATCGTCGTCTCACCCTTGCGGATCGTCACCTCGTTGGGCTCGATCTCCCAGTAGCGGCAGAACTTGTGCCAGCAGACCTGGACGTTGGCCCCGACCACCAGGTTGGGACGGTCGGTGGACTTGCCGGCCGCCTTCCGGCGCTCGGCCCACCGCCACTTCAGCGCCATCCCGGCCAGCATGGAGCCCTCGGAGGACCCGATGGTCGAGCAGCCGATCGGGTTGTCGGGCTCGGGTGCGTTCCAGAAGTCGGCGATGATGTCGAGGCAGCGGTCCTCGAGCTGAGCGGTCTGCGGGTACTCGTCGCGGTCGACGAGGTTCTTGTCGGCTGCCTCGGCCATGAGCTTCTCGGCCTGCGGCTCCATCCAGGTCGTCCCGAACGTCGCGACGTTGAGCCGGGAGTGCCCGTCGAGCATCAGCTCGTCCCTGATCACGTGGTACGCCGTCTCCGGGTCGGTCGAGCTCTCCGCCATCCGGCGGCGCGGGATGTCGACGACGGCGCCGTCGCGGGTGAACTGCGGACGGACGTCGAGGCCGTCCTGGAGATCGCGTGTGGACTGGTACTTCGGCATGCGGGTTCCTCCCGGGCAGGTCACCGGCGACGGGGTCCCGACGCTGGCCGGTCGGCAGGGAGCCGACCCGCCAGTCCTACGGCACCCGTGGCCGGACGTCCACGACCCCGCAGGGTGTGGCGGCCCTCGACCGGGGCGGGGTCGGCTCAGCCGAGCTCGACCAGCAGCACCCCGGTGAGCACCACCACGATGCCCAGCGACATGGTCGGGGTCAGGGCTTCGCCGAACAGCACGCGCCCGGCGAGAGCGGTGAGCACGATGCCCACCGCGGCCCAGATGCCGTAGGCCACCCCGACCGCGAGGCCGCGGTGCAGGGTCAGCGAGAGGAAGCCGAACGCGACGGCGTACGCCGTCAGGGCCACACCCAGCCAGCCGCGCCGGCGCATGCCGTCGCTCTGGCGCAGGGCCAGGGTGCCGGTGACCTCCGCCACCGTCGCCACGAGCAGCGCCGCGAGGGTCAGGGCGTCCATCCGGCCCCCTCGACGGCAGGGGCGGCCTCGCGGGACCGTCCCGGACGACTCCCCAGCTCGACCAGCAGCACGCCGACGACGATCAGGCCGAGGCCGGCCACCGCCGGGGTGCTGAGCTCCTCCCCGAACAGCGGGACGGCGAGGACCGCGGTCAGCGCCACCCCGGTCGCGGCCCAGATGCCGTAGGCGACGCCCACGGGCATGCCGGCGGCGAGCGTCCTCGCGAGCAGGACGAAGGCAGCCACGTAGCCCGCCGCGGTCACGACGTACCAGGCCGGCGTGTCCACCGCCGCCCGGAGGGCGAGGGTCGCGCTGACCTCGCACACGATGGCGCCGGCGAGGCTGACGGAGCGGTTCGAGGGCGCCCTCACGGGGAACCGCCGATGATCCCCAGGGCCCGTTCCAGCACGGCGGAGGCGTCCGCGGGCGCGAACAGGTCGGTCGCCCGGGCCATCCAGAGGCCGTCCGCGGCGAGCCGGGCCAGGCTCAGCCGGGCACGCTCGTCCTCGTCGCAGCCGTCGAGGTCGAACCAGGGCGCGAACACCTCGTGCCAGCCCGCGGCGTGCTGGGGCCGGTAGAGCGCCTCGGCGAACACGGCGACGTCGGCCGGTGAGACCTCGGCCTCGACCGCGACCCGCACGTAGGTCGCGATGCGCTGCGCAGGGGAGGCGTCCTCGGGCGGCCCCCCGAGACGGGCTCGCAGCGCCACGTCCCAGCGCAGCGCCGCGTGCCCGACCACGGCCCGCACCAGGGTCTCGCGGGACGGGAAGTGGTAGAGGACGCCGGCCTTGGTGAGCCCGGCCTCGCGTGCGGTCGCCTCGTAGGAGATCTCGGCGCCCCCGTCACGGTCCAGCACGCGCAGCGCCGCTTCGAGCACGGCGGCACGGTTGCTCGGTCTCATGCCATTACTTTAACGTACGTACGGTCGAGTAATGGATCACTCGGGACCATCATCGGACCCGGTGACCGCCCCAGCCGACGCATTGGGGGATCGTCAACCGAGGCGGTCAGGACCGGTGCGGCATTGATCCGCGCCGATGTTTCCCATCATGCCACGCGGGAAAGATCGTGGTCCCAGCGGGCGCCACGGTGTGGCGTCACCAGCGCGACAGGTCTTCCAGGACGGGAAGGTCGGCGTCCTCGCGTCGTGGGTGGCGCACGCCGGACTCCGGACCCGCACCCGCACCCGGGTGAGATGTCGAGTCGCTTGCCGCCCGTCACCGGGAACTCGTGCGGACCGGTCTGGTGGGACGCCTTCACGAGGTCGCAGAGCCCCACCAGGTCGTTGCCGCAGGACGTTCGATCTGCGGGATGTTCCGTCGGCTGCTGCGAGCGGGTCGTGTGCCTGAGCACGCGCCCCGGACCGTTCTCAGGCACACGACCCGAGATCGGCGCAGGCGGACGCGGGGGTCGTGTGTCCCAGCACGGTGCGGGGGCCGTTCTCAGGCTCACGACTGCCGTGTGACCGAGCTGGTCGCGAGTCGGGCGGCGGCAGGCAAGGGTCGGGCATCCGAGGACGCGGTACAGCGCGTCGTGGGATGCCCGACCTGCGTGTCCCACCCAGGCACGACGCCCCGGGGAGCACGCGGACGTCATCGGGCGCGACAGCCCGCACCGGCGACCGTGATGACGTCTCGCAGAGCCATCCGACTACGCCGGTGCGGTGTCGTCGGCACGAACAAGGTCGTCGACCACTCGCCGTACACCGTCGCTCTTGCGGGCCATGACCGCGAGGCCCGCGACGCATCGCCTCGGCATGAAACGATGCAGGGCATGGAGACCCGCACGATGCGTGCGGAGAAGATCCTCGACATCGGCACCGCACTCGGGTGCCTCGTGCTCGTCCTCGTTGCGGGCCACGTCCTGCTGTTCCTCGCCGACCGTTCGGTCGCGTTGAGCGCCGCGGCTCCAGGACCTCTCTCGAACGCCATCACCGCTGCGGCGTGCATCTGTGCGGCGGCGTACCTGATGCGTGCTGGGAGGCGATCTGGCTACCGTTCGAAGGCGCTGTTCCGTCCACGTCTCCCCCCGGAGTGCTCCCGGCCGAACAAGATCTCGGGCAGTTCAGTGGCCGTTCCGCTGCGGTGCCCCCGGCAGGACTCGAACCTGCGACCGGCGGATTAGAAGGCCGCTGCTCTATCCAGCTGAGCTACGGGGGCGGGCGGTCGGATCCACCCGGGCGAAGCGCTCGGCAGAGCCCCAGAGGTCCGACCGGGGTCATCATGCCCGACGACGCCCGCCGTCGCGAGCGCGCCCCGGTGGGCGCGCCGCCCTCGGACGACCGACCCTGCGGCGATTCTTTGTTCGGTCACGCGGGGGGACCCTCTCGGGCTAGGATCCGCGCCGGCGACGCAGCACTGAACTCGGAGAAGAAGAGGCACATGACTGACCTGCACGGCAACGAGGCCCTCGTCTTCGACTACGGCAGCGCCGAGAGCCTCGTCACCTCCGCCCGGGCCGCCTCGACCGCCATCGAGGGCCAGCACGGCAGCCGCGCCAGCGCGGTCGAGCACGCCAGGACCGACTTCTCCGGCGGCTTCGCCGTCACCTTCGGTGAGAACGCATCGATCGCCCGCAACGACGCCACGCAGCTGGCGGTCGCGCTCGACGGCCTGGCCACGATCACCTCGAACCTGATCGACGCCGCACACGCCGAGGACGCGCGTCGCAAGACCGCCCGGGAGTGGTACATCGAGCGTGAGAACCGTGGCACCGGCGACAAGGTGCACGACTTCGTCTTCGGCGAGGACGACCCGCCCTCGGGGCCACAGGCGCCGCCCGCTGTCGAGCCCGCCCCGGTGCCGCCGAACCGATCCCGTCCGACGACCAGTGGGGCCGGGGCAGGGACCACGTCGTCGGCCCGCGGACGGCCCCCCGGTCGAGACCGTCGAGCAGAGCACCGGCGGCCGGTTCGGCTCCTGCGGGGGCCTGGAGAAGAACCAGCGGGTCTACTACGACGTCGGCCGGGGCATCGAGGTGCCCGGTCCGAGCGACACGAAGGTGGCGTTCTTCGCGATCCCGGCGTTCACCCTCCTGGCCGGCGTGCCGGGGGCTCTGGCCTGGACCGACACCATCCGGCGGCGTCGTCGGCGAGCGGCGTGGTGAGCGCGGGCCGGGGGTCGAGGACGCCGAGCACGGCTCCGGGCGCGTCGCCCGTGGCCGTGGTCGCCGTGACCCGCCGCGAGGTCGCCAGCCGCGGCGTGAAGACCGTCGAGTGTCGGCGGGAGGTGCTGACCTCCACTGCCGCGCTGCCGGACCGCGACAGCCGCGCCGATGTCGTCGTGGTGGCCTACCACGCCGCGCTGAGTGCAGCCGAGCGCATCGCGATCACGGGCCCGGCCCGGCGTACGGCGGCCCTGGGCCGGGTGCTGGTCGCCCTCGGCGTCACGCTGTCGCTGGCCGTGATGACGTTGATCGCCGGAGTCGCCGGGTGGATCCCCGCCTGGCCCGTCGTCGCGGCCCTCGCGCTGGTCGGCGTCGCTCTCGTCACCCTCGCCGTCGTCGGGCTCCTCGACCTGCGGCGCGTGTGGACGACGTGGTCGACGGCGGTCCTCGACGCGCACCGGCGGGTGATCCCCGAGGACCTCAACCAGGCCCGGCGCGAGGTCACCGAGCACGTCCCAGGCTCCTGGGGGTCGGCCGAGGGCCTGCGTGCCCGGCGGTGCTGGGCCGACCTCGTCAGTGTGGCCACCGTCCCCCGGCCCGTGGCGCAGTCCCGTCCCGGCCCGTCCGCCAATCGGGGGCAACGCGAGGACGGCACGATCTGGACCACTCCCACCGAGCTCCCCGGCGGCCGCCTCGACGACGGCGAGTACGCCGCCCTGGCCGGGCGCTTCATCACCCTGGCCGAGGACCTCCGCGCAGGTCGTGTCACCGAGCGCTCACCCGAGCACGTCGAGGGCTGGCAGGAGGTGGCCGTCCTGGCCCGCCGCACGGGGGAGGCGGGTCGCGGCCGCGTGGACTGGGCGCCGGTCCTGAGGCCCTGACCCACCGAGCCCGGTGGCCCCGTGGAGGCTCCCCCCAAGGTGCGTCAGCACGGGCCTGGGACGATCAGGCCATGGCCACCGCACTCTCGCTGCTCCTGGGCATCTCGCTGATCGCGGTGATCATCGCGGCCAACGGCTACTTCGTGGCCCAGGAGTTCTCCTACATGGCCGTCGACCGCTCGCGGCTCGGCGCGCAGGCCGAGAAGGGCGACTCCGCGGCGAAGCGCACCCTGAAGATCACCGAGCGCACGTCGTTCATGCTGTCGGGTGCGCAGCTCGGGATCACGGTGACCGGGCTGCTCGTCGGCTACGTCGCCCAGCCCCTGGTGGGCGACGCGGTGGGCGAGATCCTCGGCGGGGTCGGCGTGCCGATCGCCCTCGGCGTCGGGGTCGGCACCGTGACCGTGCTCGCGGCGGCGACCGTGACCCAGATGCTCTTCGGTGAGCTGTTCCCCAAGAACCTCGCGCTCGCGCAGCCCTACGCCGTGGCGCAGCGGCTCTCGCGCTCGACCCTGATCTACATGCGGACCCTGGGCTGGTTGATCACCTTCTTCGACGCCTCCTCCGCCCGCCTGGTCAAGCTCTTCGGCATCGAGCCCGTGGAGGACGTCGGCCACTCGGCCAACAGCCGCGACCTGCAGCGCATCGTGAGCGTGTCGCGCGACGCGGGGGAGCTCGCACCCGAGCTCAGCCTGGTCCTCGACCGGATGCTCGACTTCCCCGAGCGCGACGTCGACCACGCCCTGGTCCCGCGCTCGCGCGTCGACGTGCTCGGGGCGGACGCGGCCCTGTCCGACGTGCTGGAGCAGATGGAGGGCGGCCACTCCCGCTACCCCGTCCTCGACGCCACCGGGGAGATCGTCGGGGTCGTCCACCTCGTCGACGTGCTGAACGCGTTGCACGAGCCCTCCGAGGCCCAGGGCGCGCTCACCGCGGGTGACGTCGCGCGCGAGGCCACCGTGCTGTCGACGCTGATGCGCCTGCCCGACGCCCTGACCACGATGACCGACGACGACGAGCAGATGGCGTGCGTGGTCGACGAGTTCGGGGGTTTCGCGGGCATCGTGACCCTCGAGGACCTCGTCGAGGAGATCGTCGGTGAGATCACCGACGAGCACGACGCCGACGAGGAGCCCCACCTGCGCGCCGAGGGAACCGACGTCGCCGAGCTGACCTGGACGGTGCGCGGGGACGCGCCGCTCGACGAGCTCGCGCGCGAGATCGGGGCGGACCTGCCCCGCGGCGACTTCGAGACCATCGCCGGCCTGACGATCGCGGTCCACGGGTCGCTGCCCGAGGAGGGCGAGACCGTGGACGTCGACCTGCCCCTCGACCCGGTGGAGCTCGCGCACGACGACGATCCGCCGCGTCGCGTCCTGCGCGTCAACGTGCTCGAGGTCGAGCACCACGTCCCGGCGCGCCTGCGTCTGGAGCTGATCGGTCCCGCGCACCCCGAACCGGTGCTGTGCGGTCCCGAGGAGGAGGACCACTGATGGACGGTCTGGTCGCCATCCCGGTCACGATCGTGATCATCGCCGCGAGCGCGTTCTTCGTCTCCATCGAGTTCGCCACGATCGCCGCACGCCGCACCCGCCTCGAGGAGGAGGCGGTGACCAGCAGGTCCGCGCGCGCCGCACTGCGCAGCGCCTCCGAGGTCTCGGTGCTGCTCGCGGGGACCCAGCTCGGCATCACCGCCTGCACCCTGGCCCTCGGTGCCGTCACCGAGCCGGCCGTCGAGCACGCGTTGGAGCCGCTGCTCGACGCGCTCGGCCTGCCGCACGCGGTCGCGGTCGCCGTCTCGTTCGGGCTGGCCCTCGTCCTCGTGACGTTCCTGCACCTCGTCGTGGGCGAGATGGCGCCCAAGTCGTGGGCGATCACCCACCCCGAACGCTCCGCGATCCTCCTGGCACGACCGATGCGCGCCTTCATGTGGGTCTTCCGCCCGGTCCTGCTGCTGCTCAACGAGGCGGCCAACGGCCTGGTGCGCCGTACCGGCGTCGAGCCGGTCGACGAGGTCGCGATCGAGCAGAGTCCCGAGGACCTGCGTGAGCTGGTGCGGCACTCGGCCGAGACGGGCGACCTCGAGGACCGCAGCTCCGCGCAGCTCGCGGGCGCGCTGGAGATGTCGCAGTCGACCTTGGACGACGTCGCCGGCGACGGCACCGTCGTCACGGTCCCGGCCGACGCCACGGTGGGCGCCGTGCAGGAGCGGAGCCGCACCTCGGGTCACCTGCGGATCCTCGTCGGGGAGCCCAGCGCCCCCCACGGGGTCGTCCACGTGCGCGACACGCTGACCGCCGACGTCGGTGAGCCCGCCAGCGACTACGCGCGGGACCTGCACGAGCTCGACAGCGGCACGACCGTCCTCGACGCCCTCTCCGAGCTCCGGCTGGCCGGCACCCAGATCGCCGTCGTACGCCGTGGGGCGCACGGAGCGTCGGTGGTCACGATCGCCGACCTGCTGGGCAGGCTGATGCCGGCCGCGGGGCAGGCCGAGCGCCAGCCTCAGGTCCTGACCGGGCGGGCGGCCGGGGCTCAGCGGCGCAGGTGCGCCATCCAGGTCTCGATCTCGGTGGCCTCGCGGGGCAGCATCGCCGAGAGGTTCCGGCTGCCGTCCCCCGTGACGAGCACGTCGTCCTCGATGCGGATCCCGATGCCGCGCAGCTCCTCGGGCACCAGCAGGTCGTCTCGTTGGAAGTACAGCCCCGGCTCCACCGTGAGCACCATGCCCTCGGCGAGCGTGCCCTTGGCGTAGGACTCAGGCGCAGCCCGGCCGCAGTCGTGGACGTCGAGGCCGAGCATGTGGCTCGTGCCGTGCAGCGTCCAGCGGGCGTAGACCTTCGACTCGGGGTCGAGCGCCTCCGCGGCCGGCACCGGGAGCAGGCCCAGGTCCTCGAGGGCGTGCGCGAGGACGCTCATCGCCGCCTCGTGCGCGGCAGCGAAGGCGACCCCGGGACGAACGGCGTCGATGCCCGCCTGCTGCGCAGCGAGCACCAGCTCGTAGAGCTCGCGCTGCAGCGGGGTGAAGGTGCCGTCGACCGGCAGCGTGCGCGTGACGTCGGCGGTGTAGAGGTTGCGACCCTCGACGCCCATGTCGAGCAGCACCAGCTCGCCCGGTGTGATCGGACCGGAGTTCTCGATCCAGTGCAGCGTCGTGGCGTGCTCCCCGCCGGCGACGATCGAGTCGTAGCCGATGTCGTTGCCCATCGTGCGGGCCCGGCGGAAGAAGGTCCCCTCGAGCCACCGCTCGCCGTGCTCGATGACGCGGTCCCACTCACGCACGCAGTCCTCGAAGCCGAGCGCGGTGATGTCGCACGCCTCCTGGAGCTCGGCGACCTCCCAGTCGTCCTTGACCAGGCGCATCTCCGAGGCGACGCGGGCGAGGTCGTCGTCGAGCCCGGCGTCGGGAGTCACCATGCGGTCGACCGAGCTCGAGAGCCCCCGCAGGACGCGGGTCTTGACCGGCCGGGCGGCCAGGGCGTCGGTGAGGTCGTCGAGGTGCTCCACGCGCAGGCCCAGGGAGTCCGAGATCTCCCGCAGCGAAGGTCGGCGACCGGCCCACAGCTCGCCGTACTGGCGGTCCCGGAAGAACTCGTCGGTCTCGCGCGAGGAGCGGGGCCGCGCGTAGAGCACGGACTCGCCGTCCTCGACGACGAGCACCGCGTCGCTGGTCTGGTTGCCGCTGAAGTAGGTGTGGGCGGTGTCGGAGCGGAAGCGGTAGTCGGTGTCGTTGGAGCGCACCTTGAAGGTGCCCGCCGGCAGCACCAGCCGCTCGTCCGGGAACGCCTCGGCGAGCCGGGCGCGACGCTGCTCGGCGTACGGCGCGACCGGGTGCGGCGGCAGGTCGAGCTCACGCTCGCCCCACCCGGTGCGCATGAGGTCGCGGTAGGCCGCGGGCACTGCGGGGTCGTGCGACTCGGTCCCGCTGGGGGCTGTCTGGTCCTGGCTCGCGCTCACGCCCACCACTCTACGAGCGTCCGGCGGGGTGGCTCTCCCGCCGCTGGACGGGCACCGCTGCAGGTGAGCACGGCTGTGGAGGATGGGACGAGGGAGACGACCTGGTTAGGCTGCCGCCATGCCCGGACCGCGTCGAGACACTGTCGCCTTCACGGTCGTGGTGACCGTGCTGGTGGTACTGGGCTCCGTGGTGCTCCTCGTCGTCCTCGCGCTCTCGGGTGCGCCGGGGGTCGTCCTGCTCGCCGCCGCGGCCGCGGCGCTGCCGGTGGGACCGCTGCTCGCGGGCTACCTGTGGCTGGACCGCTACGAGCCCGAGCCCCGCCGGCTGCTGGCCGCAGGACTGGTGTGGGGGGCGGTCGTGGCCACCGCCGCGGCGCTGGTCATCAACGGCGTCGGTGGGTTCCTCGTCGGCTTCGACGGCGTCGCGGCGCTCGCGGTCGTCGCCCCGATCGGCGAGGAGGCGACCAAGGGCGCCTTCCTCCTGCTGCTGCTGTGGTGGCGCCGCGCCGAGGTCGACGGGATCCTCGACGGGATCGTCTACGCCGGCATGGTCGGCGTCGGCTTCGCCTGGACCGAGAACATCCTCTACCTCGCCTCGGCCTACAACGGCACGGACGGTGCCGGCCCGGGGGGCCTGGAGGGCTTCACCACGCTCTTCGTGGTCCGCTGTGTGTTCAGTCCCTTCGCGCACCCGCTGTTCACCACCTTCACCGGCGTCGGGATCGGCCTGGCCGTGGCGAGCCGCAGCCGCTGGGTGCGATTCGCGGCCCCCGTCGGAGGCTACGGGCTCGCCGTGACGACGCATGCGCTGTGGAACGGCTCCACCGTCCTCGGCGTCGGCGGCTTCCTCGGCGTCTACGTCGCCCTGATGCTCCCGGCCCTCGCCGGGGTGATCGCGATCGCCGTGTGGAGCCGGTCCATGGAGCGCCGGATGCTCACCACCGCGTTGCACGACGCCGCCGCGCGCGGTCTGCTGCCGGCCACCGACATCGGTTGGGTCGTGGATCTCGCGGCGCGACGTGCGGCGCGCCGGCACGCCCGTGCCCAGGGGGGCGCACGGGCGCAGGCCCTGATGAGCGACTACCAGCAGGCCGTCATCGAGCTCGGCTTCCTGCACCACCGCCTGCTGCGGGGCACGCCGCCGGCGGACTGGCAGGCTCGTGGCCAGGACTTCGTCGCCAGGATCCGGGCCTCGCGCCCGGCCGTGGCCTTCCCCGGACAGGTGGTCCCGACCCGATGACCCAGATGGTGACCGCCCTCGTGCGGCTGCGCAGCGCGCTGCAAGGAGCCGAGCTGCCGCTCGACCTGCCGGGCAGCGACGTCCTGCGCGAGTCACGGGCCTCGATGATCGACCAGCTCGAGGACTACGTGATCCCGCGGCTGATGACCCTGGAGGCGCCACTGCTCACCGTGGTCGGCGGCTCCACCGGGGCCGGCAAGTCGACCCTGGTGAACTCCGTCGTCGGCCACCGCGTGACCACCCCCGGCGTGCTCCGCCCGACGACGCGCTCGCCGGTGCTGGTCCACCACCCCGACGACGCTCAGTGGTTCGGCCAGGACCGACTGCTGCCCGACCTGTCGCGCGTCCTCCACGCCACCAACGACCCGGACGCACTCCAGCTCGTCGCCACCGACGCCATCCCGGCCGGCCTGGCGATCCTCGACGCACCCGACGTGGACTCGGTGGAGGAGCGCAACCGGGTGCTCGCGGCCCAGCTGCTCGCCGCCGCCGACCTGTGGCTGTTCGTCACCTCCGCGGCGCGCTACGCCGACCAGGTGCCCTGGGGCTTCCTCAAGCAGGCCGCCGAGCGCTCCACCGCCGTCGCGATCGTGCTCGACCGCACCCCCGCCGAGGCCGTCGAGACCGTCGCCGCGCACCTGGCGCGGATGCTCGCGAGCCGGGGGCTCAAGGACTCTCCGCTGTTCACCGTCTCCGAGGGCCCGGTCGACGACCAGGGCCTGCTGCCGCCCGAGCACGTCGCCGACGTGCGCGGCTGGCTGGAGAACCTCGCCACCGACGCCGGCGCGCGGGCCGAGGTCGTCCAGCAGACGCTCGAGGGCGCCATCCGCGACGTGTCCCGCCGCGCCCACCCGGTCGCCGACGCCTACCGGGCCCAGGTCGAGGCCGTCGAGCAGCTGCGCCTCGACGCCGACCGTGCCTACGACGACGCGATCACCGCCATCTCGACCGCGTGCGCCGACGGCACCCTGCTGCGCGGGGAGGTCCTCGCGCGCTGGCAGGAGTTCGTCGGCACCGGTGAGCTGCTGCGCTCGCTGGAGGCGAAGGTCGGCTGGCTGCGCGACCGGCTCGTCAACGCCGTCAAGGGCAAGCCGGCGCAGGCCGAGCGGGTGACGGTGGCTGTGGAGTCCGGCCTCGAGACCCTGATCCTCGAGCACGCCGAGGCCGCCGCGGAGCGAGCCGAGACCGCCTGGACGCAGAACCCGGCCGGCCGGGCCCTGCTCGCCTCGGCCGACAAGGACCTCGGCCGGGCCTCCCGCGACCTGCGGCGCCAGGCCGAGCGCGCCGTGCGCGACTGGCAGCAGGACGTGCTCGACATGGTGCGCACCGAGGGCGCCGACAAGCGCAGCACCGCCCGTTTCCTGGCCTTCGGCGTCAACGGGTTGTCGGTCTCGCTGATGGTCGTCGTCTTCGCCCACACCGCCGGCGTGACCGGCGCCGAGGCCGGGATCGCCGGCGGCTCGGCCGTGCTGGGCCAGAAGGTGCTGGAGGCCGTCTTCGGCGACCAGGCCGTGCGCACCCTCGCCGAGCGCGCTCGCCGCTCCCTCGACCAGCGCCTGCGCGTGCTGCTCCAGGCCGAGCGCCGGCGCTTCCTGACCCTGCTCGACGACCAGGGCCTCACCCCCGGTGCCGACGAGGCGCTGCGCGAGAGCGCCCGGCGTGTCGACGACCTGCGATTCGCCGCCCGCGACGCCGGCACGGGCCTGGGCGTGGACCCCGGCCGCCGACGTCGCCGGGCCCACCAACCCGAGGAGACCGCGTGACCAGCCTGCTCCAGGGCGCCAAGAGCCTCATCACCCGCGGCGGCACCGACCTGGGGGACCGCATCGAGGGCCTCACGACGGCCGCCGCAGCCGCGCGCGGCCGGCTGCCCGACGAGCTCGTCGACGAGGCCCAGGACAGCGCCGACCGTGCCGCGGGTCGGATGCGCCTGTCCGCCCAGCACACGGTCGTGGGCATCGCGGGCGCCACCGGGATCGGGCAAGTCGTCGACCTTCAACGCCCTGACCGGGCTCGAGCTCTCGGCGGTCGGCGTACGCCGCCCCACGACGTCGTGGGCCACCGCGTGCGTCTGGGGCAGCGACGGCGCCGAGGAGCTGCTGGAGTGGCTGGGCATCCCCCCGCGCCACCAGACGACCCGCGACTCGATGCTCGACGCCCGACGCGAGGACCGCGACCTCGACGGTGTCGTGCTGCTCGACCTGCCCGACCACGACTCCACCGAGGTCGCCCACCACCTCGAGGTCGACCGGCTGGTGCAGCTGACCGACCTCCTGGTCTGGGTCCTCGACCCGCAGAAGTACGCCGACGCGGCGATCCACGACCGCTATCTGTCGCCGTTGAGCACGCACGGCGAGGTCATGGTCGTGGTGCTCAACCACATCGACACGGTGCCCGAGGACCGTCGGGACGCGATGGTCGCCGACGTACGCCGTCTGCTCGAGGCCGACGGCCTGGGCCAGGTGCCGGTCTACGCCGTGAGCGCGCGGCACGACATCGGCATCGGGGACCTCCGGGGCGAGCTGGTCCGCCGGGTCCGCGACAAGGCGGCGACACGGTCCCGGGTCGAGGCCGACCTGCGCTCGATGGCCGCGCGCCTCGACGAGGCGAGCGGGTCCGGGCGTCCACGGTCGTTGACCAGTGAGCGCGTCGAGCGGCTCGACGCCGCGCTGTGCGACGCTGCCGGCGTACCGACCGTCGTCGCCGCCGTCGAGCGCTCGACCCACCAGCGGGCCGCGCGCGCGACCGGGTGGCCCGTGGTCTCCTGGCTGGGCAAGCTGCGCCCCGACCCGCTCAAGCGGCTGCACCTCGACCTCGGGGAGTCCGGGCGTGAGCTCGTCAGCAGCGCGCGTACCTCGCTGCCGGAGACCACGCTCGTCCAGCGCGCCCGGGTGGACACCGAGGTCCGCTCGGTCTCCGACGAGGCCTCCGCCGGACTCGGCCGCCCCTGGGCCGAGGCCGTCCGCCGGGCGTCCACCTCGCGGCTCGACGACCTCGGGGACCGGCTCGACGCCGCGGTGAGCGCGACGGACCTCGGCGTGGCCAAGCTGCCCTGGTGGGCCTCGCTCGTGCGGGTGCTGCAGTGGCTGCTGCTCGCCGTCGGGGTCGCCGGACTGGTCTGGCTGGTCGCCCTCGCGGTCATGAGCTTCCTCGGGCTCCCCGAGGTCACCGCGCCGAGCGTGGGCGGGCTGCCCGCGCCGACCCTGATGCTCGTCGGTGGGGTGCTGCTCGGCGTGGTGCTCGCCGCGGTGTCGCGGCTGCTGGTGCGCGCGACCGCCAGGAGCCGGGCCCGCTCGGCGCGACAACGCCTGGAGAGTGCCGTGCACGGGGTGAGTGCGGAGCTGGTCGTCGCCCCCGTGGAGGCCGAGCTGGCCTCCTACACCGCCTTCCGCACGGGTCTCGAGGTCGTCAGCCAACGCTGAGGCACCTGCTCGACCGGTTCCGCCCGACCCCTGCTCCGCCGTAGGACCGCACGGTCACACGACAGCTCAGAGCCCGCAGGTCGGCCGACCGCGCATCGACGGGGGTCGGGCACCTGAGGACGCGGTATAGCGCGTCAGGGGATGCCCGACCTCGTCACCCACCCCGCACCGGACCCGGACGCCGATCAAGGTTGTCTGCTGGCCTCCGGCGCATTTCCGCGAACGCCAGACGGGCACGGTCGGTTGTGCTGGACTAGACCGAGGCTTCAGCGACCATCACCGCCGGAACATCAGAGCGGCCGTGATGAGCTCTGTGGCCTGCGAGAACGGTGTCGCCCCATCCGGGTAGGCGCATCCAGGACCCTCCGCGGCGCGTGGGACTCACAGATGGATCAGGCATGCACGAATTCCTCACGGAGGATCAGCAGGTGCTCGAGGACATCGCCGACTGGATGAGTGATCGTCTCGGCGATCGCGGGGCCAGGCCCGCCCCCACGACTGCCGTCGGTGTTCCAGCAGTCGGGGCCAAGGGTGTCGGGACGGCTGCCGCGTGGGCCAGCCTTCGCGACGCCATCCTGCCGACCGCGTTCCCGACCGACCACCCCAGGTACCTGGCCTTCGTCGGTGGCGCGCCGACCCCGGCAGCGGTCCTGGTCGACGCGGCGATGTCTGCGGCCGCCGTCTACGGCGGAAGCCAGCTCGAAGCGGGCGCGGCTGTCGCCGCCGAGCGGGCAGCCCTTCGATGGCTGTCTGACCTGGTGGGCTTTCCGGAGGGTGCGCACGGCGCCTTCGTCAACGGCGGTTCGACCGCCAACCTCAGCGCACTCGTGGCAGCGCGTCACGGCCGGCAGGCGTCGGGTGGTCGACCGCCGGGGATCATCGTCGTGGGCGCGTCGGCGCACTCGTCGGTGCGGTCGGCGGCGGCGATCATGGGTTGCCGCGTCGTGGTCGCCGGGTCCGCGGACGCGCCGCTGACCGCCGCTGACCTCGAGCCGGTCCTCGAGGCGCTGGACCCGGCCGACGTCGTGGCTGTGGTGGCGACCGCGGGAGCTACGAACACCGGTGCGGTCGACGCGCTCGACGAGATCTCGGCCACCTGTCGCCACCGCGGGATCTGGCTGCACGTCGATGCCGCCTACGGTGGTGCAGCCCTGTTGGCGCCGACACATCGGGTCCTGTTCCGCGGCATCGACCGGGCTGACTCGATCACGGTCGACCCGCACAAGTGGCTGTTCACGCCCTTCGAGTGCGCGGCGGTGATCTACCGCGATCCGGCCGTTGCGCGCGCGGCGCACCGACAGTCCGCGCACTACCTGGAGGCGACCATGGCCGAGGACGCCGACAACCCCGCCGACTACGCCGTGCACCTGACCCGGCGCGCCCGCGGCGTCCCGCTGTGGGCCTCGCTCGTCGCCAACGGTACGGACGCCTACGTCGACGCGGTGGAGCGGTGCCTGGAGACGGCGACCTACGCCGCCAAGTACGTCGAGGCCAGCACAGAGCTCGCGCTCGTCACCGAGCCGCAGCTGTCCGTGGTGCTCTTCCGTCGCCGCGGTTGGCAGGCCGAGGACTACGACCGCTGGTCGCACGAGGCGTGGCGCAGCGGCCTGGCGCTGATCACGCCGACGCGCTTCGCTGGGGAGACCGTCCTGCGGCTGTGCTTCGTGAACCCGCTGACCTCGGCTGCGGACGTCGACGCGGTGCTGAGCACTCTCGAGAGCTGAACGCCTGACTTGCAACACCCCTTCACGCCCACCCCCTGGTGTGGTTCAGCAGTCGTCCTGACCTGCCGACAACAGGTGACGACGCGAAGGGGAAACGATGAGACGCTCGACGACGAGTGCCACGCCGCACGCGCGCGTCGTGGCTCTGCACCGACAGATGGCCCCGCTGCCGTGGGTCGTGCTCGCCACGGCAGTACTCGTCAACTGGCTCGCCGAGTCGGCCTTCCCGCGGCTGAGCCACACGATCGTCATCACCACCCTGAGCATCTTGTTCCCGATGCTCGTCCTCCGCCTGGCGCTGGCCGCCCGGCTGGACCGCGCTCGGCGTGCTGCACTGGTCCTGCTCGTCGCTGCGGTGTCGGCGTGGGCAGCCGGCTCGATGACGATCACGGCAGCCAGCCTGGAAGCGCCGACCCACTTCCCGGCTCCGGGGGAGTGGCTGTTCCTGATCTCCTACATCGGCATGGCCGGCTACTTGATCCTGGATGTGGACCGCAAGCAGCTGCGGCCCTCCGTCGGCTCGCTGGACGTCGCGGTGATCTGCGGCGGCACGGCCTGCCTGGCGTCGCTGTTGCTGGTCACACCCATCCGGATCGCCTCCGGCCAGGAGGGCCTGCCGCTGCTGCTGGCCCTGGTCTACCCGCTGGCGGACATGATGCTGGCCGTGGTCGTCCTCGGCCAGGCCCTCTCGCGGGTGCGCACCGATCGTCGACAGTCGATCATGATGGGCTCTGCGTTCCTGCTGCTCACGGCGGCCGACTCGGCGTTCGCACTCCAGGTGTCCGCCATCACCTACGACTTCGACACCCTGAGCAACGTGTTGTGGGGCGGCGCCTTCGCCCTGCTCGTCGCGGCGGCGTGTCGGCCCCATCAGCTGGTGATCAGGGTCATGCCCAAGGCAGGCGGGACCAAGCTCGTCGTCGGTGCCGGCATCATCGCCGTGACCGTGCTGGCCATGCGCCCCCACGACTCGCTCGCCTACTACATCGTGCCTCCGGCAGTCTTCACGCTGGCGGTGGTGTCCGCGCGGATGGGCCTGGCGCTGCGGGACGCCAACCGCGCCGCGGAGGCGTTCGCGCTGTCGCACACCGACGACCTGACCAAGCTGCCGAACCGGCGTGCCGTCCGTACCCGGATCGAGCAGCGCATCGCCGACGGCCGGCCCCTCGCTCTGATGCTCCTGGACCTCGACGGGTTCAAGGAGATCAACGACGCGCTGGGTCACCAGGCCGGTGACGTCGTCCTGAAGTTCGTCGCCGTGCGGCTACGCGAGTCGGTGTCCGCGGACGTCATGGTCGCCCGCCTCGGCGGTGACGAGTTCGCGATCCTGCTGGGCTCGACGGGGGAGATCGAGCTGATGGAGACCGCCCGGGAGATCCTGGCCGAGCTCAACAAGCCGGTCTACGTGGACGGCATCGAGATCCGCCCGTCCGGCTCAGTCGGCATCGCGGTGGTCTCCGAGACCGACTGCGAGGAGGGCGAGGTGCTGCGCCGCGCCGACGTCGCCATGTACCAGGCCAAGGGAACGCGCACGGGCGCGGCGCTGTACGACGCCCACCTCGACGAGTTCTCCCGGGCGAGGCTGCAGCTCGCAGAGGACCTGCGCAGAGGCATCGCGGAGAACCAGGTGGAGGTGTGGTACCAGCCGCAGATCGACGCGGTGACCAGGCAGGTCGGCGCCGTGGAGGCGCTGGTTCGCTGGCGGCACCCCACGGAGGGACTGCTCAACCCGGTCGCCTTCTTGCCCGCGGCGCGGCGCGCGGGCCTGATGGGTGCCCTGTCGGACCACGTAGCCCGCACCGCCATCCGGGACCTGCACCGCCTTCGTGAGGTCGGGCTCGACCTCCGGGTGGCCATCAACTGCGCACCACCGGAGCTGCTGAGCAACACCTTCCTGCCACGCCTCTACGCGTTCGTGGCCGAGTGGGACGTACCCGCCGACCGCCTGGTCCTCGAGGTCACCGAAGACACCTTCCTCGCCGACCCGCAGCGGGCACGCGAGCATCCTGCTCGACGTGAACTCCCACGGGATCCAGGTCTCCATCGACGACTTCGGCACCGGCTTCTCCTCGTTGACCTACCTGCGCGACCTCCCCGTCCAGGAGCTGAAGATCGACCGGTCCCTGATCCGCAACGTCGCCACCGACGAGCGCACCCGCATGATCGTCGCGTCGACCGTGCAGCTCGCGCACGCCCTCGACATGAGGACCGTCGCCGAGGGTGTCGAGCAGGCCGTGGACTCCGCTGAGCTCGTCGCCATCGGCGTCGACGTGCTGCAGGGGTACCACTTCAGCAGGCCGCTGCCGGCGTCCGAGGTCGAGCTCTGGATCCGCGACTGGAACACCACCGCTGCTCTGCTCGGCGGTGCTCCCCAGACCGTTGCGCCAACCCGCGAGGCCTAGCCGAGGACTCCAGGCCCGCACCGGGCCGGCACGACGAAGCAACCGCGGGGAGCTTCGTCCGAGCACGGGGCCCGGCGAGCACGACGGCCTTCGCGACCCACGTGGTCTCGGGAGGTCCAGCGGGCCGAACGGGCGATCGTCAGTCGACCCGCGTCGCGTCACGAGGTCGCGGCCCCAGGGCAGAGTCGTCCACCGCGGAGTGGGAGTTCACCCCCGACACGACGTCGAGGATGTTGGCCAGGCACCGTCGGCTGTGCTGTAGTGGCCCTTCGCTTCTCCATTCACTACCCCCGCGGAGTTGAGCGGCCATCGCGAGCCCAGTGACCAGCGACAACGTGGCGTCCCCGGGCAGGGGAGTCCGCACGACGGAGCACTGCCCAGCTCGGGTGGAGCCACAGATGGTCGAGCAGCCAGGTCAAGGGTCAGCAGCTCAGCCCACGAGCGGTCACGCGTCGGTCGGAAGGGATCCCGCATGAACAGCACACCCCTCCGTCTCGTGCTCGATCCTGTTGGTGACGAGCTGGTGGCGGCGCTCGACTGCGAAGCCGACGTGTTCCTGCAGACCTACGGCAACACGATGGACGAGTTCGCCGACGAGTACGGGTCCTACGCCGGAGCAACCGGCTTCATGACCCTGCTGGACCAGGACTGCCGGGCGCTGGCCACCACCCGTTTCATCGCCGACGGCCCCGCCGGGCTGAAGACTCTCAACGACACCATGCGCCCGCCGTGGAACGTCGACGGGCTGAGGTCCGCCCGAGCCGTCGGCATCGACCCGTCACGGACCTGGGACATCGCGACCGTGGCGGTGCGCCGCGGCTCTCGAGGCAGCCTGGCCGCTGCCGCGCTCTACCACGGCATCGCCGCTGCAACCAGGGCGAACGGCATCGACTCGATCGTCATGATCGTCGACGCACGCGTGCGTCGCTTGTTCTCCGCCTCTGGGATGCAGACCCAGGCGCTTCCGGGCACCGCCGAGGCGCCCTACCTCGGCTCGCCCAGCAGCACCCCCGTGTGGGCCGACCTGCGAGAGTTGTCGGACCTGCAACGCAGGACGAACCCCGAGGCCTACCGACTGATCAACCAAGGCATCGGGCTCGACGGGATCTCCCTTCCGACCGACTGGACCTGGCGTCGGCGCCGGACGTCGCCCAGTCCTGCCTATGCCTCGTCGACGCCGGCCGAAGGCTGACGGCTCCCTGACGCCCGGGTTCGAGGGACCGGGGTCGCCCCCATCCGTCCGACGACGGAAGGGGTCGGCTGAACCCCGGGAGGGTAGGGGCAGCCTCGGACGCGGACTGCTCGTGGTGCCCAGCGTCGATCGTGCGTCCGGCACGTGATCGGCTCTCGGTTCCGGGAGGTACCCAGGTCGCTGTCGCAGCCCGGTCGGCCGATGCCACCACGGGGTCGCGGCCGGCGCAGGCGGGCCGCCCGGTCTCCACAGGGCGCTCCCGTGCGAGTTCGTCCCCCGGGGTCGTGGTGCGCGCGTGCGGTCGGTCGGCTCCCTCGTCAGGCTGGCTCCGACGACACCCGCAGCGGGCGGGTGGGGGAGGAGCCCTTGATGAGCAACGACACGACGGTGACCCTGCAGGGCTGGGTGGGCGGGGAGGTGACGCTGCGCCGGGCCGGGGACGCCCCGGTGGCCAGCTTCCGGGTGGGATGCACGCCGCGGCACTTCCAGCGCCGCAGCGAGAGCTGGGTCGACGGCGAGACCCAGTGGTACACCGTCTCCGCCTGGAGGGCCCTGGGCGAGCACTGCGCGGCGTCCTTGCGCGGGGGAGACCCCGTCGTGGTCCACGGGCGGCTCAGCGCGCGCACCTACGTCTCCAAGCACGACAAGGAGGTCACGACCCACGAGGTCGAGGCGACGTTCGTCGGCCACGACCTCAACCGCGGGACGACGTCGTTCACGCGGGCCGCCCCGCGGGTCCCGACGCCAGGACCCGACGCAGGACCCGACGCAGCGACCGACGCAGGGCCCCGCGCAGGAGGGCACCGACGTCGCTGCGTAGGCTCGTCGACCATGGCTGAGTACGTGTTCACGCTGCGCAACGTCCGCAAGGCCCACGGCGACAAGGTGGTCCTGGACAACGTCACCCTCTCGTTCCTGCGGGGGGCCAAGATCGGGGTGGTCGGGCCCAACGGCACCGGCAAGTCGAGCCTGCTCAAGATCATGGCCGGCCTCGACCATGCCAACAACGGCGACGCGATCCTCGACCCCGGGGCGAGCGTCGGGATGCTCCAGCAGGAGCCGCCGCTCAGCGAGGGCCGCACCGTCCTGGAGAACGTCGAGGAGGCCGTCGGCGACGTCAAGACCAAGATGGACCGCTACAACGCGATCTCCGAGGCGATGGCCGACCCCGACGCCGACTTCGACGCGCTGCTCGCCGAGATGGGCGACCTGCAGACCGATCTCGACAACGCCAACGCGTGGGACCTCGACAGCCGGCTGGACCAGGCCATGGACGCCCTGCGATGCCCCCCGCCCGACGTCGTGGTCGACCACCTCTCCGGTGGTGAGCGCCGCCGGGTCGCGCTGTGCAAGCTGCTGCTCCAGCAGCCCGACCTCCTGCTGCTCGACGAGCCCACCAACCACCTCGACGCCGAGTCCGTGCAGTGGCTCGAGGGCCACCTCGCCTCCTACCCGGGAGCCGTGCTGGCCGTGACCCACGACCGGTACTTCCTCGACAACGTCGCCCAGTGGATCCTCGAGCTGGACCGCGGCAAGGCGCACCCCTACGAGGGCAACTACACGACCTACCTGGAGACCAAGAAGGACCGGCTCAAGATCGAGGGCAACAAGGACGTCAAGCGCGCCAAGATGCTCGAGAAGGAGCTGGACTGGGTCCGCTCGAACCCCAAGGCGCGCCAGGCGAAGTCCAAGAGCCGGCTCGCGCGCTACGAGGAGATGGCCGCCGAGGCGATGCGGATGCGCAAGATCGACACCTCCGAGATCAACATCCCCGCGGGCCCCCGGCTGGGTGACGTGGTGCTGGAGGCGAAGGCGCTGACCAAGGGCTTCGAGGGGCGCACCCTGATGAACGACATCACCTTCTCGTTGCCCCGCGCCGGCATCGTGGGCGTCATCGGGCCCAACGGTGTCGGGAAGACGACGCTGTTCCGGATGATCACCGACCAGGAGTCGCCCGACGACGGCGCCCTGGACGTCGGTCAGACGGTCAAGATCTCCTACGTCGACCAGAGCCGCGGCGGCCTCGACGCCACGAAGAACGTCTGGGAGGTCGTCTCGGACGGCCTCGACTTCATCAAGGTCGCCAACTTCGAGATGAACTCCCGCGCCTACGTCGCCTCGTTCGGCTTCAAGGGCCCCGACCAGCAGAAGAAGGCCGGCGTCCTCTCGGGTGGTGAGCGCAACCGGCTGAACCTGGCCCTGACGTTGAAGATGGGCGGCAACCTGCTGCTGCTCGACGAGCCCACCAACGACCTCGACGTCGAGACCCTCTCCTCGCTGGAGGACGCGCTGCTCGACTTCCCTGGCTGCGCCGTGGTCACCTCCCACGACCGGTGGTTCCTCGACCGGGTCGCCACCCACATCCTCGCCTGGGAGGGCGACGACGAGGACGCGGCGCGGTGGTTCTGGTTCGAGGGCAACTACGCCGCCTACGAGGAGAACAAGATCGAGCGCCTCGGGGCCGAGGCGGCCCGACCGCACCGGGTCACGCACCGGCGCCTGACCCGGGACTAGGTCCGGAGCCCGCCGTCAGCGGGGCTCGCGCAGCTCCATCTCGGGGTGCGCCTCGATCAGGCTGTCCGCCACGGCGTCCATCACCCGGCCCAGGGCGCTGAGGTCCTCGGGGCTCGCGTGCTCGATGAGGTGCCGACGTACGCCGGCGACGTGCGTCGGCGCGGTGCTCTGCAGCAGGGCGAGGCCGCGCTCGGTGAGCACGGCGTCGACCCCGCGCCCGTCGTACGGGGTGTTCTCACGGCGCACCAGGTCGGCGTCCTCGAGACGCTTGACGGTGTGGGTGACCCGGCTGCGACTGTGCGCGAGCGCATCAGCGAGCTGGGCCATCCGCATCCGGCCCTCCCGCTCCGAGAGGCGGACCAGGATCTCGTACTCGGTCATCGAGACCCCGTGGTCGCGCTGCAGCTCGTCGTCGAGACGCCCGAGCAGCAACGTCGAGCCGAGCACCAGCGCACGCCAGCAGCGCTGCTGGTGCTCGTCGAGCCACAGCGGTTCGGTGTCGCGGAGACCAGGATCCATGGGCGGATCCTAGGTCCCCGGCGAGACCCCGAGGTGGGGGTGAGTCAGATCCGCTCGAGGATCAGGGCCATGCCCTGGCCGCCACCCACGCACATCGTGATCAGGCCCGTGGACTTGTCGTGGAAGTCGAGGCTGTTGAGCATCGTGTTCTGGAGGCGGGCGCCGGTCATCCCGAACGGGTGACCGATCGCGATCGCCCCGCCGTTGACGTTGAGGCGGTCCAGGTCGATGCCGAGGTCGGTGTAGGACGGCACGACCTGCGCGGCGAAGGCCTCGTTGATCTCGACCAGGTCGATGTCACCGATGCTCATGCCGGCGCTGGCCAGGGCCCTCGTGGTCGCCTCGACGGGGCCGAGGCCCATGATCTCGGGCGACAGCCCGGAGACGCCGGTCGAGACGATGCGCGCCAGCGGCGTGAGCCCGAGCTCGGCGGCGCGGGTGTCGGACATGACGATCACGGCCGCGGCACCGTCGTTGAGCGGGCAGCAGTTGGCGGCGGTGACGACGCCGTCCTCGCGGAAGACCGGCTTGAGGTCCTTGATGGCCTCGTACGTCACGCCGGCGCGGGGGCCGTCGTCGGAGTCGACCACGGTGCCGTCAGGGGCGGTGACGGGCGTGATCTCGCGCGCCCAGAAGCCGTTGGCGATCGCCTGCTCGGCGAGGTTCTGCGAGCGGACCCCGAACTCGTCGAGCTCGCGACGGCTCAGCCCGCGGGAGGTGGCGAGGTTCTCGGCGGTCTGGCCCATGGCGATGTAGACGTCCGGCAGGTTGCCGTCGGCGCGCGGGTCGTGCCAGACCGCGTTGGACGACGCGGTGGCCGCCGTGCGCGACTGGGCGTCGTCGAAGCGGTGGTTGACCGTGTCGGGCAGGTGGTCGGAGGTGCCCTTGGCGAACCGGCTCACGGTCTCGACCCCGGCGGAGATGAACACGTCGCCCTCGCCGGCCTTGATCGCGTGGAAGGCCATCCGCGTGGTCTGCACCGAGGAGGAGCAGTAACGGGTGACGGTGGCGCCCGGCACGGTGTCCATGCCGTTGATGATGTTGACGACTCGGGCCATGTTGAAGCCCGACTCGCCCCCGGGGAGCCCGCAGCCCAGGTAGGTGTCCTCGACCGTGCTCGGGTCGAGGCCCGGCACCTTGTCCAGGGCCGCCCTGATGATGGTCGCGGCCAGGTCGTCGGGTCGGAAGTCCTTCAGGGAGCCCTTGTTGGCCCGGCCGATGGCGGACCGGGCGGCGGCGACGATGACTGCTTCGGGCATGGAGGAAGCTCCGATCTGAGGGAGGGACGCGAGGCGCGACCGCGACTGCGGCCCGGCGCCCCGCACTTCCCGCCCAGCCTAGAGGAGCCCGACTCTGAGAGCATCAGGCCGTGCGCCACACCTATCTGTGCCCTCTGCGGTGGGCCGACCTCGACGAGCTCGGTCACGTCAACAACGTCGTCTACGTCGACTACCTCCAGGAGGCGCGCGTCGACCTGCTGCGCGCGCTGGGTCGCGACCTCGGCGGGACGGGTGACGACGGCTCGGAGGGGGTGCTGGTGGTGCGCCACGAGATCACCTACCTCTCGCCCCTGGTCCTGGGGCGCGGCGACCTGCACGTGGAGTGCTGGGTCAGCGAGATCCGGGCGGCCAGCTTCACGGTCGCCTACGAGCTGTTCCACCCCGACGAGCAGGACCCGGCGAGCGGTGCGCGCCGGGTCTACGCACGAGCGACGACGCTGCTGACGCCGTACGTCTTCACCACCGGTCGACCGCGACGCCTCGGTCAGGACGAGCGTGCCGCTCTGCAGCGGCTGCACGAGCCCGGCGAAGGGCTGCGCAAGCCACGCCAGGGTGACCTCGACCTGACGCGGTCCGCGCACTACGAGGCGCACGTGCGCTTCTCCGACGTCGACGTCTACCGCCACGTCAACAACGTGAAGTACGTCGAGTACCTCCAGGAGTCGCGGGTGCTGCTCGGTGACGGACTGTGGCGCGACCCGGCGGCACCCTCGCTCGGGGTGGTCGTCGCGCAGACCGACGTGGCCTACCACGTGCCGATGGTGCTCAGGGAGGCTCCCTACGACGTGTGGTCGGCGGTCACGCACGTCGGTGGGCGCTCGCTGGTCATCGACTCCGAGATCCGCGACGGCGAGGTCCTGTGCGCCCGCGGTCGGGTGACGATGGTGTTCTTCGACCGGACGGCGCAGCGCTCGGTCGAGCCCGGGGTCGCAGTCCGCGAACGCCTGCGGCGCGCGCTCGTCACTCCAGGGTGTTGACCATGAACTGGGCCGCGTGCGTGACGTAGTCCCAGAACTGCGCGTCCTGCTCCTCGGTCAGGTCCACGGCGTCGAGACCCTCGCGGAAGTGGACCAGCCAGCGGTCCTTCGCGACCGGGTCGACGCGGAACGGCGCGTGGCGCATCCGCAGCCGGGGGTGGCCGCGCCGCTCGGAGTAGGTGGTCGGCCCGCCCCAGTACTGCATCAGGAAGGTCGCGAAGCGCTCCTCGGCCGGACCGAGGTCGACCTCGGGGTAGAGCGGCCGCAGCACGTCGTCGTCGGCGACCCCGGCGTAGAAGGTGTGCACGATCGCGCGGATCGTGGCCTCTCCACCGATCTCCTCGTAGAAGGTGCTCACCGGCCCGCCTCCGCCGTCTGGGACGCCGTCTCCGACGGGGCCTCGGAGGGGCCCTGGTCGGCGCCGCGGTGCCACATCACCCGCTGCGGGAACGGGATCTCGATGCCTTCGTGGTCGAAGCGGGCCTTGATCCGCTGACGCATCTCGCGGGCCACGGCCCACTGCTCGAGCGGCGCGGTCTTGAGCACGACCCGGACGTCGACCCCGTCGGGGCCGAGGTTCTCCACGCCCCACACCGAGGGCTCCTCGATGATCCGGCCCGCGAAGTCCTCGTCGTCCCAGAGGTCGTGCGCGACCTCCTCGAGCACCCGGCGTACGCGGGTCAGGTCCTCGGAGTAGGCGACGCTGACGTCGAGGACGGTCTGCGACCAGTTCTGGCTCTGGTTGCCCACGCGCGAGATCGAGCCGTTCGGGACGTACCAGACGACACCGTCGATGTCGCGCAGCCGCGTGACCCGCAGGCTGACCGCCTCGACGGTCCCGGTCGCCTCACCGACGTCGATCACGTCGCCCACGCCGTACTGGTCCTCGATGATCATGAAGATGCCGGACAGGAAGTCCTTGACGAGCGACTGGGCGCCGAAGCCGACCGCGACACCGATGATCCCGGCACTGGCGATGATGGGCGCGATGTTGACCCCGATCTCGGAGAGCATCATCGTCGTGACCACGGCGGCGACGACGCCGGTGATGATGCTCTTGAGCAGGCTGCCCATGGTCTGGGCCCGCTGCAGGCGCCGGGTGCCCCGGCGGGCCGCCGTGTCGACGCCGGTGGCCTCGGCCCGGCGGACCACGCGATCGACGATGCGGTGCAGGAGCCAGCGCAGGACGAGCCCCAGCACGAGCAGCCCGAGCAGGGCCAGCGGGATGCCGACGAGGACGTCGGCGGCCCGGGCGACGCGGGCGTCGTTGCCGGACCAGGAGTAGGCGCTCTCGCACACCGCCTGACCGTCCAGGCACGGGTTGGCGGCACCGGTTCCACGGGGGCCGGCGATCAGGTCGAGCAGGGCGTCGAGCCCCGGGATGGAGGCGGCGGTCGGGGGGAGGAACGACATCCCCCGAGTCTGGCAGCCGTCGGGGCGTCATCTCGACTCGTCGACGGGCCTGTTGCGCGACCGGGGCCGTGATGTCGCCCACCCCGACGGCGCTGCTGGTCGATCGGGTGCCTCCGACGCCGCCCGGGACCGGATAGTGTGAGCGTGTGACAGGCCTCCACGCTGCTCGGTCCCGCACCACCCGCACGGCCCGTCGGGCACGCGCCCTCGTGATGGGGCTCGTCGCGACGGTCCTCGCGGCGGTGTCGGTGGTCCTCCTTGCCGGACCGGCGTCGGCCGACGTCCCGCAGGGGTGGCCGGAGAACCCGCCGGTCGACCTGTTCGACGCCGTCCTGCTCATCGGCGGCGTGGCCCTGGTGGTCACGCTCGTCATCACGGCCATCACCGTGGGGCCCGCGCTGGCCCGGGGCGAGAGCATCGCTCCGGGGGTCGCCCCGGTCGAGGACCAGTGGCTCGGTGGTCGTCGTCAGGGCCCCGAGCTCGACGCTCCGCAGGCCGGCGCCGGCCGCGCCCTCACCGCGGGCACCTCTGGTGAGGCGCACGAGGACTCGGACTCCGGGGGTGCCGGTGCGCGCTGGTGACCGCTTCACCCACTTCAGCGCCTCCGAGCGCGCTGCGCTCGACGCGACCATCCGCCGGTCCGAGCAGCTGTGCCGCGCCGAGATCTCGGTCTTCGTGGGGACCTCCGAGGGCGACCCGAGGGCGTACGCCGAGGCCCTGCACGCCTCGCTGACGGCGCCTGAGCGCAGCCTGCTCATCCTGGTGGACCCCACGGCCCGTGCCCTGGAGATCGTCACCGGCCCCTGGGTGCGTCGCCAGCTCTCCGACAAGCACTGCGAGCTCGCCGCCGTGACGATGCAGAGCGCGTTCGCAGACGGTGACGTCGTCGACGGGCTCCGCCGCGGGATCGCGATGCTGGCCGAGCACGCGCGACCGGCGCGCACCCTGCACGCCGCCGAGGACCAGGCCCGCTCCTAGCCCGCGTCCGTCGCCTGGGCGGCGAGCGCGCGCAGCACGTCGGCGCGGTGCTCACGCACGTACCGCAGGGCGCCGGCGTTGGCCGAGGTGGTGGCCAGCCACGCGTCGATGGACTCGACGAGCGCCGGCGAGGCCAGGACGGTCGGGAACCCGAACCGCAGCGCGACCTGGGCCTTCTGCGTGCCGAGGACGTCGGTGAGGCCCGGCGCGGCGTCGAGGTAGGCCTGCGCGTACGGCGCGAGCACCTCCTCCTGGCCGGGTCGGACGAAGGACGTCACCACCGAGCGCTGCGTCTCGTTCGGGGTGGTCGGGTCGAGGACCGCTCTCCACGCGTCGGCCTTCGCCTCGGCGGTCGGACGGGCGGCCCGGGCCGCGGCGGCTCGTTCCTGACCGGAGATGGTGCGGTCGCCCGCGAGCTCGGAGGCGACCCGGTCCTCCCCGACCCTGTCGTGGGCGACCAGGGCGGTCAGCAGCGCCCACCGGAGGTCCGTGTCGACGGCGAGGCCCTCGATCGTGCGCGACCCGTCCAGCAGGGCCGCGACCTCGTCGAGCGCGTCGGCGCTGTGCGCGGCCGAGGCGAAGGCCCGGGCGAAGGTGAGCTGCGCGTCGCTGCCCGGCTCCGCGGACTCCATCAGCGCGCGGGTGCCCTGCTCCCAGCGGGTCCGCAGGCCGTCGCGGTGGTCGGGGTGGCTGTAGAGCGCGACGGCGCTCGCGGCCTGGCGCGGGATCGTGCTGGCGCCGAAGGCGTCGGTCTCGGCGCCGATGCCGGCCAGGACGAGGTCGACGTACGTCGTGGCGCTCATCTCGGCGTCGCGGACCATGTCCCACGCGGCGCCCCAGCACAGGGCCCGCGCCAGGGAGTCCTCCAGGGCGCCGACCCCGGAGAGCAGGGTGGCCAGCGAGCGCTCGTCGAGGCGGATCTTGGCGTAGGCGAGGTCGGTGTCGTTGAGCAGGAGCAGGTCGGGCTGCTGCTCGCCGATCGCCTCGCTCACCTCGGTGCTCGCGCCCTCGACGTCGATCTCGAGGTAGCGGCGCCGCACGAGGCGACCCTCCTGACCGTCCTCCGCGCGCTGACGGTCGTAGAGACCGATGCCGAGGCGGTGGCGGCGCAGGGTCGGCCACGCGGGGTCGGCGTCCTGCTGCACGCTCAGCCGGGTGTAGCGACCCTGCGCGTCGAGCTCGAAGCGGGGGGAGAGCGTGTTGACCCCCGCCGTCTGGAGCCACTCCTGCGCCCAGCCGCGCAGCTCGCGGCCCGAGGAGGCCTCGAGCGCGGCCAGCAGGTCGGCGAACTCGGAGCTGCCGAAGGCGTGGTCCTTGAAGTACTGGCGCAGACCGACCAGGAACGGCTCCAGACCGACCCAGGCCACGAGCTGCTTGAGCACCGAGGCGCCCTTCGCGTAGGTGATCATGTCGAAGTTGACCTCGACCGCCTCGAGGTCGTGGTTGTCGGCGGCGATCGGGTGGGTCGAGGGCATCTGGTCCTGGCGGTAGCCGGTGACCTTGCGGGCGTTGGTGAACCCGGTCCAGGACTCGGTGAACCGGGTGTTCTCGACCGCGGCGTGGTAGCAGGCCCACTCCGCGAAGGACTCGTTGAGCCACAGGTCGTCCCACCACCTCATGGTCACGAGGTCGCCGAACCACATGTGCGCCATCTCGTGCAGGATCACCGAGCAGCGGAACTCGTAGAACGCCGCGTCCTGGCGGCTGCGCGGCAGGTACTCGTCGCGCAGGGTCACGCACCCGGCGTTCTCCATCGCGCCCATGTTGTACTCCGGCACGTAGAGCTGGTCGTACTTGCCGAAGGGGTAGGGGTAGTCGAAGGCGTCCTCGAAGAAGGCGAAGCCCTGCTCGGTCAGCGTGACGAGCTCGTCGACGTCGAGGTGCTCGACGAGCGACTGACGGCAGTAGTGGCCCAGCGGGATCGAGCCGTGCCTGCCCTCGTAGACGTGGTGCACGCCGTGGTACTCCCCGGCCACGACGGCGGTGACGTACGTCGACATCCGCTGCGTGGGTGCGAAGGACCAGCGGGCCCGCCCCTCGCCGAGCGGCTCGGGCTCGGGGGTGGGGGAGTTGGAGACCACGGTCCAGTGCTCGGGCGCGGTGACGGTGAAGGTGAAGACCGACTTGAGGTCGGGCTGCTCGAAGGTGGTGAACACCCGTCGCGCGTCGGGAACCTCGAACTGGGAGTAGAGGTACACGCGGTCGTCGGCAGGGTCGACGAAGCGGTGCAGGCCCTCGCCCGAGCGCGAGTAGGCGCACCGTGCGCGCACGACGAGGGTGTTGTGCGCCGCGAGGTCGCCCAGCGCGATGCGGCTCTCGGAGTAGACCGCCGCCGGGTCGAGGGTCGCCCCGTTGAGCCGGATCTCCTCGACGTCCGCACCGACGAGGTCGGCGAAGGTGCCGGCGCCCGGGTCGGCGCACGAGAAGACGATGGTCGTGGTCGAGCCGAAGGACTCCTCGCCGGTGGTCAGGTCGAGCTCGACGGCGTACGACGCCACGGCGACGAGGGCGGCTCGGGAGGCGGCCTCGTCGCGGGTGAGGTTGGTTCCAGGCATGTCCGGATCCTCGCACCCGGTTCCCTCCTACCCTCACCCCCGGGTGATGCTGATGGGACGCGATGAACCTCGAGTGGTTTTTGAGAAAATTGTCTTGTCTCGGCGTGTCGGTGCTTGACTTGTGGTTCTCTCCTCTGCGTGCCCCTCGTGTCCCGGTCCCCCCGCCCCCGCCCACTCGTGCCGCTCGCGGCCCTGCTCGCCGGCGCTCTCCTGGTGCCTGCCGGCGCACCCGTCAGCGCCAAGGACGCCGTGCTCGAGCGGTCCTCCGACTCCTACCTGTGCACCGGCTACGCCGGCTGCGAGGCCGCGGGTCACAGCAGCCACGGCTACCGCGAGCGCGGTGGGTCGATGTACTGGCGGATGTACTCGGGTCACAACTGCACCAACTACGTCGCCTATCGCATGATCCAGGCGGGGATGCCCAACGTGCGCCCCTGGAGCAGCAGCGGTAGCGGCAACGCGGCCTACTGGGGCGTCTACCGCTCCGACATCACCGACCAGACCCCCGCCGTCGGGGCCGTCGCGTGGTACCGGGCGAACGTGCCGGGGGCCGGCTCCGCCGGTCACGTGGCGTACGTCGAGAAGGTCATCTCACCGACCGAGATCATCGTCTCGGAGGACAGCTGGGGCGGTGACTTCCACTACCGGCGCGTGACGACGTCCGGCAGCTGGCCCAGCGGGTTCATCCACTTCGCCGACGCCGACGCCGTGCCGCCCCTGACCAGCACCGAGACGCCGGTCGTCCGAGGAGAGCCGCAGATCGGCGGCACGGTCCGGGCGACGACGGGGCGGTTCAAGCCCCGCGTCGAGTCCAAGTCCTTCCAGTGGCTCGCCGACGGCACCCGCATCCCCGGTGCGACCGAGCGCAGCTTCGCGCCCGGTCCGCGTCAGATCGGCGACCGGCTGTCGGTCAGCGTCACGGCGAGCACGAAGGGCACCGACCCCCTCACCGTCACCTCCGCGGCGAGCCCCGCGGTACGGCGTGGGTGGTTGGAGCGCTCCGG
Organism: uncultured Actinomycetota bacterium; assembly: GCA_963714475.1. Lineage (GTDB taxonomy): Bacteria > Actinomycetota > Actinomycetes > Propionibacteriales > Nocardioidaceae > Nocardioides. The sequence continues at coordinate 115,975 of CAVQOP010000006.1, forward strand.
CGCCCCGGTCGTGGCCGGCGAGGCGGTCGTGGGGGGCGTCCTGGAGCTGAGCGCACCGACCTTCTCCCCCGAGCCGGGCCGCACCGAGATCACCTGGAGCGCCGACGGCACGACGATCGAGGCAGAGACCGGCTCCCGGCTCCGGATCACCGACGACCTGCGGGGCGCCACGATCACGGCGCACGTCGACGCCTTCGCCCGGGGTTACGTGCCGCGGCGCTCCACGTCCGCGGCGGTCGGTCCGATCACCCTGCCGCCGGTGGTCGTCGAGGAGCCCGGCAGCATCACAGGCACTCCGCTGGCGGGCGAGACCCTCGAGGTCGACCCCGGCCGCTTCAGCCCCGCTCGCTCGGAGGTCCGCTACACCTGGCTGCGCGACGGCGACGTCCTGCCTCGCCAGCGCGAGGCGACGTACACGCTGCGCGAGAGCGACGTCGGCGCCTGGATGTCCGTGCGCGTCGACCTCCTGCGCGACGGCTACCAGCGGACCTCGCAGACGGTGGAGGCCGCCCGGCCGGTGCAGACCACACCGACCCTGCGGCTGCGCACCCTGGGTCGCGCGCAACGTGCGGTCGTGGTGCTCGATCTCACCGCACCCGGGGTGACCGAGCCGGCCGGCTCCGCCGAGATCCGGGTCGGGGGCCAGAGCGCCACGGTCCCGGTCGAGGCCGGGCGGGCGCGCGAGGTCATCCGCGGTCTGCGTCCCGGTGAGCGCACGGTCGTGGTCCGCTGGCTCGGCTCCGACCTGGTGCTCCCGGCGGAGACGACCGGCACGGTGACGGTGCGCTGAGGCAGGGCGGGGCAGGGCCGCCCGCAGGGGCAGGAATAGGGCGCGCTCCGCACCGCTTGGGTCTCACATGACGAAAGCCGACTTCTGGTTCGACCCGCTCTGCCCGTTCGCCTGGATCACCTCGCGATGGATCCTCGAGGTCGAGCAGGTGCGTGACATCGAGGTCGACTGGCACATCATGAGCCTGGGCTACCTCAACCAGGACAAGGACATCCCCGAGGACTACCGCAAGGCCCTCGAGGGAGCCTGGGGCCCGGTCCGCGTCTGCATGGCCGTCCAGCAGCAGCACGGCTCCGAGCAGGTGCTGCCGCTCTACACGGCGATGGGCACCCGGATCCACAACGAGGACCGCGGGCGCGACAAGGACGTGATGGCCGAGGCCCTGGCCGCGGTGGGACTGCCCTCGGAGCTGGTGGAGGCCTTCGACGACGCCTCCTACGACGAGGCGATCATCGCCTCGCACCACGAGGGCATGGACCAGGTCGGCAACGAGGTCGGGACCCCGACCATCGCCATCGACGGTGCCGCGTTCTTCGGGCCGGTGATGACCCGCATCCCGCGCGGTGAGCAGGCCGGCGAGATCTGGGACGGTGCCGTCGCGATGGCGCGCTACCCCTACTTCCACGAGCTCAAGCGCTCCCGCGACGCTGAGCTGGACTTCAGCTAGTCCGGGCGGCCAGCAGCTGGTCCCACTTGGCCTGCACGACGGGGCGCCGGTCCTCGCTCGCCGAGGCGACGAGCTCGGCGAACATCGTGTCCAGACGGCGTGGCACCTGAAGGCTGTCCCTGCCGTAGAACGCGATCTCGTCGACAGCGAGGTCGAGGTAGGCCGCGAAGGACCACTGGTCGGTCACGACCCGGGCGACCCGTTGGTCGTCGCAGGTCACCGGCAACGGGTCGTCGCTGGTCGACAGCCGCCGCAGCAGGTCGTGGATCTCGTCGAGGACCTGGATCGCGGTCGTCGGGTCGTTGACGCCCGGGGAGAGCGCGCGCTCGGCGATGTCGACCAGCCGGCGGACGCCGAAGCTGACGTCCTGGCGCATCGAGCGCTCGCGGGTCAGCTCGACCCCGCTGAGCAGGTGGCGTCCCCAGTCCTGCGCATCGACCGGGACGTCGGTGTGGATCATCGCCAGCGGTGATCCCTCGACGACGAAGGTGCCGAGCGGGTGGAGCACCTCGAGGCGGACGTCATGGTCGCAGGCCAGCTGGTAGAGCCGGTGGCGGTCCACGACGTCGAGGTAGCCCGACCTGGGCGCGACCACGACCACCTGGCGCCGCAGCCGCGGCACCGTGGGCGTGATCATCGGCAGGCCGGCGCCGTCGTGGCTGCCCGCACGGATCAGCGCGCGCGACCCGTCTGCGGCACGCCCCACCACCGATCCCACCGAGATGGAGGTGGTGATGTGGTGGATGAAGGCCAGGAACATGCCGACCGCCCCGAGCACGAGCAGGTAGGCGAAGGCCACTGCGATCTGGGGGACCTCGGGGTAGCCGGAGACGTCGCTGCCCGCCGTCTGCACGGCCCGCAGCACGGTCAGGGCGTAGAGGAAGCTGGCCGCGAAGACCCCCAGGGTGTTCTGGGTGGTCCGGTCGTCGAGGAAGGTGCGCAGCACCCGCGGTGAGAACTGGCTGCTGGCCAGCTGCAGGACCACGATGGTGATCGAGAAGACGAGACCCGTGACCGAGATCATGGCCCCGGCGATGGTCGAGAGGACCGAGCGTGCTCCGTCCGGTCCGCTCTGGAAGACGAACGGCAGCCGCCCGACCAGGCTGCGGTCCAGCTCGGGGATGAGCAGGCCGAGGACGACGGCGCCCACGCACCAGGCCGCGGGCAGCACCCAGAACGGCGAGCTCGCCGCGAGCCACCACCGGCGAAGGCGTGAGGTCGATCGTCCGGCCGGGGGTGGGGGTGCGGCCGACGGGCCGAGCCGGGCGTCTGCCTCGCTGCTGCTCATGGCGTGATCCAAGCACGCGGCGTGGTGCGGGTTGGACGGATGTGGCTGATGTGACGCATGATGATCGACCATGGACCTGCCGTCCCCGTCCCGCCGCGCCCTGACCCTCGTCGCCACCGCGACCGTGGGCAGCCTCGCCGCCGTACCGCTGCTCGACCGTCTCGCCGACGACGGCCGCCCCGACCCTGCTCGTGACACCGGGGCCGGCGGGGCCGGCGGGGCCGGCGAGGGTGACTCCCGCGCCGCGCTGACGGGCTCCGCGAGCGGCGTACGACTGAGCGCCGAGGCGGGCGGCGTACGCGCGGTCGACCTCGACCTCGCCACGCTCGGGGAGGAGCGGGGAGGGGCCCGGGCGCGCCGCGCGACCGGTGGCGACGCCGCCGCCGACCTCGACACCGGGCAGCTCGACGCCGACACCTTCTCGATGCTCGGCCTGACCTGGCAGGGAGGCGCGGCCACCGTGCTGATGCGCACGCGTCCGGCCGGGACCGACGCGTGGACGGCCTGGACGCCGGTGCACACCCTCACCGACGGCCCGGACCGGGGCACGGGGGAGGGCGTCGACGGCCTCCGGGCGACCGAGGCGACCTGGGTCGGGCCCAGTGACGGGCTCCAGGTGCGGGTGGTCGGTACCTCGCTGAGCGACCTGCGCCTGAGCCTGATCGAGCCGGAACCGGACCTGGCGGCCTACCGGTCGGCTCCGCGCCGACGTACCTCCCGGCTCATGCCGTCCCACCGCACCCGCAGGGACTGGGGCGCCGAGGAGTCGCTGCGCAGCGGCAGGCCCGAGTACATCGACACGATCCGGCAGGTGCACGTGCACCACACGGTCAGCTCGAACACCTACTCCGCCGGCGACGTCCCGGGCCTGATCCGCAGCATGTACCGCTACCACACCCGCAGCCTCGGCTGGTCCGACATCGGCTACAACTTCCTCGTCGACCGTTTCGGCCGGATCTGGGTCGGCCGGGCCGGCGGACCCGCCAAGGCGGTGCGGGGGGCCCACACCCTGGGGTTCAACCACAGCTCGACCGGAGTGGCGGTGATCGGCAACTTCGAGACCACCCGACCCAACCGCAAGATCATCAAGGCGATCGCGCGCGTGGCCGCGTGGAAGCTGCACCAGCACGGACGGACAGCGCGCGGCTACACCTGGGTGCGTTCGGAGGGCAGCGACCGCTACTCCTACGGGCGGAGGGTGCGGCTGCACGTGATCGACGGCCACCGCGACACCAACGACACGGCGTGCCCCGGCACCTACCTCTACAAGCGCCTGTACTGGGTGCGGCGCCGGACGCAGCTGCGGATGCGCAAGAAGCTGGCCGACTGAGGGCGGGCCGGGCCGGTCCCTAGGATCGCCGCATGACCCACGTCCTGTCGGCCGTCGCCTGGCCCTACGCCAACGGTCCCCGCCACATCGGCCACGTGGCCGGGTTCGGGGTCCCCTCCGACGTCTTCAGCCGCTACCAGCGCATGCTCGGCAACGACGTGCTCATGGTCTCCGGGACCGACGAGCACGGCACGCCCATCCTGGTCGCGGCCGACGAGCAGGGCGTCCCCGCCCGCGACCTCGCGGACAAGAACAACGCCGTCATCGTGCAGGACCTGCTCGACCTCGGTCTGTCCTACGACCTGTTCACCCGGACCACGACCGGCAACCACTACCTGACGGTGCAGGAGATGTTCCGCACCGTGCACCGCAACGGCTACCTGGTCGAGCAGACGACCCAGTCTGCGATCAGTCCGTCGACCGGGCGCACGTTGCCCGACCGCTACATCGAGGGCACCTGCCCGATCTGCGGCTACGCCGAGGCGCGGGGCGACCAGTGCGACAACTGCGGCAACCAGCTCGACGCGACCGACCTGATCGGCCCGCGGTCGAAGATCAACGGCGAGACGCCGAGCTTCGTCGACACCCAGCACTTCTTCCTGGACCTGCCCGCCCTGGCCGACGCCCTGGGCGAGTGGCTCGCGGACCGGGCGGCCAGCGGCCTGTGGCGCCCGAACGTCATCCGCTTCAGCCAGAACATCCTCGCCGAGATCAGGCCGCGCGCGATGACCCGCGACATCGACTGGGGGATCCCCGTGCCGGGGTGGGAGGGCCAGCCGACCAAGCGGCTCTACGTCTGGTTCGACGCCGTCATCGGCTACCTGTCGGCCTCGATCGAGTGGGCCAGGCGCTCGGGTGACCCCGACGCCTGGCGGGCCTGGTGGAACGACCCCGAGACGTTGTCGTACTACTTCATGGGCAAGGACAACATCGTCTTCCACAGCCAGATCTGGCCCGCCGAGCTGCTCGCCTACGACGGGCGCGGCGGGCGTGGTGGCGAGCCGGGCGAGCTCGGTGACCTCGTCCTGCCCACCGAGGTGGTCTCGAGCGAGTTCATGACGATGGAGAGCAGGCAGTTCTCGACCAGCCGGGGCCACGTGATCCTCGTCGGCGACATGCTCTCGCGCTACCAGCCCGATGCGCTGCGCTACTACATCAGCGCAGCCGGGCCGGAGACCTCCGACTCCGACTTCACCTGGTCCGAGTTCGTCCAGCGCACCAACTCCGAGCTGGTCGCGGGCTGGGGCAACCTGGTCAACCGGACGGCCACGATGATCGCGAAGAGCTTCGGCGAGGTGCCGGCCTGCGGTGAGCTGGAGCCCGTCGACGAGGCGGTGCGCGCCACCATCGCCGCCGGCTTCGAGGGCGTCGGCGACCTGATCGGCCGCCACCGTCAGCGTGCGGCGATCGCGGAGGCGATGCGCTGCGTGGGGGAGGTGAACAAGTACCTCACGCTCACCGAGCCCTACAAGATGAAGGACGAGTCCCAGCGCGAGCGCCTCGGCACCGTGCTGCACGTGGCCGCCCAGTGCGTGCTCGACTGCAACCTGCTGCTGGCCCCCTTCCTGCCGCACGCCGCCAACCGGGTCTGGGCGGTCTACGGGGGCGAGGGCGAGCTGATGCCGATGCCGCGCGTCGACCACGTCGAGGACCTCGACCCCGGGCACGGCGCCGGCCTGGGCGTCTACCCGGTCATCACCGGCGACTACACGAGCACGCCCCGCTGGGAGTCCCGCCCGGTCGTGGTGGGTCAGCGCGTCGACAAGCCGACCCCGATCTTCACCAAGCTCGACCCCTCGGTGGTCGAGGACGAGCGCGAGCGGCTCGCCGCCGGGCGTTAGGGGCTTCGCCAGATCCCCCGGACTCCAGGCGGTGCCCCCCGGCGCACGGTCCCGCCTAGACTGCGACGCATGGCGCTGCACCCCCAGGCCCGGGCGGCGGTCGAGCAGGCGCGACGCGAGACCCCCGTGTGGACTCCCGGCTACGACATCGAGGGCCACCGACGGGCGTCGCGTGCTGCCGCGCAGACCGAGACCCGCGAGGAGGTCGAGGAGGTCCTCGACCTCGACGCCGACGGCGTGCCGGTGCGCCTCTACCGACCAGCAGGGGCAGGGCCCGGCCTCGTGGTGCACCTGCACGGCGGAGGCTTCGTGTTCAACGACGTCGAGGTCCACGACGCAGCGTGCCGCCGACTCGCCCGCCGCGGTGGGCGGTCCGTGCTCAGCGTGGACTACCGCCGTCCGCCCGAGCACCGCTTCCCCGCGGCCCCCGACGACGTGAGCACCGTGCTGGCCTGGCTCGAGACGCACGGCGCGGCCCACGACCTGAGCGGTCCGGTCGCGGCGCACGGCGACAGCGCTGGGGCGAACCTGGCCCTGGTCGCCGCCCTGCGCCACCCCGGTCGCCTGGCGGCCCTGGTGCTGATCTACCCCTTCCTCGACCCCACCGCGTCCTTCGACTCCTACACGTCCGCCATCGACGGGCTGGACCCGCGGACCGCCTCCTGGTTCTGGCAGCAGTACGCCGCAGCGCCGGACGACCTCGAGGACCCCGACCTCGCCCCGTTGCGGTCCGAGGGCCTCGGCACGCTGCCGCCGACACTGGTCACCACCGCCGAGCACGACCCGCTGCGCGACGAGGGGGAGGAGCTGGCCCGCCTCCTGGCCGAGGCGGGGGTCCAGGTGACCGCGACCCGCTACCTCGGGCAGGTGCACGGCTTCTGGCGCCACCCCGACGCCTTCGACGCCGCCGAGCCGCTGACGCTCCAGGCGGCCGCCTTCCTCGGCGCCCACCTCGGCTGAGAGGATGCCGCGCATGCGCGTCCACGTCGGCTCCGACCACGCCGGGCTCGCCCTCAAGGCCCACCTGTTGACGTGGCTGGCCGCGCACGACCACGAGCCGGTCGACCACGGCCCCTTCGTCTACGACGAGCTCGACGACTACCCGGTCTTCTGCCTGCGCGCCGCCGAGGCCGTGGCCGACGACCGGCGCGGTGGCGTCGCGAGCCTCGGGGTCGTGATCGGCGGGTCCGGGAACGGCGAGCAGATCGCGGCCAACAAGGTCGTGGGCATCCGCTGCGCCCTGGCCTGGTCGGAGGAGACCGCCCGTCTCGCGCGCGCCCACAACGACGCCCAGGTCGTCTCCGTCGGTGGGCGGCTGCACAGCATCGAGGACCTGACCCGCTTCGTCGAGGTCTTCCTCGCCGAGCCCTTCACGGGCGAGGAGCGACACGCCCGCCGCATCGGCCAGCTCGCCGACTACGAGCGCACCCGCGACCTGCCCCCGCTGCCCGCCTCGGCGCGACCAGCGGACGACTGAGGCGGCCGTGCCCGAAGGACATACCCTGCTCCGCCTGGCCCAGGACCTGGACGCGGCCTTCGGCGGCCGGCGGGTCTCGGTGACCAGCCCGCAGGGTCGTTTCGCGGAGGGAGCGGCGATCCTCGACGGTCGGGTCCTCCGGTCCGCGGAGTCCAGCGGCAAGCACCTCCTGGTCGACTTCGGCGAGGACGACTGGGTGCACGTGCACCTCGGCCTCTACGGCAGGTTCGCGGTCTGGACCGCGGCGCAGGAGGTGCCCCCGCCGGTCGGGGCGGTACGGCTACGACTGGTGGCCGACGGTGCCGACGGCAGCGAGCAGGGCACGGCGTACGCCGACCTGCGCGGCGCCACGCAGTGCGCACTGATCACCCCGCCGGAGCGGGACGCCGTCCTGGCGCGGATCGGACCCGACCCGTTGAAGCCCGACGCGGAGCCGGACCGGGCCTGGGCGCGGATCCGTCGCAGCCGCTCACCGATCGGCGCCCTGCTGATGGACCAGAGCGTGCTGGCCGGCGTCGGGAACGTCTATCGCGCCGAGGTGCTCTTCCGCCAGCGGCTCCACCCGCTGCGGCCCGGCAACACCCTGCGGGTCTCGCAGTGGCGAGCGGTCTGGGCGGACCTCGTCGAGCTGATGGCGGCCGGGGTGCGCTCGGGTCGGATCGAGACGCTGCGCCCCGAGGACCGCGCGGCCGGCCGGGCGCGCCCCGCGCGGCGACGTACCGGCCAGCACTACGTGTACCGGCGCGACGGTCAGCCGTGCCTGGTGTGCGGTGCCACCGTGCGCGCCGACGAGCTGGTCGGTCGCAACCTGTTCTGGTGCCCGCGTTGCCAGCCGGTCTTCCGCTCGCGCGCCGTAGGGTGACCACCGCCCGACGACAGTCCCGTCCAGTGAAAGGCTCGAGGTGAGCTTCACGACGAGCGACAGCCATCCCCGCCGGCGTGGCCTGCGCGACACGGTCGTGGGACTGCGCCACCGCGGTCCGGGCCTGGAGACCAAGCTCTCGATCGGTCTGGGGGTGGCGAGCGTCGCCCTCACCGTCCTGATCCTGACGCTGCCCGGCCTGTTCCCGACCAACGTGCTGATGGTGCCGCTGCTCGTCGGCAGTCTCTTCCTGGGCCCCCGCACCCTGCCGTGGTTCGTCATCTTCTTGATGTCGCTGCTGACGGGATCGGTGCTGGGCTACGACAACATGGAGCTGACCGACCGGGTGATCGTCTCCATCACCGTGCAGTTCCTGATGGGCCTCATCGTGCTGTTCACGAGCTTCCGGCGGGCCCAGCTCGGGGTCGGCGGGCTGCGGGGCGAGTCGATGCTGGTCGACCTGCGCGACCGGATCCTCACCCAGGGCGGCATCCCGGCCCTGCCGGCCGGCTGGTCGGTCGACTCCGCCATCCGCTCCGCGGGAGGCACCCCGTTCGCGGGCGACTTCGTCGTCGCGACGCGGGTCCCGGACCCGGACCGGCTCGAGCTGGTCGTGGTCGACGTGTCCGGGAAGGGCGCCGACGCCGGCACCCGGGCGCTGCTGCTCTCCGGTGCCTTCGGCGGACTCCTGGGGGCCTCCGCCCCCGGCGCCTTCCTGCCCGCTGCCAACAGCTACCTGGTGCGCCAGGGCTGGGACGAGGGCTTCGCCACCGCGATCCACCTCTCCCTGGACCTCTGGAGCGGGGCCTACGAGGTCCGCTCCGCCGGTCACCCACCGGCCGTGCACCGCGCCGCGGGCTCCGGACGGTGGCGCGTCCTGGACAGCAGCGGACCGGTGCTGGGGCTCATCGAGGAGGCGGATTTCGTCGTCGCCCGTGGCGTCATCGGACCGGGGGACGCCGTGCTGCTCTACACCGACGGCATGGTGGAGGAGCCGCGCCGCGACATCGACCTGGGCATCGACCGGCTGATGGGAGGCGCCGAGGCCCTGCTGCGGGGCGACTTCGAGGACGCGGCCTCGCGTCTGGTCGTCGCCCTCGGCTCCCCGGACGACGACCGCGCCATGATCGTGGTCCACCGGGCCTGAGGCGGGGCGTTTGGGCGCCAGGGGTGGCGGTGTGGCACGATTCCGGGGTTTGCGGATGTAGCTCAATGGTAGAGCCCCAGTCTTCCAAACTGGCTACGCGGGTTCGATTCCCGTCATCCGCTCCAAGGAGTCCGGTCGGTGCTTCGGCGCAGGCGCGGGACGACTTGGCGGGGCGTAGCGTAGTGGCTAGCGCGCCTGCTTTGGGAGCAGGAGACCGCAGGTTCGAGTCCTGTCGCCCCGACCAGATCTCGCCACATCTCGCCCGAACCCATCCGAACCTGAGGAGACACCCTGTGAAGAGCGCCGTCGAGAACTTGAGCCCCACCCGGGCCAAGCTGAGCGTCGAGGTGCCCTTCGAGGAGCTCAAGCCGAGCCTCGACGCGGCGTACAAGAAGATCGCCCAGCAGATCAACGTCCCCGGCTTCCGCCGCGGGAAGGTCCCTGCCGCGATCATCGACCGCCAGGTCGGCCAGGAGGTCGTGCTCCAGGAGGCGGTCCAGGAGCTCGTGCCGGCCAAGTACATGGAGGCGATGCAGGCCAACGAGCTGCAGCCCCTCGCCCAGCCGGAGATCGAGGTCACCCAGCTCGAGCCCGGTGAGGCGCTGGAGTTCACCGCCGAGGTCGACGTCAAGCCGACCATCGAGCTGCCCGCCTACGACGGCATCGAGGCCGAGGTCGAGGACCTCGAGGTCAGCGACGCCGACGTCGAGGAGCAGGTCCAGGGCCTGCGCGAGCGGTTCGGGACCCTGATCGACGTCGAGCGCCCGGCGGCCGACGGCGACTTCGTCGTGCTCGACCTGATCGCCATGCAGGACGGCGAGCCCGTCGAGGGCGCCGACGTGAGCGCGATGAGCTACCAGGTCGGCAAGGGCGGGATGATCGAGGGCCTCGACGAGGCACTGAGCGGCATGAGCGCGGGCGACGAGTCGAGCTTCACCACCCAGCTCGTCGGTGGCGACCTCGTCGGCGAGGACGTCGAGGTCACCGTGCGCGTCAGCCAGGTCCAGGAGCAGGAGCTCCCCGAGCTCGACGACGACTTCGCCCAGCAGGCCTCCGAGTTCGACACGATGGACGAGCTCGACGCCGACCTCCGCGCGCGCCTGCTCAACGGCAAGCGACTCGAGCAGGCCGCCGCCGCTCGCGACGCGGTGCTCGAGGTGCTCCTCGAGCAGCTCGACGTCCCGCTGCCCGAGAGCATCGTGGCCGAGGAGCTCACCGGTCGCCGCGAGAGCGTCGAGCAGCAGCTGGCCATGGCCGGCATGACCATGCAGGCCTACCTCGACGACGAGGGCCAGACCGTCGACGAGTTCGAGGCGGACCTCGAGAAGCGGGTGCGAGACGCCGTGGCGGCGCAGTTCATCCTGGACGAGATCGCCAAGGCCGAGGAGATCGGCGTCGACCAGAACGAGCTCTCCCAGCACCTCGTCCGCCGCGCCCAGCAGTCCGGCCAGGACCCGCAGCAGTTCGCCAACCACATGTTCGAGCACAACCACATCCCCGACCTCGTGCAGGAGATCCTGCGCGGCAAGGCGCTGGCCACGATCGTGGAGTCGGCGAAGGTCACCGACGCCTCGGGCAACGTGGTGGACCTCAAGAACCTCAAGCCCGACGGCACGATCGGCGAGCCTGCACCCGAGGACGCGGAGCTTGAGCCGACCGAGCCCGAGGCGGGCGCCGACACCGGCGACGAGGTCGAGGTCGCGGGCCCCGAGGGGACCGACGTCGAGCCGGGGGAGGCCGACGTCGAGCTCGAGGAGACCGCGGCGGCCGAGAGCGCGGTCCCGGTCGAGGACGAGGACTCCCAGGGCTGATCCCCGACCGATCCGGTGAACATCTGTTCACCGGATCGGTTACGGTGGTGGGGTGGTGACCGAGGTACAGCCCCCCGGGCCCTTGCTGCTCGACGCACTCTCCCTGCTCTCCGAGGTCGCCGACGACCTCGTGGTCCGCACCGCGCGGGACACCCACCTGGCCATCCTCGACCGGGTGCACGGGCTGCTGCGCGCGCCCACGGCCGGGACGGCCACCGTGCCGGAGGTCGTGCACCGCGGCATCGCCGGCGCGATCTACGGCGGGATCGGTCTGGGCCTGAGGGGAGCCTCGACGGGCCTCGACCGGTGGGCTGCGACCGGCGCCGGTCCGCGGCTCGAGGACGACCCACGCGGACGCTTCCTGTCCAGTGCCGTCAACGGCCTGATCGGCGACAAGCTCCTGCGCGAGCGCCCGCAGATGGCCATCCCGCTCGCCCTGCGCCACGAGTGCCACGACGTCGAGCCCGCGCCGGCGCCGCTGGCTGCGGCGTTCCCGGACGCGACCGGCGACCTCGTGGTGTTCCTGCACGGCCTGTGCGAGAGCGAGGAGGTCTGGGGCCTGCACCGGGCGCGCACCGGGACGACGTACGGCGAGGCGCTGGCCGCCGAGGGCTGGAGCCCGCTGTTCCTGCGGCTCAACACGGGCCTGCCGCTGCGGGAGAACGGCGCGGCGCTGGCCGGCCTGATGCAGCGGCTCGTGGACTCCTGGCCCGAGCCGGTGCGTCGGGTCGCCCTGGTGGGGCACTCGATGGGCGGGCTGGTCGTCCGTGCCGCGGGCGCCGTGGTCGCCGAGCCGCCTCCCACGAGCCGTGCCTGGGCGGAGCTGGTGACCGACGTCGTCACCCTCGGCACGCCCCACCTGGGCTCCTCGGTCGCGTGGGGGGTCGGACACGGCTCGCGCGGGCTCGGGCTGCTGCCCGAGACGGCAGCGTTCGGCCGGATCCTCGACTGGCGCTCCCGGGGCGTCCACGACCTCGTGGTGGGGCTCGCCGAGGACGTGCCGCCCTGGCCGCACGCCCGCTACCACCTGGTCGCGGCGACGGTGACCGCTCAGCGACGGCACCCGGTCGGCGACCTGGTCGGCGACGGGCTGGTGCGGCCACGCTCGGCGTACGGCAGTGATCGTGCGGGGCGCCGGCTCTTCCCCGGCGCCGACGTGCTCCACGTCGGCCGCACCGACCACTTCGGGCTGCTCAACCACGTCGACGTCCACGCCGCCCTGCGCCGGTGGCTGTGCTGAGACTCCCGGCGTGGCCTGTCACGATGGCGCCATGAGCACCGGAGCCGAGCGCGAGCTGCGCGCCGAGACCGTCGTGGGGGCCACCCGGGCACAGGTGTGGGCGGTGCTCAGCGACGTCTCGCGGATGGGGGACTGGAGCCCTGAGCTCGTGCGCATGGTGCCGCTGCTGCGCGGCGGGCTGCGCGAGGGCCAGCACTACCTCGGGATCAACCGGCGCGGTCTCGTGGTGTGGCCCACGCGTTCGGTCGTCCGCACGCTCGAGGAGCCCCGGGTCCTGGTCTGGGACACCCGCTCGAGCGGTGCCCGGTGGTGGTGGGAGCTCGAGGAGACCGACGAGCCCGCCAGCACGCGTGTCGTGCACCGACGCACCGTCCCCGGCGGGCTGAGCCTGGGCAGCCGAGCGGTGGCGCCGCTGCTGCTCGGGGGGAGCGCGTCGCACGCCGACGAGCTCGAGGCCGGGATGGCTCAGTCCGTACGCCGGGTCGCCGCCGCCGTGCTCGCCGAGGTCGCCCCGCGCTGAGCCCGTCGCCGGGCGCTGTCCGCTGTTGGCGAACAGGGGTGGATCGGCCGTGGATCGGGCCTCGCGGCGGGCTAAGGTCGGCGACGTGAACCACTACGAGACCCCAGCACGCGAGGGCGGCCTCCCCCAGATGAACGGCGGGGGCGGGCTCAACGTGCTCGACGACCACATCTACCAGCGACTCCTGCGCGAGCGGATCGTGTTCCTCGGATCCGAGGTGCGCGACCAGAACGCCAACGCGATCTGCGCCCAGCTGCTGCTGCTCTCGGCCGAGGACCCCGAGGCCGACATCTTCTTGCACATCAACTCCCCGGGCGGCTCCGTCGACTCGGGCATGGCGATCTACGACACCATGAACTACATCCCCAACGACGTCGCGACGGTCGGCATGGGCCTCGCGGCCTCGATGGGTCAGTTCCTGCTGTGCGCCGGGGCCAAGGGCAAGCGCTACGCGCTGCCGCACTCGCGGATCATGATGCACCAGCCGTCCTCGGGCATGGGCGGCTCGGCCTCGGACATCAAGATCCAGGCCCAGCAGTCGCTGCACATCAAGAAGGTCCTCCTCGAGCTCATCGCCGAGCACACCGGGCAGAGCATCGACCAGGTCACCACCGACGCCGACCGCGACCGCTGGTTCACCGCGCAGGAAGCCATGGACTACGGCCTGGTCGACCAGGTCGTCAGGAGCGCCCGCGAAGCAGCCGACGAGGGTCGGCCCGCCCACACGAAGGACGAGTCATGAACTACTACATCCCGCAGTGGGAGGAGCGCACCTCCTACGGAGTGCGCCGCATCGACCCCTACGGCAAGCTGTTCGAGGACCGGATCATCTTCCTCGGCACGCCGATCTCCGACGACATCGCCAACGCGGTGATGGCACAGCTGTTGTGCCTGGAGTCGCTGAACCCCGACCAGGACATCTCGATCTACATCAACTCACCCGGTGGCTCCTTCACCGCGTTGACGGCGATCTACGACACGATGCGCTTCATCAAGCCCGACGTGCAGACGGTGTGCCTGGGCCAGGCGGCCTCGGCCGCGGCGATCCTGCTCGCCGCGGGTGCGGCGGGCAAGCGGATGGCGCTGCCGAACAGCCGGATCCTGATCCACCAGCCCTACACCGAGGGCACGTTCGGCCAGACCTCCGACATCGAGATCCAGGCCAACGAGATCCTGCGCATGCGTGAGCTGCTGGAGAAGATGATCTCCGAGCACAGCGGCCGCGACATCGAGCAGGTCAGCAAGGACATCGAGCGCGACAAGATCCTGACCGCCGAGCAGGCGCTCGAGTACGGCCTGATCGACGCCGTCCTCGACTCCCGCAAGGGCATTCCCGCTCTCACCGGGAGCTGAGAGCACGAGCCCGTGTCGTCCCGCCTCCACGGGGGCCGGCGCGGGGTACGGTGCCGTAGTTGCACCTCCGGCCGGGCACGAGGTGCGCGCCGGGAGACCAGGCAGGGACGCAGAGGGAGGATGATCGCCGGTGGCGCGGATCGGTGACGGGGGTGACCTGCTGAAGTGTTCCTTCTGCGGGAAGAGCCAGAAGCAGGTCAAGAAGCTGATCGCCGGGCCCGGGGTCTACATCTGCGACGAGTGCATCGACCTGTGCAACGAGATCATCGAGGAGGAGCTCAACGAGGGTTCCGAGGTCGGTCTGGAGGACCTGCCCAAGCCCAAGGAGATCTTCGACTTCCTCAACTCCTACGTCATCGGTCAGGAGCAGGCCAAGAAGTCGCTCGCCGTGGCGGTCTACAACCACTACAAGCGGGTGCAGGCCGGGGTCGTCCCGGCCGGCGGCAAGCACAGCAAGGACGAGGTCGTCGAGGTCGCCAAGTCGAACATCCTGGTGATCGGTCCGACCGGGTGCGGCAAGACCTACCTCGCGCAGACGCTCGCACGGATGCTCAACGTGCCGTTCGCGATCGCGGACGCCACCGCCCTCACCGAGGCCGGCTACGTCGGCGAGGACGTCGAGAACATCCTGCTCAAGCTGATCCAGGCCGCGGACTACGACGTCAAGAAGGCCGAGACCGGCATCATCTACATCGACGAGATCGACAAGGTCGCGCGCAAGTCGGAGAACCCCTCGATCACGCGCGACGTGTCCGGTGAAGGGGTGCAGCAGGCCCTGCTGAAGATCATCGAAGGCACCAGTGCCTCGGTGCCCCCACAGGGTGGGCGCAAGCACCCGCACCAGGAGTTCATCCAGATCGACACGACCAACATCCTGTTCGTCGTCGGTGGCGCCTTCGCTGGTCTCGAGCACATCGTCGAGCAGCGGGTGGGGCGCAAGTCGCTCGGCTTCACCGCGGACGTGCGCGGTCAGTCCGAGCGCGACGCCGACGACCTGCTCGCGCAGGTCCGCCCGGAGGACCTGACGAAGTTCGGTCTGATCCCCGAGTTCATCGGTCGGCTCCCGCTCATCGCCTCGGTCAGCAAGCTGGACCAGGCCGCGCTCGTGCAGATCCTCACCGAGCCGCGCAACGCGCTGGTCAAGCAGTACAAGAAGCTCTTCGACCTCGACGGTGTCGAGCTCGAGTTCACCGACGACGCCATCACCGCCATCGCCGACAAGGCCATGGAGCGCGGTACCGGCGCCCGGGGACTGCGCGCGATCATCGAGGAGACGCTGCTCCACGTCATGTACGACGTGCCCTCGCGCGGCGACATCGCCAAGGTCGTGATCACCCGCGAGGTCGTCGTCGACGAGGTGGCGCCGACCCTGGTGCTGCGCGAGAGCGAGACGAAGAAGAAGAAGTCGGCCTGATCCGGCCGGGCGGTCCAGACCAGGGGCGCCCCGCCGGGCCTGCCGGCCTAGTCACTTGTAGTCATCTTCTCCGTTCGCACCCCGCGCCGCCCGTGCACCCGGGAAGATCGCGATGTCCGGGGGGAGCCTGGTCGGGCTGGGGGAAGAAGTGAGCAAGAGTCAGCGAGCACCGTTCCTGGTGTTCTGCATGGTGGCGTTGCTGTGCGGCGGCATCATGGTGGCCACGGCGAGGGGCGAGAACGCCCTCCTGCCCGGTCGGCTGTCGCCGGCCGTCGCACCGGTCGCGGGCATGGTCCTGCAGCTCGAGGACGACCCGTCGGCCCCGCACGCGGTCCGAGGCGCGTCGATCGCGGCCGCCCCTGTGGCGTTGACCGCCTCCTCGGTGGCGGGGCTTCCCAGCGGGGTCGCTGCTGCGCCGGTCGTGTCGGACGCCGGCGCGGCCGGTGGAGCCACCGTGGCCTCGTCGGCCCCTGGTCACCCGAGCGGCTCCGCCGACGTCACGCCCGACCTCGTGAGCGACCCGTCGAAGGTGGCCGGGCCTGTGCTGGCGGAGCCCTCCGACGGGCCCACCGGCGGCACCGGCGGCACCACCCCGCCCGCTGCCGCCCGCGCCGACTGCCCCGATCGGCCCCGGGGCGGTGCCGGCCAAGAACCCGACGATGACCCCACCCGTCAACGGCACCGACGGCGTGAGCCCCGGCCACCTCATCGGTGGCTACGACCCGCCGAGCGAGGACGAGTCCGCGCCCGGCGACGACGACACCGGTGTCGTCGACGACCAGCACGGCCACGACGGGGGCGTGAAGGGCTCGGACGAGGAGCCGGACACCGACACCGTCGTGGAGCTGCCCGGGCTGCCTCTGGGGCTGCCCGTCGAGCAGCCCGTCGAGCAGCCGGTCGAGCAGCCGGTCGAGCAGCCCGTCGAGCAGCCGGCCTCCCCCCAGGTCCCGCTCTCGGACGAGTCCGGCGCCGACGACCAGCTCAGGGCCCCGGCCTCGGTGGTCACCACGCGGCACCGCCGTCACGACGAGCGTCGGTCGATCACCGAGAAGCGCTCTGCCGCGTTCGTCCACCGCGCCTGAGCGGTTCCGGGTCGGCTGCGGCACCAGCCCTGCTGGACCGGCCTGCTCGACCGGCCTGCTCGACCGGCCTGCCCGGCCGGGCCGGGGTGCGCGCGGTCGCCCCCGCTCAGTCCTGCGGGGCCACCTCGGCCCGTACGGAGAGCTCCGAGGCGTCGTCGGCCACGAAGGTGAGGTCGCCCCGAACCCGTCCGACCGCCCTGAGGTCGTCGGCGGCGATGGCGGCACCGTCGAGCAGGTGCTGCGGACCGCGCACCTCGACGTGGGCGAGCTCGGTACGCATCGAGACCTTGGCCTGCGACTTGGCCCCGCGGATCCCGGCCAGGACCGCGGCCACGGCGTCGAGGGGCGAGGACTCCCGTGCTGCGGCGGCCCCGAGGTCGGCGACGTGCGGCCACGCCGCCCGGTGCACCGAGCCAGGACGCCACCACGACCAGACCTCCTCGGTCACGTACGGCAGGAACGGGGCCAGCAGGCGCAGCTGGACCTCGAGGGCCAGTGCGAGCGTGGCCTGGGCGGAGGCCGTCGGGCTGCCGCCGTCGGGGTCGTAGGCGCGTTCCTTGACCAGCTCGAGGTAGTCGTCGCAGAACTCCCAGAAGAACCGTTCGGTCACCTCGAGGGCGGTGGTGTAGTCGAACGCCTCGAAGGCGTCCGTGGCCCGGCTGATGACCCCGGCGAGGCGACCGAGCAGCGCGCAGTCGATCGGCTCGGAGACCTCGTACGGCGCCAGCGAGGTCGCCGCGACGTTGCCGAGAACGAAGCGCGAGGCGTTGAGGACCTTCATCGCCAGGCGGCGCCCGACCTTCATCTGGCTCTCGTCGAAGGGGGAGTCCAGTCCTGGTCGGGCCATGGCGGCGCGCCAGCGCACGGCGTCGGCCCCGAACCGGTCCAGGATGTCGTCGGGGACGACCACGTTGCCCTTGGACTTCGACATCTTCTTGCGGTCGGGGTCGACCACGAATCCCGAGATCAGGGCGTGCGACCAGGGCGCGACGCCGTTCTCGAAGTGGCTGCGCACGACCCGCGAGAAGAGCCAGGTCCGGATGATGTCGTGGGCCTGGGTGGCCAGGTCCATCGGGAAGACCCGCTCGAACAGGTCGGGGTCGGTCTCCCAGCCGCCGGCGATGTGAGGGGTCAGCGAGGACGTCGCCCAGGTGTCCATCACGTCGGGGTCGCCCACGAACCCGCCGGGTGTGCCGCGGCGGGCCTCGTCGTAGCCACGGGGCGCGTCGGTGGACGGGTCGACGGGCAGCTCGGCCTCGCTCGGCATCAGCGGGTGGGCGTAGTCGGGCTCACCGTCGTCGTCGAGGGGGTACCAGACCGGGAACGGGATCCCGAAGAACCGCTGGCGGGAGATCAGCCAGTCGCCGTTGAGCCCGCCGACCCAGTTGTCGTAGCGGTGGCGCATGTGGGTGGGCACCCACGTGATCTCGGCGCCGCGCTCGAGCATCTCGGTGCGCAGGGCGCTGTCGCGGCCACCGTTGCGGATGTACCACTGACGGGTCGCCACGATCTCGAGGGGCTTGTCGCCCTTCTCGAAGAAGTTGGCCATCCGCTGCGTCGCCTGCGGCTCGCCGTCGAGGTCGCCGCTCTCGCGCAGCATGGCGACCATCTCCTCGCGGGAGGAGAAGACCGTCTTGCCGGCCAGTCGCTCGTAGGCCGCGCCGGCGCCCTCCAGCCACGGTGGCGTCTCACGGACGAAGCGGCCGTCGCGTCCGATCACGGTGCGCACCGGCAGCTGCAGCTCGCGCCACCAGGTGACGTCGGTCAGGTCGCCGAAGGTGCAGCACATCGCGATCCCCGCGCCCTTGTCCATCTCGGCCCCCGGGTGGGCCAGCACCGGGATCTCGACGCCGAAGACCGGTGAGGTCACCGTGGTGCCGACGAGGGCGGCGTACCGCTCGTCGTCGGGGTGGGCGATCAGCGCGACGGCGCTGGCGATCAGCTCGGGACGGGTGGTCTCGACGTGGACCCGGGTGCCGTCGGCGCCGTGGTAGGCGATGCGGTGGTAGGCGCCCGGGTAGTCGCGGGCCTCCAGCTCGGCCTGGGCGACCGCGGTCTGGAAGGTGACGTCCCACAGGGTGGGCGCCTCCTGCAGGTAGGCCTCACCGCGCGCGAAGTTGCGCAGGAAGGCGCGCTGACTGGCCACCTGCGCCTTCGGCCCGATCGTCGTGTAGTGCTGCGACCAGTCGACCGAGAGCCCCAGCGTGCGCCACAGGGACTCGAAGACCTGCTCGTCCTCCACCACGAGCTGCTCGCAGAGCTCGACGAAGTTGGGGCGGCTGATCGAGACCTGCTTCTTGGGGTCCGGCTTCTGCGGTGGGGTGAAGTCGGCGTCGTAGGGCAGCGAGGGGTCGCAGCGCACCCCGAAGTAGTGCTGCACCCGTCGCTCGGTGGGCAGGCCGTTGTCGTCCCATCCCATCGGGTAGAACACCGACTTGCCGCGCATCCGCTGGTAGCGGGCGATGAGGTCGGTGTGGGTGTAGGAGAACACGTGACCCACGTGCAGGCTGCCGCTGACCGTCGGCGGCGGGGTGTCGATGCTGAAGACGTTCTCGCGGGGCTGGGTGCGGTCGAAGGCGTAGGTGTCGTCGTCCTTCCACTGCTGCGACCAGGTCTTCTCCAGTCCCTCCAGGGCCGGCTTGTCCGGTACGACGACGGCGCCCGCGCGGGGGCTCGTCGGATCCGGGGCCGGGCGCACTGGGAGGTCGGTCATGGCGACGAGCCTACGGCGCGAAGTCACCCCCGCCGGTGCCGCCCTGCCACGGGCCCGGACCCGGCGAAACCCGCGTGCCGACTGGTCGGTCCGCGCCGTAGCCTGCGGCGATGGCAGCGACGTCGGTCGACCTCACCTTCACCGAGGACCCCGCGTGGTTCCTGGCGCGCGCCGGAGACCTGCTGGCGGCGGACCCGGTGGTGACCACCGTCGTCGGGTCCTTCACCCGCCGCCTCGCGCTCGCGGGGGAGCCGGCCCCCGACGGGGTGCCACGCTGGTGGGCGCTGGTCCACGTCGGCGGGGAGCTGGTCTCGGCCGCGATGCGCACGATGCCCGGCCCACCGTGGGCGGCGTACCTGCTGGCCATGCCCGACGACGCGGCGCTGGCCCTGGCGCGCGCGCTGCACGAGCGCGGTGAGCACCTGCCCGCGGCCAACGGCTTCCTGCCGGCCACCAGGGTGCTGGCCGAGGAGTCGGCCCGGCTGCGCGGTGAGCGGGCCCGGGTGCACGACCACCACCGCCTGCACCGGCTCGGCGCGCTGGTCGCGCCGCGTCCGAGCGCCGGCCGGTTGCGGGCGGTACGCGACGAGACCGCCGACCTGTCGCTGGCCGCCGACTGGCTCAGGGTCTTCCACGCCGAGGCCGACCGGCAGGCCGGCCGCGAGCCCGAGGACGAGGGCGAGCAGATCGACGTCGAGACCACGCGCCGTCGCGTCGCGGCGGGGGAGCTGTGGTTCTGGGAGGTCGACGGGACCCCGGTGCACCTCAGCGGCGCCACGCCACCGGCCGACGGTGTCGTGCGCGTCGGGCCGGTCTTCACCCCGCGCGAGCACCGGGGGCGCGGCTACGCCAGCGCGGCGGTCCACGCGGTGTGCGCCCTGCTGCGACGCGCCGGGGACGAGGTCTGCCTGTTCACCGACCTGGCCAACCCGACGTCGAACCAGATCTACGCCGACCTCGGCTTCGAGGCCCACGCCGACACGGCCGGCTTCCGGATCGGTCCCTGAGCAGGGTCGAGGGGGACCTCCCTAGACTCGGGTCCTGATGACCGACACCCCGATCCCCGTCGACGCCCCGCGTCTCGCCCAGACCTACGCCGAGGTCGAGGACGCCCTGCTCTCGCGATGGCCCGAGACGCGGCTCGAACCGTCGCTGGACCGCATCCGTGCGTTCGTCGAGCTGCTCGGCGACCCGCAGCTGGCCTACCCGGTGATCCACCTGACCGGCACCAACGGCAAGACCTCGACGTCGCGGATGATCGATGCCCTGCTGCTGGCCCTCGACCTGCGCACCGGGCGCTTCACCAGCCCCCACGTGGAGCGGATGAGCGAGCGGATCAGCCTCGACGGCGTACCGCTCGACGACGACGGGTTCGTCCGCGCCTTCAACGACGTGGCGCCGTACACGCACCTCGTCGACGAGGCGGAGGCTCATCCGTTGTCGTTCTTCGAGACCGTCGTCGCCATGGCCTACGCCGCGTTCGCCGACGCCCCCGTCGACGTCGCGGTCGTCGAGGTCGGGATGGGGGGAGCGTGGGACGCGACCAACGTCATGGACGCTCCGGTGGCGGTGGTGCTGCCGATCGCGGTCGACCACGCGAAGTACCTCGGCGACTCGCCGGCCGCCATCGCGCAGGAGAAGGCCGGCATCATCAAGCCCGGCGCGACCGTGGTGGTCGCCCAGCAGAGCGCCGAGGTGGCGGCGGTGCTGCTCGAGCGTGCGACCGAGGTCGGGGCCACGTTGGCCCGCGAGGGCCTCGAGTTCGGTCTGGTCGACCGCGTCCCGGCGGTCGGCGGCCAGATGATCGCGCTCCAGGGACTGCGTGCGCGCTACGACGAGGTCTTCCTGCCGCTCTACGGGGCCCACCAGGCCCGCAACGCCGCACTGGCGCTGGCTGCGGTCGAGGCCTTCGCCGGTGATCAGCCGCTCGACGAGGACCTGGTGCGCGCGGCCTTCGCGGGGGTCACCTCGCCGGCGCGCCTGGAGGTCGTGCGCCGCAGCCCGACGATCGTGCTCGACGCCGCCCACAACCCGCACGGGGCGCAGGCGCTCGCCGAGGCGCTCGAGGACTCCTTCTCCTTCGCCCCCCTGATCGGGGTCGTGGGCGTGATGGACGACAAGGACGCCGAAGGCCTGCTCGCTGCTCTCGAGCCCCACCTGGCCCACGTCATCTGCACCCAGAACGCCAGCTCGCGCGCGATGTCGGCGCTCGACCTCGCCGAGGTCGCCAGGACCGTCTTCGACGAGGACAAGGTCACCGTCGAGCCGCGATTGGCCGACGCGATCGATGCGGCGGCCGCGCTCGCCGAGGCGGGCGAGGCCTTCGGGGACCCGCTCGGCTCGGGGGCGGTGCTCATCACCGGGTCGGTCGTCACCGCTGGACAGGCGCGGACCCTGCTGGTGCCGCACGGTGCTCGCGGGGAGGCCGGCGCATGAGCGACGAGGCCACACCCGCGGCGCGTCCGACGCGCTCGCCCAAGCGCGGCATGTGCGCAGCCGTGCTCTCCCTCGAGGCCATCACGCTGGGCCTGACGACGCCGGTGATGATCGTGGTCGCCGGGGTCTCGCCGGGGGTCGCCCTCCCCGTTGGGCTGGGACTGGCCCTGGCCTGCCTGCTGCTCGCCGGGGCCCTGCGTCGGCCGTGGGCCTACGGCGCCGGCTGGGTCGTCCAGGTCGCGGCCGTCGGGCTCGGCGTGGTGGTGCCCATCATGTTCGGGCTCGGGCTGATCTTCGCCGCACTGTGGGCCGGTGCGGTGTTCCTCGGCACCAAGATCGAGCGGGAGCGTGCCGCGGCCTACGAGGCCTTCGAGGCGGGCCAGGGCGGGGCCGGACCCGACGGTGCGGCCGTCTGAGGGTGGTCTGGACCGCGGTGCTCCTCCTCGCAGAAGTCGGGGCGGGGCGAGCCAGGACCCCCTAACGTCCCGGTGGTGTCCTTCGCGAGCCCCTGCCTGGCCCTGACCTACGTGAGCTCGGCCACCTCCCTGTTCGAGCCCGAGGACCTCGTCGGGCTGCTGGGTCAGGCTCGTTCGGCGAACCAGGACCAGGGCATCACCGGCATGCTGCTGTATCGCGGCGGCAACATCATCCAGGTCCTCGAGGGCGAGGAGTCTGCCGTCGAGCAGACGTTCTCGCGGATCGCCGTCGACCAGCGACACCGGGGCGTGCTGGTGCTCCAGCGCGACCAGCAGCCTCGGCGCTTCTTCGCGCAGTGGTCGATGGGCTTCCGCGACGTCGCGGGCGCGGCGTACGGCATCGAGGGCTACTCGCGCTTCCTCAGCGAGCCGGTCTCCCGCGGTCTGGGCGACTCCGCTTCGGCTGCCTTCGCCCTGCTGACGGTCTTCCGCGACACGATGCGCTGAGCGCGGGCGCCGAGCGCCGGCGCCGGCGCCGGCTCCGACGTCGGCTTCCGGGCCGTTGCGGCACCGGCGACACACGGTCGGAGGTGACGGCAGGGGGGACGCGAGGCCCGCAGCGGTCGCCGACGCGGGACGTGCTGCGATAGGGCGGCCAACCTCGCGCGCCCGCCGGGGCCGGTGATGTCCTAGGCTCGCGCCATGGCCCAGCGCACCCTCGTCCTGCTCAAGCCCGACACGGTCCGCCGAGGACTGGTCGGCGAGGTGCTGGGGCGCTTCGAGGCCAAGGGCCTACGGATCGTGGCGCTCGAGCAGCGCACGATCGACGCCGCGACGGCCGACCAGCACTACGCCGAGCACGTCGAGCGGGACTTCTACCCGCCGTTGCGTGACTTCGTGACCAGCGGTCCGCTGCTCGCGCTGGTGCTGGAGGGTGACGAGGCGATCGAGGTCGTACGGGCACTCAACGGTGCCACCGACGGCCGCAAGGCCGCTCCTGGCACGATCCGTGGCGACCTGGCGCTGTCGAACCGGGAGAACCTGGTGCACGGCTCGGACTCCCCGGAGTCGGCCGAGCGCGAGATCGGCCTGTGGTTCCCCGCGCTGTAGACGGTTTCCGCACCCACCCTCCTGACCACCTCGCCCCCTCCGGGCTGTGGACGGGCGGTGCATCCACACCCAGCTGAGCACGGGGTGAGGCCGGGGCCCGCGCGTTCCTAGGTTTCTCAGCCATGAGGAACGACGAGGTGGGCTGTGACCCGGCGGGCGTCGCGGTGGGTGTGCCGCTGAGCGTCCCGCTGCGCGCCCCGCTGAGCGTCCCGCTGGGCGACCTCCACGACGCCACCGCGCGGTGGCTCGATCTTCGCGCCGACCTCGACGCCGCCCGGGCCGGGGTCGCGGGGGAGGGAGCGGCGGGGTTCGGTCCCGCGCTCGCCGGCCCGGTCCGGGCCTGGCTGGGTCGGTGGGACGACGACGTACGCAGCCTGGCCGACGTGGTGGACGACCTGGCCCGGAGCCTCGAGCGCACCGTCGAGGCCTACGAGGCGGTGGACGACCAGGTGGCCTCGGTGATCGGGCGTCTGTCGCGATGAACGGGCTCCTGGCGATGCCCGCTCCCGTCCCGCCACTGCCGGGGGATCCCGCGGTGGTGGCGTGGTGTGCGCACGGCCTGCGTCGGGCCGGCGAACGTCTTGTTGAGGTCGCGGGTGACGCCCGGGCACTGGGGCTCGCGCCGTGGCAGGGCGCCGCCGGCACGGCGTACCGCGCGACGGGTGGGGAGGGTGCGGAGGTGGCGCGCCGTCTCGGCGAGGGTCTCGTGGTCGCGGCGACCGAGGTGCTGCGCCACGCCGAGGGGCTGGCCGAGCTCGCGCGGGCGCGCCACGAGCTGGAGGCGGGTCGCGCCGCGCTGGCCGAGGAGGTCGCAACCCTGCGCTCGTCCCTGACGCTCGCGGTCGACGGACTGGGCGGGATCCGGGCGGTCCGGGCGGCCGACCTCGCCGCGCGGGTGCGCGCGGCTGACGTCGAGATCGCCCGGTGGCACGCTGCGGTGCAGGCGCTCGAGGCCTCCCTGCGCGCCCTGGTCGGCGCCGCGCCGGTGATCGGCGCCATCCCTGCGACCAGCCCCGTCGCAGGCACCCAGGACCCCGCCGCGGTGGCGCGGTGGTGGGACGCCCTCGGCGCGGCCGAGCAGCGTGACCTGAGCGCCCAGCCCTGGATCGGCTCGCTGGACGGCGTGCCGGCCTGGGCCCGCGACCACGCGAACCGGACCCGGCTCGCACTCGATCTCGCGGCCGGCGACGGCATCCTCGCCGCCGGGGGAGGCCTGACCTTGCCGTCCTGGCTGCGCGCCGCACGCGAGACCGCGCGGGCGATCGAGCGTGCCGAGGGACGACTCGACCCTCGGACGGGCAGGCCGGTCGAGGTCGTGCTCCATCTTTACGAGCCGACCGCGTTCGGGGGTGACGGCCGGGTCGCGCTGTCCTACGGCGACCCGGGGACCGCCGACCACGTCAGCCTGCACGTCCCAGGTCTGGGCACCGACGCGGCCGCCGTGGTGGGGGCCGGCGACCGAGCGTGGGCGCTGTACGCCGCGTCCCGCGCGGACGACGGGGACTCCGTCGCGGTGGTGGCGTGGCTGGGCTACGACGCCCCGGACAACCCGCTCGGCGACCTCGACCTCGTCGGGGTCGCGGACGACCGGCTGGCCCGCGAGGGTGGGGCGCTGGTGGGCTCTGCGGTGGCCGGGATGCGCGCGGCCCGCGACACCCCGGTCCACCTCACCGCCGTCGGCCACAGCTACGGCTCGACCACCGTCGCGCAGGGGGCCGCCGGGCCCGGCGTCGACGCCGACGACATCGTGCTGCTGGGCAGCCCCGGCCCCGGTCGGGGCGTCGACGGGGCCGACGACCTCGGGCTCGGACCCGGCCACGTGTGGGTCGGCACCGCCTCCAGCGACCCGGTGGGGCACCTGGGCGGGCAGGGCTGGCTGGGCGGGGGGCCGTTGGGACCCGACCCGGCGGCCGAGGAGTTCGGGGCGAACCGCTTCCGGGCGGAGGACCGCGACCGCCAGGTCGGCGTGGACTGGTCCGCCGACCAGCACCGCGGCTACTGGGATCCCGGCTCCGAGTCGCTGGACAACCTGGTGCAGATCACGACCGGTGACGCCGACGAGGTGACGATCGCGGCGCACCGCTACGACCCCTGGTGGCGGACTCCCGTCGACCCCGAGGCCTCCCGTCCCCTGGCGGGGATCGGCTGACGCCGGCCCCCGCTCGTGCTCGCGACCGCCTGAGGCGTACGTGCCGGTGGCCCCGTCACGGTGGGTGCTGTGGCGGGGCTGCGGGTTGGTGACGGGCTGAGCCTGCTGACTCGTGCCGGCTTGGGGGAGGGGGCTGCGGTTCGTGCTGCCCGCCGGGCGTGGTCCATGGCGCTTGGGGACGAAGGCGTGCCGTCGTGGGTCCGACCGGCGCCCGCTCGTCGACCCGCGGTGGTGGCGAGACGCGGAGGTCGAGGACGAAACGCGTCAGCGCTGGTCCCGCAACCTTCTCTTGCTGGTGGTCCCGGGCGTGCCGGTGGCCCCGTCACGGTGGTGCTGTGGCGGGGCTGCGGCTGTTGCTGCGTCGGCGCGGTCGGTCGAGGGTCAGAAGGGTGGTTCTTCTTCGACCTTCGGTGGGGGCGGTGGCTCGTCGGGGTCGGGTGGTCGCCGACCTTCGTCGACTTCGATCTGCGTCGGGGTGGGGGCTTGGGTGGGGGTGCGATGGAGTACTCCAACGGCGGTGGCTCCGGTGCCACGGGCGGCGCCTGGGTGACGTCGAAGGTCCCTTCGGGCATCCGGAGGGTCTTGAGTCCGTGGGGGCTG
Source organism: uncultured Actinomycetota bacterium (assembly GCA_963714475.1). GTDB lineage: Bacteria > Actinomycetota > Actinomycetes > Propionibacteriales > Nocardioidaceae > Nocardioides. The sequence continues at coordinate 142,221 of CAVQOP010000006.1, forward strand.
GTCCACAGGTACACACCTGGTGTGAGGGTCTCGTAGGACCAGCCGAGGTGGGTCTTGTGCCGGTGATGACGTCGACACATCGGGGCCTGGTTCGCTGAGCAGGTCAGGCCTTGGGGCCAGGGCACGCAGTGCTCGTGGTCGCAGGCCCTGGCGGGGCGGGTGCACCGGGGGAAGACGCAGGTCTGGTCACGCAGGATCGTCTGCTCCCGCAGGTCCCCGGTGGACTCATACGAGCCGACGTGGAGGTGGTCGGCGAGGTCGATCACCGGGCGGACGGTGACGTTCCCGGCCGTGCTCGCACCATGCCCGGACCTGCTCGGTGAGCACGGGCCGGTGGGTGTTGGCCAGGGTCGCGACCCCGTGCTGGGCAGGGTCGTAGCCGTACCCGGTGATCGCCGCCGCGGCGACGTGGGCGTGCACGACCACCGCCCGCCGGGCGGGGAGCCGGACCTCGTGACCGTCGGCGTCGACACACTCGGCGTCGCTCAGGGTCAGGGTGGACTGCAACCGGGCGAGGTCGCCGAGGGCGGCGGCGCGGCGCACGGTCATGGTGTCGGTCGACCCGAGGAGCTTCAGCTCGTGGGCCCGGTCGGCCAGGGCGGTCTCGAGGTCCAACGCGTCCGCGGCGTCCAGGCAGCCGTTGATGTCGACGGTCCCGGACAGGTCGCCACCCTGCTCACGCAGGTGGATGCTCACACCCCGTTTCTCGGCGGTGGCCTGGCGGTGCGCCTCGGCCTTCTCCGGCTCCCACCGCGCCAGGGCAGCCTGCACGACCCGGTCGAGCTGGGCGTTGGACACGGAGTGGGTGAACCCGTTGACGTGACGGTCGACGTGCTCGGCACCCTCCTCGCACAAGATCATGGTGGCCTCGGCGACGATCTTCGCCCGCCACCACGCACACCGCCCCGACAGCACCGCCTCCCACAGGCGCGGGAGGCGGTAGCGGATCTCCAGGATCACCCCGAGGAACCGCTTCCCACCGTCGGTCGACAACCCCAGGGCGACGGCGAGCTCGGTGACCGCGGCCTCCCCGACCAACGGCGCCCCCGGACCCGCCAGCGTCAGCCCGTGCTCACCGAACCCGGCATGGAACGACGCCTCATCCAGGCTCATGACCTCGTGAGCGACCGCCCACTCCAGGGCGGTGCGGATCTTGCGGATCTCCGCCGCCCGGACACCCGCCTCGTCGGAGCGCAGCGCGTCGAGGAGACCCTGGCGGGTCTCGTCGGTGGCTGCGGCAACGGGCATGACCTCATCATACTAGAACATCAGTTCGAGCGCTAGTGAAATCGCACAACTCTCGACGTCGCATGAAGGGCCAGGTCTCGTGACGGTCTGCCGACACGGCCGACACGGTCTGCCGACACGGCCCGGCGTGCCTGCACGGTTGCGGGCCGTCTCGTCCCTACGCTCGGTCGCGGGTGCGCTGAGGTGTGCGCGGTGCGCTCCCTTCCCCCGGACGTGCACCCCCGCTGCGAGGCAACTGCGATGGCGAACTCCCTGATCGGCCGTGACATGGCCGTCGACCTCGGCACCGCCAACACGCTCGTCTACGTGCGTCGACGAGGCGTGCTGCTCGACGAGCCCAGCGTCGTGGCGATCAACGACAACACGGGCGAGGTGCTCGCCGTCGGGCACGAGGCGAAGCGGATGATCGGGCGCACGCCCGAGTCGATCTCGGCCATCCGCCCGCTCCAGGACGGCGTGATCGCCGACTTCGAGGCGACCGAGCAGATGCTCCGGTTCTTCATCCACCAGGTGCACCGACGTCGCTACTTCGCCAAGCCGCGCATGGTGATCTGCGTGCCGAGCGGCATCACGGCCGTCGAGCAGCGTGCCGTCAAGGAGGCCGGCTACCAGGCCGGTGCCCGCCGCGTCTACATCATCGAGGAGCCCATGGCCGCGGCCATCGGCGCCGGCCTGCCCGTGCACCGGCCCACCGGCAACATGGTCGTCGACGTCGGCGGCGGCACGACCGAGGTCGCCGTGATCAGCCTCGGCGGGATCGTGACGTCGCTGTCGATCCGCACGGCCGGCGACGACCTCGACCAGTCGATCGTGGCGTGGATGAAGAAGGAGTACTCCCTGATGCTGGGGGAGCGCACCGCGGAGGAGGTCAAGATGACCCTCGGGTCGGCCTTCCCGATGACGACCGAGCCGGAGGCGGAGATCCGGGGGCGCGACATGGTCTCGGGCCTGCCGCGCACCGTCACCGTCTCCAGCGCCGAGATCCGCCAGGCGCTCGAGGAGCCCCTGCACGACATCGTCGACGCCGTGCGCGCGACGCTCGACCAGACTCCGCCCGAGCTGGCCGGCGACATCATGGACCGCGGCATCGTCCTGACCGGCGGCGGCGCGCTGCTGCGCGGGCTCGACGAGCGGCTGCGCCACGAGACCGGCATGCCCGTCCACGTCGCCGAGAACCCCCTCACCTCCGTCGCGATGGGCGCCGGACGCTGTGTGGAGGAGTTCGAGGCCCTGCACCAGGTGCTGGTCTCGGACTCGAGGCGCGGCTGATGACGCAGCTGCTCACGCGCGTCCCGACCGCGTCGGCCAACCGGCGACCCCGCAGCGGTCGCCGCGACTGGGGACGCGACCCGCTCGGGTCGGGCCGCCGGCCCCCGACGTCGCTCGTCGTGGCCCTGGTGATGGCGTGCGCGAGCGTGATGGCGCTCGACGCCACCGGCGGAGACTCCTCGCCCGTCGAGCCCGTACGCCGGGTCGTGGGCGAGGTCTTCGGTCCGGCCGAGGCCGCCGCGGCCGCCGTCGTGCGCCCGGTCGCCTCGGTGCCCGGTTGGTTCCGCAGCCGCGAGTCGCTCGCTGCCGAGGTCTCCGACCTCGAGCAGATCAACGCCGACCTGCGCGCGCAGGTCAACACCGCGCCCTACGACCGCAACCGGCTCGCCGAGCTGGAGGGCCTCACCACCTCGGCGCGCGACCTCGGTCAGACCCTCGTACCGGCCCGCGTGGTCGGCTACGGGCCCTCGCAGTCCTTCGAGCGCACCGTGACGATCGACGCCGGCTCGACCTCCGGGCTCGGCCCGGACATGACCGTCGTCAACGACGACGGCCTCGTCGGACGCGTCCTGCGGGTCACCGGCACCTCGGCGACGGTGCTGCTCGTCGTCGACCCCGGCTCGACCGTCGGCGCACGGGTGGGGGAGTCGATGGAGATGGGCTTCCTGCGCGGCTCCGGGTCGGTGGGCGACGACGCCCGCCTCGACCTGGAGCTGATGGACGAGGCCGAGACGCCGGCCAAGGGCGACACCGTCGTGACCTGGGGCAGCACCAACGGGGCGCCGTACGCCTCGGGCGTCCCGATCGGACGCGTCGTGGCGGTCTACGCCAGCCTGCGCGAGTCCTCCCAGCGTGCGGTGATCGAGCCGTTCGTCGACGTCGGCTCGCTCGACCTGGTCGGGGTCGTCGTGCCGACGGGCTCGACCAGCGACCGTGGCGTCATCGAGGCCGACGGGAGCCTGCGGTGAGCGCGGTACGTGTGCTCGTCGCCGCCCTCGTGGTCGTCGTGGCCGCGGTGCTGCAGGTCTCCGTGCTCTCCCACGTGGCCTGGCACGGCGTGGTGCCCGACCTCGTGCTGCTGGTCGTCGTCGCCGCGGGACTGGTGCGCGATGCGCCGTTCGCGATGGTGCTCGGCTTCGCCGCGGGCCTCCTCATCGACCTGGCGCCGCCCGCCGGTCACGTCGCCGGACGCTGGGCGCTGGCCCTCGTCGTCGTCGGCTACGTCGCCGGGCAGGTCAACCGCGAGTCCCGGCCCGGGGCGGGGGCCGTCGTGGCGACCGTGGCGGCCTGCTCGCTGCTCGGCACCAGCGTCTACGTGCTCTCCGGACCCCTGCTGGGCGACCCGGTCGCCTCGGTCACCGGCGTCCTGGGGGTGCTGGGCATCAGCCTGGTCCTCGACGTGCTGCTCACGCCGCTGGTGCTCCCGCCGCTGATGGCCATGTTCGGCCGGCTCCGGGGATCGAGGGCCCCGTCGTGGCAGCGGTTGTCTCGTGGCTGAGGTGACCCAGGCCCGCCGCAGCCGGCTTCGGCTCGTGGTCGTGCAGGCACTGGTGTTCTCCCTGTTCGCGACCCTGTTCGTCAGGCTCTACTACCTCCAGGTGGTGACCGGGGAGGAGTACACCGCCCGCGCCGCCGCCCAGTCGGTGCGCGAGATCGTGGTGCAGCCCCAGCGCGGTCTGATCGTCGACGACGCGGGTCGCCCACTGGTGGCGAACCGTCGCTCGTGGATGGTCTCGGTGGACCGCACGATCCTCGACAAGCTCGCTCCGCCCGCCCGGACCAAGCTGCTCGAGCGGCTCGCCGGCGAGCTGGACACGAAGCCGCGGCGCCTCGACGCGCAGCTGGCCACCTGTGGTGACGCCGGCAGCGTCGCCGAACGCTGTTGGAACGGGTCGCCCTACCAGCCCGTCCCCGTGGCCTCCGACGTCGACGAGGCGGTCTCGCTGCGCATCCTCGAGCAGCCCGAGGACTTCCCGGCGGTGGTCGTCGACCAGCAGAGCGTGCGCTCCTACCCGCGTCCCTTCGGCGTCAACGCCGCCCACCTGCTGGGCTATCTCTCTCCGATCACCGGCGACGAGCTCGACGCCGCGGAGGAGTCCGGAGACCGGTCGGTCAACGGGGCCTCGGTCGTGGGACGCGCCGGCGTCGAGAAGGAGTACGACACCTGGCTGCGCGGCATGCCGGGCTACCGGAGCGTGGCCGTCGACTCGATGGGCCGGGTGCTCGGCGACGACGACGCCCTGGCCAGCCAGCCCGGTGACACCCTCGTGACCTCGATCGACGCCAAGGTCCAGGGTGTCGTGGAGGAGCAGCTCGCCGCGGCGATCGAGACCGCGCGCGGCACCGTCGACACCGTCACCGGGACGCCGTACGTCGCAGACTCCGGCGCCGCCGTGGTGCTCGAGGCCGACACCGGCCGCGTGGTCGCCATGGCCAGCCAGCCGACGTACGACCCGGGCGTGTGGGTCGGCGGCATCAGTGACGAGGAGCTGGCCCATCTCTACTCCGCGAAGGCCGGGACGCCGCTGCTGGGGCGGGCCACCCAGGGTCAGTTCGCCCCGGGCTCGACCTGGAAGCCGTTCATGACGGCCGGAGCGCTGACGAGTGGCTACACCACCGACACGCGCCTGGACTGCTCGTCGGGCTTCACCGTCGGCAACCGCACGTTCAAGAACTACGAGTCGGGGGCCTACGGCTCCATCGGCTTCGACAAGGCCCTCGAGGTCTCGTGCAACACCTTCTTCTACCGCATCGGCTATGACTTCTGGCAGCGTCTGGGCTCCGACGTCGACGACGTCGACGCCCCGGACCCGCTGGTCTCCGAGGCCAAGGAGTTCGGCTTCGGCTCGGCGACGGGCATCGACCTGCCGGGGGAGGCCGCGGGCCGGATCGCGGACCGGGAGTGGAAGCTGGCCTACTACCGCCAGATGAAGGACTACTACTGCGACATCGCAGGCGCGCCCCAGGACGCCGAGACCAGCGACTTCGTGTACCTCTTCGCACGTGAGTTCTGCGTGGAGGGCTACGCCTACCGCGCCGGTGACGCGGTCAACTTCGCCATCGGCCAGGGCGACACCATCGTCACCCCGCTCCAGCTCGCCCGCGCCTACGGTGCGCTGGCCAACGGCGGCACGCTCTACGAGCCGCGGGTGGCCAAGGCGGTCGTGGCCACCGACGGCACCGTGATCAAGCGCATCGCCCCGGTCGTGGCGGGCAGGGTCGACGTGCCGAAGGCGACCCTGGACTACATCGACACCGCGCTCCAGAGCGTGACCAGCGTGGGCACCATGGCCTGGCGGATGGTCGGTTTCCCGCTCGAGCAGGTGCCGATCCGGTCCAAGACGGGCTCCGCCGAGGTCTACGGCAAGCAGTCCACCTCGTGGGTGGCCTCCTACTCGAAGGACTACGTCGTGGTGATGATGGTCAGCCAGGGGGGCACCGGGTCGGGCACCTCAGGGCCCTTCGTCCGCGCGATCTGGGAGTCGTTGTACGGCGTGCAGGGCGAGCAGGTGCGGCCCTCGCAGGCCGCCATCCCGGGCACCACCCCACCCCGGCGGCTCCCGACCTTCGCCCGCGACGGCTCGATCCTCCCGCCGCCCCGGCCGGACGCCCGATGAGCACCCGGACCCCGCCGGCGCCGACCGCGCTCACGGTGCCGCGCCTCGACTGGGTCCTCCTCGCGAGCGTGCTCGCGCTCGGGGTGCTCGGCTGCCTGCTGGTCTGGTCGGCCAGCAGCGACGGACTGGGTCCCGGCTCGAGCGGGGCGACGGCCTACCTCGAGCGCCAGGTCGTGAACGTGGCGATCGGGCTCGTGCTGCTGGTGGTGGTCACCGTCAGCGACCACCGGTGGGTGCGCATCGTCGCCCCGGTGGTCTACGTCGCCTCCGTCGCGGGCCTGGTGCTGGTGCTGGTCATGGGCACCACCATCAACGGCTCGCGGTCCTGGCTGATGGTCGCCGGCACCTCCGTGCAGCCCTCGGAGTTCGCCAAGCTCGCGGTCGTGATCGGGATGGCCCTCGTGGTCGCCGAACGCACCGAGGGGCGCTGGCGGGCGCGCGTCGGCCTGGTCGACGTGGTGCTCATGCTCGCGGTGGCCGGAGTGCCCGCGCTGCTGATCCTCGCCCAGCCCGACCTCGGCACGATGCTCGTGCTCACCGCGACCGTCTTCGGCGTCCTCACCGTCTCGGGCGCCCCGCGACGATGGCTGCTGCTCCTCGCGACGGGTGCGGTGACCGCGGCGCTGGCGGCGGTGGCCTCCGGGGCTCTCGCGGCCTACCAGGTCGACCGCTTCCTGGCCTTCACCAACCCCGACCTGGACCCCCGTGGCGCGGGCTACAACGTGGAGCAGGCCCGGATCGCCGTCGGGAACGGGGGGCTGCTCGGCCAGGGTCTCTTCGGTGGCTCGCAGACCCGCTCGGGCTTCGTGCCCGAGCAGCACACCGACTTCGTGTTCACCGTCGCGGGCGAGGAGCTCGGCCTGGTCGGCGCCGGCCTGCTGATCCTGCTGCTCGCCGTGGTGCTGTGGCGTGCCCTGCGGATCGCGATCGCCGCCGACGACCTCTTCGGTCGCCTCGCCGCAGCCGGGATCGCCTGCTGGTTCGGTTTCCAGGCCTTCCAGAACATCGGCATGTGCCTCGGCATCATGCCCGTCACCGGCGTCCCGCTGCCCTTCGTCTCCTACGGGGGCAGCTCCATGTTCGCCGGCATGCTCGCCGTCGGCCTGCTGCAGAACATCCACCTGCGCTCCGCCGCAGCGCCCCGCGCGCGGCTCCGCCCGGTCCCGGCGCGGGCCTTGGCTCGCTCCTGACCAGCGCGTCGTCGACGTCCTGCGGCGAGGTGTCCCCGCAAGCGAGGCTCCGCGAGCGCCGAGGCCGAGTGGAGCCGGACGTCGGCGCCTCGGTGACGTCATGCGATCCGGTCAGTCGCCACTCGTCGACGGTGATGACGTCCGGCCGACGGTCCCCCTCGCCATCGCCCTCACCGCGAGTCGTGTGCCTGAGAACGACCCCGGGGCCGTCGTCAGGTGACGTATGCGATCCGGTCAGTCACCAACCCTCGACGGGTGACGTCCGGCCGACGGTCCCCCTCGCCAGCGCCCTCACCGCGAGTCGTGTGCCTGAGAACGACCCCGGGGCCGTCGTCAGGCACACGACCCCGCACCGGACCCAACCGGAGGCGCACGTACGTCATGCGGCCGCGACAGTCTCACCAGCGACTGTGATGACGTCCCGCGAGCCCATGCTCGCGCGGGACGCGCTCCGGGCGGGATCCGGATGGGCGCGCGGCGCAGTCCGTGCTCGTCCTCAGCGTGGTCTCGCTCCGACGAGGTGGCTGCCGTCATCGCCCCCTCGAAGCGACCGCGACGCACGTCGATGGCCTCAGTCCAACTGCGGTGCCGACCCACCCCGCGCCAGGGGGGCCGGCCGGCGACCACGACGGATCGCCCTGCCCAGGCCCCGGTGAGCGGACGCGGCCGGGTCGCCCGCTCGGGTCAGGGGAACTCCGGCACGTAGCTCGGCTCGCCCGACCTGGTGGCGTCGACCTGGTCGCCGGTGTCGTTGACCACGTGTCGGATGGTGCCCGCGTCGAGGTTGACGGTGAGCAGGTGGTGCATCGCCACCCCGGCCGTGACCGGCACCTCGAAGCCGCGTGCGGAGACGATGTCGGGGTTGTTGCGGTTGAAGACGTAGGACCCGCCTCCCCACAGCTCGTGGCGCTGCACCCGGTCCGCGACCTTGTAGCCGGCCCACCCGAGCGTGCCGTCGGGGCGCTGCCAGTCGGCCTGCGTCGGCGGGTCGTAGGGCAGCTCGTTCTGGTAGAGCACGACCTGGCCGTCCTCGCCGCGCCAGATGGTGTTGAACTGCTGGTAGTGCTCCACGAACAGTCCGGTCGCGACGACGTGGTCGCCGTCGACGATCACGCCGTTGCGTCCGATGTTGGTGTTCCACCGGTCGGTGTCCCCGGTCGCGCCGGCCGTGAACCCCTCGACACCGTGGTCGGCGCGCCAGACCCAGGTGTGGTCGACGAGCACGTGGTCGGCGTCGATGCGCAGCGAGACGGTCGCCCGGCCGACGTGCGGGCCGCCGACGCGGAAGTAGACGTCGCTGAGGGTCAGCGGGTTGCGCGCGTTGGAGCGTCGCGGACCGCCGGCACCGCTCCCGCGTGGCTGACCGACCTCCATCAGGGTCGGCGACAGGCGAGGTCCGGCGTCGATGGTGACCCCGGCGACCACGGTCCCGGCCCGGTCGCGCACCTGCATCGGCACCGCGCCGCCGCGGGCGGTGAGCGTGGCGTGGCCGAGGCCGAGGACGACGGTTCCTGCGCGCTTGACCTCGATCGAGCGGGCGACGTCGTAGATCCCGGGCGTGAGCAGCAGGTTGCGGCCGCGGGCCAGGGCCCGGTTCATGGCCTGGACGCTGTCACCGGGCTCGGCGACGTAGAACTGCGAGAGCGGGATCGTGCGGCCCGCAGCGCTGCCGTAGGTCCAGCTCGTCCCGCGCGTGTCCCGGGCGGCGTCCGGCACCGTGACGCCGTACCCGCCTCGGCGGTCGACGACGAGGTACGGCTTCTCCCGGCTGACGGGGGTCCGCTCGAGGGTGGTGTACGGCGGGTCGGGGAACGTCGCGTCGTCGGGCGCGCCCACGACGCCCGAGAAGACCTGGTTCCACACGCCGTTGGACCACGAGCCGATCTCGGAGTTGCGCGTGAGGTACTGCTGCTGCGAGCCGTTGACCACGTCGCCGGCCCGGGAGTCGGCCAGGAAGCCACCGCTGGCGAACTGCGGGCCCGCGGTGCAGTAGTCCATCAGCGACAGGGTGCCGCCGACGACGTCGACGCGCCGCAGCGAGGCGGCCTGCGAGGCAGCCCAGAAGTTGGCGCTCTGCGCGGCAGCCGTCCTGGCCGGCGCCGTTGACGTCGATCGTGAGGTTGGACAGGGTCCGCCAGAAGTTGTCCAGCGCGATGCAGCTCTCGCCGCCGTTCCCGTCGGGACGGCAGCGGTTGTAGACCTCGACCTTGCCGTTGATCACGACGTCGGACGGCGAGGTGCCGAGGCCCGCGACCTCGGTGTAGTAGCCGACCTGGATCTGCAGCGGCTCGTCGTCGGTGCCGTAGGTGCCGGGCCGGAAGAGCAGGCTCCACCGGTTGGTGCCCATCTCGTCGTCGACCTGCTCGGCGGTGATCGCGTCGACCCGTGCCTGGATGTCGGCCGTCGGCATGCTCGGGTCGAAGACCAGGACGTTGTCGCCGAGGTCGCGCTCTCGCGGCGGGGTGCCCGGGACCGAGGCCGGGGCCGGGGCCGGGGCGACGGCGGAGGTCGCCGTGGCGGTGGACGCCGTCGTGGCACCGGCGGTGGGGGCGCCGAGCACCAACCCGGACAGGACCACGGTGAGGCCCGTCAGGGCCGCTGCCCCTCGGCGCGTGGGCCGGGTGTGACGGGTGGGGCGCAGACGCGGCATGGGGCCTCCCAGGACGACGGACGACCGGCTCGCCCGAGAACGGCTGAGACTAGCGGTCTGTGACGGACACCACATCCACCCCGGTGTTGCGCGGCCGGACCTGGCTCAGGGGTTGATCGACAAGAACACGAACGCCGCCAGCAGCACCAGGTGGACGCCGCCCTGGAGCGGCTTCGCACGACCCGGCACCACGGTCAGCGTGCCGACCGCGACGGTGAGGGCCAGCAGCACCATCTGGACCGGCTCGAGGCCGAGCTCGAGCGGGCCGTCGAGGAAGATCGAGGCGACCGCGATCACGGGGATGGTCAGGCCGATCGAGGCCATCGCGGAGCCGAACCCGAGGTTGAGGGCGATCTGCACCCGCTGGCGTGCCGCGGCCCGCGGTGGCGGCGATGCTCTCCGGGGCGAGCACCAGCAGGGCGATCACGACGCCGACGAAGGCGTAGGGGAAGCCCAGCGCGGCCACGACGCCCTCGATGGCCGGCGACTCGACCTTGGCCAGGCCCACGACGCTGACCAGAGCGACGACGAGGAGGCCGAGGCTGGTGAGGGCCTCCCGGCCCGTCGGTGGCGCGGCGTGGGGCCCGCCCTCGTCCTCGTCGGTGCCGAGGTCGTCCCCGTGCCGGGCGGCCACCCGGTCCTGCTCCGCCTCGACGGGCAGGAAGAAGTCGCGGTGACGCACGGTCTGGGTGAACACGAACAACCCGTACAGCACGAGCGATACGACCGCGGCGAAGGCCAGCTGCGGGCCCGAGAACTCCGGACCGGAGGCGCTCGTGGTGAAGCGCGGGAGCACCAGGGTCAGGCCGGCCAGGGCGACCACGGTGGCCAAGCGCGGCCCCGGCACCCTCGGGGTTGAAACGGGCCAGGTGGTGGCGCAGCGCGCTGACGAGCAGGGCCAGCCCGATGATGCCGTTGAGGCTGATCATCACCGCCGCGAAGACGGTGTCGCGGGCCAGGGAGGCGACGTTCTCCCCACCCGAGAGCATCAGGGTCACGATCAGGCCGACCTCGATGATCGTCACCGCGACGGCGAGCACCAGCGACCCGAACGGCTCGCCGACCCGGTGCGCGACCACCTCGGCGTGGTGGACGGCCGCGAGCACCGCACCGATGAGGAAGCCGCCCGCCACGACGTACATCGCGACCTCGAGCGCCCCGCCGGGCTGACGCCCCCAGGTCAGCGCGAGCACGACGGCGGCGATGACGGGCACGACGGTGGTCCAGCGTCGGCGACCGGCGGCGGTCGGGAGCGGAGTCGGCCATGGCCCGAGCGTAGAGGCGTGACCGAGGCCACCGGCCGCTACAGCCCGTAGGGTTGGCCCATGACCGCGTCCGTCTTCCCCCGCCTCGAGCCCCGCCTGGGGTCGGTCTCCAAGCCGATCCAGTACGTCGGCGGCGAGCTGAACTCCACGCTGAAGGACTGGGACTGTGCCCCGGAGGGCCTGCCCACGGTGCGGTGGGCGCTGATGTACCCCGACGCCTACGAGGTCGGCCTGCCCAACCAGGGCGTCCAGATCCTCTACGAGGTGCTCAACGAGCGCGACTGGATCCTCGCCGAGCGGACCTACGCGGTCTGGCCCGACATGGAGGAGATCATGCGGGCCGAGGGGATCCCCCAGTTCACCGTCGACGCCCACCGTCCGGTGCGCGACTTCGACGTGCTGGGGGTCAGCTTCGCCACCGAGCTCGGCTACACCAACCTCCTCAACGCCCTCGACCTCGCCGGGATCCCCGTGCACGCCGCGGAGCGCACCGACGACGACCCGATCGTGCTCGCCGGCGGTCACGCTGCCTTCAACCCCGAGCCGGTCTCCGCCTTCATCGACGCCGCGGTGCTCGGCGACGGCGAGCAGGCCGTGCTCGCGATCTCCGACGTCCTGCGCGAGTGGAAGGGGGAGGGCCGCCCGGGAGGTCGCACCGAGCTGCTGCGGCGGCTCGCGGTCGGCGGGACCGTCTACGTGCCGGCCTTCTACGACGTCAGCTACGCCGCCGACGCCACGATCGCCGCCGTCGTCCCCAACCGGCCGGGCATCCCGCACCGCGTCTCCAAGCACACGTTGATGGACCTCGACGCCTGGCCCTACCCGGCCAAGCCGCTCGTGCCGTTGGCCGAGACCGTCCACGAGCGGTTCAGCGTCGAGATCTTCCGCGGCTGCACCCGCGGCTGCCGGTTCTGCCAGGCCGGGATGATCACCCGCCCGGTGCGCGAGCGCTCGATCACCACCATCGGCGCGATGGTCGAGCAGGGCATCAACGCCTCCGGCTTCGACGAGGTGGGTCTGCTCTCGCTCTCCTCGGCCGACCACACCGAGATCGGCGAGATGGCCGAGGACCTCGCGGACCGCTACGAGGGCTCCAACGTGTCGTTGTCGCTGCCCAGCACCCGCGTCGACGCCTTCAACATCACCCTCGCCAACGAGTTCTCCCGCAACGGCCGGCGCTCGGGCCTGACCTTCGCCCCGGAGGGCGGCTCGGAGCGGATGCGCAAGGTGATCAACAAGATGGTCTCGGAGGAGGACCTGATCCGCACGGTCGCGACGGCCTACTCCCACGGCTGGCGCCAGGTGAAGCTCTACTTCATGTGCGGCCTGCCCACCGAGACCGACGAGGACGTCCTCGAGATCGCCGACCTGGCCAAGAAGGTCATCGCCAAGGGCCGGGAGGTCTCGGGGCGCAACGACATCCGCTGCACCGTCTCCATCGGGGGTTTCGTGCCCAAGCCGCACACCCCGTTCCAGTGGGCCGCCCAGCTCGACCACGAGACGACCGACGAGCGGCTGCGCAAGCTGCGCGAGGACGTGCGCTCCGACAAGCGCTACGGGCGTGCGATCGGGTTCCGCTACCACGACGGCAAGCCGGGCACGATCGAGGGACTGCTCTCCCGCGGGGACCGCAGGGTCGGTGCGGTCATCGAGCAGGCCTGGCGCGACGGCGCCCGGTTCGACGGCTGGAGCGAGCACTTCTCCTACGACCGCTGGGTCGGGGCGGCCCAGAAGGCCCTGGCCGGCACCGGCGTCGACGTCGCCTGGTTCACCACGCGCGAGCGGGACCGCGACGAGGTGCTCGCCTGGGACCACCTCGACTCCGGGCTCGACAAGGACTGGCTGTGGGCGGACTGGGAGGACTCGCTGGCCATCGCCGCCGACCCCGACGCGGGCCTGGGCGAGGTCGAGGACTGCCGCTGGACGCCGTGCTACGACTGTGGCGTGTGCCCCGAGATGGACACCGAGATCCAGGTCGGGCCGACCGGTCAGCGGCTGCTGCCGCTCGCGGTCGTCTGAGGAGCAGATGTCCGGGCCGGACCCCGCAGCTCCCCTCGTCGTCACGCTCGTCCTCGACGCGGAGACCACGGACCGCTTCGAACGGGAGCGCGCCCAGCACTTCCCGGCCGGGCGGACGGCGGTGGGCGCGCACCTGACGTTGTTCCACGCAGTCCCGGGCGAGCGGCTCGGCACGGTGCTCGGCGACGTCCGCGAGCAGGCCCGCCGACCCGCCTTCGACCTGGCCGTCAGCGAGGTGTTCCCGCTCGGACGGGGAGTCGCCTACCGCCTCGAGAGCGACGAGGTCCTCGAGATCCACGCCCGGCTGCAGACCGCCTGGCACGCCGTGCTGACCCGGCAGGACCGCCAGCGGCTCTCGCCGCACGTCACCGTGCAGAACAAGGTGCAGCCCGAGCAGGCCCGGGCCACGCTCGCACGGCTCCGGGCGGTGTTCACGCCGTTCACGGCGAGCGCCACGGGCCTCGCGGTGTGGCGCTACGTCGGCGGGCCCTGGGAGCCCGCAGGGTCGTTCGACCTCGGCACCTGAGCCGGGACCTCATCGGTCCGGGACGGCGGAGCGATCATCGGCAGGTCGACGGTGAAGGTCGATCCGGCGAGGTGGTCAGAGCGGACGGTGACCCGCCCACCGTGCTGACGCACGACCGAGTCCACGATGATCAGGCCCAGGCCCGTGCCCTGGATCTGACGCGCCTCGGCGGTCGAGGACCGGAAGAAACGCGTGAACAGCTCGTGCTGCTCGGCCCGGGGGACGCCCAGCCCGTTGTCGCTCACCTCGACCCGCGCTCGGGGCACCACCGGCCCAGCACCGCTGCTGTCCAGCACGCTCGTCAGCGAGCACCGGACCCAGCCACCGTCGTCGGTGAACTTCACCGCGTTGCCGAGCAGGTTGATCAGGGCCCGCTCCAGGTCGTCGGCGTTCCCGTGGACGCACAGGGCATGGTCGGGGACGTCGAAGTCGACGGCCAGCGATCGCTGGGCGAGCAGCGGTGCGAGGGACTCGCGCGTGCGTCGTGCCACGTCGCACAGGTCCACCGAGCTGCGCTGCCGCTTGAGACCCGAGTCGAGCGAGGAGACCACGAGCAGGTCGTTGGCCAGAGCGGCGGCACGGTTGCTGTTGCGCTCGATCACGTCGAGGAAGCCGCGCTGCCGCAGGGTCAGCGGCCCGGCGGACTCGTCGGTGAGGAGCTCGACGTACCCGGCGATGCTGGTCATCGGGGTGCGCAGCTCATGGCTGACGCTGGCCACGAAGTCGGTGCGCGCGTTGCGTATCTCGGCGTTGAGCAGGTAGATCGTCGCCACGTCGGCGAGGGTCTGCGCCACCATGAGGTCGTGGCTGCTCAGGCCGCCGACGCTCCTGCGGTAGAGGTCGAGCGCCCCGACCCGCCGGTCCTCGCTGCGCAGCGGGAAGGCGAAGGCGGCGCGCAGTCCGGCGCGTGACGCCTTCTCGGCGAAGCGTGGGAAGCGCGGGTCGCGAGCCAGGTCCGGCACGAGGATCGGGTCCTCGCTGAGGTACGCCGCCCGGCACGGGCCCTCGTCCAGCTCGCTCTGCAGCTCCTCCCACACGACGGCCGACTCGTCGCTGCCCGCGATCAGGTGCGGGTGCGCACGCCGGGAGATGAGGCTGACACCGGCCGCGTCGACGGGCAGGAGCGCGACGGCGTGGTGGACGAGGTCCCCGAGCAGGCGTTGCACGGGGTCGTCGCTCAGCAGCGTGTGGGCGAGCTCACTGAGCACCGCGGTGAGGGAATGAGTTGCTGGCACAGGTCCTCACTCGAGCCGGTCGTACGGGTGCCGGAGTGTAGGCCCTTGCTGCCGAAGGCGACCGGCTCGACGCCGCGACCCGCTCGGCGCAGTGCTCAGTGTCGGTGGTGGTGGACCGGGCGAGGAACACCCCGCGGGATGGAGGCGTTCGTCCCAGCGCCGCCGACCAGCGGGTCAGGAGCACGCTCGGGCGGGCTCGAGCACGAACCGCGTGAGCAGCGCGCGGTGGTCGGAAACTTCCGAGAGCAGGGTCTCCGAGCGTGTCGCCCGCCACCCGGGACCGTGCAGCAGGTAGTCGACGCGGGCCCGCGGCTCCCGCGGTCGCACCGTCTCGCCGACGCCGACCCCGACGGCGTCCCACGGGTCGGTCGTGAACCGGGCGGCCAGGGCCATGGGGGAGGAGTCGGGCTCGGAGTTGAAGTCGCCACCGAGCAGGAAGGGGTGCTCGGTGCGCGTCCTCCCGCGCCTCGATCACCGCGCGGACCGCCCGGACCTGCCGCTCGCGCAGGCGGGCCCCGCCCGGCTCGAGGTGGGTGTCGTAGACGTCGACCCGACGGCCCTGCACGTCCAGGGTCACCCGCAGCAGTCCGCGCTGCTCGGTGCCCGGCCTCCGAGGCAGCGCCGTGTTGCGGTGCCCCAGCACCGGGTAGGTCGAGAGCACCGCGGTCCCGGTCCGGCGACGCGGTGTGCCTGCGCTCGTCGGGGCGCGGGTGAAGTTGGTCGCGAAGACGTGGTCCATGCCGACGAGGCGACCCAGGTCGGCCGGCATGTCGGTCAGACCCGAGAGGGGTCGGAACTGGTGGATCTCCTGGACCAGCACGACGTCGGGGTCCCAGGCCCGGATCTCGGCTGAGACCCGGTCGAGGCGGTAGCGGTCCTCGCTGTCGACGGCGCCGTGCAGGTTGAACGACAGCACCCGCACCGCGGTCCCGGGCCCCTCGGCCCGAGGGCACGGGCTCAGGACGGTGCCGGGCTCCTCGGCCGGTGGCGAGGACGCCGGTGGACTGGCCGGTGGGACTGGCCGTGGGACTGGCCGGAACCGTCGGCGGGTCCGTTGCGTCGCGCGTGTCGGGACTCCCGATCACCAGGACCGCCGCGGCGACGACGACCGCGAGGACGACCGCGACCACGGTGGCGCCCACCCAGCGCAGCATCGTCGGGTCCTCTCCTCGGGTTCGTCCGTGAGCGTACGTCGACGGCGTCGTGGGGCAGGGCAGGATGGTGCCGTGCGGACGGTGAGCGACGACGAGCGGCGGGCCCGGCTGGCCCGGCGGCACGCGGTGGCGGCCGCCCACCGTCGGAGCACCGCCGAGGAGGCGACCCGGGCCGTCGTGGCGCTGCACGCGACCGAGCCGGCCACCGTCCACCTCGCGGTGGCCGCGCGCGTCGAGGACGTCACCACCGCCGACGTCCGGCGTGCCCTGGACGTCGAACGTGGACTGGTGCGTCAGCTGGCGATGCGGCGCACGATGTTCGTCTTCCCCCGCGACCTGCTGCCCGCGGCCTGGGGGAGCGCGGCGGCGCGGGTGGCGCAGAGCGAGCGCAAGCGACTGGCCAAGGACGTCGTGACCGCGGGGCTCGCGACCGACGGCGAGGCCTGGGTGCGCGCGGCAGGCGCCGCGGTGCTGGGCGAGCTCCGCGGTCCGAAGGACGGTCTGACCACGACCGAGCTGCGCGAGCGGCTGCCGACGTACTCCCAGCGTGTCGACCTGCCCAGCTCCCAGGTGTCGCTCGCGCGGGTGCTGACCTGCCTGGGGGCGTCCGCGGAGATCGTCCGGGGACCCAACACCGGTCACTGGCGGGTCTTCCGGCCGCGCTGGCGCCGGATGGGCGACTGGCTCGGCGAGACGCCGGCCCCGCTGTCGCCGCGCGAGGGGTACGCCGAGCTCGTGCGACGTTGGCTGGCCGCCTTCGGGCCCGGCACGAGCGCCGACCTGGCCTGGTGGCTCGGGTCGACGAAGGCCGCGGTGAGCGCGGCGCTGGCGGACGTCGGCGCCGTCGGGGTCGCGCTCGAGGACGGGTCCCGCGGCTGGCTGCTGCCCGACGACGTCGACCCGGAGCCGCCCGTCGAGCCCTGGGCCGCGCTGCTCCCGGTGCTCGACCCCACCGTGATGGGGTGGAAGGAGCGGGGCTTCTACCTCGGCGATCACGCGGCGTCCCTCTTCGACCGCAACGGCAACGCCGGCACGACCGTCTGGGTCGACGGCCGCGCCGTCGGGTGCTGGGTCCAGGACCGCGACGGCGTGGTCGTGCCCCACCTGCTCGAGGACGTGTCCGAGGCCGGCCGACGGGCGCTGCGCGCCGAGGTCGACCGGCTCACGACCTGGCTGGGCGGCGAGCGGGTCGGCACGGTGTACCCGTCGCCGGCCATGAAGCAGGCCCTCGCCACCACCGCCGCTGCCGCGGCTGGAGCAGTGCGATGAGCGGACCGGTCGACGACACCGGCGCCGGGTCCGCGCGACGTCCTGCTCGCTCGACGGTGCTGCGGGCGCTGCTGCTGGTGCTCGTGCTGGTCGCCGCGGTCGGGGCCTACCTGAGCGGTGTCCTCCCGGACATGGACACGGTGCGCGAGCGGGTCGAGGCGGTCGGACCGTTCGGGCCGTTGCTCTACGTCGCGGCGTACGCCGTGCTGGTGATGTTCCCGGCACCGGCGAGCGTGCTGACCATCACCGGCGGCGCCCTGTTCGGCCTGGTGCAGGGCACCGCGCTGGCCCTGGCGGGTGCCCTGCTCGGCGCCGTCGCCGCCTTCGAGCTCGGTCGTCTGCTCGGCCGCGACGCCGTCGAGCGACTCACCGCGGGAAGGCTCGACCGGGTGCACCGCGTCCTCGACGACCACGGCCTGCTGGCCGTGCTGGCGATCCGACTGACGCCGGTCTTCCCCTACCTGGTGGTCAACTACGCCGCCGGGCTGTCGCGGCTGAGCCGTCGCGACTACGTGCTCGGGACCGCGGTCGGCATCATCCCCGGTGCCACCGCCTACGCGGCCGTGGGCGCCTTCGGCGCCGACCCCCTCAAGCTGTTCCTCTCGATCGGCGGGCTCGTCGTGCTGTCGGTCCTCGGTGGCGCCGCCGGCCGGCGGATGCTGCGCGCGCGCCATGTCGACGTCGACGACGTCGAGCCGGAAGGGCCCGGCGGGTCCTGAGTCCCCGCCGGAGGCGTCTACGCTGCCAGGCGTGAGTCGCGCCCAGCCAGAGCAGCAGGCGCCGCCCGTGCTGCGGCTGCGGCTTCGCTACGCCAAGCGCGGGCGGATGCGCTTCTCCAGCCACCGTGACTTCAGCCGGGCACTCGAGCGGGCCCTGGTCCGCTCGAAGGTGCCGATGGCCTACTCGTCCGGCTTCAACCCCCACCCGCGGATCTCCTACGCCGGTGCCGCTCCGACCGGAGCGGCCAGCGAGGCGGAGTACCTCGAGATCGGTCTGGCCGAGATCCGCGAGCCCGACGACGTCCTGGCCTCCCTCGCTGCGTCGCTGCCGACCGGCCTCGACCTCGTCGAGGTCGTCGACGTGGCGGTCGCGCGCGCCGGCGCCCTCGCGGACCTGCTCGAGGCCAGCCGGTGGCGCCTCGAGACCGACCTCGACCCGGACCTGGCGTCCGAGGCCGTCAGCCGCTTCCTGTCCACCACATCGGTCCTCGTCGAGCGGATGACCAAGAAGGGGCTGCGGGAGTTCGACTGCCGCGCCGCCGTGCTCGATCTCGCCGTCGTCGAGGGCACGCCCGGCGCGGCCCTCGAGCTGCTGCTGCGCCACGGCGTGCCGTCGGTGCGCCCCGACGACGTCGTGACCGGTCTCCAGGGTGCGGCGGACCTGCCCGTGCCCGGCCACCTGCTGCTGACCCGGCTCAGCCAGGGACCGCTCGACCCCGACACCAGTGAGGTCCTCGACCCGCTCCGGCCGTGACCTCGGTCAGCGCCCGCGGGTCGGTCCTCGGCAGCCCCTGGGCGGCCCGCCGGTCGCGGTGCGCACGGTCACGTCCGGGGAACACCCGGCGCCGTCGTACGGCTGTCGTTGGCCTCGACGCGGCGCCGCGTGTGCGATACTCACCACAGATCGAGGACCGTGGGAGACCACGCACCCTCGGTCCGACGACGTTCTCGCCGGTCTCCCCGAGGGGCCGGCACGGCGGGTGCGAGTCGTCGCCGGGCCGCGACGCGGACCCGGGGCAGCCGGTGACAGCGGTCCGCCCCAGGTCGCTGACCGCGGCCGGCGTACGCCGCGCGCCCGTTGACGCAGTGCCGGGGAGTGTCGCCGTCCGAAGAGACTTCGCGCCGCGGTGCACCTGCCCCACGGCGTCCGACCAGGCCGGGACGCGCGCGCCGCGCCGGCCGAGGAGCAGCCATGGCTGACGACCAGAGCCCCACCACGCCCGACCTGGGAGAGCCCGACACGGGTCAGGAGTTCGCCGAGGAGCGGACGCCCCCGCCGCCGCCGCGCAAGCGCTCGACCCGCAAGGTCGCTGCGAAGAAGATGCCGGCGCCCGAGCCCGTCGCTGCGGTCGAGACCGCGCCGGAGCCCGTCCAGGAGCCCGTCCAGGAGTCCGCCCCGGATCCGGCAGCGAAGAAGACTGCGACGAAGAAGGCCACCGCCAAGAAGGCGACGGCGAAGAAGGCCCCCGCCAAGAAGGCCACGAAGAAGACGACGGCGAAGAAGACCACGGATTCAGCGATGGCGTCCACCACGGCCGCGGAGCCCGGTGAAGCGGTGGCTGCTCCCGAGGTCACGGCGGCGGACGTCGTGCCGGAGACGCCTCAGCAGACGGCTCAGGAGACATCGGGCGGCAGCCCCGTGCCGCTGTTCCAGGCGCCGGCCACGGTGGCTCCGGTCAAGCGCGCCCGCAAGCGCACGACCAAGAAGGTCGGCCCGGCGGCCGCCGAGCCGACCACGGACCCCTCGACGACCGCCGAGGAGGACGTCGCCGTCGTCGGCGCCGCCGACACGACCGACGACACCCTGGCGGCGGCGGACGACGTCGACGGTGCAGCCCTCGAGATCACGGCTCCCGACGCGTCGTCCCCCGACACCCAGACCGACGCTGACACCCAGACCGACTCCGAGGGACTCGGACTCCGACTCGGAGGCCGAGGGTGACACGGACTCGGAGGCGGACGAGGCGAGCGGGAGCCGGCGGCGGCGTCGTCGCGGAGGGCGACGTCGGCGCAAGTCGTCCTCGTCGGAGGGGTCTGCTGACACCCAGGACGCAGGCGACGCCGAAGAGTCCGACGAGGGCTCCGGGAGCGCCGAGGTCTCCGGGGGTGCCGAGGGTTCAGCGGACACCGAGGACTCCGATGACGGATCGGGGGGCGGGTCCAAGGACTCCGGCCGCGGCTCCCGGCGCGGCGGGGGCAGGGGTGCCGACGAGACGGGCGACACCGACGAGGCGGGTGAGGCCGAGCGACGACTCCGGCTCCAGCGGGTCCTCGCGCCGCCGCCGCCGCCGTCGTCGCGAGGGCGACGACTCGGGCAACGGCGGCAACGGTGGCGGCAACGGGGGCGGCGGCGACCCGCGCAACACCGTGACCCGGGTCCGCAAGGGCCGCTCCGCCGAGGACGAGATCACCGCGGTCGCCGGCTCCACACGGCTGGAGGCCAAGAAGCAGCGTCGCCGCGAGGGCCGCGAGGCCGGGCGCCGGCGTGCCCCCATCGTCAGCGAGGCCGAGTTCCTCGCGCGCCGCGAGTCGGTCGAGCGCACCATGGTCATCCGCCAGAGCGACGACCTGACCCAGATCGGGGTCCTCGAGGACAAGGTGCTCGTCGAGCACTACGTCGCCCGCGAGTCCCAGACCTCACTGATCGGCAACGTCTACGTCGGTCGCGTCCAGAACGTGCTGCCCTCCATGGAGGCGGCGTTCATCGACATCGGCAAGGGCCGCAACGCGGTGCTCTACGCCGGCGAGGTGAACTGGTCCGCGCTCGGTCACAAGGACGGCGCTCCGCGCAAGATCGAGTCCGTGCTGTCCTCCGGCCAGACCGTCCTCGTCCAGGTCACCAAGGACCCCGTGGGCCACAAGGGCGCCCGGCTGACCAGCCAGGTCAGCCTCGCCGGTCGGTTCCTGGTCTACGTGCCCGACGGTACGACCAACGGCATCTCCCGCAAGCTGGCCGACACCGAGCGCACCCGCCTGAAGACGCTGCTCAAGGAGATCGTCCCCGACAGTGCCGGCGTGATCGTGCGCACCGCCGCCGAGGGCGCCAGCGAGGACGAGCTGACCCGTGACGTCGAGCGGCTCAAGGCGCGCTGGGAGGACATCGAGTCCAAGGTCGCGAAGGGCAACGCACCCCAGCTGCTGTACGGCGAGCCCGACCTGACCCTCAAGGTCGTGCGCGACCTGTTCACCGAGGACTTCGCGCGTCTGGTGATCCAGGGGGACGACGCCTGGGAGACCGTCCAGAGCTACGTCGCCCACGTCGCCCCCGACCTCGAGGAACGGCTCGAGCGCGACCAGAGCGACGTCGACGTGTTCGCGACGTACCGCATCGACGAGCAGATCGCCAAGGGCCTCGACCGCAAGGTCTGGCTCCCCTCCGGCGGATCGCTCATCATCGACCGCACGGAGGCGATGACCGTCGTCGACGTCAACACCGGCAAGTTCACCGGCTCGGGGGGCAACCTCGAGGAGACGGTGACCAAGAACAACCTCGAGGCGGCCGAGGAGATGGTCCGTCAGCTGCGGCTGCGCGACATCGGCGGCATCATCGTCATCGACTTCATCGACATGGTGCTGGAGTCGAACCGCGACCTCGTCCTGCGCCGGCTCGTGGAGTGCCTCGGACGTGACCGCACCCGCCACCAGGTCGCCGAGGTGACCTCGCTCGGACTCGTCCAGATGACGCGCAAGAAGATCGGCACCGGCCTGCTCGAGGCCTTCAGCCACGCCTGCCCGCAGTGCCAGGGTCGTGGCGTCCAGGTCCAGGAGCAGCCGGTCGAGCCGCGCGGCGCCGACGACGACGATCGTCGTGGCGGCGGTAGTGGCGGCGGTGGTGGCGGGCGCGGTCGCGGGCGCGGCCGCGGCTCGGACAAGTCCGGTGGCGACAGCTCGTCGTCCCCGAGGTCGGGCTCCGGTCGCGAGGGCTCGGAGCGTACGGGGACCGAGAAGCCCGGACGCGTCCCTTCACCGGCCGTCGTCGCCGCCATGGCGCGCGCCGACCGTCCCTCGACCGAGGGACCGGATGCCCCGGACGTCGTGGACGCCCCGGCAGCCGACGACACCCCGGACGCGGACGAGACCCCGGGTTCCGACGCCGCCCTCACCGGCGTCGACACCGGCCAGCAGGACACCGAGCCCGAGACCCAGGTGGTCGCGACCGACCCGGCCGTGGCCCCGGTCGAGACGAGCGCCTCCGCGTCGCAGGCCCCCGAGCAGCCTGCTCCCGAGCCGTCGGCAGCGCCGAGCGCAGCTCCGGCGGTCGTGACGCGCAGTCGTCGGCGCAGCGCGCGCAGGCCGGCGGGCCAGCCCGAGGGTGCCGAGGCCGTCGTCCTCAGCGTGCCGGTCACCGCCGAGCCCGTCAGCGACGAAGCGCCCGCCGGCAGCGCGTCGGCCGAGCCCGAGCCGGACGCCCCCGCGAGCGCGCCCAAGGTGGTGACGCGCACCCGTGGGACCCGCGCACGGCGTACGACGTCCGCGCCGCCCGAGCCGTCCGAGTCGTCCGAGCCGCCCCGGCCCTCCGGGTCGGACCGCACGTCCGACAGCGCCACCGACCTCCCGAGCATGGCCGAGGCCGCCCCGACGACGGGCGGCATCGGCTCGCCCCGGGCGTCCGGTCTCGTCGAGCCCGGGACGGCCGAGAGCGAGCCGGGACGCGAGGCCGGGGCCGAGGCCGCGACGGGGCCACCGACGGGGCCACCGACGGGGGAGCGGGCTCGCAGGGCCCGGTCCAGGACCGGCTGCCGCGCATCTAGCGCGACCGCGTTTTGCCGGGACGGCACCAGGTCCGTAGTATCGACCCTCGGCACACCGCTGTGTGCCGTCTCTGCATGGCATCGACCATTCGCCCCCGGCTACCTCCGGGGCCTGCGTTGGCCCGAGGTGTCGCAGACGTGACGTGAACAGAGACCGACGAAGGAGACCGCGGTGTACGCGATCGTGCGCGCTGGCGCCACCCAGCACAAGGTCGCCGTGGGCGACGTCATCTCGATCGACAAGGTCCTCACCGATGTCGGCGACTCCCTGACGCTGCCGGTGGTCATGGTCGTCGACGGCGAGTCCGTGACCTCCACGGGTCTGGCGGACGCCTCGGTCACCGCCGAGGTCCTCGGCGCTGTCAAGGGTCCCAAGATCGTGATCCAGAAGTACAAGAACAAGACCGGTTACAAGAAGCGCCAGGGTCACCGCCAGAAGTACACCCAGGTCAAGGTCACCGACATCTCCGTGTGACCCGCCGGCCGACGCAGCCAGCCTGCGCTGACCGGTCCCCGTCGTCACCACGTCCGAGGAGGACACAGAGCACATGGCACACAAGAAGGGCGCCGCGTCCACCAAGAACGGCCGCGACTCCAACTCCCAGCGCCTCGGCGTCAAGCGCTTCGGCGGTCAGGCCGTCAACGCCGGCGAGATCATCGTCCGCCAGCGTGGCACGCACTTCCACCCGGGCAGCGGCGTCGGCCGCGGCAGCGACGACACGCTCTTCGCCCTGATCCCGGGCGCCGTCGAGTTCGGGCGCAAGCGGGGCCGCAAGGTCGTCAACATCCTGCCCGGGCAGTGACGCCCCGGCCTCGGTCCTCCTGGACCGGGGCCCGTCGGGGTCACTGACCCCGCATCCCGGCCCCTGGGTCGGTTCCGAAGGCGCTCCTCGGCGGAGCGCCTTCGCTTCATTTCGAGAGGACACACCGATGGCAGTCCCCACCTTCGTCGACCGAGTGCGGCTCTTCGTCAGCGCCGGGCGGGGAGGCGACGGGGTGGCCTCGGTGCACCGCGAGAAGTTCAAGCCCCTCGGAGGCCCTGACGGCGGCAACGGCGGGCCCGGGGGCTCGATCATCCTGCGCGTCGACCCCGACGTGACCACGCTCGTGGACTACCACCACAGCCCCAAGCGCACGGCGCCCAACGGCGGCCAGGGTGCCGGTGCCCACCGCAACGGCGCACACGGCGCCGACCTCGTGCTCCTGGTCCCGGACGGCACGGTCGTCACCCGTCCCGACGGCGACCCGGTGGCCGACCTCGTCGGCCCCGGCACCGAGCTGGTCGTCGCCGCCGGAGGACGGGGCGGCCTCGGCAACGCGGCGCTCGCCTCGAGCAAGCGCAAGGCCCCCGGGTTCGCCCTGCTCGGCGAACCCGGCGAGGAGCTCGAGGTCGTGCTCGAGCTCAAGGTGGTGGCGGACATCGGCCTGGTCGGGTTCCCCAGCGCCGGCAAGTCCAGCCTCATCGCGGCGATGTCCCGGGCGCGGCCCAAGATCGCCGACTACCCGTTCACGACCCTCGTGCCCAACCTCGGTGTCGTGACCGCCGGGGAGACGACGTTCACCGTCGCTGACGTGCCCGGGCTGATCGAGGGTGCGAGCGAGGGACGCGGGCTCGGCCACGACTTCCTGCGCCACGTCGAACGCTGCGCCGCGCTCGTGCACGTGGTCGACACCGCCACCCTCGAGCCCGGTCGCGCTCCGCTCGACGACCTCGACGTCATCGAGGGCGAGCTGGCCTCCTACGGCGGGCTGACCGACCGGCCCCGCCTCGTGGCGCTGAACAAGATCGACGTGCCCGACGGCTCCGACATCGCCGACATGGTCATCGAGGACCTGCAGGCCCGTGGACTGCGGGTCTTCCCGGTCTCGGCCGCGTCCGGCGCGGGCCTGCGCGAGCTCGGCTTCGCGATGGCCGAGATCGTGCTCGCCGCGCGCGCGGAGCGAGCCACGGCCGTCACCGAGAGGATCGTGCTGCGGCCGCCGTCGGTGGACGGCGACGGCTTCACCGTCAAGGAGACCGGGGCCGGCTGGCGGGTGCGCGGCACCAAGCCCGAGCGGTGGGTACGACAGACCGACTTCACCAACGACGAGGCCGTCGGCTACCTCGCCGACCGGCTGAACCGGCTCGGCGTCGAGCGTCGACTGCTCCAGCTCGGGGCCGAGGAGGGCGACACCGTCCTGATCGGTGACCCCCTCGACGCCGTCGTCTTCGACTTCAAGCCCGGTCTCGACGCGGCCGCCGAGGTGCTCAGCCGTCGCGGCGAGGACTCTCGCTTCGAGGAGTCCCGACCCGCGGCACGTCGTCGTCGGGCCATCGACGACGCGATGGGCGACCGCGGCGAGAACGAGACCCGCGCCGACGTGGCCCGCCGCCACGACCGCCCCGACCGGGCGGGCCGGGGGCCCTCCTCCTACGAGATCGGCTCCGAGCAGGACCCCGACCGTGACGACCTCGCCTGAGGGGCTCGGTCCCGCCCACGACGAGCAGCGTGCGGAGGTCGTCGCGGCCCGCCGCGTCGTGGTCAAGGTCGGCTCCTCCTCGTTGACCACCGCGGCCGGCGGGCTGGACCCCGCGCGGGTGCGGTCCTTGACGGCCGTGCTCGCGCGACTGCGCTCGCGGGGCGTCGAGGTGGTGCTCGTCTCCTCCGGGGCGATCGCGGCGGGTCTGGCCCCGCTGGGCCTGCGTCGACGGCCCAGCGCACTGCCGGCCCAGCAGGCGGCCGCGTCGGTCGGGCAGGGGATCCTCGTGCACCGCTACACCGAGGAGCTGGCCCGTCACGGGCTCACGGCGGGCCAGGTGCTGCTCACCGCCGAGGACGTCATCCGGCGCTCCCACTACCGCAACGCACACCAGACCTTCGCCAAGCTCCTCGAGCTCGGGGTGCTGCCGATCGTCAACGAGAACGACACCGTCGCCACCTCCGAGATCCGCTTCGGCGACAACGACCGCCTGGCTGCGCTCGTCGCCCACCTCGTGCACGCCGATCTGCTCGTGCTGCTCTCGGACGTCGACGGCCTCCACGACGGGCCGCCCGGCGAGCCGGGGTCGGTTCGTCTCCCGCTGGTGGAGGCCGTCGAGGAGCTCGCCGACGTACGGCTGGGGCGCCCGGGGTCGGCCGGTGTGGGCACCGGCGGGATGACCACGAAGGTCGACGCCGCGCTCATCGCCACAGGTGCCGGCATCCCGGTCGTGCTCGCCGCGGCCGACCAGGCCGCCCAGGCCCTCGACGGAGCCGACGTGGGGACCCTCTTCCGGGCGACCGGCCGACGTCGGCCGACCCGTCTGCTGTGGCTGGCCCACGCCACGCAACCGCGGGGGACCCTGGTGCTCGACGACGGCGCCGTGCGGGCGATCACCCAGCGCAGCACCAGCCTGCTCGCCGCGGGGATCACCGCCGTGAGCGGCAGCTTCGTCGCCGGTGATCCGGTGGACCTGCTCGACGCGCGCGGGGCGAGGGTCGCGCGGGGTCTGGTGGGCTACGACGCCGACGAGGTCCCCGCCCTCCTCGGGCGCTCCACGCCCGAGCTGGTGCGCGACCTCGGCGCAGGCTACGACCGCGAGGTCGTGCACCGCGACGACCTGGCGCTGTTGTGACTGGCGCTGCTGTGACACGTGCCGCTGGTACTCGTGCCGCTGTGACTCGGGGACGGTCACGCGGCGACGGCCCGGTCGGTGGTCTCGCGCCATGACGTCCCGGTGGCGGGGTGCCTACTGGGTGCTCGTCGTCCTGCTGACCGTCCCGGCCGGGGTGCTCACCGTCGTCCGACTCACCGACCCCGGGTCCGCGGCGGGGGTACAGCTCCAGGCGTTCACCCCGTACGCCGTCGTGCCCTACGTGCTCGCGCTGGTGGTGCTCGGGTGGGGTGCCTCTCGCTCGGCAAGCCGCCACGGTGCGCTGCTGGTGCCGGGGGTCCTCGTCGCGGGCGGGCTGGTGCTCCACCTGACCTGGCTGGCTCCGCTCTACCTCGGCGACGAGCGGGCACCGGCGGCCGGTCCGGGCGTGACGGTGATGTCGACCAACCTGTTCTTCGGCCGGGGCGACGGCGCCGAGGTGGTCCGCGAGGTCGCTGCGCGCGGCGTCGACGTGCTCGTCGTCAGCGAGGTCACCGGCGAGACGGTGGCCGAGCTGCGCGACGCCGGGCTCGACACCGAGATGCCGTACCACGCCGGTACGCCGGGCTCGGCGGTCGAAGGCACGATGGTGTTCTCGCGCACCCCGGTGACGCCCGAGGCCACCATCGGGGGCACCTCGTTCGACAACCTGGTGGTGCGTACGGCGGGGATGACCCTGGTCGCCGCGCACCCGGCGGCGCCGCTGGACCCGGTGGCCTGGCGCGAGGACCATGCCGCCATCCTGGCCGCCGTCGTCGACCGGTCACCTGACGTCGTCGTGGGCGACCTGAACGCCACGCTCGACCACGCGCCGCTCCGGGCGATGGTGACGGCCGGCTACCGCGACGCAGCCGAGCTGCTCGGCACCGGCCTCGGTCCGACCTGGCCCGCCAACGGCCTCTACGGGCCGCTCGGCCTGCTTCCCCCGCTGGTGCCGATCGACCACGTGATGCTCGCGGCGGGGTGGACCGCGACGGGGCTGGAGCGGGTCGAGATCGCCCGCACCGACCACCTCGCGCTGGTGGCGACTCTCTCGCGGGTGGCGTAGGGGCACCGCAGGCGTGCTGGCGTAGGTCGGCTGGGGCTGGAGCCGTAGGCTGCCCGGTGCGATGTCCGAGTCCAGCACCCGCCCGCGGGAGACCGTCTACCTCGACCACGCTGCGACGACCCCCATGGTCGACGAGGCGGTCGAGACGCTGGTCGCGCGCGTGCGCGACCTGGGCAACCCCAGCTCGTTGCACGCCTCGGGCCGCCGCTCGCGACGCGTGGTGGAGGAGTCGCGCGAGTCGATCGCCCGTGCGCTGGGGTGCCGTCCCGGCGAGGTCGTCTTCACCGCCGGGGGCACCGAGTCGGACAACCTCGCCCTGAAGGGCTTGTTCTGGGCCCGGCGCACCGACGACGCCCGCCGCACCCGGGTCCTGACCACCGCGGTCGAGCACCACGCCGTCCTCGACCCCCTCGACTGGTTGGCGCAGAGCCAGGGCGCCGAGGTCGAGCTGCTCGCCGTCGACGCCACCGGCCGTCTGGACCTCGACGCCCTCCGGGCGAGCGTGGAGCGCGACCCGACCTCGGTCGCCGCGATCTCGGTCATGTGGGCCAACAACGAGGTCGGGACGGTGCAGGCGCTGCCCGAGGTCGTGGCGCTCGCCGCCGAGCACGGCATCCCGGTGCACACCGACGCGGTGCAGGCCGTCGGCGCGCTCGAGGTGGACTTCGCGGCCAGCGGCGTCGACGCGCTGACGATGAGCGGGCACAAGGTCGGTGGTCCGTACGGCGTCGGCGCCCTCCTGGCCCGTCGCGAGCTGACCATGACCCCGCTCGTGCACGGGGGCGGGCAGGAGCGCGACGTGCGCAGCGGCACCCTGGACCCGCCGTCGATCGCATCCCTGGCGACGGCCGTCGAGCTCGCGGTCAAGCGCCGCAACGAGCACGCCGAGCGGGTCGCCGGACTGCGCGACCGGCTGATCGCCGGTGTGCTCGGCGTGGTTCCCGACGCACTGCTCAACGGGCCTCCGCTCGCGGCCGGCCCGACGACCGGGACCGCCGTCGACCGGCTCCCGGGCGTCGCCCACCTGTCCTTCCCCGGCTGCGAGGGCGACTCGTTGCTGATGCTGCTCGACGCGCGCGGGATCGAGTGCTCCACGGGCTCGGCCTGCTCCGCCGGTGTGCCGCAGGCTTCCCACGTGCTGCTGGCGATGGGTCGCGACGAGGTGACCGCACGCAGCTCGCTGCGCTTCTCCCTCGGTCGCACCAGCACCGAGCGAGACGTCGACGCCGTCGTCGAGGCGATCGGTCCGTGCGTGCAACGAGCCCGCGCGGCTCGTCGATGAGCCCGTCGACGAGCTCGGCGATGAGCCCGGCGGACAGCTCGGCGGACAGCTCGGCGGACAGCTCGGCGAGCGGGCCGTTGCGCGTGGTGGCCGCCATGTCGGGCGGGGTCGACTCCGCGGTCGCCGCCGCGCGGGCGGCGCAGGCCGGTCACGACGTGACGGGGATCCATCTGGCGCTGTCGCGCAACCCGGCGTCGTACCGCTCGGGCGCACGTGGCTGCTGCACCATCGAGGACGCCAACGACGCCCGGCGTGCTGCCGACGTGATCGGGATCCCGTTCTACGTCTGGGACCTCTCCGAGCGCTTCCACGCCGACGTCGTCGAGGACTTCCTCGACACCTACGCCGCAGGGCAGACCCCCAACCCCTGCCTGCGCTGCAACGAGAAGATCAAGTTCGCCGCCGTGCTCGACCGGGCGCTCGCGCTCGGCTTCGACGCGGTGGCCACCGGCCACTACGCCTCGCTGCGGACCGCGGAGGACGGAGTCGTCGAGATGCACCGCGCCGTCGACACCGGCAAGGACCAGTCCTACGTGCTCGGCGTGCTCGACCAGCACCAGCTCGCCCACTCGCTGTTCCCGCTCGGCGACACGCCCAAGAGCGAGGTGCGTCGCGAGGCCGAGCGCCGGGGGCTGCTCGTCGCCGACAAGCCGGACAGCCACGACATCTGCTTCGTCGCCGACGGCGACACCGCCGGCTGGTTGGGTGAGAAGCTGGGAGACCGGGCCCCCAACCGCGGTGGTGAGATCCTCGACGACGTCACCGGGGAGGTGCTGGGCCACCACGAGGGCACCTGGGCCTACACCGTCGGCCAGCGCAAGGGGCTGCGGCTGGGACGGCCCGCACCGGACGGCCGACCTCGGTTCGTGCTCGACATCGAGCCCGTCGCGGGGACCGTCACGGTCGGCGCCCGGGAGCGTCTCGCGGTCGCGGGGCTGACCTGCAGCCACGCTCGCTGGTGCGGCGCCGCTCCGCGGGTGCTGCGCGGCACGGTCCAGCTGCGCGCGCACGGCGCCGAGCTGCCCGCGGTGGTCCGGGTGGGCGAGGACGGGGTCGACGTCGAGCTGCTCGAGACCGCCTCCGGTGTGGCACCCGGCCAGACGGCGGTCTTCTACGACGGCTCGCGGGTCGTCGGCAGCGCACGGATCGACGCCACCCGAGCCGCCGACGGCGCGCGCGGATGAGCCTCGCGACCGGAGTCGGGTCGATGCCGGGATCCGACCAGGCCGACTTCGACCTGGCGGTCGGGCTCGCGCTCGACCTCCCCGAGCTGCCCTTCCTGCCCGAGGTGCCCGGGCGGGGAGCAGCCGCGACGATGACCGGCCGGGGTCTTGCGGTCCTGGCCGAGCTGGGTGCAGACCTGCAGCCGGCCGGGTGGCGGCTCACCGGGCAGTCGGCGTCCGGGATCGACCAGCGCCGCGCCCGCAGCCTGCTCGCGCAGGACCTCGACGCGCTCGAGGAGCGGGCCCAGGGGCTGGCCGCGTCGTTCAAGATCCAGGTGTGCGGTCCGTGGGCGCTCGCCTCGACCGTCGAGCGGCCGCGCGGGGGAGCGGTGCTCGGCGACCACGGGGCACGACGCGAGCTGGCCCAGGCCCTCGCCGAAGGGCTCGGCGAGCACGTGCGCGACGTACGCCGTCGGGTGCCGGGGGTGACGCGGGTCGTCGTCCAGCTCGACGAGCCGACGCTGCCCGCCGTGCTCGCAGGCCGGGTGCCCACCGCCTCGGGCCTGCACACGTTGCGCAGCATCGACCTGCCCGAGGTCTCCGACGTGCTCGCGGGGGTCGTGGAGGCGGTGGTGGGTGCCGGCGGCGAGCCGTGGGTGCACTCGTGCGCCGCCCGGACGCCGCTGGACGTGCTGCGGGGCGCCGGTGCTCGCGGCCTCTCGGTCGACCTCGACCAGCTCGCTGCCGAGGACCACGAGGTCCTCGCCGAGGCGCTCGACGCCGGTGAGAGCGTCGTGCTCGGGGTGGTGCCGGGGCGCGACCCCGATCGCCGCCCCGGCGACAAGGACGTCGTGACCCGCGTCGAGCGCTGGCTCGACATGGTCGGCCTCGACCTCGAGACCGTCGGGCCGATGCTCGGGCTCTCGCCCTCCTGCGGCCTGGCCGGGGCCTCGGGCGCCTGGTCGCGCGAGGCGTTGCGGCTCCTCACCTCCGCCGCGCGCAGCCTCAGCCCGTAGCGCCGCTCACCCCTCTCCCAAGGTCGTCCTCGCCGGGCGACCGACGCGCCAACGGCGGGCCGCGAGCGTCACGGGCGCCGCGACCATGGCGAGCACGAGGGCGAAGGGCAGCAGCGCACCCGTAGCCGTGGCCAGGCCGGCGCCGACCCCTCCGAGGGCGCGCCACCCGCCCCGGAGCCCATCGACGAAGGCGACGTCGTCGTCCGTCGGCGCGGGGCGGGCCTCCTCGCGCTGCTCGAGGTAGACGGTGATGGTCGACATCGTGGTCTGGTCCCGCAGGTAGGCCAGCTGGCCCTTCAGCGAGTCGAGCTCGGCCTGTCGGCGGCTGAGCTGCCCCTCGATGGACACGATGTCGCCGATGTCCTCGGCCCGGTCGAAGAGCACCTCGATGCGCCGGAGGCTCTCCTCCTGCGCGCGGATCCTGACCTCGGTGTCGATCACGTCCGCGGTGACGTCCTGCGCCTTGCGGGTCGACTGCAGGACCTCACCGAGCTCCCCGATGCCGGTCATCGCGGCGTCGAACTCCTCGCTGGGGACGCGCACCTGGATCCGGGAGAGGCGTACGCCGCCCGCGTCGTCGGCCGTGGTCTTCTCGTCCGCGACGGAGCCGTCGAGCGCATCGAGGAGCTTGCCGAGGTCGAACCGGGCCGCCGCCACGTCGTCGCTCTCGAGCGTGAGGGTGCCGGTCTGGATGACGCTCGGTTCGAGCGCCTGGTCCGCGCCACTGCTGGTCGACGTTCGTCGGACACCGCCTCGCTGCGACGGAAGAGCTGCGACGGCGGACGACGCGGTGTCCACGCTGCCGGCCGCCTCCGCGCTCTCGGCGCCGGCGGTCGACGTCGAGTCGTCCGACGAGCACCCGGCGAGAGCGAGGCCGCACAGGAGGAGGAGGGAGGCCACGCCCCGCGAGGGACGACGCTTCATGATGGTGGTCATGTCGCTCGGACGGGTGGGGGACCCAGCGAGTTCCACCGCTGCCAGTAGGCGCCGCGTGCCCGTGCCGGGCTCGTCGCCCGGAGAAGCACCTTGGTGTGGATAGATCTTACATCAGAACTAATGTTCTAGTATAGTAAGGCTATGCCCGTTACCGCAGCCTCCGACGAGACCCGCCAGGGTCTCCTCGACGCGCTGCGCAGCCGCGAGGCGGGTGTCCGGGCGGCGGAGATCGCGAAGATCCAGGTCGCGTTGGAGTGGGCGGTCGCTCACGAGGTCATGAGCCTGGATGAGGCGTCGTTCCATGCCGGGTTCGGTGAGCACGGGCTGACGTTGGCGGGTCCGGGGGCGCCGTTGGTCGGGGAGGCCGCGGTCACCGAGCTCGCCGTCGCCCTGGGGCTCTCGACCGACGGTGGCAAGCGGTTCCTCGGGGTGATCCTCGAGATCCGCTACCGCCTCCCGAGGTTGTGGGAGGCGGTCGTGT
The DNA here is from genome assembly GCA_963714475.1 of uncultured Actinomycetota bacterium. Classification (GTDB taxonomy): domain Bacteria; phylum Actinomycetota; class Actinomycetes; order Propionibacteriales; family Nocardioidaceae; genus Nocardioides. Next base: position 174,672 of record CAVQOP010000006.1, read on the forward strand.
CGGGGCGGTGTGCGTGGTGGCGGGCGAAGATCGTCGCCGAGGCCACGATGATCCTGTGCGAGGAGGGCGCCGAGCACGTCGACCGTCACGTCAACGGGTTCACCCACTCGGTCTCCAACGCCCAGCTCGACCGGGTCGTCGCCGCTGCCCTGGCCCGGTGGGAGCCGGAGAAGGCCGAGGCGCACCGCAAGGCCACCGCCGAGAAACGCGGGGTGACCATCCACCTGCGCGAGCAGGGCGGCGACCTCTCCGGCACCGTCGACATCAACGGGTGCCTCGATGCCGCCGACGCGTTGGACCTCGAGACCGCCCTGGCCGACCGGGCCCACGAGCTGAAGCTCCTCGGGTCGACCGACACCATGACCGTGCGCCGCGCCGCCGCCCTCGGCGACCTCGCCCGCCTCCAGTCCACGCTGACGCTGAGCGACGCTGAGTGTGTCGACGCCGACGGCCACGCACGGTCGACCTCCCCGCCCGGCGGGCGGTGGTCGTGCACGCCCACGTCGCGGCAGCGGCGATCACCGGGTACGGCTACGACCCCGCCCAGCACGGGGTCGCCACCCTGTCCAACACCCACCGGCCGGTGCTGACCGAGCAGGTCCGGGCCTGGTGCCGAGACGGCCGGGAACGTCACCGTCCGCCCGGTGATCGACCTCGCCGACCACCTCCACGTCGGCTCGTACGAGTCGACCGGGGACCTGCGGGAACAGACGATCCTGCGCGACCAGACCTGCGTCTTCCCCCGCTGCACCCGCCCCGCGAGGGCCTGCGACCACGAGCACTGCGTGCCCTGGCCCCAGGGCCTGACCTGCTCAGCGAACCAGGCCCCGATGTGTCGGCGGCACCACCGCCACAAGACGCACCTCGGCTGGTCCTACGAGACCCTCACCCCGGGGGTGTACCTGTGGACCAGCCCCCACGGACTCAAGACGTTGCGGATGCCGGAAGGGACCTTCGACGTGTCCGAGGCGCCGCCCGTGGCACCGGAGCCGCCGCCGTTGGAGTACTCCATCGCACCCCCACCCAAGCCCCCACCCCGACGCCGATCGAAGTCGACGAAGGTCGGACCACCCGACCCCGACGAGCAACCCGACCCCCACCGCAGGTGGAAGAGGAACCACCCTTCTGAGCCTCGACCGACAGCGCAGACCAGCAGCAGCCGCAGCCCCGCCGCAGCACCACGCGACGGGGCCACCGGCACGCCCGGGCATCGCCCCACGGCCGGCCCCACTTCGGGCTCCTGGCTAACCTCGGTCCGATGAGCGCCTTCCCCCTCGTCCTGTCCCGCCGAGTCGGTGCCGCGGCGGCCGCCGTACTCCTGAGCTCCCTGCTCGTGGGGTGCGGCGACGAGACCGACGACCAGCCCGCGGCCGACGCCGCGCCGTCGGCGAGCTCCGGTGACCTCCCGTCGTGGGCGCCGCAGATCATCACCGACGCCGACGACGACGTGACCGGGCTCGACTTCGCCGACATCGACCCGCTCAGCGACGAGCTGCTCATCGAGGAGGTCGTGACGGGCGACGGTCCGCCGGTCGAGGCGGGCCAGACGATTACCGCCGACTACTTCGGCCAGGTGTCGACCGCCGATACCCCGTTCGACGAGAGCTTCAGCACCTCCCCCTTCGAGGCTCCGATCGGCGAGGGGAGCCTCATCCCGGGCTGGGACGAGGGTCTCGTCGGAGTGCCGGTCGGCAGCCGCGTCGTCATGTCGATCCCGCCGGACCTCGCCTACGGGGACGCCGACAACGGCCCCATCCCCGGTGGCTCCACCCTGTTCTTCGTCATCGACATCATCGACGCCAGCTGACGCCGGCACGGCCCGCAGCGACGGTTCCTCGCCTCAGACGGTGCGCCGGCGGCGCAGGAACGGGTCCTGGAGCGAGGGCGGGACGTAGCCCTCGTCGCTGCGCGACAGGGTCACGCCGGGCGGGACGATCTCGTCGATGCGGTCCAGCACGTCGGGGGTCAGCGTGACGTCGACGGCGCCGAGCTGGGTCTCGAGCTGCTCCATCGTGCGTGGCCCGACGATGGGGGCGGTGACGCCGGGGTGCTGCAGGACGAAGGCGACGGCCAGGTGCACCAGTGTCACGCCCATCTCCTCGGCGAGCACGGCCAGCTCCTCGACCGCGTCGAGCTTGCGCTGGTTGTCGGGGTCGGACAGGTCGTACTGGCTCGAGCGCAGCTGCGCGCGGTGCGTCGACGGCGCATCCTGGCCCTTGCGGAACCGGCCGGTCAGCCAGCCACCGGCCAACGGGCTCCACGCGATCACGCCCATGCCGTACTTCTCGGTGACCGGGAGGAGGTCGGCCTCGATGCCGCGCACGAGCAGCGAGTACGGCGGCTGCTCGGTCACGAACCGGCCCAGGCCGCGCTGCTGGGAGATCCACTGCGACTCGACGACCGCGTGCGCCGGGAAGGTGGAGCAGCCGAAGGCGCGGATCTTGCCCTGCCGCTGCAGGTCGGTGAGGGCGGCCAGGGTCTCCTCGACGTCGGTCTCCCGCTCGGGGCGGTGCACCTGGTAGAGGTCGATCCAGTCCGTCTGCAGCCGGCGCAGGCTGTTCTCGACCTCCTGGACGATCCAGCGGCGCGAGTTGCCGCGGTTCAGCGGGTTCCCCGTCTCGCCCATGTCGACGTCCATCGGCCCGTGGAACTTCGTGGCGAGCACGACCTCGTCGCGACGGCCCACCAGCGCTTTGCCGACGATCTCCTCGGACTCCCCGCGCGAGTAGATGTCGGCGGTGTCGACGAAGTTGATGCCGGCGTCGAGTGCACGGTGGATGATCCCGATCGACGTCTCGTGGTCGCGCTCGCCCCACCCCCCGAACATCATCGCGCCGAGGCAGAGGGGGCTGACCATCATGCCGGTGGGTCCGAGGCTCCTGTAGTCCATGGCGCGAACGTAGACCTTCGACCAGCCCTGGGTCTCGTCCGCGCGGGTGAAGGGGCGCCGCCGTGATCTGCGCCACCATGGGCCCCACGTGAACCCGACAGGCCCTCCCAGGGGTCCGAGGAGCAGCCCATGTTTCCGACACGCGTCCTGCTGGCGGCAGACGGCTCGCCCGACTCCGACCTGGCCCGAGATCGCGCTCTCGACCTCGTCGGTCACTCCGGCGCCGGCCTCGACGTCGTGCACGTCGGGCTGATGTCGCCCTGGACGAACCCCAGGACGATGTCGTCAGCGCAGCTCGACCGCCTCCGCGCGGAGTCGCAGGAGGTTCTCGACGGTGAGATCGCCGATCTGCGCGAGCGCGGCGTCGAGGTGCGCGGCCACCTGCGCATGGGTCGGGCGACCGACGAGATCCTGCGGCTGCGCGACGAGCTCGACTCCGACCTCATCGTGCTGGGCAGCCGCGGCACCAACGCCTTCGTCCGGGTGCTGCTCGGCAACGACGCGGAGGGTGTGGTGCGCCATGCCCCCTGCCCGGTCCTCGTGGTGCGGAGCGAGCGATGAACGGCGAGGACGGCGTGCTGCTGGCCGCCGAGGGGGGCGGCGGAGCGCCGAACTTCGACGTCGGAGCGATCGACCTGTCGATCATCATCGGCTACCTGCTGCTGAGCCGGATCATCCCGCTCGTGGTGTCGTCACGGGCGCAGAAGAAGTCCAGGGCCGACGGCGTCGACGAGACCGAGCAGTACTTCCTCGGCGGACGAAACTTCATCTGGCCCTTCGTCGGGCTCTCCCTGGTCGCGACCAACATGTCCGGTGCGACCTTCGTGGGCTTGGCGGGCGGCGCCTACGACCAAGGGATCTCGATCTTCGCCTACGAGTGGATGACCACGGTCATCCTCGCGATCTTCATCTTCTTCGTCCTGCCCTTCTACCTGCGCTCCAAGGTCTTCACGCTGCCGGAGTTCCTCGAACGGCGGTTCAACCGCCGCTCCCGGATGGCGTTCGCCGCCTTCAACCTGTTCGCCAACATGTTCATCGACATGGCCGCGGCGCTGTACGCCGGCGCGGTGCTGGTGCGCGCCATCTACCCCGGGATCCCGTTGTGGGTCTCGATCGCGGCACTGGCGCTGCTCGCAGCCGTCTACACCGTCATCGGCGGCCTCGGGGCCGTCATGGTCAGTGACTCGATCCAGGCCACGATCACGTTGATCGGTGGCGTGATCGTCTTCATCGCCGTCTGGCAGGCGGTGCCGTCGTGGAACGCCGTGCAGGAGGCGGCCGGTGAGGACAAGCTGAGCCTGATCCTGCCCGCCGACAACGCAGATCTCCCGTGGCCGGGGCTGATCACCGGAGTGCTCGTGATCGGCCTCTACTACTGGACGACGAACCAGCTCGTCGTCCAGCGGTCGCTCGGTGCGAAGAACCTCGACCACGGACGGTGGGGCGCCCTGCTGGCAGGCTTCATCAAGCTGACGTTCCTGTTCCTCTTCATCCTGCCCGGCGTGATGGCGATCGTGCTCTACCCCAACCTCGACAACCCCGACACCGTCTTCCCGACGCTCGTCTTCGATCTCCTTCCGGTCGGGGTGCGCGGCCTGATCCTCGCGGCCGTCATCGCGGCGATCACCTCGACCGTCGACTCGATCCTCAACTCGGCCTCGACGATCGTGACGATGGACTTCGTCAAGACCTATCGGCCCGACACCAGCCAGCGGGGGCTGGTGCTCGCCGGACGCATCGCGACCGTGGTCGCGCTCGTGGTCGCCGTGATCTGGAGCCCCTTCATCGCCAGCTTCGACACGCTGTACGGCTACCTGCAGTCGGTGCTGTCCTACCTCGTGCCGCCCGTGGTCGCGGTGTTCCTGCTCGGGATCGCCTGGAAGCGCATCTCGGGCACGGCGGCGTTCTGGACCTTGGTCACGATGCAGCCGCTCGGCTTCGTGATGTTCCTGCTGATCGAGGTCAACGGGGTCGTCGACCTGCAGTTCCTCTACGCCTCGGGCATCAGCCTCGTCGTCTCCTGCCTGATCCTCGTGGTCGTCAGCCTGCTCGGGCCCACACCCGACCTGGAGAAGACCGACGAGCTGACCTGGAAGAACGAGTACTGGCGCCAGGAGAGCCGCGACCTCAAGGAGAAGAACACCCCGGTCCTGGCCAACTACCGGGTGCTGACCGGCGTGATGCTCGCGGCCACCGCCGTCATCGTGGTGCTGTTCGCCTGACGCGTCGCCTGCGCGTCGCCTGACGCGTCGCCTGACGCGTCGCCCGACGCGGCGATCGCGCGTGCGCCAGAGAGGTGGATTGACGCGAGCACCGAGGTGCGGGACGGTCACGACGTGCCCGAGCTCTACATCGGCGGTCGCTGGCGCGACGCCTCAGACCAGTCCACCCGCGAGATCCGCTGCCCGGCCGACACGACGCAGGTCGTCGCCACGGTCTCCGAGGCGACCGCCGAGGACGCGCTGGACGCGGTCCGCGCCGCCCGCAGCGCCTTCGACAACGGCCCGTGGCCCACGACGGCGTCGCCCCAGCGGGCCGCGTTGCTGCACCGCGTCGCCGACCGGCTCGAGGCCGAGAAGGAGGAGGTCGCGCGCCTGGAGTCGCTCGACACCGGCAAGCGCCTGGTGGAGTCCCGCATCGACGTCGACGACATCGTCGGCGTCTTCCGTCACTACGCCGGTCTCGCCCAGGCCGAGGCCGGTCGCGTCGTCGACACCGGCATGCCCGACGTGGTCAGTCGCGTCGTCACCGAACCGGTCGGTGTCTGCTCGCTCATCACGCCGTGGAACTTCCCGCTGCTGCAGACGTCGTGGAAGGTCGCTCCCGCGCTGGCCGCGGGCAACACCTTCGTGCTCAAGCCCAGCGAGCTGACCCCGTCGACCGCGATCTGGCTGATGTCGGCGCTGGCCGACGCGGGCCTGCCCGACGGCGTGGCCAACCTGGTCCTGGGCGCCGGTGGTCGCGTCGGGCCCCCGCTGACCGAGGCCCCCGAGGTCGATCTCGTCTCCTTCACCGGCGGCCTCGTCACCGGGCGCCGGATCATGGCCTCGGCCGCGCCCACGGTCAAGAAGGTCGCCCTCGAGCTCGGCGGCAAGAACCCCAACATCGTCTTCGCCGACGCCGACCGCGAGGCCGCGCTGGACATGGCGCTCACCGCGGTCTTCCTGGACTCCGGCCAGGTGTGCTCCGCGGGTGCCCGGCTGATCGTCGAGGACTCCATCCACGACGAGTTCGTCGACGAGCTCGTACGCCGGGCGCGCAGGATCCGCCTCGGCGGGCCCTTCGACGACGCCGCCGAGACCGGTCCGCTGATCAGCGAGGCGCACCGCGAGAAGGTGGAGGCCTACGTCGCCGCGGGGATCGAGGAGGGCGCGGTCCTGCGCTGCGGGGGAGCGCGGCCCGTGGCGGCCGACCAGCCCGAGCTGGACGGGGGCTGGTACTACCCGCCGACCGTCCTCGACGGCTGTGCGGCCGACATGAGCTGCGTCCAGGACGAGTCCTTCGGTCCGGTCCTGACCGTCGAGACCTTCACCGGCGCCGACCGCGACGGCCGGGAGGAGGCGGCGGTCTCGCTGGCCAACGACACGGTCTACGGCCTCGCCGGAGCCGTGTGGACCACCGACGGGGGGCGCGCCGAGCGGGTCGCCGCACGGCTGCGCCACGGCACGGTCTGGATCAACGACTACCACCCGTACGTCCCGCAGGCGGAGTGGGGCGGCTACAAGCAGAGCGGCGTCGGCCGCGAGCTCGGCCTGGCCGGCCTCGCGGAGTACCGCGAGACCAAGCACGTCTGGCACAACACCCGCCCCACGCCCCAGCACTGGTTCCGTTCCGGAGAGGACGAGGCATGAACAAGCGTTACGACTACGTGATCGTCGGGGGAGGTTCGGCCGGCTCCGCGCTGGGCAACCGGCTCTCGGCCGACCCCGGCACCTCGGTGCTGGTCCTCGAGGCCGGCCGCACCGACACCAAGCTCGACCCGTTCATCCACATGCCGGCGGCGCTGCCGTACCCGATCGGCAACCGGCTCTACGACTGGAAGTACAACTCCGAGCCGGAGCCGCACATGGGTGGGCGCACCGTCTACCACGCCCGCGGCAAGGTGCTCGGTGGCTCCTCCAGCATCAACGGGATGATCTTCCAGCGCGGGAACGCCCTCGACTACGAGCGCTGGGGTGCCGACCCCGGCATGGAGCACTGGGACTACGCGCACTGCCTGCCCTACTTCAAGCGGATGGAGACCACCGTCGCCGGCGCCGATGCCTGGCGCGGCGGCGCCGGGCCCCTCCGCCTCGAGCGCGGCCCGGCGACCTCGCCGCTGTTCGGCGCGTTCTTCGAGGCCGTCCAGCAGGCCGGCCACCCGTTGACCGACGACGTCAACGGCTACCGGCAGGAGGGGTTCGCTCCGTTCGACCGCAACGTCTCGCGCGGACGGCGGCTCTCGGCCAGCCAGGCCTACCTGCACCCGGTCATGAAGCGGCCGAACCTCACGGTGCGCACGCTGTGCATGGTGACGGGCCTGCAGGTCAAGCGCGAGGCCGGCGGGCCGCGGGTGACCGGTGTGCACTACACCCGCGGGACCCGACGCAAGCACCTCAAGACCACCGTCGAGGCCGGTGAGGTGATCCTCTGCGGCGGTGCGATCGCCTCGCCCCAGCTGCTCCAGCTGAGCGGGATCGGTGACCCCGAGCACCTCAAGGGCCTCGACATCGACGTCATCGCGGACCTGCCCGGGGTCGGCTCCAACATGCAGGACCACCTCGAGGTCTACATCCAGCACGCCGCCTCGCAGCCGGTCTCGATCGCGCCCTGGCTCAAGCACCGCCACAAGCCCCGCATCGGGGCGGAGTGGCTCTTCGGCCGCTCCGGTGTCGGCGCGTCCAACCACTTCGAGGCCGGCGGCTTCACCCGCAGCAACGACTCGGTGGGCTACCCCAACTTGATGTTCCACTTCCTGCCCATCGCCATCCGCTACGACGGCAGCCAGCCGGCGGCCGAGCACGGCTACCAGGTCCACATCGGTCCGATGTACTCCGACGTGCGTGGGACGCTGAAGATCCGCAGCACGGACCCGTACGAGCACCCGGCCCTGCAGTTCAACTACCTCTCGACCGAGAGCGACCGGCGGGAGTGGATCGAGATGGTGCGCGCCGCTCGCGAGATCCTCGAGCAGCCTGCGTTCGCCCCCTTCTCGGCCGGCGAGATCTCGCCCGGGCCGGAGGTCAGCACCGACCAGGAGATCCTCGACTGGGTCGCCAAGGACGCCGAGACCGCCCTGCACCCCTCGTGCACGGCCAAGATGGGCACCGGTGACGACGCCGTGGTCGACCCGACCTCGATGCGCGTGCGCGGCGTCGAGGGCCTGCGGGTGGTCGACGCCTCGGTGATGCCCTACGTCACCAACGGCAACATCTACGCCCCGGTGATGATGCTGGCCGAGAAGGCTGCCGACCTGATCAAGGGCAGTACGCCTCTGGCGCCGGACCCCGCACCGTTCTACCGTCACGGCAGCGGTATGCCCCTGTGGCCGCAGGGCGACCCGCGCAACGACGCCGCACCGAACACGGTGCACGTCTGATCCGTGCCGCCGGCCGACGACAGGAGAACCGCCCGTGACCGACCTCCATGACCGCCCGCCCACCGCCGAGCCGGCGCCCGGTCCGATCTCGGGCCCGGCCGCCACGCTGAACAAGCCGGTGTTCATCACCTCCGCCGCGATCACGGTGCTGGTCACCGTGTGGTGCGTCGCTCTGCCCGACAACGCACTCTTGGTGCTCTCCACCGTGGTGGGCTGGGTGTCGAACTGGTTCGGCTGGTACTACATCGCGCTGACCACGGTGGTGCTGGTCTTCGTGGTCTATCTCGGCTTCTCCCGGCACGGCCGCGTTCGCCTCGGCCCCGAGCACTCGCGCCCGGAGTTCTCGACCGGGGCCTGGGCGGCGATGCTCTTCGCCGCCGGCATCGGCACCGACCTGATCTTCTACTCCGTCTACGAGCCCGCGACCCAGTACCTCTCGCCCCCCTCCATCGAGGGCGGCACCGTCGAGGCGGCGCGTGAGGCGACGGCCTGGACGCTCTTCCACTACGGCATGTCCGGCTGGGCGATGTACTCCATGATGGGGATGGCCCTGGCCTTCTTCGCCTACCGGCTCAACCTGCCGCTCGCGGTGCGCTCGGCGCTGTTCCCGCTGATCGGCAAGCGGGTGGACGGGCCGATCGGGCACGCGACCGACACGGCGGCCGTCCTGGGCACGATCTTCGGCGTCGCGACCTCGCTCGGGATCGGTGTGGTCAGCCTGAACGCCGGCCTCAACATCGTCTTCGGCGTCCCGCAGGGCCTGGCCGCACAGATGTCGCTGGTCGTCCTCGCGGTCCTGATCGCCGGGATCTCCGCGACGACCGGTGTCTCGAAGGGCATCAAGCTGGTCTCCCAGATCAACGTCGTCCTGGCCATCCTGCTCGTCGTCTTCATCCTGGTCACCGGTCGGACCGCACAGCTGCTCAACGCCATGGTGCTCAACGTCGGTGACTACGCCCGGTTGTTGCCGGGCATGACCATGCAGACCTTCCCCTTCGAGGACAACGCCGAGTGGATGGGTCTGTGGACCCTGTTCTTCTGGGCCTGGTGGATCGCGTGGTCGGCCTTCGTCGGGTTGTTCCTGGCCCGGATCTCGCGCGGACGCACCATCCGCCAGTTCGTGCTCGGCACCCTGCTGATCCCGTTCAGCTACATCGTCATGTGGGTCTCGATCTTCGGCAACGCCGCGATCGACGAGCTGCGCGCGGGCAACGCCTCGTTCGAGTCCGTCGTGACCCAGGCGACGGGTCCCGACCAGGGCCTGTGGGCCCTGCTCCAGGAGTACCCGCTGTTCCCGGTCGTCGCGACCCTCGCGATCGTCGTCGGGCTGCTCTTCTACGTCACCTCGGCCGACTCGGGCGCGCTCGTGATGGCCAACCTGTCGTCGCGGCTGCGCACGGCCAACGACGACGCCGGTGCCGGTCTGCGCATCTTCTGGGCCATCGCCACCGGCGCGCTGACGCTGGCGATCCTCAGCGCGGGCAACATCTTCGCCCTCCAGTACGCCACGATCATCGTGGGTCTGCCGTTCGCCTTCGTGATGCTCGCGGTCATGTGGGGTCTGCACAAGGCCCTGGTCGTCGAGGCCAAACGGGTGGACAGCTCGACGGGCTCGCTCCCGGGGGCCCTGTCGGGACGCAGCAGCGGCTCGGAGACCTCGGACTCCGCCCGCCCGTCGGTGCCGTGGCAGTCGCGGGTGCGGCGTGCGATGGCCTTCCCCTCGCGCGCCGAGGCCGACACCTTCCTCGCCGGCATCGTCACGCCGGCCCTCGAGGAGGTCGCCGGCGAGCTCGAGGAGCAGGGCGTCCCGGCGGAGGTGGCCAGCGTCGTCGACGAGTCCGGTCAGCCCGCCATCGCCCTGCGCGCGGCCGTCGGGGGCGAGCAGCCCTTCGTCTACGCCGTCCAGCACGGCGAGGTGCCGGTGCCGGCGTACGGCGGGCGGGTCCCGCGCGGGGACGAGGTCTACTCGCGCCTCGAGGTGCACCTGCGTGAGGGCGGCCAGGGCTACGACGTCATGGGCTACACCCACACCCAGCTCCTCGACGACGTGCTCGACCAGTACGAGCGGCACCTGGAGTTCCTGCGGCTGCGGGACGGCTCCGGCGTCTGAGGCGCCACCACCTGCCCCGAGCACGACGCCGGCCCGCCACGATCACGTGGCGGGCCGGTGTCGTCCGTGCGGTCTCGGGGCTGCTCCCGCTCAGACGACGACCGGTGCGTCCTCGTCGGTGGCCAGCTCCTCGTGCTTGACGTCGAGGAAGACCCAGACGACGGCCGAGGCCAGCACCATCATCAGCGAACCGATCAGGAACGCGTGCGTGGCGCCCTCGGTGAACGAGGCCTGGAACACCGCGCCCTGCAGGTACGTCGTCGCGGTGCCGGGGATCGTGGCCGTCGGGTCGAGGCCAGCGCCGGTCAGGCCCTGGGTGAGCGGACCGGTCACGGCGGCGGCGCGGTCGTTGATGTAGTGCAACGACACCGTGCTCAACGTCGCCAGACCCAAGGCGCCGCCGACCTGCTGCATCGTGTTGAGCACCCCCGAACCGATGCCGGAGTCGTCCGCGCTGACCCGGTGCACCGCGGTCAGGGTGAGGGGGACGAAGACCAGGCCCATGCCGATCGACATGACCACGATCCACGGCATGATCGAGCCCCAGTAGCTGACGTCGGTGCCGACGGTGCCCTGCTGGGCGAACGCCGCCAGGGTGGCGCCGGGGGAGTCGTCGACGCTGATCCGGGAGAACATGAACAGGCTCAGCGCCGCCAGGAGCGTGCCGGTGCCGGCCAGGAAGCGCGGGTCGACGCGGTTGACGAGGTTCGAGGACAGCGCGGCCCCGATCACGATGCCGACGGAGAACGGCAGGAACGCGAACCCGGCTCGTAGCGGCGAGTAGCCCATGACCTGCTGGATGAACAGGCTCAGGAAGTAGAACATCGCGAACATCGCGGCCGGGGCGAGCATCATCGCCGCGAAGCTCGCGGCCCGGGTGCGGTGGGCGAAGATCCGCAGCGGCAGCAGCGGGTGGGCCGCCCGCCGCTCGATCAGCACGAACCCGACCATCAGGGCGACGCCGGCGACGAGGCTGGCGACGGTGCCCGGGTCGCCCCAGCCGTACTGCTCCTCGCCGGCGCGGGTGAGGCCGTAGACGATGCCGAGCAGCCCCAGCGTGCCGGTGACCGCGCCCGGCACGTCGAGGCGCCCGTCGCTGGCCTCGGACTCGCGCAGGAAGCGCGGGGCGAGCGCGGCAGCGACCAGGCCGATGGGCACGTTGATCAGGAACGTCAGGCGCCAGCCGCTCATCGAGATCCCGGCGACGGAGTCGAGACCGGTCAGCCAGCCGCCGAGGATCAGCCCGACGGCCGCGCCGGCCCCGGACATCGCGGCGTACACGGCGAAGGCACGGTTGCGGGCAGGGCCGGCCGGGAAGGTGGTGGTGATCAGGGCCAGTGCGGCCGGCGAGGCGAGCGCGGCGCCGAGACCCTGCAGGGCCCGCGAGCTGAGCAGCATCGCCTCGTTCTGCGCGAACCCGCCGAACAGGGAGGCCACTGCGAACACGCCCAGGCCGAGCGCGAACATCCGGCGCCGGCCGTACAGGTCGCCGAGGCGGCCGCCGAGCAGCAGCAGGCCGCCGAAGGCCAGGGCGTAGCCGGTCACGATCCACGACAGGTTGGCCTGCGCCACCCCGAGGTCGCGGCCGATGAACGGCAGGGCGATGTTGGTGATGCTCGCGTCGAGGACCACCATCAGCTGGGCGATCGAGATCAGCACCAGCGCCCAGCGCAGGTCGACCGGCTTCTCCGTCCCCGCCTGCGGGGACGGTGCCGGGGTCGGTGAGGTCTCGTCGGGGGTGACGATGTCGGTCATGAGGTGCCTCTCGGGCTCAGGAGGTGGTGCTGGGGTGGGCGACGCGTCGTTGCGCCGCGGGCAGGACGATCTGGTCGACGACCTCGGCGACGAGGTCGGGGGTCGGGGTCTCGCCCAGGAGGACGGTGCGGTGCAGCACGATCCCGGCGAGGGCGGGGGCGATCACGTCGAGGTCCACGTCCGGACCGATCTCGCCCCGGTCGCGGGCGCGCTCGAAGATCACGCGGGCCGCAGCCTGCTTGGGGCCGACCACGTCGCGGCGGAAGGACTCGGCGAACTCGGCGTCGCGGCTGATGGCGGTGATCACGGCCGCCAGGACCGGGAGCTGGCTGTTGTCGGTGAGGCCGCCGGCCGAGCAGTACGTCGCCAGCAGGTCCTCGCGCAGCGAGCCGGTGTCGACCTCGACGACGGGGCCCTTCTGGGCCTGGATGGCGTCGATGACGAGGCTGGCCTTGGACTGCCAGCGACGGTAGAGGGTGGCCTTCGAGGCACGGGCCGCTGCGGCGACCGCGTCCATGGTGAGCCGGTCGTAGCCGACGTCGCCGAGGACGCCGAGGGTCGCGGCGAGGATCTCGAGCTCGCGCTCACCCTCCACCCGGGGGCGGGTGTCTCCGGTCGGCGCCACGTCATCTCCCGGTCACCTCGATGAAACGAAACGGTTCCGTTCCATCAATGACGGTACGCACGCGCGCAGCACCGCGCAAGTCGTGCCGGGTCGTCCTAGGTCGGGAGCAGCGCGAGCGCCTCGCGAGCGGCGAGGTCGTTCCAGGCCGGGACCCGGCGCAGCATGTAGTGGCCCACCCGGCCCATGTCCTCGAACTCGACCGACGCGGCGACCGGACGGGCCCGGTCGAGGAAGGTCCGCGTCATGCGGGCCGAGGTGATCTTGTCCGTGCGGCCGTGGGCCGCCCGCACGTGCTTGCCGGTCAGGGCCGAGACCGGGTCGTCGCCCTGCCACCAGGGTGCGAGCGCGACGACGCCGACCACGCTGGGGTCGTCGGCGACGTACGCGGCGGTACGCCCGCCCATGGAGTGCCCGAGCAGGACCACCGGGACGTCGCCGTGCTCGCGTCGCACCTGCTCCAGCGCCCACCGGGCGTCCTGGACCGGCGCGCCGCGGTTCCACCCGCGCACGCGGTAGCGCAGCAGCCAGGTGGAGACCCCCTCGGCGTGTGCCGCGGGGGTGATCGCGCGCTGCATCGCGGCCATGCGACGCCACGAGGCGCTGCGCGCGTCCACGGCCTGGCCGCTGGCCTGCTTGCCCCCGTGCAGCACGAGGACCAGGCCGCGGGGTGAGGCGTCGACGTCGAGACGGGTCAGCGACGGACCCGAGGAGAGAGCGGGTGTGTCGGTCAGGTCGGGGCGGGGGGAGGGGGACGTCACGTGCGGTGTTCGGAGCCGACCGGCGTGCGGATGGTGCCCCGACGGGTGTCGGCGCGAGGCGGCAGGATGGCCCCATGAGCGTGACCCCTGACGAGCCGGCCGACGCCTCGGCCGCCGAGCCGGTCGACCCTGCCTCCAGCGACGCCCGCGAGGAGCACCAGCGCCTCGTCGAGGACGTCGAGGACGCCCGCTGGCGCTACTACGTCCTCGACGACCCCACGCTCGACGACGCCGACTTCGACCGTCGGATGCGTCGGATCGAGGAGCTCGAGGAGGCCCACCCCGAGCTCCGCACGCCGGACTCGCCGACCCAGAAGGTCGGGGGAGCGGTCTCGACCGAGTTCACCGCGGTCGACCACCTGCGCCGCATGGAGAGCCTCGACAACGCCTTCACCGACGAGGAGCTCGAGGCCTGGCACGCCCGGCTGGCCCGCGACGGCGCCGTGGACCCCGCGCTGCTCGTCGAGCTCAAGGTCGACGGCCTCGCCATCAACCTGCTCTACGAGCACGGCCGGCTGACCCGGGCGCTGACCCGCGGCGACGGTCGCACGGGCGAGGACGTCACGCCCAACGTCCGGACGATCGACTCGGTCCCGACCCGGCTGCGGGCCACCGACGAGCACCCGGTGCCCGACCTGGTCGAGGTCCGCGGGGAGGTCTTCCTGCCGACCGCCGCCTTCGAGCGGCTCAACGAGTCGATGACGCAGGCCGGCAAGCCGGTCTTCGCCAACCCGCGCAACGCCGCGGCCGGCTCGCTGCGCCAGAAGGACCCACGGGTCACCGCGACCCGGGCGCTCGGCATGGTCTGCCACGGCATCGGGGAGCGCAGCGCCTTCGAGCCGACGTCGCAGTCCGCGGCGTACGACGCGCTCGCCGCCTGGGGCCTCCCGGTCTCCCCCCGGGTCCGGGTGCTGGGCTCGCTGGCCGAGGTGCGCGACTTCGTGACCTACTACGGCGAGCACCGCCACGACCCGGCCGAGGTGGAGCACGAGATCGACGGCGTCGTGGTCAAGGTCGACGACTTCGGCCTCCAGCGACGACTGGGCTCGACCAGCCGCGCACCCCGCTGGGCCATCGCCTTCAAGTACCCCCCCGAGGAGGTCAACGCCGAGCTGCTCGCGATCGAGGTCAACACCGGCCGCACCGGCCGGGTCACGCCGTTCGGTCGGATGGTGCCGACCCGGGTCGCGGGCTCGACGGTCGAGATGGCCACCCTGCACAACGCCCACGAGGTGCGTCGCAAGGACGTCCGTCCCGGCGACACCGTGGTGCTGCGCAAGGCCGGCGACGTGATCCCCGAGATCGTCGGGCCGGTGCTCGCGCTGCGTCCGGAGGGGCTCGCGGAGTGGGTGATGCCCACCGAGTGCCCCACCTGCGGCACGTCCCTGGCGATGCAGAAGGAGGGCGACAAGGACCTCCGCTGCCCGAACCACCAGTTCTGTCCCGCCCAGGTGCTCGAGCGCGTCTACCACGTGGCGAGCCGGGCGGCCTTCGACATCGAGGGACTCGGCTCCGAGGCCGCCCACGCGCTGCTGACGGCCGGGGTGATCGGCAACGAGGGCGACGTCTTCGACCTCGACGAGGCCAAGCTGCTGCGCACCGAGCTCTTCACGCGCGCAGCGAAGAAGAAGGAGGTCGAGTCCGGCGTGGCCGACGGGCGCGGCCGGGTGCTCTCGGCCAACGGGGTCTCGCTGCTCGCCGGGCTCGCCTCGTCGCGCGACGTCGCGCTGTGGCGCGTGCTCGTGGCGCTCTCGATCCGCCACGTGGGCCCGAGCGCGGCCCGGGCCCTGGCCACCGAGTTCGGCTCGATGGAGGCGATCCGCGCCGCAGGAGAGCAGCAGCTCGCCGCGGCCGACGGGGTCGGGCCCACGATCGCCGAGGCGGTCATCGAGTGGTTCGGCGTCGGTTGGCACGCCGCGATCGTCGATGCGTGGACGGCGGCCGGCGTCTCGATGGCCGACGAGCAGGACGCGTCGGCGCCCCGGACCCTCGAGGGTCTGACCCTGGTGGTCACGGGTTCGCTGGAGGGCTTCAGCCGCGACTCCGCCAAGGAGGCGATCCTCGTCCGCGGGGGCAAGGCGTCGGGCTCGGTGTCGAAGAAGACGGACTTCGTCGTGGTCGGGGAGAACGCCGGCTCCAAGGCCGAGAAGGCCGAGCAGCTCGGGGTCACCGTGCTCGACGAGGCGGGCTTCGTGGCGCTGCTCGCCGACGGCCCGCCGCCCGCGCCGGAGGAGCCCGACGCGGGCGCGGACGAGGAGCCGTCTCAGGACTCGTAGGAGTTCCCGCCGACCTTGATCACGCCGGGACCCAGGTCCTGGGCGACCTGGGTGCACGACCCGCCGCCCGGTTCGCAGATGCTCGCCCCGCTGCGGGAGACCGCGATCAGGCCGCCGTCCGGGGTCCAGCCGTAGTCGCCTCCGTCGTCGGGCAGGGCGGTGCTCGCCCCGCTCACGACGTCGAGCACCTCGCCGCTGGCCCGGCCGTAGCCGACGACACGGACGTAGCCGCCGTCCGGTGACAGGACCGCGAAGGTGTCCCCGGTCGACGGGACCTCTCGGACCACCTCGCCGGTCAGCGCGTCGACGACCTGCCCCGGTCCGGTCGGTCGGTACTGGCGGTCCCGGGGTGGCTCGAGGAGCGTGCGTCCGTCGACCACGTCGGGGTAGTAGCTGGCCTCCATGCCCCCGGCCACCTGCTGCTCCCCGGTGCGGAAGTCGACGGCCACGGTCGCGTCGTCGAGCCCGACGTAGACCAGGTCGCCGTCGATCGAGACGGGCGGGGCCTCCCACCCGCCCCAGGTGAACGCCCCGGTGACCGGGACGGTCACCTGCTCGGAGGTGCGGACGTCGAGCACGTGGACGGTCCAGCTGGTCGTGGAGGCGCCGGGGCTCGACCAGGCCAGGTAGGGCTCGCTGGCCGAGGTGTCCGGCGCGACGTCCCCGAGCTGGAGGCCGAGGCTGCGCACGTCGCCGTCGGGGTCACCAGGCCGTAGTCGGAGGGACCCGCGCTGTCGGTCCAGGGGCTCTTCCCGCTGCGCACCAGCACGCCGGCCGCGGTGTAGTAGAGCTGCTTGACGTCGGCCGGGACCTCGGCCGTGTGCTCCCCGGAGGTGCCGAAGTAGACCGTCCGGCCGACGGCGAAGGCACCCTGCTGCTCGAACGCCGCGGCTGCGGACAGGTCGCGGACCACGGAAGGCGCGGGCTCGCCCGGGCCGGACCGACCGGTCAGCGCGAGCGCGCCGCCGACACCGCCGGCGACGACTGCGGCGGCGGCCAGGACTGCCACGGCGCGCCCGGCGCGGGCGCGGGCGCGGGAGCTGCGGCCGGCGGCGATGATCGCGCCCGTCGGCGCCGGGGGGACCTCGAGCAGGTCGCCCTCGGTGTGCAGCAGCTCGCTCAGACGGTCAGTCATGGGTGGCTCCTAGGGTCTGGGGCACGGCGGCGTCGCCGAGCAGGTCACGCAGGCGGGCGAGGGCGTCGGAGGTCTGGCTCTTGACGGTGCCCTCGGCGATGCCGAGGGTGCGGGCGGTCTCGAGCGACGCTGAGGTCCTCGTAGAACCGCAGCACGACCACGGCACGCTGGCGTCGGGCCAGGTGGGACAGCGCTCGCTGCAGGTCGACGACGTCGCCGCCGTCGTGCTGCCCGTCGCGGTCGCGGTGCTCGGGCAGGATCTCGGTCGGCGTCTCGTTGCGCCACGACCGCCGTCGGAACCACGACGCGGCTGTGTTCAGCAGGACGGTCCTGGCGTAGCCGGGTGCCGCGTCGAGGTCGCGGACCTTGGACCAGCTGGCGTAGGTCTTGGCCAGGCTGGTCTGCACGAGGTCCTCGGCGTCGCCTCGTTCGCCGAGGAGCAGGAACGCGGTGCGGTACAGCGCGGGCCACGTGGCGTGGACCATCGCGGCGTACTGCTCGTCGTCGGGCGTTCGGGACATCGGGCCTCCTGGAGGGGCGGGGTCACCCCGTCAGATGCCGTGGGCCTGCGGATCGGTTGGGTCGGGCCGCTCGAACGCGCTGGCGTACGACGTCTGGCCGACGGCGATCGAGTAGGTGCTGTAGTACTGCGCGATGCCGTGACGCTGCGCCTCCCGGTGGCGCGGGTGCTCGGCCCACCCACGGTGACTCTCGGCGTCGGCGAAGGTCACGATCGTGGCGCGCTCGCCGTCGTCGGCCACGAACGTCTTCGTCTCGACGAACCCCGGCATCTCCCGGGCCAGCGCCGCGACCACCGCGAGCTCCTCGGCGTACGCCGTGACGGCGTCGGGCATGAGGCGGTTGCGGAAGACGGTCACGACCTGGCCGAGGCGGGGAGCGGGAGCGGGGGAGGGCACAGCGTCAGGGTGCCAGCTCGACCCCGTCGCGGTGCGACTGACGGACGAGCCGGTGGGGCGGGTCGGTGTCCACAGATTGCCTGCTCGACGTCGTCCGGAGCGGTGCGGAGATGCCGCGGAACGCCGCCGTCGCCTGTTCGTCGCGGTCGCCTGATCCTGGCCCCGGGTGTGCGCGGTGCCCCGTGACGCAGGACGGCCCGCCGCGATTCGCGACGGGCCGTCCGGGATCCGCTCGCTCAGGCGGTGAGCTTGTTGCCGAAGTGCACGCACCGGGTGACCATGTGGTCGATCGAGGCGTGGTCGTCGTCGGTGAGCTCGGCGCTCTCGCCCGTCACCTTGCCGACGCCGTAGGGGTTGCCGTCCTTGAACTTGATGGGGTCGGTGTAGCCGGGGGCCACCACGATCCCGCCGAAGTGGTAGATCGAGGTGTAGAGCCCGAGCAGCGTGGACTCCTGGCCGCCGTGCAGGGTCGAGCTGGCGGTGAACCCGGCGTAGACCTTGTCGGCGAGCTTGCCGGCGCCCCAGAGCGGGCCCAGCGTGTCGATGTAGGACTGCAGCTGGCTGGTGATGTGGCCGTAGCGCGTGCCGGAGCCGAAGAGGACCACGTCGGCCCACTCGATGTCGTCGGGCGTGGCGGTCGGCTGGTCGGCGACCTCGTCGACGTGTGCCTTCCACGCGTCCTGCGACTCGACGGCCTCGCGCGGCGCCGTCTCGGCGACGTGGCGCAGGCGCACCTCCGCGCCGGCCTCCTCAGCCGCCTTCGCGGCGCGCAGCGCCATCGCGTGGACCGAGCCGTAGCCGGAGTAGTAGATGATCGAGACCTTGGTCATGGGATCCTTCCCAGTCGGTTGAAAGTTCAACATCAACCGTACCTCGCCCCCGGGCGAAGGCACACTCGGCGACTCCTAAGATGGATCGCATGCCTGACGACCGGATCACCCGCGAGGAGGTGCGCCACCTCGCCGACCTCGCCCGGATCGACCTCGACGACGCCGAGCTGGACCACCTCGCCCCCCAGCTGTCGGTGATCCTCGAGTCGATCGCCTCCCTGGCCGGCGTGGCGGGTGACGACGTGCCGCCCACCTCGCACGCCCTGCCGCTGACCAACGTCTTCCGCGAGGACGTGGTCGAGCCGTCGCTCGGCGCGTCGGCCGCGCTCGCAGGCGCCCCGGCCACCGAGCAGCAGCGCTTCGCCGTGCCCCGCATCCTGGGAGACGAGCAGTGAGCGATGCTCCTCGCACGCGCCGCTCGGCGGCCGACCTCGCCGAGGACCTCGCGGCGGGCACGACGACCTCCGTCGAGCTGGTCCGCGAGCACCTCGCCCGCACCGAGGCGGTGGACGGGGCCGTGCACGCCTACCTGCACCTCGACGCGGAGGGGGCGCTGGCCCAGGCCGCCGCCTCCGACGAGCGCCGCGGCGCCGGCGCACCGGCCTCGGCGCTGGACGGCGTACCCGTCGCGGTCAAGGACGTCCTGGCCACCGAGGGGCTGCCCACGACCTGCGGCTCGAGGATCCTCGAGGGCTGGGTGCCGCCGTACGACGCCACCGTGGTGGCCCGGCTCAAGTCCGCCGGCCTGCCGATCCTCGGCAAGACCAACATGGACGAGTTCGCGATGGGGTCCTCGACCGAGCACAGCGCCTACGGCGCCACGCACAACCCGTGGGACCTCGACCGGATCCCCGGTGGGTCCGGTGGCGGCTCCGCTGCGGCCGTGGCGTCCTTCCAGGCGCCCCTGGCGCTCGGCACCGACACCGGCGGCTCGATCCGTCAGCCCGGCGCCATGACCGGCACGGTCGGGGTCAAGCCGACCTACGGCGGGGTCAGCCGCTACGGCCTGGTCGCGATGGCCAACTCGCTGGACCAGGTGGGCCCGGTGACCCGCACCGTGCTCGACGCCGCGATGCTCCACGAGCTCGTCGGCGGCCACGACCCCCGCGACTCCACGTCGATCGACCAGCCGCTGCCCGGACTGGTCGCCGCCGCCCGTGCCGGGGCGCAGGCCGACCTGAGCGGCGTCCGCGTCGGGGTGATCCGCGAGCTCGGCGGCGAGGGCTACCAGGACGGTGTCCGCGCCCGGTTCACCGAGACCGTCGACCTGCTCGTCGGTGCCGGCGCCAGCGTCGTGGAGGTCTCCTGCCCCAGCTTCGTCCACGCGTTGGCGACCTACTACCTGATCATGCCGTCCGAGGCGTCCAGCAACCTCGCGAAGTTCGACGCCATGCGGTACGGGCTGCGGGTGCTGCCCGACGACATCGACTCACCCAGCGCCGAGCAGGTCATGCGCGCGACCCGCGACGCCGGCTTCGGCGACGAGGTCAAGCGACGGATCATCCTCGGCACCTACGCGCTCTCCAGCGGCTACTACGACGCCTACTACGGCCAGGCCCAGCGGGTCCGCACCCTGATCAGCCGGGACTTCGCCGCTGCGTTCGAGCAGGCCGACGTGCTCGTCTCGCCGACCGCGCCCACCACCGCGTTCAAGCTCGGCGAGAAGCTCGACGACCCGGTCGCGATGTACCTCAACGACCTCGCCACCATCCCCGCCAACCTGGCCGGCGTGCCCGGCATCTCGGTGCCGAACGGGCTCGCCGACGAGGACGGGCTGCCCACCGGGTTCCAGGTCCTCGCGCCCGCGCTGGCCGACGACCGCTGCTACCACCTCGGAGCCGCGGTCGAGGCCCTGCTCACCCAGGCGTGGGGCGGGCCGCTGCTCGACCGCGCCCCTTCCCTCGAAGGAGGCGCATGATGAGCGCGACCAAGGACACCCTGGTGGCGTGGGACGACGTGCTCGCCTCCTACGACCCGGCGCTGGGCCTCGAGGTCCACGTCGAGCTGAACACCGCGACCAAGATGTTCTGCGGCTGTCCGACGGGGTTCGGGGCCGAGCCCAACACCCAGGTCTGCCCGACCTGTCTCGGACTGCCGGGCGCGATGCCCGTGGTCAACCGGGCCGCCGTGGAGTCGGCGATGCGCATCGGGCTCGCGCTGAACTGCGAGATCGCCGAGTGGTGCCGCTTCGCGCGGAAGAACTACTTCTACCCCGACATGCCCAAGAACTTCCAGACCAGCCAGTACGACGAGCCGATCGCCTTCGAGGGCTACCTCGACGTCTCCGTGCCGGTCGAGGGCGGCGAGGACGAGGTCGTCCGCGTCGAGGTCGAGCGCGCCCACATGGAGGAGGACACGGGCAAGTCGCTGCACGTGGGCACCTCGGGGCGCATCCACGGTGCGGACTACTCACTGGTCGACTACAACCGTGCGGGCATCCCGTTGATCGAGATCGTCACCAAGCCCATCCTCGGCACCCGCGCCCGCGCACCCGAGGTGGCGCGGGCCTACGTCGCCCAGCTGCGGGACCTGATCGTCGCGCTGGGGGTCTCCGAGGCCCGCATGGACCAGGGCAACCTGCGCGCGGACGTCAACCTCTCGCTCGCACCCGCCGGCGCCGGTGGCCTCGGCACCCGCACCGAGACCAAGAACGTCAACTCCTTCCGCTCCGTCGAACGGGCCGTGCGCTACGAGATGCAGCGCCACGCGGCGGTGCTCGACGGCGGCGGCGCCATCCTCCAGGAGACCCGGCACTGGCACGAGGACACCGGGGTCACCACGTCGGGTCGCGAGAAGTCCGACGCCGAGGACTACCGCTACTTCCCCGAGCCCGACCTGGTGCCGGTCGCCCCGTCCCGCGCGTGGGTCGACGCCCTGCGTCAGACCCTTCCGGAGAACCCCACCGTCAGGCGGGCCCGGCTCCAGGCCGAGTGGGGCTACTCCGAGCTCGAGATGCGCGACGCCGTCGGCGCGGGAGCCCTTCCGCTGCTCGAGGAGACCGTGGCCGCGGGCGCGAGCCCCCAGGCCGCTCGCAAGTGGTGGCTCTCCGAGCTGACCCGGCGGGCCAACGATGCGGGCGTCGAGCTGGCGCAGCTGGGGGTGACCCCGGCCCAGGTCGCCCAGGTCCAGGCGCTGGTCGACGACGGGACCCTCAACGACAAGCTCGCTCGCTCGGTCTTCGACGGCGTCCTCGCGGGCGAGGGCACCCCGGCCGAGGTCGTCGCGGCCCGCGGGCTCGCGATCGTCTCCGACGAGGGCGCGCTCGCGGCCGCGGTCGACGAGGCGATCGCGGCGAACCCGGACGTCGCGGCCAAGATCCGCGACGGCAAGGTCGCCGCGGCCGGTGCCCTGATCGGCGCCGTGATGCAGCAGATGCGCGGCCAGGCCGATGCCGGACGGGTCCGTGAGCTGATCCTGCAGAAGCTGTCCTGAGCCGGCGTCCGTCCCGCTCAGGTCCACGGCGCGCAAGCCTGCCGCCGCGGCGGTGCCACGCCTGCCCGGGACGGCAGGCTTGCGTGCGCCGCGATCGGCGTTAAGGTGCTCTCGCACCGCCCATCACACGCACGTCCTCGGGGGAAGCCGGTCGAAGTCCGGCGCTGACCCGCAACCGTAGGCCTCCCTCAGGAGGCGAGCCGGAGCACCCGTGACGCCGCGTCCTGATCAATCGCTGTCGTGGAAAACAGCGGGGATCGACCCGCAGGACCTCCCTGTGCGCGACCTCCCGCTGTGTGCAGCGGGAAGGATCCCACCATGTCCCACTCCGTGCTCCGCAAGGCCGGCCTCGCCCTGCTCTCCGGAGGCATCGCCCTGACCGGCGCGCTCGCCGCCGCTCCGGCCGCCCAGGCCGCCCCGGACGACGACAGCGCCGCCTGGCTCGCCGGCCAGCTGCGGCGGCGGCGTCGTCTACAACAACCAGTTCGACTTCAACGACTACGGACTGACCGCCGACATCGGCTACGCCCTGGCCGAGATCGACGGGCAGCCCCGCGCGCTGAACCGGATGAGCCGCGCGCTCGCAGGCGCAAGGTCGACAGCTGGACGACCGGCGCCGACTTCGGTTCGCCGCGACGACGTCTACGCCGGCAGCACCGCCAAGGCCCTCGTCTTCGCCGAGGACGCCGAGGTCGACCCGCGCCGCTTCGGCGAGCGCGACCTCGTGCGCCGGATGAACAGCCTGGTGCTCGACCGGCGGCCCGACCGACGGTCGCGATGCGTGACCGCGGCGAGACCGACTTCGCCAACGTCATCGGGCAGGCCTTCGCCGTCCAGGGCCTCCGCCGGGTCCAGAGCCCGGAGGCCGGCGCCGCGACCCGCTACCTGCTCCAGCAGCAGTGCGACGGCGGCTTCTTCCGCCTCCAGCTGCCGCCCGAGGACGCCGAGGACCAGTCCTGCGGCGCCGACGGGACACCCGACCTGGACGCGACCGCGCTGGCGGTGCTGAACCTGCAGGCGCTCCCTCGTCAGGGCAGGGTCGTGCGTCGCGCGACCCGCGACGCTCTTGCCTGGATGGTCTCGGTGCAGCGCGACAACGGCAGCTTCGGTGGCGGCCCGGGCACGGCGGCCTCCAACTCCAACAGCACGGGTCTGGCCGCCTGGGTGCTCGGCCAGGCGCGCTACTGCGGTCCCGCGCGGGGCGCGGCACGATGGGTCAACCGGCTGGCGCTGGACAACGGCGCGATCGCCTACGACCGGGCGGCGTACCGGACCGCACAGCAGGACGGGATCACGCAGGAGACCCGCGACCAGTTCCGGCGGGCCACCGCCCAGGCCGCTCCGGGGCTCGCGTACCTCAGCGTGCGCCGCTGCCGGAGCTGAGGTGAGCCGCGCCGTGCCCACCGAGGCAAGGTCCCTTGCAGCGAGCCGCGCCCGTGGTGGCGTCGTGGTGCTGGGTGTCCTGGGCGCCGGGATGGGCGTCGGGATGGTCGCGTCCGTCGTCGCAGCGGCGCCCGCCTCCGCCGCGACCTGCGCCGACGCCGCGGGCGTCAGCGTGGTCGTCGACCGGGCGAGCCTCGGCGGCGGCGTCTCGACCGGCTGTGACGCCGACGGCGGCGGCAAGCCCGCCTCGGTGGTCTCGCCGGCCGGTGGCGCCGGCCTGACCTACGCCAGCCGTGAGCCGGGCTTCGTGTGCCGGGTCAACGCGGTCCCGGCGAGCGACCCGTGCCAGCAGGCGTCGCCGGCCGACGCCTACTGGTCGTTGTGGTGGTCCGACGGCACGTCGGGGACCTGGACCTACAGCAGCCTCGGCGCGGCCGGCCTGAAGGTCCCCGCCGGCGGCTCGATCGGCTGGCGGTTCAGCACCGGGTCCCAGTCGCCTCCGGCCTCCCCTGCGCCGGTGCACAGCACCGGCTCGGGTGGCACGGGCGGCTCCGGCGGCTCGGGGGCTCGGGCGGCTCGGGTGGCACGGGTGGCACGGGTGGCACGGGCGGCTCGACCGGTGGCTCCGGTCCTGGCGGCGCCGGCGGGTCAGGTGACCCCGGTGGCGCACCGAGCGGGGGAGACTCGCCGTCCCCGTCGCCGAGCACTTCGGTCACGCCGACCCCGTCGACCGCGGCCACGACCCCGTCGGCCTCTCCCACCTCGGGTGCCGGGGACCGGACGGGTGGCCGAGGAGCCGCTCAGACGCGTGACGGCGGGCGACGGGGCAGTGGGGTGACGGACGCGTCCGGCCGGGACAGGGCCACGGCGTCTCCCCGTGCCCGAGGCGGCGACGGGTCGGCCCTGGCTGGCGACACCCCGCCGTCCGCGACCCCGGCCAGTGAGGTCGTCGACGCCGTCCACCCAGGCGGTCTCGGCCGAGCAGGCAGGCCTGCCTGCCTGGGTCGCGCCGGGCGTCCTCGCGCTGCTCGCGCTGCTCGCCGGCGGCGTGGTGCTGCTCCGGCGTCGGGCGGCCGCGCGCCCGTGAGGCCGCGCCTGCCCCGTGACCTGCACCCCGTGGCCTGGTGGCTGTGGGCGATCGGGCTCGCGGTGGCGGCGTCGGCGACGACCAACCCGCTGGTGCTCCTCCTCCTGGTCGCGACGGCAGCGCTGACGGTGCTGGCGCGTCGCGGCGACCAGCCGTGGGCGCGGTCCTTCCGCATCTACCTGTGGCTGGGGCTGCTGATCGTGGTCATCCGGGTGGTCTTCCGGGTGCTCGTCGGCAGCGGCTACCCCGGCACGGTGCTGCTGGACCTGCCTGCGGTGCCGCTGCCCGACTGGGTCCTGGGCATCACCCTGCTGGGTCCGCTGACCCGGGAGGCGTTGCTCGCCGGGCTCTACGACGGGATGCGGCTGGCGACGATCGTGGTGTGCGTCGGGGCCGCCAACGCGCTGGCCAACCCCAAGCGACTGCTCCGCTCGGTGCCGC
Organism: uncultured Actinomycetota bacterium; assembly: GCA_963714475.1. Classification (GTDB taxonomy): domain Bacteria; phylum Actinomycetota; class Actinomycetes; order Propionibacteriales; family Nocardioidaceae; genus Nocardioides. Next base: position 199,889 of record CAVQOP010000006.1, read on the forward strand.
CGGCCCTCTACGAGGTCGGCACCGCGCTGGTGGTCGCCGTCAGCGTGCTGCCCCAGCTCGCGGACAGCGTGCGCCGGGTCCGGGCGGCGCAGGCGCTGCGACCTGCGCCCGCGGGATCCTCGGGCCGGGTCCGGGGGCTCAGGCGGAGCCTGGTGCCCGTGCTCGAGGACGCACTCGAGCGCTCGCTGGCTCTTGCGGCCGGGATGGACACCCGGGGCTACGGGCGTTCGGGCTCGGCGACGCCCGCGCAGCGGCGCACCACGGGCACGCTGATGCTCCTCGGTCTGCTCGGGGTCTGCGTGGGCACCTACGCCGTGCTGGACCAGACGCGCGCGGTGAACGCCGACGTGGGCCGGGCCTTCCTGGTCGGAGGCCTCCTCCTCGCCGTCGCCGGGCTGGTCAGTGCGGGTCGACGGGTCGAGCGCACCCGTTACCGCGCCGACCGGTGGCGCTGGCCCGAGATCGCCGTGGTCGCCTCCGGGTTGGTCGTGGCCCGGCTCGGTCTGCTCCTGGCCTCCGACCAGGTCCCGGTCGCCTACCCGGCCCTGGACTCGGTCCCGACGATGACCCTGCTGGCCCTGGTCGCGCCGCTCGTCGGCCTCGTCGCCGCGATCGCTGCGCCACCCCCGGTGCTGTCGACCTCGTCGCGCACGGTGCCGGCCCGGCACCCGCAGCCGGCGGTGGCGGCATGATCGAGCTCCGCTCCGTCTCGCTGCGCTTCGACGACGAGCGCGTCCCCGGCTCGCCCGGCGGGACCGCCGGCGTGGTCGTGCTCCACGACGTCGACCTGCTCGTCGAGGAGGGCGAGCTGATGCTCGTCTCCGGTCCGACCGGGGTCGGCAAGTCGACGCTGCTCGGCGTCGTGACGGGCCTGGTGCCACGCTTCTCCGGCGGGAGGCTGGACGGCGACGTGCTCCTCGACGGGCGCAGCATCGTGCGCACACCGCCGCGCGAGCGTGCCCACGTCATCGGCTACGTCGGCCAGGACCCCGCGGCCGGCTTCGTGACCGACACCGTCGAGGAGGAGCTCGCCTACGGCATGGAACAGCTCGGCCTCGCCCCCGCGACGATGCGCCGTCGGGTCGAGGAGACCCTCGACCTGCTCGGCGTGGCCGACCTGCGCGCCCGGGACCTGCGCACCCTCTCCGGTGGCCAGCAGCAGCGGGTCGCGCTCGGCTCCGTGCTCACCACGCACCCGCGGCTGCTCGTGCTCGACGAGCCGACCTCGGCCCTGGACCCCACCGCAGCCGAGGACGTGCTCGCCACGCTGACCCGCCTGGTGCGCGACCTGGGGGTCTCCGTCCTCCTCGCCGAGCACCGTCTCGAACGGGTCGTCCCCTTCGCGGACCGCACCTGCCTGCTGGGAGGTGACGGCTCGGTCCGGGTCGGGAGCACCGCGGAGGTGCTCGTCGACTCCCCGGTCGTGCCGCCGATCGTCGAGCTCGGTCGCCTCGCCGGGTGGTCGCCGCTGCCGCTCGACGTCCGCGACGCCCGCCGTCGTGCCCGCAGCCTCGACCTCCCGCAGGCGCCGCCGGAGCCTCCGGAGAACACCCCCGGCGCGACCCCCGCGACGGCGACGACGGGTCGGCGTACGCCGCCGCTGCTGCGGGCCCGGCGCCTCACCGTCGTGCACGGCACCACGGCCGCGGTGCGCGACCTCGACCTCGACCTCGTCCCGGGTCGGGTGACGGCCCTGATGGGGCGCAACGGCTGCGGCAAGTCCTCGCTGCTGTGGGCGTTGCAGGGCACCGGCACCCTGCGCTCGGGTCGCGTCGAGATCGACGGTCTCGATCCCTCGACCCTGACGCCCCCGCGACGGCCCGCGGTGGTCGGACTGCTCCCGCAGAGCCCGGCCGACCTGCTCTACCTCGAGACCGTCGCCGAGGAGTGCGCGATGGCCGGTCCCCGCGCCCGGCCCGTCCTGGACTCCCTGGCCCCGGGCATCCCCGGGGCCCAGCACCCGCGCGACCTCTCCGAGGGGCAGCGGCTGGCCCTCGCGCTCGCGATCGTGCTCAGCACCGATCCACCGGTGCTGCTGCTCGACGAGCCCACCCGCGGCCTGGACTACGCCGCGAAGGCTCGCCTGGCGGGGCTCCTGCGCGAGATCGCAGCCGACGCGCGCTCGGTCCTGGTCGCCACCCACGACGTCGAGTTCGTCGCGCTGTGCGCCGACGACGTCGTGGTGATGGCCGAGGGAGAGATCGTCTCCTCCGGGCCCGTGCGGCAGGTGGTGGCCGAGTCGCCGGCCTTCGCCCCACAGGTCACCAAGGTGCTCGGCGCGCCCTGGCTTCGCGTCGACGAGGTCGCGTCGGCCCTGGCCCGCCCGCCGAGCCCGCTGCACGGCAGGTCGTCGTGAGCGCCCCGCGCCCCGCGGCACCGCACGCCGTCCCGGTGACCCGCCGTAGTGCCGCCGTCCTCGCGGTCGCCTCCCTCGGCGGACTGATGATGCTCTGCTGGCCGCTGCTCCTGCAGCCGGCACCCGGGGCCCGGGTCGACCCCCCCTTCCTGTTCCTCGCCCTGCTGCCGCTCGTGCTCGTCGTGGTCCTGGCCGAGATCTCGGAGGCAGGGCTCGATCCGAGGGTGCTGGCCGTCCTCGGGGTGCTCAGCGCGGTGATCGCGGTGCTGCGGGGGATGTCGGCCGGCACCGGGGGCATCGAGCTGGTCTTCTTCCTGCTGATCCTCGCCGGGCGGGTCTTCGGACCTGGCTTCGGCTTCGCCCTCGGCTGCACGGCGTTGTTCGCCTCCGCGCTGATGACGGCCGGTGTCGGGCCGTGGCTGCCCTTCCAGATGCTCATCTCGGCCTGGGTCGGGATGGGGGCCGGTCTGCTGCCCCGCCGGGCCTCGGGCCGCGGCGAGATCGCGATGTTGGCGGCGTACGGCGTGCTGGCGGCCTACGGGTTCGGCCTCCTGATGAACCTGTCGGGCTGGCCCTTCCTGCTCGGGATCGGGGTCCCGGGGGTCGAGGGGGACCTCAGCTACGTGCCGGGGGCGCCCCTGCTGGAGAACCTGACGACGTTCGCGAAGTACACGCTCATCACCTCCACCGGCAGCTTCGACACCGGCCGCGCGATCACCAACGCGGTCGCGATCGTCGTGCTGGGGCCCGCGGTGCTGACCACGCTGCGGCGTGCGGCCCGGCGCGCCACGGTCACCGGGACGATCACCGGGACGACCACGGGACGACGCGCCGCTCGGACGCCACGACGAGCGGCGTGGCCGGCTAGCGGCTGGCCTGGTCCGGGCCGCGGCTCAGGGCTCGAGGCGCACGATCCGGTCGTCCTCGGGTCCGGCGACATCGGCCTCGACGTTGTTCGTCATCACCCACAGCGACCGGTCGGGAGCACGGGCGACGGTGCTCAGTCGCCCCAGCTCGTTGTCGAGGAAGGGCACGGGCTGCTTCGCGCTGCCGTCCTGAGCGTCGACGGCGATGGCCCAGAGCCGCTCGCCCTCGAGATCGGTGGCCCACAGTCGGCCCTTGACGTAGGCCAGACCTGCCGCGGTCGAGCCCTCGTCGTCCCAGACGCCCACGGGGTCGGTCGAGCTGCCGGCCGCCGTGCCGGCACCCTCGGGGTCGGGCCAGCCGTAGTCCTGGCCGCCCTCGATCAGGTCGAGCTCGTTGACACCGTCATCGACGTCGAGGGCCCAGAGCCGGTCGCCCTCGAAGGCCAGGCCGCGCACGTCGCGCAGGCCGGAGGCGTACACGACGGTCCCTCCGGGATTGCCCGCGAAGGGCTCCCCGTCCGCGGTGACCCGCAGGATCTTGCCCGCCAACGAGTCGGGGTCCTGCGCCTGGCTCTCCTCGTCGGGGGTGCCGGTCGCGATGTAGAGGGCGTCGTCGGGGCCGAACAGGATGCTGCCGCCGGCACTGGTGTGGGGGAGGTCGTCGACGACGACCTCCGGCACCCCGAGGACGCCGTTCTCGAGACGGACGCGCACCACCTGGTCGCCGCTGCTGCGGGCGAGGTAGAAGAACACGCTCCGGCTGCGGGGGAAGTCCGGGGCGATGGCCAGGCCCAGCGCGGCACTCTGGCCACGGGACGCACCCAGGGTGCCCACCTCCTGCACCACCCGCCGCCGACCCGTGACCCGCAGGACGCGCAGGGTGTCGCGCTCGGTGACCAGGGCGTCGCCGTTGGTGAAGAACCCGAGCCCCCGGGGAGTGTCGAGCCCGGTCACCGCGGTCTCCACCACGCGGGGTCCCGCACCCGTCCGACCGCCGCCCTCGGAGGGCCCGGGCGTGGTCGCCGCCCGCGGCGAGGGAGCCACCGGCAGCGGCACGTCCGCGCCGGCCGGGGTGGGGCTGATCGTCAGGTTGGTCTGGTTGCCCTGCTGCGCGCAGCCGCCGAGCACGGCCGCCGCGAGGATCGCGACGACCGTCGAGGAGCGCCTCACGCGGCGCGCGCGAGGAGCTCGCGCAGCAGCTGGTGGACGCGGTCGGGCTGCTCCATCTGCACGAAGTGGGTGCCCGCGAGCTCGACGTAGCGCGCGTGCGGGATGCGTCGGGCGGCGGAGGCCATGTCACGGGCCCCGGCGAGGAGGTCTCGCGAGGCGCCGACGAACGTGCACGGCACGTCGATGCTGCTCAGCGAGACCCGCGCGTGCTCGGAGGTGCGCAGCGCGAGGTGCATGTACCACTCCACCGGGGTGGCGAGCATCTCGGTGAAGGCGAGCGCGCCGAGCTCCGGGTCGCTGACGCGGCCGATGAAGCCCACCCGGCGCAGAGCCTCGAGCGAGCGCACGCCGAAGGGGTAGCGCGTGGTCACCGGCGAGAGCGCCCGACCGCCGACGGTGAGGGCCCGGGCCAGGCTGACGGTGACGGTGCGTGCGAGCAGGTGTGGCACGTGCAGCGGCGCGAGCATCGTGGCGAAGGTGTCACCCGGGACCCCCGAGACGGCGAACAGCGCCGCGATCCGCTCGGGGTGCCGCGCGACGAGCTCGAAGGCGGTGTTGACGCCCATCGACCAGCCCATCACCACCGGTCGGTCCAGTGAGAAGTGATCCATCACCGACAGCGCGTCCTCGACGAAGTTCTCGATGCGGACCTGCTCGGGGTCACGCGGGCGCTGCGACCCGCCGACGCCGCGGTGGTTCCAGGACACGACGCGAACGCCGCAGTCGGGCCGCAGCAGGGCCGGCCAGTGGTAGGGGTTGGTCCCCAGGCCGTTGCACAGCAGCACGGTCGGACCCTCGACCTGCCGGTCGGGGTCGTTGGTCCAGGCCCGCAGGATCGTGCCGTCGTCGGAGAGCACGTCGCTGAACGCGACGGCCGACGCGTGGGCGGCCCGGGCGGCGGAGGTCGGCATGGGCGACATCATGCCCGAGGCGCGTGCCCGGTGCGCCGACCAACGGGCCACGCGGACCTCGGTCATGACCTGATGGAGCCCGGCAGCCTCAACCGTCGGCGGCGCGTGGCAGGGAGGGTGCGGGTGCGTCGCGGTGGTCGAAGTAGTCCGCGACCTCCTGGCGCTCGGCGCGACGCTGGGCGCAGTCGGTCGCGGCCAGCATCGCGTTGCGGCGTGCGCGCTGCTGGGACTCGACCGGCCACGCTCGCAGGCGCGCCAGCACGGTCGCGGCGGGCCGGCCGATCAGCAGGGTGGCGATCATCGAGTGCTCCGAGGGTGCGTTCGTGCGGAGACTCCAGGGTAGGCCGGGTCGCGTGCCGACCACCAGCCTCGTACGTGACGTCTGGGTGAACGCTGGCGGAGGAGACCGCGACGCTCGCGGTCCGTCCGCGGGTGGCCGGCGGCTAGCCGGTGGCTGGTGCGGGGGCCCGCTTCACCCCGCGGGAGGCGGCGCGCGTCGCGCCGGCGCTGGCCACGACCACGCAGAGCACGGCCACCCACTGCAGCGGAGCGAGGACCTCGCCGACCAGGACGATGCCCACCAGCGCGGCCGCGGCCGGTTCGAGGCTCATCAGGATCCCGAAGGCCGACGCCGGCAGGGTCCGTAGCGCGATCAGCTCGCAGGAGTACGGCACGACCGAGCTCATCACGCCCACGACGACGCCGATGGCCAGCACGCGCGGCGAGACGAGGGCGCCGGGGTCGACGAGGAGCGCGGCCGGGGCGAGGCCCACCGCCGCGACCACGCTCGCCGTGGTGAGCCCGGACAGGCCGCTCCAGCGGAGCCCGGTGCCGGCCGAGAGCAGGATGTAGCAGGCCCAGGCCGCCGCCGCCACGAGTGCGTACGCGACGCCGACGGGATCCAGGTCGGCCGGCTCGGCGCCGAGGGCGACCACCCCCAGCCCGGCAAGGACCACCCAGGCGAGATCGCGGACGCGGCGCGAGCCCGCCAGGGCGACCGCGAGGGGTCCGATGAACTCGATCGTGACCGCGAGGCCGAGCGGGATGCGTGCGAAGGACTGGTAGATGGAGAAGTTCATCAGCCCCAGGGCGGCGCCGAAGGCGAGCACCGTGCGCCAGTCCGCGGCGCTGCGCCCGCGCAGGTGGGGACGCGCGATCGCGAGCAGCACCAGGGCGCTCGTGGCCAGCCGGAGCCAGACCAGGGTGGTGGGGTCGACCTCGTCGAAGAGCAGCTTGGCGAAACCGGCCCCCACCTGCACCGACACGATGCCGACGAGCACCAGCCAGACCGGGGAGAACCGGGCCGATGAGTTTGGCGCAGGCACGGGGTCAGGCTAGGTGAGAGCACCACCCACCGCGCCCGGAGGCCACCGATGACCGAGCAGGACCAGTCCGACCAGCCCGCCACGCTGCTGCTGATCGGCACCCGCAAGGGGCTGTGGATCGCGCGGTCCGACGAGCAGCGCGTCGACTGGCACGTCGAGGGCCCGCACCACGACATGGAGGAGGTCTACTCGGTGCTGATCGACACCCGGGGCGACCTGCCCCGGCTGCTGGCCGGGGCCTCCTCGAGCTGGTTCGGGCCCCAGCTGCGCCGCTCCGACGACCTCGGTGCCAGCTGGCAGGAGACGCCGGGCGGGGCGGTCCGCTTCCCCGACGACATCGACGCGAGCGTCGAGCGGGTCTGGGCCCTCGCGGCGGGCGCACGGCCGGGTGAGGTGTGGGCCGGCACCGAGCCGGGTGCGGTGTTCCGCTCCGAGGACGGCGGTGAGAGCTTCACGCTCCAGCGCGCCCTGTGGGACCACCCCCAACGCGAGCAGTGGGGCGCCGGGTTCGGGGGGCAGGCCTTCCACACCCTGCTGCCGCACCCGGACGACCCGGCGTCGCTGACCGCGGCGATCTCGACCGGGGGCGTCTACCAGACCTCCGACGGTGGCGGGTCGTGGCAGCCCCGCAACGACGGCGTACGCGCGGAGTTCCTGCCCGAGGGCCAGCAGTACCCGAGCTTCGGCCAGTGCGTGCACAAGGTCGCCCGGCACCCCTCCCGCCCCGAGCGGCTCTTCCTGCAGAACCACGGCGGGGTCTACCGCTCCGAGGACCACGGCGCCTCGTGGACCTCGATCGCCTCCGGGCTGCCCGCCGACTTCGGCTTCCCGGTCGTCGTGCACCCCCACGAGCCGGACACGGTCTTCGTCTTCCCCCTCGGCGGAGCCGACAAGCGCTACCCGCTCGACGGCGTACCGCGGGTGTGGCGCTCCACCGACGCGGGCGACAGCTGGTCGCCGCTGGGCGAGGGGCTGCCGGACCAGTGCTTCGTCGGCGTCATGCGTGACGCGATGTGCACCGACACCCACGACCCGGCCGGGGTCTACGTCGGCACGCGGGCGGGCACGGTGTGGGGCTCGGCCGATGCGGGACAGACGTGGCGCACCATCGTGGCCGACCTGCCGGACGTGATGGTCGTACGGGCTGCACGCCTGGCGTGATGCTGGACCCCGTCGACCGAGACGTCCTCCCTCGGCCAACCTCGTCAACGACGCCCGCACAGCGAGTCGTGTGCCTGGCAACGACCCCGGGGCCGTTGCCAGGCACACGACCCCGCGCCGAACGCACCGGAGGCGCGCGTACGTCTTGGCGCCGCGACAGTCTCACCGGCAACGGTGAGACGTCCCGCGAGCCCCCGCAACCGCAGGCCATCGGCTTGCGGGACGTCATCACGGTCGGCAGTCGACGACCGACCGGACCGCATGACGTCACCGAGCGCCCGATGGGTCGGGTTCGGTCGTGTGCCTCAGAACGGGCCTGGGGCGGTTGTCAGGTACACGACTCGCTGATGCTGCCGTCAGCCTCGAGGTCGGGCATCCCACGACGCGCCATGGCGCGTGCTCAGATGCCCGACCCCTCGATGGGTCCGCCACAGACCCGTCCCGTACGCCGAACCCGTTGCGGTGACCAGCCAGCTCGATCGGCCCGACCAGGCTCGACGACCAGACGGTCACCGATTGAGTTCCCCCGTGCAGAGCAGGGGGACGGGTCAGTCGACGGCCTCGCCTGCGAGGGCCTTGGCGGCCAACCGCTCCTCCTCGCTGACCTGCAGGACGTCGTAGGCGGCGTGCAGGGCCAGGCCGATGATGAAGCAGCCGAGGATCAGGTCGGGCCAGCCGGACTCCGTCCACAGCGTGATCACGGCCATCGCGATGATGGCCACGTTGATCATGACGTCGTTGCGGGCCGACAGGAACGCCGCCCTGCCCAGCGACCCACCGTGATGACGGACCCTGAGGAGCAGCCAGGCGCTCGTGCCGTTGATCACGACAGCGCCCAGCGAGGCGAGCACGACGGGGACGACCGTGGGCGCGACGGGATCCGAGAAGCGCTGGATCGCCACCCACCCGGCCACCGTGGCGGGTCCGAGGATGACCACCGCCATCACCTTCCCCGTCGTGGCCCGCGCGGCCAGCGGCCAGCCCAGTGCGATGACGATGAGCAGGTTGACGAACGAGTCCTCGAGGAAGTCGACACTGTCGGCGAGCAGGGCGACCGAACCGGCAGCCAGGGCGACGCTGAACTCGACGAGGAAGTAGGACAGGTTCAGCATCGCCACCACCAGGACGATCCGACGCAGGCGGCGCGCGTCGATCTCAGGTGCGGGCTCCGGTCGACGTTCTGGGTACATCGCGGTCGAACCTATCCAAGGTCGGCGCGGCGGCCCTGCGGCGCGCATCTCCCTCACGCCGTACGCGAGGGACCCCGGTCGGTCCGCGACGCGACCTCCTGGCGGCCGACCCGGCCCCGGGAGGACGTCGTCACGCGACCGGGCGGTCAGGCTCCCGTTCGGGCTGGGACGGCACCGAGGGGTGCGCGGCGGAGGTCTCACCGGCAGCTGCGTGCAGGTCGCCGCCGAGCGGACTGGGCTCGGGGACCCCGGCGGTGATCCGGGTGCCGTCGGAGCGGCGACCCCCGATCAGCGGGGAGTCGCCCAGCGTGCCGTCGACCCGGAGCCCGTGGCCGTCGAGATCGAGCTCGAGGGCGTCGACGGCGCTGACCGTGTGCTCGACGCCGCGCACCCAGACCGTGATCGGGCCGTCGCCGAGCGCGGGTGAGGCCTCCTCGACCGCGATCCGCAGGTGGTCCTGGGTCAGGCGGACGCGCAGGCGTGAGCCGTGCCAGCGCAGGGGGAACTCCAACGACGGCCACTCCGCCGGCAGGCGCGGGTCGAAGCTGAGCACCCGGTCGTGGTCGCGCATGCCGGCGAAGCCGAAGACCAGGGCGCTCCAGACGCCGCCGCACGACGCGACGTGCAGGCCGTCGACGGTGTTGCCGTGCAGGTTGCGCAGGTCGACGAACAACGACTTCCAGAAGTACTGCAGGGCGACCTCGTGGTAGCCGACCTCGGAGGCCATCACGGACTGCACCACCGCGGACAGGGTCGAGTCGCCGGTGGTGATCGGGTCGTAGTACTCGAAGTCGGCGCGCTTCTCCTCGGCCGTGAACCGGTCGCCCTGCAGGAACAGGGCGAGGACCACGTCGGCCTGCTTGAGCACCTGGAAGCGGTAGATCACCAGCGGGTGGTAGTGCAGCAGCAGCGGCCGGGTCTCCAGGGGCGTGCGGGAGAGGTCCCACACCTCGCGGTCGAGGAAGTGGTCGTCCTGCTGGTGGATGCCCAGGCCCTTGTCGAAGGGGATGGTCATCCCCTCGGCGCAGGCCCGCCACTCCTCGGCCTCGGCGGGGTCGAAGGTCAGGCGGCTCACCATCCGGTCGTACGCCGCCCGGTCCAGGTCGCGGACCAGGTCGACGGCCGCGGCGGCCCGCTCGAGGTTGAAGCGCGCCATCACGTTGGTGAACAGGTTGTTGTTGACCACCGTCGTGTACTCGTCCGGCCCGGTGACGCCGTGGATGTGGAAGGAGCGCGAGCCGTTGGTGCGCCAGAAGCCGAGGTCGGCCCACAGCCGCGCGGTCTCGACGAGGAGGTCGATGCCGTCGCGCACCAGGAAGCCCACGTCGCCGGTCGCGTCGACGTACTTCGACAGCGCGTAGGCGACGTCGGCGTCGATGTGCACCTGCGCGGTGCCGGCGGCGTAGTAGGCCGAGGCCTCCTCGCCGTTGATGGTGCGCCACGGGAACAGGGCGCCGGCCTGGGCGAGCTCGCGGGCGCGGTCGCGGGCGGAGTCGAGCATCCGGGCGCGGAAGTGCAGGGCGTTGCGGGCGGCGTCGGGCTGGGTGTAGGTCAGGAACGGGCTGACGTAGATCTCGGTGTCCCAGAAGTAGTGGCCCTCGTAGCCGGAGCCGCTGACGCCCTTCGCCGGGACACCCTGCTGGTCGGCGCGCGCGCTGGCCTGGGCCAGGGAGAACAGGTTGAAGCGGACCGCCTGCTGGACCGAGGCGGTGGCCTCGCCCGCGTCGAGGACGACGTCGGTCGAGCGCCAGAACGCGTCGTACCACGAGCGCTGGGCCTCGCGGAAGACCGCCTGGCCGCCGCGCCGGGCCCGCTCGAGCGTGCGGTCGCAGCGGTCCGACAGCTCGCGCACGGGGACCCCTCGCGAGGTGTGGTAGCTGACGTTCTTCTGGACCCGGATCGGGTGGCCCTGGCGCGCGTCGATGCGGAAGACGGCCTTGGCGAGGTCGTCCTCGGAGTGCGTGACCACCTCGTGCTCGTCCTCGCACTCCACGACGTGGTCGGCGCTGACGCAGAGGGTCATCTGGGAGTGGGCGCACCGGTAGCCCAGGCTCAGCCGCTCGGGGCTCGCCGCGTGCTTGCGCGGCAGGAGCACGCGCTCCTCGAACGACGCGGCCTTGCGAGGGTCGACGCCCTCGCCCATCGCCGCGTCGGGCACGTGGTACTCGTCCTTGCCGTCCTGGCGGTTGAGCAGCTGCGAGGAGATGACGATGGGCGCGTCACCCTCGAGCATCGTCACCTCCAGGCTCATCAGGGCCAGGTGCCGCTCGGTCATGGAGACCATGCGGGTCGACTCGACCGCGACCCGCTTGCCCGACGGCGTGCGCCAGACCAGGCTGCGGCGCAGGACGCCGTCGCGGAAGTCGAGGCTGCGCTCGTAGTGCTCGAGGTCGGCGGTGCCGAGGATCAGCGGCTCGTCGTCGACGTAGATCTTGAGGACCTTGGCGTCCGGGACGTTGACGATCGTCTGACCGGTCTGCGCGAAGCCGAACGCCGCCTCGGCGTGGCGGATGGGCCAGGTCTCGTGGAAGCCGTTGACGAAGGTGCCGTGCGCGAAGGCGTCGCGGCCCTCCTCGGGGTTGCCCCGCATGCCGAGGTAGCCGTTGGCCGTGGTGAACAGGGTCTCGGTCACCCCGAGCTCGCCGGGGCTGTGCGAGGTCTCGACCAGGCGCCAGGGGTCGGCGGGGAACCGGCCGCGGTCCATCGGGTCGCTGGACGCGCCGTGGTCGATCACGAGCCGGCCCCCGTCGCGGTCGGCACGAGCTCGGCGAGGTCGTCGACCACGTGCGTGGCCCCGGCGTCGCGCAGGGTGTCCGCACCGACGCCCCGGTCGACCCCGACGACGACGGGGAAGCCGCCCGATGCTCCGGCCCGGACCCCGGAGACGGCGTCCTCGAGGACCACGCTGGCCGCGACGGAGGCGCCGAGCTCGTGGGCCGCGGCGACGAAGGTGTCCGGCGCGGGCTTGCCCGGCAGGTCGCGCTCGACGGCCACGGCCCCGGACATGACGAAGGCGAAGCGGCCCAGCAGACCGGCCGCCTCGAGCACCGCTGCGGCGTTCGCCGAGGACGACACGATGGCGAGCGGGGTGCCGAGGTCACGCAGGTGGTCGAGCAGCGCGACCGATCCCGGGTAGGCCGTGACGCCGTCGCGCTCGAGGACGGCGTTGAAGGCGTCGTTCTTGCGGTTGCCGAGCCCGCAGACGGTGTCGGCGTCCGGTGCGTCGTCGGGTGAGCCCTCGGGCAGCTCCAGACCGCGCGAGGTCACGAAGTCGCGCACGCCGTCGTAGCGGGGCTTGCCGTCGACGTGGGCGAAGTAGTCGTCGTCGGTGTACGGCGCGAGGTCGGCGCCGCCCCTCCCGGCGTCGCCGTCGCGCAGGGAGTCGAGCCAGGCGTTGAACATCTCCGACCAGGCCACCATGTGGACCTCGGCGGTCGGGGTGACCACCCCGTCGAGGTCGAAGAGGACCGCCTCGAAGGCGTCCCAGGTCTGCGCGAGGTCGATTGGCACGATCCAAGGCTACGGGTTCAGAGGCCGTCAGGGCACCTTGGCGGCCCCGTAGACCTGCTCACAGCGGGACTCCCGGCCCGGGCGGTGCGGGCACGGGTGAGACTGCGCGCATGGACGACGAGACCGCCGCACCCTGGTCCGGCCCGGGACCGACCCGTGAGGAGGTTCGCGCGCGGCTCGACTCCCTGGCGAAGCCTCCCGGCAGCCTGGGGCGGCTCGAGGACCTCGCCGTCGACCTGGCGGTGGCGGCCGGGACCCTGCGTCCGGCGACCCGACCGCGGCGCGCGGTGCTGTTCGCCGCCGACCACGGGGTCGTCGCGAGCGGGGTCAGCGCGTGGCCCTCGTCGGTGACCGCGGCCATGGTGGCCTCCATCGCGGCCGGTCGTGCGACCAGCTCGGCGCTGGCCCGGGCCGCCGGGTGCGAGCTGCGCCTGGTCGACGTCGGCACGCTCACCCCGCTGGGCCGGGCGTCCTCCTCGTCCTACGACGAGCGGCCGGTCGCCGCCGGCAGCGCCGACCTGGTGCGCGGCGCCGCCCTGAGCGTGGCGCAGCACCGTTCCGCCTGGGGGATCGGCGCCGCCGAGGCCCGCGCGGCGATCGGCGCGGGACACCGGGTGCTCGTGGCCGGGGAGATGGGCATCGGCAACACGACCTCGGCGGCCTGCCTGACCGCCCTGCTCGCGGGGCAGGGTGAGGACCTCGAGGACCTGGTCGCCGCGGTGGTCGGACCCGGCGCCGGAGCGGACGAGGCAGTTCTCGCGCGCAAGCGGAGCGCCGTGGGCTCGGCGGTGGGTCGGGCCCGAGAGCTGGCGGACCCCGAGGAGGCGGTGGCCGAGGTGGGCGGTCTCGAGATCTCCGCCATGGCCGGGCTGATCGCCGCCGGGGCCGAGGGCGGGGCGGTGCTGCTCCTCGACGGGTACGTCGCCACCGCGGCGGCCCTGGTGGCGACCAGGCTCGCGCCCGACGTCCCACGGCGCCTGGTCGCCGCGCACCTCTCGGCCGAGCCCGGCCACGCCCGGGCCCTCGTCGCGCTCGGCCTCGACCCGGTGCTGGACTGGGGCATGCGGCTGGGTGAGGGCACCGGTGCGCTGACCGCGCTGGGCCTCCTCGACGCGGCCGCCGCGCTCCTCGGCGACGTCGCCACCCTGGCCGAGGTGCTCGCGTGAGCGTCCCGAGCCCCGCCCGTACCTCGTGGTGGGTGCCGCCACTGCTTGCGGTGCAGTTCCTCACCCGGGTGCCGGTGCCGGGCCTGGACCGGTTGGACGCCGAGGAGGTCCGCGCGGGTCTGCGGCGCTGCCTCGTGTGGTTCCCCGTGGTCGGCGGCCTGGTCACCGTGGCCACGGCGATCGTGCTGGAGCTGGGTCTGCGCTGGTGGCCTCCCGGGGTCGCCGTCCTGGTCGCGCTGGTGTTCGAGGCGCGTCTGACCGGGGCCTTCCACGAGGACGCCGTCGCGGACTTCTGCGACGCGCTCGGCGGCGGCACGACACGCGAGCAGACGATGGAGATCATGAAGGACAGCCGGGTCGGCTCCTACGGCGCGCTCGGCCTCGTCCTCGCCGTCGGCCTGCGTGCTGCGCTGCTCGTGGCCCTGGCCCAGTCGACCACCGCGATGCTGCTCGCCACCGCGCTGGTCGCCTCCGGAGCGCTCGGTCGCTGGGCCGCGGTCTCGATGATGCGGCTCGTCCCACCGGCGGCGCGACCCGACGGCCGCGACGGGGGAGCGGTCGTGAAGGACATCGCGGGTCGCGCCTCGACCCGGACCTGGGCGATGGCCGGCGTGGGGGCGCTTCCCTTCGTCGCACCGCTGCTGGTGCTCGAGCCGGTCGGCGCGCTCCTCGCCCTGCTCGGCAGCGGCCTCGCGCTGCTGTGGCTGCGCAGGCTGCTGCTGCGCCGCCTCGACGGACAGACCGGTGACTGCCTCGGCTTCGCCGTCTACGTCGTGCAGCTGGTCGTGCTGCTGGCGGTGGTCACCACGACGTCGGGCGCAGGCTCGTCGTAACCTCGTGCCCATGAGCAGCACGGTCGAGGACCCCGCCCCCAGCAGCACCGCCGAGACCTCACCCCGGGTCGACATCAAGCCGCGCTCGCGCGCCGTCACCGACGGCCTCGAGGCCACCGCCGCCCGGGGGATGCTGCGCGCCGTCGGCATGGGCGACGACGACTTCGCCAAGCCGCAGATCGGGGTCGCCTCGTCGTGGAACGAGATCACGCCGTGCAACCTCTCGCTGGACCGGCTGGCCAAGGCCGTCAAGAACGGCGTGCACGCCGCGGGGGGATACCCGCTGGAGTTCGGCACGATCTCGGTCTCCGACGGGATCTCGATGGGACACGAGGGGATGCACTTCTCGCTGGTCTCCCGCGAGGTCATCGCCGACTCCGTGGAGACCGTGATGATGGCCGAGCGTCTCGACGGCTCCGTGCTGCTCGCCGGCTGCGACAAGTCGCTGCCCGGGATGATGATGGCGGCGGCGCGGCTCGACCTGGCCTCGGTGTTCCTCTACGCGGGCTCGATCATGCCCGGTCAGGTCGACGGCCAGGACGTGACGATCATCGACGCCTTCGAGGCCGTCGGCGCTTGCCTGGCCGGCAAGATGACGCGCGAGCAGGTCGACAAGGTGGAGCGGGCGATCTGCCCCGGCGAGGGAGCCTGCGGTGGGATGTACACCGCGAACACGATGGCGGCCGTCGGCGAGGCCCTCGGCCTGTCGCTGCCCGGGTCGGCCGCACCGCCCGCGGTCGACCGCCGGCGCGACGGGTTCGCGCACCGTTCCGGCGAGGCCGTGGTCGAGATGCTGCGTCGGGGCATCACGGCACGCCAGATCCTCACCAAGGAGGCCTTCGAGAACGCGATCACCGTCGTGATGGCCCTCGGCGGCTCCACCAACGCGGTGCTGCACCTGCTGGCCATCGCCCGCGAGGCCGAGGTCGACCTGAGCCTCGACGACTTCAACCGGATCGGCGACAAGGTCCCGCACCTCGGCGACCTGAAGCCGTTCGGGCGCTACGTGATGAACGACGTCGACAAGGTCGGCGGGATCCCCATGGTGATGAAGGCGCTGCTCGACGCCGGACTGCTCCACCCGGGCCCGCTGACCGTGACGGGCCGGACGATGGGTGAGAACCTCGAGGCGCTCGCCCCGCCCAGCGTGGACGACGACGTGATCCGGTCCCTCGACCGGCCGATCCACAAGACCGGCGGACTGACGATCCTGCGGGGCTCCTTGGCACCTGAGGGTGCCGTGGTGAAGTCCGCCGGCTTCGACGAGTCGACCTTCCAGGGCACGGCCCGGGTCTTCGACGGCGAGCGGGCGGCGATGGACGCGCTGGCGGCGGGGGAGGTCGTGGCCGGCGACGTGGTCGTGATCCGCTACGAGGGCCCCAAGGGCGGACCCGGGCATGCGCGAGATGCTCGCCATCACCGGGGCGATCAAGGGCGCCGGTCTCGGCAAGGACGTGCTGCTGCTCACCGACGGCCGCTTCTCGGGCGGCACCACCGGACTGTGCGTGGGCCACGTGGCGCCGGAGGCCGTCGACGGCGGGCCCATCGCGTTCGTCCGCGACGGCGACCCGATCGTGCTCGACGTCGCCCACCGCACCCTCGACGTCCAGGTCGACGCCGACGAGCTCGCGTCGCGTCGCGAGGGCTGGGAGCCGCGCCCGGCCAAGTACACCCGCGGCGTCCTCGGCAAGTACGCCAAGGTCGTGCAGTCCGCGGCGCACGGCGCCGTCACCAGCTGACCGGCGACCCCTGCGCACGCAGGTCTCGCCGGACGGAGGTCCACGCGGGTCCGGTGGTGGGGTAGACACGACGGATGTCCTCCACCACGTCCCGCACCAGGTCGGCCGACCAGCTCGACCACGACGACCCGCTGGCCGCACCACCGCGAGAAGTTCGTGGGGGCCGGGGGGTCGTTGGTCTACCTCGACGGCAACTCGCTCGGCCGTCCGCTCGCCATCACCGCCACCCGGCTGTCCGACTTCGTGTCACGGGCTGGGGCGAGCGGCTCATCCGAGGCTGGGACGAGGGCTGGATGGACCTGCCCACCACGCTGGGAGACCGCATCGGGGCGACCTGCCTGGGGGCCGGCCCCGGCCAGACCGTGGTCGCGGACTCGACCACCGTGCTGCTCTACAAGGCCGTCCGTGCCGCCGTGGCGGCGCGGCCCGACCGCGACGAGATCGTCGTCGACGACGACAACTTCCCGACCGACCGCTACGTCGCCGAGGCCGTCGCTGACGAGCTCGGGCTGAGGCTGCGCTGGATCGGCGTCGACCGCGCCGGCGGCGTCGAGGTCGACCAGCTGCGCGAGGTCGTCGGCGAGGAGACCGCCGTCGTGCTCCTGAGCCACGTCGCCTACCGCTCGGCCCACCTCGCCGACATGGAGGCCCTCACCCGCGTCGCCCACGACGCGGGGGCGATGGTCGTGTGGGACCTCTCCCACTCGGTCGGCTCCGTGCCCGTCGAGCTCGACGCCTGCGAGGCCGACCTCGCGGTCGGGTGCACCTACAAGTACCTCGACGGCGGGCCGGGCTCCCCGGCCTTCGTCTACGTCGCCCGTCGTCACCACGCCGCGCTCCGCCAGCCGGTCCCGGGCTGGATCGGGCACGCCGACCCGTTCGCGATGGGACCCGGTCACACGCCTGACCCGGGCATCCGTCGGATGCTCTCGGGCACGCCTCCGGTGATCGGCATGCTCGCGGTCCACGACATGCTGGACCTGCTCGAGGAGGTCGGGATCGATGCCGTGCGAGCGAAGTCGATGGCGCTCACGGCGTACGTCGTCGACCTCGCCGACGAGCTGCTCGCCCCCCTCGGCGTGCAGGTCGCCTCGCCGCGAGACCCTGCCCGACGAGGCGGGCACGTCACGCTGAGCCACCCCGCGATGCGCGAGGTGACCGCAGCCCTGTGGCAGCGCGACGTCGTGCCGGACTACCGCGATCCCGGTGGGCTGCGCCTGGGCCTCTCGCCCCTGTCGACGTCCTACGGCGAGGTCGCGGCGGGGGTGCAGGCCGTGGCCGAGGAGGTACGCCGTGCGGCCGGCTGAGGCCCCCGGCGGCGAGGCCGGTGCCGGCGTCGGCGCGGTCGTGCCCGGGTGGACTGCCCGCCCCGCGCCGCGGGCCGCGGTCCTCCGGGGTCGGTGGGTCGAGGTGCGCCCCCTCGACGCGACCGACCTCGAGGCGCTGCACGCCACCGTGTGCGGACCGGGGGACGACCCGCTCTGGACCTACCGGACCGAGGACCGCCCCGCAGGCGTGGCGCAGCTCGGCGTCCTGCTCGAGCGCCTGCTGAGTGACCCGACCGCCACGACGTCGGTGCTGGTGCCGCTCGAGGGCGAGCACGCGGGTACGCCGTCGGGCCTGGCGTCGTACCTGGCCGCACAGCCCGCCCACGGCAGCGTCGAGATCGGCGCCATCCTGCTGGCGCGTCACCTCCAGCGCACCCGGGCCGCCACCGAGGCCCTGCACCTGCTGCTCGCCCAGGCCATCGAGGGCTGGGGCTACCGCCGCGTCGAGTGGAAGTGCGACAGCCTCAACGAGCCCTCTCGTCGCGCAGCCCTGCGACTGGGCTTCACCGCGGAGGGTCGCTTCCGTCGCCACCTCGTCGTCAAGGGGCGCAACCGTGACACCGACTGGTTCTCGGTGCTCGACAGCGACTGGGCGGTGGTCGGGGAGGCCCAGCGGCGGTGGCTGGATCCGGCCGGCTTCGACGACTCAGGCCGCCAGCTGCTCGGGCTGGCGGAGATCCGAGCCGATGTCGTGCGCGTGGTCGCCACGGGCGCGCGCCCCGGGCAGTAGATTCGCACCCGTGCCCGAGACCCCCCCGACCCGCCTGAGACGCCACGTGCGCCATGTCGAGATCGAGGCACCCGTCGACGTCGTCACCGGCACGCGGTGGCGCGGGGTGCTCGTGCGGACCGCCAAGGCGCCGGAGCTGACCCTGCTGGCCCGCAGCGGTGGCGTGGAGCAACCGGTGACGTGGGGACTGCAGTCGCCGCGGATGCGGCGCCGGTTTCCGCAGGGTGCCAACGCCGCGTACGGCACGGTTCGAGGTCGTCGTCCCGGTCGCCCGGTCGGCGTTCGAGCTCGTCGTCCGCACCGCCGACGGGCTCGAGCAGGTCGTCGCGCAGGCGCAGCCGCCGGTCGAGGAGCCCGGGGTCCCGGCGCTGGGCGCGGTGCCGGTGCCGGTGCGGGACGCCGACTGGCTCCGCCGCAGCGTCCTCTCCCTGGTCTCGGGTCGTCAGCAGGCGCCGCTGGCGCTCGAGCAGCTCGGCCAGCTGCGTGAGCTCCTCGACCCGAGCGCCTTCGAGGCCCTCTGGGCGCAGGTCGAGGACCTGCTCGCGCCCCTCGCACTGACCTCGAGCGGCTACCACCCGGCGTTGGGCGGCGTCGACCCCGCGGGCTTCTTCGCGGAGCTGGGCGAGCTCGTCGCCGCGGTGACCAAGGTGGGGCCGCCGGTATTCCTCGTCTCCGGGACCTTGCTCGGCGCGGTGCGGGAAGGACGACCGCTCGCCCACGACTACGACGCCGACCTCGCGGTGCTGCTGCCGGCCGACGGGCCGCAGGGAGCGGTCGACGAGCTCTGGCGGCTGAAGGACACGATGCGCGAGGCCGGCCTGCTCGACGAGGACTACGAGCGCCAGCAGCGTCACCACCTGCGCACGACCCTGCCCTCGGGCACCCCGGTCGACTTCTTCCCCGCCTGGGTGGTGCCCGACGAGGCCGGCGCCGCAGGCGGTCGACTGCACGTATGGCCGTGGACCGCGGGAGTGATCGGCGTCGAGGCCGTGCTGCCGCTCCAGCGTCTGGAGATCGCCGGCTCGATGCTGCCCGTGCCCCACGACCCTGACGCCGTGCTCGCGTGCAACTACGGGCCGGGCTGGCGGCGCTTCGACCCCTCCTTCAGCTTCGACTGGGTGGCCGCCCGCGAGCAGCACGCCGACTACATCAGTGCCTCCCGGGAGCGGTGGGAGCGCGAGCTGGGCTGAGGCTGCGGGGCGTGGTCGGAGCGGGCCACGCCGGTGCCTGCCACCGGCTATTTCGCCGGTCCGGCCGTTTCACCTCCGAGGTGACTTCCAATCCGGGCCCGATCGGCGTCACAGTGCTTCCATGAGCGACGACGAGGCCACCGGCCACACCGAGACGGACCAGACCGACGACACGGACGAGGCGGACGAGGCGGGCCAGGCGGACGACACGGGCCAGACCGAGGACACGGCCGAGACGGAGGTCGAGGACGGCGAGCCCGACGACGGCGGCACCGAGGAGGAGCGTCCCGACCAGGCGACGATCCAGGGTGCGGTCGACCGGGCCGAGTCGCGCGAGCGTGACGACCAGACGGTGATGACCGGGCACGAGGTGGCCGCCGAGCTGCTCGAGGACTGGCGCGTGCTCACCCGGGGTCTGCACGCCCGCTTCGCCACCGGCGACTTCGCCACCGGAGCAGCGCTGGTGGCCGACGTCGCCGCGGCCGCCGAGGAGGCCGACCACCACCCCGACGTCGAGCTGCGCTACCCGCACGTCGACGTCCACCTGCGCAGCCACGACGTCGGCGGCATCACGATGCGCGACGTACGCCTCGCGCGTCGCATCAGCGACCTCGCCGGGCGCAGGGGCGCCACCCCCGCACCCGACGACGTCCAGGTGCTCGAGATCGGGCTCGACACCGCCGACGGCGACGCGATCCGGGGTTTCTGGGCCGCCGTGCTGGGCCTCTCCGAGACCGACGACCCCCCACGAGCTGGTCGACGGTGCCGGCACCGTGCCCACCATGTGGTTCCAGGAGACCGAGACCCACGACGAGCCGCGCCAGCGCTTCCACCTCGACATCCACGTGCCGCGCGAGGTCGCCGAGCGTCGCGTCCGGGCTGCCCTCGAGGCGGGCGGCGTCCTCGTCACCGACGGCTACGCGCCGTCCTTCTGGGTGCTCGCCGACGCCGAGGGCAACAAGGCCTGTGTCTGCACCTGGGTGGGTCACGCCGCCTCCGACGTCATCGCAGGGGAGGACGACGACCACGGCGACGAGGACGAGGACGGGAACGACTCGGGGGACACGGACGGCGACGACGCCGCCGGCCAGGACGGCTGAGGGCACGTCGGGCGGTCACGTCCTGGGACGCGCGTCTCAGGATGTGACCGTCGGCGGGTACGGTGCAGACGGCACCGGGGTCGTAGGTCTACGCTGGCCGCATGCACCGCGACCTTCTCGTACGCACCCGGCGCGCCGACTAGCCAGAACGTCAGCGCGCCACCCCTCGTTGCCCGGGCAACCGAGGGGTTTTTTGTTGCACCGAGACAGCCGGCCGCGAGGCCGGTGCCGGCCCCCGACGATGAGGAACCAGGACCTGATGAGCCAGCGCATCCAGCACACCACGATGAGCACCGCGGCCGCCGGCAGCAGCGGTGACGCCCCCGGGGTGACCGGCGCCGAGAGCCTGATCCGCTCCCTCGAGGCCGCCGGCACCCAGCACGTCTTCGGGATCCCGGGTGGGTGCATCCTGCCGGCGTACGACCCGCTGATGGACTCCTCCATCCGCCACATCCTGGTCCGCCACGAGCAGGGTGCCGGGCATGCCGCCCAGGGCTACGCCGCGGCCAGCGGCCGCGTCGGCGTGTGCATGGCGACCTCGGGGCCCGGGGCCACCAACCTGGTGACCCCGCTGGCTGACGCCCACATGGACTCGGTGCCCCTGGTGGCGATCACCGGACAGGTCGGCGCGACGATGATCGGGACCGACGCCTTCCAGGAGGCCGACATCCGCGGCATCACGATGCCGATCACCAAGCACAACTTCCTCGTGACCGACCCCGCCGACATCGCGCGCACGGTGGCCGAGGCGTTCTACATCGCCTCGACCGGCCGACCCGGACCGGTCCTGGTCGACGTCGCGAAGTCGGCCCTGACCGCCCGGACGACGTTCACCTGGCCCGACGCGCTCGCGCTGCCCGGCTACCGCCCCGTGACCAAGCCGCACGCCAAGCAGGTCCGCGAGGCCGCCCGGCTGATCCTCGACGCCCGCCGCCCGGTGCTCTACGTCGGCGGCGGCACCATCCGCTCGGGCGCCTCGGCCGAGCTGCTGCGCCTGGCCGAGATGACCGGCATCCCGCGTGGTCACCACGCTGATGGGCATCGGCGCCTTCCCCGACTCCCACCCCCAGCACCTGGGCATGCCCGGGATGCACGGCACCGTCGCGGCGGTCGCGGGGCTGCAGAAGAGCGACCTGCTGATCACGCTCGGTGCGCGCTTCGACGACCGGGTCACCGGGAACCTCGACTCCTTCGCTCCTGGCGCGAAGGTGATCCACGCCGACATCGATCCCGCCGAGATCGGCAAGAACCGCTACGCCGACGTGCCCATCGTGGGTGACGTGCGCGAGGTGCTGCTCGACCTCATCGTCGCCCTCCAGGCCGAGGCCGACGCCGGCCACAGCGGTGACTACGAGTCGTGGGTCTCGTTCCTGGCCGGTACGAAGAAGAAGTACCCGCTCGGCTACGACACGCCGCCCGACGGCGCCCTCGCCCCGCAGTACGTCATCGAGCGGCTGGGCGCGATCGCCGGACCGGAGGCCATCTACACCTCCGGCGTGGGGCAGCACCAGATGTGGGCCGCCCACTTCGTCAAGTACGAGAACCCGCGCACCTGGCTCAACTCCGGTGGCCTGGGCACGATGGGCTACTCCGTGCCCGCTGCGATGGGCGCGAAGGTCGCCTGCCCGGACACCACGGTGTGGGCCATCGACGGCGACGGCTGCTTCCAGATGACCAACCAGGAGCTGGCCACCTGCGCGATCAACGACATCCCGATCAAGGTCGCGATCATCAACAACGAGTCGCTCGGCATGGTGCGCCAGTGGCAGACGCTGTTCTACAACGAGCGCTACTCCAACACCGACCTGCACTCCAAGCGGATCCCCGACTTCGTCAAGCTCGCCGAGGCCTACGGCTGCGTGGGTCTGGCCTGCGAGCGCCCCGAGGACGTCGACGCCACGATCGAGAAGGCGATGGGCATCGACGACGCCCCGGTGGTGGTCGACTTCCGGGTGCACCGCGACGCGATGGTCTGGCCGATGGTCGCCCCCGGCACCTCCAACGACGACCTGAAGCATGCGCGCGACCTCGCGCCCGACTTCGACGGAGACGAGCTCACATGACATCGCGCCACACCCTGTCCGTCCTCGTCGAGGACAAGCCCGGCGTCCTGACCCGGATCGCCGGCCTCTTCAGCCGGCGGGGCTTCAACATCGAGTCGCTCGCCGTCGGGCCGACCGAGCACCCGGACGTCTCGCGGATGACGATCGTGGTCAACGTCGAGGACTCCCCGCTCGAGCAGGTCACCAAGCAGCTGAACAAGCTCGTCGAGGTGATCAAGATCGTCGAGCTCAGCCCCGAGGCCTCGGTCACCCGCGAGCTGCTGCTGGTCAAGATCGCCGCCGACACCGCCACCCGGGGTCAGGTCCTCGACATCGTGCAGCTCTTCCGTGCCAAGGTCATCGACGTGGCCGCCGAGGCGGTCACCGTGCAGATCGTCGGCAACCGCGACAAGCTCGCCGACTTCCTGCGCGTCGTCCAGCCCTTCGGCGTGCGGGAGCTCGTGCAGTCGGGGATGGTGGCGATCGGACGCGGCCACCGGTCCATCTCCGAGCGCAACCCGCGGCCCTACGCCGTCCAGACCCCGCCGCGCGCCGGCTGAGCGGCCCGGCACCCCACCAGCACCCCACCCAGCAGCACCGACCAGCACCACCGACGAAGGAGATGCCCCCGTGGCTGAGATGTTCTACGACGACGACGCAGACCTGTCCCTGATCCAGGCCAAGAACGTGGCCGTGATCGGCTACGGCAGCCAGGGCCACGCCCACGCCCTGTCGCTGCGCGACTCAGGAGTCGACGTGCGCATCGGACTCCAGCCCGGCTCCAAGAGCCGCGCCAAGGCCGAGGCCGAGGGTCTGCGGGTCGTGACGCCCGCCGAGGCGGCCGAGGAGGCCGACGTCATCGTGATCCTCGCCCCCGACCAGCACCAGCGCAGGCTCTACGCCGAGGAGATCGAGCCGCAGCTCGCCGAGGGCGACACCCTCGTCTTCGGCCACGGCTTCAACATCCGCTTCGGCTACATCACGCCCCCCGAGGGCGTCGACGTCTTCATGGTCGCCCCCAAGGGTCCCGGCCACCTCGTGCGGCGCGAGTACGTCGACGGGCGCGGCGTACCCGTCCTCGTCGCGGTCGAGAAGGACGCCTCGGGCGATGCCTGGCCGCTCGCGCTGTCCTACGCCAAGGGCATCGGCGGGCTGCGTGCCGGCGGGATCAGGACGACGTTCACCGAGGAGACCGAGACCGACCTGTTCGGTGAGCAGGCCGTGCTGTGCGGCGGCGCCAGCCAGCTGGTGATGTACGGCTTCGAGACGCTCATCGAGGCCGGCTACCAGCCCGAGGTCGCCTACTTCGAGTGCCTGCACGAGCTGAAGCTCATCGTCGACCTCATGTACGAGGGCGGCATCGCCAAGCAGCGCTGGTCGATCTCGGACACCGCCGAGTACGGCGACTACGTCTCCGGACCGCGGGTCATCACCCCGGAGGTCAAGGACAACATGAGGGCCGTGCTCGACGACATCGTCAACGGGTCCTTCGCCCAGCGCTTCATCGACGACCAGGACGCCGGGTCCCCCGAGTTCAACGCGCTGCGGGACAAGGGTGCGCAGCACCCGATCGAGACGACCGGGCGCGAGCTGCGCAAGCTGATGGCGTGGGTCAAGAGCCACGACTCCGACTACGTCGAGGGGTCCTCGGCGCGCGGCTGAGGCCGCGTCAGCCCGCGGCGGGCAGTCGAACGGTGAAGGTCGAGCCCTCTCCGACCTGCGACGTCACCTCGATGCGCCCGCCGTGCTGGGCCACGATCCGCTCCACGATGCTCAGCCCGAGGCCGGAGCCCGGCTGACGCTGGGCCCAGTCGTCCGCGGAGCGGAAGAACTCGGAGAAGAGCCGGCGCAGGTCATCGGGAGACATCCCGATGCCCTGGTCGACGCAGTCCAGGACGACCTCGCCGTCTCCCTGGGCCACCCGCAGCCTGATCCGGGTGCCCGGCTCGCTGTACGTCATCGCGTTGGAGACCAGGTTGCTGACCACCCGATCGATCTGGGCGGGGTCGCCGTAGGCCAGCACGGGCACCGGCGGGACGTCGACCTCGATCACGTGGGCGCCACGACGGACCGAGGCGGAGACGAGCTCGACCACGTCGCGGACGACCGCGGTGAGGTCGACCGGTTCGCGGCGCACGGGCACGTCGTCGGCGACGCGGGAGAGCAGGAGCAGGTCGTCGACGAGCGAGGCCAGGCGCCGCGCTCCCCGGTGGGCCGTGGCGAGCACCCGGCGCTCGTGCACGACGTCGAGCGGCTCGCCGAGCAGCTCGAGGTTGCCCAGCACGGAGGTGAGCGGCGTCTTGAGCTCGTGGGCCACCGTGGTGATCAGCCGGGTCTTGTAGCTGTCGACCTCCTGCAGCTGCTTGACGAGCTCGTGCTCGCGCTCGTAGGTGCGCGAGCTCAGCACGGCGCGGCCGAGGTCCTTGCCGATGTCCAGGGCGCTGTCGGCCTCGACCTCGGTCCAGACCCGCTGGCCGGGTGCGCGGTTGAGGACCAGGCGACCCAGGCAGTCGGCCCCGGAGCCGAGCGGTGCGAGCAGGGACGAGCCGATGCCCCGGGCGCGCATCACCTCCTCCAGCAGGGCGACCTCGTCGGGTCCGACCGCCTCGGGGGCGGGCTGGCCCACGGTCATCACGACGCTCTCCTGGCGCTGCCACGCCCGCCGCTGCAGCTGGCCCATCAGGTCGGGCGCGACCACCGGCAGCGGCGGCATGCCCCGCATCTCGGCCAGTGCCTCGGGGGGTTCGTCCTCGTCGAGCCGGATCCACACCTCGCTGGCACCGAAGGCGTCCTGCAGCGCCGCGCGGCACTCGGCCAGGACGCTGCTCAGCGAGAGCCGCTCCGTGGCACGGCGGACCGCCTGTCGGGCGTCGCGGGCCAGTCGCACCCGCTGCTCGAGGTCCTCGCGGTCGAGGACGGCGAGGACCGCGCGTCGGGCTCGCTCGGAGTAGCGCTCCAGGCGACGAGGGTCGTGGCGCCGATCGTGGTGTCGGGGATCGGAGCTGTTCTCGGCGTCGTCGACGCTGCGCACCACGAGCAGTCCGACCGTGTGCCCCTGGTCGTCGGGCAGCTCGACGACGACCGGTGGCTGCGCGCCGGGCCGGGTGTGGCGCAGGGTCGCCTCAGGCGCCCGGTCACCGGGGCCACGGCCGGCCTCGACCGCCGTCCCGGACGCCGCGAGGCACTCCGCCTCGTCCTGGCGTTGCACCCACAGGCTCACCTCGGCGTACGCCCCGAGCTCGACGAGGCTCTCCACGACCAGCTCGGCCCCGACGAGGCCCTCCAGCGGCGTCGGGCGCTGCGTGGCCGTCCGGGCGTGGTCGTAGCGCGACGAGGAGGCGGTCGTCGTCGCTGGATCGACCGGGGGAGGAGTCCGAGACACGACACCACCGTATGTCGAGCAGCTCAGATGTGCAGGCGACTCCGACAATCCGCGACCCCCTGACGCCGCGGGGCGGAACAGCCGGTGGCCCCACGGCGTTGAGGCGCACGTGCACATCGACATCTTCTCCGACATCGCCTGCCCGTGGTGCTACATCGGCAAGCGCCGACTCGAGCAGGCCGTCACCACCTTCCTGCAGCGCCACCCCGAGGCCGCCCCCGGCGGCTCGGACCCCCTCGAGGTCCGGTGGCGCGCCTTCCAGCTCGATCCCGCTGCCCCGGCGGCGCCGAGCGGTGAGGCGATGGCCGAGCACCTCGGGGCCAAGTACGGCGGGGGAGCGAGGGGCGGGCAGCAGATGATCGACCGGATGGAGGCGGTCGCCGCCGAGGAGGGACTGCTGTACAGCCTGGCGCGGAGCCAACGCGTCAGCACCCGCGACGCGCACCGGCTGCTGCACGCCGCGGGCCTGGTCTCGGCCGAGCGGCAGGACGCCCTGAAGGAGCGGTTGCTGGCGGCGTACCTCGTCGAGGGCCGCAACGTGGCCGACCACGACGAGCTCGTCGCGATCGCCGCCGAGGCCGGCCTCGAGGAGGGCCTCGCCCGCGAGGTGCTCGCCGGGGGACTGCACGCCCAGGCCGTCGAGGACGACCTCGAGCAGGCGTTGGCCTACGGCGTGGGCGGCGTGCCGTTCACGGTGGTCGGCGGACGCTTCGGTGTCTCCGGCGCGCAGCCCGTCGAGGTCTTCGCCCAGACGTTGGAGCGGGCCTGGGAGCACGCCCACCCCGCCCTGGTGATGACCGGTGAGACCGCCGAGGTGTGCGGACCGCAGGGCTGCACGACCTGATCGCCTGACCCGGGTCGAGCGACGACCCCGGGTGGAGTGGCGCCACCCGTCGGCCCGGGCGAGACAGGTAAGCCTTACCTTGCTAAGGTAAGCCTTACCTGAACTCGAAGGGGTGCGCCGTGTTCGCCAACTACCTGATCGGTCTGCGTGAGGGCCTCGAGGCCGCGCTGGTCGTCAGCATCCTCGTCGCCTACCTCGTGCGCACCGGACGGCGCGAGGCCCTGCGACCGATCTGGGCCGGCGTCGCCCTGGCCGTCCTGGCCAGCCTGGGCTTCGGAGCCCTGCTCACCTACGGGCCCCGTGGGCTGACCTTCGAGGCGCAGGAGCTGATCGGCGGCACCCTGTCGATCATCGCCGTCGGGTTCGTGACCTGGATGATCTTCTGGATGGCCCGGGCCGCTCGCGGCATGGGTTCCGAGCTGCGGGGCCGCGTCGACGCGGCCGAAGGCAGTGCCTGGTCGCTGGTCGTGCTGGCGGTCCTCGCGGTAGGTCGCGAGGGCCTGGAGACCGCGCTGTTCCTGTGGGCCGCCACCCAGGCCGCGACGCGCGACGCGATCTCCGCGACCGCGGCCCCGACGTGGCAGCCGCTGCTCGGGGCCGGTCTCGGCATCGTCACGGCCGTCGCGGTCGGCTGGTTGCTCTACCGCGGGGCGATCACGCTCGACCTCGGGCGGTTCTTCACCTGGACCGGCGCGTTCCTGATCCTCGTGGCCGGCGGGGTCCTCGCCTACGGCGTCCACGACCTCCAGGAGGCGCGCTTCCTGCCCGGTCTGGGCACGCTCGCCTTCGACGTCTCCTCGGTGATCGAGCCAGGCTCCTGGTACGCCGTGCTGCTCAAGGGTGTCTTCAGCTTCTCGCCCGTCACCACCGTGCTCGAGGCCGTCGCCTGGGTCGCCTACGTCGCGACCACCATGACGCTCTTCTGGCGCTCCGTGCGCCGGCGCTCCGCGCCCCGCCCGGCTGGACTCAGCCCCGAGCGGGCCGCCGCCTGAGGCCTCCCGCACCCGCCCGACGTACCGCTCTCGCACTCCGAAGGATGACCCTCGTGCCTCGTCGAACCCTCCCAGGCCTGGCCGCGCTGGCCGTGGCCCTGCCCGCCCTGACCGCCTGCACCACCAACGCCCCGAGCGGCGACGCCGACGCGACGTCGGCCGGGAGCCGCACCGTGAGCGTCTCCTCCACCCAGGACGCGTGCGACCTCTCCACGACCCGGGCCCCGGCCGGCACGGTGACCTTCGAGGTCGCGAACGCCGGCTCGGAGGTCACGGAGTTCTACCTGCTCGCCGAGGACGGGCAGCGCATCGTCGCCGAGGTGGAGAACGTCGGGCCGTCGCTGTCGCGCCAGCTCGTCGTGGACGCCGCCGCGGGCGACTACGTCACGGCCTGCAAGCCGGGGATGATCGGCGAGGGGATCCGCGCCGACTTCACCGGTGATGCCCTCGGAGGAGGAGGTCGTGGTCCCCGCCGACGAGCAGGAGCTGATCGGGACCGCCGAGACCAGCTACGACACCTACGTCCAGGACCAGTCCGACCAGCTGGTGGTGCGCACCGGCGAGTTCGTCGACGCGATCCGCACCGGCGACGACGACCTCGCCCGCGAGCTCTACCCCCGCGCCCGCGTGCACTGGGAGCGCATCGAGACCGTGGCGGAGTCCTTCGGCGACCTCGACCCGCGCATGGACGCCCGCGAGGCCGACCTCGAGCCGGGTCAGCGCTGGACCGGCTGGCACCGGCTCGAGAAGGACCTCTGGCCGCAGCGGGCCCGGGACTACACCGCCCTGACCCAGGCAGCACGGACCCGGCTGGCCGAGCAGCTGATGGCCGACACCGAGGAGCTCGACGAGCGCATCGGCGAGCTCGACTTCGCCGTCGACCAGATCGCGAACGGCTCGCGTGGGCTGCTCGAGGAGGTGGCGACCGGCAAGGTCACCGGCGAGGAGGAGTACTGGTCGCGCACCGACCTGTGGGACTTCCAGGCCAACGTCGACGGCGCCCGCGTCGGGTACGAGGGCGTGCGGCCGCTGCTCGAGGACAAGGACCCCGAGCTCGCCGCCCAGCTCGACCGCCGCTTCGCCCAGCTCCAGGACCTGCTCGACGCTCAGCGCACGGGCTCCGGCGACGAGACGGACCTCGACGGAGGGTTCGTCTCCTACGACGATCTCTCGACCGCCGAGGTCAAGGAGCTCGCCGACGCCGTCAACGCCCTCTCCGAGCCGCTGTCCCGGCTGACCGCAGCGGTGCTCGCCTGATGGCGACCCGCCGATGAGCGCAGCGTTCTCGCGGCGCGGGCTGATCGGTGGCGGCCTCGCTGCGGCCGGCCTCGCCGGGGGGTACGCCGCGGGGCGGGCCGACGCCGCACCGGACGTCGGCCCCGCTCGCCGACAGCGCCGCCGCCACGACGTACCCCTTCCGGGGCGAGCACCAGGCCGGGATCGTCACGCCCGCCCAGGACCGGCTGCACTTCGCGGCCTTCGACGTCGTCACCGACTCCCGCGAGGAGCTCGTGGCGCTGCTCCAGGAGTGGACGGCCGCGGCCGAGCGGATGACCCGGGGCGGCTCCGCGGGACCGGTCGGCGCGGTGTCCGGTGCCGGCGACCTGCCGCCCGACGACACCGGCGAGGCGCTGGGCCTGCCCGCGAGCGGCCTGACCCTGACCTTCGGGTTCGGGCCGACCCTGTTCCGCGATGCGAGGGGCCGCGACCGGTTCGGGATCGCCGCGAGACGGCCCTCCGCCCTGCGGGCGCTGCCGCACTTCCCCGGCGACCAGCTGGTCGGGACCCGCTCCGACGGCGACCTGTGCGTGCAGGCGTGCGCCGACGACCCCCAGGTCGCCGTGCACGCGATCCGCAACCTGGCCCGGATCGGCTTCGGCACGGTCTCGGTGCGCTGGTCCCAGCTCGGCTTCGGACGCACCTCGAGCACCACCGCGACGCAGGAGACGCCGCGCAACCTCTTCGGGTTCAAGGACGGCACCGCCAACGTCAAGGCCGAGGAGACGGCTGCGCTCGCCGAGCACGTCTGGGTCGGCGCGGGCGACGACGGCGGCGACTGGCTCGCCGGGGGCTCCTACCTGGTGGCGCGGCGGATCGCGATGACCATCGAGACCTGGGACCGCCAGAGCCTGACCGAGCAGGAGGACCTCGTCGGACGCACGAAGGGCACCGGGGCGCCGTTGTCCGGTGGGGAGGAGGGGTCCCCGATCGACCTCGACATGCCCGGCAGCAACGACCGCCCCGTCATCGCCCCGGACGCGCACGTGCGGGTGGTGCACCCCGACACCAACGACGGCGCCCGGATGCTGCGCCGCGGCTACAACTTCGTCGACGGGACCAACGACCTCGGGGGCCTCGACGCCGGACTGTTCTTCCTGGCGTTCGTGCGCGACCCCGTCACCGACTTCATCCCGGTGCAGCAGCGGATGGCCCGCGAGGACGCGCTGATGGAGTACCTGCGCACGACCGGTTCGGCGCTCTTCGCCGTCCCGCCCGGTCTCGGCGAGGGAGAGCACGTCGGGCAGGCGCTCTTCGCCTGATCCGCCGGCTCCCCGGGCCGGCTCCCCGGGCCGGGTCCGGGCTCAGTCCTGCGCGACGGGGTCGTCGAGACGGACCAGGACGGCGGTGTCGGCGTACGTCAGACCCTTCCGGCCCTGCGGGCCGAGCCGAGCGAGGAGCTTGGTCGCCTTCGTCATCAGGCCGTACTTCGCCCGGACCAGGCGCTGGACCTCCTCGAAGAGCGGTCCCGACTGCACCATCTCGGCCGTGCCGTGCCGCGAGAGCGCGTCGGCGGCCACCCGACCGCGCACGTCGCACGGAGCGAGGGCGACCCGGGGGTCGTGGTGCAGCCGCTTGGTCTTCCCGGTCCCCATCGCGGTCCAGAACCCGACGCGCCCGTCGGCGAGCGGCACCACCCAGGTCGGCGTGGAGACCGGCTCGCCGCTCCTGCGGTAGGTGGTGAAGGAGATGTACTTCTCGTCGCCGATCATGAGGGCGAACCTAGGCCCGGGTGCTCGTCTCGTCGAGTGCAGCAGCAGCGAGCGGCCCGCTAGGCTGGGCGTGGCACAACGTCGTGCGTCTCGTCTGCACCCCCAGGATCTGCGAGGAGCGCGTGTGCCGCCTGTCCAGGAGCGCCCGGTCGTGCTGCTCGCCGACCCGCTGAGCCCGGCGGCGCTCGACGCGCTGGGCCCGACCTACGACGTCCGCCACTGCGACGGCTCGGACCGTGCCGCGCTGCTGGCCGCGGTCGGCCGCGCCAGCGCGCTCGTGGTGCGCTCGGGCACCCGCGTCGACGCCGAGGTGCTCGCCGCGGCTCCGCTGCTGCGGGTCGTGGCCCGCGCGGGCGTGAGCCTGGACAACGTCGACGTACGCGCCGCCACCCAGGCCGGCGTGATGGTCGTCAACGCCCCCGACTCCAACGTGGTCTCGGCCGCCGAGCTGACCGTCGCCCTCACCCTCGCTGCCGCGCGCAACCTCGTCCCCGCCCACGCGGCCCTGCGCGAGGGGCACTGGCGCGGGAGCGACCCGACCGGGACCGAGCTGGCCGGCAAGACCCTCGGTGTCCTGGGACTGGGCCGGGTCGGGGTGCTCGTCGTCGAGCGGCTGGCGGCGTTCGGCATGCGGGTGCTCGCCTTCGACCCCTACGTCCAGGCGGGTCGGGCAGCACGGATGGGCGTGCGGATGGTCGACCTCGACACGCTCCTGCGCGAGGCCGACGTGCTCAGCGTCCACCTGCCCCGCACCCCGGAGACCCGGGGGCTGGTGGGGGTGGCCGAGCTGGCCCGCGTGAAGGCGTCGCTGGTGCTGGTCAACGCCGCGCGCGGCGGCATCGTCGACGAGGACGCGCTCTTCGCCGCACTCAAGGAGGGCCGCGTCGCGGCGGCGGGGCTCGACGTCTTCGCCACCGAGCCCTGCGTCGACAGCCCCCTGCTCGGCCTCGACAACGTCGTGGCCACGCCCCACCTCGGGGCCGCGACGCACGAGGCCCAGGAGAAGGCGGGTCTCGCGGCAGCCGACTCGGTGCGACGGGCGCTGGCGGGCGAGCTGGTGCCCGACGCCGTGAACGTGCAGGGAGGCGCGATCCACGAGGACGTGCGCCCCGGGATCCCGCTGGCCGAGCGGCTCGGTCGGATCTTCACGGCGCTGGCCGGCGAGGCGGTGCCGCAGCTCGACGTCGAGGTGCGGGGCGAGATCGCCGACCTCGACGTCAAGGTCCTCGAGCTCGCCGCGCTCAAGGGCGCCTTCGTCGACGTGGTCGAGGAGACGGTCTCGTTCGTCAACGCGCCGCTGATCGCGGCCGAGCGTGGCACGGCGGTCCGGCTGGTGACCGACCCCGAGAGCCACGACCACCGCAACCTGGTCACGGTGCGCGGCACGATGACCGACGGGTCCCAGGTCTCGGTCTCCGGGACCCTGGTCGGCCTCGCGCAGCGCGAGCGGCTCGTCGAGGTCAACGGCTACCTGGTCGACCTCGAGCCGTCCGAGCACCTCGTGTTCTGCACCTACGTCGACCGGCCCGGGGTGATCGGGCGGGTCGGTCGGATCCTCGGCGACGCCGAGGTCAACATCGCGGGGATGCAGGTCTCGCGGGAGCAGAAGGGAGGCCAGGCCCTCGTCGCGCTCTCCGTCGACTCCGCCGTGCCCGCCGAGGTGCTGGAGCAGATCGCGATCTCGGTCGAGTCCGACGACGTGCGCGCGGTCAGCCTGGACTGAGGGGACCGACGTCGAGCATCTCGTCGAACCAGGCACCCTCGTCGAGGTGCCGGCGCAGCGTGGCGGGAAGCCAGGGCACCACCGGGTCCGGCAGGTCGTCGGCACGACACCACCGCACGGCGTCGCACTCGGAGACCGCTCTCGGCTCGCCGACGAAGGTCGAGGCGGTGAAGAAGACGTCGATGCCGGCCGCGCCGCCCTGCTCGTAGCGGCACATGCCGACCGGCACGAGGTCGGCCACGGCGACCTCGACCCCGACCTCCTCGCGGGTCTCGCGGGCGGCGCCGACGGCCAGGGGCTCACCCGGGTCGACGTGACCCCCGGGCAGGCCCCAGGACCCGTCGGCGTACGAGACGCCGCTGCGACGGGCCAGCAGGATCTCATCGGCGCGGCGCAGGACGACGAAGGCGACGAGGTGGAGGTCGGTCACGTGACCACTGTGGCCGACCCGGCGCGCGACCACCACGCCACGGCGACGACAATCTGGTGGTGACCAGTCCCGCGCCTCCGGACCCGACGACGTCTCGTCGACGTCGCGTCCCGCTCGCCGACCTCGGCCCCGTGGCGCAGTGGCGGGCCGGGCGGTTGGGGCGCCGCCTGCCGCAGCTGCTGGTCGGGCTGGCGGCGTACGGCGTCTCGATCGCGCTCATGGTGCGCGCCACCCTCGGGGCGATGCCGTGGGACGTGCTCCACCTCGGGGTCGCCGGCCTCGTGCCGGTGAGCCTGGGCACGGTCATCATCGCGACGAGCGCCGCGGTGCTGCTGCTCTGGATCCCGCTGCGGGAGGTGCCGGGGGTCGGCACGATCGCCAACGCGCTGCTGGTGGGTCTGGCCTCCGACGCCAGTCTCGCGCTGCTCGCGGCGCCGGACGCCCTCGGCGGGCGCGTCGCGATGATGGCGGCCGGCGTGGCGCTCAACGCGCTCGCGACCGCGCTGTACATCGGCAGCCAGCTCGGCCGTGGCCCCCGCGACGGGCTGATGACGGGCCTGGCCCGCCGTACGGGTTGGTCGTTGCGCCTGGTCCGCACCGGTCTCGAGGTCTCGGTCGTCGTGGTCGGGCTGCTGCTCGGCGGGGTGGCGGGCCTCGGGACGGTGCTCTACGCGCTCGCGATCGGACCGCTCACGCAGGCCCTGCTGCCCTGGGTCACGGTCGAGCTGTCGCCGTCCGCGCCCGAGACGACGTAGAGCGTCCCCTCGAGGTGCAATCACCGGCACCTCGGCGTGCAGACAGTGGCACCTCGGCGGTCAGCGACGGGTGGCGATGATGACCGCCGCGTCGGAGGCGACCATCACCTCGGCGGCCGCGAAGCGGGCGTCGCTGAGCCAGCGCTCGCGCACCAGGTCGACCCGGCCCTCGGACATCGGCGGCCACTGCTCGCAGGGGACGACGTCGTCGAGGACGACGATCCCACCGGGCGCGACGAGGTCGGCGATGACGTCGACACCGACCTGCGCGGGGTCGGCGTAGTCGAGGAAGAGCAGCGAGAAGGGCCCCTCCGCGTGCAAGGTGGCGCCGTCGGCGGCACGGACCTCGACGCGGTCGTCGTCGACGAAGATCTCGGCGGCGGCCTCGGCGAGGCGGGGGTCGAGCTCGGCGGTGAGGATCGTGGCGTCGCCCTGCAGGCCCGAGCGCAACCACGCCGTGCCGACACCGCAGCCGGTCCCGAACTCGGCCATCGTGCCGGTGCGGGTCGCGGCGAGCGCGGCCAGCAGCCGCCCGGTCTCGTTGCGGCAGAAGGACACGTACCCGGCGCGCCGACAGACCTCGAAGGCCCGCGACACCACCGGCGGGAGGTCGAGGGGGGCGCTCATGGCCGCAGTGTTCCACGCTGGGGCGAGCGTCGGTCCCGTCCGGTGGTCGACGCTTCCTGAGACGGCCGTCTCGACAGGCAAGACGGCGGTGGAAAGAGGCGCATCCTCGGCGCGGACGTCGTACGCTCTGATCACCATGCGCGCCGTCATCGTACTTATCGGACGCCGCGACGAGGCCCAGCAGCGCTAGCTGCTCCGTGAGGCCACCTCGTCGCGGTGGTCTCGAACGACGGCTTCACGACCCTCTGACGTCGCCCCTGTGGCGGGTGTCCGGGCAGCGTGCGTGATCCGCCGTACCTCGGTCTCTCCCTCCGTGCGATCCATGGAGCACCTCCGCCTGCCGCGGGGCGTCGTCAGGGCACCGCCCGATCCCGACCAGACGACCGCCACCACCCGAGGAGAGACCATGTACGACCTGTACCCCGACTGGGGCCCCGCCAGCCACCTGCCCGAGAACCCCCGCTCGCACGAGAACGTGACGAAGGCCGTGCAGGCCGCGCTCGACCTGCGCGACCACGGTGGCCAGGGCCCGGACGACAACTAGCGGCCACTAGATTCAGCCGTATGTCGCAGACCTCCAGCTCCCCGTCCGACCCCGGGTCCGTCCGACTCGCCGTCATCCCCGGCGACGGGATCGGCCCGGAGGTGACCGCCGAGGCCCTCAAGGTGCTCGAGGCGGCCACCCCGTCGGGAGCGGGTTTCGACCAGACCCGCTACGACCTGGGCGCCGAGCGCTACCTCGCGACCGGCGAGGTGCTGCCGGACACGGTGCTCGAGGAGATCCGCGCGCACGACGTGATCATGCTCGGCGCCGTCGGGGGCAGGCCCGGTGACCCGAACCTGCCCCCCGGGATCCTCGAGCGGGGGCTCCTGCTGCGGCTGCGCTTCGAGCTCGACCACTACGTCAACCTGCGCCCCTCGCGGATCTTCCCCGGCGTCACCTCCCCGCTGGCCGACCCGGGCGAGGTCGACTTCGTCGTCGTGCGCGAGGGCACCGAGGGCCCCTACACCGGCAACGGCGGGGCCATCCGCGTCGGCACCCCGCACGAGGTCGCGACCGAGGTCTCGCTCAACACGGCGTACGGCGTGGAGCGGGTCGTGCGCGACGCCTTCGCCCGCGCCCGGCGCCGACCCCGGCGCAAGCTCACCCTGGTCCACAAGACCAACGTGCTCGTGCACGCCGGCGCGGTGTGGTGGCGCCTGACCCAGGAGGTCGCCGCCGAGTTCCCCGACGTCACCGTCG
Organism: uncultured Actinomycetota bacterium; assembly: GCA_963714475.1. Classification (GTDB taxonomy): domain Bacteria; phylum Actinomycetota; class Actinomycetes; order Propionibacteriales; family Nocardioidaceae; genus Nocardioides. Next base: position 235,492 of record CAVQOP010000006.1, read on the forward strand.
ACTACATGCACGTCGACGCGGCGATGATCTTCCTCACCACCGACCCCGCGCGCTTCGACGTGATCGTCACCGACAACCTCTTCGGCGACATCGTCACCGACCTCGCCGCCGCCATCACCGGGGGGATCGGGCTCGCGGCCTCCGGCAACGTCAACCCCGACCGCACCACGCCGTCGATGTTCGAGCCCGTCCACGGCTCCGCGCCCGACATCGCCGGTCAGGCCAAGGCCGACCCGACCGCGGCGATCCTGTCGGTCGCCCTGCTGCTCGACCACCTCGGGCACGCCGACGCCTCGGCTGCGGTCGAGCAGGCGGTGCTCGCCGACCTCGCCGACCGCTCGCCCAGCGCGACCCGCAGCACCTCCGAGATCGGCGACGCCGTCGCCGGTCGCCTGTCCTGACGATCCTCCGGGAGGGGCTACCGTGCCCAGCATGCAGATCAGCACCACCCGCAACGAGAGCCCGGTCCCCGACGAGCGGCTCGCCGAGATCCTGGCCGCGCCCGGCTTCGGCACGTCCTTCACCGACCACATGCTGACGGTGGAGTGGACCCCCGAGCAGGGCTGGCACGACGCGCGCGTCACGCCGTACGGCCCGCTGAGCCTGGACCCCGCGACCGCGGTCCTGCACTACGCGCAGGAGATCTTCGAGGGGATGAAGGCCTACCGCCGCGACGACGGGTCGGTGTGGTCGTTCCGTCCCGAGGAGAACGCCCGGCGCATGGTGCGCTCCTCCGGCCGCCTGGCGCTGCCCGCGCTCGACCCCGAGGACTTCGTGGCCTGCGTCGACGAGCTCGTGCGGGTCGACGAGCGGTGGGTGCCCGACGGCGCGGGGGAGAAGAGCCTCTACCTGCGGCCGTTCATGTTCGCCTCCGAGGCCTTCCTCGGCGTCCGCCCGGCCCAGCACGTCACGTTCATGGTGATCGCGAGCCCGGCGGGCGCCTACTTCAAGGGCGGGGTCACCCCGGTCTCGCTGTGGCTCAGCGAGGACTACACGCGAGCCGGTCGCGGCGGCATGGGTGCGGCCAAGACCGGCGGCAACTACGCCTCCTCGCTCGTCGCGCAGCAGGAGGCCTCCGGCCACGGCTGCGACCAGGTCGTGTTCCTCGACGCCCAGGAGGGGCGCTACGTCGAGGAGCTCGGCGGGATGAACCTCTACTTCGTCACCGACGACGGGCGGGTGCTCACCCCGGCCACCGGCACGATCCTCGAGGGCATCACCCGGGCCTCGATCATCGAGCTGCTCGGCAAGCTCGGCCACCCCGTCGAGGAGCGCGGCGTCACCATCGAGGAGTGGCGCGACGGTGTCGCCTCCGGCCGGATCACCGAGATCTTCGCCTGCGGCACCGCCGCCGTCGTGACGCCGGTCGGTGCGCTGAAGTGGGACGGCGGCGAGGCGCCCGCACCGGCCTCGACCGACCTGACGCTGCGGGTGCGCCAGGCACTGGTCGACGTGCAGTACGGGCGGGCCGAGGACACCTTCGGCTGGATGCACCGCATCGTCTGAGCCCGTGCTGCTAGCCCGTGCTGCTGGTCGCCACGGCGCCGAACGGGCAGGATGCGGGGGTGGCCCATCCGCAGATGTACGACGAGGACGACCCGGTCCTCGCCCGCTTGCGCGAGGCCTGCACCGGCCTGCCCGAGGTCGCCGAGAAGGTCGCCCACGGTCGACCCACCTTCCGGGCGGGGGAGAAGGGCAAGGTCTTCGCGGTCTACGGCGGCAGCCTCAAGGTCCGACCCGGCGAGCACGAGCAGCACCCCCGCGCGGTCCTCCTCAAGCCGGACCCCGCCGAGGCCGGAGCGCTCGCCGAGGACGCCCGGTTCTTCTCGCCCGCCTACTACGGCCCGTCGGGCTGGGTCGGGATCGACCTCGACGCCGCGGACGTCGACTGGGCCGAGGTCGCGGAGCTGCTCGACGCCTCCTACCGCCAGGTCGCCTCCCGCACCCTCCTCACCCTCCTCGACGCCCGGCGGGGTTCCGGCTGATCGGGCGGCTGATCGGCCGGCTGGTCGGCCGGCTGGTCGGACGGGGGCGCGGTTTCCCAAGGGATGCAGTGAAGTGCGCGCCTACCGGCGCGAATCTGCGCCGGGGAGCGACGAGATGCCCACATCCCTTGGGAAACCGCGATCGGGCGCCCGGAGATCACGCGTCGGCGCGGCTACGCTCACCCGGTGAGCTCCCCGATCCCCGCAGGCTGGGCCGAGGGCCCGGAGGACCGGGACCGGCGCGCCGCAGCGCGTCCGACGCGTCCGGACGGGCGCCCGCGGGTGGGCGACTACGAGCTGCTCACCCAGATCGGCGAGGGCGGCATGGGCGTGGTGCACCTCGCCCGCCGTCCCGGGGGTGACCGGGTCGCGCTCAAGGTGCTGCGCCCCCACATCGTCGGTGACGACGAGGCCCGGGCCCGGCTGGCCCGCGAGGTCGGCTCGCTGAGCAGGATCCGCAGCCGCTGGGTGGCCGAGATCGTCGACGCCGACCCGTGGGCCGTCGTGCCCTACGTCGCGACGCGCTACGTCCCGGGTCTCTCGTTGCACGACCACGTGGCCGAGGAGGGGCCCCTCGGCGGTCGGGACCTGACGTGGTTCGCCGGGTGCCTGGCCGAGGGCCTCGCCGCCGTGCACGCCGCCGGGGTGCTGCACCGCGACGTCAAGCCCTCCAACGTGCTGATGGAGGGGCGCACCCCGATCCTCATCGACTTCGGGCTCGCCCGGGTCGCCGACGACCCGCGGCTGACGCTGACCGGGTGGCTGCTGGGCACACCGGGCTACCTCGCCCCCGAGATCCTGCTCGGCAACGACGCCACACCCGCCTCCGACGTGCACTCCTGGGCCGCGACCGTCGCGTGCGCCGCGACCGGGCGGCCGCCGTACGGCCGGGGCCCGGCGATGGCCGTCATGGACCGGGTACGCCGGGGCGAGCACGACCTGGGCGTCGCGGCGCCGGGTGTCGGGCTGGTCGGTGACCTGCGCGACGTCGTCGAGTCCGCCCTGGACCCCGACCCCCGGCGACGTCCCTCGCTCGGCGACGTCCTCGCCTGGCTGCGCCCCCTGTCGACCGAGCCGCACGACCCGGTGGTCGCGCCGCCCGCGAGCCGGGGAGCGGACGGTCCTGACCGGCCCGGGCTACCGGAGATGACCGCCCCCATCGGGCCGGCGTCGCTGCGCCCCGCGCACCCGGTGACGTCGCGCGAGATCCCGGCACCCCCGGTCCCGACCACCCCGGAGCCGGCGGCGCGGACCCGCATGCTGACCTCGGTCGAGCCCCCGGCCCGGCAGGGCGCCGGCCCCTGGGCCTTCGACGACGTCGACGAGCAGGAGACGGGGCCGGACGGGGCGGGGGTCTGGGAGCCCTGGGCGCCGCCGGCGCCCGGCCTCGCGGAGCGCACCCGGCGCGCCGGCCTGCTGCTCGGCGCAGGCGCGGTCATGACGCTCGCCGTCGCGGCGTACCCGTGGGTGGCGGTGCTGGTCGCCCTCGTGTCCGTCCACCTGCTGCGCAGCGGCTCGCTGGCCGCCAGTGCGGCAGCGGAGCGGCGCAGCCTGCGCGGCCGACGGTGGTACGACGGTCCGCGACTGCTGGTCGGTGCCCCCTGGGACCTCCTCCGAGCGGCGCCCGGCACGCTGGCCCTCGCCGTGGTCGCCCTCGGCGTGGCCGTCTCGTCCGGGCTGGTCGCGCTCGCCGTCGCCGGGCCCGGTCCGGTGCCCGTGCTCGGCGCCGGGGCCGGGATCACCCTGACCTGGTGGTGGGGCCCGGGCGCGGCTCGGGTCCGTCGTCCGCTCGGTGGCGTCGTCCGCGGCGTCTCGCGCACGCCGGCCCGCTGGCTGGCGGGCCTCGTGGTGATCGCCGTCCTCGGCGGCCTCGCGGGCGTGGCCGCGACGGGCGGTCCGGACTGGGCGCCCTGGGGGCGGCCGTCCCTGGCCGACCCGTTCGGCGGCGTCGGCCGCTGAGACGGTGTCGCCGGACCGGGAGCGCGACGACCGCTGCTTCGCCGCCGTGCCGGTCACCGCCGGCGCCACGCCCTACGGCATAACCACGCGGGACGCGCCGGAGGCCGGCGACCTCTCGTTGCACGACCCTGCGTCCGAGGCTGACGGCGCGCGCGCTCGCCGTCGCCCTCGGCGAGCAGGCCCGAGGCGACCGGCGTGCGGACCCTGTCGGCGGCGTCTCCTGCCCTCGAGGTCCCAGGCGTGGCCGACTCGACGACGGTGAGGGTGGGTGCGGCGGCGGTCGAGACCCGACGCAACCGGCGCGAGGACCAGATCCAGGACCAGGTCCAGGAGACCCTGACGGCCCCCCAGGCCTACGTCGACCGTGCCCGCGACGACGCCCGCGACGGGGTCGCGCGCTGGCAGGCGGCGCCGGCACCCGGCCGCGCGGCGGCGGACCACTGTCGCGCCGGACGCCGCTCGTGGCACGATGGGCGCGTGACCCCCCTGCTGCGCCTCATCATCGCCTAGCGCGTCGCGACCAGCGACGCGCCCACCTCTCGTCCGCGGGAGGTTTTTTTGTGCCCGCACACCCTGCCTGACCCGCTGCCCGACCAGGAGACGATCCCGATGGATCTGCACGGCGACTTCCACGTCTACGACACGACCCTGCGCGACGGCGCGCAGCAGGAGGGCCTGACCCTCTCGGTCGCCGACAAGCTCGGCATCGCCCGCCAGCTCGACGGGCTCGGCGTGGGCTACATCGAGGGCGGGTGGCCCGGCGCCAACCCGAAGGACACCGAGTTCTTCCGCCGCGCCCAGGACGAGCTGGACCTGCGCCACGCGAAGCTGACGGCGTTCGGGGCCACCCGGCGCGCGGGCATCCCGGCCGCCGACGACCCGTTGGTCGCCGCGCTGCGCGAGAGCGGCGCGAGCGTCGTGACCCTGGTCGCCAAGAGCCACGACCGTCACGTCGAGCTCGCGCTGCGCACCACGCTGGAGGAGAACCTCGCGATGGTGCGCGACACCGTCGAGCACCTCCGCGCGGAGGGCCAGGAGGTCTTCCTCGACGCCGAGCACTTCTTCGACGGCTACCGCGCGAACCGCGACTACGCGCTCGAGGTCCTGCGCACCGCCGCCGAGGCGGGGGCGGGCGTGCTCGCGCTGTGCGACACCAACGGCGGCATGCTGCCCAGCTGGGTCGGCGACGTGGTGGGCGACGTGGTCGCCTCGACCGGCGCGCGCGTCGGGATCCACTGCCACAACGACACCGGCTGCGCGGTCGCGAACACGCTGGCTGCCGTCGACGCCGGCGCGACGCACGTGCAGGGCACGATCAACGGCTACGGCGAGCGCACGGGCAACGCCGACCTGATCTCCGTCGTGGCCAACCTCCAGCTCAAGCTCGGCCGCGAGGTCCTGCCGCCGGGCCTGCTGCGCGAGTCGACCCGGATCGCCCACGCGGTCGCGGAGGTGACCAACGTGCCGCCGGCCTCACGCCAGCCCTACGTCGGCACCTCGGCCTTCACCCACAAGGCAGGGCTGCACGCCAGCGCGATCAAGGTCGACCCCGACCTCTACCAGCACATGGACCCGCTGGGCGTCGGCAACGACATGCGTCTGCTCGTCTCCGACATGGCGGGACGCGCCTCGATCGAGCTGAAGGGCCGCGAGCTCGGCTTCGAGCTGTCCAGCGACACCGAGGAGGGCAGGGCGCTGATCGGCCGGGTCACCGACCGGGTCAAGGCGATGGAGTCCGGCGGCTACACCTTCGAGGCCGCCGACGCCTCCTTCGAGCTGCTGCTGCTCGAGGAGCTCGAGGGCCGCCGTCCCTCCTACGTCGACGTCGAGTCCTGGCGCGTGATCACCGAGACGCTCACGCACGCCGTGCCCGGGGAGGAGGCGATCTCCGAGGCGACGGTGAAGCTCACCGCCGCGGGCGTGCGCTACGTCGTCACCGGGGAGGGCAACGGCCCGGTCAACGCCCTCGACGAGGCGCTGCGCACCGCCATCGGGCAGGCCTACCCGGAGGTCACCAAGCTCGAGCTGATCGACTACAAGGTGCGCATCCTCGACCAGGGCCACGGCACGGACGCGATCACCCGGGTGCTGATCGAGACCACCGACGGATCGTCGTCGTGGGTCACGGTCGGGGTGGGCGCCAACGTCATCGAGGCCTCCTGGGGTGCCCTGCTGGACGGGTTCACCTACGGCCTGCGCCGCCAGGGCGCCTGAGCGCGGCGGCCCCGGGACCGACGCGTGCTCACCGAGACGACGGCGCTCCAGCTGACCCTCGACCTCACCGGGGTCGTCGTCTTCGCGCTCTCGGGCGCCCTGCTCGCCGTGCGCCGAGGGCTGGATCTCTTCGGCGTCCTGGTCCTCGCCTGGGTGGCCGGCCTCGGCGGCGGGATCCTGCGCGACCTGCTCCTGGGCCTGACGCCGCCGGCCGGCGTCAGCGACGTCCGGCTGCTCGCGGCGGCCATCGTGCCGGGGCTGGTGGTGTTCGTGGGCTACGGCGCCTGGCAGGACCTCGCCGATGACCACCCTGACGTGCGCTGGAGCCGCGTCACCCGCTCGGTTCGGCTGCTCGACGCCGCCGGGCTCGCCGTCTTCGCGGTCAGCGGCGCCCGGGTGGCACTGCTGGCCGGGGCGGGTCCGCTGACAGCGGTGATCGTCGGCGGCATCACCGCGGTCGGCGGGGGAGCGCTGCGCGACCTGCTGGCCGGCCGGGTGCCGGAGGTCCTCCAGCGCGAGCTCTACGCCATCCCGGCGCTGGTCGGTGCCTCCCTGGTCGTCGCGGCCGACGCGGCCGGGGTGACCTCGCCGTTGACGATCTGGGCCAGCGTGCTGCTGGTCTTCGTGGTCCGGGTCGTCGCCGTCGTCAAGGACCTCAACGCCCCCCGGGCGCTGCGGACCCGGACCCCCTGAGCGGGCCTCCACGCGCCCTGCGGCGCGCGGGTCAGGACGGCCCGGCCGCGACGACCCGGCGTACGAGGTCGTCCCAGCCGCGGCGGACGCGGTCGATCGGGAACCCGTCGACCCGGACCTGCTGCTCGACCACCGGCAGCTCGAGCGGAGCGAGCAGGGCCACGGCGAGGAGAGGGAGGTCGCCGTCGACCCCGAGCTCGGCGAGCAGGTAGCGCACGTGGGTGGCGGCGAAGGAGTACGCCCCGGCCGATCGCGCGCCGTACACCCCGGCCGCCCGGACCAGCTCCCGGTGGCCGAGCATCGTCTCGAGCCGGGTCTCACCGAAGGCCAGCAGACGCTCCAGCGCCGGCGCGCCCGGCCCGAGCGGGGGCGGGCCGGAGAGGACCGCGGCCTGCCAGGCCCGCTCGGTGTGGTCGAGCAGGGCGGCCATCAGGCCCTCGCGGCTCTCGAAGCGTCGGAACACGGTTCCCTTGCCGACCCCGGCCCGACCGGCGACGGCCTCCATCGTCACCGCGTCGACACCCTGCTCGTCGACGAGGCTCGCCGCCGCCTCGAGGAGCGCGGCACGGTTGCGCGCAGCGTCGCGGCGCTCGGGGGGCGGCTCGTCGGCGAGCGGGAGGAGGGAGCGCGGCCTCGGAGTCGGGGGGAGCAGCGGATCGGGCATCGCGGTGATCCTGTCAGATCCCGGCCACGCTGCGGAATACAAGCGGACCGAGGTCCGTTTGAGGCTGCATGACCGAATCCCACCGCACCGTCACCGTGCTCGTCGGCAGCCTCCGCGCCGACTCCGTCAACCGCCGCCTCGCGCACGCGTTGCGCGAGCGCGCCCCCCAGGGCGTCATCGTCGACGTCGTCGAGGACCTCGGCACGCTGCCGTTCTACAACGAGGACCTCGAGGCCGGCGTGCTGCCGGCCGAGGTCGCCGCCCTGCGTGAACGGGTCGGAGCGGCCGACGCCGTCCTCGCCGTCACCCCGGAGTACAACGGCACCATGCCGGCCGCGCTGAACAACGCCATCGACTGGCTCTCGCGCCCCTACGGCGCCGGCGCCCTGGTGGGCACCCCGTTCGCCGTGGTCGGCACGACCCCCACGCCGTACGGCGGGAAGTGGGCGCACGCCGACACGCTGCGCTCGGCGAGGATCGCCGGAGCCGTGCCGGTCGAGGAGGCCACGGTCTCCCAGACGGGGATCGACGTCGACGTGCTGAGCGACCCCGACGTGATCGCGACCCTCGACCGTGCCGTCGGCCTGCTGCTGGAGTCCTCGCAGGCGCAGGCTGCCTGAGCGGGCCGGACGGCGCGCGCCGTCTAGGCTGGTCCGGTGGATCCGCACGCGACCCGGCCCCTGCGCGAGGGACAGCACGGGGGCCTGCGCGAGCCCGCCGCGTCGGTGCTCGACCGGCGTTCCCGCGACACGCGCCGCCTGCCCGTCGCGCCGCCGGCGCCCCGACGACCGAGGGTCGGCGACGCCGTCGCGACGATCCTGCTGCTCGTCGTCCTCGCAGCGCTGGCGGTCCTCGCGTCGTTCCTCGGGCTGCTCGTCGCCCTGTCGGCCGACTCCTGCACCACCTCGACCTGCCTGGACTGGGTGGGTGCCGGCACGATCCTCGCCGTGGCCGCTCCCACCGGGTGCTGGACCGTTGCGCTGGTGGGCAGCATCGTGGCGATGGTGCGGCGCCGTCGTGCGGTGTGGATCCCGCTCGCGGGGGTCATGGCCTGGGTCGGCCTGGTCGTGGTCGCCCTGGCCCTCGCCGGCATCGGCACCGAGATCTCCGGCGGGCTCTGAGACCGTGTCGTCGCCGCAGGTCCACGACCTCACCGCCCTCGAGCAGGGGGCACTCGTCGCACGCGGCGAGCTCTCGCCGGGCGCGCTGGTCGAGCACTACCTCGAACGGCTCGCGCGGCTCGACGACGTCGGCGCCTTCGTCCTCGCCACCCCGGACCGCGCCCGTGAGCGCGCCCGGGCGCTGGGTCGGCGCCCACCCGAGGGCGCGGGGCCGCTGTGGGGGGTCCCCACCGCGATCAAGGACCTCAACCTCACCGCCGGCGTGCCGACCACGTTCGGCTCGCCCGCCTTCGCCGACCACGTGCCCGAGGTCTCCGACGCCGTCGTCCTCGCGATGGAGGCCGCCGGTCTGGTCAGCCTGGGCAAGACCGCCACCCCCGAGCTCGGCTCGCCGTGCTACACCGAGCCCGAGGGTCGCCCCGCCGCCGTCACCCCGTGGGACCGGACCCGGATGGCCGGCGGGTCGTCCGGCGGCGCGGCGGCGGCTGTCGCGGCCGGGCTGGTGCCGCTCGCGCAGGGCTCGGACGGCGGTGGCTCGATCCGGATCCCGGCGTCCTGCTGCGGGCTGGTCGGGCTCAAGCCGACACGCGGGCGGATCAGCGGCGCCCCGGCGTACGGCGACCCGATCGGGCTGGCCACCGCCGGGCCGCTCGCGCGCGACGTCCGCGACGCGGCAGCGCTGCTCGACGTGCTCGCCGGTCGCCGGGCGGGGGACCCGTCCTGGGCGCCGCCGCCCTCCAGCACCTTCCTGGCCGCCTGCGACACCGAGCCCGGACGACTGCGCGTCGCCCGGTTCGTGGAGCCGATCATCGCCGACGTCGAGGTCGACGCCGTGTGCGTCAGGGCGTGGGAGGACGCCTCGGCGCTGCTGGCCTCGCTCGGCCACGACGTCGTCGACGTCGCCGTGCCGCTGCCGCGGGAGTCGGTGGTCGAGTTCGAGACCTGCTGGGCCGTGCTGACCGCGCTCGCCCCGGTGCCCGCCGAGCGCGAGCACCTGCTGCGCCCCCTCACCCGCTGGCTCGCGGCCCGCGGTGACGCGGTCAGCGGTCCCGACCTCGGCCGCGCGATCGGGGCGGTACGACGGTTCGCGGCGGGTGCGCTCGAGGCGCTGGCGCCCTACGACGCCGTCCTCACCCCGACCCTCGCGGCGCCCCCGCTGCCGGTGGGCGCGATCCGCGACGACGACGACCCCGCGGCGGACTTCGCCGCGCAGAAGGCGTTCACCCCGTGGACCTCGGCGTGGAACGTCACCGGGATGCCGGCGATCTCCCTGCCGCTGCACCACACCGGCTCCCTCCCGGGTGCCGTGGCGGGCCTGCCGGTCGGCGTCATGCTGGCCGCCCGACCGGCCGAGGAGACGCTCCTGCTCTCGCTCGCTGCTCAGGTCGAGGCGGCCTCGCCGTGGCGCGGGCGCCGGCCACCGGGCTGGTGACGCCCCCCGGCTGGTGAGCCTCCGGCGACGCGCGCCCTCAGTCGGTCCGCGCCGCCCCCCAGCCGTGCCACGTCTCGACCTCGAGCCAGGCGCTGACCCGGGCCCGCTCGCGGTCGGGGTACGCACGACCGGTGTAGTGCTCGGCGAGCCGGTCGATGTCGGCGTGGGCACGCACCGGGTCGTGCTCCCAGCGCACGATCGTGCCGCGCATCGACACGTGGGTGTACCACTCCTCGTCCTTGAGCACGCTGAGCGAGACCTGCGGCCGCTCCTGCATCCAGCGCAGCCGCGCCCGCTCTGCGTCCATGTTCAGCAGGATCGTGCCGTCGTCCTCCAGCAGGTACCAGGTCGGCACCGCCATCGGGGCTCCGCTCGGCGTCAGCGAGGCCACGACCGAGGGGTTCGGCCGGCGCAGCAGCTCGACGACGGGCTCGGGCAGTGGCGGCTTGGCCATGGTGGTCCTCCGGATCGGTCGGGGTCAGGGACGGGTCAGCCGATGCCCCAGATCGCCCGGAACTCTGCGGGCGAGGTGGTGGCGAGGTCCTGGTCGAGGTGCTCGTGCAGGACCGCGACCCGGTCGCGGCCCCCGGCGTGGAGACGGAGCTCCTCGACCTCGTCGCGGCGGCGGCGCACGACGACGTCGGCGTCCCGGCTGAGGTCCATCAGGCCACCGAAGCAGGCGCACCACAGGTCGAGCGCGGCGCGGACGAGACGACCGGGCCCGCCGTGGTGGTGCGGCTCGATCCGCAGCACGTAGACCTCGTCGGCGTCGAGGGGCTCGAGCGTGTGCAGCGTCGTGGTCACGTGCCCAGCCTAGTGGGCCCTCGGTGGTGCGTCGTGTGCCTGAGCCCGGTCCGGAGCTCGTCGTGGGGCACACGACGGCCGAGCCCGTCGGAGCCGCTCAGTCGTCGCCGACGCCGCGGGCGTGCAGGGCGTCGCCGGTCGCGCGGGCGTGCGAGACGACCCGGACGACCAGCGGCACGAGTCGGGCGCGAGGATCCCGCTCGAGGCCGCGGGCCAGGGCCGCGTCGCGGGTCTGCTCGGCGATGGCGATGGTGATCGGGATCGCCCGGATCGCCAGCGAGAAGGTCAGCGCGACCCGCGCCGGGTCGACACCGAGCGGCCGCAGCGGACCGAGGGCGCGGGTCAGGGCGTCGAGGATCGCGTCGACCGGGGTCGTGACGGTCACGATGGTGGCCAGCACGACGAGCGCCACGAGGTCGCCGACCGCCTCGACCGCGCGGGGCCATCCGTTCTGCCAGGCCTGGAACGCGCCGAGCAGCACGATCACGACGAGCAGCCCCCGCAGGGTGCGTGCGGCCTCGCGCACCCCGAGCCCGGCGTACGCCGCCAGCGCGAGCGCGATCCCGACCGCGACGACCGCGCTCACCGGTCCCCGCACGACGACGACGAGGATCCCGGCGGCGACCAGGGCGAGCAGCTTGGCCCCGGCCGGGACCCGGTGCACCAGGGTCGTGCCCGGGCGGTGCAGACCGATCAGCGTGCTCACGCCGACTCCCGGTAGTGCTCGACGACCTCGCGGGCGGACCCGTCGGCGACCACGCGACCGCCGTCGACCAGCAGCGCCCGTTCGCAGCGCGCTGCCAGCTCGAGGTCGTGGGTGACGAGGACGAGCTGCTGGCTCAGGCCGAGGAGCAGGTCGCCGACGCGGCGGCTGTTGGCCAGGTCGAGCAGGGTGGTCGGCTCGTCGGCGACCAGGATCGACGGCTCGGTGGCCAGCACGCCGGCCAGCGCCAGCAGCTGGCGCTGGCCCCCCGAGAGCCCGTGCACGCTGCGGTCACCGAGACCCTCGAGGCCGTACGCCGTCAGGACCGCCTCGGCCGCCGTCCGTCGTGCGTCCTTCGTGGGGTGGGTGCGGCGCAGGGACAGGGCGACGTCCTCGGCGGCCGTCGGCATGACCAGCTGGGCGGCGGGGTCGGTGAAGACGAAGCCGACGCGGCGACGCACGTCGCGGCCGTGGCGGGACACGTCGAGCCCGTCGACGAGCACTCGTCCGGTCGTGGCGGTGACCAGGCCGTTGATGAGACGAGCGAGGGTCGACTTGCCCGAGCCGTTGGCGCCGACGAGGGCGACGTGCTGCTCGGTGAGGCAGAGACTCGTCGGGGCCAGGATCTCCAGGTCACCCTCGGCGACGGGGACCGAGACGCTGACGCTCTCGAGGTCGATGCGGCTCAGCGAGTGCCCCGGCGGCGCGGGAGCAGGTCGGGGAAGGCTCGGTGGACCGCCGTCGCGACGAGGGCCATCGCGACGTTCTTGACGACGTCGCCGATCCAGAAGACCTTGTCGACGTCGAAGGCCTGGGCCCAGGTCAGGTCGGCGCGCAGCACCAGACCGGCCATGCCGAGGGTGTGGATGAAGACCGCGCTCGACACGAGCCCGGCCGCGAAGACCAGCGCCACGCTGCGACCGGCGGCCCCGCGCGGCAGGCGCTGGACCAGGAGGCCGCACAGGGCGGCCGCGAGCGGGAAGCCGATCAGGTAGCCCGACGTCGGCCCCACCAGCACGGCCGGACCCGCGTTGCCGCCCGAGAAGACCGGGAGCCCGGCGGCACCGAGGGCGAGGTAGACCAGCACGGCCAGGAAGCCTCGCTTGGCGCCGAGCACCGCGCCCGCGAGCAGCACCCCGAAGGTCTGCAGGGTGATCGGCACGATCCCGGTCACGTTGAGAGCCGGGAGGATCGCGCAGACGACGACCAGCGCGGCGAACCCGGCGACGAGCGCGAGATCGGTGGTGCTGAGGCGACGGTCGCGGCGGGGTGCCTGGGTGGTGCTCGTCATGGGGCCCCTCGGCGGTCGGTTGGTCTAACCTGAACAGCGTTCAGGTTAGGCTCGCAGCATCGTCGGGTCAACGCGGGGAGGTGTGCCGTGCGCTACCACCGCGACGACGTCGTACGCCGTGCGCTCGAGGTCCTCGACACCTGGGGCCTGGCCGACCTGAGCATGCGCAGGCTCGCCGGCGAGCTCGGGGTGCAGCCCAGCGCGCTCTACCACCACGTGGCCGACAAGCAGACCCTGCTGGGCCTGGTCGCCGACGAGGTGCTCGCCCGGGGCCGGCGCCATGACACCCTCGGCGGTGCGGGGGAGTGGGACGAGCAGGTCGCGGCCCGGTGCCGGGCGCTGCGCGATGCCGTCCTCGCCTTTCGCGACGGCGCCGAGCTGGTCGCCACCGCACGCTCGTTCGGCCTCGGGGCTCTCGGCCCCGAGCGGGAGCTGACGGCGCTGCTCACCGGTGCCGCGCTGCCCGACGACCTCGCGCGCACGGCGTCCCGCACCCTGGTCCACTTCGTGCTCGGTCACGCCGGTGACGAGCAGACCCACCTGCAGGCCGACTCGGCCGGAGCACTGGGCGGGACGACGCACGACGGGGGACCGCACGAGGTCTCGGACTTCGAGCCGGGGCTGGCGATCGTCCTCGACGGGATCCGTGCCCACGTCGCGGGCACGGTCGCTACCCCAGCTCGGCCCGCCGCGGGGCCAGGTCGAGCAGGGGGCGGGGGTCGAGGGCCGAGCTGACCGAGCCGCCCGCGAGACGGACCTCGAAGTGGAGGTGGCACCCGTCGAGGGCGCCGGAGTCGGAGACCCGGGCGAACACCTCGTCCGGCTCGACCCGGTCCCCGACCTCCACGAACACCTCGCGGGTGTGGCCGATCACCAGGTCGCGCGGCGTCCCGTCGAGGCCGTCGACGCGCAGCAGGACGGGGTTGTCGCCGTACGCCGGACCGAGGCCGCTGTCGTCGATCACCGTCGCGGCCCGGCCCGCCCGCAGTGGCGTGCCGCACGGGATCGCGACGTCGTAGCCGTGGTGGAACCCCTCGCCCCCACACCGCGGGTCGATGACGTAGAACGGCGCCGGGGTGCACCCGAAGCCGATCATCAGCCGGTGCCGACCGGGGTACCACGCCGAGGCGTAGCGGGTCCGGTCGTCGACGAAGAACAGCCAGCGCGGGTCGGGCGGGCGGGTCTCCCGGACGGGGGACGGTGCCGGCGACGGCGACGGCGAGGACGACGGCGAGGACGACGGCGAGGAAGGCGGGGAGACCGTCCGGCCGGGCTGCGTCGACTCGCTCGGCGCGGCCGCGGCCGTCCGGGAGGAGGTCGGGGTGGGCTCGGCCGACGGTGCCTCGGTCGACGGTGCCTGGGCCGACGGTGCCGGCGCGGAGCAGCCGGCGAGAGCCAGTCCCGCAACCGCCAGCGCGAGGGCCCGCCTCACGGCTCGACCACCGCACCCTGCAGCTCGGCGAGCAGGATCGCGCCCTCGAGGTCGACCCGGGTGCCACGCAAGGTCGCTGCACCGAGGTCGACGCGGTCCAAGGACGCACCGCGCAGGTCGGCCCCGGTCAGGTCGGCCTCGCGCACCGTGGCGCCGTCCAGCCGGGCCTCGCGCAGCACGCTCCCGCTGAGGTCGGCCATGCTCAGGTCGGCCTCACGCAGGTCGACCCCGGTCAGGTCGACCTTCGCCAGTCGTGCGCCGCGCAGGCCCACCGCCCGCCACACCCCGCCCACGACCCGCAGCGGTCGCAGCGTGCACGAGGAGAACGTGGTCCCCGTGAGCTTGCAGCCCTCGAGAGTGGCGTCGAAGAGGCTGGTCCCGCTGAGCTCGCAACCCACGAGGGCCGTCGCGACGTGGGTCGAGGCGTTGAGCCGGCAGTTGCGGAACACGCAGTCGGTGAAGGCCGCCCCCCGGCTCGTCGCCTCGGTCAGGTCGACGCCGAGGAACGTCACGCCGGTGACCCGGACCGAGCCGAGGTCCTCGCCGTACCAGTCCTCGTCGCGCACCGTGTCGCCCGGCGCGAGGTCAGCCAGCTCGGCGGCGAGGTCGGAGGCGCTCATGGCCTGCACCCTAGGCAGCGGCGGTGACAGGGTGCGGCGCTGCTCGGCTGGACGGTCTGCACCTGCAACGCCGACGGAGCGTGAGCGTGCCGCAGTGACGTGTATCGGACATGACGTCCACAATGCGGCCGACTCACAGGGAACGGCGGTACGCCGCCTCGTGGCCGTCGTCGCGGGTCGCACCGTCCGGCAGCCAGCCGGTCGCCCGGTAGAACCCGTCGCCGGGCGCGTAGTCCGTGAGCGTCCACAGCACCGCCGAGGTGAAGCCGGCCGCGCGCAGGTCGGCCACCGCGTGTCGCATGAGCGACCGACCGACGCCTCGCCGCCAGGCGTCGGGATCGACCGCGACCGTGTCGACCTCGCCCAGACCCGCGCAGCCCGCCTCGACCAGGCCCGCCTCGACCGGGTCCCGGCTCGGACGTGTCCCGACCACGCCGACCACCTGGTCGCAGAGCAGCGCCACCCGCCACGTCGTCCCCCGACCGTCGAGCTCGGTCCGCCACCGCTCGATCTCGCCCGGGGTGTCCTCGCGATGCCGCATCCGCTCGCCGAGACCCGCGTTCCACGACGCGACGTACACGCGGGCGACCTCGGCGGCATCGGCCGGCGTCGCGACCCGCACGGCGACGTCCCCGCTCACCGATGCCAGCAGCCGGTCGCACTCGGCCACGAGCCGGGCCCGCAGCGGCGCACCCCGCTCGGCGAAGGTGGCCTGCGCGGCGGCGTACTCCTTCTTGCCCTCGGCCGTCTCGATCCGCACCGGGTCGAACCCGAGGTCGGCGAGGTCGTACGGCGCCGCGCGCATGTCGAGCTCGCGGATGTCCCAGGCCAGCTCGAAGCAGTCGGCCACCAGGTCGGAGGCGATCATCGGGCTGAGCCGGAAGGCGTGCTTGTAGAGGTCCATGCCGGCGTGCAGGCAACCGGGCTGCTCGAACTCGGGACGGTCGTCCGCGGACGGCAGCAGCGTGTTGCGCGGGCGCGCCGGCTCGGTGAAGAACCGGAACGCGTCGAAGTGGCTGCACGCGATCCGGTGGCTCTCGACCACCTCGTCCGTGCCGCGACCGCCCAGGCGCAGCGGCCAGTCGGCGTGGCGGGTCTCGTCGTCGGCCAGCCGGTAGACCATCGCCCACTCGTGCAGGCCGAAGCAGCCGTACGACGCCGGGCGCGCCGCGGTCGCGGCGAGCAGCCGCCGCAGGGTGCCCAGCAGCACCACCTGCGAGGCGACGTACGCCGCCGTGACCTCGGCGTCGCCCCCGTCGGCCCCGACGACCGCATAGCCCTTCTGCGCGCCGTGCGAGCCGGCGCCACCGGCGAGCCGGACCCCGTAGCCCGGGTGCCAGCGGCGCAGCTGCGCCGGGCGCTGGGAGTAGTAGCCGAACAGGAAGTCGTGCACGGGGTGCCTCACCCCCGCGTCGCGACGTGCGAGGTGGGGCGCGACGTAGGCGTCGACCCGCGAGGCGTGGGACCGGGCCCGGGCCTCCCACGTCGGCTGCTCGAGCACCTCTCCCAGGATCGTCACGCCCCCGACGCTACGAGACGCCGACCTCGGTAGGGTCGCGGACGTGCGCATCGTCAGATTCTCAGCAGGTGAAGAGCCCTCCTACGGCGTCCTGACGGGAGAGCTCGACGACCTCGGCCAGCCCGAGGAGGACGCCGTCGTGGTCGGTCTCGCCGGCGACCCGCTCTACGTCGGGGTGAAGCTGCTCGACGTCGAGCACCGCCTCGCCGACGTCCGGCTGCTCGCCCCGGTGCTGCCGCGCAGCAAGGTCGTCGGCATCGGCAAGAACTACGCCGCGCACGCCGCCGAGATGGGCGGGGACCTGCCGAGCGAGCCGCTGATGTTCCTCAAGCCGAACACCTCGGTGGTGGGCCCCGGTGACCAGATCTTCTACCCGCGCCAGAGCAACGAGCTGCACTACGAGGGCGAGCTGGCCGTGGTGATCGGCCGGATCTGCCGCGACATCCCGGCCGAGCAGGCCACCGACGTCATCCACGGCTACACGCTGGCCAACGACGTCACGGCCCGCGACCTCCAGCGCGCCGAGCCGCAGTGGACGAGGGCCAAGGGCATGGACTCGTTCTGCCCGCTCGGACCCTGGATCGAGACCGACCTCGACCCGGCCCACTTCGCCGCCGGCCAGCCGATCCAGACCCACCTCAACGGCGACCTCGTGCAGGACGGCTCGACCGCCGACCTGGTCTTCGACATCCCGACGCTCGTCGCGCACGTCTCGGCCGCCATGACGCTGCTGCCCGGCGACGTGATCCTCACCGGCACCCCCGAGGGCGTCGGCCCGATGGAGGTCGGCGACGAGGTCGAGGTCTCGATCCCCGGCCTGGGCACCCTGACCAACACGGTGGCGCGCCGATGAGCACCGCGGGCACCCCCGGCAGCCCGGTGACCGGGGCGGCCGTCCGCGTCCGGATGGCACCGAGCCCGACCGGCAGCCCGCACGTCGGGCTGGTCCGCACCGCGTTGTTCAACTGGGCCTTCGCCCGCCACCACGGCGGCACGTTCGTGCTGCGGGTCGAGGACACCGACGCCGCCCGCAACACCGAGGAGTCCTACGCCGGCATCTTCGACCTGTTCACCTGGCTCGGCTTCACCTGGGACGAGGGCCCGGACGTCGGCGGCCCCCACGCGCCGTACCGCCAGAGCGAGCGGGGTGAGGTCTACGCCGACGCGCTCGCCCGACTCGGGGAGACCGGCCACACCTACCGCTGCTTCTGTACGAACGACGAGGTCGAGGCGCGCCGCAGGGCGAGCGGCTCGAAGCTCCAGGGCTACGACGGCTTCTGCCGCGACCTCACCGAGGAGCAGGTCGCGGCCTTCGAGGCCGAGGGGCGCCGTCCGGTCGTGCGCTTCCGGATGCCCGATGGCGAGGTCACCTTCGACGACCTCGTGCGCGGGGAGGTCACCTTCCGCACCGAGAACGTCCCCGACTACGTGCTGGCCCGAGCCGGGGGGGAGCCGCTCTACACGCTGGTCAACCCCGTCGACGACGCACTGATGGAGATCACCCACGTCCTGCGCGGCGAGGACCTGCTCTCCTCCACGCCGCGCCAGATCCCGCTGTACGCCGCCCTGGCCGAGGTCGGCATCGGTACCGGCGCGCCCGCGTTCGGCCACCTGCCCTACGTGATGGGTCAGGGCAACAAGAAGCTCTCCAAGCGCGACCCGGAGGCCAACGCGCTGGGCTACCGCGACGCGGGCTTCCTGCCCGAGGGGCTGCTCAACTACGTCGCCCTCCTCGGGTGGGCGATCGCCGCGGACCGCGACGTGTTCTCGATGCAGGAGATGGTCGAGGCCTTCGACATCGCCGACGTCAACCCCAACCCGGCGCGCTTCGACCTGAAGAAGGCCGAGGCCATCAACGCCTCCCAGATGCGCCTGCTGCCGCTGGAGGACATGACCCACCGGGTGCTGCCGTTCCTGCAGCGCGACGGTGTGGTGGGCGACCCGCCCGGCGACGCTGAGGCCCGGCTGCTCGAGCAGGCCATGCCGCTGGTCGCCGAGCGCATCAACAAGCTCGCCGAGGCGCCGGCCATGCTCGGCTTCCTGTTCGTCGACGACGCCGGCTTCACCCTCGACGAGGCCGACGCGGCGAAGCTGCTCGACGAGACCGGCCGCGACGTGGTCCGCGCCGCGCACGACGCCGTCGCCGACCTCGACGTCTGGTCGACCCAGACGATCCAGGACGCGCTCCAGCAGGCGCTGGTCGAGGATCGCGGGCTCAAGCCCCGCGTGGCCTACGGCCCCGTCCGGGTCGCCGTCACCGGTCGTCGCGTCTCCCCGCCGCTGTTCGAGTCGATGGAGCTGCTCGGTCGGGACCGGAGCCTGGCGCGGCTCGGCGCCGCCGCCCGGGGCTGAGGCGACCGGGGCTGAGGCGACCGGGCTGGCGACCGGGGCTGAGCCGATCGGGCCGGGACCGGGGACCTGACCGGGCCTCAGGGATGCTGTAGCCATGACCTCTGCGCCACCCCCGCCCGGACCCCCGCCCGGAGGCGACCCGTACGCCCCGACGGGTCCCCCCGCGTACGCCGCGCCGTACTCCTCCTCCGCCGCCGCGCCCTGGACGGGTCAGCACACCCACCCGCAACAGCCCGCCCGCCCCGGTCAGCCGGTGCAGCAGCACCTGCCGCGTCCGGGCGAGCCGCGGTCCACGGAGGCGGTGCTCTTCCACCGCATCCACCGCACCGGCGCCTACGGCCGTCACGGCTGGTGGCGTGGTCTGGTCGGGGCGACGGCGGTGGTCGCGGCCATGTTCCTCGTCGTGCCGCTCCTGCTGCTGGTCGGCTTCCTGGTCTACTACGCCGCCACGGGCGGCGATGCCTTCGCCCGCACGGGAGAGCTCGTCGACCTCGGCGCAGGTGACCCCGGCCAGCCTGGCCTACCTCAACCTCAGCCTGGCCGCGGCGATCCCGGTGGTGTGGCTGGTCAACCGGGTGCTGCACGGGCTGCGACCGGGCTGGCTGTCGTCGGTGGCGCCGCGCCTCCGGTGGCGCTGGTTCGCGGTCACCCTCGGCCTGGCCGTGGTCGCGCTGATCGCCACCGTCCTGGTCTCAGCCGTCCTGCCCGCCCAGGAGGGTGGCGCCGAGCTGGGCGGCGCGGCCAACACCTTCACCTCGACCACCCGCGACTTCCTGCTGGTGATCCTGCTGCTGACCCCCCTCCAGGCGGCGGGGGAGGAGTACGCCTTCCGCGGCTACCTGACCCAGGCGATCGGCGGGGTCGTCAGCTCACCACGGGTCTCGGTCGTGCTCGCCGTGCTCGTGCCGGCCACCTTGTTCGCGCTGGCCCACGGCGCCCAGGACGCCCCGATCTTCATCGACCGGCTGGCCTTCGGGATCGTCGCCGGGGTGCTGACCATCGCCACCGGCGGGCTCGAGGCCGGGATCGCGATGCACGTGCTCAACAACTTCCTGGCCTTCGGGCTGGCCCTGGCCTTCGGCGACATGACCTCGGCGCTCAACCCCACCGGCGGCTCCTGGTGGAACCTGCCGGTCACCCTGACGCAGTCCCTGGTCTACGCCTCGCTCGCCATCGTGGTGG
Source organism: uncultured Actinomycetota bacterium (assembly GCA_963714475.1). Classification (GTDB taxonomy): domain Bacteria; phylum Actinomycetota; class Actinomycetes; order Propionibacteriales; family Nocardioidaceae; genus Nocardioides. Next base: position 255,463 of record CAVQOP010000006.1, read on the forward strand.
CTCGGCGGATGGGCGTCGGGACCCGCACGACACCACGTCGCGACGATGGGCGCGAGGCCGTTTTGGAGGGCTCCGGGACCCGCGTGTAGGGTTCCCGACGGTTCGTCGGCCAGGCCCTGTCCCAGGACAGGTCCGAGGCCGTGGCGGTGCCATTGGGATATGGTGTAATTGGCAGCACGACTGATTCTGGTTCAGTTAGTCTTGGTTCGAGTCCAGGTATCCCAGCGAGAGATCATCCGGTCGCCGGGTGCAGGACCCCAGGTCTTGCACCGCTCTCACGGGCCTATATGATCGTCTCTGCTGTCCGACGAGGACAGTCGCCTGATGCCCCCGTTGTGTAGCGGCCTAGCACGCCGCCCTCTCACGGCGGTAGCGCCGGTTCGAATCCGGTCGGGGGTACAGCGTGCAGGGCCCGGTCCACTGGACCGGGCCCTGTCTTGTCTCCGGCCCTGCGCCGCCACCCGTTCAGCGGTGGCCACGGTCGTGTCCGATTCCCGCGAGCCGTGCGCCCGCCGACCGGGCAGGATGGGGCCATGACCGGCACCCGACCTGACGACACCTCGGCGCAGGTCGGTGCGCCGGGGCTGGACGCGGACGCCTGCTACCGCGCCGTCAGCGCGCGCGACCGACGCTTCGACGGGCTGTTCTGGACCGGCGTCCGCACCACGGGCATCTACTGCCGACCCTCCTGCCCTGCCCGGACACCGGGCCGCGCCCACGTGAGCTTCCACGCCAGCGCGGCGGCCGCGCAGTCGGCGGGGTTCCGCGCGTGCAAGCGGTGCCTGCCCGACGCGACCCCGGGCAGCCCGCAGTGGGACGTGGCGGCCGGGGCCGCCGCGCGGGCCGTCCGCCTGATCGCCGACGGCGTCGTCGACCGCGAGGGCGTCGAGGGCCTGGCCCGGCGCACCGGCTACACCACCCGGCACCTCACCCGGCTGCTCACCCAGGAGCTCGGAGCCGGACCACTCGCCCTCGCCCGGGCCCGGCGTGCCCAGGCCGCCCGGGTGCTGCTCGAGCGCTCGGCGCTGACGTTGAGCGAGGTGGCCTTCGCCGCCGGCTTCGCGAGCGTGCGGCAGTTCAACGAGACCGTCCGCGAGGTCTACGACACGACGCCCACCGCGTTGCGCGAGCGCCGGGCCCGCGCCGGGACCGGCCGTGACGACCCGGGTCTGACGATGCGGATCCCGGTGCGCACGCCGTTCGCGGGGCGGGCGCTGCTGGACTTCCTGGCCTACCACGTCGTCGCGGGCGTCGAGACGGCCGGAGCCGGGTGGTACGCGCGCACCCTCGACCTGCCTCACGGACCGGGCACGGTGCGGATCAGCCTCGACGACGACCTCGAGCCGGGCGGCGTCGCGCTGGTCGAGGCCCGCTTCACCCTCAGCGACGTGCGCGACACCCTCACCGCCGTGGAGCGCGTACGCCGCCTGCTCGATGCCGACGCCGACCTGCTCGCCGTGGCCGACGACCTGGGCCGCGACCCCGTGCTGGGACCGCTGGTCGCGCTGCGTCCGGGGCTGCGGGTGCCGGGCCAGGTCGACGGTGACGAGACCGCCGTCCGGACCGTCGTGGGCCAGCAGGTCAGCGTCACTGGTGCGCGCACCGTGACCGCGCGGATGGTCGCCGAGCACGGCACCGCGGTCGAGACCGGGGTCGCCGGTCTCACGCACCTGTTCCCCCGGGCCGGGGTGCTCGCCGCGGTCGACCCCGAGACCCTGCCGATGCCCCGGGCCCGTGGTCGTGCGCTGGTCGGGCTGTGCGCGGCGATCGAGGCCGGCGACGTCGTGCTCGACCGCGGCGCGCCCCGCGAGGACGTGCGGGCGGCGATGCTCGCCCTGCGGGGCATCGGCCCCTGGACGGCCGACTACGTCGCGATGCGTGCGCTCGGCCACCCCGACGTCTTCCTCCCCACCGACCTCGGGGTCCGCAACGCCCTGCGCGACCTCGGTCACGACCCGGCCGCGGTGCTCGCGCCCGGGGGACCGGTCGAGGGCTGGAGCCCCTGGCGTTCCTACGCCCTGATGCACCTGTGGGCGCACGTCATCCCCCCGTCCCGACCCGACCAGAAGGAGGACCGCTGATGTGGACCGTGATGGACAGCCCGATCGGGCCGCTGCGCCTGGTGGAGAGCCGCGGTGCGCTCACCCACGTGGAGTTCGAGCCCCACGACGCGGCGGCCGACGGGCGCCCCCGCGGCGACCAGGCCGACGACGACGTGCTGCTCGCGCGGGCGCGCGGGCAGCTCACGGCGTACTTCGCCGGTGACCTCAAGGTCTTCGACCTGCCCCTGGACCCGGCGGGCACGGCGTTCCAGCAGAAGGTGTGGACGGCGCTCTCGGCGATCGGCTGGGGGGAGACGATCTCCTACGGCGAGGTCGCCCGCAGGATCGGGATGACCCCGGCCGCCTCCCGCGCGGTCGGACTGGCCAACGGACGCAACCCGATCCCGGTCGTCGTGCCCTGCCACCGCGTGGTCGGGGCCAACGGCACGCTGACCGGCTACGCCGGCGGTCTGGAGCGCAAGCAGCTCCTGCTCGACCTGGAGTCCGACGCCCTCTTCTGACCGCCGAGGTGCCAGCCTTTGTCGGCCGAAGTGCCAACCTTTGTCGTCCCAAGTGCCAGCGATTGTCGGAGCGATCGGGTCAGGAACTCGCGCCGGTGCCCGCGGCGGCCGCGCGTCGCAGCGACTCCGAGAGCCGTTCGGCGGCAGCGAGGACCGCAGGGGCGTGCATGCGACCCGGCTGGCGGGAGAGGCGTTCGAGCGGACCGGAGACCGAGACGGCCGCGACGATCTTGCCCGCAGGAGAACGCACCGGCGCGGAGACCGATGCGACACCCTGCTCGCGCTCACCCACGGACTGCGCCCACCCACGTCGGCGGATCCCCGAGAGGGCGGCCGCGGAGAAGAAGGCGTCGTTGAGACCGCGCTGGAGCCGTTCAGGGTCCTCCCAGGCCAGCAGCACCTGCGCGGCCGACCCGGCCCGCATCGTCAGCTGGGAGCCGACGGGGATGGTGTCGCGCAGTCCCGAGGGTCGTTCGGCTGCAGCCACGCAGATCCGGGCGTCGCCCTGTCGTCGCCACAGCTGCGCCGACTCGCCGGTGATGTCACGCAGCCGGGCCAGCACCGGGCCTGCCGTCGCCAGCAGCCGGTCCTCCCCGGCCGCGGCCGAGAGCTCGGCCAACCGGGGCCCGAGGACGAAGCGCCCCTGCAGGTCACGCGCGACGAAGCGGTGGTGCTCCAGGGCCACGGCGAGCCGGTGCGCGGTCGGACGCGCCAGGCCGGTGTGGGCCACCAGTCCGGCCAGCGTCGAGGGCCCGGACTCGAGGGCCGTGAGGACGAGCGCGGCCTTGTCGAGTACGCCGACTCCGCTGGTGCTGTCCATATAGTAATACTGCCGTCTCACTTGATGGGACGCAAGAGGGGTACGATCCCCAGGAGGTCCGGCAGACCGTCGTACCACGCGAGCAGCAGGAGGAACAGCCATGGGCCGCACGCTGGCCGAGAAGGTGTGGGACGAGCACGTGGTGCGTGCGACGTCGGGAGAGCCGGACCTGCTCTACATCGATCTCCACCTCATCCACGAGGTCACCTCGCCGCAGGCGTTCGAGGGGCTGCGCATCGCCGGGCGGACCGTGCGTCGGCCCGACCTCACGCTGGCCACCGAGGACCACAACGTCCCGACCCTGGACTGGGACAAGCCGATCGCCGACCCGGTCTCGCGCACGCAGGTCGAGACGCTGCGCCGCAACGCCGAGGAGTTCGGCGTACGACTGCACCCGCTCGGCGACATCGAGCAGGGCATCGTCCACGTCGTCGGGCCACAGCTCGGCCTGACCCAACCCGGCATGACGATCGTGTGCGGCGACTCCCACACCTCCACGCACGGTGCGTTCGGCGCGATCGCCTTCGGCATCGGCACCAGCGAGGTCGAGCACGTCCTCGCGACCCAGACCCTCATGCAGGCCAAGCCCAGGACGATGGCCGTCACCGTCAACGGCAGCCTGCCCGACGGCGTGACGGCCAAGGACCTGGTGCTCACCCTGATCACCCACACGGGCACCGGCGGGGGACAGGGCTACATCGTGGAGTACCGCGGCCCGGCCATCGAGGAGCTCTCGATGGAGGCGCGGATGACCATCTGCAACATGAGCATCGAGTGGGGCGCCAAGGCCGGCATGATCGCGCCCGACCAGACGACGTTCGACTACATCGAGGGTCGGCCGGAGGCGCCGAGCGGAGCCGACTGGGACGCCGCCGTCGAGCACTGGCGCAGCCTGCGCACCGACGACGACGCGACCTACGACCACGAGATCGTGCTCGACGCCTCCGAGATGACGCCCTTCGTCACCTGGGGCACCAATCCGGGCCAGGGGGTTCCGCTCGGCGGCGCGGTGCCCGACCCGGCCAGCTTCGAGGAGGACTCCGACCGCATCGCCGCTGAGAACGCGCTGCGCTACATGGCCCTCGAGGCCGGTACGCCGATGCGGGAGGTCAAGGTCGACACGGTCTTCATCGGCTCGTGCACCAACGGCCGCATCGAGGACCTCCGCCTGGCTGCCTCCATCATCCGGGGGCGCACCGTCGACCCCGACACACGCGTGCTGGTCGTCCCGGGCTCCGCACGGGTGCGCCTGCAGGCCGAGGACGAGGGGCTCGACGTGGCCTTCAAGGACGCCGGCGCCGAGTGGCGGGGGGCGGGTTGCTCGATGTGCCTGGGCATGAACCCCGACACCCTCGCCCCCGGTGAGCGCAGCGCCTCGACCTCCAACCGCAACTTCGAGGGCCGTCAGGGCAAGGGGGGCCGCACGCACCTGGTCTCCGTGCCGGTCGCCGCGGCCACCGCCGTACGCGGCACCCTCTCGTCCCCCGCCGACCTGGCCTGATCGGAGCACCACGATGGATGCCTTCACCTCCCACACCGGCCTCGGCGTGCCGCTGCGCCGCAGCAACGTCGACACCGACCAGATCATCCCCGCCTCCTACCTCAAGCGCGTCTCGCGCGACGGGTTCGAGGACGGCCTCTTCGCTGCGTGGCGCGGCGAGGAGTCCTTCGTGCTCAACCAGCCGGCGTACGCCGCCGGGACCGTGCTCGTCGCCGGCCCGGACTTCGGCACCGGGTCCTCGCGCGAGCACGCGGTCTGGGCGCTGCAGAACTACGGCTTCAAGGCGGTGATCTCGCCGCGCTTCGCCGACATCTTCCGCAGCAACTCCGGGAAGGCCGGTCTCGTCGCGGCCCAGGTCGACGACAAGGTCGTCCAGCGACTGTGGGACTACCTCGAGGAGAACCCCGGGGCGTCGGTGACCGTCGATCTCGAGTCGCGCACCGTGCGGGCCGGCGAGGGACCCGAGGCGATCGAGGACTCCTTCGACATCGACGACTACACCCGCTGGCGCCTGCTCGAGGGGCTCGACGACATCGGCATCACGCTCGGCCATGACGACGACATCGCCGCCTTCGAGACGACGCGGCCGTCCTGGAAGCCCGCCACGCTCTGAGGCACCGAGCTGGTTGACGCTCCGCGGCGCGGGGTGGCCCCGGGCGCACGTGCGTGGGCGGTACGACATCGCGCTGAGGCGCTGCGCCTCGTCGAATCGAGCTGATCGTCGACCTGACTCGTCGATGAGGTCGCCGACGGGGTTCCCGGGGCCCCGCGCCGGCGCGCCTCGGCGACCCTTGACAGGCCCCTAGACTTAGGGACAAGTCTGCGCCGAGATCGGAGGTCGTCCGTGCCCGTCTTCATGATCGAGCGCCGCTACGCCGAGCTGATGCAGCCCACCCCGGACGAGGCCGCGACGGTGAACGCGATCAACGCCGAGGAGGACGTGCGTTGGCTCGTGTCGTTCCTGTCCTCGGACCAGCGCAAGTCCTACTGCCTGTACGAGGCGGAGACTGCCGAGAGCCTGATCCGGGCCGCGGAGCGCGCCGGGCTGCCAGCCGACGTCGTCACCGAGCTGGGCCACCGGGTCCTGCCCGACGGCTCCATGGTCGACGTCACCGACTAGCGCGGCCGCGCCAGCATGGCCGCCTGGGTACGGTTCGCCGACCGGGTCTTGGCCAAGATGCTGCGCACGTGGTTGGCCGCGGTGTGCTCGCTGATGACCAGCTCCGTGGCGATCGCCCGGTTACTCAGCCCACGTCCGAGCAGCCCGAGCACCTCGACCTCGCGCGCCGTCAGCCCCCACGCCGGTTGCCGGACCGACGCTGCCTCGTCCAACGCGCGGTGCACCCGGACGAGCCCGTGGCGTTCGGCCAAGGTGCGGGCCTCGCTGGCCAGGGCGGCCGGGTCGACGCCCGGCGTCCGGTGCGCGTCGGCATGCCGGGCGTAGGCCACCAAGGTCATCGCGACCGGAAGGGTCGCGTCCATCGACCGGTTCATCCTCAGCGCGGCCTCGAAGTGCGCCTCGGCGCCGGGGGCGCCCAGCACGGAGAGCAACGTCGCGATCGGTAGGTCGGCGCTGCCCAGGGTCGGCACGTAGTCGCCGGCCAGCAGGTTGTGTCCGGTGTACCGGGCCACCCACGGCAGCAGTCGTCGAGCGGCGTCGACGTCACGCAGCCAGGTCGTCGCCTCCACCAGGTAGACCAGCACGGCCGGCCACGACGCGGAGGCCCGGAAGCCGGTCAGGTCCCTCGCCAGGATGTGGGTCAGCCATCGCCCGGCCAGCTCCGGCTCCCGGAGCTCGACGGCCAGCGTCAGGCCCGCCGGGGACCACACGTTCGGTGCGCCCGGCTCCTGCAGCATCGTGCGGGCGGCCTCCGGCAGCCCTGACTCGCGCCGCAGTGCGAAGGTCATGATGCTCATCGCACCCTGGGTGGACGTCGTCTGGCGCGAGCTCTCCAGGCGCAGACGCGTGTGGTCCAGGCAGGCCTGGGCCGCCGGGAGGTCGGCCCGGGCCAGCGCCAGACCGAAGGCCACCGCGCTGGCGCACCACACCCAGAACGGCTGCTCGGTCAGCTCGGCCACCAGCGCCAGGTCACGGTGGGCGCGCAACAGCCCTGGTAGGTCGCCGGTGACGTAGTAGGCCGCGCAGCGGTGATAGCAGGCCGGCCCGAGCAGTCCCGGGGCGCCGAGCTCCGTGCCCAGCTCCATCAGCTCCTCGCAGCGGGCGAGCGTGCGCTCGAGCTCGTCGAACCCGCTCCCGTCGTTGATCGCGATCGAGAGCACCTTGGCCAGCAGGCCGCGGTCGCCCCCCGCCCGGGCCCGGCTGATCGCCTCGGCTCCCAGTCGACGTCCAGTGACCGCGTCCCCGGTCCACGCGTGCAGCCGCGCGAGCGCCGCGGTCGCGTGGACCGCCAACGGGGCCGACGGGTCCGGGAAGGCCGCCAGGGCATCGGCCAGCAGCCGTCTCGACCGCTGTACGTCGACGCTGTCGCGCCACGAGGTCGCCGCCTGGCCGACACACGCACGCAGGCGCAGCTCCGGGTCGGTGCTGGTCGAGACCAGACGGTTCAGGGCTCGGGATCGGTCACCTTGCCAGCCGAGCAGTGCGCTGCGGGCCGCGGAGAGCCGCAAGGTGTCGCGCAGGTGGGGGTCGCCCGCCATGCGGGACGCACGTTCGTAGCAGTCCGCGGCCTCGACGTGAGCCGAGGACGACCGGGCCAGGTCCCCGGCCGCCGTCAGATGATGGGCGGCGGCCTGCTCGTAACCGAGCACCGCAGCGCCCTCGAAGTGTGCGGCCAGTCGTACGGTCCGTCGCTCGGCCGCCGGGTGGCCCGCCTCCAACGACAGGGCGACGGCAGCGTGGGCGTGAGCCAGCTCCAGGTCGCTGAGCGTGCCGACCACCGCCTGGCGGGCCAGGGCGTGAGGAAAGCGCGCTGACCCCGGATCGCCGGGCGCGGAGTCGAGCAACCCGCGGGTCTTGGCGCTGCCGAGGGCCATCAGCATGGTCTCGCGCGTCAGCTCCTCGTCGAGGAACCGGGTCGCTGCGTCGGTCACCTCGCCGACGTCGAACTCCTCTCCCATGACCGCGGCGACGCGGACGACCTCTCGCTCGTGGCGCGGCATCGCCTCGAGCCGCTCGGCGACGGACAGGGCGTAGGAGCCGGGAGCGCTGAGCCTCCACTCCCGTTCACCCAGGCCCACCAGCGGATCGAGGTCGCGGCACACCTCACGCAGGAGGAAGGGATTGCCCCCGGTGGCGTCGCGAAGCGTGGCCGCGGCCCGCCGGACCTCGCGGGGCTCGACGACCCGGTTGCGCCGCAGGTAGTCCTCGACCTCGTCGGTGTCCAACCCGGTCAGGTCGAGCTGGTGCACGTCGTCGCGCCGGAGAAGCTCGAGGGTCATCCGGCTCAGCTCCAGCGACCTGTCAGGCACGGCGTTGCGCGTCGTGGCCAGGACGAGCAGCTGCTGCTCCTCCTCGGCAGTGACCAGGACGTGCAGCAGATCCCGGGCAGCGGCGCCGGTCCAGTGCAGGTCCTCCAGCACCAGCACGACGGGCCGCTCGGCGGCGGCCCAGCGCAGTGCCTCGACCAGGGCCCGACCCAGCTCGACCGGGGTCGGCTGCGGCTCGTTCCGGGTGCGGACGGTGGCGGCGCTCAGCGCGACGAGCAGGTCGACGGTGCCAGGCGAGAGCCCCGGCGTCGTCTGCCCGGAGCGTACGGAGTCCAGCAGCGTGACGACCGGATGCACGAACGGGTCGTGGGCCAGGCCCATCGCGTCGCGACAGGCGCCCCAGAGGATGCCGGCGCCCTGCTCGTGCAGGGCCAGCGCCGCCTCGGCCACGAAACGGCTCTTGCCACCCCCGGCGTCAGCGCCGACGAGGACGGTCTGTCGCACCCCGCCCAGGACTGCGTCCCAGACGGCCTCCAGGGCCTCGAAGGTAGGCGCGCGGCCGGCGAATGCGGGTTGGGTCGAGTGCAACCAGCGAGCCGGAGGCGGCGGCCGCTGCCAGGTGGGCACCCGTTCAGACTAGAGCCGTGGACGCGTGCGCGCGACCTCCTCGTCCTGCACGAGCTGTCCGACGCCCTCCCGGCGCATAGCGAGAACTGACCACCGGCGCGGCTGGTCGATCTGATCGGTTTCGGTCGTGCGCCGGCCACGCCGCGTGCGTCATCGTCGGGAGGAACCGATGCGGCCCGACCGCAGCGTCTGCCGGCCCAGACCGAAGGGACCACCATGCACACCCCACCTGTCCGCGTACGTCGAGGTCCGGCCTTCGTGGTCGCGGCGGTCGCCACTGGCATCACACTCACCACCCTCGGCGCGGCACCCACGCACGCGAGCCGCCCGGCAGCCACCCCGACGCCGGGCGCGCTCGCGCACGACGGGCGCGAGCCCAACGCCGTCGTGGCGTGGAACGAGCACGCCGGGGACGCCGCTCTCGCGTCCTGTCTGGCTCCTGGGAACCATCCGCCGTTCGAGGCCCGGATGTACGCCATCACGCAGCTGGCCGTGCACGACGCCCTCAACGCCATCACGAGGAAGTCGCGACCGTACGCCTTCCGTGGGAGCGCCGCGCCCGGCACCTCCCCGCAGGCGGCCGTCGCGGCGGCCGCGAGCCGTGCTCTCCGCGCGATCATCGCCGACCTCCCTCCCGAGCTCGGGGCCGAGTGCGCGAGCGACGGCCGGGACAGCGTCAAGGCGTCGTACGCCGCCTCGCTCGACGCGATCCCCGACAGCGCCGCCAAGACCCGTGGGGTGCGCGTCGGCCGGCGAGCGGCCGCCGCCATCCTCGAGACCCGCGCCGACGACGGCTCGGACACGGCCATGGTCGTCGCGGACTACCCTCAGGGCACCGAGCCCGGCGAGTGGCGCTTCACGCCCGGGACGGACTTCGCGTTCGCGCCGGGGTGGGGCGGGGTCGACCCGTTCGCCCTTCGGGCGGCCGGGCAGTTCTCACCCGCCCCGCCGTACCCCCTGACCAGCGCGGCGTACGCCCGCGACCTCGACGAGGTGCGACGCCTCGGCGGCGACGGGGTGAGCACCCCGACCTCTCGGACGCCGCGGCAGACCGAGACCGCCCAGTTCTGGCTGGAGTCCTCGCCCCTGGCGTGGAACCGGATCGGTCGGACGCTCGCCGTCCGCAAGGACCTGGGCCTGTGGCGCTCGGCACGCCTGTTCGGACTGCTGGACGCAGCGCTCGCCGACGGTTACAGCGCCAGCTTCCACACCAAGTTCGACGTGCACCGCTTCTGGCGGCCGGTGACGGCGATCCGGCTCGCGGACACCGACGGCAACCCGGCCACCGAGGCCGACCCGGCGTGGACCCCGTTGGTGACGACACCGCCGATCCCGGACCACGAGTCCGCGCACGCGGTCGAGGGCGCGGCCGCCGCCGCCGTCTTCCGCCGGTTCTTCGACACCAACCGGTTGCCCTTCACCGCCTGCAGCTACACCGTGGCGCCGCAGAGCAGCTGTACCGGTTCCGACCCCATCCTGCGGCGCTACCGCAGCCCGTCGAAGGCCGCTGCGGAGAACGGGGAGTCCCGTGTCCTGATCGGCTTCCACTTCCGTCGGGCCGTGGACGTCGGTCTCCGGCACGGCGCCGCCATCGGACGGTGGACCTCGACGCGGCTGTTGAGACCCGTGCGCTGACCGTCGCCGACCGGCCCCTCGGACGCCGGCCCGGACGACCACCCGGTACCGCTGTTCGACCCACGACCGAACGCGGACCGTCCGGCGCCCGGCAGGCCGAGCGTGCTGGTGACCGGTCGCGTAGCCGGATCCCCGCCCGGGACCGTCGTGGGGGCGACCTCGGGCGGCCTGCGGCGTCGGCTCCTCAGGTGCCGTAGACCGCGATCTCGGTCGCCTTGATCGCGAAGATCGCTCTGCGATCCCGGCGTGAGGTCCAGCTCGGCGGCCGCTCGTGGTGTGATGACGGCGCTGAGGGTCTCGGTGCGCACCCTGATCTGGCCGCCGTGTGGTTCGAGGTGGGTGATCGTGACCTGAAGCGCGTTGCGCGGGCTGCCGCCAGGGGACTCGAGGAAGACCGAGACCGCGGTGGGCGGGAACACCGCGACCACGGAGTCGCCGGAGCGAAGCGGGGGACCGCTGGGCCGGCCCTCGAGCCTCAGGCCCGTGTCGGTGAGCACCGCCTCGTCCTGCCAGGTGCCCACCACCATGTTGAGTCCGGCGATCCGGGCAGCGAAAGGGCTGCGTGGCTGAGACAGCACCTCGGTGGACGGTCCGTGTTCGATGACCAGGCCGTGGTCGATCACGACGACCCGATCGGCGAGCAGGAGCGCGTCGAGCGCGTCGTGGGTGACGAGCACGACGGTGCGGTCGGCCAGCACCCGGCGCAGGGTCTGTCGCAGGGCGGGGGTGACGGCGATGTCGAGTGCGGCCATGGGTTCGTCGAGCAGCAGGAGCTTCGGGTCAGCGGCCAGGGCTCGCGCCACCGCGGCCCGTTGGGCTTGCCCTCCGGACAGCTGGGCGGGGCGGCGGTCGGCGAGATCCTCGATGCCCACCTCGCCGATCCAGTGGGCTGCGGCCTCGCGGGAGGCCTGTCGCCCGTCTCCGCGGCTGCGCGGGCCGAAGGCGACGTTGTCGAGCACGCTCAGGTGCGGGAAGAGCAGCGGCTCCTGGGCCAGCAGGGAGACGTGGCGGTCGTGGGGTGGGACGTCCACGTCGCGGCCGCGGTCACCGCGCAGCGTGAGGGTCCGTCCGTCGAGCACGACTCGGCCGACGTCGGGACGCAGCAGGCCAGCGGTCACGGCCAGGACGGTGGACTTGCCGGCGCCGTTGGGGCCCAGCAGCGCCACGGTCTCGCCCTCGTCGACCTCGAAGGCGATGTCGACCGAGCGATCGGTCACCGTCGCGGCGAAGGTGAACCTCACACGCTGCCCCTGCCCTGGCGAGCGAACCCGATCACGAGGACCGCGACCACCACGAGGACCAGTGACAGCGCGACCGCGGCCTCGGCGTCGGTCTCGCGGCGCAGGTAGATCTCCAGCGGGAGGGTGCGGGTCACCCCCTGCAGGCTCCCGGCGAACGTGATGGTGGCGCCGAACTCGCCGAGCGACCGGGCGAAGGCGAGGACCGCTCCGGAGGTCAGGCCGGGGAGGACGAGCGGCAGTGTCACGCGCCGGAAGACCGTGGTGGGGCGGGCGCCCAGGGAGGCGGCGACGACCTCGTACCTCTGGCCTGCGGTCCGCAGCGCACCCTCGAGGCTGACCACGAGGAACGGCATGGCGACGAACGTCTGGGCCAACACGACGGCGGTCGTGGAGAAGGCGATCTGCACGCCGAGGACCTCGAAGCTCTCACCGAGCAGCCCGCGCCGTCCGAAGGTGTAGAGCAGGGCGATGCCGCCGACCACGGGTGGCAGGACGAGGGGGAGGAGCACGAGCGACCGCAGGATCCCTTGGCCGCGGAAGCTGGTGCGGGCCAGGACGACGGCCATCGGGATGCCGAACACGATGCAGAGCAGGGTGCTGGTGCCGGAGGTGCGCAGACTGAGCTGCAGAGCCTCGCGGGAGGCTTCGGAGCTGATCAGCTCGAAGAACCGGCTCCACGGGGTGCGGAGCACGATCGCCAGCAGCGGGAGCAGGACGAAGGCTGCTCCCGCCATGGCAGGGACGTAGATCCAGGTCGGGACGCCGACCCGGCTCGCGGGTCCGGCCACGTCAGGGGGCTGGGGCGAAGCCGGCGTCCCGGAGGATCGACTGCCCCGTCTCGGCGAGCACCAGGTCGACGAACTCCTGGGCGAGGTCGGCGTTCTCGCTGTCGGCGACGGTTGCGATCGGGTAGACGTTGACGGCCGAGGAGGACTCGGGGAACTCGATCCCCTCCACCTCGCCGCCGGTGGCCATCACGTCGGTCACGTAGACCAGGCCGGCGTCGGCCTCGCCCGTGGTGACCTTGGCGAGGACATCGGTGACCGACTGCTCCTCACTGACCGGCGACAGCTCGATCCCCGCCGACTCCGCGACCGTCTGGGCTGCTGCCCCGCAGGGAACCTCCGGGGCACAGGTGACCAGGTTCAGTCCACTCCCGGCCAGGTCCTGGAAGGACTCCACCCCGGCCGGGTTGCCCGCAGGCACCACGATCTGCAGGGTGTTCGAGGCGAAGCTCCGTGGGTCGGAGCCCTGCAGGTCCTCGGCGGTCAGCTTCTCCATGTTGGCCTCGTCCGCGGACGCGAAGACATCGGCCGGCGCCCCCTCCTGGATCTGTGCCACCAGGTCGGAGGAGCCGGCGAAGTTGAACTCGACCTCGACACCGTCGCGGGTCGACTCGAAGTCCGCTCCGATCTCCTCGAACGTGGCGGTCAGCGACGCGGCGGCGTACACGGTCAGGGTGGCGTCATCGCCAGCCGACCCCTCCTCGCTGTCCGGTCCGCCGCATCCGCGCGACGGTGGCGAGCAGCAGTGCTGCCATCGGGATCGACCATCTGGTCCGGTTCATGCTTCTCCCTGGGATGTTTCCACGATCACCGTCGTGGACTTGATGACCGCAACGGCCACCGAGCCGAGCTCGAGGCCCAGGTCACGGACCGCTTCACTGCTCATGAGGGACACCACCCGGAACGGACCGCACTGCAGCTCGACCTGGGCCATCACGTGGTCGACCTGGATGTCGGTCACCAAGCCGACGAACCGGTTCCGGGCCGAGCTCATCACGCCCTCGGGCGGTCCGGGCAGCGTGGCGTGCTGACGCGCGACCTGGGCAACCTCGAATCCGTCGACGACCTTGCGGGCCGACCCGTCGGTGGTCGCGGTGAGCAGGCCCCGATCGACCCATCGACGCACCGTGTCGTCACTGACCCCCAGGTACATCGCAGCGTCCTTGATCCTCATGTGCGGCACGTGACGGATTGTATCCGCTCATGCTCGGAAGGTGAGGCCTCCGATCTCAGCAGGTGCGGATCTGTGGCGAGTTTGTCGTCGGCCGGCGTCATCGGCCGACGTCGTCGGACGCTCGGGTACCCCACGGCGCGCTGTGCCACGTCCTGAGATGCCCGACCCTCCCTGCTCCGCCTGGCTGACCAGCTCGGTCACGGGGGTGGTGCGCACCCGAGCCGAACGACGTGCGCCTGAGCCACGGACGAACCTACGGACTACAGGCGGGAGCCGTAGCGCAGGAGGTTGTTGTCCGGGTCGAGGTGCGCACCTTCTCGGATGCCGTAGTCGGTATCGACCGGCTCGATGTCGCTGCCGCCGGGAGCAGCCGACCACCGCCGATACACGTCATCGGCGTCGTCGACATGGAGGTAGGCGCAGCCCGCCGTCGTCAGTGGATCGTGATCGGGGTTGCGAGAGACATGGATGTCGACGGAATCGAGGGAGGCGAAGCCGTACTCGTCGTCATGGGCTTCGACCTCGAATCCCAGGCCGCGGTAGTGCTCCAACCAACGCGCCACATCGGTCGTCGAGAACACCGGCGCCACCGATCGCAGCCCCGCGGACCGCTCATCTCTGTGCATCCTCAGACCATGCCATGCGCCCGCACGGCGTCACGGGTCGAGGATCGTGCCGGTGGAGTCCAGGTCCTCCCCGGCGGGCTCCCAGAGCTGGACCGGGTTGCCCTCGGGGTCGACCAGGTTCGCGAACCTGCCGTTCGGGTACGTCTCGGCATCGACCTCGACGGGGATCCCGGCGTCCACCAGCTGCTCGACCATGGCCCCCAGGTCCGTGACCCGGAAGTTGATCGCCCAGGACTGCTCCGACGTGCCGAAGTGCTCGGAGTCCGCGGGCATGGCGGCGAAGACGGTGGAGCCGGCCTCCTGCTGCCACGACGGCTCGCCGTAGGACGCGGGTGGGGCGTCGACGCCGAGATGCTCGGCGTACCAACGCGCCATCTCGTCGGGGTTGTCGGATCGGAAGAAGACTCCGCCGATCCCCGTGACCCGTTCCATGCCATCTCCTCTCGCTCGAGCTGCCGGACTGCACAGCCTCGGCCACCTTCGGCGCCACCGCAAGGTGCGAGGAGCGCGGCCGCAGGTGCCCGCCGCCTCAGGTCAGCAGCGCTCGCAGATCGGCCACCGAGCGGCCCTCGAGCGTCGACCAGACGGTGAAGCCGGCGTCGGTCGGCAGCGGCGCGTCGTTCGGGATCGCGAGGCTCGTCGCGCCGGAGGCGATGGCCGACCGCAACCCGTTGGGGGAGTCCTCGACGGCGACGCACTGCTCGATGCGGACCCCGAGCAGCTCTGCCGCACGGAGGTAGGGCTCGGGCGACGGCTTGGTCCGTGTGACGTCCTCCCCACCGACGATCGCCCCGAACGTGCCCGTCGGCGCGGACGCCGCCACGAGGTCGGCCATCTCGTGGGAGGAGGTGGTGGCGATCGCGCACAGGACACCCTCGCGCCGCAGCTCGGCCAACAGGCTGAGCACACCCGGGCGCCAGGGCACCGTCGTCCTCAACGAGGCCATGACCGCCTGCTCGAGCGAGGCGACGAGCGACCCGGCCTCGACGTCGACGCCTGCGCGCTGCATCGCCGTCGCGGTGTCGTGCATGTCGGAACCGACCAGCGCGAGACCCTGCTCCTCCGACCACGTTCCGCCGTGCTGCTCGACCATCACGAACTGCTCCGCGATCCAGATCCGCTCGGAGTCGATCAGAGTGCCGTCCATGTCCCACAGGACAGCGGCGAGAGTCTCCGTCATCAGGGCAGTCTCCCAGCCAACCGTTACGTACCGGCGCTCACCCGGTGCGAGGCAAGGCGGGTCCCTGACCTGGACCGCAGCGCGACGGGGAGCCGCATGGCTCACGGCCAGACGTATCAGGCGCCTCGTCCTCAGCAATGGCCGGTGACGGGTGGGTCACCGGAACGGGCGCAGCACCAGCCGACGGGCGCAGGCAGCGGTCGCGACCTACCTTTGTCGCACGCCGCAGCGTGGCACGATCCCCGATGCCCTGATGGTCGGCTCAGGGCCGTCGGTGGAAGCGGATCTTGTTGTCGGGGGTGATCTCGCTGGTGTAGGCGGGGTCGTGGATGCGGGTGTGGTGGTGGGGGCACAGGAGGCGTCCGTTGGTGAGGTCGGTGTGGCCTCCGGTTGCCCAGGGGTTCATGTGGTGGGCGTGGCACAGCCCGGGGGGCCAGTGGCAGCCTTCGGCGGTGCAGCCGCGGTCGCGGAATCTCAGGGCGATGACCTGGATGGCGGTGAACAGTCGGCGTGCTCGTCCGGCGTCGAGGATCTCGGAGTTGGCGCCGAGGACGATGGGGATGATCTTCGCTTCGCAGGCGTAGCGCCTTGTCTGGCCGGGGGTGAGGTGTTGGCCGGTGTCGAGGGTCGCGCCCTTGAGGCCGGATCGGAGGTCGGCGAGGGTGGTGATCGCGAGCAGGGTGGCGGAGAGTCCGCCGGCGCGGGGTGCGGCGTGGGTGGGGTAGGTCTCGATGAGCTCGCCGAAGGCTTCGCCGAGCTTGGTCGGGGTCGGCTTGTTTCTGACCCAGCCCTCGTTCTGGGTCCCCTCGGCTGGTGTTCTTGGTGGCGTTGAGGTGTTTCGGGGCGGCGAAGGCCATCAGCATCTTCTGCAGGGTCCGGCCCTGGGCTTCGGGGAGGGTGAACCTCCCGGTGGTGGCACCGTGGCCGTCGAAGGACAGGGTGAGGCGGCGTTGCTGTCGGGCGAGGGCCTCGGCTTTCTCGAGGGCGCGGCGGTCGTGGTCCTCGCCGATCTCGGGGGCGATCACGGACAGGATCCGGGCGCCCAGGGTGCGCAGCTCGGAGGGGTCGTGGAGGGCGGCGAGGTCGACGAGGTGGGTCTCGGCCTTGGTGAGGAGTCCGGGGTCGACGACGAGGTCACCGGCCTTCTCCAGCTCGGCGAGGTTCGTCGCGAGGTCGTCGAGGGCACGGGCGATGACGACGGCCTGGTCGAGATTGAGCGCCGCACCGGCGAGTGCTTCGCGGACGTGGTGGTAGCGCTGGTCCAGGGCGGTGCCGGTCCTGGTCTCGCGGTGGGTGGTGGTCCGGGCCCGTCGGGTGGCCACGGCCCACCACGCGGCGGTCGAGGTCGCCCCGGTCTCCTGCGCGACGTCGACGTCCTCGGCGTGGGCGGCGAGGGTGAGGCGGTAGGCGTCGAGGTGACACTGCAGGGCGTCCAGCTCGAGCAGCGTCTGCCGGGTCGCGGACGCGTCGAGGGTGAACACCGGGCGCTGCGCGAGGGTCGTGACGGCACCGGCGATGTCACGCAGGGACTCGCCCTGGGTGGGCTGCTCGTCGTCGGTGGCCATGGGACAAGTCAAGCAGTCACCGCCGACAACGGTCCTGCTCGGAGCAGGTTGTCCACACACGCGAGAGCAACACTAGAGCAAAGATTCGACGACTACGACCGGGGCCCCGCCCGAAGCGCGCCACGCAGTGCCACACCTTCTTCAGGTCCTGGGCGTTCTCGTGGGCTGCTGCGACCGCCCGGCCCACCACCGCACTGTCGAGGCCGCCACGGCCGGCGACGCAGCACGATGCTGCTCACCAACGTCCTCCGGGCCATCGGGTTCGTCACGCTGTTCGGGTCGCCGGCGAGCAGGTCATGATGACCGCACCCACCGCGTCAGCGGAGAGCGAGCTGGGTGCACCACGGCACGAACCCGAGGCTGTCCGCCACGGCCAGGGAGGCGCGGTTGCCCAGCTGCGCGCGCCAGCGAGCCAGGCCGTGACGACGAACGGCGTGACCGGCCGCGTGGGCCCCGACCATCGCGCCGAGGCCCTCGCCGCGGCACCGCGGCGCGACGAGGACGCCGACGTCGCGGGGCGCGCCGTCGAAGGGGGTGAGGTTCGCTGCGGCTACGACCCGCCCGGCGCGCACCACCGCGAAGCAGTCGTCGACGGCCGGGTCCAGGTCGGCGAAACCGGACTCGTTCCACGCAGCGACGCCCACCTCGGCCCGCAGGTCCTGCAGCGAGCCCGGCTCGCACGGGCGGGCGCCGTCCTGCTCGCCGGGGTCGACGTCGAGGAACGCGTGTCGCGCCGGACCGACCACCCGCAGTCGATGGTCGCGAGCGAAGCCACGCCACGTCGAGGCGACCCCGCGTCGCTCGGGCGAGATCATGGCCGGGTGAGGGATCGGTGTGCCGGCCGGTCGTGACACGTGCGTGGTCTCGCCGTCGCGCCACACCACCCACCACCCCGCGTACACCGCCAGCGGGCTCGTCGGCGCGTGCTCGCGCACCGTCGTGCGCGTCCACAGCTCGTCGGCACCCAGGCCGAGCACGCGGGACCACCATCGGTCGACCCGTGCTGTGGAGTCGGCGCTCAGACCCGGCGGCATCACCCCAACCTAGGACCGTCGGTGATCGACGGCGCCTCGGGGGCGACCGAGTCCCAGCGCAACTTTCTGCCCGGCGGGGCGGTCGGGTCGTTGTGGTCGCAGGCCCGAGTCTCTAGCGTGCCGGGAGGCGACGGGCACACGGCCCGGCCGCCGGGGTCCCCAGGAGGACGATCACGTGAACAAGTCCCAGCTCATCGACGCCCTCGCCGCGAGGTTCGAGGGCAACCGCAAGCAGGCGGCCCATGCCCTCGATTCGGTCCTCGACACGATCACCCGCGAGGTGGCCAAGGGCGAGAAGGTCGCGATCACCGGATTCGGGTCGTTCGAGAAGAAGATCCGGGGCGCGCGTCAGGTGCGCAACCCCCGGACCGGCGAGACCCTCCAGGCCGAGGAGAAGTCGGTGCCGAAGTTCACCCCAGGCGCCGACCTGAAGAAGGTCATCTCGGGGGCCAAGCAGCTGCCCGAGCTCACCGTCGCCGCAGGCGCCTCCGCCGTCGCCGTCGCCACGGCCCCGGCCCGCGCGGCCGCCTCCGCGGCCCGCAAGACCGCCGCGCGCTCGGGCGCCGGCTCCGCTGCCAAGAAGGCGGAGAAGGTCGCCAAGAAGGCGGAGAGCGCTGCATCCTCGACCGAGGACGCCGCGACCGCGAAGGCCGAGACGGCGAAGTCCGCCGCCACCAAGAAGTCGACCACGAGCGCCTCGCCGGCCGCGAAGAAGTCGACCGCGAAGAAGTCGACCGCGAAGAAGTCGGCCGCGAAGACGACGCCGACGAAGAAGGCGTCCTCGACCGCCGCCACGAAGAAGACATCCGCGGCCGCGACGTCACCGGCCTCCGCGACGTCGGCAGCGAAGAAGTCGACCGCCACCAAGGCCACCGCCAAGAAGTCCCCTGAGGAGTCGGCGGCCAAGAAGTCGGCGACCAAGAAGTCTGCGACCAAGAAGACGGCCGCGACCAAGAAGACGTCCGCGAGCTCGAGCGGGCCTGCGAACACGTCGGCTGCAGCGAAGTCTCCGGCCACCAAGACCTCGGCGAGCGACGCGGGCAGCGGCTCCAGCAGCTGACAGAGGTCGACCGGCCGATCCCGCCCGGAGCCTCAGGCGCCGGGCGGGGCCAGCTCGGCCCAGGCCGCGGCGGCGCGCGCGGTGTGCACGCCGACGCCGAGACCGAGGGCAGCCTCGAGGTCCTCGAGGTCGTCGACGTCGCAGCGCAGGGTAGGGAGGTCGCCGGCGACCTCGGTGGCGCCGGTGGCCAGGTGGGCGCCGCGCGACCCGACGCCGAAGCGTGGCGCGAACTCGGTTGCCGGCGCGGTGTAGAGCGTCGTCCCGGTCCCGGCCGCGTCCGCCACGAAAGCGGCGCCGTCCTCGCACACCGCCCGCAGGGCGGTGGTCAGCTCGTCGCTGCGCAGCGCGGGCAGGTCGGAGCACAACGCGGCGGGGCGCAGCCCGGGCCAGCGGCGATGTGCCTCGGCGACCGCCTGGCGCAGCGTCGCGTTGAGGTCGCTGGTGTCGCCGTCGGGAAGGCTGCTCGCCCCGAGCGTGACCAGGTCGCGCGAGAACAGAGCGTCGTCGGTGACCACGAGCACCTGCTCGACCGGCGCCGCGGCCAGGGCCGCGGTCACGGTGTCGAGGGCGAACGCCCCGGCGAGCTCGCGGCGGCGTACGGCGGGCGCGTGGAGGCGCGACTTGCCGACGGCCGGCGGCTTCACGGGAACGACGACGACGAAGGACCCGCCGTACGCCGGGGTCGCTCCGGCAGCCCCCGCGGTGTCGATCACGCCCCCATCATCCCCACGGCCGCGCGTCAGGCAGGAACGGGCCCGGGCGAGCGGGTATTCTCGGGGCGCTCGGAACGGCGCCGACGCACCCGCGGCCCGGGGACCAGGAGGTCGCGCAGCGCCTGCCCGACGCCACCCGACGGGACAGGAGGAGCAGGTCGTGAGAGTCCGCACGCTGGACCAGCCCCGCGGCTGGGCCTACTCCGTGGCCTCCTCCATCGTGAAGCCGACCATGCTCGCGACCACGCGTCAGCGGTGGATCGGTGGGGAGAACATCCCTGCCACCGGCGGCTGCGTCGTGGTCCTCAACCACCTCTCGCACGTGGACCCGCTCACTGCCGCGCACCTGCTCGACGACCACGGCCGGCTGCCGCGCTTCCTGGCCAAGTCCGCTCTGTTTCGCAACCGCGCGCTCGGTCTGCTGCTGCGCTCGGCGGGGCAGATCCCGGTCGAGCGGATGACGCGCGACGCTGCCTCGGCCTACGACGCCGCCGTCGCGGCCGTGCGCGGCGGCGAGTGCGTGGTCGTCTACCCCGAAGGGACGATCACGCGCGATCCCGACCTGTGGCCGATGGCGGGCAAGACCGGCGCGGCGCGGATCGCCCTCGCCACCGGGTGCCCCGTCATCCCGATCGGGCAGTGGGGGCCGCAGGACCTCCTGGCGCCGTACGCCCGTAGACCCGACCTGTTCCCCCGCAAGCTGATCTCGATGAAGGTAGGACCACCCGTGCCCCTGCAGGACCTCGCCGGGGGCGCCGTGACCGCGACCCAGATCGAGCACGCCACCGAGTCGATCATGGACGCGATCACCCGCCTGGTCGCGGACCTGCGTGGTGAGCCGGCGCCCCGGGACCGCTTCGACCCCCGCCGCGACGACGGCGACCCGTGGGGACGCCGGCTCGGCGCACTGGACGCGCCGTCGTGAGCGCGCCGGGCAAGGTCGCCGTCTTCAGCGCCGGCTCGTGGGGAACGGCGTTCTCGATCGTGCTCGCCGACGCGGGCAACGACGTGGTCCTGTGGTCGCGGCGCGAGGAGCAGGCCGAGGCCATCACCCGTGACCGGGTCAATGCCGACTACCTGCCGGGCATCGAGCTGCCCGCGCAGGTGAGCGCGACGACCGATGTCGCGGCCGCCCTCGACGGTGCGGACGTGATGATCCTGGCGACGCCGTCGCAGAGCCTGCGGGAGAACCTCACCAGCTGGGCCCCCCACATCAGCGACGACGCCGTACTGGTGTCGCTGATGAAGGGTGTCGAGCTCGGGAGCCTCGAGCGGATGAGCGAGACGATCACGGACGTGACCGGTGCCGGTCCGGACCGCGTGGCCGTGATCAGCGGACCCAACCTCGCCAAGGAGATCGCGCGCCGCGAGCCCGCAGCGTCGGTGGTGGCCTGCGCCGACGCCGACGTCGCGCGGTCGCTGCAGCAGCGCTGCCACACCGCGGCCTTCCGGCCCTACACCAGCACCGACGTGGTGGGCTGCGAGATCGGGGGGGCCTACAAGAACGTCGTCGCGATGTGCGTGGGCATGGCTGTCGGCCTGGGCTTCGGCGACAACACCACGGCGTCGCTGATCACCCGCGGGCTCGCGGAGACCGCGCGGCTGGCCACCCGGATGGGCGCGGACCCGCTGACCCTGATGGGGCTGGCCGGTCTCGGTGACCTCGTCGCGACCTGCTCGTCGCCGCTGTCGCGCAACCGCACCTTCGGTGAGCAGCTGGGCCAGGGTCGCAGCGCCGGGGAGATCTTCGCCTCGACGCGGCAGGTCGCCGAGGGGGCGAAGTCGTGCGCCTCGCTCCTCGCCCTCGCCCGCAGCCTGGGCGTCGACGCACCCATCGCCGAGCACGTCTCTGCGGTCGTGGACGGGCGCATCACTCCGCTGGACATGATGGACGCCTTCATCAACCGTGACCCCAAGGCCGAGAAGGACTGAGCCGGCCGCGAGCGGCTCAGTGCGTGTCGTCGATGACGCCTCGGCGCTCCTGCCACCAGCGCGCCGCACCGCGGATCGACTCCGACCGGGACTGGTCGGAGGCGATCTTGTCCAGCCAGGGATCCTCGGCCAGCCCGGCGGCGTAGAGCGCGTGACGGCGCAGCTGGGGGTGCCTCATCAGCTCGTCGAGGACCTCGGACTCGACGCGCCGCCCGGCGTGGGCGAGCATCACGGCCCGGCAGGCGGCACCCTCCGGCCCGAACCGGGCGAGGCCGGCCAGGTCGTGGTCGTGGTCGGGCAGGTCGTGGTCGGGCAGGGCCGGACCGAGCTGGGCCAGGCGCCAGCACGCATCGATGCCCTCGACCGGTCCGGCGCGCTGCACGACCCACTGGTAGAGCGTCGTGCGCAGGGAGTCGACCAGCGGGCTCGCGCGGAGCATCTGGGCGGCCGGGTAGTACCGCACGGTCCTGGGGTCCCAGAGGAGCTCGAAGACCAGCCTCGCCAGGATCGCGCGGTCCGGCACGTCCATGGACTCGGCGACCCGGTCGGCCAGGTGCGTGGCGACGCGCCAGCGAGGGTTGCTCCGGGTCCGCGTGCCGAGGTCGAGCGCGCGGGGCGGCGCGTGCGGAGCCGCGGTCCGGAGCAGCGCCTGGGCCCGATCGCGCACCGGGGCGGGCAGGTCGTGGAGCAGGCCCGAGAGCAGGGCCAGCCGGACATCGTCACCGGCACCCGCGGCGCGGTCGACCGATCGCGCGATCGGGCCCACGACGAGGTCCCAGGCCTCGGTCGTCGCCTCGGACGTGCTCGGACCTGTGCGCAGCAGGATGCAGGCCGCCCGCAGGGCCATCGGCCTCGCGTCACCGAGCAGGTCCGCGGCCCACTCCAGGACGCCGACGTCGGTGAAGTCGCTCACCGCGGCGGCCACGTCGAGGACGATCTGCGCATGAGGGGCGGTGACGGCGTCGCGAGCAGCGTCCAGGGCCACCCGGGCGTACGGCCCGTTGCGCAGCTGCGCGACCGCCTCGTAGCGCGTGACGTAGGCGGTGCCCACGGAGCGGCCGAGCTCGTCGACGAGCTCGGTGAGCCACTGCGTCATCAGCCACGCGGGGAACCCGCGGGTGTCCTCCGCACTGATCGCGCGGCTCCAGGCGAGCCAGTCGCTGCCGCGCCGCGACGGCGAGCGCAGCCGCTCACCGAGGGCCGAGAGATCCTCGACGCTCAACGGCCCACCGTCGGGACGGCGTACGGCGTCGCCGCGGTCGGTCGGCGCGCCGAGGGTCGAGCGGGCCATGATGTCGATCGGAGCCCGCAGGTGTCCCAGGCACAGCCCGAGTGCCCGCTCGTAGCCGTCCACGACCCGGCCGTGGCGGACCTTCCCGTTCTCGACCTCGCTCATCTGCCGCGCGTGGGTGCGGATGCCCTGGTCGCGCAACGCCGTCCCGATCGCGGACTGACTGAGACGTGCCGGGCCGGCGAGTCGCGCCATCCGCAGGAGCCAGGCCATCCGCGCGGCGGCGTCGACGCGGTCGCCGCCGAGCGGGTTCGGGTCGTCCAGGGGTGTCAGCGGGGCGGGCACCAGGACCTCCGGTCAGGGGGTGGAGAGAGCATCGTCGCCGTTCAACGTCCCGTCCTGTGCGGTCGTGGTTCGACGATGTTCTCAAGATCGGGTAGAGGCAGCAACACCTGACGAGCCCCGTCCGCCTCAGACGAGGTGGTCGAGCACCCGGACGAGGTCGGCCCAGAGGTCCTCGACGTCCTCGATGCCCACCGAGAGGCGGACCAGTCCCTCGGGGATGGTCGTCGCCTCGCCGCTCCAGCGCCGACGCCGCTCGAGGGTGGACTCCACCCCGCCCAGCGACGTGGCGTGGACCCACAGCCGCGTCTGCCGGGGGAGCAGGTCGGCGGCCAGGGCACCCTGGGCGAGCACGACCGACACGATCCCGCCGAAACCCGGGTACCGCACCTCGCTGAGCGCCGGGTGCTCGCCCAGCCGGCGCACCAGCTCGGTCGCGTTGGCCTGGGCGCGCTCGACGCGCAGGTGCAGGGTCCGCATCCCCCGCAGGGCCAGCCACGCCTCCAGCGTGCCCGGTACGGCACCGAGCAGGTCGCGCCGCTTCTTGATCACGTCGTGGAGCTGCTCGTCCCGGGTGACGACAGCGCCGATGAGGGCGTCGCTGTGGCCGGCGAGGTACTTCGTCGCCGAGTGCACCACGAGGTCGACGCCGTCCTCCAGGGGGCGCTGGAGGACGGGTGTGGCGAAGGTGTTGTCGACGACCACGGAGGCCCCGGCCTCGTGCGCCGCGGCCGTGACGGTCGCGATGTCGGTGAGCTCGAGGGCCGGGTTGGTCGGGGACTCGAGCCACACCAGCGCGGCGTCCTCGCAGGCTGCGACCGTCGCGGCGGTGTCGCTGGTGTCGACGAGCGTCGTGCGCACCCGTCCGCGCGCCTCGAGGTCACCGAGGTAGGTCACGCTGCCGAGGTAGGCGTGGCGCGGCATCACCACCCGTCCGTCGAGGCCGACGAGGTCGAGGACGGTGGACACCGCGGCCATCCCGGAGGAGAACGCGATGCACCGGCCGCCCTCGAGGGCCCCGAGGACCTCCTCGAAGGCCTCCCACGTGGGGTTTCCGTAGCGGCCGTACTCCCGGTCACCGCCCGCGACGTAGGTCGAGGCCATCGTGAGCGGCTCGTTGAGCGGCGCGTCCGGCTCGTGACCCGGACGTCCGGCGGTCACCGCGAGGGTCGCGGCCCGCAGCGGCTCGGGGACCGGCCCGGGAGTCTCGATGGTCGGGGTCGAGGGTCTCGGGGGTCTCGAGGGAGGACCCGGGGAGCTCGGTGACGGGAGGGGTCGGGTTGGGCGCGTCGTCAGGCATGGGGCGATCCTAGGAAGGCTAGGGTCGCTGCGATGAGCCAGGAGCCCGCGTCGAGCCCGATCCGGGGCGACGGTGACCGATCGGCACGTCGTCGGCCGCGCGTGGCGGTCGTCTTCGGAGGACGCTCGAGCGAGCACGCCATCTCCTGCGTGACCGCCGGCAGCGTGCTGGCCGCGCTCGATCCCGACCACTACGACGTCGTGCCGATCGGGATCGCGCCGGACGGACGCTGGGTGCTGGAGTCCGCGGACCCCGACCGTCTGCGCATCAGCGGCACGGGCCGGCTCCCGGCGGTGGACCCGACCGGTGCGGCTGCGGTGCTGGCGGCGGGGGCCACAGCGACCGAGCTGGTCATCACCCCGGCCGGCGAGCCGCCGCGCACCCTCGGTGACGTCGACGTGGTCTTCCCGCTGCTGCACGGACCGTGGGGCGAGGACGGGACCCTGCAGGGGATGCTCGAGATGGCCGGGGTCCGCTACGTCGGGGCCGGCGTGCTGGCCTCGGCCGTGAGCATGGACAAGGCCTACATGAAGGTCGTGCTGGCCCAGGCCGGGCTGCCGGTGATGCCCGGCGCCACCGTCACCGCGACCCAGTGGGCCCGCGACCCCGCCGAGGTGACCCGGCGCTGCGACGAGCTGGCCGGCGCCGGCCCTGGCCCGCGCGCACCGTTGTTCGTCAAGCCCGCCCGGGGTGGATCGAGCATCGGCATCTCCCGTGTCGAGCACCCCGAGGAGCTCGCCGACGCCCTCGCGGGTGCCTTCGAGCACGACCCCAAGGTGCTCGTCGAGCTGGCCGCGACCGGCGCCCGCGAGGTCGAGTGCGGGGTCCTCGACCGGCTGCCCGACGACCCCGGGTCCGGTCCCGAGACCAGTGTCCCGGCCGAGGTCCGGGTGGGCGGCGACCACGCGTTCTACGACTTCGCCGCGAAGTACCTGCCCGAGGAGTCCACCGAGCTGGACGTCCCGGCCGACCTGGCGCCGGCGACCGAGGCGCGCCTGCGCGAGCTCGCCGTCCGCGCCTTCGAGGCCGTCGGGTGCGAGGGGCTGGCTCGCGTCGACTTCTTCGTGATGCCCGGCGACGATCCGGACGGGGGCGGGGAGCGGCTCGTCGTCAACGAGCTGAACACCATGCCCGGCTTCACCCCGACGTCGATGTTCCCCCGGATGTGGGCGGCCAGCGGTGTGGACTACCCGGCGCTGGTCGACCGGCTCATCCGCCTGGCGCTGGCCCGCGGGACCGGACTGCGCTGAGCGATGGTCGGGTCGGAACGAGATCCGACGACCGGCCCGGGCGGGCCGAGCGGGCCGAGCGGGCCGACGCGCTCGGGTCAGCGGCAGGGCTGGACGAGCTCGAGCGTCGAGTCGACAGCGTCGGCCAGCTCGGCGGTGACGGCGGCCGAGCCCGTGGGCCAGTAGTCGGCCGGCACGTCGACCTCGACCCGCGGCCGGTAGCCGACGGCGGTCAGGGTGACGTCGACCGGCTCGCTGCCGATCTGCCCGGGCGGCACGAACCACCCCACTCCGTCGACCTCCTGGCAGGTCGAGAACTCGTCGTACTCCGCGGGCTGCGTCACGCCGCACGACACCGTGATCGCAGGATCGCCGTACGCCGCGGTCGTCGCACCCTCGCCGCGGTCCTGCTGCGGCTGGTCGGCCAGCGTGGAGGGCAGGGCGGCGACCCACCGCTCGCACGCCGCGCGGTCCTGCGGGCTCAGGTCCGGTCCCTCCGAGCAGCCGGCGAGGAGCCCGACACCCAGAAGCAGCCCCGCGAGCGGGGCGAGGTGCGTCCTCAGATGTGCACCACGGGGCAGGTCAGGGTCCGGGTGATCCCGTCGAGGGTCTGCACCTTCGACACGACGAGCTTGCCGAGCTCGTCGACGTTGCGGGCCTCGGCGCGCACGATGACGTCGTAGGGACCGGTGACGTCCTCGGCGAGGGTGACGCCCTTGACCTGGGCGATCGCGGCTGCGACCTCCGCGGCCTTGCCGACGTCGGTCTGGATCAGGATGTAGGCCTGGACGACCATGGGATCTCCTCGTTGAGGCGGGCACCTGGGGCGGGCACGGTGAGACACGCACGGGGGGTGGCGCGTCATCGCGTGAGCGGCGTCACGGACGTGGTCAACCTATCGCGCTGGCGGCTCTGGTGGGATGGTGCCCATGCCCGGTGATGCTGCAGGCCCGACGGTGGCCGATGTCGGCGAGTTCACGCTGATCGACCGGCTGGTCGCGCACTTCGGGCAGGGCGAGCACGTGCTCGTCGGTCCCGGCGACGACGCGGCCGTGCTGCGGGTGCGTCACGGGCACGTGGTCGTCTCCTCCGACCTGATGGTCGAGGGGCGCCACTTCCGCCGCGACTGGTGCTCGGGCGCCGACGTCGGGCACCGCGCGGCCGCGCAGAACCTCTCCGACGTCAACGCGATGGGCGGGCGGGCCTTGTCGCTGACGCTGGGCCTGGCCGCGCCGCCCGACCTGCCCGTGGCCTGGGCGCTCGACCTCGCCGCCGGCTTCGCGGAGGAGTGCGCAGCCGTCGGGGCCAGCGTGGTCGGCGGCGACGTGACCTCCGCCGACCAGGTCGTGATCGCCGTCACGGTGCTCGGTGCCTGCACCGAGCCGCCCGTGCTCCGCACGGGAGCCCGGCCCGGAGACGTCGTCGCGCTCGCCGGCCGGCAGGGCTGGGCCGCCGGTGGACTGGCCGTGCTCACCCGTGGCTTCCGGTCACCGCGGGTCCTGGTCGAGGCCTACCGACGACCGGAGCCGCCCTACGACGCCGGTCTCGCGGCCGCTCGTGCCGGGGCGGGCGCGATGATCGACGTCTCCGACGGTCTGCTCGCCGACGCCATGCACCTGGCTCGCGGCTCGGGCGTCACGATCGACCTTCGATCCGCCACGCTCGAGGTCGCCGAGCCCCTGGTGGCCGTCGGCGCCGCCCTCGGCGTCGACCCGCTCCACCTCGTGCTCGGGGGAGGCGACGACCACGCACTGCTGGCGACCTTCGCCTCGACCGCGGACGTGCCCGCAGGATGGACCGTCATCGGCGACGTCGGCGACGTCGGGACGGCGGCGAGGCCGGGTCCGATCGTGGGCTGGTCACGGTTGACGGAGCGGTGCCGGACGTCGCGCCCGGGTGGACCCACTTCTGAGGTCACCGAGTCCTGGCGCCACCCGCAGACGGACGACGGGGCCGTCACCGAAGTGGCAGCCCCGTCGAGAGGAAGTGCGGACCGCAGCGGTCCGGTCGGTCGAGCCTCGGCTCAGCGCGTGACCTTGCCGGCCTTGAGGCAGCCGGTGCAGACGTTGAGACGCTTCGGCGTGCCGTTGACCTTGGCACGGACCCGCTGGATGTTGGGGTCGAAGCGACGCTTGGTGATCTTGCGGGACCAGGGACGGTTGTTGCCGAAGCCCGGCTTCTTGGCGCAGATGTCGCAGACGGCAGCCACGGTTGACTCCTAGACGTTCGGGGGCGATCGGATCAGGGGGCCCGCCGAGCGGGCAACTGCACGAGCGTATCCGACCGACGGCCCGGGATCGAAATCGTCCGCCGAGGCCCGGAGCGCACCGTCGGCGCCCTCACCTACCCTGGCACCGCCATGGAAGAGATCCCGAGCGGCGGTGCGATCGCGCTGCACACCGTGCAGCGCTTCGTCGATCTCGCCGTCGACGCCCTCGGCGACGCGCGCGAGGAGATCGACGCGCTCAACGTCTACCCGGTGCCCGACGGCGACACCGGCACCAACCTCCACCTGACGCTGTGGGCCGGCCGCGAGGCGCTCCGCACGAGCGTCGGGGCGGGGTCCGAGGAGGCGGGGACCGGGGTCGGACCCGGCACCGCGCTGGCCGCGCTGGCCCGGGGTGCCCTGCTCGGAGCGCGCGGCAACTCCGGGGTCATCCTCGCCGAGGTTCTCGGTGCCATCGCCCAGCGGATCGGCGACATGAGCCCGACCGAGACCAGCGCGACCGTCGTCGCGCAGGCCTTCGACCTCGCCGCCCGGCGCGGGTACGCCGCGGTCGGCACCCCCGTCGAGGGCACCATGCTCACCGTCCTGCGCGCGGCGGCCGACGCCGGTCTGGCCGAGCTCGACCGGGCCGGCGCCCAGCACCGGGGCGACCCGGACCGGATCCGCGCCAGCCAGGTGGTCGTCGCCGCCGCCGCGGCGGCGCGCGAGGCCCTCGCCCGCACGCCGGAGCAGCTGGCGGTGCTCGCCGCTGCCGGCGTCGTCGACGCCGGCGGACGCGGCGTGTGCGTCCTGCTCGACGCCGCCGAGACGGCGATGACAGGACGCCGGCCCCGTCCGGCGGCCCCGGGCCCGCAGATCCCGGTGCGCGCCGACGGCGCGAGCGCGGCCGGCATCGCCGCGGACCCGTCGCGGAGGGGGGCCGACGAGGTGTCCGCGGGCCGGGCGGGCCCGGCGTACGAGGTGATGTTCCTGCTGGACGCCGAGGGTGATGCCGTCGTGACGTTGCGGGAGCGGCTCGGCGGGCTCGGCGACTCGCTGGTCGTGATCGGCGGGGACGGCCTGTGGAACGTGCACGTGCACGTCGACGACGCCGGGGCCGCGGTCGAGGCGGGCATCGAGGCCGGGCGACCCCACCGCGTGCGCATCACCCACCTGCTCTCCACCGTCGGCAGGCCCGGGTCCGGGTCCGGGTCCGCCGAGGCGCCGGGCGGTGCGCCCGGGCCGGGGGACCCGCGGGCCTGCGGCGACCACCGTCGTGGCGGCCGTGCGGTGATCGCGGTCGCCGCCGGCCCCGGTCTGGCCGCGCTGTTCTCCCAGGCCGGTGCGCACGTGGTGCGCGGGGGGCCCGGGCAGCGGCCCTCGGCCGGCATGCTGCTCGAGGCGGTCCTGGGCTCCGGCGCCGCTGAGGTCGTCGTGCTGCCCAACGACCCCGACTCCGCCGGTGCAGCCCGCATCGCCGCCGAGACCGCTCACAGCGACCACGACGTCCGGGTCGCCGTCGTCCCGGCGGAGGCCCAGGTCCAGGGCCTCGCCGCCCTCGCGGTCCACGAACCGGGACGGTCCTTCGACCAGGACGTGCTGGAGATGACCGCGACGGCGCGCCACGTGCGACACGGGGCGACCACCGTCGCGGCACGACGCGCGATGACCATGGGCGGACCCTGCGAGCCCGGCGACGTGCTGGGCGTCGTCGCCGGCGACTTCGCCGTGGTCGGCCAGGACCTCGAGGAGGTCGCCGTCGAGGTGGTGGGCCGCCTGGTCGCAGGAGGTGGCGAGCTGGTCACCATCGTGGCCGGGTCGGCCGGTGCCGCCGAGGACCCGCTGGGCCTGGCCGAGGAGGTCGCCCGGCGTGTCCGCGCCGAGCACCCCTATCTGGACGTGATGGTCTACGACGGAGGACAGGAGCGCTATCCGCTGCTGCTGTCGGCGGAGTGATGGCGGCGAGGGGGACGGCGTGATCGGTCTCGACACCCCGGTCACGGCGGTGCTCGGGGACAAGCCCAAGAAGCGCCAGCGGGTCGTCGAGGGACTGCACATCGAGACCGTGGGCGACCTGCTCGCCCACGTGCCCCGCCGCTACCTGCGCACGGGTGAGCTGACCCGGGTCTCGGACCTGCGCGAGGGGCAGGTCCTCACCGTCGTCGGCCGGATCGCCACGAGCCACGTCCACACCTACCTCGACAAGCGCACCGGTCGGACGGCGTACCGCCTCGAGACGGTGCTCGACACCGACGGTGCGTCGCTGCAGATGACGTTCTTCGCCAAGAACGCGCGCACCTCGCACTGGCAGAAGGAGCGGTTGTCGCAGGGTCGGCGCGGACTCTTCCTCGGCAAGGCGGGTCGCTTCCGGGGCCTGTGGCAGCTGACGAACCCCACGATGCTGCTCTTCGGGCTGAGCGACGAGCTCGAGGAGGACCGGGGCCGCACGGCGGCCGACGCGATCGCCAACCTCTACCCGCTCTACCCACTGACCAAGGGCGTGGAGCACTGGGACCTGCAGCGCGCGGTCACCTTCGCGCGCTCGGTCGTCGACGACGTGCCCGAGGTCGTGCCGAGGCTGGTGCGGGAGCGCTACGACGTGCTCGACGCCCGCCGCGCGCTGGACCAGATCCACGCCCCGGAGGACGAGCGCCAGGTGCGCGAGGCCCGGCGCCGCTACCGTTTCGAGGAAGCCCTCGTCACCCAGGTCGTCCTGGGTCGGCGGCGCCGCGCCGTACGCCGCATCGGCGCCCGGGCGCGCCCGGGAGGGGGAGGTCTGCTGGCCGCCTTCGACGCGCGGCTGCCCTTCGAGCTCACGGCCGGCCAGCGCGAGGTCGGGGACCAGGTCGCCCACGACCTGGCCCAGCAGCACCCGATGAACCGGCTGCTCCAGGGTGAGGTCGGCTCGGGCAAGACACTGGTCGCGCTGCGCGCGATGCTGCGTGTCGTGGACTCCGGGGGACAGGCTGCCCTGCTGGCTCCGACCGAGGTCCTCGCTCAGCAGCACCACCGCTCGATCCGTGCGCTGCTCGGTGACCTCGTCACGGACCCGATGAGCGGCGGGCTGCTCGGCGGTGACCTCGAGACGACCGGTGTCGAGCTGCTGACCGGGTCGATGAGCCGGACCCAGCGTCGCGAACCGCTGCTGCGCCTGGCCAGCGGTGAGTCGGGGCTGGTCGTCGGCACCCACGCGCTGCTCGAGGACCAGGTCGGCTTCGCCGATCTCGGCCTGGTCGTGGTCGACGAGCAGCACCGCTTCGGTGTGGAGCAACGCGGCGCGCGCGACCGACAAGGCCGGCAGCCCGCCGCACGTGCTGGTCATGACGGCCACCCCGATCCCGCGCACGGTGGCGATGACCGTGTTCGGTGACCTGGAGGTCTCGACCCTGCGCGAGCTGCCGGCCGGCCGCGCGGCGATCCAGACCACCGCGGTCAACCTCGTCGACAACCCGGCGTGGATCGCGCGGGTCTGGTCCCGCGTCCGGGAGGAGGTCCAGGCAGGGCACCAGGTCTACGTCGTGTGTCCCCGCATCAGCGGCGACGAGCTCGAGCAGGGCGAGCCCGACCGCCGCGCGGCCGACGCCGCCCTCGTCGCCGAGCGGGCCGAGAGAGCAGGAGAGGACCTCGACGAGCCGCTCCCGGGGATCGAGGTGTCCCTCGGCTCCGGTCCCGGCGCCCTCGCAGCCGTCGAGGAGGTGGCCACCGACCTCGCCGACGGTGCGCTGAGCGGTCTGCGCCTCGCCGCGCTGCACGGCCGGCTGACACCGGAGGTCAAGGAGACCACCATGCGCGCCTTCGCGGCCGGTGAGGTCGACGTGCTGGTCGCCACCACGGTCATCGAGGTCGGCGTCGACGTCGCCAACGCCACCACGATGGTCGTGCTCGACGCCGACCGCTTCGGCGTCTCGCAGCTCCACCAGCTGCGCGGCCGGGTCGGTCGTGGCGGCCTGCCGGGGTTGTGCCTGCTGGTCTCGTCCGCCGCGCCCGGCACGCCGGCCCGGGAGCGGGTGGCGGCACTCGCGTCGAGCTCCGACGGCTTCGAGCTGAGCCGCGTCGACCTCGACCAGCGCCGTGAGGGCGACGTCCTGGGGCGCTCGCAGGCTGGTCGCCGCAGCAGCCTGCACAGCCTGCGGGTGCTGCGTGACGAGCAGACGATCACCGAGGCTCGTGAGGCCGCGGAGGCCCTGCTCGACGCCGACGAGGACCTCGCCGCGCACCCGGACCTCGCGGCGGCGGTCGACCGGCTCGAGGCGTCGGCCGCCTCGGACTTCATCGAGAGGTCGTGAGCGGGTCGTGACCCGCATCATCGGCGGGCGCGCCGGTGGTCGGCGGCTCGAGACCCCGCACGGGCAGGCCACCCGCCCCACCAGCGACCGGGTCCGCGAGGCGCTCTTCTCGTCGCTGGAGTCGTGGTGCGGGTCCTTCGCGGGGCTGCGCGTGCTCGACCTGTACGCCGGCACCGGTGCCCTCGGTCTCGAGGCGGCCTCCCGGGGGGCCGGACCGGTCACCCTCGTCGAGCGTGACCGTCGTACGGCGCGCCTGGTCGAGTCCAACCGGGACACGCTCGGACTGGCCGACGTGCGCGTGGTCGCCGGCACCGTCCGGACCTTCCTCGCCTCGCCACCGGCCGACGACGAGCGCGTCGACCTCGTGCTCAGCGACCCGCCGTACCCGCTGGGGGAGGACGCACTGGCCGACGACCTGGTCCTGCTCGGTCCGTGGCTGCGTCCGGGCGCGCTGGTCGTCGTCGAGCGGTCCTCCCGGAGCCCCGAGCCACGCTGGGCCGCGCCGGTGGCCGGGGACCGCTCGCGGCGCTACGGCGAGACCGTGCTCTGGTACGGTCGCTCGGCCGATCCGGCACCCGCCCCCGACCCGCCCGGAGACTCCTCGTGACCACCCGTGCCGCGTGCCCCGGCTCCTTCGACCCCGTCACCCACGGACACCTCGACATCATCGCCCGGGCCGCCGCGCTCTTCGACGAGGTGGTCGTCGCCGTCGGGGTCAACGCCTCCAAGAAGCGCCTCTTCAGCGACGACGAGCGCATCGATCTGCTCCGGCGGGCCACCGCCGATCTGCCCGGGGTCCGGGTCGAGGGGTTCAGCGACCTGCTGACGACCTGGTGCGCCGAGCGCGGCGTCGATGCGATCGTCAAGGGACTGCGCGGCGGCGACCTCGACTACGAGATGCAGATGGCCCAGATGAACGCCGCGCTCACCGGCGTCGAGACCGTCTTCCTCCCGACGAGCGCGCAGTGGGCCTTCGTCTCCTCCAGCCTGGTCAAGGAGGTCGCGACCTTCGGCGGTGACGTCACCGCGTTCGTGCCGCCCCTGGTCCTCGAGGCCCTGTCGGCGCGGCTCGCGGAGCGGCGGTGAGGCGTTTTGGCACCTCACGGGCCCGACGCGTACGCTGGTCGCTGATCTGCCCTGTTCGGACTGGAAAGTGATGACGCTGAGCACGATGGACCCGAGAGCGCCGCTTGTGCTCGACACCCGCGACCTCGGTCGTCGGGCCGGTTCCATGCGCACACTCACCCGGACCGCTCCGGCGCCGGCAGATCTGGGCATCGAAGTCCTGGGTGTCGCCGAAGGAGCGCCGGTCGAGCTCGACCTGCGTCTGGAGGCGGTCATGGAGGGGGTCCTGGTCTCGGGCACGGCGCACGCCGGGCTCGACGGCGAGTGCGTGCGGTGCCTGGAGGACGTCCACACCGACCTGGTGGTCGACCTCCAGGAGCTGTACCTCTACGACGACCACGCCCCCACCGGCGAGGACGACGAGGTCCGGGTGATGGAGGATGACCTGCTCGACCTCGAACCGCTGCTGCGCGACGAGATGGTGCTGGCCCTGCCGTTCCAGCCGCTGTGCCGCGAGGACTGTCCGGGCCTGTGCCCGGAGTGCGGCGCTCGGTTGGCCGACGACCCGGACCACCGCCACGAGGACCCGATCGACCCCCGCTGGGCCGGCCTGAGCGCCCTGCACGAGCCGCGCTGACGGCTTCTCACCTTGTCCTGATCAGCACGACCCCCGCACGAGCAGGCGCCCACGGCGCCTGCGCACCCCTGAGGAGTAGACATGGCAGTCCCGAAGCGCAAGATGTCGCGCAGCAACACGCGGCACCGTCGCTCGCAGTGGAAGGCCACCGCGCCGACCCTGGTCACCTGCGCCAACCCCGCCTGCGGGCAGCCGCACCTGCCGCACCGTGCCTGCGACGCCTGCGGGCAGTACGGCGCGCGCGGCGCGCGTCGCCAGGTCCTCTGAGCCTGACGGGTCCGGAGTCCTGAGCAACCAGTCGGCGCAGGCGGCACGGCCCGCCGAGTCCGGCTACTCGTCCCTGCGCGCCGCGCTCGGTGACCCCGTCATCGACGCGGACCTGCTCGAGCGCGCCCTGACGCACCGCTCGTACGCCTACGAGCACGGGGGGCTGCCGACCAACGAGCGTCTGGAGTTCCTCGGCGACGCCGTGCTCGGCGTGGTCGTGACCGAGACCCTCTACACCCGCCACCCCGACCTGTCCGAGGGTCGACTGGCCAAGCTCCGGGCGGCCGTGGTCAACGCCCGCGCGCTCGCCGGGGTGGGGCGCACCATCGGCGTCGGGGACCACGTCAAGCTCGGCCGCGGCGAGGAGTCGACCGGTGGCCGGGAGAAGTCCTCGATCCTCTCCGACACCGTCGAGGCCGTCATCGGGGCGGTCCACCTCAGTGGCGGCGGCATCGCGGCGTCCTCAGCGGTCGTGCACCTCCTCTTCGACCCGCTGATCGAGGCGGCCTCCGACCTGGGCGCCGGCCTCGACTGGAAGACCTCCCTGCAGGAGCTCTCCGCGGAGCGTGGCCTCGGGGTGCCGGACTACGTCATCGACGACGACGGGCCCGACCACATGAAGACCTTCACCGCCCGGGTGCGCGTCGGTGGCGAGCTCTACGGCAACGGCCACGGACGCTCGAAGAAGGAAGCCGAGCAGTCGGCCGCCGAGACGGCGTACGGCGAGATCTCCGCCGCCGCACCCTGAGCCGCCGAGGACCCCGTGCCTGAGCTCCCCGAGGTCGAGGTCGTCCGACGCGGCCTCGAGCGACACGTCGTCGGTGCCGTCGTCGAGCGCGTCGAGGTCCTGCACCCTCGCCCCGTGCGCCGTGACCCCACCGGTCCCGACGGCTTCGCCCTCGCCCTGACCGGACGCACCCTCACCGCCGCGCGGCGACGCGGCAAGTACCTCTGGCTGCCGCTGGACGACGGCCGCTCGCTGCTGGCCCACCTCGGCATGAGCGGCCAGATGCTGGTGCAGCCCGCCGGGGCCGAGGCCGAACGGCACCTGCGGGTGCGCCTGCTCCTCGACGGTGTGCCCGACGCGGCCCGCGAGCTCCGCTTCGTCGACCAGCGGATGTTCGGCGGGTTGTCGGTCTCACCCGGTGGGGGCGCCGACGAGCACGACGTACCGCCGGAGATCGCGCACATCGCCCTCGACCCGCTCGACCCGGCGTTCGACCCGGAGGTGGTCGTCGGGCGGGTGCGGCGACGCAGGTCGGGCATCAAGCGGCTGCTGCTCGACCAGGGCCTGGTCGCCGGCGTCGGCAACATCTACGCCGACGAGGCGCTGTGGCGCGCGCAGCTGCACGGCGAGCGGCCGGGCGAGAGGCTGACGGCGCCGAGGATCCGCACGCTGCTCGGGCACGTGGAGGCCGTCATGCTGGAGGCCCTCGAGCAGGGTGGCACGTCCTTCGACGCCCTCTACGTCAACGTCAACGGTCAGTCGGGCTACTTCGACCGCTCGCTGGACGCCTACGGTCAGGAGGGACGGGCCTGCGCGCGCTGCGGCACGGCGATCCGCCGTGTCGCGTTCATGAACCGGTCCTCCTTCTTCTGCCCGCGCTGCCAGCCGGCGCCGCGGGCGCGACGGCCCCGCCCGCCGGTGCCCCCGATCGCGGACTGAGCCGCCCGTCGGACGGTTTGACCTGCTGCGGGCCGAGTGGGATTCTTGGAGACGGCCCGAAACCCGGGCCGCACCGATCCGCTGGCCCGATCCGGGCCCCGCTCGACCGATTGAGGACGACCCCATGGCCAAGGCGCTGACCGGCTACCTGAGCACCGACCTCCGCGACCCGCGGCTGGTGCACGACAACGCTCGCCTGCGGGCACGGGTCGCCGAGCTCGAGAAGCTGGTGCTGGGTCTCAGCGAGGAGAACGACCGCCTCGTCGACGCCCGCGCGTCCGAGCTGCTCGACCACGGCGTCGGGCTCGAGCACCTCCAGCCGGCGTAACCCCGGCCCCGGGTCGTCGTTGACCCGGACATGCCACTCCTCCCCGGCCCCTCCCGCCACCTGAACCTGCTGCTGGCGCCCCTCGGGCTGGTCCTGTCGCTGGCCCTCGTGGTCGGCTCGGCGCCCGCCGCCTCGGCGCACGGTGACCACGACCACGAACCTGTCGTCGCGACGGGAGTGCTGCCCGCCGCCGACTCCCCGCTGCAGAGCGAGAACATCACGTCCGTCGACAGCCTGCCCGGACAGGTGGGGATCTCGGGCTGCTTCCTGTCGTCCTCGCCGGTCTACGTGACCAGCGGCCTCGACTCGCTGCGCGTCTTCGACGTACGTCGTCCGCGGCACCCCCGCCTGGTGGGCTCGCTGACCAACGCCGTGTTCGAGAACGAGGCGATGAGCTGCGCCGAGCGACGGACGCGCGACGGCGACGTGCGCGCGTTCGCGCTGATCGGCGTCGACCTCGTCCAGGGCTCGCCCCAGGACCCCGAGCACGTCAACCTCGGCGGCGGCGAGCTGGTCGTCGTCGAGGTCACCGACCCCTCCGCGCCGCGGATCCTCTCGCGCGCCCCGGGCTCGACGAGCACGCACACGGTGACGTGCATCGACGTGCGACGCTGCGACTACGCCTACACCGCAGGCAGCGGCGGGGAGTTCAGCGTCCTCGACCTGCGTCGGATCGCTCGCCCGGTCGAGGTCGACTCCCGGCCGCGCGTCGCGGGCCTCCAGGCCTTCTCCTCCCCGACGGCGGGGCACAAGTGGAACGTCGACAGCGCCGGGATCGCCACGCACACGGGCTTCGGAGGCGCCTCGATGTGGGACGTCGCGGAGCCACGGCGTCCCCGGTTGATCACGACGACGGGGGCGGCGGGCGCGGGCACGGATCCGGACCACCCGGGCTGGAACGACTTCATCCTGCACAACGCCTTCCGTCCGCACGCGCGGGCCTTCAAGCCCGACAGCCGGCCGTCACTGGCCAACGGGAACGTCCTGCTCATCACCGAGGAGGACTACGAGCAGACCGACTGCGCCCAGGCCGGCTCGTTCCAGACGTGGTGGGTCAAGCGGCTCGACGGCTCGCCCTCGGCGATCGTGCCTCTGGACAAGGTCGAGCTCGCCGACCTCGGCACGTACCCGCTGCCGGTGGGTGCGTTCTGCTCCTCGCACTGGTTCGACTACCGGCCGGGCGGTCTGGTCGCGGCCGGCTTCTACGGCGGCGGGACGCAGGTCATCGACGTCCGCGACCCGCGTGACCTCACGACGTACGCCCACTCCGTGTGGGGCGCCTCGGAGGTCTGGGACGCGATGTGGGTGCCGGTGTACCGACGGGGTGCGATGACCGGGCGCAGCACGGACGTCGTCTACTCCATCGACCTCGTGCGGGGCCTGGACGTCTACGACGTGCAGGTGCCGCAGGAGTGACCGGCTGACACCCTCTACCTCGTGACCGCCCGCGCGACCGTCCACCGGCTGACCCGGGAGGAGGCTCGGGGGGTCGCTGCGCGGGCGGCGATGCTGCTCGACGACGCCCCCACCGACCTGGCCACGACCACGCGGCGGCTGACCATGCTCCCGCTGGACCAGACGACCGCGGTCTCGCCCGCGGCCGAGCTGGTGCTGCTCAGCCGGCTCGGTGAGGACCACCGTCCCGGCGACCTCGTCGAGGCCGTCGTGACGCAGAGGGTCGTCGAGCTCGCGGGCGCGTGGCGGCCGGTCGAGGACGCCGGGCTCTACCGCGCCGAGATGGCCGCGTGGCCGACGTACGGCACCTGGAAGGCCTGGCACCACCAGCTCAGTGCGTGGGTTGCGGCCAACGAGGGCTGTCGGCGCGAGGTGCTCGAGGAGCTGCGTCGGGAGGGCGCGCTGCCGGTGGGTGCGTTGCCGGACACGTGCGTGCGACCGTGGCGCTCGAGCGGCTGGAACGACGGCAAGGACACCCGGATGCTCCTCGAGCAGATGGTGCAACGTGGCGAGGTGGCCGTCGCGGGACGCCACGGCCGCGAGCGGGTCTACGACCTCGCGGAGCGCGTCTACCCCGACGAACCCGCGCCCCCGCTCGAGGAGGCGCTCGCCGAGCGGGACCGGCGGTGGCTGCGCGCGACCGGGATCGCCCGCGCCGGTGACGTGTTCCAGAACGGCGAGCCGGTGGGTGCGGGCCAGGCGGGCGAGCCGGCGGTCGTCGAGGGCCTGCGCGGCGCCTGGCGGGTCGACCCGGAGGCTCTCGCCGCGCTCGAGGTGGACGCGAGCGAGCAGACCTGGCTGCTGGCGCCGTTCGACGTGCTCGTGCACGACCGCAGGCGCATGGTCGACCTGCTGGGCTTCGACTACGCGCTGGAGATGTACAAGCCGCGACGCCGCCGACGCTGGGGCTACTACGCACTGCCCGTGCTGCACGGTGACCGCCTCATCGGCAAGGTCGACGCCAGTGCCGACCAGGACGCCGGCGAGCTGCTCCTGCACGCCGTCCACGAGGACGAGCCCTTCGACGCGAGACTGCGAGCGGCGGTCGAGGCCCGGGTCGCCGACCTCGCCCGCTGGCTCGACCTCACCGTCGTCGAGCAGCCCCACCCGGACCCGGCGTAGGACACGCGCGCCGGACTCGCCTGCTGCGACCACCGGCGCCGGGCGGTATCCTCGCGCTCGCTGGGCTTCCCCGGGTCGTGCTCCCAGACACCCCTCAGCGACGACCGTGCTGACCGCCGACGAGTGAGGAAGCTCGCGTGTACCTCAAGAGCCTGACCCTCAAGGGCTTCAAGTCCTTCGCCTCGTCGACGACGCTCCAGCTCGAGCCGGGCATCACCTGCATCGTCGGCCCCAACGGGTCCGGCAAGTCCAACGTCGTCGACGCGCTCGCCTGGGTGATGGGTGAGCAGGGGGCCAAGAGCCTGCGCGGCGGCAAGATGGAGGACGTCATCTTCGCCGGCACGTCGGGCCGTCCACCGCTGGGCCGGGCCGAGGTCGTGCTGAGCATCGACAACTCCGACGGGGCGCTGCCCATCGAGTACGCCGAGGTCACGATCCGTCGCACGATGTTTCGCAGCGGCGGTTCCGAGTACGCCATCAACGGCACCTCGTGCCGCCTGCTCGACGTCCAGGAGCTGCTCAGCGACTCCGGCATCGGCCGCGAGATGCACGTCATCGTCGGTCAGGGCCAGCTCGACACGGTCCTGCACGCGACCCCGGAGGACCGGCGCGGGTTCATCGAGGAGGCGGCCGGCGTCCTGAAGCACCGCAAGCGCAAGGAGAAGGCGCTGCGCAAGCTCGACGCGACCGAGGGAAACCTGAACCGCCTCTCCGACCTGATCGGCGAGATCCGTCGCCAGCTCAAGCCGCTGGGGCGCCAGGCCGAGGTGGCACGACGCGCCTCGACCATCCAGGCCGACGCCCGCGACGCCCGCGCCCGACTGCTCGCCGACGACCTGGTCACCGCCCGCACCGTGCTGCACCAGGAGCTCGCGGACGAGTCAGCCCTCACGCAGCGACGCACGCTCGTCGAGACCCAGGTCGCCTCCGGGCGCGAGGCCGAGGCCGGCCTGGAGGAGGCCCTGCGCGAGGACCTCCCGGCGCTGGCCCGGGCCCAGGACACGCTCGCATCGTTGGCCGGCCTGCGCGAGCGCCTGCGGGGTACGGCGTCCCTGGCCGCCGAGCGCCGCCGCAACGCCGAGGGTGCCGCCGCGAGCGCGCCCCGGCCGGGCCGCGACCCCGACGAGCTCGAGGCCGAGGCGGAGCGGGTGCGCGACCAGGAGCGGGCGATCGCCGCCGAGGTCGACGACCGGCGTACGGCGCTGGAGGGTGCCGTGGCCACCCGCCGCGGGGCGGAGGACGCAGCCGCCGAGGAGGAGCGGCGGGTCAGCGCGTTGCTGCGGGCCGCGGCCGACCGGCGCGAGGGACTCGCCCGCCTGCGCGGCCAGGTCGACGCCGCCCGCTCGCGGGTCGAGGCGGCCGCGGACGAGATCGGTCGGCTGGGGACGGCACGCGAGGAGGCGCTGGCCCGGGCCTCCCGCGCCGAGCGTGACTACACCGCGCTGGAGACCCGGGTCGCCGGCCTCGACGCGGGGGAGGAGGGCCTCGACGCCGAGCACGAGGCCGCGGTCGGGGCTCTCGACGACATCGAGGAGCGCCTCGCCAAGGCCCGCGGCGAGGCGCTGCAGGCCGACCGTGACCGCTCGTCGCTCCTCGCTCGCAGGGATGCGTTGGAGATGGGCCTGAGTCGCAAGGACGGCGCGGGAGCCCTGCTCGCGGCCACCGACGAGGTCTCGGGCCTGCTCGGCTCGGTCGCCGCGCTGCTCACCGTGCGTCCCGGCCACGAGACGGCCCTCGCTGCTGCCCTCGGCTCGGCCGCCGACGCCGTCGTGGTCACGGGCCCCGACGTCGCCATCGAGGCGCTGACCCATCTCAAGCGGGCCGACCTCGGGCGCGCCGACATCCTCCTCGGAGGCGCCCCGGTCGCGGAGCACGGCACCGGCGCGGCCGCAGCTGCCTGCCGGGGCGACCTGGGCCGCCGACGTCGTCGAGTGCCCCGACGCGCTGCGGCCCGCCCTGGACCGGTTGCTCGCCGGCACCGTCCTCGTCGAGGACCTCGACGAGGCCCGGCACCTGGCCGACGCGCTGCCCGACCTGGTCGCGGTGACCCGGCAGGGCGACCTGCTCGGCGCCCACCGGGCCTCCGGCGGGTCGTCGTCCCAGCCCAGCCTGCTCGAGATCCAGGCCGCGGTCGAGGAGGCCACCAGCATGCTCGCCGAGGCGACGGCGTCGGCTGAGCGTCTCGGCTTCGACATGTCACGCCTCGAGGCCGAACGTCTCGAGGCCCGACAGCGCGCCGACGTCGCCCTGGCCAGGCTGCACGAGTCCGACGCGACCCTGGCTGCGGTCGCCGAGGAGCTCGGCCAGCACGGCTCGACGGCGCGCGCGGCCCGCGCCGAGGCGGAGCGGATCGAGGCCACCGTCGCGACCGCCGAGACCAAGCGAACCGAGGACCTCGCGACGCTCGGTGCTCTCGACGAGCGCCTGCGCGCGGCCCAGGAGGCGCCCGAGCAGGAGCCGGACACGGCGGTGCGCGAGGAGCTCGGCGACGCGGCACGCACCGCGCGGCAGGGCGAGACCGACGCCCGCCTCGCGCTGCGCACCGCCGAGGAACGGGCCCGCGCCGTGCACGGACGAGGCGACGCACTGCTGCGGCAGGCACGGACCGAGCGGGAGAGCCGGGTCCGTGCCGCCGCGCGTCAGGAGCAGCTCGAGCGCGAGGGCCGCTCGGCCCAGGCCGTCTCCACCGCCCTGGGATGGGTCCTGGAGCGACTGGAGATCTCGCTCGTCCAGGCCGCCGCCCAGCGGGCCCGGGTCGAGCAGTCGCGGCGCGGCCGCGAGGAGGACCTCCGCGCGCAGCGCGCGCGGCTGCGCGACCTGACCCGCGAGCTCGACGAGCTGGTCAGCACCGTGCACCGAGACGAGCTTGCCCGCGCCCAGCAGCGGATGCGCCTCGAGCAGCTCGAGGAGAAGGTGCTCGCCGAGGTCGGGCTCGACCCCGACTCGCTGGTGGCCGACTACGGCCCCGACCAGCCGGTGCCGCTGGCCGAGGAGCCCTCGGCCGACCAGACCGACGAGGAGGCGGAGCCCGCCCCACGCAGCACGCCGTACGTGCGTGAGGAGCAGGTCAAGCGCCTGCGCAACGCCGAGCGGGCACTGGGTCAGCTCGGGCGGATCAACCCGCTCGCGCTCGAGGAGTTCTCCGCGATGGAGGAGCGCCACCAGTTCCTGACCGAGCAGCTCGAGGACCTCCGCAGCACCCGGCGCGACCTGCTCGACATCGTGCGGGAGGTCGACAGCCGCGTCGAGCAGGTCTTCACCGAGGCCTACGCCGACGTCAGTGCGGCCTTCGAGGCGACCTTCGACCGGCTCTTCCCCGGTGGCGAGGGCCGACTGGTCCTCACCGACCCCTCCGACATGCTCGCCACCGGTGTCGAGGTCGAGGCCCGCCCGCCCGGCAAGAAGGTCAAGCGGCTCTCGCTGCTCTCCGGCGGCGAGCGGTCGCTGGTCGCCGTGGCGTTCCTGGTGGCGCTGTTCAAGGCCCGGCCCTCCCCGTTCTACATCCTCGACGAGGTCGAGGCCGCCCTCGACGACACCAACCTCGGTCGACTGCTCCAGATCTACGAGGAGCTGCGGGAGAGCTCGCAGCTGCTCGTGATCACCCACCAGAAGCGCACCATGGAGGTCGGGGACGCGCTGTACGGCGTCACCATGCGCGGCGACGGGGTCTCGACGGTGATCAGCCAACGCCTGCGCGAGTCCGAGCCGGTCTGAGCGACGACGGCGCCGCGACCACCCGGACGACGCGACGTGGCGTGAGGCCCCGGCGAGGACACCGACCCCGCGGGACCCGGTCGCGGCCGTCCCGGACGCGGTCCGCGCGGCCGGCGAGCCCCTGGTGCGGCCGCCGGGCTGAGCGCCTGCCCGTGCTTGGATTGCGACCATGAGCGCCCTCGCCCTGATCATCGTCCTCGTCGCCGTGGTCGGCGTCGCCCTCGTCGTGGTGGTCGCCGGCCTGGTCGTCTCGGGGCGCCGCAAGCCGGCGCCGCTGCCCGACACCCACACCGACGTGATCGTGCCGCCTCCGACCGACCAGGGCGCGCCGCCGGTCGAGCTGAGCAGCCCCCCGGCCACGCTCGAGCCCACACTCGACCCGACGCTCGAGCCCACCCTGGAGACGCCGGAGAGCACCGCCTCCCGCCTCGTGCGGCTGCGCCAGCGGCTCGCCGGCTCCCAGGGCGGTCTGGGGCGTGGCCTGCTGGCGCTGCTGAGCCGTGACCGCCTCGACGAGGACACCTGGGAGGAGATCGAGGACGTCCTGATCGGGGCCGACGTGGGCGTCGGGCCGACCCAGGAGCTCGTCGGACGCCTGCGCACCCGGCTGCGCGTCGAGGGAGGGTCGGCCGGCGACGCCCGCCGGGTCCTGCGCGAGGAGCTCGTCGCGCTCGTGGATGCGGGCATGGACCGTCGCCTGCACGTCAGCGGGGAGGGCGAGACCCCCGGCGTGGTCCTCGTGGTGGGCGTCAACGGTGCGGGCAAGACGACCACCGTCGGCAAGATCGCTCGCATCCTGGTGGCGGAGGAGCGTCAGGTCGTCCTGGGTGCGGCCGACACCTTCCGCGCCGCGGCGGTCGAGCAGCTCGCCACCTGGGGGGAGCGGGTCGGGGTCGAGACGGTGCGCGGCGCCGAGGGCACCGACCCCGCCAGCGTCGCCTTCGACGCCGTACGTCGGGGCGTCGCGGACGGCGTCGACACCGTCATCGTCGACACGGCCGGGCGCCTGCAGAACAAGCAGGGCCTGATGGACGAGCTCGGCAAGGTCAAGCGCGTGATCGAGAAGCAGGCGCCGGTCACCGAGGTGCTGCTCGTCCTCGACGCGACCACCGGTCAGAACGGCATGGTCCAGGCGCGCGTGTTCTCCGAGGTCGTCGACGTGACCGGCATCGTGCTGACCAAGCTCGACGGCTCGGCCAAGGGTGGCATCGTCGTCGCGGTCCAGCGCGAGCTCGGGGTGCCCGTCAAGCTGGTGGGGCTGGGCGAGGGTCCCGACGACCTCGCGCCGTTCGACCCCGGCGCCTTC
The DNA here is from genome assembly GCA_963714475.1 of uncultured Actinomycetota bacterium. Taxonomy (GTDB): domain Bacteria; phylum Actinomycetota; class Actinomycetes; order Propionibacteriales; family Nocardioidaceae; genus Nocardioides. The sequence goes on from CAVQOP010000006.1 coordinate 299,460, forward strand.
GTCGACGCACTTCTGGGCTGAGGACCGGCACCCTCCCCGCGTTAACGGACCCGAAACAAAAACGCGGCACTCGTTACACGGACGGCACATGCCTCCAGCGACCGTGAAACGTCGGCTGGGAAGAGTCTGGGCACACAGGGGTCGGCTCGTGGACAGCGTTGTCCGGGACACCCGAGGTCGGCCCGAGACTCACAATCCATGGAGGTTCTGTGGACGGCTATAACGCCTTCATGCTCACCGCGACGCTGCTCGTGCTGATGATGACCACCCCGGCGCTGGCTCTCTTCTACGGCGGCATGACCCGCTCGAAGTCCGTGCTCAACATGATGATGATGTCCTACAGCGCGATGGCGATCGTCGGCATCCTGTGGGTGCTGTACGGCTACTCGATGGTCTTCGGGGGCGACGGCACGTTCTTCGGCTCGCCCTTCGCCGCCTTCGGCCTCGACGGCGTGGGCTACGACAGCTACACCTTCATGATGTTCCAGCTGACCTTCGCGGTGATCACCACCGCGCTGATCAGCGGCGCCATCGCCGACCGGGTGAAGTTCTCCGCCTGGCTGGTGTTCGTGCCGCTGTGGGCGACGCTGTCGTACTTCCCGCTGGCCCACATGGTCTTCGGCTGCACCGACTCCGCCCTCATCTGCACCCGCATCGGCGCCCAGGACTACGCCGGCGGCACCGCGGTGCACATCAACGCCGGCGTCGCCGGCCTCGTGCTGGCCCTCGTCATCGGCAAGCGGCTCGGCTTCGGGCGCACCCCGATGCGCCCGCACAACCTGACCCTGACCATGGTCGGCGCGGCCCTGCTCTGGGTCGGCTGGTACGGCTTCAACGTGGGCTCGATCGTCTTCACCGACGGGCTCGACCCGAGCGCGCAGTTCCTCGAGGAGACCGGCCTCACCTTCGCCAACACGACCCTGGCCACGATGGCCGCGATCATCGGCTGGCTGGTCGTCGAGCGCGTGATGCACGGCAAGGTGACCTCGCTCGGCGCCGCATCCGGCATCGTCGCCGGGCTCGTGGCGATCACGCCGGCCGCGGGCGCGGTCGACATCGTGGGGGCCATGGCCATCGGCGTCGTCGCCGGCGCGCTGTGTGCCTGGGCCGTGGGCTGGAAGTTCAGGCTCGGCTACGACGACTCCCTCGACGTCGTGGGGGTGCACCTCGTCGGCGGCATCGTCGGGACGCTGCTGATCGGCGTCTTCTCGGTCACCGCCCCCGCGGGCTCCTCGGTCGCGGGCGGTGCGGTCGACGGCCTCCTCTACGGCGGCGGCTTCGGCTCCCTGGTCGACCAGGTCCTCGGCGTCCTGGTCGCGGTCGCCTGGTCCGGCGTCGTCACGCTGGTCCTGGCCTACGCCATCAAGCTCACCATCGGCTGGCGCGTCGACGAGGACGCCGAGCAGGAGGGCATCGACCTCGACCAGCACGGTGAGGCGGCCTACGACCTGCACTCCGGGATGGGCGGTGGTCTCGAGAGCAGCATGCGCGTGACCGACGCCCAGGCGGCCTCGACGGCCTCGACGGCCTCGGAAGGAGCACACCAGTGAAGCTCGTGACCGCGGTGATCAAGCCGCACAAGTGGGAGGACGTCCGCGGCGCCCTCGAGACCTTCGGCGTGACCGGCATGACGGTCAGCGAGGTCAGCGGCTACGGCCGGCAGAAGGGGCACACGGAGGTGTACCGGGGTGCGGAGTACGACATCGCCCTGGTGCCCAAGATCCGCATCGAGATCGTCGTCGACGACACTGACGCCGAGGACGTGGTCGGCATCGTGGTCAAGACCGCGCAGACCGGTCGGATCGGCGACGGCAAGGTCTGGGTGAGTCCCGTGGACTCGGTGGTGCGCGTGCGCACCGGCGACACGGACTCCTCGGCCCTCTGAGCGGGTCCTCGGACCCGTCCACCCACCCAGCACGGCACCGACCGGGCCGGACCCGCAGCATCCGGGGTCCGGCCCGGTCGTGGCTCTACGCTGCTCAGCACCGCGGCCCGGAGCGGACCACGGTCACCCCCGCAGGAGGAGCGATCATGAAGCTGGTCACCGCCGTCATCAAGCCCCACAAGTGGGAGGACGTCCGCTCGGCCCTCGAGGCCGTGGGCGTCACCGGCATGACGGTCAGCGAGGTCAGCGGCTACGGCCGCCAGAAGGGGCACACGGAGGTCTACCGCGGCGCGGAGTACGACATCACCCTGGTGCCCAAGGTGCGCCTGGAGATCGTGGTCGCCGACGGTGACGTCGAGGCGGTGACCACCGCGGTCCTCGCGGGGGCGCAGACCGGTCGCATCGGTGACGGCAAGGTCTGGGTCTCGCCCGTCGAGTCGGTGGTCCGCGTGCGCACGGGGGACCGCGACGGCGACGCGCTCTGAGCCCGGTGCGGACGTTCGAGGCGTGACGGCGCCGGAGCGCGCCCGGCGTACGGCGGAGGCCGACCGACGGTGCCGGGCGGCGTACGCGCAGGCCGGTGGAGCCGAGCAGGGGACGTGCCTGGTCGCCGTCGGCGGCTACGGACGTCAGGAGCTCGCGCCCTACTCCGACCTCGACGTGGTGCTGGTCGGCGATGACGACGCCGACCTCGACGACGTCGCGGCCGCCGTGTGGGACCCGCTGTGGGACGGGGCGCACACGCTGGACCACGCCGTACGCACCACCACGCAGATGCTCGAGGCCGCTGCGGGCGACCTGCGGGTCGCCCTGGGGCTGCTCGACGTGCGCCACCTCGCCGGTGACCCGCACCTGACGCTCACCCTGCGCTCGGAGGTGCTGGCCGCCTGGCGGCGCGGTGCCCGCGACCGGCTGACCGAGCTGCGAGCGCTCGTCCGCGCGCGCCACGCGCTCCTCGGCGAGCTGGCGCACCTCTCGGTGCCCGACCTCAAGGAGTCCGAGGGCGGCCTGCGCGACGCCGTCGTGGTCGCCGCGCTCAGCGCCACCTGGCTCGTCGACGTGCCGCACAGCGACCTCGAGCGGTGCCGTCAGCAGATGCTCGACGTACGCGACCTCGTCCAGCAGGCGACCGGACGCGCCAACGACCGCATCGGCCCCGAGATCTGGCCCCGTCTGGCCGAGGGTCTGGGGCTGGCCGACGAGCGCGCGGCCCAGCGGCACGTGCGCGAGCTCGGCCGTCGCACGAGCCACCTCTCGCGGCTCAGCTGGCGCCGGGTCGACGACGTCCTCGCCGGGCCCGCCCGCCCCAGCCGTCGACGTCGCCCGGACCTGCGCCCGCTCGCCCCGGGCATCGCCATGGCCCGCGGCGAGGTCGTGCTGACCCCCCAGGCGCGACCCGACCTCGACCCGACCCTGCTGCTGCGGGCGGCCGCCGAGGCCGCTGAGGCCGACGTCGTCCTGGCACCGGCGACGGCCGCTCGCCTGGTGCGCGACGGCGCCCCCCTGCCGGACCCGTGGCCCGCCGGGGCCCGACGCAGCCTGGTGCGTCTGCTGGCCTCCGGGCGCGGTCTGCTGCCGGTGTGGGAGACGCTCGAGCACACCGGCGCGCTCGACGGCTTCCTGCCCGAGTGGGAGCGGGTCCGCCTGCTGCCGCACGCCTCGGTCGTCCACCGGTTCACCGTCGACCGGCACGTGATCGAGACCTGCGTGGAGGCCTCGGCGCTGATCCGGTTCGTCAGCCGCCCCGACGTGCTGATGGTCGCTGCGCTGCTGCACGACATCGGCAAGGGCGGGCTGCGCGCCCACTCGGTCGCCGGCGAGCCGATCGCGCGCGAGGTCGCGCGCCGGATGGGCTTCGAGCACAGCTCCGTGGAGCTCGTCGCGCAGCTCGTGCGCTGGCACCTCCTGCTCGCCGAGACCGCGACCACGCGTGACCCCGACGACCCGGCGACGATCGCGCTGGTCACCGACCGGGTGCCCGACGTCGAGGCCCTCGCCCTGCTGCGGGCGCTGACCGAGGCCGACGCCAAGGCGACCTCGACCAAGGCGTGGACCTCCTGGCGGGCGGGGCTCATCCAGGACCTCGCGCGTCGCTCGCTCGCCGCCCTGGACACGGGGGCGAGCCTGCCTCCGATCCGCACCGAGCAGATCGAGATCCCGCCGCAGGCCAGGCGGGGGCAGCTCTTCCTCGAGGTGCTCGCCGTCGACGACGGGTCGCGCATCACCGCCGTGGCCCGCGACCGCGTCGGACTGCTCGCCGACCTGGCCGGCGTCCTGGCCCTGCAGCGCGTCCCCGTGCGCGCTGCGCGCATCTGGCAGCAGGACGAGTACGCCGTGTCGGTCTGGGAGGTCGCCGAGCAGCACCTCGACGCGGCCGTGCTGCGCGACCGCTACGACGCCGTGGTCAGCGGACGCCTCGACCCGGCCGCGCGCCTCGGCTCGGGCGCGCGGCCCACCCTGGAGCCGGCGGTCGTCGTACGCCCGGAGGCCAGTGAGCAGTCCACCGTCCTCGAGGTGCGCACCGCGGACCGGCCCGGCGTGGTCCACCGGGTCTGCCGGGCCCTGGCAGGACTGGACATCGAGGTGCGCTCGGCCCACCTGGACACCCTCGGCCCCCAGGCGGTCGACGTGTTCTACCTGAAGGAGGCGGGCGCGGGCGCACTCGCCGAGACCCGGGCCGCGCAGGCGGCGCACGCCGTACGCTCCGCGCTGAGCCGCGGTGCCGGTTAGTCTGGCGACGCACGCCGCCTGACTCATTCGACTGCTGAGGGACCTGCTCCTTGTTCGCGACACTCTCCGACCGCCTCGCCGACACCTTCAAGAACCTGCGGGGCAAGGGCCGCCTCTCCGAGGCCGACATCGACGCCACCGCGCGCGAGATCCGCATCGCGCTGCTCGAGGCCGACGTCGCGCTGCCGGTCGTGCGCGAGTTCGTCGCCGCGCTCAAGGACCGCGCCCGCGGCGAGGAGGTCAGCGGGGCCCTCAACCCGGCCCAGCAGATCATCAAGATCGTCAACGAGGAGCTCGTCGAGATCCTCGGCGGCGAGACTCGCCGGCTGCGCTACGCCAAGACCTCACCGACCGTGATCATGCTCGCCGGCCTCCAGGGTGCCGGCAAGACGACCCTGGCCGCGAAGCTGGCGACCTGGCTCAAGGACCAGGGCACCTCGCCGATGCTGGTCGCCTGCGACCTCCAGCGGCCCAACGCCGTCAAGCAGCTCCAGGTCAACGGGGAGCGGGCCGGCGTCACGGTCTTCGCCCCCGAGCCCGGCAACGGCGTCGGCGACCCCGTCGCGGTCGCCACCGCCTCGATCGCCGAGGCCCGGCGCACCCTGCACGACGTCGTCATCGTCGACACCGCCGGGCGACTCGGCGTCGACGCCGAGCTGATGGCACAGGCCGCAGACATCCGCGACGCGGTCAAGCCCGACGAGACCCTCTTCGTCGTCGACGCCATGATCGGCCAGGACGCCGTCACGACCGCCCTGGCCTTCCTCGAGGGCGTCGGGTTCGACGGCGTGGTGCTCACCAAGCTCGACGGCGACGCCCGCGGCGGTGCTGCGCTGTCGATCCGCTCGGTCACCGGGCGGCCCGTCATGTTCGCCTCCTCGGGCGAGAAGCTCACCGACTTCGACGTCTTCCACCCCGACCGGATGGCCTCACGCATCCTCGACATGGGCGACATGCTCACCCTGATCGAGCAGGCCGAGAAGACCTTCGACCAGGAGTCCGCGGCGAAGGCGGCCGGCAAGCTCGCCGGGCAGGGCGGGGAGTTCACCCTCGACGACTTCCTCGAGCAGATGCAGCAGGTCCGCAAGCTCGGCTCGATGTCGAAGATCATGGGGATGCTGCCCGGGATGGGCCAGTTCCGCGAGCAGCTCGACAACTTCGACGAGCGCGAGATCGACCGGATCCAGGCCATCATCCAGTCGATGACCCCGGCCGAGCGGGCCAACCCCAAGCTCATCGACGGCTCACGCCGCGCCCGCATCGCCAAGGGTTGCGGGCGGGCGGTCTCCGACGTCAACCAGCTCGTCGACCGCTTCTTCGAGGCGCGCAAGATGATGCAGCAGATGGCACGGGGCGGAGGGATGCCCGGGATGCCGGGGATGCCCGGGATGCCGGGCGCGGGCGGCAAGCGCCCGGCCAAGAAGGTCCCGCAGAAGAAGGGCAAGGGCGGGAAGCGGGTCTCCGGCAATCCCGCCAGGGCCGCCCAGGAGAAGGCCAAGGCCGACGCCGCGGCCAAGGAGAAGGCGGGCTCGGCTCATCCGTTCGGCAAGCCCGACGGTGCCGAGGAGACCGACTACGAGCAGGCCGCCGCCGCGCTCAACCTGCCCGGGGACTTCTCGAAGTTCCTGAAGTGAGCCCGGGCCGCCGGTCGAGATCCCCGGTCGACCGGGGATGCTGCCGCTTGACGGCCGAAATTTCGCCCGACGAGCGGCAGCTTCGCCCGCCCGGTACGCCGGACAGGCCGGCGCGGGACGTGGCGGGCCCCACCTGGCGCGTCCGATGAGCAGGGCGACCACGGTCCTCGTCGTCGACGCCGCGAACGTCGTGGGTGCCCGGGCGCTGCAGGGCTGGTGGAACGACCGGGCCGGCGCCGCCCGGCGCCTGCACGAGGAGCTGCTCGTCGCCGACGTGCCCCAGGAGCGGGTCGTGCTCGTCCTCGAGGGCGGTGCCAAGGCGGGCGTGCGGGCGGGCCGCGACGCCCACGTCACCACGGTGCACGCCCCGCGTGACGGTGACAGCCGCATCGTCACCGAGGCCGAGAAGGCCGTCGAGGCCGGCCACCGGGTCACCGTGGTGACCGCCGACCGGGCCCTGCAGGGGCGCTGCCTGCACGTCGGTGCCGAGCTCGTCGGCCCGACCTGGCTGATCGACCTGCTCTAGCACCCTCCAGCACCTCGCAGAGCCGACCACGACCGGCACCCGCGGCCGCGCCGGCACCGGGCCGGTAGGTTCGCCGCCATGGCGACAGCGTCCCAACGCTTCCACGGCCCGGTCCTGCCCGACGGCGAGACCCGCACCCTCTACGTCCTCGACGGGAGGGTCACCTACGAGGAGCCCGCCGGGGCCGAGACGGCGGCGGAGGGCTGGATCGTGCCGGGGCTCGTCGACGCCCACTGCCACGTCGGGCTCGACGCGAACGGGGCGGTCGACGAGGCCACGCAGGAGCAGCAGGCGCTCGCAGACCGGGACGCGGGCGCGTTGCTGCTGCGCGACTGCGGGTCGGCGGCCGACACCACCTGGATCCACGACCGCGACGACCTGCCCCGCCTGGTGCGGTGCGGACGTCATGTGGCTCGCACCCGTCGCTACATCCGCAACTTCGCCCACGAGGTGGAGCCCGACGACCTGGCGACGTACGTCGCGCGGGAGGCGCAGCGCGGCGACGGCTGGGTCAAGATGGTCGGTGACTGGATCTCGCGGGACGAGGGCGACCTGGCCCCCTCGTTCCCGGCGGAGGCGTTCGCGGAGGCCATCGCCGCGGCCCACGAGCACGGCGCCCGGGTGACGGCCCACTGCTTCGGCACGGCGGTGCTGCCCGGTCTGATCGAGGCCGGGATCGACTGCATCGAGCACGGCACCGGCCTGACCACCGACCTGATCGACGCCATGGTGGAGCGCGGCACCGCGCTCGTGCCCACCGTGATGCAGCTGGAGAACTTCCCGGGCTACGCCGAGGCGGGGGAGGGGAAGTTCCCGGCGTACGGCGCCACGATGCGCGACCTCTACGCCCGACGCCGCGAGACGATCCTCAGCGCGCACGAGGCCGGGGTGGCGCTCTACGCCGGCACCGACGCCGGCGGCGTCATGGCGCACGGTCAGGTCGCGGGGGAGGTCCAGGCGCTGGCTGACTTCGGGCTCTCCGCCCGCGAGGCGCTGGGCGCCGCGTCCTGGCGGGCGCGTGAGTGGCTGGGGCACCCGGGTCTCGAGGAGGGCGCGCCGGCCGACTTCGTCGTCTACGACCGGGACCCGCTCGAGGACCTGTCCGTGCTCGACTCCCCGGCGCGCGTGGTGCTGCGGGGCCAGGTCGTCGGCTGATCGGCCGGGCCCGCGGACGGGCTGTTCGCGGTACGGCGGCGCTCAGGACCAGCGACGGGAGCGTGGAGGCCTCGTCGCGTAGAGGATCCCGGTCACGACGAGCACGAGCAGACCGGCCAGCCCCAGCACCAGCGGCACCCCGACACCGACCAGCAGGCCGCGCAGGCCGCCCACGTCCGGCGCCGGTCCGACCTGCAGCGGGCCACCGGCCCGGCAGGTGATCTCCACGGAGGGCGACGTCGGGGTGAACACGGCGACGCCCTCCCAGTCCTGGCCGTTGAACGACTTCGTGTACGTCGCTCCCGGTGTCGACGTCGCGACCTCTCGGCCCGTGCCGGGGTCGACGATCGAGCAGGCGGCGGGGCGGGCCGGGTCGACCCAGACGAGGCGCTGCGCCCCGTCGAGCGCGACGGTGGCGCTCTCGCCGGGCTGGACGGTCGCGTCGACCTCGACGAAGGCGCCGACGGCTCGGATCACGGTGAGCACCGCGAGCAGCACGGCGGCCAGCAGGAGCCCGGCGCCCACGACGAACCACCAGCGGCTCGGCCGCGTGCCGGTGGGTCCTGGCGGCGGGGCGCCGTACGGCGGGGGGCTGCTCATGAGGCCAGCATGGCGGCTGAGGAACCCGTGTGGTCGACTCGGGCGATTTCGGCCGCGGCCGGACGTCGTGGCATGATCCGAGGCTGAGTCCTGCGCGTGCGGCCCCTCTCACCGTGCTCGCGGCGTCCTCGAGACGCGCCGCCTGGTGTTTTCCCCACCTTGCGCGGCTCGCCTCAACCACCACACGAGTTCCAAGGAGACACCACCCACGTGGCCGTCAAGATTCGCCTCAAGCGCCTGGGCAAGATCCGGGTGCCGCAGTACCGCATCGTCGTCGTCGACAGTCGCAAGAAGCGCGACGGTCGGGTGATCGAGGAGATCGGCAAGTACCACCCCAAGGAGGACCCGTCGTACATCGACGTCGTCTCCGAGCGGGCGCAGTACTGGCTCGGCGTCGGCGCGCAGCCGACCGAGGCCGTCACCGCCATCTTCGAGGTCACCGGTGACTGGCAGACCTTCAAGGGTCTGCCCGGCGCCGCCGGTCACCTCAAGGTCAAGGAGCCCAAGCGCGACAAGCAGGAGCTCTTCAACGAGGCGCTCAAGGAGGTCTCGAGCGAGCCCCGCGGCGGTGCGACGACCAAGAAGTCGACGGCCAAGAAGGCCGAGGACACCGCAGCCACGCAGCCGACCGCCGAGGACAAGACCCCCGCCGACGAGACCCCGGAGGGCGCCACCGAGGTGGCCGAGACCGCGGAGACCGCCGCGGTGGACGCCGAGGCCAAGGCCGAGAAGTCCGACGAGCAGGCGGACAAGCCCGCGGACAAGGTCTGAGCAGCATGCTCGCCGAAGCCCTCGAGCACCTCGTGCGCGGCGTCGTCGACAACCCCGACGACGTCTCGGTGCGGGACAAGCAGCTGCGCCGTGGCTCCATGCTCGAGGTCCGGGTCCACCCCGACGACCTCGGCAAGGTGATCGGGCGCGGCGGTCGCACGGCGACCGCGTTCCGCACGGTGGTCGGCGCGCTCGCCGGCCGCGACGGTGCTCGCGTCGACTTCGTCGACGTCGACCGGCGTCGCTGAGCGCCGCAGAGACCAGCGCCGACGACGGGTGCCTCCCGGTGACGGGGTGGCACCCGTCGTCGTTGCCGAGCGGTGCGCGAGAGGATGAGCCCCGTGGAAGAACCCCGTGAGCACATCGAGGTCGTCGTCGGCCGGCTCGGCAAGCCGCACGGGCTGCGCGGCGAGCTGACCGTCGAGCTGCGGACCGACGAGCCGGAGCGTCGCTTCGAGGTCGGCGCCCGGCTGCGCGTCGAGGCCCCGCACGGCTCGGCCTTCGCCCCGGACCGTCTGAGGGTCGGCGCGACGCGCTGGCACCAGGGCGTGCTGCTCGTCTCCTTCGAGGAGGTCACCGACCGGACCGGTGCCGAGGCCGCGCGAGGGGTGCTGCTGCACACGACGGTCGACCCCGGTGAGCGACCGGAGGACCCCGAGGAGTTCTACGACCACCAGCTCGTCGGACTGAGCGTGCACGACGAGCACGGAGCCGTGATCGGTGAGGTGGTCGGCCTCTCCCACGGCGCGCAGGACCTGCTCTCGATCCGGACCCCGGACGGACGGGACGCACTCGTGCCGTTCGTCAGCGCGCTGGTGCCCGAGGTCGACCTGGCCGCCGGCCGGGTCGTGGTGGCCGACCGGCCCGGGCTCGTCGCACCCTGGCCGGAGGACTCGTGATCCGGTGAGGCTCGACTACCTCTCGATCTTCCCCGACTACCTGGCGCCGCTGGGCCTCTCGCTGCCCGGCCGCGCTGCGGCCGACGGCCTCGTGCAGGTCTACGTGCACGACCTGCGGGACTTCACCCACGACCGGCACCGCACCGTCGACGACACGCCGTACGGCGGCGGCGCCGGCATGGTGATGCGCCCCGAGCCGTGGGGCGAGGCCCTCGACCTGCTCGACGTGGGGGGTCCGGGCACCGCGTTGGTGGTGCCCACGCCGTCGGGTGCGCCGTTCACCCAGGCCGACGCCCGGGACCTCGCGACGCGGGACCGGCTGGTCTTCGCCTGCGGGCGCTACGAGGGCATCGACCAGCGGGTGCTCGACCACGCCGCCGACCGGGTCGAGGTCCGCGAGGTCTCGCTCGGCGACTACGTGCTCAACGGCGGCGAGGCTGCGGCGCTGGCCGTCACCGAGGCGGTGATCCGGCTGCTGCCGGGATTCCTCGGCAACGCGGCCTCGCTGGTCGAGGAGTCGCACGAGGACGGCCTGCTCGAGTACCCCGTCTACACCAAGCCGGCGTCCTGGCGGGGCCACGACGTGCCGCCGGTGCTGCTCGGTGGTCACCACGGCGAGATCGCCGCGTGGCGCCACGCGCAGGCCGTACGACGTACGGCGCAGCGTCGGCCCGACCTCCTGCACGCCAGCGCGGTGGTGGGGCAGTGGGAGATCGTGCCGGCGACGCCGGCCGACGCCGGTGAGCTGCTCACCCTGCAGCGCGCGTGCTGGGTGCAGGAGGCGATCGCGATCGGCTCGACCGACCTGGTGCCGGCCCTGCACGAGACCCTGGCCGACGTCACGGCGTCCCTGGGCTCGTGGGACACCTACGTCGTCCGGGTCGCCGGTCGCCTCGTCGGCGCCGTCCGGGGTCGCCGGGAGGGCACCGTGTGGGACATCGGTCGCCTGATGGTCGCCCCCGACCTCCAGGGCCGCGGCCTGGGTCGGGCGCTGCTGGCGCACGCCGAGGCCGTCGCGCCGCGGGAGGCCGGTTCGTGCTCGCTGCACACCGGCGCGGCCAGCACCCGCAACCTCGCGATGTACCGGCGGGCCGGCTTCCGGATGCGCCCGGACCTCGAGGCGCCGCCGGGAGCAGTCGTGCTGACCAAGCCGATTTCTCGGGACTGAGGCGCTGTGGCAGAATCGCGGGTCGGCCCGTCGGCCAAACCCGGACCCTCCCGAGGACCTGCTCCGGCAGGAGGATCTGCGTCGTGCTCCTGCCACAGGGGGAGCCTGACGCCGCCGGCCCGGACGGGCCCAGCACCACCTGAGCACCACCTCGAGCACGAGCCGAGACCCCAGCATCCCCGAACCGCGCCTGTCCTGTGGCACGTGCGAGGAGAACGATCATGACCAACGTCATCGCCGAGCTCGGCGCCCCCAACCTCCGCACCGACATCCCGGCCTTCCGCGGTGGCGACACCGTCAAGGTCCACGTCAAGGTCGTCGAGGGCAACCGGGCCCGCGTCCAGATCTTCCAGGGCGTCGTCATCCGCGTCCACGGCTCGGGCATCGGGCGCACCTTCACCGTCCGCAAGGTCTCCTTCGGCGTCGGCGTCGAGCGCACCTTCCCGCTGCACTCCCCGATCTTCGAGATGATCGAGGTCGTCACCCGCGGTGACGTGCGCCGCGCGAAGCTCTACTACCTGCGCAACCTGCGCGGCAAGGCAGCCAAGATCCGCGAGCGCCGCGACTTCTGAGTCGGCCGGGCCGGTCGGGCGCTTACCGCCTCGGACCATGGCCGCGCCACCTACACTCAGCGCGTGAACAACGACGAGGCCGAGCCGGGTCAGAGCCCGCGCCAGACCCCGGGAGAGTCGCCGACCGACGAGCGCGACCCGGCTCCGTCCGGTCCCGCTGACGTCGGCCTGCGCGAGCCCGACGACGACGGGCCCGACGACGACGGGCCGGACGCGACCCGGCGCGGGCGTCCGCTGCTGCGCGACGGTGCCGTCATGCTGGGCCTCGTCCTGGTGCTGGGGATCATCGTCAAGACGTTCTTCCTGCAGGCCTTCTACATCCCCTCGCAGTCCATGGAGCCCGGACTGGTCCAGAGCGACCGGATCGTGGTGCAGAAGGTCTCGTACTGGTTGGGCGGATCACCGCAGCGCGGCGACGTCGTCGTCTTCGAGGACCCGGGCGCCTGGCTGGGTCCCGACGAGCAGCCCGGTCCGCAGAACCCGATCACCAAGACCCTCGGCGCTCTCGGTCTCTACCCGACGACCGGGCACCTCGTGAAGCGGGTCGTCGGCGCCCCCGGCGACATCGTCGAGTGCTGCAACGCCGACGGCCAGATCCTGGTCAACGGCGAGCCGCTGGACGAGTCGTCGTACGTCGAGACCGACGGGGCTCCGTGCAACGGACCGATGACCGGGAACTGCGACTGGCGCGCCGGGCCCGTGCCGGCGGGCACCGTGTTCGTGCTCGGCGACAACCGCAGTGCCTCCGCCGACTCCTCGGTGCACCTGTGCACCAGGATGGAGACCGACTGCACCGACGTGCCCTACGTCGACGACTCGTTGATCGTGGGCAAGGTGTGGGGTGTCGTCTGGCCCTTCAGCCGCTTCGGGGTCGTCGACAACGGCCCGTCGTCCTTCGACGTCGTGCCGGCCCCGCTCGATCCTGCGCCCGGGTCCTGAGGGCCCACCGGACCCGCGCCGACTCCTGTGTCCACGCTGCCCCGGGGCGCCGCCGTGCGCCGCGACGCCGGCCTCTACGGCTACGAGCGCGCGCTGCGTCGCCTGGAGTTCTCGCCGGTCGCCGGCGCCGACGAGGCCGGCCGCGGCGCCTGCGCCGGCCCGCTCGTGGCCGGCGCGGCGATCCTGCCCGAGGGACGGGCGGGCGTCGTGCCCGGTCTCGCCGACTCCAAGCTGCTCACCGAGCGTGCCCGGGAGCGCTGCTACGAGCAGGTCGTCCGTCGTGCCCTGGCCTGGTCGGTCGTGGTCGTCAGCCACGAGGAGTGCGACCGGCTGGGCATGCACGTGGCCAACGTCGAGGCCCTGCGGCGCGCGGTGGCGCTGCTGGGGGTGACCCCGGCCTACGTGCTCACCGACGGCTTCCCGGTCGACGGGCTCGGCGTGCCCGGGCTCGCGATGTGGAAGGGCGACCGGGTCGCGGCCTGCATCGCCGCGGCCTCCGTGCTGGCCAAGGTGACCCGCGACCGGCTGATGGTGGCGCTCGACGCCGACTACCCGGCGTACGACTTCAAGACGCACAAGGGCTACATCACCGACGTGCACGCCACGGCGCTGAGCGAGCACGGGCCCTCGCCGGTGCACCGGATGCGCTTCGTGAACGTCCGCCGCGCGGCCGGGATCGTGGACCCGGTGCACAATGGGCCCCGCGACCGCGCACCCGAGGGCGAGGAGGAGCCGTGAGCGCCGAGGACCTCGAGGCCTACGAGACCGAGATGGAGCTGACCCTCTACCGCGAGTACCGCGACGTGGTGGGGATCTTCAAGTACGTCGTGGAGACCGACCGCCGCTTCTACCTGTGCAACCAGGTCGACGTGAAGGCGCGCACCGAGGCCGGCGAGGTGTTCTTCGAGGTCACGATGACCGACGCCTGGGTGTGGGACATGTACCGCCCGGCCCGCTTCGCGCGCAACGTCAAGGTGCTGACGTTCAAGGACGTCAACGTCGAGGAGCTCAGCCCGGCCGAGATCGACCCGCCCAAGCCCTGAGGGCCCCGCCCACGCCACGACACGGTCCGCGAGGACGGCGCCGAGACGTGAGCTCCCGGCGGTGGTCGCGTCGTGGTGCTCGTGCTCGGCCGGCACCCCGCTGACCTGGTCGGTCGGGGCGCCGGTTACCCCGGTCGGCCACGGTGTCGTCCGTCGTCCTCGGTCGCCGCGGGCCACGAACCGTCCACAGACGGGCCCCGCGGTCGGTCGTCCACAGGCGACCGGCTCACCTCGCCCGGGAAGGGCCGCCACCGCGCAGGGTGGAGCCCGAGGAGGTCGCGATGACGACGACGGCAGACGGGTCCGCACCAGGGGCCCAGACGAGCAACGGTCCGAGCACGGGCGCGAGCCGGCAGGCGCTCGGGGCGTACGGCGAGCAGGTCGCCCTGCGGCACCTGCTCGAGCAGGGGATGGTGCTGCTGGACCGCAACTGGCGGTGCGCCGCCGGCGAGATCGACCTGGTCCTTCGTGAGGGCCGGGTGCTGGTCGTCTGCGAGGTCAAGACCCGCAGCAGCACCCGGTGCGGCACGCCCCACGAGGCGGTCGACGCGACCAAGATCGCGCGGCTGGCCCTCCTGGCCGAGCGGTGGAAGGCCGCCCGGGAGGTGAACCCGCCGGAGGTCCGCCTCGACCTCGTCGCGGTCCTGCGACCCCGGCGCGGCGCCGCGCAGGTCGAGCACGTGCGGGGCATCGCCTGATGCCCTTCGCCGCGACCCGCACGGTCTCGTTGCACGGGGCACTCGGCCACCTCATCGACGTCCAGGCCGACGTCTCGCCGGGCCAGGTCGGCACCACCCTCGTGGGGCGTCCCGACGCGGCGCTGAGCGAGTCCAAGGACCGCTGCCGGATGGCGATCATCAACTCCGACCTCGGCTGGCCGGCGACCAGGCGGATCACGATCCTGCTCTCCCCGGCCGACCTGCCCAAGCGCGGCACCCACTTCGACCTGGCGATCGCGGTCGCGGTCCTCGCTGCGGACGCGGCGGTGCCGCTGGTCGCGCTGGAGTCGACCGCGTTCATCGGCGAGCTGACGCTCGCGGGGGGTCTGCGCTCGGTGACCGGGGTGCTGCCGATGGTGATCGCGGCAGCCGAGCGGGGCATCCGGCGGGTGTTCGTGCCCGAGCCGCAGGCGGCGGAGGCGGCGATGGTTCCCGGCATGGAGGTCCTCGGGCTCCGCTCCCTGGCCCAGGTCGTCGCCGAGCTGTGCGGCGAGCAGGTGCCGTGGGCGCCGCCCGTCGCTGCGCTGTCGGGCTCACGGCTGCTGAGCTGGCGGGGCGAGGAACGCCTCGACGACGCCGACCTCTGCGACCTCGTCGGTGTCGAGGACACCCTGTACGCCGTCGAGGTCGCCGCGGCAGGTGGCCACCACCTGATGCTGTCCGGGCCCAAGGGGGCGGGCAAGACGAGCATCGCGGAGAGGGTCCCGACCCTGCTGCCCCCGCTCACGCCCGAGGAGTCGCTGGAGCTCACGGCGGTGCACAGCCTGGCGGGCACGCTCGACCCCGCACTCGGGATGCTCGTCGACCCGCCGTACGCAGCCCCGCACCACGACGCGTCCAAGACCGCGATCATCGGGGGCGGGTCCGGCCAGGTCCGTCCGGGAGAGCTGAGCCGTAGTCATTGCGGCGTGCTCTTCCTCGACGAGTTCCCGCTGTTCCGCTCCGACGTCATCGAGGCGCTGCGCCAACCGATGGAGAACGGCGAGGTCACCATCGCCCGACGCGACGAGATGGTCCGGCTGCCGGCGCGCGGGATGATCGTCCTGGCCTGCAACCCCTGCCCCTGCGGGGAGTACCGGCCGACCGCGGGGGAGAACCGCTGCGGCTGCTCGGAGCTCAAGCGTCGCGACTACCGCTCCAAGATCAGCGGTCCGATGACCGATCGCATCGACATCACGCGCCACGTGGAGCCGTTCACCCCCGGCGCGCACCGCGACCCGATGGCCGTCGTCGAGACCTCGGCGACCGTCCGGGCGCGGGTGGCCGCCGCTCGCGAGCGGCAGGCCGCGCGCTACGCCGGGTGCGCCTGGCGGCTCAACGCACACGTCGCCGCGACCGCCCTGTCCAGCCGCTGGCCGCTGACCGACGAGGCCCAGCGGCTCGTCGAGGACGCCGTGCACCAGGGTCGGCTGACGCGTCGGGGTGCGGTGCGGGTGCACCGTCTGGCCTGGTCGGTCGCCGACCTGCTGGCGGTACGCCGCGACGGTGGCCAGCCGTGGCAGGCCGGGCTCGAGCACCCCGAGGCGCGACCTGACGCCGAGCACGTCTCGGTCGCGCTGCGGCTGCGCTCGGGCGAGCCGCTGATGGTCGCGACCCTCCAGCGGAGCGCCGGATGAGGGCGCCGGAGGCCGAGCGGCTGGCCCGGGCCGCGCTGAGCCGGCTCGCCGAGCCGGGGGACCCTCGCGTCGGCGACCTCGTCGAGGACCTCGGGCCCGAGCGGCTGCACCTGCTGCTCGCCGCCGAGCACGACCTGAAGGGGCTCGGTGAGGACGTCGCCTCACGACTCGCCCAGCACGATCCGGCCCGCGACCTCGAGGACGCCGAGCGGCTCGGCATCCGGTTCGTGGTCCCCGGCGACGACGAGTGGCCGGCCAGCCTCGCCGACCTGTCGCGGACGCCGGTGCTGCACGAGCGCGGCGGCACCCCGGTGGGGCTGTGGGTGCGGGGTCCGGCGCGCCTCGACGAGCTCGCGGCATCGGTGGCGATCGTCGGGTCACGCTCCGCGACGACGTACGGCACCTCGGTGGCCACCGACCTGGCCGTGCACGCCGCTCGGGCCGGATGGAGCGTGGTCTCGGGGGCGGCCTTCGGCATCGACCAGGCCGCGCACCGCGGCGCGATCATCGGCGGGGGCGTGACCGTGGCCGTGCTGGCCTGCGGCGCCGACCGGGTCTACCCCGCAGCCCACCGGACGCTGATCGAGCACATCGCCCGGGAGGGAGCCGTCGTCTCGGAGGCGGTTCCGGGCGCGGCGCCGACCCGGATCCGGTTCCTCGCCCGCAACCGCCTCATCGCGGCGCTCACCCGCGGCACCGTGGTCGTCGAGGCGGCGATCCGCAGTGGCGCGCTGAACACCGCCACGTGGGCCGGCGGGCTGCACCGCGTCGTGCTCGGCGTGCCCGGACCGGTGACCAGCGGGGCCAGCCAGGGCGTGCACCAGCTCATCCGCGTCGGCGGAGCCGGGCTGGTGGCGTCGGGGCCCGAGCTCCTCGAGGCCCTGGGCGTCGCCGGCGAGCACCTCGTCGAGGAGCCTCGCACACCGCCGACCCCCCGAGACCGGTTGACCCCACGCCAGCGCCAGGTCCTCGACGCGGTCCCGGTCGCGCGCGGCACCACCACCGACTCGGTCGCCCGCGTGGCCGGGCTGGGCGTGCGCGAGGTCCACCAGGCGCTGGGTCGGTTGCGCGAGGCGGGGCTGGTGCAGCAGACCGAGGACGGCTGGTGCCTGGCGCGCGGTGCTGCCGCCTGAGCGCGGGGGTCGTGCCTGCCCGCCGGCGGCCTGCGGACGGGAGTCGTGTGCCCGAGCACCCTGCGGGTGTCGGTGTGGGGCACACGACCTCGCCAGACCTTCCAGCGCAGACCCAGCCCACGACCGGCCCCGGGGTGACGACCCGGACAGCGGCGCGGGAGCCCGCCCCGGACCCGGTCGGTTCCTAGGCTGCGCAGGTGAGCGCCGAGGTCGAGGAGGTCCTGCCCGAGGCCCTGCTGCGCGTGCTGTCCGACTACGAGCGCCACCTCGTCGCGGAGCGCGATCTCGCCGCCCACACGGTGCGCGCCTACCTGGCCGACGTCGGCGGCCTGCTGCGTCACGTCTCCCGGCTCGGGGGCAGCGAGGCGGAGGCGATCGACCTGCGCTCCCTGCGCAGCTGGCTCGCCCTGCAGCAGAGCATGGGCCGCTCGCGCACCACGCTGGCCCGCCGCGCCACCGCCGCGCGCGTCTTCACCGCCTGGCTGGCGCGCACCGACCGGGCGTCGACCGACGCCGGGGCGAGCCTCGCCTCACCGAAGCCGCACCGCACCCTGCCCGACGTCCTGCGTGCCGACGAGGCCGAGGACCTGATCGCGGTGGCGACCGAGCGCGCCGACGACGGCACCCCGCTCGGCCTGCGAGACCTTGCGGTGCTCGAGCTGCTCTACGCCAGCGGGGTCCGCGTCGGGGAGCTGGTGGGGCTCGACGTCGACGACGTCGACGACGACCGCCGCGTCCTGCGGGTGCTCGGCAAGGGCGGCAAGGAGCGCTCGGTGCCCTACGGCGCCCCCGCCGCCCGAGCCCTGCGACGCTGGCGCGAGGACGGTCGCCCCGCGCTCGCGGTCAGCGGATCGGGCCCCGCCCTGTTCCTCGGTGCGCGCGGCGGCAGGCTCGACCAGCGCGCGGTGCGCTCGGTCGTGCACCGACGCATCGCCGAGGTGCCCGGCGCGCCCGACATCGGACCGCACGGGCTGCGCCACTCCGCGGCCACCCACCTGCTCGAGGGGGGCGCCGACCTGCGCTCGGTGCAGGAGATCCTCGGGCATGCGTCGCTGGCCACGACCCAGCGCTACACCCACGTCACCACCGACCGACTCCGGAAGGCCTACCGCCAGGCACACCCCCGAGCCTGAGCGAGGTCCAGACCTCGAGCGGTGTCGGGAGTGCGGCGGACGACCAGACGCCACCTGGAGCGGGCACCGACCGGTCGACGGTGGGCGGGGACGAGAGCGGCAGCAGCCGTACGGGCCCGGCGCCGACGAGGAGCAGCGGGTCGAGGTAGGTCTCAGCGCGGATCCAGCCCCAGTGCAGGCAGGCAGCGGGCCAGCAGTGCGACCCGCTGCCCTCCAGCGTCCCGATCCGCGCGCCCTGCCCGACCACGTCACCGACGGACACCGCCGCCTCGACGGGCTCGTACGTCGTCCGCGTCGGGCCGTGATCGACGACCACCACACCGCGCCCGGCGATGGAGCCGGCGAAGCTGATCGTGCCCGCCATCGCCGCGCGGACCCCCTGACCCACCGATCCGCCGAGGTCGACGCCGCGGTGGCCGGCGGCGTACGGCGTCGGCGGCGGGTCGAAGCGGTTCACCACCGGCGGGTCCGGCGACAGCGGCCACGTCCCGATCGAGTCGTCCTCGGCGGCCGCGGACGGCCCCAGGCACAGCAGCGCGACAAGGGTGGCGACCACCGTGGCGACGAGCAGGGGCGGCGAGGCGGGAGGCGACGACATGGGCCCAGGGTGCGACGTACGCCGTCCACGCGCGAGGCCGCGCCGGCCGCGCTGTGAGCGGCGCACTCCTCGCCGGTCCTGTACACGATTCGTGGCTGGGACGACGCCTCGTCTAGTCTTGGACGGATCGGTCCTCGGACCGAAATTCGCACGCTCGCAGACCGCGACGGGCCCGCTCCTCACCGAGCGTGTCCCGACCGCCCGTGGGCGCCGATCCCTGGTCCCGACCTACCGCCTCGTGCGCGACGTCGGGTCGGGTCGCGCGTGAGCGTCAGGGCGACCGGCAACCGCCGGGAGCGACAACCAGACACCAACCGGAGCACGACCCCGGTCCGTCCTGTGCCAAGGGCGGACGATCGGGAGCGGGCCCCAGCACAGGAGAAGAACCTTCATGGCAGTCGTCACCATGCGCCAGCTCCTCGAGAGCGGCGTCCACTTCGGGCACCAGACCCGTCGCTGGAACCCGAAGATGAAGCGCTTCATCATGACCGAGCGCAACGGCATCTACATCATCGACCTGCAGCAGTCGCTGTCCTACATCGACACCTCCTACGCCTTCATCAAGGACACCGTCGCCAAGGGCGGCGCGATCATGTTCGTCGGCACGAAGAAGCAGGCCCAGGAAGCGATCGCCGAGCAGGCGACCCGCGTCGGGATGCCCTACGTCAACCAGCGTTGGCTCGGCGGCATGCTCACCAACTTCTCGACCGTGCACCAGCGGATCAACCGCCTCAAGGAGCTCGACGAGATCGACTTCGACGACGTCGCCGGCTCCGGTCGCACCAAGAAGGAGCTCCTGCAGATGAAGCGGGAGCGCGACAAGCTCGACCGCACCCTCGGGGGCATCCGCGACATGGGTCGCACGCCGGCTGCCGTGTGGGTCGTCGACACCAAGAAGGAGCACCTCGCCGTCGAGGAGTGCCGCAAGCTCAAGATCCCGATCATCGGGATCCTCGACACCAACTGCGACCCCGACGAGGTCGACTTCCCGATCCCGGGCAACGACGACGCGATCCGCGCCGTCGGCCTGCTGACCCGGGTCATCGCCGACGCCGTCGCGGACGGTCTGATGCAGCGCTCCGGCGGTCGCAGTGCCGAGGCCACCACCGACGAGCCCCTCGCCGAGTGGGAGCGTGAGCTGCTCGCAGGCGAGGCCGACAAGGCCGCCGTCACGGCCACCGGCGGTGAGACCAGCGAGTCCACCCCGGCCGCCGAGGCCACCGGTGCGAGCTCGGAGGGCGCCGAGTCCGCGTCGGCGACCGCCGGCGCGACCGAGGAGCCCACCCCGGCCGCCGATGCAGCCGCAGCCCCCGAGCCCACCGAGGCCCTCGCCGCGGAGCCGACCGCCGAGGCTGCTCCGGACGCGCTCGCCACCGAGGAGCCCACCGCTCCGGCCTCCGACGCCTGAGCCGGCTCCCACCCACCACCACCGCAGTGACCAGCGTCGGCCCCCACGGGGCTGGCGCCGGTCCACGAGAGAGTCGAGGAACACCCATGCCCAGCTTCACCGCGGCCGACGTCAAGAAGCTCCGCGAGCAGACCGGCGCCGGGATGATGGACTGCAAGAAGGCCCTGGACGAGTCCGAGGGCGACATCGAGGCAGCCGTCGAGGCCCTGCGCGTCAAGGGGGCGGCCAAGGCCGCCAAGCGGGGCGCCGAACGTGAGGCGTCCGCCGGTCTCGTCGTCACCTCCGGCGGCGCGCTCGTCGAGCTCAAGTGCGAGACCGACTTCGTGGCCAAGAACGACGACTTCGTCACCCAGGCCCAGCGCATCGCCGACGCCGCCGCCGAGGCGCAGGCCGTCGACGCCGAGTCCCTCAAGGCCGTCGAGCTCGACGGCAAGACCGTCGGCGACGTCGTCGAGCAGCTCGCGATCACCATCGGCGAGAAGATCGAGCTCGGCCGGGTCGCCTACTTCGACGGCCCTGTCGTGACCTACCTCCACCGTCGCGCCGCGGACCTGCCGCCCGCCGTGGGCGTGCTCGTCGAGTACGACGGCGACGCCGACGCCGCTCGCGGTGCCGCGATGCAGGCTGCCGCGATGCGCCCGCAGTACCTCACCCGCGACGAGGTGCCGGCCGACGTCGTCGCCAAGGAGCGCGAGATCGCCGAGGCGACCTCGCGCGAGGAGGGCAAGCCCGAGCAGGCGATCGCCAAGATCACCGAGGGCCGCCTCAACGGGTTCTTCAAGGACGTGGTGCTGCTCGAGCAGCCCTCGGTCACGGAGAACAAGAAGTCCGTCAAGGCCGTCCTGGACGCCTCCAGCACCACCGTGAAGCGCTTCGCACGCTTCGAGGTCGGCGCCTGATCGGCTAGGTTCAGCGCACCGCACTCGGAGCACGAGGAGGCCGGGCCGAAGAGGAGCACCACGCTCGTCGGCCCGGCCTTCTCGGTGCCCGGACCCGCCGGCGTACCCCCGCGGCGGCACGACCCACGTCCAGGAGGACCTCATGACCGGCTACCGACGCGTCCTGCTCAAGCTCTCCGGCGAGGTCTTCGGCGGAGGCAAGGTCGGCATCGACCCGGACGTGGTCGAGAAGATCGCCCACGAGGTCGCCTCGGTCGTCGAGGCCGGGGTGCAGGTGGCCGTCGTCACCGGCGGGGGCAACTTCTTCCGCGGTGCCGAGCTCCAGCAGCGCGGCATGGACCGCGTGCGCGCCGACTACATGGGGATGCTCGGCATCGTGATGAACTGCCTGGCCCTCCAGGACTTCCTGGAGAAGATGGGCATCGAGACCCGCGTGCAGACCGCGATCACCATGGGCCAGGTCGCCGAGCCCTACGTCCCGCGACGCGCGATCCGGCACATGGAGAAGGGCCGCGTCGTCATCTTCGGCGCCGGCATGGGCATGCCGTTCTTCTCGACCGACACCGTCGCGGTCCAGCGGGCCCTGGAGAGCAAGTGCGACGTGGTGCTCTACGACAAGTCCGGCGTCGACGGCATCTACTCCGCGGACCCCAAGCAGGACCCGACGGCGACGAAGTTCGACGAGCTCACCTACGACGAGGCGATCGCCCGCGGCCTGCGGATCATGGACCAGACCGCCTTCACGCTGTGCTCGGAGAACGGCCTGCCGATGATCGTCTTCGGCATGGCCGAGGAGGGTGCGATCCTGCGGGCGGTCCAGGGTGAGAAGATCGGGACGCTGGTGCGTCCCGCCTGAGCCGGCCCAGCACGCAGGGTCCTTATCCGGCCACCGACGATCCCCGCCAGGAGAGACACCGTGATCAACGACATCCTCAACGAGGCCGACGCCAAGATGGACAAGTCGGTGGAGTCGACGCGCGAGGACTTCGCCGCGATCCGCGCCGGGCGCGCGCACCCGTCGATGTTCGCCAAGATCCTCGTCGACTACTACGGCTCGCCGACCCCGCTGCAGCAGCTGGCCTCCTTCACCGCCCCCGAGGCCCGGGTGATCCTGATCCAGCCCTACGACCAGGCGGCGATGAAGGACATCGAGCGCGCGATCCGCGACTCCGACCTCGGCGTGAACCCCGCCGACGACGGTCGTGTGATCCGCTGCAACTTCCCCGAGCTGACCGAGGAGCGACGCAAGGCCTACATCAAGGTCGCGCGGACCAAGGCCGAGGACGGCCGGATCGCCGTACGCAACCTGCGCCGCACGGCCAAGCAGGGCATGGACAAGCTCGAGAAGGACGGTGACGTCGGCAAGGACGAGGTCACCGGTGCGGAGAAGCGTCTCGACTCGACGACCAAGAAGCACACCGACGCGATCGACGAGATGCTGAAGGCCAAGGAGTCCGAGCTGCTCGAGGTCTGAGACCTCGATGCGCGACCGGTCCCCGATGACCTCGACCGACGGCCCCGACAGCGCCCGCGGGAACCCAGCCGCCCCGCCTCCCGTCCGTGACCACGGGCGGGCCGGACGCGACCTCAAGGCCGCCGTGGCCTCCGCGGTGGTGCTGCTCGCCCTGATCGGCGGCACGCTGTACTTCTACAAGCCCCTGTTCATGCTCGTCGTGGCGACGGCCGTGGTCGTCGCCCTGTGGGAGCTGCAGCGCGGCCTGGGCTCGCGGGGCATCGACATCCCCGAGCAGCCGATCATGGTCGGCGGCGTCGTGATGGTCGTCGTCGCCTTCGTCGGGGGCGCCGCGGCCCTGGTCACCGCGACGGCGGTGACCGCCCTGGTGGTCATGCTGTGGCTGCTGCGCCGGGGCATCGACGGGTACGTCCAGAACGCCACCGCCGCGGTGTTCACCGTCGTCTACGTGCCGTTCCTCGGCTCGTTCGTGGCGCTGCTGCTGCGCGAGGGCGGCCTCTTCGGGGGCGGCCTCGACGACGACGGCGTGGCCGGCATCCTGGTGTTCATCCTGGTCACCATCGCCTCCGACATCGGCGGGTACGCCGCCGGCGTGCTGTTCGGCAAGCACCCCATGGCCCCCGTCATCTCGCCCAAGAAGTCCTGGGAGGGCTTCGCCGGGTCCGCGGTCTTCTGCGTCGCCGTGGGCGTCGTCCTCGTCCTCGTGCTCCTCGACGGCCGCTGGTGGGTCGGCGTGCTGCTCGGGCTGATCGCGGCCGTCATGGCCACGCTCGGCGACCTGTGCGAGTCGGTGATGAAGCGTGACCTCGGGATCAAGGACATGAGCCAGGTCATCCCGGGTCATGGCGGTCTGATGGACCGGCTCGACTCGTTGCTGGCCACCGTCGCCCCGATCTGGCTGCTGCTGCACTACGCGGTGTTCTGATCCGTCGTCGCTGAGGGTGGATCGAGGTGAGCGGCGTGCTCCACCTGGTGCGCCACGGGCGTCCCGTGGTGGATCACACCGTGCCGGCGGCCGCGTGGCGGCTCGACCCGGCCGGCCACGACGACGTACGCCGGCTGCGGGAGCGCCTGCCGGGCCTCGCCACGTGGGTGAGCTCGGCGGAGCCGAAGGCGACCGAGACCGCGGCGCTGCTGCACGACGGGGAGGTCGCGGTCCTCGCCGACCTCGGTGAGCACCGGCGCGCGGCCGGTGCGGTCGACGACTTCGAGGCGGCCGTCGTCGACGCCTTCGCCGAGCCCGCCCGGTCCGCCGCGCCGGGGTGGGAGCCGCTGGACCGGCTCAGCGCCCGCGTCCTGCCCGCCGTACGCCGCCTGCTGGCTGCGCACGCCGCGGATGGTGCCGGTCGCGACCTGGTGCTCGTCGGTCACGGCACCGCCTGGACCCTCGTGACCGCTGCGCTCACCGGGTCACCGCCCGACCTCGGACGGTGGCGCTCGCTCGCCATGCCCGACGTCGTCGCCGTCCTCGACGTCGAGCGCGGGTTCGGAGCGAGCGCGGGGTCGGTGGGAGGATGAGGGTGCCATGACCGAGAGCCCCGAGATCACCCCTGCCCCCCGCGAGGGCTTCGCGACCCTGCCGCTGGTCTTCGACGAGCCCCGCGGCCGGGCCAAGCCGCCGCCCCACCTCGCTGACCTCGACATGGCGGGCCGCATCGAGCTCGCCGCTCGACACGGGCTGCCGGCGTACCGCGTCAAGCAGCTCTCGAACCACTACTTCGCCCGGCTCGTCGACGATCCCGACGAGATGACCGACCTGCCGAAGACGCAGCGGGACGCGCTCGTGGCCGGGCTGCTGCCCGACCTGATGACCCCGCTGCGCACGCTCGAGGCCGACAAGGGCACCACCCGCAAGACCCTGTGGAAGCTCTTCGACGGCGCGCTCGTCGAGTCGGTGCTGATGCGCTACCCCAACCGCGTCACCATGTGCGTCTCCAGCCAGGCCGGCTGCGGGATGGCGTGCCCGTTCTGCGCGACCGGCCAGGGCGGGCTGCAGCGCAACATGTCGACCGCCGAGATCGTCGAGCAGGTGATCGCCGGGGCGCGATCGCTCCAGCGCGGCGAGGTCCCGGGTGGTCCGGGTCGGGTCTCCAACGTCGTCTTCATGGGCATGGGGGAGCCCCTGGCCAACTACAAGGCGGTGGTCGGCGCCGTACGCCGGCTGACCTCCCCGGCCCCCGACGGTCTCGGGATGTCGGCGCGGGGTGTCACGGTGTCCACCGTCGGCCTCGTGCCCCGCATCCGCCAGCTCACCGAGGAGGGGATCGCCTGCACCCTCGCGCTGAGCCTGCACGCCCCCGACGACGAGCTGCGCAACGAGCTGGTCCCGATCAACACCCGCTCCTCGGTCGCCGAGACCGTGGAAGCCGCCTGGGACTACGCCCGGGTCACCAAGCGGCGGGTCTCGATCGAGTACGCCATGATGCGCGGCATCAACGACCAGGCCTGGCGCGCCGACCTGCTCGCCGACGTGCTCAACGGCTACGGCGACTGGGGCTGGGTGCACGTCAACCTGATCCCGCTCAACCCCACCCCGGGCTCGAAGTGGACCGCCTCCGACCCCGCCGACGAGCGCGAGTTCGTCCGCCGGCTCGAGGCGAAGGGCGTGCCCACCACGGTCCGCGACACCCGCGGCTCCGAGATCGACGGCGCCTGCGGCCAGCTCGCCGCCACCGAGTGACCCGCCGAGGTTCCACTGTTTGCATGCCGAGGTTCCACTATTTGCGGGTCGAGGTTCCGCTCTCGGTCGTACGCCGTGTGGTCCGGGTAGCCTGCGGCGCCTGAGCCCGGGCGCCCCAGTGTTCGGCGGCAAGCTGGCGCCCCTGCATCGGCTCGAGCCCGAGGCGGAGCGGACCAGCACGCTCGTGGACGCCGGTGGCTGGCGACGCCGCGTCGGCTGCCTCGGCGGTGAGCCGGTCGGGGCAGCGGGCCTGTCCAACTCGACGGCGACGACCGTCTCCGGAGCGGTGGCGTGCAGGCCACCGCCCGGGGCACCGGCAGCAGCTGACCATGCCAGCAATACCTGGCACCTCGACTGACAAAGAGTGGCACCTCGGCGGTCAGGCCGGCCCCGTCGCACCCGCGATCGCAGCGGCCTCCTCGACGGAGTCGACGAGGTGCACGTGGTGCTCCATCTCGCGCCCGCGGGCCAGCGCCCGGAGCAGGGGCCAGGCCGGCAGCTCCTCGGTCCAGTAGCGCTGCCCGACCAGGATCATGGGCGCCACCGACGCCTCGTCGGCGTAGTAGTTCTCGCACGCGTCCTGGAAGATCTCCTGCACGGTGCCGCCAGCCCCGGGCAGGAAGACGATGCCCGCGTCGCACACCTCGAGCAGGACCGCCTCGCGGGTCGCGTTGCGGAAGTACTTCGCGATGGCGGTGGGGAAGGCCCCGGGCGGCTCGTGGCCGTAGTGCCACGTCGGGATGCCGAGCGAGTCGGTGGGAGCGGCCCAGCGTTCGCAGACCTCGAGCGCGGTCTCGACCCAGCGGTCCACCGAGGGTCGGAACGATGGCACCGGGCGCAGCACCTCGAGCGCCTCATCGAGCACGCCGGCGTCGTACGCCGCCAGCCGCGCGCCCAGGTTGGCGGCCTCCATCGCGCCCGGACCGCCGCCGGTCGCCACGGCGAGCGCCGCGCCGGCCGGGTCGGCGACCAGCCGGCCGAGTCGCGCCGCATCGGCGTACGCCGGGTCGCCGCGGGCCGCGCGGTGCCCACCCATCACCCCGAGCACCGACCGACCGTGCCGCCAGTCGGCCAGGGCCCGGTCCATCGCGTGGTCGTGCAGGGTGCGCGCCAGGCGGGCCTCGTCGTCGTCCGCGTGCCTGGACCAGGCGAACGCGCGACCGTCGAGGCTGTCGCGCCACCGGGGAGCGTCGTACAGGTCGTCGGCGGTGTAGAGACTCGTGCGGTGCGGATCGATCGGCACCCCGCCGACCTCGGGCAGCACCAGGGCGCCGTCGGCCTCGAGGAGCGACTCGTCGCCGTCGTCGAAAGTGCATCCGAGGAAGGCCGCGCCCTCCAGCCGGCACCGGCCCAGCACCTCACCCCGCCCGCGCAGGTCCACCCCCCGCACCCGCCACCCCGACAACGACCGCGCCCCGGCGTCGAGCCGGCGGTCGAGCTCCTCGCGGGACTCGACATCGACGGTGCGTCCGTGGGTGTGCTTCATGGGCGCACGCTAACCGGCGTACGACGACGATCTGTGCGTCCTCGACCGACAAACATCGGCACCTCGGCTCGCAAAAGGTGGAACCTCGGCTAGCGCACGCCCCAGGAGTAGGTCTGCTTGCGCAGGCCGAGATACATGAAGGTCTCGGTGCCGCTGACGCCCTCGATGGCGCGGATCTTGCCCGAGATGAGCTCGAGCAGGTGGTCGTCGGACTCGCAGACGATCTCGGCCAGGACGTCGTAGCGGCCGGCGGTGACGACGACGTAGTCGACCGCGTCGAGTGCGGCGACGAGTGCGGCGACCGGCTCGATCGGTCCCTGGACGTTGATCCCGATCATCGCCTGGCGGGCGAACCCGAGCTGGAGCGGGTCGGTGACGGCCACGATCTGCACCACGCCCGACTCGACGAGGCGGTGCACCCGCTGGCGGACGGCCGCCTCGGAGAGCCCGACGCTCTTGCCGATCGCCGCGAAGGAGCGCCGGCCGTCGGTCTGGAGCTCGGCGATGATCGCCTTGGCGGTCGCATCGAGGGGCGCCGGGAGGGGCGTCGCGCTGGTCATGACCGCACGCTACCGGGTGGGCGGCACCGCCGATTCCGTTGCTGTCGGGTTACGTCTCGACTCGATCCCTTGTGACCTGGCGCTCCTCGTGTGACGATCCGTAGGTACCAGACCCCCCGCGAAGGAGCCGCATGCCGGACCACCTGCCTGCCCGCCGCTCGACCTTCTCCCGTCGCGGCGTGCTGACCGCAGGCGGTGTCGCCGCCTTCGCCGGGCTGAGCGTCGCCGCGCTCGACCTTCCCTTCTTCGGGGTCGCGGGCGCCGCGCAGGACCCCATGACGTGCCGGGCCACCGACGTCTCGGCGAGCCAGCGACAGATGGTCATCTCCAACTGGACCGGCTACATCGACCCGCGCAAGAAGCCGAGCTCGACGCTGGCCACCTTCACCCGCGACACCGGCATCGAGGTCGACTACAACGTCGACGTCAACGACAACGCGGAGTTCTACGCCAAGGTCAAGAACCAGCTCGGCTCCTGCGACCCGATCGACCGCGACCTGATCGTGCTCACCGACTGGATGGCCGCGCGGATGATCGGCCTGGGCTGGGTGCAGCCCCTCGAGGCCGAGGCCGTGCCCAACCTGCGCGCGAACCTGATCGAGGGGCTGCGCGACAAGCCGTGGGACCCCGACCTGACCTACCACGCTCCCTGGCAGAGCGGGCTCACCGGCATCGCCTACAACGCCGCCCAGGTCGAGGAGGTGGGTTCCTTCGAGGACCTGATCACGCGCCCCGACCTCAAGGGGCGCGTCACGCTGCTCACGGAGATGTACGACACGATGGGCTTCATGCTCAAGGTCACCGGCGGCGATCCGGGCGACTTCACCGCGGACGACTGGGGCAACGCGATCGACCGGCTGCGCCAGGTCATCTCCGACGGGCAGCTGCGCAGCTTCGCCGGCAACAACTACCTCCAGGAGCTCTCCGCCGGCAACACGGTGGCCTGCGAGGCGTGGTCCGGTGACGTGCTCCAGGCCCAGCTGGACAACCCCGACATCAAGTTCGTCGCGCCGGAGGAGGGCCTGAGCCTGTGGAGCGACAACATGCTCGTGCCCAACCAGGCGACCCACCAGGCCAACGCCGAGGCGTGGATCGACTACTACTACGACCCGCAGGTCGCCGCCAAGCTCGCCGCCTGGGTCAACTACATCTGTCCCGTCGAGGGGGCCCAGCAGGCGATGGAGAAGATCGATCCGAGCCTGGCCGAGAACCCGCTCATCTTCCCCGACGGGGATCTGCTCAGGTCGACGTGGGACTTCAAGGCGCTCGACGACCGTGAGCAGACCAGCTACGAGAGGGAGTGGGCCGATGTCACGACTGGCTGAGGACGGCGTGGCCAAGCAGGCAGCATCCGCACGCGGTGCGAGCGGCGGCAGCAGCGAGGTGGCGCCGTACGACGGGCTGCGGATGCGGGCGCTGACGAAGTCGTTCGGCTCCTACACCGCCGTGCGCGAGCTCGACCTCGACATCCCGCGAGGCAGCTTCTTCGCGCTGCTCGGCCCCTCCGGCTGCGGCAAGACCACGACGCTGCGGATGGTGGCCGGCCTCGAGCAGCCGACCTCGGGCACGATCACGCTCGCCGGGCAGGACATCACCCGCGCCAAGCCCTACCGCCGCCCGGTCAACACGGTCTTCCAGTCCTACGCGCTCTTCCCGCACCTCGACGTCGCCGAGAACGTCGCCTTCGGCCTGCGCCGCCGCAAGGTCAGCGACGTCGACGCCCAGGTCGAGGCGATGCTCGCCCTCGTCGAGCTCGAGAGCCAGGCCCGCAAGAAGCCGGCCCAGCTCTCCGGCGGCCAGCAGCAGCGCGTCGCCCTGGCCCGCGCGCTCATCAACCGACCCGAGGTGCTGCTGCTCGACGAGCCGCTCGGCGCGCTCGACCTCAAGCTGCGCCGCTCGATGCAGATCGAGGTCAAGCGGATCCAGACCGAGGTCGGCCTGACCTTCGTCCACGTCACCCACGACCAGGAGGAGGCCATGACCATGGCCGACACCGTCGCGGTGATGAACGCCGGGATCGTGGAGCAGATGGGCGCGCCCGGCGAGCTCTACGAGAACCCCCGCTCGACCTTCGTGGCCAACTTCCTCGGCCA
Source organism: uncultured Actinomycetota bacterium (assembly GCA_963714475.1). Taxonomy (GTDB): domain Bacteria; phylum Actinomycetota; class Actinomycetes; order Propionibacteriales; family Nocardioidaceae; genus Nocardioides. The sequence goes on from CAVQOP010000006.1 coordinate 329,181, forward strand.
GTCCAACCTGATCGCCGGCACGGTCCGACGCCGCGACGCCGACCTGGTCACCGTCGACATGCAGGGCATCGACGTCAGCGTGCCCGCCTCGCGCTCGCACTGTGACGGAGACCGGGCCTGGGTCGGGATCCGACCCGAGAAGGTGCTGATCGCAGCCGACGGCGAGGACCTCGACGCGCCCGGCAACACCATCCCGGGCGGCGTCGTCTCCGACGTCTCCTTCGTCGGCGTCAGCACGCAGTACCTGGTCCGGATGCCGTGGGGCCAGGAGCTGCAGGTCTTCGCCCAGAACACCGGCCGCCAGCGGATGTTCGCCCATGGGGAGCGGGTCGTGCTGTCCTGGCGACCGGAGTACGCGTTCCTGCTCGACCAGTCCCAGGACGCCGCCGCGGGCGCCGACCGCGAGGGCGCGTGAGCACCACCCGACGCGGCGCGAAGGTCGGCTACCTGCTGCTGGCCCCGGCCGCGCTCTGGCTGCTGCTCTTCTTCGTCGTCCCGTTCTACTCGCTGGTCGCGACCAGCCTGTTCGACCCGTCCGGCTCGGACTTCCGCGGCTACGAGATGACCTACGCCTTCGGCAACTACGTCGACGTCGTCCAGGCCTACTGGGGGCCGCTGGTACGGGCCCTCGCCTACGGCGCGACCGCCACCGCCGCCTGCCTGGTCCTGGGCTACGTCCTGGCCTACGCGATCGCCTTCAAGGCCGGCCGCTGGAAGAACCTGCTGCTGGTGCTGGTGATCGCCCCGTTCTTCACCAGCTTCCTGATCCGCACGCTGAGCTGGAAGCTGATCCTGGCCGACGACGGGTTCATCGTGAACACCCTGCAGGTGCTGCACCTGCTCGGCTCGGACGGACGCCTGCTCGCGACACCGTTCGCGGTCATCGCCGGGCTGACCTACAACTTCCTGCCGTTCATGGTCCTGCCGCTCTACGCCAGCCTGGACAAGGTCGACCCCCGCCTGATCGAGGCGGCCGGGGACCTCTACGCCTCGCCGCTCGCGGGCTTCTTCAAGGTCACCTGGCGTCTGTCGCTGCCCGGCGTGGTGTCCGGGACGCTGCTGACCTTCATCCCGGCGTCCGGTGACTACATCAACGCCGAGCTGCTCGGCTCGACCAACAACCGCGTGATCGGCAACGTCATCCAGTCGCAGTTCACCGACGCCAACAACCTGCCCGTCGCGGCCGCCCTGTCGGTCCTGCTCTCGGTGCTGATCGTGGTGATGGTGCTGATCTACGTCCGGCGCGCCGGCACCGAGGAGCTGTTGTGAGCACCACGACGCGGGCCGCCCAGGCCACCGACGAGCGCCGGGCGGCACGGCGTAGGTCGCCGCTCGCGTGGGTACGGGAGAACCTCGTGCTGCTGCTCGGCCTGGCCGTGCTCGTCTACACCTTCGTGCCGATCGCGGTCGTGGTCCTGATGAGCTTCAACGACCCGGCCTCACGCCTGGTCTACAGCTTCGACGGGTTCACCCTGAACAACTGGCTCAACCCGTGCGAGGACCCCGACCTGTGCCGAGCGCTCGGGGTCAGCATCCGCATCGGCGCCCTGGCGACCGCCGGGTCGACCGTGCTGGGCACCCTGGCGGCGTTCGCGCTGGTCCGGCACAGCTTCCGGGGCCGCTCGACGTCGAACCTGCTGATCTTCCTGCCCATGGCCACCCCGGAGGTGGTGCTGGGCTCCTCGCTGCTCGCGCTCTTCGTGGCCTCGGGGTTCGCCGGACAGCTGGGGTTCTTCACCATCCTGATCGCCCACATCATGTTCTGCCTGTCCTTCGTGGTCGTGACCGTGCGCGCCCGGCTCGCGGGGATGGACGACAACCTCGAGCAGGCCGCGATGGACCTCTACGCGACGCCGGCACAGACCTTCTGGCGGGTGACCTTCCCGCTCGTCCTGCCCGGGATCGCCGCGGCTGCGCTGCTGAGCTTCTCGCTCTCCTTCGACGACTTCATCGTCACCAACCTCAACTCCGGCAACACCACGACCTTCCCGATGTACGTCTGGGGCGTGAGCCGCGTCGGGATCCCGATGCAGGTCAACGTGATCGGCACCCTCATGTTCGCGATCTCGATCCTGGTCGTGGTCGGGCTCGAGGTGCGCAACCGGCGACGGACCGGCAGCGGTGGCTGAGCGAGGACCATCGCGGGCGGCGGGTCGCCTCGCTGACGCCGCACCGCGCGCCTTCTGGCTCGACGACCCCGACCGGCCCGCCCCGCTCCCACCGCTGCTCGACGACGTGCACGCCGACCTCGTCGTGGTGGGGGGCGGTTACACGGGCCTCTGGACCGCCCTGCGGGCCCTCGAGCGCGAGCCGGGTCGGTCGGTCGTCGTGCTCGAGGCGGGCGCCTGCGGGCACGAGGCGAGTGGACGCAACGGAGGGTTCGCCTCGGCCAGCCTGACCCACGGCTTCGGCAACGGTCTGGCGCGCTGGCCCGAGGAGCTCGACGTCCTGGACCGGCTCGGGGCGGAGAACCTCGCGGCGATCGGCGAGAGCGTGGCCCGCTACGGCATCGACTGCGGCTTCACCCGCTCCGGGGAGCTGACTGCCGCGACGTCGACGCAGCAGGGCGAGGAGCTGGCCACGCTGGGAGAGGTGATGCGTGCGGCGGGCCACGACGTCGTGACGCTCTCGGCCGAGCAGACGCGCGGACGCGTCGACTCCCCGACCTACGTCGCCGGCCTGCTCGACCGCGAGGGCACCGCGCTCCTCGAGCCGGCCAGGCTCGCGTGGGGCCTGCGCGCTGCGTGCCTGGCCGCCGGGGCCCGGATCTTCGAGGGCACGCCCGCCGGCGGACTCGAGCGTGACGGCGCCGGGGTGCGGGTGCGGACGCCGCGTGGCGCCGTCGCGGCCCGGCACGCGGTGCTCGCCACCAACGCCTTCCCCTCCCTGCTGCGCCGGCTGCGGCCCATGACGGTCCCGGTCTACGACCACGTGCTGATGACCGAGCCGTTGACCACCGAGCAGCTCGCCTCGATCGGCTGGGCCGGTCGTGAGGGACTGGCCGACGCCGGCAACCTGTTCCACTACGCGCGGCTGACCCGCGACGACCGGCTCCTGTGGGGAGGCTACGACGCCGTCTACCACTGGCGGGGGCGCATCGACCGCTCGTTGGAGCAGGGTCCCACCCATGCGCTGCTCGCCGACCAGCTCGTCGAGACCTTCCCCGGCCTGGCCGACGTGCGCTTCAGCCACCGCTGGGGAGGCGTGATCGACACCTGCACCCGCTTCGCGGCGTTCTTCGGCACCGCGTTCGGTGGTCGTGTCGGCTACGCGGTGGGCTATACCGGCCTGGGTGTCGCGGCGTCGCGGTTCGGCGCCGACGTCGTGCTCGACCTGCTGGCGGGCGAGGAGACCCGCCGGACGTCGCTGCGGATGGTGCGCGAGCGCCCCCTGCCCTTCCCGCCCGAGCCCCTGCGCTGGGCGGGGATCACTGCGACCCGCCACGCGCTCGCCTCCGCCGACCGGCACGACGGTCGGCGCAACCTGTGGCTGCGCGCACTCGACCGCACCGGTCTCGGCTTCGACTCCTGACCGGCCTCCGCGTGCCGGCGCGACCCTGGCGCGACACGAATTCGCGCGTTCGTCGGACGCGCGGCCCCACTCCCGGCATGCTCGTCGACCACAGGGGCCACCTGCACGCGGGTGGCCCGAGGTCCGTCGACGGGCCCGCAAGGGTCGGAGGTGACACAAGATCATGGGTGCAGTGCTCTCGCGTCTGCTCATCGGTGTGCTCGGGCTCGTGCTCGGGGGGGCCGTGGGCGTGTCCACCACGCTGCGGACCGACCCGACCCCCTTCACCCAGGCCGACGTCGACCGTGCGGCCTCCGCCTCGATGGACGCTGCGGCCTCGGAGCAGTCCGCCGAGGACACCGACGTCGCCGTCGAGCTGGACACGGCCCGGACGCGCCTGACCCGCATGCAGCGCAGCAGCCAGGCCACGCGCGCGGACCTCAAGGCCGCTGAGGCCGAGACCGCCGATCTGGAGAAGCAGCTGACCAGCCTGCGCGCCGAGGCCGCGGCGGCCACCCAGGCCGAGCGGGAGCTCCGGTCGCAGGAGCGGACCCTCGCCGCGCAGGCCACCGACGTCACGGGCACCGTGACGACCAGCGTCCTGCTCGGTCAGCGCTTCAAGCCGTGGCCGACCGACTGCGTCTCGACCGCCGCCCGCGTCTCCGTGCGCATCGTCGACGCCGACGGAACCCTCCTCACGACCTCGCCGCTCATCGACTCGACGGTGGCCAAGCGCTCGGTGGACGGGGACGTGCTCACCCTGACCTGCACCTCGACCTACGGGGCGACCCTGCCGGCGCCGGCCTCGAAGACCTACGGGTTCTTCGCCGTCGACATCGCCTCCGCCGACCAGCCCCTCGGCAAGGCGGAGGTCGACGCCGACGAGGTCGCCGCAGGCACCGCGCCCGACCTCTCGGTCAAGATCTGCCCCGGCTGCTGAGCTGAGCAGGCGACCACCGAGGGGGGTTCCTCGAGGTCACTCCCTGGACGGGTCCCCAGGCGGTTCCGCCTCGCGCCAGGTCGAGGACGCGCAGGGTCTCAGAGCAGCGAGCCGGCCTTGTCCAGCACGACGCGCAGGATCTGCTCCATCTCGTCGAAGTGCGACTGGTCGCAGACCAGCGGGGGAGCGAGCTGGACGACCGGGTCACCACGGTCGTCGGCGCGGCAGTACAGGCCCTCGGCGAAGAGCTGCTTGGACACGAAGCCGTACAGCAGCTGCTCGCACTCCTCGCTCGTGAAGGACTCCTTGGTGGTCTTGTCCTTGACCAGCTCGATGCCGTAGAAGAAGCCGTCCCCGCGTACGTCGCCGACGATCGGCAGGTCCTTGAGCCGCTCCAGGGTCGAGCGCAGCGCGGGCTCCTGGGCGCGTACGTGCTCCAGCACGCCCTCGCGCTCGAAGATGTCGAGGTTGGCCAGCGCGACCGCGGTCGAGACGGGGTGCCCGCCGAAGGTGTAGCCGTGGGCGAAGGAGACCTTGTCGGCCAGGAACGGCTCCATCAACCGGTCGGAGGCGATCATCGCGCCGAGCGGGGCGTAGCCCGAGGTGATGCCCTTGGCGCAGGTGATCATGTCGGGGACGTAGCCGTAGCGCTCGGCACCGAAGACGTGGCCGAGCCGGCCGAAGGCGCAGATGACCTCGTCGGAGACCAGCAGCACGTCGTGGCGGTCGCAGATCTCGCGGACCCGCTGGAAGTAGCCCGGGGGCGGTGGGAAGCAGCCGCCGGCGTTCTGCACCGGCTCGAGGAAGACCGCGGCGACGGTGTCGGCGCCCTCGTTCTCGATGGCGACCTCGATCTGGTCTGCGGCCCAGCGGCCGAACGCCTCGGGGTCGGAGGCGTCGAGGAACCCGCCGGTGATCTCCTCGGCACGGTAGATGTTGGTGTTGGGCACCCGGAACGTCGAGGGCACGAGCGGCTCGAACTGCTGCTTGAGCAGCGGCAGGCCGGTGATCGACAGCGCGCCCTGCGTCGTGCCGTGATAGGCGATGGCACGGCTGATGACCTTGTGCTTCATCGGCTTGCCGACGAGCTTGAAGTAGTTCTTGGCCAGCTTCCACGCGGTCTCGACCGCCTCGCCCCCGCCCGAGGTGAAGAAGACCCGGTTCAGGTCGCCGGGGGCGTAGCCCGCGACCCGCTCGGCGAGCTCGATCGCGGTCGGGTGCGCGTAGGACCACAGCGGCATGAAGGCGAGCTCCTGGGCCTGCTTGGCCGCGGCCTCGGCGAGCTCGGCCCGTCCGTGGCCGAGCTGGCTGACGAACAGCCCGGCGAGACCGTCGAGGTAGCGCTTGCCCTGGGCGTCGTAGAGGTAGGCGCCCTCGCCCTTGACCATCACCGGCACGTCAGTGTGCTCGAACTGCCCGTGGCGGGTGAAGTGCATCCACAGGTGGTCCTTGGCGGCCTGCTGCAGGTGTTCGTAGTCCATACGTCCATATTGCGCGCTCGAGGGCCGATGTGGCAAGTGAATCCGTGCCACAGAGCGTCTCGAAGTGACGTGATCGTCCGTCCGGGGCGTCCTCACCCGGACGTCGGGACCCGGTGACATACTGCGGCCCATGCCCGACCTCGTGCTCCGCGGGGGGCAGCTCTTCGACGGTCGCCACCACCGCGGTCCCGCGACGGTGGTCGTCCGTGACGGCCGCGTGCTCGCGGTCACCGGGGCTGAGGAGCCGCCTGCGGGCCTGCGCCCCTGGGCGGCGGACGCGACGGTCGTCGACCTCGACGGCGGCCTGGTCGCACCCGGCTTCGTCGACGCCCACGTCCACGCCGTCCAGGGGGGCCTGGAGCGGATCCGCTGCGACCTCACCGGCGAGCGGGACCGGGCCGGTTTCCTGGGCGCTGTCGGCCGGTACGCCGCGGCCCGACCCGGGGACGCGTGGGTGCTGGGCGGTGGCTGGGCGATGGCAGCCTTCCCCGGCGGTACGCCGAGCGCCGCGGACCTCGACGCCGTCGTGGCGGACCGGCCGGTGTTCCTGCCCAACCGTGACCACCACGGTGCGTGGGTCAACACGCGCGCCCTCGAGCTGGCCGGCATCGACGAGCACACGCCCGACCCCGAGCACGGCCGCATCGAGCGCGACGAGCACGGCCGACCGACCGGCACCCTGCACGAGGCCGCGATGGGTCTGGTGTCGCGGATCGTCCCGCCGACGACCGCGCCGGAGTACGACGCCGCACTGCTCGCCGGGCAGGCCTACCTGCACTCGCTCGGCGTCACCGGCTGGCAGGACGCGATCGTCGGCGACTACGCCGGCGTCGATGACCCCGGGCCGGCGTACGTGCGGGCCGCGACCCGCGGTGACCTCACGGCGTACGTCGTCGGGGCGCTGTGGTGGGAGCGCGACCGCGGCCTGGAGCAGGTGGCCGACCTCCTCGCCCGCCGCGCGGCGCTGAGCGTCGGCAGGTTCGCCGCGACCAGCGTCAAGGTGATGCAGGACGGCGTCGCGGAGAACGGCACGGCCGCGCTCGACGAGCCGTACGTGGACCGCTGCGGACACGGGGCGGCGAGCGGGGCGGCGACCGGTCGCGGGCACTCCTTCGTCGATCCGGGGATGCTGCGCGAGGCCGTCGTCGCCCTGGACGCCGAGGGCTTCCAGGTCCACGTGCACGCGATCGGCGACCGCGGGGTGCGCGAGACGCTGGACGCGTTCGCGGGCCTGCCGTCGGCCCGCCGCGGGCTGGGCCGCCACCACGTCGCACACCTCCAGCTGATCCGCCCCGAGGACCGCGGCCGGTTCGCCGCGCTCGGGGTCGCGGCCAACATGCAGGCCCTGTGGGCCTGCCTCGACGACCAGATGGTCGAGCTGACCCTGCCCGTGCTCGGCGCGGACCGCGGGCGCTGGCAGTACCCCTTCGCCGACCTGCACCGGGCGGGGACGCGCCTGGTGGCCGGCAGCGACTGGCCCGTGAGCACCCCGAACCCGCTCGAGGCGGTGCACACCGCGGTCAACCGGACCTCCTGGGGTGAGCACGGCCGGGGAGGGACCGAGCCGTTCCTGCCCGAGCAGTCGCTCGACCTGACCACCGCGATGGCGGCGTACACCTCGGGGAGCGCGTGGATCAACCACCGCGACCACGAGGTCGGCGTGATCGCGCCCGGGATGCTGGCCGACCTCGTCGCGCTCGACCGGGACCCGTTCGCCGGGCCGGCCGACGAGATCGGCGCCGCCCGGGTCGTCGGGACCTGGGTCGAGGGTCGCCGCGTGCACGGCTGAGCACGACCTCCGTCCCGGTCCCCGACGTGGTCGGTGCGAGCGTCAGACGACCTCGACCTGGGGGGCGTAGAGCGCCATCGCGGCGAGCGCCTGCGCGTGGGCCTGCGTCGACGACCCGGCGCAGGCGGCCGAGTCGACCCGGACCCACGCGCCGGCGTCGGCGGCGGCCAGGGCGGTGGAGAGCACACAGCAGTCGGTGGAGACACCGCACAGCACCAGGTCCGTGACGCCTCCCGTCGCAGCGAGGAGGTCCTCGCCCCACTTGCCCATCGTCGGTCGGCTGACGACGGGTGCTCCGCTCCCCGGTCCGACCGGCAGCCCGGGCACGAGATCCCACTGGTGGTTCCTCGCGGGGTCGAGCGCGAACGGCCACGCCCGGTAGTAGTCGGTCCACGAGCCCCGGGGCCGGGCCGGAGGCACGAACCGGGTCAGCACCGTGCGCCCCGGGTGCGCGGCGACCAGCTCGCCGATCCGCGGCAGCACGCCGGCGAACCCGGGCACCTGCCAGGGACTGCCCTCGTCGGCGAAGGCGTGCTGCAGGTCGATCACGACCAGCCAGGGCTCACCACCCCGGACCGGGCGATCGTCCACCACGGGCTCAGCGACCCTCGGACCGGGCGACGGCCCCGCGCTGGGTGAGCAGGTAGCCGACGAAGCCGACGACCAGCGCCACCAGGACCCCGATCGCCGCACCGGCCCAGGCGCCGTCCCTGCCGCCCAGCGGGCCCATCAGGTAGCCCTGCCACGACAGCCAGCCGGCGTAGGTGTTCGTGACGAGTCCCCAGCCGAGCGCCGTGCCGAGCCCGAAGACGGCGAGCGTCGGCCACCGCCAGGCGCCGTAGGCACCGCGGGGGTCGGCCAGCGATGCCTCGTCGTAGGCGTGCCGGCGCAGCACGATGTCGGCCACCATGACGCCCGCCCAGGCCGAGATCGGGACGCCGAGGGTGATCAGGAAGCCTTGGAACTGTCCGAAGAAGTCGGCGCCGAAGAAGAGCACGTAGACCGCACCCAGGACCATCAGCACCCCGTCGAGGCCGGCGGCCACCGGACGGGAGGCCGGCAGGCCGAGCGCCAGCAGCGACAGGCCCGAGGAGTAGATGTCGAGCAGCGCGCCGCCGACCAGCCCGAGGACGACGACCACCACGAACGGCACCAGGAACCAGGTCGGGAGCAGCGAGGCCAGAGCACCGATCGGGTCGGCCCCGATGGCCTCACCCAGACCGGGGTCGGAGCCGGCGAGCAGCAGACCGAGCCCGATGAGCACCAGGTTGGCGACCGAGAGCCCGGCGGTCGTCCACCCGGCGACACCGGCGGTGGACGCCGTACGGGGGAGGTAGCGGGAGTAGTCGGCGGCGGCGTTGACCCACCCGAGGCCGGTCGCGGTCGCCACCAGGACGATCGCACCGACGACGCCGGCAGCGGACCCGGCGGGCAGCGAGCCCACGGCCCCGAGATCGATCTGGTCGACGACGAGGGCGAGGTAGACCACGGACAGGGCGACGCCGACGTAGGTGATCCAGGTCTGGACCCGCATGATCGTCTCGAACCCGAGGACGCCGCCGGTCACGATCAGCACCACGACCACCGCCAGCGCGAGGGCCAGGGTGACGTCGCCGCCCCCGACCCCGAGCTCGCGGAAGACCGTGGCCGTCGCCAGGGCGGCCAACGAGGTCAGCACCGTCTCCCAGCCGAGGGTGAGCAGCCAGGACACCGCCGAGGGCACCCGGTTGCCCTGGACCCCGAAGGCCGCTCGCGACAGCACGAGGGTCGGGGCCGAGCCCCTCTTGCCGGCGGTGGCGATCAGGCCGGCCAGCAGGCCGGCGCCGACGATGCCGACCACCGAGGCCAGCGCCGCCTGGCCGGCGCTGATCGCGTAGGAGAGGGCGAAGGCGCCGTAGCTGATCCCGAAGACCGAGATCGAGGCGGCGGTCCAGGGCCAGAACAGGTCGCGCGGGCGCCCTCTGCGCTCGGACTCCGCGATCACGTTGATGCCGTTGAGCTCGACGCGTGCGGTGCGCTCGCCCGGTCGTACGTCGGTCATGGTGCCTCCTGCCGACGAGCCTACGACCGGTCCACCGGGCCAGCGCACGCGCAGCCGGTCCGCGGTGACCAACGGGTGTCCGGCGACGGATCCGGTTGCGGGTCATCGAGACGGCTACCGAATCCGCACCGTCTGCCCTAGGCTCCGGGCATGGTCGACCAGAAGTTCCGCAACGTCGTCAACGGTGAGCTCGTCGACTCGGTCTCGGGGGAGACCTACGACGTGCTCGATCCCACGACGGGCGAGGTCTACGCGCAGGCGCCGAGGTCGGGTGCCGAGGACGTCGACCGGGCCTTCCGGGCCGCCGAGGCCGCGTTCGAGACCTGGGGCGAGACCACCCCGGCCGAGCGCCAGCTGGCGATGCTCAAGATCGCCGACGCGCTCGAGCGCCGGGCGGAGGAGTTCGTGGCGGTCGAGAGCAAGGACACCGGCAAGCCGCTCGGGTTCACCACGAGCGAGGAGCTCCCGCCCGCTATCGACCAGCTGCGCTTCTTCGCCGGCGCCGCACGGGTCCTCGAGGGCAAGTCGGGCGGTGAGTACCTCAAGGACCACACCTCCTTCGTGCGTCGCGAGCCGATCGGCGTCGTCGGACAGGTGACGCCGTGGAACTACCCGCTGATGATGATGGTGTGGAAGATCGGCCCGGCCCTGGCTGCCGGCAACACCGTCGTCCTCAAGCCCAGCGACACGACCCCGGCGTCCACCACGCTCTTCGCCGAGCTGTGCCAGGAGTTCCTGCCGCCCGGCGTCTTCAACGTCGTCACCGGCGACCGCGACACCGGACGTGCGCTCGTCGAGCACCCGGTCCCGCAGCTGGTCGCCATCACCGGTTCGGTGCGCGCGGGCATGGAGGTGGCCCGGTCGGGGGCCGACCGGCTCAAGCGGGTGCACCTCGAGCTCGGCGGCAAGGCCCCGGTCATCGTCTTCGACGACGCCGACGTCGCGGCGGCCGCCGAGGGCATCGCCGGTGCGGGCTACTTCAACGCCGGCCAGGACTGCACCGCAGCGACCCGGGTGCTCGCCGGTCCGGGGGTGCACGACGAGTTCGTGGCGGCGTTGGCCGAGCAGGCCCGCGCGACCCGCACCGGGATGCCCGACGACGAGGACGTGCTCTACGGCCCGCTCAACAACGCCGACCAGCTCGGCCGGGTCTCCGGCATGGTCGACCGACTGCCCGACCATGCCCGGGTCGACGCCGGTGGCCGGCGCCAGGGTGAGGCAGGCTACTTCTACGAGCCGACCGTGCTCTCCGGGCTGCGCCAGGACGACGAGCAGGTGCAGGAGGAGATCTTCGGCCCCGTGATCACCGTGCAGCGCTTCTCCGACGAGGCCGAGGCGCTGCGCTGGGCCAACGGCGTGCAGTACGGCCTGGCCTCCAGCGTGTGGACCCGGGACCACGGCCGGGCGATGCGGATGGCCAAGCGCCTCGACTTCGGTGCCGTCTGGATCAACACCCACATCCCGATCGTCGCCGAGATGCCGCACGGCGGCTTCAAGCACTCCGGCTACGGCAAGGACCTCTCGATGTACGGACTCGAGGACTACACCAGGATCAAGCACGTCATGTCCTACATCGGCGAGTGAGGAGCACACCCCGCATGAAGATCCTGCTGGTCGGCGCCGGGGGCGTCGGCGCCGCGTTCGCGGCGATCGCCGCGCGACGCGACTTCTACTCCTCGATCGTGATCGCCGACTACGACGAGGCGAAGGCGCGGCGAGCGGCCGAGGCCGACCCGCGGTTCACGGGCGCCCGCGTCGACGCCTCGGACGCCGAGGCCGTCGCGGCGCTGTGCCGTGAGCACGCGGTCACCCACGTCATGAACGCCGTCGACCCGGTCTTCAACATGAGCATCTTCGACGGCGCGTACGCCGCCGGCGCCGACTACCTCGACATGGCGATGTCGCTCTCTCGGCCGCACGCCGTTGCGCCCTACGAGCGGGTGGGCGTGATGCTCGGCGACGAGCAGTTCGCGCAGGCCGACGCCTGGGAGGGGTCAGGACGGCTCGCGCTCGTCGGGATCGGGGTCGAGCCGGGGCTCTCCGACGTCTTCGCCCGCTACGCCGCCGACCACCTGTTCTCCGAGATCGACGAGCTCGGCACCCGCGACGGCGCCAACCTCGTCGTCACCGACGACGAGGGCCGGGAGATCTTCGCGCCGTCCTTCTCGATGTGGACCACGATCGAGGAGTGCCTCAACCCGCCGGTGGTCTACGAGAAGGACCGTGTCGGCTCCGACGAGGCGCCCGGGGGCTGGTTCACCACGCCACCGTTCAGCGAGCCCGAGGTCTTCGACTTCCCCGAGGGCATCGGCCCGGTCGAGTGCGTCAACGTCGAGCACGAGGAGGTGCTCCTGATGCCGCGCTGGGTCGACTGCCGTCGGGCCACCTTCAAGTACGGCCTCGGCGAGGAGTTCATCGGCATCCTCAAGGTGCTCCACACCCTGGGCCTGGACCGCACCGAGAAGGTCCGGGTCAAGGGCGTCGAGGTCTCCCCCCGCGACGTGGTCGCCGCCTGCCTGCCCGACCCGGCCACGATCGGGCCGCGGATGACCGGCAAGACCTGCGCCGGGCTGTGGGTCACCGGCACCGGCAAGGACGGCCAGCCGCGGTCGACGTACCTGTACCACGTGGTCGACAACGAGACGACGATGCGCGACTACGGTCACCAGTGCGTGGTCTGGCAGACCGCGATCAACCCCGTGGTGGCGCTCGAGCTGCTCGCCACCGGCGTCTGGTCCGGCGCGGGCGTGCGCGGGCCGGAGAGCTTCGACGCCGTGCCGTTCCTGGACCTGCTCGTGGAGTACGGCAGCCCGTGGGGGCAGCAGGAGCTGCCGACGTAGGCGTTTCACGCACCAGATGCGTGAAGCGGCAACGTCGACGGCTGTCGACTCCAGGTCGGCCGCCAGTGGGCCCGCCAGGCCGTGGTGCGGTGCCGGCTCAGCCTGGGCGTCCCGCGCGGACGGCTCGCCGCTTGGCCAGGGCACAACGGACGAGGTAGGGCGGAGTCGGTGGGACCCAGCCGAGCTGGCGACCCTGACCGAGGTCGTCGCGGGCGGCCCAGTGCTCCTGGACCTGGTCGTCGACGACACGCAGCCAGTGGGTCTGGCGGACGGCGAAGCTCTGCTGCGTCGGGGCCCAGACCGTGTCCACGGCTCCGGTCGCGTCGTACAGGACGAACGGGCCCACCTGCTGGGCACGCATGGTCGTGTCGACCACGACGAGCTCGTCCTCGGCGACGACGTGCTCGACGGAGTGCTCGATCCCCCGGAACGCGGCGCGCAACCACAGCGCGCTGGCGTGGAACCCGCCTGGGCCGCCGAGGCGACACTCCGGCGGCTCGACGCCGCTCTCGTGGTTGACCGCGTCGGGGGCCACCACCTCCTCGAAGTCCGCGAGGTCTCCGTCGGCCATGATCGCGATGCTGCGGAGCGCGACACGCCGACTGCTGTCGAGGGTGGCCGTCATCGGGACCTCTTTCGATATAGTGACACTGCAATGAATACGAGAGTGGCAGGCCGTGCCTGACGACGTCAAGGGTCGGCGGCCCCAGGCCCGGCGGGCCTACGACGCCACCCGCCGCCGCGAGCGTGCGCTCGCGACCCGGCGCAAGGTCGTCGACGTCACGCGCGAGCTCCTCGAGAGCGAGGGCTTCGCCTCGACGACCATCGCCGAGGTGGCCCGACGCGCCGGTGTCTCGAAGGAGAGCGTCTACCAACGGTTCGGGAGCAAGGCGGCGCTGGTCAAGGAGGTCCTCGACGTCGCGATCGCCGGGGACGATGCGCCGGTGCCGGTCGCGGACCGACCGGAGATCACCCGGATCCGTGAGGAGCCCGACGTCGCGGAGAAGCTGCGCCTCTACGCCCGGGGCGCCGCACATCGTGCTCGTCGCTCGGCGAAGGTCCAGCTGGCGCTGCGTGACGGCGCGGGGTCCGACCGCGTCGTGGACGAGATCTGGCGGACCCTGCAGGCCGAGCGGCTCGCCGGGATGGCGATGTTCGCCGCGAACCTCGTGAGCGCCGGAGGGTTGCGCGAGGGTCTTGGCGTCGAGCACGTCCGCGACGTGCTCTGGACGTGCGTCTCGGTCGAGGTCTACGACCTGTTCGTGCACCAGCGTGGCTGGAGCGTCGAGGCCTACGCCGACTGGCTCGCGCTCACCCTGGTGGCGTCGATGACCGACCCGGCCAGCGATCAGGCCGTGGAGCAGTCCGCGGAGGAGTCCGTGAGCCGGGCGCGCAGCACCTCGACGGGCACCGGACGACCGAAGAGGTAGCCCTGCCCGAGTCCAGGCCCCAGCGAGGACACGGCCCGGTGCTGAGCTGAGGTCTCGATGCCTTCCGCGACCCAGCCCATGCCGAGGTCGTGCGCCAGCCGGGTGACGGCGGACACGATCGCGTGGTCGCTGGGTGAGGTCACCATGCCCGCCACGAAGCTGCGGTCGATCTTGATCTGCGTGACCGGGAACCGCCTCAGATGGGTCAGGGAGGAGTACCCGGTGCCGAAGTCGTCGAGACTGATCCCGAGACCGCGGTCGCGCAGCTCGACGAGCTGTCCGAGGGTGAGGTCGTCGGCGTTCAGCAGGGCGGACTCGGTGAGCTCGAGGCTCAGCAGGTGCTCGGGCAGCGTCGACCTGTCGAGCGCGTCCAGCACCGTCTCGATGAGGTCGGGCCGCGACGCCTGGCAGGGCGAGACGTTGACCGAGAGACGGAGGTCGCGTCCGGTCTGCTCGCGCAGCTGCGCCAGGGTGCGACAGCCCTCCTGCAGGACCCAGGCGCCCAACGGGACGATGAGTCCGCTCTGCTCGGCCACGGCGATGAAGTCCGAGGGCGGCACGAGCACACCGTGCTCGTCGATCAGACGCACCAGCGCCTCGAGGCCGACGACGGCCGACGAGCCGAGCTCGACGATCGGCTGGTAGTGCACCTGGAAGCGGTCGTCGCTGAGTGCGGAGCGCAGGCTCATCTCGGTGCGGCGGTAGTGCATGGTCTGGCGGTGCAGGAGGGGGCCGTAGGTCTGGCTCCGGTTCTTGCCGAGGCTCTTGGCCCGGTACATCGCCGCATCGGCCTGCTGCACCGGGGCCATCGGGTCGTGGAGCTCGACGTGGTCGACGCTCAGCCCGATGCTCGCGGTGACCCGGACCGGGCCGGCGTCGGTCTCGACCGGCCGGACGAGTGCCTCGGTGATCCGGGAGGCCTGGACGTCGGCCGCCGCGTCGGACGGGTCGTCCCCGCCGAGCAGGACCACGAACTCGTCGCCGCCGAAGCGCGCCACGAGGTCGTCGGGACCCATCCGCGCGGCGATCCTGCGCGCCACCTCCACGAGCACCTGGTCGCCGACGTCGTGCCCGCGGGTGTCGTTGATGATCTTGAAGCCGTCGAGGTCGACGAAGAGCGCCGCGACCCGGGCGCGTCGACGTGCGAGGTCGGCGAGCACCCGGGCAAGATGCGCCCGGTTCGCCAGCCCGGTGAGGGCATCGGAGTCGGCCTGGTGACGCAGCATCGCCTCGGCCGCCCGGCGTGCGGTGATGTCCTCCATCTGCGCGAGCAGGTAGGGGACCCCGTCGCCGGCGTCGATCCACGCGAGGGTCACCAGCGCGTGCAGGACCGCTCCGTCCTTGCGGATCAGACGCATCTCGACCTGGCCCCGCCCGTCCGGCGCGGCCCGAGCAGCGGCGCCGGCCGGGTCGGCGAGATGGACGTCGTCAGGGTGCAGGATGTCGGCGGCCGACATCCCGATGAGCTCGTCGGCGTCGCGGCCCAGGAGCTCGCACAGAGCGTCGTTGACCTCGGAGTACGTCCCGGTCTCACCACGCGTCAGGCCCATCGCCAGGGGCGAGAGGTCGAAGACCACGCGGAAGCGTCGCCGCGCCTCGTGCAGCTGGGCCTCGAGGTGGCTGTGGGCAGGCGTCACCACGACCGCGTCGTCGCGCTGCTGCGTCACGGGTCGGCCTCCTTCGTGGTCGGGCGCTCTGCGCCATTGTCGACTGCATCCACGGGTCCTGCAGCCGATCCGCACAACCGCTCGGCCCGGCCGGGCGGCTGGTCGCCAGGCCGCCGGCCCGCTCGTGGCAGCTCCTCAGAACGCGCGGGCCATCAGCTCGCCGAACAACAGGTGCTCGTCGACGTCGAGGCCCTGGCCGCGGAACCACGCGCACACGTTGGTGCAGTCGCGCAGCAGGAAGTCGGGGCCGGCGGTGTTCCCGACGAGGTCGACGACCTGGGGCAGGTCGATGACTACGAGGCGTTCGCCCGCGGCGAGGATGTTGTACGCCGACAGGTCGCCGTGCACGAGCCCCTCGTGGACCAGGGTGGTCATCACCTCACGCACCTGGTCGAAGTAGACCGCCAGCAGGTCGGGCCCGGGCCGGGTCTGGGCCAGGCGGGGTGCCGTCTCGGGCCCGTCCGGGCCCTCGACGGTGATCCACTCCATCAGGATCTCGGTGCCGTCGACCTGCACCGGGTAGGGCACCGGCAGCCCCAGACGCCAGCAGCGCACGAGGGCGTCCCACTCCGAGACCGCCCACTCGCCGGCGGCGACCTGGCGGCCCCAGGTGCTCTTGCGCTTCAGGGCGCGCTGGTCGCGCGAGCGCTTGACGCTGCGGCCCTCGGTGTAGGTGGCCGAGCGGTGGAAGGTGCGGTGGTCGGCCGAGCGGTACCGCTTGGCGGCCAGCACGACGCTGTGGCCTGGTGCGTCCGGGTCCTGAGGGTCGGTGCGATCGAGCAGGAAGACGTCGGCCTCCTTGCCGGTCTTGAGGATGCCGAGGTCGGTGTCGATCGCGCCCTGCGAGGTCACGACCCAGTCGGGTCGGGGCTGTGGCCCGCGGCAGAGCGGATCGACGTCGAGCCAGGTCGACCAGCGCTGCCCCTCGACGTCCTCGATCTCGTCGTAGGCGGTGAAGTCGAGGGTGAACCGGGGATCGGGTGGACGTCGGTCCGGGTCCGTGCGCGCGGCGGCCAGGCCGACCTGCTCGGGCAGGGAGAGGAGGTGCTCAGAGCTGTAGTGCTCGCCCTGCAGGTCGTCGTGACCTCGTGGGCGTCGGTGCTGTCGTGACGACATGGGTGGGGTTGCTCCATCGTGAGAAGGGGATCGGCACTGAGGTCAGGCCGGGGACAGTCATCGACATGTCGTGCTCCTCTCGCTGGTCGGCCGCGAGGTGCGGCCCGTTGAGCTCATGGTCGGCGCGGCACGCGTCGCGGCGCAAGTGGTTATCCGCGGACACGATCGGCGCACCCCGCCCTGGCACGGGCTCAGCAGGTGCTGGGCGCGGGCAGTCCCTGCACCCGCGCCTCGATCCAGCCGAACGCCTTCGGATAGGACTCCACCGCTCCGCCGACGTGCGTCGGTGCGAGCCCGGGGCGGAACGCGACGGTGGCTCCCTCGTCGCACCACCTCCTCGCCGCGTCACGGCCCTGGTCGAAGTCGACGACGTCGTCGAGGCGCGTGTGGGTGACCAGCACCGGCACGTCGGGTGCCACCGTCCCGATGCGCAGCGAGCGCAGCACCCGGGCGATGTCGGGGCGGGAGAGGAACGACACGATCGAACGGCCGCTCCTGGTCAGGTCAGCGGACCGGGTGAAGGCGAACGGCGCGAGGCCGTCGGAGGTGCAGGTGCGCGCGGCCTGCCGGACGGCCCGGCGGCCCTCCCGGTTGAGCAGGTCCGAGATCGCCAGGCGCGGGTAGTCGGCGTCGAGGGCCGCGACGGAGTACAGCAGGAAGGCGGCGTACAACGAGCCGTCGAGCGGCGGCGCGACCCGCGCGAGATCAGCCGGGACGGCACCGGCGTAGCCGCCCTCGAGGTTGACGTCGGGGGCGTACGTCGCGTGCCGCTGCAGCGCGCCGCCGACGGCGTTCCCGCCCTCGGAGTAGCCCGCGAGGTAGACCGGTGCCGAGCGGGGCACGGCGTCGCTCCCGACGCGGGTGGCAGCGCGGGCCGCGTCGAGGACGTTGTTGCCCAGCGCGCGCGTGTTGACGTAGGCGTGCACGCCGGGTGTGCCGAGACCCTCGTAGTCGGTGACGACCACGGTGTAGCCGCGCGCCAGGTACCCGGAGATGAAGCCCCCCTCGTACTCCGAGCCGGCGGCGAGCTGCCGCGAGGGCGCGCACCGGTCGGCCATGCCCTGGGTGCCGACGGCGAAGGAGACCAGCGGCCGGGCTCCTGGCCCGGTCCAGGGCACGGTGGGGGAGAGCAGGGTGCCCGTCACCGCGGTCCTGCGGCCCCGTGCGTCGCGACTGGTGTACATGATCCGCTGGGCCTCGGCCGGGGCCGGGACCGCCTGGAGCGGGTCGAGGTAGAACGTGCTCGGCTCGGCCTTGAGCACGCGGCCGGGTCGGCCGGACAGGTCGGCGGGCGGGGTGTAGAAGCCGTCGGCCGCGACGGAGGGGGCCGTGGGCACGGCGGGGGCCGCCGCGGCCGGCGTACCGGTCTGGGCGAGAGCACCGAGGCCGAGGGCCACGGAGGTCAGCACTGCGAGGCGACGCATCGTCATGGGGAGCTCCACGGGTGAGAGGACGGCCCGGCCGTCGAGGGTGGCCCCGGGCGTCCGGGCCTAGTGTGAGTGACGTCACTCTCACGTCATCATCGAGCACGGAGGTCGCCATGACCACCACCCAGGAGACCCGGGGCGGGAGCGACCTGCAGGGGGCCTGCGACGCCGTGCTCGCGCACACGGTCGACAGCGGTGGCGTCCCGGGTGTCGTCGCGGTGGTCACCGACCGGGAGCGGACCCTCTACGAGGGCGTGTGCGGGGTCCGCGAGCTCGGGGGCAGCCAGGAGATGACCGCCGACACGGTGTTCTCGATCTTCTCGACGACCAAGGCCGTCACCGCGACCTGCTGCCTGCAGCTGGTGGAGGAGGGTCGGCTCGACCTCGACGCGCCCGCCAGCACCTACGTCGACGGGCTCGCCGGCGTGCAGGTGCTCGACGGCTTCGGCGACGACGGCACGCCGCGGCTGCGGGCGCCGGCCAGCGAGCCGACCACCCGTCAGCTGCTGCTGCACACGGCCGGCTTCGGCTACGAGTTCTTCGACGCCGACTACCTGCGCCTGGCTCGCGAGCAGGGCCAGGCCAGCGTCGTGACCGGCGCTCGTGCGGCCCTGGACGGTCCGCTGCTCTTCGACCCGGGCACGCGGTGGCTCTACGGGTCGAGCATCGACTGGGCCGGCCAGGTCGTCGAGGCCATCACCGGGCAGCGCCTCGGGGAGGTGATGACCGAGCGGGTGCTCGGCCCGCTCGGCATGACCAGCACCGCCTTCGACCTGAGCCCCGGCATGCGCGAGCGCAAGGCCTCGATGCACCAGCGGGACGCCGGCGGTGCACTGTCGGTGAGCTCGTTCGAGCTTCCGGCCGACCCGGAGGTCCAGATGGGCGGGCACGGGTTGTGGTCCACGGCGCCCGACTACGCACGTTTCCTGCGGATGTGGCTCCGCGAGGGCCGCAGCGACGACGGCCAGCGGGTCCTCGCCGCCGAGACCGTCGAGATGGCGGCGGTCGACCACCTGGGCGGGCTCGCGGTCACGGGCCTGCCGGGCGTGGTGCCGTCGCTGTCCAACGACGTCGAGTTCTTCCCCGGCCAGGCCAAGTCCTGGGGTCTGAGCTTCATGATCAACGACGAGGACGCGCCCACCGGGCGTCCGGCGGGCTCCTTGGCCTGGGCCGGCCTGGCCAACCTCTACTACTGGATCGACCGGCGCAACGGCCTCGCGGGCTTCTGGGCCACCCAGCTGTTCCCGTTCGCCGACCCGGCCTCGATGGGCGGTTACCTCGAGCTCGAGACGGCCGTCTACGACACCCTCGGTGCTGTTGGCGCAGAAGACTCACCCTGCAGGCGTGGCTAGCGTCGCGGGCATGCGTCCCACCTCCCTCCTGCCCGCACTCGCCCTGGTCCTGCCGCTCGCCCTCTCCGGCTGCGGGCAGATGCAGGCCGAGACCAACGAGAACAGTGCCGAGGACCGCGCACCGGCCTGCGAGGACGTCTGGACCGAGGGCACGGTGCTGCCGACGGACTACACGGGCTGCGAGCAGGGCGGGTCGCTCCAGCCCAGCGACCTGACGGAGTGCCAGGACGGCACCCGGCTCGCGACCTTCGACGGGCTCTTCGGGCTGCTCGGCGAGTCGGTCCGCGCGGGCGGGCCGGACTCCGCGGCGTACACCTCCGCCGTGGAGCAGTGCACCGGCGCCTAGCCCTTCGCCTAGCCTCAGTCGAGCGTCAGGGGGGCCTCCCCGTCGGGGGAGGTCTCGGTGCCGTCGGGCGCGGTGGCGGCCAGCGCCTGACCGAGCACGTCGAGGCCCTCGTGGAGCAGGGCGTCGCCGATGGCCAGGGGCGGCAGCAGCCGGATCACGTTGCCCCAGGTGCCGCAGGTGAGCACCACGACGCCGTGCGCGTGGCAGTACGCCGCGACGGCCTTCGTCCGCTCCGGGTCCGGCTCGGTGGTGCCGGGCGCACAGAGCTCGACGGCCATCATCGCGCCACGCCCGCGGACGTCGGCCAGCACGGGGTGCTCGACGGCCATCGCGGTGAGGCGCTCGGTGAGCAGCGCCCCGATCGCTCGGGCACGAGCGTTGAGGTCGTGCGCGTGCATCTCCTCGATCGCGCCCAGCGCAGCGGCGCAGACGACCGGGTTCCCGCCGTACGTGCCGCCGAGGCCGCCGGCGTGCACGGCGTCCATCAGCTCGGCCCGGCCCACCACCGCCGCCAGCGGCAGGCCTCCCGCGACGCCCTTGGCCACCGTGACCAGGTCCGGCACGAAGCCCTCGTGCTCGCTGGCGAACCACGCACCCGTCCGGCACATCCCCGACTGGATCTCGTCGGCGACCAGCACGACGCCGTTCGCCGAGCACCAGGCCGAGAGCGCCGGCAGGAAGCCCTCGGCAGGCACGACGAAACCCCCCTCGCCGAGCACCGGCTCGATGACCAGGCACGCGGTGTTGTCCGCCCCGACCTGCTTCTCGATGACGTCGATCGCGCGCGCCGCGGCCTCGGCGCCGCTCAGGCCGTCGCGCAGCGGGTAGGACATGGGGGCGCGGTAGACCTCGGCGGCGAAGGGCCCGAACCCGTTCTTGTAGGGCATGTTCTTCGACGTCATCGCCATCGTCAGGTTGGTCCGCCCGTGGTAGGCGTGCTCGAAGACGACCACGGCGTCGCGCCCGGTGGCGACGCGGGCGACCTTGACGGCGTTCTCGACGGCCTCGGAGCCCGAGTTGAACAGGGCGGCCTTCTTCGCGTGGTCACCCGGGGTCAGCTCGCACAGGGCGGCGCACACATCGACGTAGGAGTCGTAGGGGGTGACCATGAAGCAGGTGTGGGTGAAGGCCGCGACCTGCTCGGTGACCCGGCGTACGACGGCCTCCGCACTGTTGCCGACGGTCGTGACCGCGATCCCCGAGCCCAGGTCGATGAGGCTGTTGCCGTCCACGTCGTGGAGCACGCCGCCCCCGGCCGCGACCACGAAGACCGGCAGCGCCGGAGCGACGCCGTCCGCGACGTGGGCGCGCTTGCGCTCCAGACGCTCGCGCGAGAGCGGCCCGGGAACCTCCGTCACCAGCCGCCGCTCCTGGGTCAGCGTCGGTCCGCCGACCGGGGCAGCGCCGCCGGTCCGCATGGGCAGCTCCTCGATCATCTGGCGAGCCTAGACCTTGCGTGCCGCCCGGGCCACGCCCCGGGGCAGCACCTCCGGCTCGGCTGGGAGACTGGTCGTCGTGCAGCGACGTGACGTGGTCATCCTCGGCTCGACCGGCAGCATCGGCACCCAGGCGCTCGACCTCGTGCGCGCCCACCCGGACCGCTTCCGCGTGGTCGGTCTGACCGCGGGCGGCGGCAACCCGCGAGCTGTTCGAGGCGCAGGTCGCCGAGGTCCGCACGCTCGTGCCCGACGCCGTTGCCGGGCTGGGCGAGGAGGCCTCGGTCGAGGCGGCCCAGCTGCCGTGCGACGTGGTGCTCAACGCCATCACCGGGGCCGTGGGGCTACGCCCGACGCTCGCGGCGCTCGAGGCCGGGCGGACGTTGGCGCTGGCCAACAAGGAGTCGCTCATCATGGGTGGCCCCCTGGTGCTCGAGCGGGCCGCGCCCGGGCAGATCGTGCCGGTCGACT
The DNA here is from genome assembly GCA_963714475.1 of uncultured Actinomycetota bacterium. Lineage (GTDB taxonomy): Bacteria > Actinomycetota > Actinomycetes > Propionibacteriales > Nocardioidaceae > Nocardioides. The sequence continues at coordinate 351,027 of CAVQOP010000006.1, forward strand.
CCGAGCACTCGGCGATCGCGCAGTGCCTGCGCGTCGGTGAGGCGGACGACGTACGTCGCCTGGTGCTGACCGCGAGCGGCGGACCCTTCCGCGGACGCACGCGCGAGGACCTGCGCCGGGTGACGGTCGAGCAGGCGCTGGACCACCCGACCTGGGACATGGGTCCGGTGATCACGATCAACTCCGCCACGCTGGTCAACAAGGGGCTCGAGGTGATCGAGGCGCACCTGCTCTTCGGTGTCGCGTTCGAGGCCATCACCGTCGTGGTGCACCCGACGAGCGTCGTCCACTCGATGGTCGAGTACGTCGACGGATCGACGCTGGTGCAGGCCAGCCCGCCGACGATGACGATCCCGATCGCGTTGGGGCTCTCCTGGCCCGACCGGGTGCCGGCCGCCGCGCCCGCGGTCGACTGGAGCAGGGCTGAGACGTGGGAGTTCGCCCCCCTCGACGACGAGGCGTTCCCGGCGGTGTCGCTGGCTCGCGAGGTCGGGGAGCGGGGCGGGGTCGCGCCGGCGGTCTACAACGCCGCCAACGAGGTCTGTGTGGAGGCGTTCCGCACGGGCCGGATCGGGTTCGTCGACATCGTCGACACGATCGCCCACGTCGTGACGCGTCACGACGTAGGCTCGGATCCGAGTCCCTCCCTCGACGGCGTGCTCGCCGCAGACGCCTGGGCCAGGGACGAGGCCCGCCGCCTGACCGGGCGCCGTGGGGCGGACGACCGATGAGAGCCAGATGATGAGCCAGACGAGGGGTGCACGGCTGTGACGGCGCTGTTCTACACGTTGGGCGTGGTGATCTTCTTCGTCGCCATCCTCGCCTCGATCGGCCTGCACGAGCTGGGCCACATGATCCCGGCCAAGCGTTTCGGGGGCAAGGTCACCCAGTACTTCATCGGGTTCGGTCCCACGGTGTGGAGCAGGAAGGTCGGCGAGACCGAGTACGGCGTCAAGGCCATCCCGCTCGGCGGCTACGTCAAGATCGTCGGGATGCTGCCGCCGGACGCCGCGCACCTGGCCGAGACCACCGTCGACGCGGACGGCCACGAGGTCCACCAGGTCCGCAAGTCCAACACCGGGATGTTCACCCAGCTGATCTCCGACGCCCGCGCCGCGGAGTGGGAGACCATCACCGCGGCCGACGAGGACCGGCTCTTCTACAAGATGCCCTGGTGGAAGAAGGTCATCGTGATGGCCGGGGGGCCGTCGGTGAACCTCGCCATCGCGTTCGTGATCTACCTGCTGATCTTCGGCTTCTACGGGATCCGCAGCTACGAGCCCGAGCCCGGCGCGCCGGTGGTCGAGACGGTCTCGCAGTGCGTGCTGCCCTACACCGCCGAGACGCTCGAGTGCGGTGCGGACGACCCGGCCAGCCCGGCCTTCGAGGCCGGACTGCGCCCCGGCGACACGATCACGACCTTCAACGGCACCCCCGTCGCCGGCTGGGACCAGCTGCGCGACCTGATCCGCACCAACGCCGGCGGCGAGGCCGTGATCGGCTACGAGCGCGACGGCCAGGAGCGGACCGGCACGACCAGCACCACGGTCCAGGCACGCCCGACCTCGGCCACCGACGAGACCCTCGAGCAGGTCGGGTTCCTCGGCGTCACGCCGGTCAGTCGCACGGTGGTGACCACGGGTGGCCCGCTGTTCACCCTGGGGCAGATGGGCGGGATGGCCGTCGACACCGTGCAGGCCATCGGCACCCTGCCGGTCAAGGTCTTCGAGGTCGGCAAGGCCGTCGTGGGTCTGCAGGAGCGAGCCCAGGACAGCCCCGTGAGCATCGTCGGCGGAGGACGGCTCGCCGGTGAGACGGTCTCCGAGGAGTCCTACCCGGTCGTGGAGCGGGTGGTCTTCCTCGGCGCCCTGATCGCCGGCTTCAACTTCTTCATCGGCATGTTCAACTTCGTGCCGCTGCTGCCCCTCGACGGCGGCCACATCGCCTCGGCGCTGTGGGAGGCCGTACGCCGCGGCTGGGCCAAGGTGTTCCGCCGACCCGACCCCGGCTACGTCGACGCCGCCAAGCTGCTCCCGGTCGCCTACGTCGTCGCCTCGGCGCTGCTGGTCATGGGCGTCGTGCTGATCATCGCCGACCTGGTCGTGCCCATCCACCTGCCCACCTGAGGCACCCACCCGCCGGGCTGCGGGAGGTCGCCGTGGTCGGCAGTGGTCACCGTGGTCGGCAGCGGTCACCGTGGGGGCGTCATACGGACTGGTCCACCGGCAAGGCTGGGGATGTATGACGTCCGACGGTGCCGCCGACGCGGACTCTCGGACGTCATGCGGCGAGGTCCATGGCGCTCGTTCGTCGCCGATGACGTCAACGCGGCGGAGCCGATGGCGGCCGGACCCGTCACGCAGACGGGACCGGTAGTCGTCCACAACGATCCTTCGAGCGGACCCATCCACACCGACACTCCTGGCTGCGGCGGAGGAGTCCCGCGACGACCAGGGTGGAATGCGTGCCCGCTGCCTCCCGCCCGCCGATCGATCACGCCGAGCTGTCGAAGGCACGCGAGCTCGCCGAGAGCCAGGGCTCCGTCGTCTCCCGACGCCAGCTCTACGACATGGGGGTCAAGCGTTGGCGGGTGCGGTTCGAGGTGCGGGTCGGACGGTGGCAGACGATCGGGGACCAGTCGATCTGCCTGCACAACGGACCGGTGTCCTTCACGGGTCATCTGTGGGCTGCGGTGTTCCAGGGAGGACCCCGTGCCCGTCTCGACGGTGCGGCGGCCCTCGTCGCGGCCGGTCTGGAGCGCTACCGCGTGGATCGGATCCGTGTCTCGGTTCCCCGTGGGGCTCGCGTGCGCCGTACGCCGCTCTATGACATCCGCCAGACTCGGCGGTGGGCGGCCGACGACGTCGCGGTCTCTCGGCTGCCGCGCACCCGTCCCGCCGTGGCTGCGGTCCGCGCGGCGCTGTGGGCCGCCACCGACCGACAGGCGACGTACGTGCTGGTGCTCGTCGTCCAGCAGGGAGTCGTCCTGCCCCGCGACCTCGGCGAACAGCTCCTGCGGATCCGCCGCGATCGCCGACGTGGCCTCCTGCACGCGACGGTCAACGAGCTCCTCGGTGGCGTGCGTTCGCTCGGTGAGCTCGATGTCCTGGCCGAGCTGCGCCGGCGCGGTCTTCCGGAGCCCGAACGGCAGGTCGTCCGGCGCGACGCCCGCGGTCACTACTACCTGGACCTCTTCTGGCCGGCGTACGGGCTGGTGGTCGAGGTCGACGGGATCCATCATGGGTGGGTGGAGAACGTGGTCCCGGACGCTCTGCGACAGAACTCGCTCGTCCTGACCGGTGACACCGTGCTGCGTGTGCCGCTGCTCGGGCTGCGCCTGCACCCGAACGAGTTCTTCGGGCAGATCGGGCAGGCGCTGGCACAGGGTGGGTACCGCCACCGAGCCGCCTGAGGCACGGGCGGGAAGCCGCGCGGCACGGGTGCGGTCACGTGGCCGTCAACGACGTCCCGGCGTCAGCGGCAAGCGCGGGCGGACGTCATCCGCAACGCGGCACGGTGGTGGACCGGAACGCATGACGTCTCGCAGAGGGGTCGCGCGCGGTGAGTACTCTCAAAGACATGACTGCGATCAGCCTCGGGATGCCGGAGGCCCCCCCGCCGGTGCTCTCCCCGCGCCGGAAGACCCGCCAGATCCAGGTCGGCAAGGTCGGGGTGGGCAGCGACCACCCGATCTCGGTGCAGTCGATGACCACGACCCTGACCAGCGACATCAACGCGACCCTCCAGCAGATAGCCGAGCTCACCGCGTCGGGCTGCGACATCGTCCGCGTGGCCTGCCCGAGCCAGGACGACGCGGACGCGTTGACCGCGATCGCGACCAAGTCGCAGATCCCGGTGATCGCCGACATCCACTTCCAGCCCAAGTACGTCTTCGCCGCGATCGAGGCGGGCTGTGCGGCGGTCCGGGTCAACCCCGGCAACATCCGCAAGTTCGACGACCAGGTCAAGGAGATCGCCCGCGCCGCGCAGGACCACGGCACCTCGATCCGGATCGGCGTCAACGCGGGCTCCCTCGACAAGCGACTCCTCGAGAAGTACGGCAAGGCCACGCCCGAGGCCCTCGTGGAGTCGGCCAAGTGGGAGGCGGGCCTGTTCGAGGAGCACGGCTTCCGCGACTTCAAGATCTCGGTGAAGCACAACGACCCGGTGGTGATGGTCAAGGCCTACGAGCTGCTCGCCGCCGAGGGCGACTGGCCGCTGCACCTCGGGGTCACCGAGGCGGGTCCTGCCTTCCAGGGCACGATCAAGTCGTCCGTCGCGTTCGGCCACCTGCTCTCCAAGGGCATCGGGGACACCATCCGCGTCTCGCTCTCGGCCCCGCCGGTCGAGGAGGTCAAGGTCGGCCTGCAGATCCTGGAGTCGCTGAACCTGAAGCCGCGCCGACTCGAGATCGTCTCGTGCCCCTCCTGCGGGCGCGCCCAGGTCGACGTCTACAAGCTCGCCGACGAGGTGACCGCCGGGCTCGAGGGGCTCGAGGTCCCGCTGCGCGTGGCCGTCATGGGGTGCGTCGTCAACGGTCCCGGGGAGGCCCGCGAGGCCGACCTCGGGGTGGCTTCGGGCAACGGCAAGGGCCAGATCTTCGTCAAGGGCGAGGTCATCAAGACCGTGCCCGAGAGCCAGATCGTGGAGACCCTCATCGAGGAGGCCATGCGCATCGCCGAGGGCATGGAGTCCGTCGACGGCACGTCGGCCGTCGTCACCGCCGGCTGACGCCGCCTAGCGGTACGCCGCGATGTCGGAGGCGCTCTGCGAGCCCTCCATGCCGTGCTCGGCGATGAGCCGCCAGCAGTCCGGCCGCGACCCGTCGGTGTCGGTCAGGTCGTAGGTCACCGCGAGGTCGTGGCTGCTCAGGCCCCGACCGGCGTACGGCTGGTGGTGGCGATCCGCGGCCAGCGCAGCCACACCGCGTGCGACGTACGTCGGTGACTCGCTGATCGCGAAACCCGGCACGGCGACCAGCGCGTCGCGCCACGTCGCCTCGGTGACTCCGAAGTGCTCCAGCATCGCCTCCGACCGGATCCAACCGGGCGTGACGGCCAGGGCCGTCACCGGGTGCCCGGCCAGCTCGGCGGTGAGGCCGACCACGATGCGCTGCACGCAGGACTTGACGAGGTCGTAGTAGAAGCCGACGCCCTCGCGGTAGGCCGCGTTGGCCTCGAACGTGCCGTCGGTCATCTCGACGACCAGCCCGGGCCGGTCGGGGGTCGCGGTGCGCAGCAGCAACGGCAGCGCGTGGTGGGCGGTGAGCAGGTGGGTGCGCACCCCCATCCCCATCATCCGCCAGCCGGCCTCCGGGTCGTGCTCCCACAGCGACGTGCCGAACTCGGCGTAGCGGTCGCCGCCGAAGACGTCGTTGACCAGCACGTCGAGGCGGCCGCGCTCGGTCTCGATGCGGCCGACCAGCGCGGCGACGGCCGCCGTGTCCTCGTGGTCGACGACCATCGCGGTGCCCGAGCCCACGTCGCCGAGGAGCTCCCCGGTCTCCTCGATCGTCTCGGGCCGGCCCATCTCGGATCGGCCCGACGTCCGGCTCGACCTGCCGGTCGCATAGACGTGGAGGCCGGCGCGCGCCAGCTCGACCGCGATGGCGCGACCGCACCCGCGGGTCGCGCCCGCCACGAGGGCCACCTGCTGGGGGTCGTCGTCCACCACCCCAGGCAACCACCCGGCACCGACATCGCACCAGGGCCCGACGTGGGCCCTGATCCCAGCGGTGCTCGACCTCACGTCGGCCGCGCCGGGCGGGTCGGTCGCGACGACCGTCCGAGGGGTCGAGATCGGTGGGTGGGGGCGGCGCCTGGCCCTGGGCGGTCACCGTCGCACCCGCCCACCGAGCAGCACCTCCACGCGGACGGGCCCGTCGCCAACGGGTGGTCGGCCCGGCACTAATGTTCGCGTCGTGGAGCCCACCCGGCACGGGGTGCACGTGCTCGGCGCCAGCGATCTCGACGAGTTCCTCGCGCTGGCCGATCGCGACCCCGTGGTCAACGTCTTCGTGGTGCACCGCGCCCAGACCACCCGTCTCGAGCCACGGTGGCTGGGCGGCGAGATGTGGGGCCGGTTCGTCGAGGGCGAGCTGGTCGCCGCGTGCCACGCGGGGGCCAACATCGTGCCGGTCCAGGCGAGCGAGGACGATGCGCGGGCCTTCGCAGAGCGGGCGCTGGGCCGGCACCGCGCCGCCTCGACGCTGGTCGGTCTGCACGCTCCCGTCCGCGCCTTCTGGAACGAGGCCGCCCTGACCTGGGGGCGTCCGCGGGACCGTCGCTGGCTCCAGCCCCACCTGGTGCTCGACCGACCCGCCGTCGTCGAGCCGGACCCCGGCGTACGCCGCACGACCAAGGCCGACATGGGCACGCTCTACCCGGCCTGCGTGGCGATGTACACCGAGGAGGTCGGGGTCTCGCCCGAGGCCGGGGGCTCGGACCTCTACCGCACCCGTGTCGCGCAGCTGGTCAGTCGTGGCTGGTCCTTCGCCCGCTACGACCACGACGAGCTCGTGTTCAAGGCCGAGGTCGCCTCGGCCAGCGACAAGGCCGCGCAGGTGCAGGGCGTCTGGGTGCCGCCGGAGCATCGAGGCCGGGGCCTGGCCAGTGCCGGCATGGCCGCGGTCGCCGCCATCGTGCGCGCCGAGATCGCCCCGGTGGTCTCGCTGTACGTCAACGAGTGGAACGCGCCGGCGCGGGCGGCGTACGAGCGCACCGGTTTCGTCGAGACCGCCCGGTTCTCGACCGTGATGTTCTAGCCCATCCGCGCCGTCGGCGACCAGGACCGGAACCTCGGTGCGCAAAGAGTGGCACCTCGGCTGGTTCGCGGCCGCCCGCCGCGCAGCCGTAGGCTCGCGCGCATGATCACCCGGATGTCGAGCCTGTTCGTGCGCACCCTGCGAGACGACCCGGCGGACGCGGAGGTGCCCAGCCACCGCTTGCTCGTGCGTGCGGGCTACATCCGTCGCGCGGCGCCCGGGATCTACTCCTGGCTACCCCTCGGGCTGAGGGTGCTGCGCAGGGTCGAGACCATCATCCGCGAGGAGATGGACGGCATCGGTGCGCAGGAGCTCAGCTTCCCCGCGCTGCTTCCCCGGGAGCCCTACGAGGCCAGCGACCGCTGGACGACCTACGGCGACGGGATCTTCCGGCTCAAGGACCGCAAGGGCGGTGACTACCTGCTCGGGCCCACCCACGAGGAGCTGTTCACCCTCGCGGTGAAGGACCTGTACTCCTCCTACAAGGACCTCCCGGTCTGGCTCTACCAGATCCAGACCAAGTACCGCGACGAGGCGCGTCCCCGCGCCGGCGTGCTGCGAGGACGCGAGTTCATCATGAAGGACTCCTACTCCTTCGACATCGACGACGCCGGCCTCGAGGCCAGCTACGCCGCCCACCGCGACGCCTACGTGCGGATCTTCGACCGGCTCGGCTTCGACTACGCCATCGTCAAGGCGACCTCGGGGGCCATGGGCGGGTCGCGCTCGGAGGAGTTCCTGGCCAAGGCCGAGGTCGGCGAGGACACCTACGTCCGCTGCACCACCTGCGACTACGCCGCCAACGTCGAGGCCGTGGAGGTGCGGGCCTCCAGCCCGGTGCCCTACGACGAGGCACCCGCGGCCCACGCGGAGGACACCCCCGCGACCCCGACCATCGCGACGCTGGTCGCCCACCTCGACGAGGCCTTCCCGCGCCCGGACCGGCCCTGGCGCGCCGCCGACACGCTCAAGAACGTCCTGGTCATGCTCAAGCACCCCGACGGGACGCGCGAGCCCCTGGCGATCGGCCTGCCGGGCGACCGGGAGGTCGACCAGAAGCGTCTCGAGGGCCAGCTCGAGCCGATCGAGGTGGAGGCCTTCGACGAGGCCGACTTCGAGCGCCACCCGGCCCTGGTCAAGGGCTACATCGGGCCCGGCGCCCTGGGTGAGGAGAACGCCTCCGGCATCCGCTACGTCGTCGACCCCCGCGTGGTCGCGGGCACGTCGTGGGTCACGGGGGCCGACGTCGCGGGCAGCCACGTGCTCGACCTCGTGGCCGGGCGTGACTTCACCCCCGACGGCACGATCGAGGCCGCGGAGGTCCGCGACGGCGACCCCTGCCCAGCGTGCGAGGACGGTGTCCTCGAGACCGCCCGCGGGATCGAGATGGGACACATCTTCCAGCTCGGGCGCTGGTTCGCCGAGGCACTCGACCTGCGCGTGCTCGACCAGCACGGCAAGCTCGTCACGGTCACGATGGGCTCCTACGGCATCGGCGTCACCCGTGCGGTCGCCGCGGTCGCCGAGGGCACCCTCGACGACAGCGGTCTGTGCTGGCCCCGCAACCTGGCTCCGGCCGACGTGCACCTCGTCGCGACCGGCAAGGACGAGGCGATCTTCGCCGCGGCCGAGCGACTGGCCCACCAGCTCGACGCCGCCGGTGTCGCGGTGCTCTACGACGACCGGCCCAAGGTCAGCCCCGGGGTGAAGTTCAAGGACGCCGAGCTGATCGGCGTGCCGACCATCGTCGTCGTGGGCCGAGGCCTGGCCGACGGGGTGCTCGAGGTCAAGGACCGACGCTCCGGGGAGCGGGAGGACGTCGCGGTCGACCGTGTCGTCGACCACCTCGTCGGACTCGTGCGTTCCTGACCGCGCGCACCGATCACCGGCACCCGGTCGCACCGACCTGCGCGTGAGGCCGGGCGTCCCGGGGACCAGCACTCCTGCAAGTTCGTGCAATGCACACTTGTGAGGCTCGCGGATGCTCGCACCATCCTGCCTCCTCCGCGATGCTCGTGCCACGAGGAAGGCGCAGGCAGCCCACGCCCACCGCCGTCCTCGTGGCTCCGTGTCCCGGGCCCTCAGCGGTCCGCGTACTCGTCGCTTCCAGGGAGCATCTCGGGCGTTCCCTGGAAGGCGAGTTCGCGGACCGCTGTCTCGTTCAGGGCCAGGACCGCCCACCGCCGCTGCGACGAGGGCGAGTTCTCCACCAGCCACGCGTAGGTCGTCGCACACGCTCGCTCGACGCGCAGTGCCTCCTGCTCCACCGCCGCCGGGGAGGACAGGTCCGTCGGTGCGGCGTACGCCGGGTCGGCGACGACGGGCCGGACGTCGCGGGCGCGCAGCATCGTCTCGAGCTCGTCACGGCGCGCGCGGTGCGCGGCGTACGCCGCGTCGAGGTCGCTCAGCAGCGCCGGGTCGCTGGTGCCCGAGGTCTGTCCACCGAGCAACCCGTAGAGCCACACCGCGGCGTGCTCGGCGCCCAGGGCGTCCTGCTGCGCTCCTGTCCAGCTCATGCCTGCGCGCCCTCCACTGCGGTGGGGAGCACGGCGAGCCGCTGGGCCGTGCCCGCCGACATCGAGGCGAGCAGACGCGCGAGGGAGCCGCTCTGCGCCTGCACGCTGTAGTCCACCAGGCGGCGCTGCCAGCGCACTTCCTCGGAGCGCACGCGGTCGATCTGCTGCTGCGTGGCGGCGCGGGGTGTCCTCGCGGCCCGTGCGCGGCCCAGCGGTTCGCCGAGGGCCTCGGCATGGGCGCGGTGCAGGGCCATCAACGGGGCGAGCTCGCGGCGCAGCGTCGGCGCGCCGCGCTGGGCCGAGGCCACCGTGGCGGCGAGCGCCACCAGCTCGCCCCGGACGCGGGCGAGCAGTGCGGTGTCGTCGGTCTGCTCGGCCGAGGGCGACGCCGGGCCGGCGGTGGCCGGGCCGTCGGCGGTCGGGGTCGTCGCCGTCCCGGCTCCCGGACCGCTCGTCGGCGTGCAGCCGGTGAGGCCGGTCACGCCGATCGACCCGCCGGCGGTGAGGCCGAGCAGGGTCGCGCGGCGCGACACCTGCGGCAGTCCGGGTGGGGGGTCGATCACCTACGCGATGCTATCCGGCTCGCGTCGTGGACCGAGGTCCCGCTCGGGTCGGCCTGTGCCGACCCGCAGGTCGGCGCGGGGCTAGTGTGGGGTCCCGCACCGCGGCGTCGTTCGGCGCCGCGCGGCATGGCGCAGGCCGCTCCGGGCTCTGCGACAGGCCCGCGTCACAACAGCACAGGAGGAACCACCCGTGGACACAGCCGTGGTCGATCGCATCGGCCTGCTGATCGAGACGCCTCTCGGGGCGTTGGGGCTGGACCTCGAGGCGGTCGAGCTCACCCCTGCCGGCAAGCGACGCGTGCTGCGGGTGGCCGTCGACCAGGACGGAGGGGTCGATCTCGACCAGGTCGCCGAGGCGACCCGGGCGGTCGGTGCCGTGCTCGACGACTCCGACGTGCTCGGTCAGCAGCCGTACACCCTCGAGGTGACCTCGCGCGGCGTGGACCGGCCTCTGACGCTGGCGCGCCACTGGCGCCGCAACGCCGACCGGCTCGTCAAGATCGCCCTGGTCGACGGCACGAGCCTGACGGGCAGGATCGTCGAGGCGCGCGACGACGAGGTCGACCTCGATGTGGACGGTGGCGCTCGCACGGTGGCTTTCGGTGAGGTGGACCGGGCGCTGGTGCAGGTCGAGCTCAACCGACGCGCCCCGGTCGCTCAGGACGCGGCGACGGAGGAGGAGGTCTGATGGACATCGACATGAACCTGCTGCGGATGCTCGAGCGGGAGAAGGAGATCTCCTTCGAGGTGCTCGTCGAGGCGATCGAGCAGGCCCTGCTCACCGCCTACCTGCGCTCGCCCGGCGCGGCCGAGACCGCCCGGGTCGAGCTGGAGCGCAAGACCGGGCACGTGACCGTGTGGGCCACCGACGTCGGCGAGGACGGCGAGCCCGCGGGTGAGCACGACGACACCCCCGACGGGTTCGGTCGCATCGCCGCGACGACGGCCAAGCAGATCATGCTGCAGCGGCTGCGCGACGCCGAGGACGACGTCCGGTTCGGGGAGTTCGCCGGACGCGAGGGCGACATCGTCTCGGGCGTGATCCAGCAGGGCCGCAACCGCGACGACGTCATGGTCGACCTCGGCAAGCTCGAGGCCCTGCTGCCGGTCAGCGAGCGGGTCCCGGGGGAGCGGTACCCCCACGGCACGCGGATCAAGGCCGTGGTGATCTCGGTGCGCAGGGGAGTGCGCGGGCCGCAGATCACGCTCTCACGCACCCACCCCAACCTGGTGCGCAAGCTGTTCGCCCTCGAGGTGCCCGAGATCGCCGACGGCACGGTCGAGATCGCCGGGCTGGCCCGCGAGGCCGGTCACCGCACGAAGATGGCGGTGCACACGACCGTGGCCGGCGTCAACGCCAAGGGCTCCTGCATCGGGCCGATGGGCCAGCGGGTGCGCAACGTGATGGCCGAGCTCGGCGGCGAGAAGATCGACATCGTGGACTGGTCGACCGACCCGGCCCGCCTGGTGGCCGGGGCGCTCTCGCCCGCCCGGGTCCGCTCGGTCGAGATCGTCGACCTCGCGGCGCGCTCGGCCCGGGTGGTCGTGCCCGACTTCCAGCTCTCGCTGGCGATCGGCAAGGAGGGTCAGAACGCCCGCCTCGCGGCACGCCTCACCGGCTGGCGCATCGACATCCACAGCGACGAGGAGCCGCCCGCCGGCGACGAGCAGTGAGATCGGCGGTCTCGACCGGGGCACGTTTCGCCTGATCCGGCTCGCCGTGGCTAGACTGCACGACGGTGGATCAGCACACGCCTTCCTCGTCTCGCACGGACCCGGTCCGGACGTGCGTGGGATGTCGTGGCCGAGCCGCCAAGCGCGAGCTGTTGCGGGTGAGCGCCGAGACGGACGAGGACGGCCAGCAGGTCGTCCTTCCCGACCCGGCGGGCACCGCTCCGGGACGTGGTGCGCACCTGCACCCCACGACCCGGTGCTACGACCTCGCCGTGCGTCGCAAGGCGTTCGGCCGGGCCCTCCGGGTCCCGGGCGGGCTCTCCAGCGCGCCGGTCGGTGACTACCTCGCAGCGCGCGACCTACCACCGCAGTGACGACCACGAACTGGAGCAGCAGCTCATGAGCACTCGATGAGTACTTCCCGATGAGTTCGCACCACCGCTGAGGCTCGATCACCGCAGGACGCGGGTCGGGCCAGAAGGAGAATTGTGGCTAAGACCCGAGTCCACGAGCTCGCCAAAGAGTTCGGAGTCGAGAGCAAGTACGTTCTCGAGAAGTTCAAGGAGATGGGCGAGTTCGTGAAGTCGGCGAGCTCGACGATCGAGCTGCCCGCCGAGATGCGGTTCCGCAAGGAGTACGGCTCGGAGCTGAGCAAGCCCGCTCCGGCGCCGGCCGCTCCTGCGCCGGCCGCCCCGACACCGCAGAGCACCGCGCCCGCCCCGGCCAGCCCGGCCCAGACGGGCCCGGCGGCCGCCGAGGCGGCACCTGCCGCGGAGGCGCGTCCTGGCCCGAGGCCCGGGCCCCGGGCAGCGCCGGTCGAGGAGACTCCGGCGGCCCCGCCGGCGGTCAGCGCGCCCGCGCCGGTCGCCCCGGAGGCGCCGGCAGCAGCAGCACCCGTCACCGCCCCGCCGGTTCAGGCTGAGCCGGAGGCGCGAGCCTCCGAGGCTCCCCGCCCGGGTCCGAAGGCGCCCTCGCCCAAGGCGCCGGCCCCTCGACCGGTCGGTCGCGCCGCGGGCTCGCCCCGCCCCGGCAACAACCCGTTCTCCTCCAACCAGGGCATGGGTCGTCGCCCCGCGGCGCCCGCCCCCGGTGCCACGCCGCCGCCCGCCGGTGGCGAGGGCGAGAACCGCCCGCCGCGCCCGCCCGCAGGACGCGACGGAGCCGCACCCGGCCGCCCAGGCATGCCGCGCCCCAACCCGGCGATGATGCCGAAGTCGCCCGCTGCCTTCGGCAGTGGTCCCGGTGGCCGTCCCGGCCCCGGAGGCGGCCCCGGTCGCCCCGGTCCCGGAGGCCGCGGTGCGCCGGCCCGCGCCGGTGCGGGCGCCGGTGCCCCCGCGCGTGGTGGCCCCGGTGGTCCGCCTCGCAGCGGAGGGTTCGGAGGGCCCGGTGGGCGGGGACGACCCGGTCAGCGGGGCAGCACCCAGGGCGCCTTCGGCCGCCCCGGCGGTCCGTCTCGTCGAGGACGCAAGTCCAAGCGGGCGCGTCGCCAGGAGTTCGAGGCCATGGAGGCCCCGACCCTGGGCGGCATGCGTGTGCGCAAGGGCGACGGCGAGACGGTGCGTCTGGCGCGTGGCGCCTCACTGACCGACTTCGCCGAGAAGGTCGGCGTCGACGCCGCCCAGCTCGTGCAGATGCTGTTCTTCCTCGGCGAGATGGTGACGGCGACCGAGTCGGTCAACGAAGCCACGCTCGAGCTGCTCGGCGAGGAGCTGAACTACAACGTCCAGGTCGTCTCCCCCGAGGACGAGGACCGCGAGCTGCTCGAGTCCTTCGACATCGAGTTCGGCGAGGACGAGGGCGACGAGGACGACCTCATGATCCGTCCGCCGGTCGTCACCGTGATGGGTCACGTCGACCACGGCAAGACCAAGCTCCTCGACGCGCTGCGCAACGCCAACGTCGTGGCCAAGGAGGCCGGCGGGATCACCCAGCACATCGGGGCCTACCAGGTCGTGACCGAGGTCGACGACAACGACCGCGCGATCACGTTCATCGACACCCCGGGTCACGAGGCGTTCACCGCCATGCGTGCTCGCGGTGCTCAGGCCACCGACATCGCGATCCTCGTGGTCGCGGCCGACGACGGCGTGATGCCTCAGACGGTCGAGGCGCTCAACCACGCCAAGGCCGCGGGGGTGCCGATCGTCGTGGCGGTCAACAAGATCGACAAGGAGGACGCCGACCCGACGAAGGTCCGGGGTCAGCTCAGCGAGTACGGCCTGGTGCCCGAGGAGTACGGCGGCGACGCGATGTTCGTCGACGTCTCGGCCAAGTCCGAGCTCAACCTCGACAAGCTGCTCGAGGCGGTCGTGCTCACCGCGGACGCCTCCCTCGACCTGCGGGCCAACCCGACGCAGGACGCCCAGGGACTCGTGGTCGAGGCGCACCTGGACCGCGGTCGCGGCCCGGTGGCCACCATCCTGGTCCAGCGCGGCACCCTGCGCGTCGGGGACTCGATCGTCGCCGGCCCCGCTCACGGCCGCGTGCGCGCCATGCTCGACGAGCACGGTGTCGAGATGGAGCAGGCCGACCCCTCGCGCCCGGCGATGGTGCTGGGCCTCTCGGCGGTGCCCGGTGCGGGTCAGAACTTCCTGGTCGTCGACGACGACCGGATGGCCCGCCAGATCGCCGAGAAGCGCGAGGCCCGCGAGCGTGCCGCCATGCAGGCCAAGCGCCGCGTCCGCCGCACCCTCGAGGACTTCATGGCCTCCATGGAGAAGGGTGAGAGCCAGGAGCTCAACCTGATCCTCAAGGGCGACGTGTCCGGCTCGGTCGAGGCTCTCGAGGACGCCCTGTCGCAGATCGACGTCGGCGACGAGGTCGGCATCCGGGTCATCGACCGCGGTGTCGGTGCGATCACCGAGACCAACGTCGACCTCGCCGCAGCATCGGACGCCATCATCATCGGCTTCAACGTGCGGCCCCAGGGCAAGGCGACCGAGCTGGCCGACAAGCAGGGCGTCGAGATGCGCTACTACTCGGTCATCTACCAGGCCATCGACGAGATCGAGGCCGCGCTCAAGGGCATGCTCAAGCCGGAGTACGAGGAGGCCAGCCTGGGTCGCGCGGAGATCCGCGAGATCTTCCGCTCCTCCCGTCTGGGCAACATCGCGGGCTGCATGATCATCGGCGGCGTCGTCCGTCGCTCGGCGAAGGTCCGGCTGCTGCGCGACGGCAACGTCATCGCCGACAACCTCGACCTCGCCTCGCTGCGACGGGAGAAGGACGACGCCTCCGAGGTCCGCGAGGGCTTCGAGTGTGGTCTGGTGCTGCGCAACTACCAGGACATCAAGATCGGCGACGTCGTCGAGTCCTTCGAGATGCGCGAGATCCCCCGGAGCTGACGCTCCTCCTGCGGCGGGCAGAAGGGTTCGTCCGGCGACGCCGGGCTGCCCTTCTGCTCCGCCGGACCAGGCTCGCTCCGCTCGCGGTCCGGCGGGCTGCTGACGCAGCCCTGCCGGGTCGCGGCGGTGCAACCGCTGCCGACCGAGAGAGTGATGAGATGACCAACCCCCGGGTCCGACGGATCGCGGACCGCGTCAAGGTCGTGGTCGCCGAGATGCTCGAGCGGCGGATCAAGGACCCGCGGCTCGGCTTCGTGACCGTGACCGACGTGCGACTCACCGGCGACAGCCAGCAGGCCACGATCTTCTACACGGTCCTGGGTGACGACGCCGACCTGACCAGCACCGCCGCCGCTCTGGAGTCGGCCAAGGGCCTGATCCGCTCCGAGGTCGGCAAGCAGCTCGGCACCCGCCAGGTGCCGACGCTGACGTTCATCGCCGATGCGCTCCCCGAGAACGCGCGTCAGCTCGACGAGGTCCTGGCCCGAGCCCGCGAGCTCGACGAGCAGGTCGCGCTCGGCCGCGGCACGGCGTACGCCGGGGAGGCGGACCCCTACAAGAAGCCCCGCGAGGACGAGATCGACGAGATCGACGAGCCGGACGACGAGGACGACTGAGGTGTCAGCGCAGCCGGAGCGGCCCGAGCCGCCCTCGGGGCTGCTCGTGGTCGACAAGCCCGCCGGTCTGACCTCCCACGACGTGGTCGCCCGCGTGCGACGGCTCGCCGGCACCCGCAAGGTCGGCCACGCCGGCACGCTGGACCCCATGGCGACCGGTGTGCTGGTCCTCGGCGTGGGACGCGGAACCCGTCTGCTGGGTCACCTCAGTCTCACCAGCAAGTCCTACGACGCCACCATCCGCCTCGGCGCCAGCACCACCACCGACGACGCCGAGGGCGAGATCCTCGAGCGCGCCGAGCCGGGGGCCGTGGCCTCGATCACCCAGGCGGCGCTGGGCGCGGCGCTCGCCGCCCAGGTCGGGGAGCTCGACCAGGTCCCGAGCAGCGTGTCCGCGGTGAAGGTCGACGGGCGGCGAGCCCACGCCAGGGTCCGGGCCGGTGAGGACGTCGTGCTCGCCCCGCGGCGGGTCACCGTGCACTCCCTGGAGGTCGGGGAGGTCGAGATGCGGTCCGACGCGGTCGACGTCGTCGTCTCGGTCGCGTGCTCCAGCGGCACCTACGTGCGCGCCATCGCCCGTGACGTCGGCCGCGAGCTGGGGGTCGGGGGCCACCTGGTCGCGCTGCGGCGCACCCGCGTCGGGCCCTTCGACCTCACCGGTGCCGCCCGCCTGGAGGACCTCGCCGAGCACTTCGAGATGAGCCCGCTCGGGGACGCCGCGAGGCTGGCCTTCCCGGTGCTCCGCCTCGAGGCCGACGTCGCCCGCCTGGTTCGGCACGGACGTCCGCTGGAGCTCGCGATGGCCGGCCTCACGGCGCTGCTCGACCCGGACGGTGAGCTGCTTGCCCTCTACGAGGAGCGCGACGGGCTGGCGCGTCCGGTCGCCGTTCTCGTCTGAGACCGGCGCCGTGACCCTCGGGGCCTGGCCCTCGCCCGTCCGCGGAGGGCCATCGTGGGAGGCTGGCGTCGACCGGGACGGAGCCGACCGGAGAAGGAGGGTGCGGTGCCGGCACGAGTGTGGCGTTCGCTCGACGAGGTCGAGCAGCAGGGATCGCGCGTGGTCACCATCGGGAACTTCGACGGAGCACACCGAGGTCATCAGGTCGTGATCGGCCGTGCGCGCCGGGTCGCCGACGAGCGGGAGGCCCCGCTGGCCGCCGTGACGTTCGACCCGCACCCGATGGCGGTGCTGCGACCTGACCACGCGCCGTCGGTGCTGACTCCCATCGACCAGCGAGCCGAGCTGCTGGGCGGCCTCGGGGTCGACGAGGTGCTGGTGCTCCCGTTCGACCGCGCGGTCGCGGGCTGGTCGCCGGAGCAGTTCGTCGACCGGGTGCTGGTCGACGCGCTGGGCGCCGAGGCCGTGGTCGTCGGAGCGAACTTCCGCTTCGGCGCCCGAGCGGCCGGCGACGTCGGTGTCCTCGGTCTCCTCGGTGCCGAACGCGGGTTCGTCGCCGAGGGTGTGGAGCTCGACGGCGGCCCCCAGGTGTGGTCCTCGACCTACGTGCGCACCTGCCTGGCCGCCGGTGACGTCGCCGGGGCCGCCGAGGCACTCGGCCGCGCGTTCTCGGTGCGCGGCCCCGTGGTCGAGGGCGACCGGCGTGGTCGCGAGCTCGGCTACCCGACGGCCAACGTGGCCCTGCGCCCGGACGCGGCCGCTCCCGCCGACGGCGTCTACGCCGGGTGGCTGAGAGTGCGCGACGCGAACGACCCGGCGGCCGAGCCGCTGCCGACCGCGATCAGCGTGGGCACGAACCCGACCTTCGCCGGTGCCCGGGCGCGGAGGGTGGAGGCCTATGTGCTGGACCGCACCGATCTCGCCCTGTACGGCCACGAGGTCGAGGTCGCCTTCACCCACCACCTGCGCGGCATGGTCGCCTTCGGCTCGGTCGAGCTGCTCCTCGAGCAGATGGCCGAGGACGTCGCTGCTGCGCGGGCGGCGCTGCTGGACGAGCGGGCCTGATCGGTGCCGCGCCGCCGTGCCGGTCAGGCCGTTCCTGACACGCTCGCTGCCGCAGACGCCTGGTTCCTCTCCCACGGACTGACCTACTTCGTGCCCGAGGTCGGGACGGCGGTCCGCGGCGGGCTGAGACCGCGTCGCGTGGTCCCCCTGGCGCTCGTGGTCGCCGTCCTCGGCGCGGGCGGGGGAGCGCTCCTGGCCTGGCTCACCGACCAGGTCAGCGCGGCACCGGCGGTCCTGGTCTCGCTCGGCCTCATCGCTGCGGCCGGGTACGCAGCGACCGTGCTGCAGGCCCGGCCGATCGTGGCCTGGGCGCTGGGCCGGAGCCTCGGCAGCCTGCGCTCGCTGCTGCCGCTGATGACCCGGGCGCTGCCGCTGCTGCTGGTCTTCGTCACCTTCCTGTTCATCAACGCCGAGGTCTGGCAGCTCTCGGCGAGCCTGTCGACGGGCACCCTGTGGCTCACGGTGCTGCTCTTCGTCGGGCTCGCGCTCGGGTTCCTGCTCGTCCGCCTGCCCGAGGAGGTCGACCTGGTCGACGACGCGGTGGACGCCGCGTTCCTGCGGCGCACGTGCCATGGCACGCCGCTGAGCGAGGCGTGCGAGGACGTGCTGGCCGACCCGGACGTCGACCCCGTGGAGCTGGCCACGGTGAGCGGTCTGGAACGCACCAACCTGGTCATCGTGCTCGTCGTCATCCAGTTCGTGCAGATCATCCTGCTCGCTGGGACCGTCTTCGGGTTCTTCCTGCTGTTCGGGGCGCTCGTGATGGACCTCGGCGTGCAGTCGGCCTGGACGACCAAGCCCGCGAGCGAGATCTACGCCGTGCCCTACCTGAGCACCATCTCGGTCCCGCTGTTCCAGGTCTCACTCTTCCTGGCGGCCTTCTCCTCGCTGTACCTCACCGTCTCGACCCTCACCGACGACACCTACCGTGAGCACTTCTTCGCCAGCATGCTGGTCGAGCTCGAGCAGGCCGTCGGGATGCGCGCGGTCTACCTCGCGGTGCGAGCGCAGCGCAGAGACGGCTGACCCGCCCCCCGACGAGGTCGGGAGGCGGGTCAGGACGGGTCGGATGGTCCGCTCAGGCGTCGAGATCCTTCTCGACCAGGGCGGCGATCGTGTCGACGTCGCCCTGGTCCTCGCCGGAGACCTCGACGGTGTCGCCGTTGCCGGCGCCCATGGTCATGATCATCAGCGCGGACGCCGCGTCGACGGGCGTGCCGCCCGCCGTGGCGAGGTAGACGTCGGAGTCCAGGTCGGCCGCCGCCTCCGAGATCAGGGCGGCGGGGCGGGCGTGCAGGCCGACGGCGGAGCCGACGGTGACGGACTTGCTGGGCATGGTGCTCCTCTGTGCTGCGGTGGGTGGACGGACGGTGCGGTCGGTACGGGCGGCGTCAGACCCCGACGAGCTCGAGCTCGGAGTCCTTGGTCTTCGCGGTGGACTTCAGGCCGATCACGAGGGCGGTCGACACGAGGACACCGGCGATGAGCGCGATGAAGAAGCCCACGACGCCGTCGACGGCGAAGATCACGAAGATGCCTCCGTGCGGGGCACGCAGGCTGACGCCGAACAGCTGGGAGAGCCCGCCCGTGACCGCGCTGCCGACCATGATCGAGGGGATGACGCGCAACGGGTCCGCGGCGGCGAACGGGATGGCGCCCTCGGTGATGAACGAGGCGCCGAGCAGCCAGCCCGCCTTGCCGTTCTCACGCTCGGGCAGCGAGAAGAGCCTGGGGCGCAGCACGGTGGCCAGGGCCAGCGCGATCGGCGGGACCATGCCGGCGAGCATGACGGCGGCCATGACCTTCAGCTGCGGGGCGTCGGTCGAGGTGGCCGCGGCGGCGAGCCCGGTCGTGGCGAAGGCGTACGCCGTCTTGTTCAGCGGCCCACCCATGTCGAAGGCCATCATCAGGCCGAGCAGGGCACCGAGGACCACGGCCAGGCCGGGTCGCTCGCCCATGTAGTTCAGGCCGTCGGCCAGCGAGGCCATGAGACCGGAGAGCGGGCGGGCCAGCAGGACGACCATCACGAAACCCGCGCTGAGCACGGTGAGCAGCGGGATGACCAGGACGGGCATCAGTCCACGCGCCCAGGACGGGATCGCCCAGCCGCTGATCCACTTCGCGATGACCCCGGCGAGGACGCCGCCGACGATGCCGCCGATGAACCCGGACTGGGTCGTCACGGCAACCGCTCCCATGACGAAGCCGGGGGCGATGCCGGGCCGGTCCGCGATGGCGTAGGCGATGTAGCCCGCGAGCGCGGGCACCAGGAAGCCGAAGGCCGCCCCGCCCAGGACGAACATGAGGGCACCGAGGTAGGCCATCAGGCTGGACCCGAACAGCGCGTGGTCGAGACCGAGCGCCTCGAGGTCGGGGAGGTTGAACAGCGTGTTCTCGGTGGCGACCTGCGGGGTGTTGACGATCTCGTAACCGCCGAACAGGAACGACAGCGCGATGAGCAGGCCGCCTGCGGCGACGAAGGGGATCATGTAGGACACGCCGGTCATCAGGATGCGGCGGACCGTGCCGCCCCAGCCCTCGGCCGAGGCGGTGGAGCCCTCGCCGGACCCGGCTCCAGCGCCCGAGCCGGCCTGACCCTGGACGCGAGCGGCGCCCGGGTCGTCGGCTGCGCGCAGCGCCTCGGCGATCATCGTGTCGCCCTCGTCCATCGGGCGCTTCACGCCCGAGCTGATCAGGGGCTTGCCGGCGAAGCGGGTCCGGTCGCGGACCCCGACGTCGACGGCGAAGATGACCGCGTCGGCGGCCGCGATGACCGACGGGGCCAGGGGCTTGGACCCGGCGGAGCCCTGGGTCTCGATCGCGATGTCGACGCCCGCGCGGGCCGCCGCGGCCTCGAGGGCCTCGGCCGCCATGTAGGTGTGGGCGATGCCGGTCGGGCACGCGGTCACGGCGACCAGGCGACGGCGTGCGCCCCCGGTCGAGGTCGTCGCGGAGGTCGTCGCGGAGGACGGCGCGGTCGCGGTGTCCGCCGCGGCGGGGGCCTGGGTGGCGGGGGTGTCGCCGGCCTTGTCGAGCACTCCGCCCACGATCTCGACGACCTGCTCGCGGGTCGAGGCCTCGCGCAGCGCCGTGACGAAGTCGGGGCGCACCAGCGCCCGCGCCAGCTCGGTGAGCAGCTTGAGGTGGGTGGCGTCGCCGTCGGCCGGGGCCGCGATCAGGAACGCGAGGCTGGCCGGCCCGTCCTTGGCTCCGAAGTCGACCGGCGGGTCGAGGCGGGCGAAGGCGAGCGTCGGCCGGGAGACGCCCGTCGTGCGGCAGTGCGGGATCGCGATCCCGCCGGGCAGACCCGTCGGCGAGGTGCCCTCGCGCGCCAGGGCGTCGGCAGCGAGCTGGTCGGCGTCCTCGGCGCGACCTGCCTCGGAGACGACGCCCGCGAGCGATCTGATGACGTCGTGCTTGTCGGAGCCGAGGTCGGCCTCCAGGCGCACCAGGTCGGCGTTGATGAGGTCGGTCATGAAGAGACTCCCAAAGGTTCGGAAAGTACGGATACCTCGACGTGTCCGGGATGGACCTGTGAGGGTTCGGGGATGGTCGTGCCGGGAAGTGCTGCGGCCGCGCTGCCGTAGGCCACGGCGAGCGCCAGTCGTTGCGCGGGGCCCTGGCCCCGCAGGTCGGCGAGGAGGTAGCCGAAGAGGCTGGAGTCGCCGGCTCCCACCGTGCTGAGCACCCGGGTGGGCGGCGGCGTGGCGTGCCAGGCGCCGGTCGAGTCGACGAGGACGGCACCCCCGGCGCCGAGCGTGGCCAGGACGGCGCCGACTCCTCGCTCGACCAGGGTGCGGGCGGCCTCGGCCGCGGCACGCGGGTCGGACTCGATCAGCTCGGCGTCGCCACCGGTCAGCGAGGCGAGCTCGTGCCCGTTGGGCTTCATCAGGTCCGGGCGCGGCCCGTCGGTCGTGGCCAGCGCGGCGACCAGCGCGGCCAGGGGGGCGTCGCTGGTGTCGACGGCGACACGGGACCCGGTGCCGCGCAGCTGGCCGACCAGGTCGGCGTACCAGTCGTCGGGGCAGCCGGGCGGCACGGACCCCGCCAGGACGATCCACCCGTCGCGCGGCGCACGGGAGACGAGCGCGTGGGTCAGCCGGGTCCTGATCTCGCTGTCGAGCGAGGGTCCAGGACTGTTGAGCTTGGTCGTGGTGCCGTCGGGCTCACTGATCGTCAGGTTGACGCGGGGAGGGCCGGTCGCTCCCACCGCCTCCGTCGGGATCCGCGCGGAGCGAAGCTCCAGGGCGAACGGGTCGCCGGCGTCGACCGGCAGGACGGCGAGGGTCTCGATGCCGGCGGACACGGCCGCGCGGGAGATGTTGACGCCCTTGCCGCCGGCCTGCGAGGTCACCGACTCGGCACGCTGGACCTCGCCGCGCTCGAGGCGGTGGGAGAGCAGGACGGTGCGGTCCGTGCTGGGGTTGGCGGTCAGGGTCAGGATCATGCGAGAAGCACCTCCACCCCGGCGCGCTCGAGGGCGCCGCGGTCGTCGGGGACCAGGCTGTCATCGGTGATGAGCAGGTCTATCTCGTCCAGCGTGGCGAAGCGCTCGACGTTCTCCTCGCCGATCTTGCTGGCGTCGGCGAGGACCACGACCCGCCGGGCGGCGGCGACGATGGCCCGCTTGGTGGCGGCCTCGTCACTGTCGGGGGTGGAGAGACCGTGGGAGAGCGAGAGCGCGTTGGTGCCGACGAACGCGACGTCGACCCGGAGCCGCTCCAGGGCCGCCACGGTGTCGGGGCCGACGGCGGCCTGGGTCGTGCGGCGCACCCGTCCCGGCAGCACGTGCAGGTCGACGCTGGGGTGCGTGGCCAGTCGTGAGCAGATGGGCACGGCGTGGGTGTAGACCTGCAGCCGCAGGTCACGCGGCATCGCCATCGCGAGACGCGCGGTCGTGGTGCCGGCGTCGAGCAGGATGCTCGACCCGGTCGGCGGCAGCAGGTCGACCGCGGCCGCCGCGATGCGCTCCTTGGCCGCGGTGTTGGCCTCGTCGCGCTCGGCGAGTGCGAACTCCACGTTCATCAGCGCGTGCGCGGGGACCGCGCCACCGTGGACGCGGCGCACGAGGCCGAGCCGCTCGAGGGCCGAGAGATCGCGGCGGATGGTCTCGGTGGTCACGTCGTAGCTGGTCGAGAGCTCGGTGACCGAGAGGCGCCCGCGCGCGGCGACGAGCCCGGCCATCGCCTGCTGTCGCTCCTCGGCGTACATCGCGACTCCTTCCCCCTCGGGTGGCGGACGCCGGCGTGGCGTCCATCACTGATCTGCGTATGTGTTGTTTTAGTTGGTAAACACTGGACTGTCAAGCGTGCAGGACCCTATGCTGTGAGCATGGTCACGAGCATCCCATCCCTTGCCGACACGGTCCTGCGCGGCGCGCCTGTCGTTCCCGGCGTCGCCTACGGTCCGGTCGTCCGCGTCCAGGACGACGTCCCCCAGGAGGCGATCGACGCGTTCGGCGCCGGGCCCGAGGACGCCGTCGCGGCGCTCGCCGCCTACGACACCGCGGTCGAGACCGTCGCCGAGGGCTACTCCGCGAAGTCCGGCCAGGCGTCGGGGGCGGCGGCGGAGGTCCTGGTCGCCAGCGCCGGCCTGGCCCGCGACAAGGGCATGCGCAAGGCGGTGCGCCAGCGCCTCCAGGCCGGCGAGGGCCTGGTGGCCAGCGTGCGCGGTGCGGCGGACCAGTTCGTCGACGCGTTCACCGCCATGGGGGGCCTGATGGCCGAGCGCACGACCGACCTCCGCGACATCGAGAAGCGCGTCGTCGCCCGCGTCGTGGGTGCGCCGGAGCCGGGGGTGCCCGACCCGGACCAGCCCTCGATCGTGGTCGCCGACGACCTCGCGCCCGCGGACACCGCCGGGCTGGATCCCGAGCGTGTGCTCGCGCTGGTCACCACCCGCGGCGGGCCCACGAGCCACACCGCGATCATCGCCCGCCAGCTCGGGATCCCGTGCGTGGTGGGGGTTCCAGGTGCCCACGAGGTCCCCGACGGCACCCACGTGCTCGTGGACGGCACCGGGGGCACCGTCGAGCTGGAGCCCGATGCCGCCGAGGCGCGCGACCGGGTCGCGCAGGACCGCGAGGTCCGCGACGAGGCACAGGCCTGGGCAGGACCCGGGGCCACGGCTGACGGCACCGCCGTCAAGCTGCTGGCCAACGTCGCGGACGGCGAGAGTGCGCGCGGAGCCGCCCCGCAACCGGTCGAGGGGGTCGGGCTCTTCCGCACCGAGCTGTGCTTCCTCGGGCGGGCCGAGGAGCCCACGGTCGAGGAGCAGGCCGACATCTACGCCGAGGTGCTCGAGGCCTTCGCCGGCCGCGAGGTGGTGCTGCGCACCCTGGACGCCGGCTCCGACAAGCCGCTGGCCTTCGCCACCCTGGCGGGCGAGGAGAACCCCGCCCTGGGGGTGCGTGGCCTGCGACTGTCCTTCGCCGACCCGGGCCTGCTCGACCGCCAGCTCGACGCCGTGGCCCAGGCCGCCGCGTCGACCGGTGCCCGGGTGCGGGTGATGGCTCCGATGGTGGCGACCGTCGCCGAGGCCACCGACTTCGCCGCCAAGGTGCGCGAGCGTGGTCTCGTGCCCGGCGTGATGGTCGAGGTCCCCTCGGTGGCCCTGCTGGCCGACCGGCTGCTCGAGGTCGTGGACTTCTTGTCGATCGGCACCAACGACCTGACCCAGTACACGATGGCCGCCGACCGGATGGCGACCGACCTCGCCCACCTGACCGACCCGTGGCAGCCTGCCGTGCTGCGCCTGGTCTCGATGACGGCGCAGGCGGGCAAGCGCGCGGGCAAGCCCGTCGGGGTCTGCGGTGAGGCCGCGGCCGACCCGTTGCTCGCCTGTGTCCTGGTCGGGATGGGCATCACCTCGTTGTCGATGGCCGCCGCCGCGGTGCGTCCCGTCGGCGCGCGCCTGGCCCGGGCCGGGGACGAGGCCTGTCGTCGCGCGGCCGAGGTCGCGCTCGCTGCGCCGGACCCGGCCGCCGGACGCGCCGAGGTGCTGGCGGTCCTCGAGCAGGGGTGAGACGGGTCGCCGCACGGGTGGGCGATCTCCCTGCGCCGGGTGCGGTGCGGTACTAGGGTGGTGGGCTCACGCGAGCCCGAGCGGGCCCGCCACTCGTCACCACTGGAGGTCCCCCATGGGCTACGGACTCGGAGTCTTCCTGCTCGCCCTCGGCCTGATCTGCGTCTTCGCGATCAACGACACCCAGGTCGGGCCGCTCGAGGTGCACACGCTGGGCTGGATCCTGGCCGCCGCCGGGGCACTGGTCATCGTCCTGACCGCGGTGACGCTGAACTCCCGCCGCAGCAACACGACCGTCGCCCGCACCACCCACCCCGACGGCAGCCAGACCGTCCAGGAGCGTCAGTCGCGTCACGACACGCCGCCGACCGTCTGAGGGCGCCACCGCACGTTTTGGGCGCCGGTGCCCGACCTTGCTAGGCTCCACCGGTTGCCCAAGGTCGACGTCCGCGTCGGCTCGGGGCCTCACGCACCGCACATCATCGCCGTACAACGGCCGCGGAACCAGAGTGCCCGGGTGGACAGGCCCCGGCGCGCCGCGCAACGAGCCAGCAGAAGGAGTCGTCAGTGTCGATAGGGACAGACGCGGAGACCAAGAAGAAGATCATCGCCGAGTACGCCACGACCGAGGGCGACACCGGCTCGCCCGAGGTGCAGATCGCGCTGCTCAGCCACCGGATCAGCCACCTCACCGAGCACCTGAAGTCGCACAAGCACGACCACCACAGCCGTCGTGGTCTGCTGCTGCTCGTCGGCCAGCGCCGCCGGCTGCTCAACTACCTGCGCAAGACCGAGATCGACCGCTACCGCTCGATCGTCGAGCGACTCGGCCTGCGCCGCTGAACCCGAAGGGCCCACCGTCGGTGGGCCCTTCCTCGCGTCCGCACCACTGACGCGAGGACCGAGAAGAACTGAACATCCACTCCAGGAGCGAACTGCACGGCGACCGGGCCCGGTCCTCGGTAGTGACCTGCAGATCGAGGCCCCACCGGGTCCCGGGGCTGCGGGTCTCGATCGAAGACGGGGCCACCCCGACACGGGGGACCCGCGCCAACGCGGCGGACGCTCGCGGTCGCTCCGCGAAACCGTGAGGAACCGCATGACCAACGCAGAACCCACCATCTCGGCGGTCGAGACCGTCATCGACAACGGCCAGCACGGCCAGCGCACCGTCAAGTTCGAGACCGGGCTGCTGGCCCGTCAGGCCGCCGGATCGGTGACCGCCTACCTCGACGACGAGACGATGCTGCTCTCGGCCACGACCGCGGGCAAGACGCCCAAGGACCACTTCGACTTCTTCCCGCTCACCATCGACGTGGAGGAGCGGATGTACGCCGTGGGCCAGATCCCCGGCTCGTTCTTCCGCAGCGAGGGTCGTCCCGGCGAGGACGCGATCCTCACCTGCCGCCTCATCGACCGGCCGCTGCGCCCGACGTTCAAGAAGGGCCTGCGCAACGAGGTCCAGGTCGTCATCACGGTGATGGCGCTCGACCCGGACATGCCGTACGACGTGCTCGCGATCAACGCGGCGTCGATCTCGACGCAGCTCTCCGGGCTGCCCTTCTCCGGCCCCGTGGGTGCGACCCGGATGGCGCTGATCGACGGCCAGTGGGTGGCCTTCCCCACCCACAGCCAGCTCGAGCACGCCGTCTTCGACATGGTCGTCGCCGGCCGCGTCACCGACACCGGTGACGTCGCCATCATGATGGTCGAGGCCGAGGCCACCGAGCAGACCTTCGAGCTCGTCGCCTCCGGCGCGACCGCGCCGACCGAGGAGGTCGTCGCCAGTGGTCTCGACGCCTCGAAGCCCTTCATCAAGCAGCTGTGCGAGGCCCAGGCCGAGCTCGCGAAGGAGGCCGCCAAGCCGGTCGCGGACTTCCCGGTCTTCCTCGAGTTCGAGGACGACGTCTACGCCGCGGTCGAGTCGGCCGTGCGCGAGGACACCGCCAAGGCCCTCACGATCGGCGACAAGCAGGAGCGCGAGTCGCGCACCGACGAGATCAAGGCCGCCCTGCTCCAGCAGGTCGGCGATGCCTTCGTGGGTCGCGAGAAGGAGATCGGCGCCGCGTTCCGGGCGCTGAACAAGTCGCTCGTGCGCGAGCGCGTGCTGCGCGACCAGGTCCGCATCGACGGCCGTGGTCTCGCCGACATCCGCCCCCTGCACGCCGAGGTCGGCGTCATCCCGCGGGTGCACGGCTCGGCCCTCTTCGAGCGGGGTGAGACCCAGATCCTCGGCGTCACCACGCTGAACATGCTCACCCTCGAGCAGAAGCTCGACACCCTCTCGCCCGAGAAGACGCGCCGCTACATGCACAAGTACGTCTTCCCGCCGTTCTCCACGGGTGAGACCGGCCGCGTGGGATCGCCCAAGCGGCGCGAGGTGGGACACGGCGCACTGGCTCGTCGCGCGCTGCTGCCGGTGCTGCCGGACCGCGAGACGTTCCCCTACGCCATCCGCCAGCTCTCCGAGGCGATGGGCTCCAACGGCTCGACGTCGATGGGCGCGGTCTGCGCCTCGACGATGTCGCTGCTCCAGGCCGGTGTGCCGCTCAAGGCGCCCGTCGCGGGCATCGCGATGGGCCTGATCTCCGGCGAGGTCGACGGGGCGACGCAGTACGTCGCGCTGACCGACATCCTCGGCGCCGAGGACGCCTTCGGCGACATGGACTTCAAGGTCGCCGGAACGCGGGAGTTCGTCACCGCGCTCCAGCTCGACACCAAGCTCGACGGCATCCCGGCCGAGATCCTCAAGCAGGCCCTCGGCCAGGCCAAGGACGCGCGGCTGGCCATCCTCGACGTGATGGCCGAGGCCATCGACGCCCCCGAGGAGATGTCGGTCCACGCGCCCCGGATCATCACCGTGCGGGTGCCCGTCGACAAGATCGGCGAGGTCATCGGCCCGAAGGGCAAGGTGATCAACCAGATCCAGGACGACACCGGAGCGAGCCTCTCGATCGAGGACGACGGCACGGTCTACATCGGCGCGACCAACGGCGAGGCCGCCGAGGCGGCCCGCCAGGCCGTCAACGCGATCGCGAACCCGACGATGCCCGAGGTCGGCGAGCGCTACCTCGGCACGATCGTCAAGACGACGAACTTCGGTGCGTTCGTCTCGCTGATGCCCGGCAAGGACGGCCTGCTGCACATCAGCAAGCTGCGCAGCCTGGCCGGCGGCAAGCGCGTGGAGACCGTCGAGGACGTCGTCTCGGTCGGTCAGAAGGTCCAGGTCGAGATCGCCGAGATCGACGACCGCGGCAAGCTCTCGCTGATCCCGGTCGTCGAGGGCGGGGACTCCGAGACCACCGAGGCGTCCGGGGAGGCCTGATCCAGTGGCGGACACCTCCGCCGAGCAGCCGGCCCGCCCGCGTCGTGACCACGACGCGGGCGGGCCGCGTGCTGCGGGCAGTGACGACGAGCGCCTCGTCGAGCGCGACGAGACCGGCCGGGTGACCTCGCGCATCCGCACGACCACCCTGGGCTCGGGCTTGAGGGTGGTCAGCGAGGAGATGGCCGGCGCCCGCTCCGCGAGCGTGGGCGTCTGGGTCGCGGTCGGCTCACGCGACGAGACGCCGGCCGAGCACGGCTGCTCGCACTTCCTCGAGCACGTGCTCTTCAAGGGCACGACCCGACGTAGCGCGCTCGAGATCTCCGTGGCGCTCGACGCGGTCGGCGGCGAGCTCAACGCCTTCACCGCGAAGGAGTACACCTGCTTCCACGCGCGCGTCCTGGCCGAGGACCTCCCGCTGGCCGTCGACGTCCTCGGCGACATGGTGACCGGGTCCCTGCTGGCACCCGAGGACATCGAGGCCGAGCGCGACATCATCCTCGACGAGATCGCCATGCACGAGGACGACCCGGACGACGTCGTCCACACCCTCTTCGCCGAGCAGGCCTGGGGCACCGGATCGCCGCTGGGCCGGTCCATCGCCGGCACCGCCGACTCGATCGCCGCTCTGAGCCGCGACGAGGTCGCGAGCTTCTGGGTCCGCCACTACCGGCCCGGGACGACGGTCGTGGCCGCGGCGGGCCGCGTCGAGCACGACCGGCTCGTGGAGCAGGTCGAGGCGGCGTTCAGCGGCGGGGACTTCCTCGCCGGCGCCGGCACGCCGGCACCGGCCCGCGCGAACGGAGTCCCGGTGCCGGTGGTCGGGGGTCCGTCCGAGCCGTCCGCGGTTTCGAGCAAGCCAACGTCGTGCTCGGCACGCAGGGCCTCGACCGTCACGACGACCGGCGCTTCGCTCTCGGGGTGCTCGACACGGCGCTCGGCGGAGGTACCTCGAGCAGGCTCTTCCAGGAGGTCCGTGAGCGCCGCGGACTGGCCTACTCGGTCTACTCCTTCTCCGCGCACCACGCCGACAGCGGCCTCTTCGGGGTCGGGGTCGGCTGCCTGCCCCAGCGCCTCGACGCAGTGCTCGAGACCGTACGTGCCGAGCTCGCCAAGGTCGCCTCCCGAGGCCTCGAGCCGGACGAGCTGGAGCTGGGCCGTGGCCAGCTGCGCGGAGGGCTGGTGCTCGGCCTGGAGGACCCGGGAGCGCGGATGCACCGCATCGGCAAGGCCCTGCTGGTCTCGCACGAGCTGCTCGGGGTCGACGAGGTGCTCGCACGCATCGCGGCGGTCGGCCTCGACGACGTGGGGACGCTCGCCGCCGACCTCCTCGGCGGACCCGAGGTGCTCGCCGTGGTCGGCCCCCGGTGACACCGTCCACCGAGGGGGGTCAGCGGCGGGCGATCAGGCCTACCGCGGCAGGGGCGGGCGCACTGCTGCGCACGGCCGAGACCCGGAAGCCGCCCTGCTCCAGGGCGGCGGCGCCCTGGGAGAGGATCTGGGGCACCTGCTCGGGGCGCGAGGCGTCGTAGAACAGCCCGATGACGCCTCCGGGACGCAGCCGCTCGTGGATCAGGGCGACCTCGTCCTCGCAGGCGCGGACCCAGAACAGGTTGACGTTGAAGGCGAAGGCCTTGGTCAGGCGCTTGACCGGGACCCGCAGGGTCGCCAGATCGATCTGACGGACGGTGAGTCGCTTGTCGTCGATGGCGGCCGCGTTGCGGCGCCGGGTCCGGTCCACGCCCGACTCCGAACGGTCGATCGCGAACAACCGACCCCTGCCCGGCTCCAGGCGGGCGCAGATCAGCTCGGCCGCGGCTCCGGGGCCACAGCCGATCTCGAGCACCTTGTCGTCGGGCTGGACGTCCATCAGGTCCACAGCCCAGCGGATCCGAGTCGGGATCTGGTCCACCGCCATGGGGTCAGCCTGCCAGACGCGGGAGCGCTAGGTTGTGGCGCGTGGACAGCAGTCGTGACGAACCGCTCCGCGTCGGCGTCCTGGGATCACGGGGACGGGTCGGCAAAGCCATCTGCGAGTCCGTGCGGGCCGCTGAGGACCTGGTGCTCGCTGCCGAGGTGGACCAGGGCGATGACCTGCACGCGCTGCTCGAGGCGACGGTGCAGGTCGTCGTGGACTTCACCCACCCCGACGCCGTGATGGACAACCTGCGCTTCTGCGTCGAGCAGCGGATCCACGCCGTCGTGGGCACCACCGGCTTCGACGACGACCGGCTCTCGCAGGTCAGCGGCTGGTTGAGCGAGGCGCCCGGGGTGGGCGTGCTCATCGCGGCCAACTTCTCCCTGGGCGCGGTGCTGATGATGCGGTTCGCCACCCAGGCGGCGCCGTACTTCGAGTCGGTCGAGGTCGTGGAGATGCACCACCCCGACAAGGCGGACGCGCCGTCAGGCACGGCCCGACGTACCGCCCAGCTCGTCGCGGAGGCCCGCGCCGAGGCCGGCGTGGCGCCCGCACCCGACGCGACCTCCACGGCGATCGCGGGTGCGCGGGGCGCCGATGTCGACGGCGTGCCGGTGCACTCCCTGCGCGTGCGCGGGATGCTCGCGCACCAGGAGGTGCTGCTCGGAGGGCCGGGGGAGACGCTCACCCTGCGCCACGACTCCCTCGACCGGGCCTCGTTCGCGCCGGGGGTGCTCCTGGGCGTGCGCGGCATCTCCGACCACCCGGGGCTGAGCATCGGTCTCGAGCACCTCCTCGGCCTCCCGGCCTGAGCCCGCCTGCCCCCACCCGGCGTCACCCCGGAGCTCATCAGGTGTCCGTGGGTGACCCACTGCTGAGCTGGCTGTCGAAGAGGGCCTTCTCGGCCTCGCCGTTCCAGGTGTCACCAGGGGCCAGCTTTGCGGCGACGTCCGGCAGCTTCTCCTTCAGCTCATCGAGCCCCATCAGGGGGAGGTCGTGGATCTGCGGGAAGATCAGCACCTTCCCGGAGTAGCTGCCGTCGACCAGGGCCTGGAGGCCGTCCTTGGCCGCCCGCATGCCGCCGACGGCGCCGACGATCGATCCCGGCGAGAGGTCACCCCGGTCGGCCAGGTCCACGACCTGCTGCTGATCGTGGATGGTCAGCCCTGAGGTCCCCGTGTACTGCGCGTTGTCCAGGTAGACCGCGCTCAGGTTCAACGGTGCCAGGGTGCCGTTGGCGACACCGGCGAAGAACACGAGCATCCCGTCAGGGTTCATCAGGGTGTCGGCCTCGGCCATCACCGCCGAGATGGGGACGCTGACCACCACGTCGTCGGCCCCCCGGCCGTCGGTGATCCCCAGGACGAAGTCGTGCAGCGACTCCGTCGAGGTCTGGGAGTTGAAGGTGATCAGCTCGCAGTCGTTGCTCTGCGCGAGGTGCGCCAGGCGGTCCTCGAGGCTCTTCAGGCGCTCGTCGCTGACTTCCGTGGCGACGATCCGGCGGGGGCCGTCGGGCTGCTGGATGGCTCGCTGGACATGCATCAACCCCATCGGGCCGCCGGCGCCCACGAAGACGGTGGTGCCCTGGGGGCGGAGGTCGCAGCGGTTGCGCGCCTCTCCGTACGAGGCGGCGATGTCGGGTCCCCGACCGCCCAGGTAGGCGGTGTAGTCGTAGTGCAGGCGCCCCACGTCGGTGTCCACCAGAGCGTCGAGAGCGGTCTCGCCCACCAGGTTCAGGGTGCCGCGCCGCGCGATGTGCTGGGCCACGGCACCCACGGTCGCCGCAGAACGGGGATCGAGCATCACGATGTCGTCGAAGCCGGCACCGTCCGTCAGCTCCTCCACCAGGGCTCGGTAGTCGTCGCTGCCGACGCCGTCGCGCACGATCGTCGTGGCCGAGGTCTGCTCCACCAGCGCGGTCACCGAGGCGGGCACGTCGGTCAGCACGATGGTGGCGGGGGCGTCCAGGCCGGAGGAGAACAGGTAGTCGCGCTCGTCTCCGGGCCGACCGGTGATCCACATGGTCCCACCGGTCCTGGGCTCCAGGCGCCGACGCTGGGTGTAGGCCGCCATCACGCAGCCCCAGGGCTCCAACGTGGAGGCCTCGGCGTAACCCATCGTGTCGGGGATGGGCAGCAGGCAGGGACCGTCGTCGGTCTCGAGCATCTCCGAGCCCATCAGGTGGTACTGGATCAGGCCGCCGGGGATGGTGTAGCCGTAGGCCGTGCTCCTGCCGTCCTGGTAGATGTCGGGTTGCACGGCCAGCCGCTGGCCAGGGTGGTACCGGTCCTGGAGGTCCGCTCCGACCTCGATGACCGTGAGGCTGACCTCGTGGCCCAGTCGGGTGGGCTCCTTGGACAGGTCGCGGTCGTAGAGCTTGGGGTGGCTGCCGCCCGCGCGCAGGATCTTCACGTCCGAGAAGCAGAGCCCGACGCTGTCGATGCGCACGAGCATCTGGTCGGCACCGGGCTCGAGGATCGGCAGCAGCTCAGGGCCGTCACCCCTGCCCATGTTCTCCTCGCCCGCACCGTAGACGTTCCAGCCCCAGGCTTGTGCGGGCACGTCACGATCGGCCGCACGGTAGAGGTCGTACTCCGATGTCATGGTTCCTCCGGGTCTAGGTGGTCGTGGGGGCGCGCGGTTCGCGGACGCCTGCCGGCGTGGCCCTCGTCACTGTAGCGAGGCTCGGATGATAACCGAACCTGTTGCTTTCTGCCCGAATGGGTGGTCCAGGGGTATTGACTCCGTCACGAGGCGAGAGTTATAAAGGTGTTCGCAGATGGGTGACCGGTCTCACATCGGTCGCTCGCCCACCCCGACCGTCTCGACGACGGTCGTCACGAGGAGGCAGCTCGATGGCCAGCACAACCCACGCCCGAACGAGGTCCGGCGCCACGCCCTCCTCCGGCTCCGGCGGATCTTCCGGAGGGGGAGCGCGCGTCCAGGTGCAGCGCTTCGGCACCTTCTTGTCCAACATGGTCCTGCCGAACATCGGGGCCTTCATCGCCTGGGGCCTGATCACCGCCCTGTTCATCGAGACCGGTTGGGTCACGCTGATCGGTGGCAAGCCTGGGCTTACGACGGGCGGCTACGGCTTCGTGGAGCAGCCTCGGCGCCTGGGGCGTCAAGCGCCGGGGGCTCGACGAGCACCGGCATCGTCGGTCCGATGATCACCTACCTGCTGCCGCTGCTGATCGGCTACACCGGCGGTCGGATGATGTACGACGACAACCTGCCGCGGTGGCGTCGTCGGCGCGATCGCCACCATCGGCGCCATCACCGGCGCCTAGCGTGCCGATGTTCCTCGGCGCGATGATCATGGGTCCGCTCGGCGGCTGGTCGATGAAGAAGCTCGACGCCCTGTGGGCGCACAAGATCCGACCCGGCTTCGAGATGCTCGTCAACAACTTCTCCGCCGGCATCTGGGGCGGCTTCCTGGCCGTCGTCGGGTTCGTCGTCGCCGGCCCGGTCATCACCGGCTTCAGCAACGGGGCCTCCAAGGTCATCGACCTCCTCGTCTCCAACAGCCTGCTGCCGCTGACGTCGATCTTCATCGAGCCGGCCAAGGTGCTGTTCCTCAACAACGCCGTCAACCAGGGCATCCTGACCCCGCTGGGCGTGACCGAGGCGGCCGAGGAGGGCCAGTCGATCCTGTTCCTGCTCGAGGCCAACCCCGGCCCGGGTCTGGGCCTGCTGCTGGCCTTCACCTTCTTCGGCAAGGGCGCGGCCAAGGCCTCGGCGCCCGGCGCGATCGTCATCCAGTTCGTCGGTGGCATCCACGAGATCTACTTCCCCTACGTGCTGGCCAAGCCCAAGCTGGTGCTGGCGGTCATCGCCGGCGGCATGGCCGGCATCGCCACCAACCTGATCTTCGGCTCCGGCCTGCGCTCGCCCGCCTCGCCCGGCTCGATCATCGCGGTCTGGGCGGCCGCGCCGCTGGGCAGCCTCGTCGGTGTCACGGCCTCGGTCGTCGCGGCGGCCGTGGTGTCCTTCCTGGTGGCGTCGTTCCTGCTCAAGCTCGAGCGCGGCGACGACGACGGTGACCTGTCGGCGGCCACCGCCTCGATGGAGTCGATGAAGGGCAAGAAGTCCTCGATCTCCGGCTCGCTCACCGGGAGCTCCTCGGCCCCCCAGGGCGAGATCCGCTCGATCGTCTTCGCCTGCGACGCCGGCATGGGGTCCTCGGCGATGGGGGCCTCGGTGCTGCGCAAGAAGATCCACGCCGCGGGGCACGCTGAGGTGAGCGTGGTGAACAAGGCCATCTCGAGCCTGACCGACTCCTACGACGTCGTGGTCTCCCACCAGGACCTCACCGACCGCGCCCGTCAGCGCACGCCCTCGGCGCTGCACGTCTCCGTCGACAACTTCATGGGGAGCCCGCGCTACGACGAGATCGTCGAGCTGGTCACCGGTGCCAACGCGAGCGGCGGGTCCGGGAGCGAGAACGCGAGCGCCAGCGACTCCTCATCGGGCCTGGGCGGCGAGCTGCTCGCGCGGGAGTCGATCGAGCTCGACGTGCGTGCGGAGTCGCGCGACGAGGCGATCACGCGAGCAGGACAGCTGCTGGTCGCCGCCGGTGCGGTCGAGGCGTCCTACGTCGAGGCCATGCACGAGCGGGAGAAGTCGGTCTCGACCTTCATGGGCAACGGGCTGGCCCTGCCGCACGGCACGAACGAGGCGAAGGCAGCGGTGGGACGCACGGCGCTGTCCTTCGTGCGCTACACCGACCCCGTGGAGTGGAAGAACAAGCAGGTGCGCTTCGTCGTGGCGGTCGCCGCGATCGGCGACGACCACCTCAAGCTGCTCGGCCGCATCGCCGAGGTGTTCCTCGACGAGACCCAGGTCGCGCGTCTCGAGCAGGCCGCCAGCCCTGAGGAGGTGCTGGCGGTGCTCGGCAACGTGGCGCCGGTCTGATCGACCTCCCGGTCCTGCCCGGGACGGGCACGGCCCCGGTCTCCCTCGTGGGAGGCCGGGGCCGCTGCCGTTCGGGTCGCCGCGCGTCCTGTCGCCGTTCGCCGGACGTCCTCGGTCAGGACCCGACCCGGAGCAGGGCTGCGACGAGCGCCGCCCCTGCCACCACGACCAGGAACGGCGCCCCGCGCCACAGCAGCAGCGCCGCGACGCCGAGCGCCGGGACCCGGGCGTCCAGCGCGAGCCGCCCCGGGTCGGACAGGGCCTGCACGGCGACGAGGGCCGCGAGCAGCGCCACGGGCAGCAGGACCGCGGTGCGGGCGGCCCAGGGGTGGGCCAGCCAGGAGGCCGGGACCACGAGGCCGGCCAGCTTGAGCGCGTAGCACCCGGCGGCCGCCGCCAGCACCAGGACCCACGTCGTCACGGGTCCTCCGCGGCGCGGGGTGCCGGGAGGGCGCCGACGAGCACGGCCACCCCGGCTGCGGCCAGCACCGGGACTCCGGCAGGCGTCGCGGGCACGAGGACCAGCGCGAGCGCCGCACCGCCGGCGGCCACCTGGCCGGCGCGTCGCCCGCGCACCTGTGGCCACAGCAGCGCCAGGAAGGCTGCGGCGACCGCGGCGTCGAGGCCGTAGCGCCGAGGGTCACCGGCAGCGGCCCCTGCGACCGCCCCGAGGAGGGTGGCGGCGTTCCAGAGCACGAGCACCGAGACGCCGGTCGAGACGAAGGCCCACCGCGTCGCAGCCCGGTCCGAGCGACCCAGGGCCATCGCGGTGGACTCGTCGATCAGCACGTGGGCCGCCACCGCCCGTCGCAGCCCGCGCCAGCCCAGCAGGGGAGCGAGGCGGACCCCGTAGAAGAGGTTGCGCGTCCCGAGGAGCAGCGCGGTGGCGCCGCCCGCAACCGGGGCCCCGCCGGCCGCGAGGACCCCCACGAGCGCGAACTGGGAGGCGCCGGTGAACATCAGCAGGGACAGCGCGCACGTCTGGGCGACGCTGAGACCGGCGGCGACGGAGACCGCTCCGAAGGAGATCCCGTAGGCGCCGGTGGCGATCCCGACGCCCAGCGCGTCGCGCAGGATGGCGCGACGGGACGGCACGTCTGGGCGGCCCGTCCTCACCTGCTCACACCAGGGCGGTGTGCAGGCGGACCTGCTTGGCGCGCACCCCGCCGGGGCCCTCGAGCTCGCGGTGGGCCGAGTCGGGCGCCCACCCGGCGTCGGTCAGGAACCGCCGCTGGTCGTCGTCGTCCGCGCGCAGCCAGGTCACGGCCCGCACGAACCTGTCGGCGACCCAGGTGTCGGCGGCGGCCTGCAGCAGCCGCGAGCCGTGTCCCCGGCCGCGGTCGTCCGCGCCGACCACGAGCTCGAGCAGCTCGGCGTCCGAGACGGGATCACGGTCGGGGTCGGCGGCGGGGCCCACGACGGCGAACCCGGTGACCCGGTTGCGCTCGAGCGCGACCAGCACCCGGTGTCGGGCGTCGGCCGGGCGGGTCAGGGCCTGGCGCCACACCCCGGCCGCGGATTCCAGCGCCTCGTCACCGGAGGGCAGATCGGCGGGGTCGAGCAGGCCGGCGTACAGCTCGGGCCAGCTCGCCAGCTGCACGCGGGCGATGGCGGCGGCGTCGTCGGCCCACGCCACGCGGACGGAGACGTCGGCGGTCGGGGAGGGCACCGGGTCATGATCCCACCCGCCGGGTGGGGTCGGAGCGGGGGAGGGTGGCTAGCCTCGGCCCCATGGAGATCCGCAACCTCGGAGCGAGTGGCCTGAAGATCTCGGCCATCTCGTACGGCAACTGGCTCACGCACGGCTCGCAGGTCGAGGAGGATGCCGCGCTCGCCTGCGTGCGGCAGGCCCTCGAGGAGGGCATCACCACCTTCGACACCGCCGACGTCTACGCCAACACCGCGGCCGAGACGGTGCTCGGCAAGGCCCTGGCCGGCGAGCGCCGGGAGAGCCTGGAGATCTTCACCAAGGTCTACTTCCCGACCGGTCCGGGTGGGCCCAACGACCACGGTCTGTCCCGCAAGCACATCATGGAGTCCATCGAGGGCTCGCTGCGTCGCCTCGGGACCGACCACGTCGACCTCTACCAGGCGCACCGCTACGACCACGACACGCCGCTGGAGGAGACGATGGAGGCCTTCGCCGACGTCGTGCACTCCGGCAAGGCGCTCTACATCGGGGTCTCGGAGTGGCGGGCCGAGGAGCTGCGCGCCGCGCACGCCCTGGCCCGCGAGCTGAAGATCTCACTGATCAGCAACCAGCCGCAGTACAACATGCTCTGGCGGGTCATCGAGGACGAGGTCGTCCCGACCTGCCAGGAGCTCGGGATCGGCCAGATCGTCTGGTCGCCGATCGCCCAGGGTGTGCTCACCGGCAAGTACAAGCCGGGCGCTGACCTGCCGGAGGGCTCGCGGGCGACCGACGAGAAGGGCGGCGCCGACATGATCAAGCGCTTCCTCGACGACGACGTCCTCGAGCGCGTGCAACGCCTGGTCCCCGTCGCGCAGGAGGCCGGCCTCAGCCTGGCCCAGCTGGCCGTCGCCTGGGTGCTCGCCAACGACAACGTCTCCTCGGCCATCATCGGGGCCAGCCGACCCGAGCAGGTCACCGAGAACGTCAAGGCCGCGGGTGTGCGACTCGACGCCGACGCCCTCGCCGCGATCGACGACGCGCTCGGCGACATCGCCGAGCGTGACCCGGCCAGGACGACCTCGCCCTCGCGCAGCGCCTTCAGCTGAGCTGCGGCACGCACCCGGGCCTGCCGCGACGTCAGCGGTAGTGCTCGGGCAGCTTCTGGCTGATCTTGACCTGCGTCTTGGGCAGCCGCATGAAGCGCATCTGGATCGAGCGGCTCACGGCGTACCAGGTCGTGCCCTTGTGGGTCTCGCTCGGGAAGCGCCGCTCGAGCTCGCGCCGCAGGCGCCACCGCAGGTTGACGACCTCGACCAGGATGAGCACGAGCACGCCGAGCATGAGCGAGCTGCCGAGGCTGACCAGGCTCGGGTTGCCGGAGTAGGTCAGCACGGTGGTGACCAGCACGATCGGCAGGACGATCTCGAGGAACGAGAACCTGCTGTCGACGTGGTCACGCACGAAGCGTCGCTCGGGCCCGCGGTCGCGCGGCAGCATGTGCTTCTCGTCGCCGGTCTTCATCGCCGTGCGCACGCGACGAGACTGCTCGGTGCGGGCCTTGCGCTTCGCGGCGGAGATCTCCTTGCGGGTGCGCGGGGTCCTCGCACGCGCCTTCGCCGCGGCCTCGGCCTCCCTGCGGGTCGGCGTCGGGCGGCCCTTGGGTGCCGTGCGGGCCGCGCGCTCCTCGGCCGTCTCGGAGGACGCGGTGTCCGGGACCTCGCTCGTGGGGGACTCGGTCGCATCGCTACGACGGAACAACGCCATGGGTCGCGGGCTGCCTTTCGGCTCGAGGAGGGGTCGTGCGGCTGATGGAGCGATGCTACCGGCCGCGATCGCGGCCCCGGGGGTCTCGCCCTCGTTGAGCCTGCGCCGTAGGGTGGGCGCGTGAGCCTGATGAAGCGCATGAGCCTGGTGTTCCGGTCCAAGGCCAACAAGGCCCTCGACCGCGCCGAGGACCCGCGCGAGACCCTCGACTACAGCTACCAGCGCCAGATGGACCTGCTCTCGAAGGTGCGACGCGGCGTGGCCGACGTGGCGACCAGCCGCAAGCGCGTCGAGCTGCAGATGAACCAGATCCAGCAGCAGAGCGACAAGCTGCAGGCTCAGGCCGAGAAGGCCATCTCGGTGGGACGCGAGGACCTCGCCCGCGAGGCGCTGACTCGCAAGTCCGGGCTGACCGGGCAGATCAGCGACCTCCAGGCCCAGCACGCACAGCTGCAGGGCGAGGAGGAGAAGCTCACGATGGCCCAGCAGCGGCTGCAGGCCAAGGTCGAGGCCTTCCGCACCCGCAAGGAGACCATCAAGGCCACCTACACCGCGGCCGAGGCCCAGACCAAGATCAACGAGGCGATGTCGGGCATCGGTGAGGAGATGGGCGACATCGGGATGGCCATGCAGCGCGCCGAGGACAAGACCCAGGCGATGCAGGCGCGCGCCGGAGCGATCGACGAGCTGATCGCCTCCGGAGCCCTCGACGACGCCTCGGCCAGCAACCGCGGCGACGACATCAGCCGCGAGCTGGAGCAGATGAGCTCGCAGACCGACGTCGAGTCCGAGCTGGCCCGCCTCAAGGGGCTCTCGGGCAGCTCCCAGCCCGAGGCCATCGAGTCCGGCGGCGACATCCTCGCCCCCGAGGCGCAGAAGGCCGCGGAGTCGACCGAGGACGGCCGGGCGTGATCGTCCGGATCCTCGGCGAGGGTCAGTACGACGTCGACGACTCGACGCTCGAGTCGCTCAACGTCCTGGACAGCGCGGTCGAGAGCGCCGTCGAGGCGGGCGACGAGCCGGCGTTCAGCACCGCTCTGGACCAGCTGCTGGCCGGCGTGCGCAAGGCGTCGACGGCCCACGACCCGCAGTCCCTCGACGAGTCGGACCTCATCCTGCCCCCGGCCGACGCGACCATCGACGAGGTGCGCGAGCTCCTCGCCGACGACGGCCTGATCCCGGGCTGAGCCTTCTCAACAGACTCTTGGGCAGACGCGCGAGGATAGGTCCATGGCACGCACTCGATTCATCGGTGACACCGGCCTGACCGCCCGGATGACGCTCGTCATGTTCCTGCTCGGCGCCCTGTTCGTGGGCCTGATCGCCGTGCTGATGGCGATCTTCTGGTCCAACGGCGGTCCCGGCCTCGGCCTGCTGATCGGGCTGGCCGGCCTCGGGATCGTCTGGTACCAGTGGTACTCCTCCGACACCGTGGCCATGAAGGCGATGCGAGCCCGCGAGGTGACCCCCGAGCAGGCCCCCGAGCTGCACGGCATGATCGACCGGCTGTGCGCCCTGGCCGACATGCCCAAGCCGAGGGTCGGGGTGGCTGATCACGCGATGGCGAACGCCTTCGCGACGGGTCGGTCGCCGGACCGCTCGGTCGTGGTCGTCACCACCGGCATCCTGCAGCTGCTGAGCACCGAGGAGCTCGAGGGCGTCCTGGCCCACGAGCTGTCCCACGTCGCCCACCGCGACGTCCTCGTGATGACCGCGGCGTCCTCGGCGGGCATCGTGGCCGGGATGGTGACCTCCGGCGCGCGCTACGGCGCGCTCTTCGGCGGCATGGGTCGCAGCCGCGACAACAACAACAGCGGGCTGCCGATCTGGCTCGTCGTCCTGGTCGTCAGCCTGGTCACCTACGCGATCAGCTTCCTGCTCCTCAAGCTCCTCTCCCGCTACCGCGAGCTCTCGGCGGACCGCGCCGGTGCCTACCTCACGATGAACCCCCAGGCCCTGGGGTCGGCGTTGCAGAAGATCTCCGGTGGGATGGACGCGATCCCGGACAAGGACCTGCGCTCGACCCAGCCGATGAACGCCTTCTTCATCGCCCCGGCGGTCCGCGGAGCCTCCCTCAAGACGCTCACCGCAACGCACCCGAGCCTCGAGCAGCGGCTCGAGCAGCTCGCCGCGATCCAGGCCGAGCTCGGCCGGCCGACACCCTGATGGGGTTCTGGAGCTCCGTGCTCGGGCGCAGCCGTCCGAGCGCTCCCCGTCTGGACGCACTCTTCGCGATCCCGAGCGCCGCGATCACGCTCCAGAGCTCCTTCGGCCTGGTCCCCACCGGCGTGGGGTCGGTCTGCTACCGCGCCGCCAGCGGGGCGGGGTTCGACCAGACCCAGGACGAGGCGGTCCAGCTGCTCGGCGCCTCCCCGGACGCCCCTGACGTGGCGGTGACCCGGGACGAGTTCGGCTTCACCTGGCTGACCGTCACCCACGTCGACGACGACCAGATCGGCCTCTCGGACCCCACGACCAGGTCGACCCCGGACATCAGCGCGCTGTGCACCGACCTGCACGCGGTCAACAGCACCCTCGAGGAGGCCGGGTTCGGACCCGGGCTGCTGTGCTCCCTGGTCGCGTTCGCCGACCGCAGCGGGAAGCGCGCCGGTCTGGTCTACCTCTACAAGCAGGGCACCTTCTACCCCTTCGCCCCGACCGGGCCGGGGCAGCGGGACAGCCTGGTCGAGATCTCGGTGCGCGATGCCTTGTCCGGAGAGCTCGCCATCGAGCAGGACCGTTCCCGGTGGCTCGCGGTATGGGGCGCGCCGGGGCTCTGAGCGGCCGCGCTCGAGCGTCCGGCCGCAGGCCCTCGGCGGCGCCGCGCGGCGGGCTGGACCGGTCGGCCTCGCGGGGTGCCGAAAGACCGAACCGCGCACATCGCCGTCCCCGACGTCCTATGGTTCCCACGGGTCTCCTGGCCCACCAACAGACGGAGGGCGGACATCAGCGTGAAGCATGACCGTCGAGCCGTGCTCGAGGATCTCGGTGTCCTCGAGGTCCCGTTCTCGCCCCGTAGCTCAGACCTCACCTCCGTGCTGGCGCTCGTCGCGGCTGCCTGCCAGGTGCCCGTCGCCCTGGTGAACCTCTTCGCCGGAGCCGACCAGCGCACGGTGGCCGCGCACGGCCGGTCGACGTCGAGCAGCGCGCTCGTGGACTCCCTGTGCTGGCAGGTGCGCGACGAGCCGGGCACGGTGGTCGTCCTCGACACCCTCGCCGACGACCGTTTCACCGACAACTCCCTGACCAACGGCGAGCTCGGATGGGTCCGCTTCTACGCCTCGCACCCGCTCGTGACCTCGGGCGGGGTGACGATCGGCCGGCTGTGCGTCTTCGACGAGCGGCCCCGCTCCGCCGAGGAGGTCGCCCTCACCGGCATCTCCGGCCTCGACGCGGTCTCGGCCCGCGTCGTCGAGGTCCTCGAGGTCAGCCGACGCATGCGCGAGCTCGCTGCGGACCTCGAGCGGGTGGAGGTGCTGCGCGAGTCCGTCCAGGCGTCCCACGAGCGGCTGTCTGCCTTCGCCGGGCAGATCAGCCACGACCTGAAGACGCCGCTCGCCAGCGTGTCGATGTCGCTGGACCTGATCCTCGACAGCATGGACGACGCGGAGACCGACGTCGAGGACCTGCGGTGGCTGGCGCTCAAGGCGCGCTCCGGAGCGCAACGCATGGCCACGCTCGTGGACGACGTCCTGACCTACGCCCTGGTGGGCGGCGCCGACCAGCACACCCAGGTCGACCTCGGCGCGGTGCTCGAGCAGGTCCTCGACGACCTCGGTGAGGAGCTGGCCGACGCTCGGGTGGACATCGGTGAGCTCCCGGTCGTGCGCGGGGACCACACCCAGCTGCGGTCGTTGCTGCAGAACCTGCTCGGCAACGCCGCCAAGTTCCGCCACCGCGAGCGTCCCCTCGTCATCGAGGTCGCAGCACGGCGCGCGGGTTCGCGCTGGGGCTTCACCGTGCGCGACAACGGGCGCGGCATCTCCGTGGCCGACGCCCGGCGGGTCTTCGAGCCGCTCGTGCGCGCGGACAGCTCCGTCGAGGGCACCGGGATCGGGCTGGCGACGTGTCGCCGCATCGTCGAGGCCCACGGCGGCTCCATCGGGCTGGACGGTGCTCGCGACGAGGGATGCACCGCCTGGTTCGAGCTCCCCGCCGTGTAGCGGCAGCGTCGGCCGTGAGGCCGGCGTGACTCAGTCGCGGTGGGCGCGGCCGGGAAGGTCGAGCATGCGCTGCAGGGCGACCAGGGCGTCGCGCTTCGTGTCGGGGTCGACCTCGATCTTGTTGACGACCGTGCCCGCGACCAGGGACTCCATCGCCCACACGAAGTGTGGCAGGTCGATCCGGTTCATCGTCGAGCAGTAGCAGACGGTCTTGTCGAGGAACGTGATCTGCTGCTCGGGGTGCTGCTGGGCCAGCCGCTTGACCAGGTTCAGCTCGGTGCCGATGGCCCAGCTCGAGCCGGGCGGGGCCGCCTCGACGGTCTTGATGATGAACTCCGTGGACCCGACGAGGTCGGCGGCGAGGACGACCTCGTGCGTGCACTCGGGGTGCACCAGGATCTGGACGCCGGGGATGGCGGCGCGCAGGTCGGCGACGACCTCGGCGGTGAACCGGCCGTGCACCGAGCAGTGGCCCTTCCACAGGATCATCCGAGCGGCGCGGAGCTGCGCTGCGGTGAGCCCACCCTGGGGCTGGTGCGGGTCCCAGACGACGCAGTCGTCCAGGCTGAGGCCCATCTTGAGCACCGCGGTGTTGCGTCCCAGGTGCTGGTCGGGGAAGAAGAGCACCTTGGCGCCGGCCCCGTCGCCCGCGGTGGCGTCCGGCTTCTGGGCGAAGGCCCACTCGAGCGCGGACTCGGCGTTCGAGGAGGTGCACACGACCCCGCCGTTGCGGCCGCAGAAGGCCTTGATGTCAGCCGAGGAGTTCATGTAGGTCACCGGCACGACGTCGTCCTGCACCCCGGCGTCAGCGAGGGCCTCCCACGCCTCCTCCACCTGGGCCAGTCGCGCCATGTCGGCCATCGAGCACCCGGCGGCGAGGTCGGGCAGGACCACGGTCTGCTCGGGGGCGGTGAGGATGTCGGCGGACTCGGCCATGAAGTGCACGCCGCAGAACACGATGAACTCGGCGTCCGGGCGGGCAGCCGCGTCGCGGGCGAGCTTGAACGAGTCGCCGGTGACGTCGGCGAACTCGATCACCTCGTCGCGCTGGTAGTGGTGCCCGAGCACGAAGACCCTCTCGCCGAGGGCCGCCTTCGCGGCGCGAGCCCGCGCCACGAGTGCCGGCTCGGAGGCGGCCGGGAGGTCACCGGGACACTCGACCCCACGCTCTGCTCCGAGGTCGCGGCCGCGGCCGAGCGGGAGCAGGGGGAGGTCGACGGTCGTCATGTCCTCATCCTAGGGCGGCCCAGTCCGGCGACGATCTAGAGCAGGGCCCCGCTGTGCAGGTACGGGGTGGGCGGACGCATCCCGCGCAGGGCCAGGTAACCCTCGGTGTGCAGGGCGAGACCGGCGGCGAGGCCGACGTCGACGGCCCACTCGTTGGCTGCGGTGATGCGGGCGACGTCGGTGCTCGGCGGCCCGTCGGCGAGCACCGACCACAGCAGCCTCGAGGCCGTGCGCCGGTCGGTCGCCGCGAGCAGGGCGAGCCTCCCGTCGGGTCCGACGTAGGCGTATCCCTGGCCGCCCGGCCCGTCGCTGACCACCGCCCGCCACTGCTGCGCCATCAGCGGGTGGTCGGGACCGTGGGCGGCTCCGCGGGTGCGTCGGTCGACCGAGTCCATCAGGTCGATGTCACCGGCCACGGCCTCCCGCACCTGCCGCACCACGGGCAGGGCGGCCCGGTCGACCGTGCCGGTGAGGACCATCTGCGGGTGCAGGCTGAAGCCGGCGAGGCGGTAGCGACGGACTGCGCGTGGGTCGGAGGAGGCGTTGAGCATCCCGCGCAAGCACCCGCGCCCGTGACCGAGAGCGGCCTCGAGCAGCGCCGTGCCGGTGCCGCGGCCCTGCAGCGCCGGGCGGACGGCGTAGGTGGCGAGGATCCACATCAGCTCGCGCGTGAGCGACGTCGCGAAACCGGTCAGCCCCTCGGGGTCCTCGGCGACCCAGCACCCGCCGGGGTCGGTGCGCAGCAGGTGCTCGGTACGGCGCAGCCAGTGCTCGGCCCGGGTGGGCGGACGCAGCTGGGGGACGGCGTCGCCCGGTCGCGCCGTACGGAGGTCGACCTCGTAGAAGCTCTCCGCGCTGAGCCGTTCGCACGCCGCGACGTCGGCGAGGCGCATCGGGCGCACGAGCGGGGGAGGGGCGCTGCTCACGGCGTCAGCCTAGGCAGACCGGTCGTTGCGGCCTGGCCGGATCAGGGCCCGCCGGGTGGATCGGCGATGATGGGGCCATGCGTGTCCTCGTGGCCCCCGACAAGTTCGCCGGCACCCTGACCGCGGTCGAGGCCGCCCGGGCCATCGCCGAGGGCTGGCGCAGACAGGCCCCGGACGACGAGCTCGACCTGGCCCCGATGTCCGACGGCGGTCCGGGGTTCGTCGACGTGCTGCACGCGACGCTCGGCGGTGACCTGCTGGCCGTGACGGTGACCGGTCCGTCCGGGATGCCGACCCCGGCGACGGTCCTCCACGTCGGGGACACCGCCTACGTCGAGAGCGCCCAGGCGTGCGGGTTGCACCTGACGGCTCGTGAGGGCGGCGAGACGGCCACGACGCGCGGTGTGGGCGAGCTGCTGGTCGCAGCGGTCGGGACCGGGGCGCGCACGGTCGTGGTCGGGCTGGGCGGCAGCGGCACCAGCGACGGCGGCGCCGGCCTGCTGGCCGGCCTCGGGGCGAGCGCCGACGTCGACCTCGGCGCGGGAGCAGCGGGTCTCGAGGGGATCCGACGCGTGGACCTCGGCCCGGCCCGGGAACGGCTCCACGGGGTCGAGATCGTGGTGG
The DNA here is from genome assembly GCA_963714475.1 of uncultured Actinomycetota bacterium. Lineage (GTDB taxonomy): Bacteria > Actinomycetota > Actinomycetes > Propionibacteriales > Nocardioidaceae > Nocardioides. Next base: position 395,984 of record CAVQOP010000006.1, read on the forward strand.
CCAGCGACGTCGACAACCCCCTCACGGGGCTGTTCGGGGCAGCCAAGGTCTTCGGGCCGCAGAAGGGGCTCACCGAGGAGCGGCTCGTCGTCGTCGACGGTTGGCTCGAGCAGCTCGCGGCCGCCACCGATCGTCGGACGGCCCTCGAGCACGGCGCGGGTGCCGCGGGTGGCCTCGGCTTCGCGCTGCTGCTGCTCGGCGGGACCCGGCGCCCGGGCATCGGCCTGGTCGCCGACGCGGTCGGCCTGGCCGACCGGGCCCGTCGCAGCGACCTCGTCGCGACCGGCGAGGGCGCCTTCGACTTCTCCAGCCGGGCGGGCAAGGTGCCCGCGGGCGTGGCCCAGGTCGCGGAGCAGGCGCTGCGCCCGTGCGTGGTGCTCGCCGGGCAGGTGCTGGTCGGAGCACGGGAGATGCGCGCGCTCGGCATCGAGTCGGCGTACGCCGTGGTCGACCTCGTCGGCGAGGAGCGCGCCTTCGCCGATCCCGCCGGGGCCCTCGCGGACCTGGCGCAGCGCACGGCGCGGACCTGGTCGCGCTGAGCACGGGCCGGGCCGTTCGACAAGCGGGGCTCGGAATAACCCCCCGTGTGGGAGCATTGGGCCAGAACCAGACCTTTCCTCGCACCTTTTGGGAGTCCCAGACATGACCGAGCAGGTGGAGACCACCGATCGCCGCACGGACCAGATCAATCTCAGCGACGTCGCGGCCAGCAAGGTTCACAGCCTCCTCGAGCAGGAGGGCCGCGACGACCTGCAGCTGCGCATCTCGGTGCAGCCCGGCGGGTGCAGCGGACTTCGCTATCAGCTCTTCTTCGACGAGCGCACCCTCGACGGTGACGTCGTCACCGACTTCGACGGCGTCAGCGTCGTGGTCGACCGCATGAGCGTGCCGTACCTCAACGGGGCGATGATCGACTTCGTCGACACCATCGAGAAGCAGGGCTTCACCATCGACAACCCCAACGCGACCGGGTCCTGCGCCTGCGGCGACTCGTTCCACTGATCTGAGGCAGGGTGGGCACCGTCCCCCCGGCTGACACGGAGGACCCCCGGCGCGCGGCGCAGGGGGTCCTCGCGCGTCCGGGTGGTGCCCGGGATTGAGGCGCACCGGGGTCCTCGCCGGTAGTCTCGCCGCCCGTGTCCTCAGACTCCGCCGCCCAGCCCACCGCCTCCGTCGCCGTACCGCCGCCGGCCCCCGACGGCGAGGTCCCCGGGCCGCTGCTGATCGCCGGCTCGATCGCGACCGACCACCTGATGACCTTCGGTGGCCGGTTCGCCGACTCCCTCGTGGTCGAGCAGCTCGACAAGATCTCGTTGTCGTTCCTCGTCGAGGACCTCGAGATCCGTCGCGGTGGCGTGGCTCCGAACATGTGCTTCGGGCTCGGCCGGCTCGGCATCCGGCCCGTGCTGGTCGGGGCGGCCGGCGAGGACTTCGCCGACTACCGGTCCTGGCTCGAGCGCCACGGCGTCGACTGCGACTCGGTGCACATCTCGACCACGGCGCACACCGCGCGTTTCGTGTGCACCACCGACTCCTCGATGGCACAGTTCGCGTCGTTCTACCCCGGCGCGATGGCGCAGGCCCGGGAGATCGAGCTGCGACCCATCGTCGAGCGCGTCGGTGACCCGGCCTACGTGCTGATCAGTGCCGACGACCCCGACGCCATGCGCCGGCACACCCACGAGTGCCGCCAGCGCGGCTACCGCTTCATCGCCGACTGCTCCCAGCAGCTGGCCTTCAGCGGCGGCGAGCTGATCCGCGACCTCCTCGACGGCGCGGCGATCTCGTTCTCCAACGAGTACGAGTCGCACATGATCGAGCAGAAGACGGGGTGGAGCAGTGAGGCGGTGCTGTCCCGGGTGGGGATGGTCGTGACCACCCTCGGCGCGCAGGGCGTGCGGATCTCGCGTCGTGGCGAGGACGACATCGTCGTGCCCGCGGCCAGCGACGTCACCCCCGTCGAGCCGACCGGGGTCGGTGACGCCTTCCGGGCCGGCTTCCTGGCCGCGCTGACGTGGGGCCTGGGCCTCGAGCGTGCCGCGCAGGTCGGTTGCGTGCTCGCTGCGTACGTCGTGGAGACCGTCGGCACCCAGGAGTACTCCTTCACCGCTCAGGACTTCCGCGGTCGCCTCGAGGCCTCCTACGGCGCCGACGTCGCCGCCGACGTGGCGCCCTTCATCAGCTGAGCCGACGCACCAGCAGGCGCACCGCGCCGTCCGGCGTGGTCTCCTCGCCGAGGTGCTCCTGGCCGGTCATCCGGCACCAGGCCGGTACGTCGTGCCGTGCCGCCGGGTCCGTGGCGACGACGGCCACCACCGCGCCGGTCGGCACGTCGGTGACGTGCCGAGCCAGCTCGATCACCGGCAGGGGGCATCGCTGACCGCGGCAGTCGAGCTCGAGGTCGACCCTCACAGCCCGACCTCGGCGCGCAGGGCGGCCACGGTGCCCGGAAGGACCGCACAGAGGGTCTCCACGTCGTGCTGGGTGGTCTCGCGGCCGAGCGAGACGCGCACGTTGCCGTGGGTCAGCGCCCCCATCGCGGCGAGCACGTGGCTCGGCTCCAGGGTCGAGGAGGTGCAGGCCGACCCGCTGGCCACGGCGAGACCCTGACGGTCCAGGGCCCGCACGAGCTCCTCGCCGTTGAGGTAGAGGCACGAGAACGTCACCAGGTGGGGCAGCCGGTCGGCGGCGTCCCCGACCACCTCGGTGTCCGGGAGCGCGGCGGCCACGGTGCGGATCCGCGCGACCATGGCGTGCTGGCGCGCGGCCTCGCTCTCGCGCTCCTCGCACACCGCCTGCAGGGCCGCCGCGGCGGCGAGGGCGGCCGGCACGTTCTCGAAGCCCGCCGTGCGTGCGTCGACGCGGTCGTCGGCGGGGAAGGGCGTCGACCAGCGAGCCCCGGCGCGCACCAGCAGCACCCCCACCCCGGCCGGTCCGCCCCACTTGTGCGCCGACGCGGCCGCCGCCGACCACCCGTCCGGCAGGTCGACCCGACCGGCCGCTGCGCACGCGTCGACGAACAGCGGGACCGCGGCGGTGCGACCACCCGCCTGCTCGCGCAGCAGGTCGGCCACCCGGGCCACGGGCTGGAGGGTGCCGACCTCGTGGTTCGCGGCCTGCAGGGCCACGACCGCCACGCCGGGCTCGCCCGCGGCCGCCAGCAGGACCTCGGTGTCCACCCGGCCCAGGGCGTCGACGGTGACCGGGACCGACGTACCCCCCAGGCGGCGGCGTGGAGCACCGCTGAGTGCTCGACGGCCGAGTGCACCACCGTCGTGCCGTGGCGGTGCCGTGCGTTGCGCAGCCCGAGCAGGCCGCGGTGCACCGCCTCGGTCCCGGAGCCGACGAAGGAGACCTCCGCGGTCCGGCAACCCAGCGACGCGGCCACCACCTCGCGAGCGTTGTCGAGCAGCAGACGGGCTCGCGCGGCCTCGGTGTGGAGGCGTCGTGGGTCGGCCCAGCCGGCGTCGAGAGCGGCCAGGAGCGTGTCGCGCGCCGCCGGATGCAGGGGCTCGGAGGACGCGGCGTCGAGGTAGGCGCTCACCCGTCCAACCTAGCCGTGGGCCGTCGCACCGACGGGGTCCCGGCCGCACCCGAGGGGATGGGCGCTGCACGAGGAGGGTGACGTAGGATTCTCAGGACAGTCTAAGGCTGACAGGAAGGCTCTCCCGTGGGTCTGCAACACCTCGAAGACCGGTCCGGCATGCGGCGTGGCCCCCGGGCCCGCCGCTCCGCGGCCGCGATCCTGCTCGGCATCGGAGCCCTGGCGCTGTCCGGCTGCGCGAACAACGAGGCGACACGCCTCGGTATGCCCGACCCGATCACGGTCCAGGGCAGGTCGACCCTGGAGCTCTGGCAGGGCGCCTGGATCGCCGCCCTCGCGACGGGCATCGTGGTGTGGGGCCTGATCGGCTTCGCCGTCGTCCGTTTCCGCCGCCGTAGCGACGACGAGATCCCCGTGCAGACGCGCTACAACCTGCCGCTGGAGATCTTCTACACGATCTTCCCGGTGATCATGGTGATCGTCTTCTTCTCCCACACCGTCCGGGTGCAGAACATCGCGCTCGACGACTCCCCGCCCGACAACAACATCACCGTCGTCGGCCAGCAGTGGCAGTGGAGCTTCAACTACCCCGACACCGTGGACGGCCGCAACGTCTACGAGGTGGGCGCGGGCAACTACATCCCGACCCTCTACGTCCCCGTCGACCAGACGACCCGGTTCACCCTGCACAGCCCCGACGTCATCCACGACTTCGGCGTTCCCGGGTTCCTGATGAAGATGGACGTCATCCCCGGCCAGGAGAACCAGTTCCAGGTGACGCCGACCACCATCGGCGAGTACAAGGGCAAGTGCTACGAGTTCTGCGGCGTCTCGCACTCGCGGATGCTGTTCAACGTCATGGTCGTCACCGAGGCCGACTACCAGGCCTATCTGCAGCAGCAGGCGGCCACCGGCAACATCTCCGACGAGCCGCTCCTCGGCGGCTCCAACGCTGACACCCAGGCCGGCCTCGAGGAGACCACGACCGAGGAGGGAACGCAGTGACCGCCACCGCCGAACGCCCGACCACGACCTACGTCCCGGCGCGCAAGCCGCTGGGACAGCAGGTGGTCCGGTTGATGACCACGACCGACCACAAGCTGATCGGCCAGATGTACCTCGTCACCTCGTTCGCCTGGTTCCTGGTCGGTGGCGTGATGGCCCTGCTGATCCGGTCCGAGCTGGCCTTCCCCGGCTCGCAGGTCGTCAACGACGAGCTGTACAACCAGCTGTTCACGATGCACGGCACGATCATGCTCCTGCTGTTCGCGACGCCACTGTTCTTCGGGTTCGCCAACGTCATCATGCCGCTGCAGATCGGCGCGCCCGACGTGGCGTTCCCGCGACTGAACATGTTCAGCTACTGGCTGTTCCTCTTCGGTGGCCTGATCGTCATCTCGGGGTTCCTGACCCCGACCGGTGCCGCCGACTTCGGCTGGTTCGCCTACACCCCGCTCAGCGACTCCGTGCGCTCCCCGGGGGTGGGTGGCGACCTGTGGATCATGGGTCTGTGGATGGCCGGCATCGGCACCATCCTCGGCGCGGTCAACTTCATCACCACCATCATCTGCATGCGCGCACCCGGCATGACGATGTTCCGGATGCCGATGTTCGTGTGGAACACGCTGGTCACGAGCCTGCTCGTGCTCATCGCCTTCCCGGTCTTCGGTGGCGCGCTGCTCTCGCTCGAGGCTGATCGCCAGTTCGGCACCCACGTCTTCGACACCGAGCACGGCGGCGCGATCCTCTGGCAGCACCTCTTCTGGTTCTTCGGCCACCCCGAGGTCTACATCATCGCGCTGCCCTTCTTCGGCATCGTGACCGAGATCTTCCCGGTGTTCAGCCGCAAGCCCCTGTTCGGCTACATCGGGCTCGTCGGTGCCACGCTCGGCATCGCGATCCTCTCGGTCGCGGTGTGGGCGCACCACATGTTCGTCACCGGATCGGTCAACCTGCCGTTCTTCTCCGGCATGACGTTCCTGATCGCGGTCCCGACGGGGGTGAAGTTCTTCAACTGGATCGGGACGATGTGGGGCGGATCCCTGTCCTTCGACACCCCGATGCTGTGGGCGGTCGGCTTCCTGACGACGTTCCTCTTCGGTGGCCTCACGGGCGTCATCCTGGCCAGCCCGCCCCTGGACTTCCACGTCTCGGACTCCTACTTCGTGGTCGCGCACTTCCACTACGTCGTCTTCGGCACCGTGGTGTTCGCGATGTTCGCCGGGTTCTACTTCTGGTGGCCCAAGATGACCGGCCGCATGCTCGACGAACGGCTCGGCAAGCTGCACTTCTGGCTGCTCTTCGTCGGCTTCCACACGACCTTCCTGGTCCAGCACTGGCTGGGTGTCGAGGGGATGCCGCGTCGCTACGCCGACTACCTGGCCAGCGACGGCTTCACCGGCCTCAACCAGATCTCGACGATCGGTGCGTTCGTCCTCGCCGCGTCGACCCTGCCGTTCCTCTACAACGTCTACCTCTCGCGCAACGCCCCCAAGGTCGAGGTCGACGACCCGTGGGGCTGGGGCCGCTCCCTGGAGTGGGCCACCAGCTGCCCGCCGCCCCGGCACAACTTCGAGCAGATCCCCCGGATCCGCTCCGAGTCACCGGCCTTCGACCTGCACCACCCCGAGGTCGTGGCGATCGAGCTCGCCGACAACCCGGCCGCTCGCGACGGCCTCCGCTCGGACGCCCCCGACATGGAGGGCCGCGAGCAGGTCATCAAGGACCAGGGCACCGACGGTTCGCGTGGCGGTGAGCGATGAAGTCCGAGGCCTGGGTCTTCGTGATCTGCACCGTCTTCATGGTGCTCGTGACACCGGCGTACTGGTTCATCACCGCGGCCGGGGCCACCGGTGGCGACTGGACCGGCACCTCCGCGCTGACGATGACCACGCTGCTGGTCGCCATGGTGGCGCTCTACCTCGGCTTCCACGCCAAGAAGATGGATCCCAGGCCCGAGGACCGCAAGGACGCCGACATCTCCGACGGCGCCGGTGAGCTGGGGTTCTTCCCGCCGTACTCGTGGTGGCCCCTGTGGTGCGGTCTCACGTTCGGCACCATCACCCTGGCCACCGCCCTGGCGGCCTGGTGGCTGGTGATCATCGGAGCGCTGCTCGGCGCCATCGCGCTCAGCGGGCTGGTCTACGAGTACTACCGGGGGCTGCACGCCCACTGAGCCATCGCACGATCGTCGACGGCCGTCTCCATCGGGGGCGGCCGTCGGCGCGCGCTGCGACGATGCCCGTCTGGCCGGGCGTGCTTGTTAGAGTTCGACCAGCACCACGACGCAACGTCTCCTGCTCCAGCCTCGTCTCTCTCTCGTGGGGAACTCACGCATGTCACTCAGCCCTGTCCCTCGCGGCACCCGCGCCGCAGCCGCCGTCCTCGGCGTCGTCGTGCTGTCCGGGGGCCTGAGCGCCTGCCAGTCGGGCGCCGCTGACCCCGGATCGACGACGGACGGCGGGTCATCCACGCAGCCTGACGCGCCCTCGAGCGGCCAGGACGAGCAGAGCCCGGAGCCTGCCCTCGCGCCGGCGACCGTGCGCAGCAGCGTCGCGCAGGGCGCCACCGGTGTCGCGGTCGACACCCCGGTGCGCGTCGACGCCACCGGTGGCACCCTCCAGGCGGTCACGGTGACCTCGAGCAACGCAACGCTGAGCGGGGCCATGGACAAGGGCGCGAGCCGCTGGGTCTCCGACGACGGCCTCGAGCCGGGCACGACGTACGACGTGCTCGCCGTGGCTCGCAACGCCGACGGCAAGCGCACCAAGACCCGCTCCTCCTTCACCACCGCCGACCTGAGCCTGGACGAGCAGACCTACCCCTCGGTGGCTCCGCTGCAGGGTGAGACCGTCGGCGTCGGCATGCCGGTGGTCGTCTCCTTCGACGTCCCCGTCACCGACCGCGCGGCCTTCGAGAAGCGGATGGCGGTCGAGACGACGCCGGCCCAGCCCGGTGCGTGGCACTGGATGAGCGACTACACCGCGCACTGGCGCCCGAAGAGCTACTGGGAGCCCGGCACGAAGGTCGACGTCGACATCGACGTCAACGGGGTGGACGCCGGCAACGGCATCTACGGCCAGGAGGACCGCGCGGTGGACTTCACCGTCGGGGACGCCCACGTCTACCGCGTCGACGCCGCTGCTCACGAGATGAAGGTGTTCTCCAACGGCCAGCTGCTGCGCACGATCCCGGTCACGACCGGCAAGCCCGGTTTCACCACGCGCTCGGGCACCAAGGTGATCATGGAGAAGTTCGAGAGCAAGACGATGAACTCCGAGACCGTCGGCATCGCCAACGACAGCGCCGAGGGCTACAACATCGACAACGTGCAGTACGCGATGCGCCTGACGAACTCCGGTGAGTTCATCCATGCTGCCCCGTGGTCGGTCGGATCCCAGGGCGTGGCCAACGTCTCCCACGGCTGCACCGGCATGAGCACCGACAACGCCGGCTGGCTGTTCGCCATGACCCGCCGCGGCGATGTCGTGGAGTACACCGGCACCGACCGGCCGATGACCCTCGACAACGGCTACGGCGACTGGAACGAGCCGTTCTCGCAGTACAAGCAGGCCTCCGCCCTCGGCTGAGCCACTGATCGCTCGACCGCCCGGCCCACCGCGTCTGACGCGGTGGGCCGTCGGTCTGCTCGGGGGCGGTGGTCGAGACGACCCGGCGGCGGCCACGCAGACGACACCGGCCCGCCGCACGTGGAGTGCGACGGGCCGGTGCCGGTGGAGGTGCTGGTGGAGCCTGGGGTCTGCTCTCAGTCGTTGCGCAGGCTGTCGCCCTCGACCTCGCGCATGCCGTCGTACTGGTGGCCGTCCGCGGGACGCCCGTCCATGGCCGCCTGCAGCTGGTGCTGCTCGTCGGCGTGGTGGTGCGACTCCTCGATCTCGGCGGCGCTCGGGGGAGCGACGTCGTGAGCGAACCAGGCCCTCGAGAGCCGCGCCCGGACCTGGTCGATCCGCCCGCCGGGGGCGCTGACCCCGTTGCTGTCGATCTCCCGCGCCCCGCTCCAGGCCTCGGTGCCGTCGCGAGCGGTGAGCTCGTAGGCACGCTCGCTCGGGAGCGGTGCGTGACGCTCGGTGTAGCCGCCCTCGGCGGAGCGCATGATGACGCCCGTCTCGTAGCCGTGCAGCACCTGCTCCTTGTCGTGGCGCTGCAACGAGATGCACCAGCGTCGCGCGATGATGAACGCGATCACCGGACCGACGAACACCGCGACCCGCATGAAGTACGTGATCTGGTTGATCGACAGGTTGAAGCGGATGGCGATGATGTCGTTGCCGCCCGCCATCCACATCAGGCCGTAGAAGGTCATCAGGGCGACCATCAGGGCGGTGCGGGTCGGGGCGTCACGGGGACGCTCCAGCAGGTGGTGGTCCCGCTTGTCGCCGGTGATCCAGTTCTCGATGAACGGCAGCAGCAGCAGGATCGTGAACATCAGCCCCGGGAGGATGATGATCGGGACCAGGACGTTCCAGGAGAGCGTGTAGCCGAACAGCTCGCTCTCGATCCCGGGCATGATGCGCAGGGCACCGTCGGGCCAGCCCATGTACCAGTCGGGTTGGGAGCCGGCCGTGACCTTGGTCGGGTCGTAGGGCCCGTACTTCCAGATCGGGTTGATCGTCAGCAGCCCGCCCATGACCGCGGAGACGCCGAAGACGATGAAGAAGAACCCGCCGGCCTTGGCGGCGTAGACCGGGAGCATCGGGAAGCCGACGACGTTCTCCTCGGTGCGGCCAGGACCAGGCCACTGCGTGTGCTTGTGGTAGACGAGCAGCAGCATGTGCGCGGCGATCAGGCCGAGCAGGAGGCCCGGGATCAGCAGCACGTGGATGACGTAGAGGCGCGGGATGATCGAGTCGCCGGGGAACTCCCCGCCGAAGAGGAAGAAGGAGACGTAGGTGCCCACGACCGGGATCGACTTCACGAACCCGTCGGCGGCCCTGATGCCGGTGCCCGAGAGCAGGTCGTCGGGCAGCGAGTAGCCGGTGAAGCCCTCGAGGGTGCCCAGCAGGAGCAGCAGCGAGCCGATGACCCAGTTGAGCTCACGCGGCTTGCGGAAGGCGCCGGTGAAGTAGACCCGCAGCAGGTGCACCATCATCGCGGCGATGAAGAGCATGGCCGCCCAGTGGTGCATCTGGCGCATCAGCAGACCGCCGCGGACGTCGAAGGAGATGTCGAGCGTCGAGATCATCGACTGCGACATCTCCACGCCCCGCAGCGGCGTGTACGAGCCCTGGTACTGCGACTCGGCCATGCTGGGGTCGTAGAAGAGGGTCAGGAAGACCCCGGAGAGCAGCAGGACGACGAAGCTCCACAGAGCGATCTCGCCCAGCATGAACGACCAGTGGTCGGGGAAGACCTTGCGCAGGTTCTTCTTCATCACGGTGCCGAGGCCGAGACGGTCGTCGGCCCAGCTGGCCACCGCACCGACCTTGTTGGGCTTGGAGCCGGTGCTGGCCTCGGTGTTGCTTGGTGCGACCTTGCTCATGTCGATGCTCATCTTTAGCCTCGCTCCCAGTAACTGGGTCCGACGGGTTCGGTGAAGTCGCTCTGCGCCACTAGGTAGCCCTCGTCATCGACGGCGAGGGGGAGCTGGGGCAGGGGCCGAGCCGCCGGTCCGAAGACGACCTTGGCCGCGTCGGCCAGGTCGAAGGTGGACTGGTGGCAGGGGCACAGCACGTGGTGCGTGGTGCGTTCGTACAGCGAGATCGGGCACCCGACGTGGGTGCAGATCTTGGAGTAGCAGATGACGCCGTCGAGGGACCAGTTCTCCCGCCCGGCAGCGGGCTTGATCTCATCCGGCTCCATGCGGACGACGATGGTGGCGGCCTTGGACTTCGTGACCTGGCGCGCCGTGCCGCTGATCGTGTACTCGCCGCTCTCGTCGGTCTCGTAGAGCGCAGCCGGCACGGAGTTGACCAGGTCACCGATCTCGAGGTCGGCGATACGGATCGGGGTGCCGACGACGTCGCGGACGACGCGCATGCCCTCGGCCCACACGGTGTTCTCGAGCCCGGCCCCCGGGTAGGGCTGCTCCTCGGCCAGCTGGCCGGGCGTGGGACCCAGGTCGCGCAGCAGGATGACCGCAGGGGCGCCGAGCAGGCCGACCGAGGCCAGCATCGAGTTGCGCACCAACGGGCGACGCCCGATGCCGGACTCCTCGGTGCCCACACGCAGGGCCTCGAGGGTCTCGGCGCGGTCGCTGTCGGAGGAACGGGCGGGGTGCCTCATCTCGACCATCTCGTGGTCGCTCATGAGCTTGCGCGCCCACTGGATGATCCCGACGCCGATGCAGAGCAGTGCGAGTCCGAGAGTCAGCCCCAAGGTCACCGTCGAGGCGCCGAGGCCGAAGGCGAGGGTCTCGCCCCCGCCGGAGATCGGGAAGGCGAAGTAGGAGACGACGAAGAGGACCACGAAGACCTGGGCGGCGACGAAGAAGCCCGCGACCTGTCGCTCGGCGCGCTTCTCCAGGCGGGGGTCGACGTCGGTCGGTCGCCACTGGTGCTCGGGCAGTCCGGGGTTGGCGACCGGCTCGTCCGCGCGTGCAGGGGAGAACTCCCCACTACGGTTCGCCACGACCCCGCCCTGCTGGGCCTCGCCGGGGGAGGTCCCGGGAACGGCGCCTTGCGGGCCCGAGGGCTCGCCACCGCCGTCGTAGGGCGTCGGGTCACCGGAGCCGGGTGTGCCGAGCCGGGTGTCGTCGGACATCAGGCGTTCCCCTTCTGCTTGAGCGAGCGGGTGCTGTGGGCGGCGATCCAGACCGCGAAGGCGACGAGTCCGCCGATGCCGACGACCCACGCGAAGAGGCCCTCGGCCACGGGGCCGAGCGAGCCGAGCCCGAAGCCGCCGTAGGACGGCTGCTCCGAGGTGGCGGTGAGGTAGGCGATGACGTCGCGCTTCTCGTCGGGGGTCAGGTTGCCGTTCGAGAACGTCGGCATGGACTGGGGGCCGGTGAGCAACGCCTCGTAGACGTACTTGGGCTCGACGCCGCGCAGGGTCGGGGCGTAGCCGCCACGGGGCATCGCGCCGCCCTGGCCGTCGAAGTTGTGGCAGGCGGTGCAGTTGGTCAGGAAGATCTGGCCGCCGCGGCTGATCGCTGCCTCCTGCTCATCGGACGTCAGGTCCTCGGACAGCTCGTACTGCGTGGGGTCGGGCACGGCGGGGCCGGGGCCGAGCGAGGCGACGAACGCCGCCATGGCGTCGATCTCGTCCTGCGTGTAGGTCACGTCCTTGCGGGGCGCCTGCTGGGTCGGCTGGGCCAGCGGCATGCGGCCGGTGCCGACCTGGAAGTCGACCGAGGCCGCGCCGACACCGGCGAGCGCGGGACCGTACTGCGTGCCGCTCTCGGTCAGGACGCCCTCGCCGTTGGTGCCGTGGCAGAACGAGCAGCCGACCAGGAAGAGCTCGCGGCCCTCCTCGATCTGGGCGGCGTCGGAGGCGGTCGTCTCGGCGGAGGCCGGGGCGAAGGCGGAGTAGAGGGCGCCGGTCATCATCAGACCGACGACCAGCACGGCGAACGCCGCGATCGGACGGCGCCGGTGCCGCGAGAGGCGGCCTGCGGAACGGTTCAGCAATCGCACGGTGGGGGTCCTCACGGAGTCGGTACCGGTGGTCTGGCGGCGGTGGTCGGCGGGACGGCTACTTGATCAGGTAGATCGTGGCGAAGAGCCCGATCCAGACGACGTCGACGAAGTGCCAGTAGTAGGAGACGACGATCGCGCTCACGGCTTGCTCGTGGGTGAAGCGGCGGGCGAGGTAGGTGCGCCCGAGCACCAGCAGGAAGGCCAGCAGGCCGCCGGTGACGTGCATGCCGTGGAAGCCGGTGGTGAGGTAGAACATCGACCCGTAGGCCGACACCGACATCGTGATGCCCTCGGCGACCAGCTCGACGTACTCCAGGGCCTGGCCGGCGACGAAGACGGCGCCCATCAGGTAGGTCAGGATGAACCACTCACGCAGGCCCCATCCCTTGATCCGGGTGATCGGGCCGCTGCGGCCGACCTGACCGCGCTCGGCCGCGAAGACGCCGAGCTGACAGGTCAGGGAGGACAGCACCAGGATCGTGGTGTTGGCGAAGGCGAACGGCACGTTGAGCGCCTCGGTGCTCTGCGCCCACAGCTCGGGGCTGACCGAGCGGATGGTGAAGTAGGCCCCGAAGAGGGCCGCGAAGAACATCAGCTCGCTGGAGAGCCAGATGATCGTGCCCACGGCGACCATGCTGGGTCGGTCGTGGTGCCCGTGGAGTCGGGATGCCGGGATCGTCGCTGTGCTCGCCACATCCTCATTATGCCCCGCCGACACCACCCCTTGCGTCTCGGCCCCCGGGTGCCCGGACGGGTCCTAGAATTCGGACGTGGACCTGCCCGCCTTCGGACTCGCGAGCGTGCTGACCGAGTGGACCCTGGACCCGGTCCCGCTGGTCCTCACGGTGTGGGCCGCGGGCCTGTACCTGCTCGGGGTGATGACCCTGCGACGGCGCGGCGACGCCTGGTCGCGGGGGCGCACGACGTCGTTCGTCGTCGTCGGCATGGGGGCCTTCTACGTGGCTACGTCCTCGGGGCTCGGGGCCTACGACACCACCCTGCTCAGCGTCCACATGGTCCAGCACATGGTGCTGATGATGCTCGTGCCGCTGGCTCTGGCGCTGGGTGCGCCGGTGACCCTGGCGCTGCGGACCCTCCCACCGGCTCCGCGGAGCTGGCTGCTGGTCGTGCTGCACTCGCGGCTGGCCACGGTGCTCTCCTTCCCGCCGCTGGCGTTCGGCCTCTACGTCATCTCGCCGTGGGCGCTGTACTTCAGCGGCTGGTACGACGCCACCCTGTCCTCGGCGTACTGGCACGAGGCCATGCACGCGCACCTGGTGCTGGTCGGGGCGCTGTTCTTCTGGCCGCTCGTGGGCAGCGACCCGCTGCCGGGCCGCACGAGCTATCCGTTCCGGATGATGCTGAGCGTGCTGACCCTGCCCTTCCACGCCTTCCTGGGAGTGACGATCATGGGACAGTCCACCCTCATCGGGGGCGACTGGTACCCGAGGCTGGGTGAGGGGCCGATGGGCTCGTGGCTTCCCGACCCGTACGCCGACCAACAGCTCGCCGGCGGCATCCTGTGGGGCTCGGGAGACCTGGTCGGCCTGGTGTTCTTCGGGGTGCTGTTCACGCAGTGGGTCCGGTCCTCGATGCGGGAGGCGCAGCGCGAGGACCGGCGCCTGGACCGGCTCGAGGCTCGGGAGCGCGCCGCGGGGCCGCTCGCGACCTCCGACGGGACCTCCCTGGAGCCGGGGCCCGGCGCGCGGAACGGTCCCTGACGGGGCGGTAGCATCGCGCCTGTGAGCGACGAGTCCAGCAGCACCAGCACGCCAGACCCTCTCGTGGTGCTGGTCTACTCCGACGACGTCTCGACCCGCCAGCAGGTGATCCTGGCCCTGGGCCGGCGACCCCACCCCGACCTTCCCGAGGTGCGCTACGTCGAGGTGGCCACCGGTCCCGTCGTCATCTCGAACCTGGACTCCGGCCGCATCGACCTGGCCATCCTCGACGGGGAGGCCGTGCCGACCGGCGGGATGGGCATCGCCAAGCAGGTCAAGGACGAGGTCTACCGCTGTCCCCCCGTCGTCGTGCTGACCGGACGCCCGCAGGACGCGTGGCTCGCGACGTGGTCGCGCGCGGATGGCGCCGTCGCGCATCCGCTGGACCCCATCGAGCTCGCGCAGACGGTGATCTCGCTGCTGCGCACGCGCCTCGCGGCGTGAGCGCACCCACGTGGCCGAGCGTGCTCGGCGCCCTCGTCGCCGGTCGCGACCTCGGTGTCGAGCAGACCGCCTGGGCGATGGCGGCCGTGCTGTCCGGTGAGGCGACCTCGGCCCAGGTGGCCGGCTTCGCCGTCGGGCTGAAGGCCAAGGGCGAGACCGTCGAGGAGGTCTCCGGGCTCGTCGAGGCGATCTGGGCCGCGCGCACACCGATGGCGGTCGAGGGGCGGGTGCTCGACGTGGTCGGGACCGGCGGCGACCGGTCGATGTCGGTCAACATCTCGACCATGTCGGCCATCGTGGCTGCCGGCGCGGGCGCACGGGTGGTCAAGCACGGCAACCGCTCGGCGTCATCGGAGTGTGGGTCGGCCGACGTGCTGGAGGCTCTCGGGATCCGGCTGGACCTGCCCGTGGAGCGGGTCGAGGCGTTGGTCGACGAGGCGGGCATCACGTTCTGCTTCGCCGCCGTGTTCAACCCCGCTCTGCGTCACGCCGCCGGGCCGCGCCGCGAGCTCGGCATCGCGACCACCTTCAACATCCTGGGTCCGCTGGCCAATCCCGTCGCCCCCCAGGCGATGGCCGTGGGATGTGCGGACCTCCGGATGGCCCCGGTCATGGCCGGGGTCCTGGCCCGTCGAGGTGCCGACGCGTGGGTCTTCCGCGGTGACGACGGTCTCGACGAGCTCACGACCACGACGACCTCGGCCGTGTGGGTCGTGCACGGGGGCGAGGTCGCGAGCGCGCGGATCGACCCGCGCGAGCACGGCATCGCCGCGGCCCGCCCCGAGGACCTGCGTGGCCACGACGCCGCCTTCAACGCAGCGGTCGTACGTCGGCTGCTCGCGGGCGAGACCGGCGCGGTGCGCGACGCCGTGCTGCTCAACGCCGGCGCCGCGCTCGCGGTCCACGCAGCCCCCGGCGAGCCCGTCGCTGCGGCGCTCGACGTGGGGATCGCGCGCGCCCGCGAGGCCATCGACTCGGGCGCCGCCGCACGTACGCTCGAGGCCTGGGTGAGCGCCGCCGCAGCCTGATCTCGGCCGCGCCTGCCCTCGGACCGGCTCAGAGGTCCAGGACGTAGCGGTCACCGTCGGCGGTGAAGCCGATCCGGTCGTAGTAGGCGCCGACCATCCGCGCCGGGGTCACCACGCGCTCGAAGCCACGCTCGCGCAGCGCCGTGCTGCGGCGCCAGACGAACTCGCCGGGGGAGAAGTCGCGGAACCGAGCGGTCACGTAGTCGAGGCGGACCTCGGCCACCTCGCCGCGCTCCCCGGCGGCGTGCAGCAGCACGACGCCGACCAGCTCGTCGTCACGCACGACCACGAACGCATGGCGTGCAGGGTCGGCGGGCTCCCACACCAGGTCCGGCTGGTGGCGGGCGATGTCGCCACGATGCTGGGCCAGGACATGACGCAGGTAGGCGTCGTCCGGGCCGACCTCGATCACCGCGAACCGGTCGGCATCGTGACGATCGGCGCTCAGGCGCACCAGGAACCACACGTTGATCGCGCACAGCACGAGGTTCAGGGCCACCATGGGCCACACCGCGATCAGGGCGTTGAAGACCACGAGGACGACACAGGCGAGCAGGTTCAGCGCCCGGAAGCGCAGCACCCGCGCCTGGAGCAGGGAGAAGACGAGCAGGGCGCTCCCGCCCCAGCCGAGGAGGTCGGCCGCGTTCTCGGCGAGCCAGGGCACGTCAGCGGCTCAGTCGAGACCCAGCGAGAAGGTCGACTCGAGGTCGTGTCGCGAGTAGGCGCGGAAGGCGATGTGGGTCTCGGTCTCGAGCACGCCGTCGACCTTGTTGAGGCGGTCGGCCACGACGGCGGCGACGTCCTCGTGACGACGGACCCGCACCAGCGCGACGAGGTCGATGGTGCCGGTCACCGAGTAGACCTCCGAGATGCCGTCGAGGGCGGCGATCGCCTCGGCCACCTCGGGGATCCGGGCGACCTCGGCCTTGACGAAGACGATGGCGGTGATCATGGCGACACCTTAGGCGTCGCGAGGGGGCCCGAGACGAGATGACGCGTGGCCCCCGCGACCGGGCAGGTCCACTGGCCCTCCACGTCGACGAGGCGTACGCCCGGCAGCTCGAGCCAGCGCAGGACCTTCTCGGACTCGGCTGCACTGGCCGCGGGCACCGGCCCCGGCGCCGCCGCGACGGTGTCTGCGCCGGCGCGCAGGGACTCCACCCAGACCCGGGCGTCGGTGCCC
The DNA here is from genome assembly GCA_963714475.1 of uncultured Actinomycetota bacterium. Classification (GTDB taxonomy): domain Bacteria; phylum Actinomycetota; class Actinomycetes; order Propionibacteriales; family Nocardioidaceae; genus Nocardioides. Next base: position 412,498 of record CAVQOP010000006.1, read on the forward strand.
CCCGGGATGGTCCCGGCGGCGGCGAGACGCCCGTGGCGCACCACGTGGGCCTCCCACCGCCCGTCGTCACCTCGTCGCGCCGCGACCAGCTCGGCGCAGGAGGCCAGCGACGCGAGTCGCTCGGAGCGGGCGGCCGCGCGGACGAACGAGGCCAGACGGTCGCGCTGGGTGCCGGCCTCCTCGAAGCGCTCGTCCAGCGACAGGGCGTGCATCCGGGCGTTGATCGTCGCCACCACCTCGTCGGGGCGTCGTAGGAGCGTCTCGCGCAGCGCACGGACCACGGCGGCGTAGGTGGTCGGGTCGGCCGAGCCGTCGCACGGGGAGAGGCAGCGCCCGAGCTCGGCGAGCGCGCACGGGGTCCGGCGGGCGCGTCGGGGCATCGGCCCTCCGCACTGGCGGACCGGGAACGTCTCGTGGAGCGCGGCGAGGCACTGCTGGGCGGCTTTGCGCGACGAGAACGGACCGAGGTAGTCGGCGTCGTCACCGAGCACCGAGGTGACGACCGACAGCCTCGGCCAGTGCTCCCGGGTCAGCTTGAGGAAGGTCGTGCGCTCGGGGAACTTCGAGCGACGGTTGTACGGCGGCTTGTGGTGGCCGATCAGACGCAGCTCACGGACCTCGGCCTCCAGTGCGGTGGCGCACTCGAGCCCCTCGACCCGCTCGGCGAGGCCCACCATCTCGCCCATCCGGCTGCGCTTCTCCGAGGCGGTGAAGTAGGTGCGGACCCGGGTGCGCAGATCACGCGAGGTCCCGACGTAGAGCACCCGCTCCTGCTGGTCGCGGAACAGGTAGACCCCCGGCGCGTGGGGGAGGCCGTCGGCGAGGTGTCGCTTGCGCCGGACCTGGGGGCTCACCCGCGTGTTGAAGGTCGCGAGCTCCTCCACGGTGTGCACGCCGAGCCCCCCGAGACGCCCGATCAGCGCGTGCAGCACGTCGACGGTCGCACGCGCGTCCGAGAGGGCGCGGTGGTCGGGCACCGTCGCGGAGCCGAAGACCCGGGCCAGCGAGGAGAGCTTGCAGTCGGGCGTCTCGTCGCGGGTGACGACGCGCCGGGCGACGCGCACGGTGTCGACGACCGCGAAGTCGGGCCACTCACGACCCTGGGCCGCGGCGAAGTGTCGGAGGAACCCGATGTCGAACGGGGCGTTGTGGGCCACCAGCACGCATCCCGCGGCGAACTCGAGGAAGGACGGCAGCACCTCCTCGATGCGAGGAGCGCCGCACACCATCGTGTTGCTGATGCCGGTCAGCACCGAGATGAACGCCGGGATGGGGGCGCCGGGGTCGACCAGGGTCGCGAACTCGCCGAGGACCTCGCCGCCACGGACCTTGACCGCCCCGACCTCGGTGATCATCGCCCCGTCGCGCACCGAGGCCCCGGTGGTCTCGAGGTCCACCACGCAGAAGGTCGTCTCCCGGAGCGGGGTTCCGAGCTCGTCGAGGCTGCGCTGGTCCTCCCAGCGCGGGCGTGCGCCGGGGGCGGCAGCGGTGGTCTGGGTCACGGCGTCGACGCTAGGTCCGGCCTCCGACAACGCGTCCACGCCACGCGGGCTGCCCACCGCCGTCGCCGGCGCTGTCGGTGGCTCCTGGCACGGTCCACGTCATGACGAGAATCGACTGCGACACCTGCCTGGTGCGAGGCCTTGCCTGCCACGACTGCGTGGTCACGGTGCTGCTCGGCCCACCGCCGGAGCTGAGCTTCGACGAGGAGGCACGCCGCGCCCTCGACACGCTCGCGGCCGGTGGGCTGGTCCCGCCGCTGCGGCTCGTGACGCCGGTCAACGGACCCGTGATCGAGTCCGCCTGACCGGGACCCGACGACATCGCACGGCAGGGGGTCCCGACCGCGGGATCCGACGCGTGGACGTCGGTTTGGTCGCCCGGGGGCCGGGGTCTAACCTGACCCGGTGCCCGTGGGAGTGGACCACGAGGGTTCGCGCGGGCGCAGCGCTGAACCCGGCCACCACGGCCGGGACCGGGGAACCACAGCACCACGGGGTGAATCCCCTCGCAGGCCGTCACGTCGGTCCGCAGGGGTAGGGCAGGTCGTGCCCGAATCCGTCAGCTAACCCGGTAAGCGCCAACGACTGCAAGGAGCCCGCACCCCCGTGCACCTAGACCGTCAGCGCATCATCGCCATCATCTCCGGTCTCGGTCTTGCGGCCAGCGTCGGACTGGTCTCGTCCTCGTCGCCGGCCACCGCCGCTCCCGACCTCGACACCGTCAAGGAGCGCGTCGACACGCTCTACCACGAGGCAGAGATCGCCTCCGAGCGCTACAACGACGCCAAGCTCGAGCTCGACCAGCTGCAGGAGGACCTCGACTCCCTCGACGCGGACCGCCAGCGACAGGGCCGCCGCCTCGACGTCGTGCGCGAGCAGGTCCGCGACTCGGTGCAGAGCCAGCTCCAGGGCCAGGGCGTCTCGGCTGTCGGTCAGGTCGTCATCAGTGACGACCCCGACGCGTTCGTCTCCCAGCTCACGACCATGTCGGCCTACAACCAGCTCCAGCAGGGCATGTTCGCCGACTACGCCACGCAGCTGAAGACCCTGGACATCCGCTCGACGGCCCTCGAGCGCCGCACCGAGCAGGTCGCCGCCGTCGAGTCGCGTCTGGAGGCGGAGAAGACGACGGTCGAGGAGAAGTTCGCCGCGGCCCAGCAGATCCTCGACGACCTCGAGGCCGAGGCGCGCGCCGAGCTCGAGGCCGAGCAGGCCGCGGAGGCCCGGAGCACGCCGACGGTGTCGCGGGGCGCCGAGCAGGCGGCTCCGACGACCAGCGCTCCGGCCTCCGGCCGCGCGGCGGCCGCGGTGAGCTACGGCCTCGCACAGGTCGGCAAGGCCTACGTCTACGGTGCGGCCGGTCCCGACGCCTTCGACTGCTCCGGGTTGACCATGCGCGCCTGGGGCGCCGCGGGCGTCGGTCTGCCGCACTCCTCGGGAGCGCAGGCCGGCTCCGGCGCCTCGGTCTCCTCCGGCGACCTCCAGCCCGGGGACCTCGTCTTCTACTACAGCCCGATCAGCCACGTGGGCATGTACGTCGGCAACGGCACGATCGTCCACGCCGCGAACCCGGGCTCCGGGGTCACCACCGCACCGGTCTTCTCGATGCCCTACTCCGGTGCGGTCCGTCCTGGCTGAGAGCCCGCACCCCACGCCCGCCGCGCAGGCCGGTCGCCCACGACGGTGGGTGGCCGGCCTGTCGCTGTTCGTCGTCGTGAGCGTGGTCGCCGCGCTGTGGGTCGCGGTCCGGCCCGGAACCTACGAGGCCCTCCGTCCGGGTCGCGCACTCGCCGCGGCCGGGGAGGTCGACACCGCGGGCGCCACGAGCGCGCTCGGTCGCCTCGAACGGGCTGTCCGCGCGGGGTCGCCGCCCCTGGCCGCGCTGGTGCCGACCGTCGGACCCGGCACCTCGCAGGTGCTGGCCGTCGCGGAGAACGCGGGAGCACTGGAGGTGACCGGGTTCTCGCTGCGCTACGTCGACGAGGTGGTGCCGCTCTCGGCCACCGGGTCGTGGACCGCCGTCGTCGAGGTCACCTGGCGCTTCGCGGGCGTCGATCGCCGTCTCGCGCGCACCGAGCTGCGGGTGGGGTTCGACCAGGCGGACGGCACGGTGCGAGTCACCGGGCTGGGTGGTGGGTCGGGTGCAGCGCGCACGCCGGTCTGGCTCTCGGGGCGGGTCGCCGTACGCCGGTCCCGCGACACCCTGGTCCTCGCGGCGCCCGGCGTGGACGTCGAGCGCTACGAGGACCAGGCGAGCCGGGCGGTCTCGGTGGTCAGGCGGGTGCTGCCCGCGTGGCGTGGTCCCCTGGTCGTCGAGATCCCCGCCAGCGAGTCGGCGCTCGACCGTGCTCTGGGCGCCGAGCCGGGTCGGTACACCGCGATCGCAGCCGTGACCAGCGCGATCGACGGGCGTACGGGCCGCTCGCCGGTCCACGTCTTCGTCAACCACGAGGTCGACGGACGGTTGCGACGCCAGGGCGCGCAGGTCGTGATGAGCCACGAGGCCGTCCACGTCGCGACCGATGCGCCCGGTAGCGTCGTGCCGCTGTGGTTGCTCGAGGGTTTCGCCGACTACGTCGCGCTGCGTGATGTCGAGCTCCCGGTGTCGACGACGGCAGGGCAGGTGATCAGCCAGGTCCGCTCCGACGGGCTCCCGCGATCCCTCCCGGGTGCGGTGCAGTTCGACACGGGGGACGCGCACCTCGGTGCGGCCTACGAGGCCGCCTGGATCGCCTGCACCGTGCTCGCCGACCGCGGGGGCGAGCAGGCCCTGGTCGACCTCTACGCCCGCGTGGACGCCGGGATGTCGCTGGAGCGCGCCCTGCGGGCGGACCTCGGGTGGAGCGAGGCCGACCTCGTCACGGCCTGGCGGACCAGGCTCGCGGACCTCGCCGCTGCCCCACCGGAGCCGTCGCCGGGCACGGACGACAGCTGAGTGGTCCGGCGGCACCACCGCGCCGCCCGCTCCGGGGCTACCTGGACGGGGTGGCGGCTCCGGGGCCCTGCCCGCGACTCGCGTCGTCCCCGCTGACCACCTCGCTGACCACCTCGCTGACCACAGGCGTCAGCGGCGTCGTCGCCGTCCTCCTCGTCCGAGGACGCCGGCGTCATGGGCACGCTCGCGACCACCTCGACACCGCCGGACTCACGGTCCTCGATGCTCAGCTCGGCACCGATGCGCGCGGCCCGCTCCCGCATGCTGTCCAGTCCGTGGGTCCGGGCACCGTCTGCGTTCTCGCCGCGACCCAGACCGACCCCGTCGTCGCTGACCACGATGCGCGCCCGAGGGGCCCGCACCTGGCAGAGGACGTCGATCACGCTGGCGTCGGCGTGGCGTACGGCGTTGGTCACCGCCTCCTGGGTGATCAGCAGCAGCTCGACCTCGGTCTCCCGGGGCAGGCGTACCGGTCCCTCGTCGACGGTGACCATGATGGGCACCGACGTGGTCTCCGTCATCAGGTCCACCGCGATCGCGACGGCGCCCCCGAGGGTGGTGCTCGACTCCGGCGTGCTGCGCAACGTCGTCACGACCGAGCGGGTCTCGCGGAAGGCTGCGCTGATCCGCTCCCGCAGCGCGTCGATCTGCGCCGTGAGCTCGTCCGAGGACGGGGCGGCCGCGATCGCGTCGACGAGGTGGCTCGCGGAGGTGAGGTCCTGGCCCAGCCCGTCGTGGAGCACCCGGGCCAGACGGCTCCGTTCGTCGTCGGCCTGGCCGGCGCGGAACGCGGCCAGCAGCAGCGCCGTGTCGAGCTGGACGGCCCGGGCGCTGAGATCGCGCTCGAGCCCCTCGAGGGCATCCTCGAGCTCGGGGCCGCGGGGCGCGCGCGTCGCGTCCAGGACGCCTGCCACCACCGTCGACTCGGCGAGGGGCCAGGCGAAGGCGCCGGTCTCGACCACCACGTCGTGACGCGTCCAGGCGGCGTGCGCGAGTCGTTCGCAGCGCACCGCACGCGCCCCGGCGTCGGCGATGCGCTCGCCGCTCCGGCTCGCGATCGGGTCCAGGCGCCCGCCGCTCGGCACCAGCAGGGCGACGTGCTCGATCGGCAGTGCCGCCGCGACCGAGTCGAGGATCGAGGTCGTCAGTGCCTCGACGTCGAGCGGTGAGAGCAGCGTGCGGTCGAGCTCACCCAGCTCGCGGATCAGCTCCTGCGCGCGCAGGTACGGGGCGAGGTCGCCTGCTCCCCGGACCGTCGTGGCGCGCACCACCACGGCCGCGCCGCCGACGACGGCACCCGCCGCGGTGGCCACCCCTGCCGCGACGATCGCCGTCGCTCCCGGGGCCCCGACGAGCAGGAGGGTCACGCCGCAGAGCCCGGCGCTCTGGGCGACGAGCGCCAGCGCAGCGCCGCGCCAGCCGAGGTGGAGGGCCGCGACGGCGGGTGGCACGACGAGCACGGCGAGAACGGCGGTCTCGGTGTTCGCTCCGACGGCCGCCAGGACACCGGTGGTCAGGGCCTCCACCGCGACGAGGGCCGCGGTGCTGACCCCGGGCCGGCCGATGCCGACCTGCCCGATCAGCCAGATGAGGCTCAGCGCCGCGAGGGCCTGCAGAGCCCCGACCTCGCGGTGCCACAGCGCCACGGACAGCGCCAGGGCCAGGCCCACGAGTCGCAGGACGAGGCTGAGCCGGGCAACACGGGCGGGCACGTGGTGGGCGCCGACCGGGGGCGCCGCGGCTCCACCGGCCGCCGGGCCGGATGCCGGGACGGCCGCCGAACTGGACCCCGGGTTCGACGCCGGGCCGGACGCCGGGATGGGCCGGGTCATGTCGCTGCTCCCCGGCCGGGCCGCGCGAACCCCGCGGCGCGCCGTGCCCTGAGCGCGCAGGGCGCCTCGCCGAGCAGCACCGCCGTCATCTCACCCTCCACCGTGACCAGCTTGCGCATCCAGGACTCTCCGACGGCCAGCCAGCAGGCGGCCACGAACACCCTGATGCTCCCACGACGTCCGCCGAGGACGACCGGGTGCCCAGGCGCGAGGTGGGCGACCCGTCACCCGCCGAGGTGCCAGCCTTTGTCGGCCGAGGTGCCAGGTCTTGTCGGCGAGGTGGACCCGCGGGCGTGGCTCAGTCCTCGTAGAGCCGGGCGACGTCGTCGCGGCAGCGTCGCAGCACGACGCTGCGCCGCAGCTTCAGGCTCGGGGTGAGCTCGCCGGACTCCTCGGTCCAGTCCTCGGCGACCACACCGAAGCGGCGGATGGACTCCGCCTTCGAGACCGCCCGGTTGGCGGCATCGACCGCGCCCTGCAGCTCGGCCAGCAGCTCGGGGTGCGTCGCCAGGCGTCGCGGGTCGTCGGGGAGTCCGCGCGACTGCGCCCACCACGGCAACGTCTCGCGGTCGAGGGTGACCAGGGCTGCGACGAACGGTCGCCCGTCGCCGACGACGAGGCAGTGGCTGACCAGCGGATGGGCGCGCACGAGGTCCTCCAGCCCCGCCGGAGCGACGCTCTTGCCGCCCGCGGTGACGAGGATCTCGGTCTTGCGCCCCGTCACCCGGACGAAGCCCTCGTCGTCGACCTCTCCGACGTCGCCGGTGTGCAACCAGCCGTCCGGCTCGAGCACCAGCCTGGTCGAGTCCCCATCGCGGTGGTAGCCGCTGAAGACCTGGCCGCCCCGCACGAGCAGCTCGCCGTCGTCCGCGACGCGCACCGCGGTGCCGGCCAGCGGACGGCCGACCGTCCCGATCTTCAGGGCGCCCGGAAGGTTCACCGTCGCCGCGCCGGTGGTCTCGGTCAGCCCCCACCCCTCGAGCACCGTCACACCGATGCCGCGGTAGAAGTGGCCCAGACGCTCGCCGAGGGGCGCACCGCCGGAGACTGCCCACCGGCAGCGACCGCCCAGCTGCTCGCGCAGGCGGCCGTAGACCACGCGTGAGTACGCCGCGTGCCGCGCCCGCAGGCGCCATGGGACGCGCCCCGCGTCGACCGCGCGCGACCAGGCGATCGCCGTGTCGGCCGCACGCTCGAACACCGCACCGTGCCCGTCGGCGGTGGCCTGCTGGGACGCGGTGTTGAACAGGGTCTCGAAGACCCGGGGCACCGCGAGCACGAAGCTCGGACGCACCGCACCCAGGGCGGTGGCGGCCGCGCTCAACGAGGAGCAGTGCGCCAACGTCGTGCGGGAGCGGATGCACCCCACCTGGATGATCCTGGCCAGCACGTGGGCCAGCGGCAGGAACAGCAGCGTCGAGGACCCCTCCTTGCCGTCCGCGTGCTCGGTCCCGGCGGCGTCCGGATCCCCGAACAGCGGCGCGAGCCCGTCGAGGGCCACGTCGAGCTCGACGACGAAGTTGCGATGGGTCAGCACGCACCCCTTCGGCCGTCCCGTGGTGCCGGAGGTGTAGATGATGGTCGCTGCGTCGTCGAGACCGACCGCGCACCGGGCCCGATCGAGCTCGGCGTCGTTGAGGCCGTCGCCGAGACGGACGAGGGTCCGCACAGCGTCGCCGGCCAGTGACCACACGTGGGCCAGCGCGGGCAGCTGCGCGCGTACGGCGTCCAGCCGCGCGAGGTGCTCGGGGCTCTCGACGACGAGGGCGCAGGCGTCGGAGTCGGCGAGGACCCAGGCCATCTGCTCCGCGGTCGCACTGGGATAGAGGGGCACGCCGACCGCGCCGGCGTACCAGATGGCGTAGTCGAGCACGGTCCACTCCCAGCGGGTGGTGGCCATGAGGGCGACCCGGTCGCCGACCTCCACGCCCGCAGCGACGAGGCCCTTGGCCACGGCGCGGACCTCGTCGCGGAACTGGGTGGCCGAGACGTCGCGCCACTCGCCGTCGACCTCGCGGCGCAGCACCACGCTCGCGGGATGCCGGGTCGCGTTGCGCTCGACGTCGTCACTGAGGCTGCCCTCGTCGGGCAGCGCGAGGTGCAGGGGTGTCGCGTACTCCCGCATGCGGCTCCTCCCGGCGTCGGACGGCCGGCCCGTCGGGCCCGGCGCGTCGGTTCGGTGGCCCTGCTCGGGGTCCGGCCGGGGCAGGCTACTCCGGCGCGACGGCGCGGCTCCCACCGGTCCGCGCGCCGCGGCATCCGGTAGCCTCCCCTGCGGCGCCGCCTCCGGGACCGGACCCGACGCCGATGACCAGGTGGGACCACAGCCGGATGGGACCAGCAGCGAGGGAGGGATCAGCGGTGGCCGAGCAGACGACGTCCTCGATCGTGGTGGCCGCACCGCCCGGCGTCGTGATGGACGTCATCGCCGACTTCGACTCCTACCCCTCCTGGGCGACGGGGGTGAAGCAGGCCGACGTGCGCAGCCGTCACGAGCAGGGTTCCGAGGCCGGTCGCGCCGAGCAGGTCTACTTCGTGCTCGACGTGGCGCCGATCAAGGACCAGTACACCCTCGCCTACGCCTGGCAGGGAGATCGACAGGTCTCCTGGCACCTGGTGGAGGGCACGATGCTGCGCTCGCTCGACGGCGCCTACGTGCTGAGCGAGGTCCCGGGCGGGACCGAGGTCACCTACCGCTTGGCCCTCGACGTCTCGATCCCGCTGATCGGCATGCTCAAGCGCAAGGGGGAGAAGATCCTCATCGACACCGCGCTGAAGGGTCTGAAGAAGCGCGTCGAGTCGTCGGCCTGAGGGCTCCAGTGGTTCTCGGCGTGCGGATCGTGCTGTTCACCGGCAAGGGTGGCGTGGGCAAGTCGACCATCGCCGCCGGGACGGCGGCGATGGCTGCCGCGACCGGGCTGCGGACGCTGCTGCTCTCCACCGACGCGGCGCACTCCCTCGCCGACGTCCTCGGCGTCGAGGTCGGGCCCGAGCCGACCCGGGTGAGCGAGTGCCTGCACGTGCAGCAGGTCGACGCCCAGCTGCGCCTCGAGCAGTCCTGGGCCGAGGTGCAGCGCTACCTGGTGGGCGTGCTCGACGGCGCCGGGGTCCACCCGATCGCCGCGGAGGAGATGACGGTGATCCCGGGCGTGGAGGAGGTGCTCGCCCTGCTCGAGCTGCGCCTGCACGCGCTCGCCGACGCGTGGGACCTGATCGTCCTGGACTGCGCCCCCACCGCCGAGACCCTGCGGCTGCTCGCGCTCCCGGAGGCGCTGGGTTGGTACGTCGACCGCATGCTGCCCCTCGAGCGGCGAGCGGTGCGGGCGCTCAGGCCGGTGCTGACCCGCGCCGCCGGGGTGCCGGTGCCGGAGGCGGGCGTCGTCGACGCACTCGCCCGGCTGCACTCCGAGCTCGCCGAGGTGCGAGCGCTCCTGAACGGACCGCGGTCGACGGTCCGGCTGGTCCTGACCCCCGAGTCGCTGGTCCTCGCCGAGGCGCGTCGCTCCTGGACCAGCCTGTCGCTGTTCGGCTACCGGGTCGACGGCGTGGTCGCCAACCGGGTCTTCCCCGACGTCCCGGGCGACGCCTGGCGTGCGGGGTGGGTCGAGGCGCAGCGTGCCGTGCTCGACGAGGTCCGGGCCTCCTTCCACGGTCTCCCGCTGTGGCAGGCGACGTACCAGCCGTGGGAGCCGAGCGGGCTCGAGGAGCTGCGCCACCTGGCCGCGGAGCTCTACGACGGCGACGACCCGCTCGGGCTGCCGTCGGGCGTCGACCCCTTCGAGCTGGTCCGCACCGAGACCGGGGCGGTGCTGCGCATCGCGCTGCCGGGAGCGTCCCGCGACGACGTCGACCTCGTGCGGACCGGGGACGACCTGGTCGTCACGGTCGGTTCCTACCGGAGGGTGCTCACGATGCCGGGGTCGTTGAGTCGCCTTCGGGTGACGGCAGCCAAGGTCGAGGACGGCAGCCTCCGCGTGAGCCTGGGGACCCCGGTCCGATCGGCGGCCGCCCGATGAGCGCGTCCTGGGACGCCGGGGAGTCGGACCCCTCCGAGGTGGGTTCGGTCGGTGAGGAGGCCGCGCGCCTGCTCGACGCGTTCACCGCGGCGCTCGGGCGCCAGCCCGCTTCGTCGGACTCCGCCGGCGAGGGTCCCTCACCAGACCCGGGACCCGCGCCCTGGGACGGACTCGTCGACCTGGCCCACCAGGCGGTGGACGCGCTGCACGGGGTCGGGGACCAGGTCGCGAACGGCGCCCCCGAGTGCCGGTGGTGCCCGTGGTGCCGCACGATCCACGCGGTGCGCCAGACGAGCCCCGAGGTGCGCACGCACCTGATGGGCGCGGCGCGCTCGATGCTGGCCGCGGCCACGGTGCTGCTCGACCAGGTCGGGCGCGACGAGGCCGGACGAGCCACCCCCGGCGTCGAGCGGATCCACCTCGACCCGGAGCCGGACTACCACGAGGAGGAGCAACGATGAGCCTGACCTGCGGCATCGACGTCGGGGGGACCAAGATCGCCGCGGCGGTCGTCACCTCCGACGGCACGGTCCTCGAGCAGGCGCGGGTCGTCTCTCCCGCCGCCGACGCGCTCGCCATCGAGGACGCCATCACCGGCCTGGTCGCCGAGCTCGGCTCCCGTCACGAGCTGGTCGGGGTCGGGGTCGGAGCGGCCGGGTACGTCGACTCCGGCCGTGCCGTGGTGATGTCGGCGCCCAACCTGGCGCTGCGCGACCTGGACCTCCGCTCGGACCTCGAACGCCGCACCGGGCTGCCGGTCGTGATCGAGAACGACGCCAACGCCGCGGCCTGGGGCGAGTTCGCCTTCGGTGCGGGTCGCGACGCCGACGACCTGCTCCTGGTCACGGTGGGCACGGGGGTCGGGGGCGGCATCGTCGTCGCGGGAGAGCTCTACCGGGGAGCCTTCGGCATGGCCGCCGAGATCGGGCACGTCCGGGTGGTGCCCGGTGGTGTGCTGTGCGGGTGCGGCAACCGCGGGTGCCTCGAGCAGTACGGCAGCGGGCGTGCGCTCGTGCGGATGACCCACGAGCAGGCACGCACCGACCCCCGTGCCGCGTCGATGATCGAGCGGGCCGGCGGGCGACCGGAGAGGATCACCGGCCAGATGATCACCGCCGCGGCCGCCGACGGCGACCCCTTCGCCGTCGCACGGCTCGCCGAGCTCGGGCGTTGGCTGGGGGAGGGGATCGCCTCGATCGCGGCTGTGCTCGACCCGGGACTGGTCGTCGTCGGCGGCGGTGTCGGCGACGCGGGGGAGCTGCTCCTGCAGCCCGTGCGGGAGGCGTTCGTCTCCGAGGTGATCGGCAGCGGGCACCGAGCGTTGCCCGAGGTGCGTCGGGCCGAGCTCGGCAACGACGCCGGGGTGATCGGCGCCGCCGACCTCGCGCGCCGGTGAGCAGCGGTCGGCTGCGGGCCGGCGGCGACGGCGTCGTGATCGGGGTCGACGTGGGCGGCACCAAGGTCCTCGCCGCCGAGGTGGACGCGTCCGGGAACGTCCTGCGGCGTGCACGCGTGGCGACCCCGGGCCGCTCGGCCACCGACGCGCAGCTCGAGGACGCGCTCGACCGCGCGGTCCACGAGGTCGCGGACCACCGCGCGGTGGCCGCGGTGGGGGTCTCGGCGGCGGCCCTGGTCGGCGCGGACGGCGACGTCCGGTTCGCCACCCACCTCTCGTGGCGCGAGGCACCGGTGTGCGTCCGGCTCAGGGTGCGGTGGGCGGTGCCGGTCGTCGTCGAGAACGACGCGGCGTGCGCGCTGGTCGCCGAGCAGGTCCACGGGGCCGCGCGGGGGATCGACGACGTGGTCCTGGTCACGGTCGGGACCGGCATCGGCGGGGCCATCAGCATCGGCGGCTCCCTGGTGCGCGGCAGTCAGGGCATGGCCGGGGAGTTCGGCCACACCCAGGTCGTGCCGCAGGGCCTGCCGTGCGAGTGCGGGCTGCTCGGGTGCTGGGAGCAGTACGCCAGCGGCAACGCCCTGGTCCGGCTGGTGGCGCGGGCGCGCCCCGACCTCGACGAGGGCACGCTGGTCACGCTCGCGGCACGGGAGGGTGACGGGGCGGCGCGCCAGGCCTTCGCCTCGGTCGGCGACTGGCTCGGGGTCGGGATCGCGGGGGTCGTGGCTGGGCTCGACCCGCAGGTCGTGCTCGTCGGGGGCGGTGTCTCGGAGGTGGGCGACCTGCTGCTGCGCCCGGCACGGGCGGCGCTGCGGCGCTCGTTGTACGCCGGCCGTTACCGCGCGGTGCCGGAGCTGCTGCCGACCGCCTGCGGACCGGACGCCGGCGCCGTGGGGGCCGCCGTCCTCGCCCGGAGACTTCTCGGGCGGGCCGCCTAGCGCAGCGCCTAGAGCCGGGCGCCGTCGTCGCCGGGGTCGCGAGGCTCGCGCTCCATGCGGAAGACCAGGTAGCCGAATCCGCCGACGAAGCCGCCGATCAGGGCCACCAGCACGATCTGCGGCAGCGTGATGCCCACCAGGAGCGACACGAGGAGCAGCGCCGGTGCCCCGACGACACCGGCCCAGGCCGCTCGACGATCGGCGGTCGTCGCGGGCACCGGAGGGGGTGGCGCAGGCACGAAGGGGGCCTCGGGCTGCTTGGCCAGGTCGCTGTCGGGCCCGGGTCCGGCCGGGCCCACGTCGTCGCGGGGGGGAGGTCGGTCGAGAGGCTCGAAGAGGCGCTTGAGGCTGCTCAGGTCCGGGCCGGGTGGGCCGGTCGTGGGGTCCTGGCCCGCCTCGGTGTCCTGGCCCGCCTCGGTGTCCGGACCGGCGCCGGCGCCGGCGTCGTCCTCGAGACGCGCGCGTTCGCCGTAGTTGGCCACGATCGCGCGCCACAGGTCGTCGGGATCGCTCGGGGTCTCCCGCCCCGTGCCTTCCTCCGGACCGCCCGTGCCGCTCGCCACGGCCATGAGGTTACGCGCCGAGGCCAGCGACGAACTCCGCGGACTCCTCGAAGATGCGGGGGGCGTCGTGGTCCAGCGTCGCCACGTGGAAGCTCTCCTCGAGCCGTGAGAGCGTCACCGGACCCGAGACCCCGCGCCGGATGAGCGGCTCGGAGGTGTCGTCGACGACGTGGTCGACCCGCGAGCGCCAGTACAGCAGCGGCGCCGTGACGCGGGGCAACGCGCGCACGGTCGCGGGCCAGCTCGCGACGAAGGAGTGGATCGCCTTCAGCGGCGTGCGGGTGTAGCCCTGCTCGCTGACCCCGGGCTTCCTGATGTCGTCGGCGATGCCGGGCAACGACCCGACGACGTGCTTGAGCACAGGCAGCGCCTTGACGTCGAGACGTCCCGACGCGACCGCAGGGTTGACGACCATCACCCCGGCGACCCGCTGGTCGTGCTCGGCGGCCAGGCGCAGCGCGATCGCACCGCCCATGGACAACCCGCCGACCACCACGGACTCGTGCTCGGCGCACAGCTGCTCGAACGCCGCCTCCGCGGCGCCGTACCAGTCGCCCCAGGTGCACGCGTTGAGGTCCCGCCAGGTGGTGCCGTGGCCGGGCAGGCACGGTGCGGACACGGCGTACCCCAGTCCCCCGAGGTGCTCGGCCCACGGCCGCACGGAGGCGGGCGAGCCGGTGAAGCCGTGCGAGAGCAGCACCCCGACCGACCGCCCGCCGGTCAGCTCGGGGCGCGCGGGCAGGATCACGGGCTCGGCGTGCGGTGCGGGGCTCACCCGCCGATCATGCCCGCCGCCGTGACCGCGAGCGCGCGAGGGCGTCCCCGGAACTGGTGGGAGTCGGGCGTCGGAGGGTCTACGCTGACGCTGCTGTCGTCCGGGCGGCACCGGGTCGTGGGCGAGGACAGGGGTGAGGCGTTGTTCTACTGGTTCCTGAAGTGGATCGCGCTCGGGCCGGTCCTGCGCCTGGTCTTCCGGCCGCAGGCCGAGGGCCTCGAGCACGTCCCCGAGGACGGGCCGGCGATCCTGGCCAGCAACCACCTCTCCTACGCCGACTGGCTGTTCATGCCGCTGGCGATCTCGCGCCGGGTGAGCTTCGTGGCCAAGGCGGAGTACTTCACCGGGCGGGGCATCAAGGGCTTCCTGCAGAAGACGTTCTTCTCCGGCTCAGGTCAGATCCCGATCGACCGCTCCGGCAAGGACGCCGCCGAGGGCGCCATGCTCTCGGCGATGAAGGTCCTCGAGCGCGGTGAGCTGTTCGGGATCTACCCCGAGGGCACCCGCTCCCACGACGGCAAGCTCTACCGCGGCAAGACCGGGGTCGCGCGACTCGCCCTGGAGGCCGGGGTGCCGGTCGTGCCCGTCGCGGTCCTCGGCACCGACAAGGTCGCGCCCCCGGGCAAGAAGTTCGGCTCGTTCGTGCGACCGGCCGTGCGCTTCGGGCCCCCGTTGGACTTCAGCCGCTACGCCGGGATGGAGAACGACCGCTACATCCTGCGCTCGGTGACCGACGAGATCATGTACGAGATCATGCGCCTCTCCGAGCAGGAGTACGTCGACAAGTACGCCGCCCGTGCCAAGGAGGAGTCCAAGGAGCACGCCCGCACCCCGGCCGCGGACCCGTCCGCGGACGCGATCGCCACCACCGGGGAGGACCCGGGCGCCGCGGTCGTGCAGCGGAAGGCGTCCTGACGCCTCCCGCCACCTCGTCAGGGCCCGGTGCCCGCGCGGTCGAGGACAACCTCTTCCGCGCGCTCGAGGTGCTGCGCTGGGTGGTGCTGCTCAACGCCGTGGTCTTCAACGCGCTGCGCGCCGACGAGGTCGCCCACCCCGCGGTGATGCTCGTGCTCGTGCTCGTGATGGTGGGCTGGACGGTCTCGGCGCGGTGGCTCTACGCGTCCGCCCGACGCCGCGGCCCGCTGGTCCTCGGCACCGACCTCGCGCTGGCCGTCGGGCTGCTCGCTCTCAGCCCCTGGGTCCGCGGGACCGAGGACGGGGCCACGGTGCCGGGCTTCTGGGTGAGCGGCGCGCTCATGGCGTGGGCCATCCACTACCGCACCCGGGGCGGGGTCCTGGCCGGTGTCCTGCTCGCCACCCTCGACCTCGCTCTGCGCGGTTCCCTGACCGAGTCGACGTACGGCAACGCCTTCCTGCTCGTCGTGGGCGGACCGGTCGTCGGCTACCTCAGCGGCTCGCTGCAGCGCATGGCCGACGCGCGCGACCTGGCCGAGCGCGAGGCGGCGGCGGCCTCGGAGCGGGCCCGGCTCGCGCGCGCCGTGCACGACGGCGTGCTGCAGGTCCTCGCACTGGTCCAGCGCCGTGGCGCCGACCTCGGCCCGGCCGGCGAGGACCTCGGTCGCCTCGCCGCCGAGCAGGAGACCACCCTGCGGGCGCTGATCCGGGCCCAGGACTCGTTGAGCGACGAGGAGGCCGCCGGTGCGACGGGTCAGGTCGACCTCGCCGGAGCGCTCGTGGCCCTCGGCACGCGGCCCGGCGTCGAGGTGGTGACGCCCGGCACCCCGGTGCCGCTCCCCGCGCGGACGACGTCCGAGCTCGTCGCCACCGTGGCGGCCTGCCTGGACAACGTCAGCCGCCACGTCGGCGAGCGCGCTCCCGCGTGGGTCGTGCTCGAGGACCTCGGCGACCGGGTCGAGGTCTGCGTGCGCGACGAGGGCGCCGGCATCGAGCCCGGGCGCCTGGAGGCAGCCGAGCGTGAGGGCCGCCTCGGGGTGTCCGGCTCGATCAGGGGTCGGGTGGCGGAGCTCGGCGGTCGCGTCGAGCTCGACACGGGCCCCCACGGCACGGAGTGGACCATCGTGCTCGAGCGGGCCGCAGCGTCGTGACCATCCACTCCGGCCACCCCTTCGCCGACCCCGAGCCGGACCCCGTACGCCGCCTGCGTGGCCACCTCCCCGGCGCCGTCACGCTGATCACGGCGGGCGTCGCCGCGCCGGACGGCCACGGCCGGGCCGGCCTGACGGTCAGCTCGGTGATGGTCGCGGCGGGGGAGACGGCGCGGGTGCTGGCGCTCGTCGACCCCGACTCCGACCTCGCCGACGCCCTGGCGACCGGGGGCGCCGCGGTCCTCCAGCTGCTGGGCTGGGAGGACCGTGGACTGGCCGAGGTCTTCGCCGGCACGGCCCCGGCACCCGGCGGGATGTTCGCCCAGGCGGCCTTCGAGGACACCGCGTGGGGTCCCCGCCTGCTCGGGGACCGCACCTGGGCGGGTCTGCGCCTCGAGCAGACCACCGACGCCGGCTGGTCCTCCCTGGTCACGCTGAGCGTCGAGCACGTCGAGGTCGGCGCCGACGACGGGGCTCTGGTGCACCAGCGCGGCCGGTTCCGCCGGCTCGCCTGAGCGGTCTCCCTGGGGGCTCTCACGCGAGTGATCTAGGGTCGCGACTCGTGACCCAGGACCCGACCCCGACCGTGCGCGTGATGGTCGTCGACGACCACCCGATGTGGCGTGACGCCGTCGAGCGTGACCTGGCGGCGGCGGGCTTCGAGGTGGTCGGGGTGGCCTCCACCGGCGCCGAGGCCGTGGCCCGGTTCCCGGCGGCGCGCCCGCACGTGGTCGTGCTGGACCTGCAGATACCGCCGCCCTCCGGGGTCGAGGTCACCGCGGAGGTGCTGCGCCGCGACCCGTCGGCCCGGGTGCTGATCCTCTCCGCGTCCGGCGAGCAGGACGACGTGCTCGAGGCGGTCAAGGCGGGAGCGACCGGCTACCTGGTGAAGTCGGCCTCGCGCGCCGAGCTGATCGACGCCGTACGCCGCGTCGCGCGCGGCGACACGGTCTTCACCCCCGGCCTGGCCGGGCTCGTGCTCGGGGAGTTCCGCCGGCTGGCGGAGCCGACCCCGTCCGCGGACCCGATGCGCCCCCAGCTCACCGAGCGCGAGACCGAGGTGCTGCGGATGGTCGCCAAGGGGATGTCGTACAAGCAGATCGCCGACCGCCTCGTGCTCTCCCACCGCACCGTCCAGAACCACGTGCAGAACACGCTGCGCAAGCTGCAGATGCACAACCGCGTCGAGCTGACGCGGTGGGCGATCGAGCAGGGGCTCGACGACGGCGACCACGACGGTGACCAGGACGGCGGGGACCACGGCGGCAGGACGTGAGTGCGCTGCTCGAGCTCGCCGACGGCCTCTACGCGCTGGACGTCGGGGAGTTCACCGCGGCCCGCGACGCCGAGTCCCGCCGCCTCGCGAAGGAGGACGCGGACCTCGCCCGGGCGATCAAGGCGCTGCGCAAGCCCACCACCGCCGCCTGGGTCGTCAACCAGCTCGTCCGCGCCGAGGCCGACCAGGTCGCGCAGCTGCTCGCCGTCGGTGACGCGCTGCGCGAGGCGCAGCGCTCGATGTCGGCCGAGGAGCTGCGCGAGCTGACCCGGCAACGTCGACAGGTCACCGCGTCGGTGACCCAGCGGGCCCGGGCCCTGGCCCGCGAGCGCGGGGTGCGCACGACCGAGGCGGTCGCGGAGCAGGTCGAGGCGACCCTGACCGCGGCGATGCTCGACCCCGAGTGCGGACGCGCCCTGCGTAGCGGCCTGCTGACGGCGCCGCTGCGCTCGACCGGCGTCGGCGACGCCGACGTGGCGGGTGCCGTCGCCGCGCCCGACGCGCTCGGCTTCGCGGCACGGCCGCGCGATCCCACCACGAGCGGCGGGGACGGGTCGGGCTCGGCGGGGTCGCAGCGATCGCGGCCGGGACTGCGCGTGGTGCCCGACCCGGACGCCGCCGCCAAGGCGCGAGCAGCGGCGGCCGAGGTGCTCGCCGACGCCGAGGAGGCCTACGGCGGCGCCAGGGCGGACCTCGAGCAGGCGCAGCGCGAGGTCGACGCCCTCGAGGCGAGGTCGCTGCAGCACCAGGCCGAGGTCGACGAGCTGCGCCGGCGCCTCGCGGCCCTCGAGGCCGACGCGGAGTCGACCGACGACGACCTCACCGAGGCCGAGGAGGCACGCGACGCAGCCCAGGAGTCGCTGGCCGAGGCGGGCGCGGAGCGGGACGAGGCGAGGCGTCGGCTGGAGTCCCTCGGCGGAGACGGCGACGGCGACGGAGACGGCAAGGGCTGAGTCTGCCCAGGCGCCTCCCGGCGCAGGTGGTGGTTCCTCCGAGTCATGGTCGCGCCGACGACGACCGGGCGGCGGATGGGTCGCGTCCCCGTCGTGTGCCCGAGAGCGGCCTCCAGGTCGTTGTCAGGCACACGACCGGCCCTGGTGCGCCGGCCACGGCGGCCACGGCGGCCTCGGGGGGCGTCCGGTGGCGACGCGGCTCCGGCCCGCTCCCGCCGACGCACGATCACCGTGACGAGCGCACGATCTCCAGGATCCGCCGGTCGATCCAGGACAGGTCGTCGGCGACGCGCATCTCGTAGTTCTCGGTGCCGACCCAGGTGGCGACGTCACGGTGGCCCGCGGCGCGTGCGTGCTCGTCGAGCTCGGCCCGCAGTGCGGGGTCCACCACGACCTGCTCCTCGGGCGTGGAGGCGGTGAGGTGGAGCGTGTTGAGCTCCAGCAGCCGGGCCAGCTCGGGGACGGGGGCGGTGTGGTCGTCGACGCGAAGGTCGACGTCGATGTCGTCGTTGCCGCCGTAGCCGGCGCCGTCGCGCACGACCAGCAGGGCCGCCGACTGGCGGCCGCGCCTGTCGCCACCGGCGGCGTCCCCGGCGGCCAGCACGTCGAGCAGCCGCCGGGCCAGCGGGCTGTCCGGGTCGGCGGCGAGCCAGCGGGCCTCCATCGCCTCGACGACCGCGGCGCCGGCCAGGCAGTTGCCCTGGATCGGCGTAGCCGGAACCGGTGGCGCCCCCGGCCCAGTCGATGCAAGCCGAGCCCGTGTGGGAGGCGGCGTTGCCGTCGACGTCGACGATGCCGACCTGCCGGTCGTCGCGTCTCGGGTCCTCCTCGAGCAGCCGCTCGAGGGCGATCGCGGCGGTGGCGCCCTCGTCGAGGTGGGAGAGGGCCAGTCCCTTGTAGGCGACGTTGGCGTCGGCCTGCGTGGCCAGTGCCCCGACCTGGGCCACGGCGGCCGGCACGACGGACCCGACGGCGAGGAACTTGGACGCGACCGCGACGCCCCAGGACTCCCCGTCGGCGGACCGGGCGACGATCGAGAAGGTCATGGCCTCACCGTAGTGCGCCGCGGCTCGGTGGCTCGCGCCGGTGCGGCCCGGCGGGGGCTAGGGTGACGTCGCCCGTTGTGAACGATCCAAGGCCACCCGGACGGGGGCCTGCGAGGAGGTCCCATGCGCGTCGGAGTGCTTACCGGAGGCGGCGACTGCCCCGGTCTGAACGCAGTCATCCGTGCTGTCGTGCGCCGCGGGGTGCGCGACCACGGCTTCGAGTTCGTCGGGTTCCGCGACGGGTGGCGGGGTCCCCTCGAGGGAGTCACGATGGAGCTCGGCATCGAGCAGTGCCGGGGCATCCTTCCTCGCGGCGGGACGATCCTCGGCTCCTCACGCACCAACCCGTTCAAGGTCGAGGGTGGGGTCGAGCGGATCAAGGACAACCTCGCCGCGAACGGCGTCGACGCCCTCGTCGCCATCGGCGGGGAGGACACCCTCGGCGTCGCGACGAAGCTCGCGGACCTCGGGGTCGACGTGGTCGGGGTGCCCAAGACGATCGACAACGACCTCTCGGGCACCGACTTCACCTTCGGCTTCGACACGGCCGTCAACATCGCCACCGATGCCATCGACCGGCTGCACACGACGGCCGAGAGCCACCACCGGGTCCTCGTCGTCGAGGTCATGGGTCGCCACGCGGGCTGGATCGCCCTGCACGCGGGGATCGCCGGCGGCGCCAGCGCGGTGCTCATCCCCGAGCAGCCCTTCGACATCGAGGCGGTGTGCGCCCACGTCACGACCCGCTTCCAGAGCGAGTACGCGCCGATCATCGTGGTCTCGGAGGGTGCCATGCCCGCCGAGGGCGGCGACATGACCGTGGTCTCGGGGGAGAAGGACGCCTTCGGTCACGTCCGCCTCGGCGGCATCGGCGACCGGCTCGCCTCCGAGATCGAGCACCGCACCGGCAAGGAGGCCCGCGCGGTGGTGCTCGGTCACGTCCAGCGCGGTGGCACCCCGACCGCGTTCGACCGGTGGCTCGCGACCCGCTTCGGTCTCCAGGCCATCGACGCCGTCGCCGAGGGTGACTTCGGGATGATGATGGCGCTCCAGGGCACCAGCATCGTGCGTCTGCCCCTGATCGAGGGCACCGGTGAGCTCAAGCTGGTCAGTCCGGCGGAGTACGCCGAGGCCGAGGTGTTCTTCGGCTGAGCGTGCCTCGCGGCCCGGGTCCGGTACGCCGCCGGCGGCGGCGTGCGGGGCCTCAGCCGGCCAGGTGCCCCCAGCGCTCGGCCAGCTCGGACCACGCACCGGTCTCGGCGACCCGTCCGTCGACGAGCACGACCACCCGGTCGGCGCGGGCCAGCGCCGCCCACTTCGAGGTGGAGCCCAGCACGGCCGTGCCCCGCTCGCGCAGCGCCTCCCACAGCTCGACCTCGGTGGTGGCGTCGAGCGCGCTGGAGACGTCGTCGGCCAGGAGCAGCTCGCTGCCCGAGGCCAGGGCGCGGGCGAGGGCCAGGCGCTGCACCTGGCCGCCGGAGAGCCGCACCCCCCGGTGTCCGACCACGGCCCCCGGCCCGCCGGCCTCCTCGAGGTCGCGGCCGAGTCGCGCGTCGTCGACGGCGGGGTGCAGGCCGCGGTCGTGGTCGAGCACGACGTTGTCGCGGAACGTGCCCGAGAGCACCCGGGGCACCTGGGCGACGTAGGCCACCGTGCGCGGGCGCAGGAACCTCTGGGGGTCGAGCACGGTCTCGCCGTTCCACCGCAGGTCGCCGGTGTGCTCGACCAGCCCGGCGAGGGCCGCGAGCAGGCTCGACTTGCCCGAGCCGACCTGGCCCAGCAGCAGGACGAGCTCACCGGGCCCGACGCGCAGGTCGACCCCGCTGACGCCGACCGTCCCGTCGTCGTGGACCGCGGCCAGGTCGTGCAGCGTGAGCTCGCGCAGCGCAGGGGGTGCGGTGATCGACGCGGGGGGCGCGGCGGTGCCGCCGACGAGGTCCAGACCGTCCGGGAGCTCCATCAGGTCACGACCACCGGCGAGGCGGCTGGTCGCGCGACCCCAGGCGCGCACGCCGGGAGCCTCGGTGATCACGGCCCCGGCGACGCGGCCGAACCAGTCGAAGCCGCTCACCGCGCCCGCGACGAGCAGCGCCGTGGCCAGGCCCCAACCGCCGAGGAGCAGCACGGCCCAGGCCGCCACGACGCCGCACTGGACCATGACGACCGGCACACCGGCGAGCACGGCTGCGATGCGGTGCTCCTTGATCGCGGCCTCCACCCGGCCGGAGTCGACGCGCAGCAGGTGGGCGTGGACCGACGGGGTGGCGGCGGCGAGCTTGACGGTGCGCGCCGACTCCAGGGCCGAGACCAGGGAGCGCCCGAAGTGCGCACGGCTCGTCGAGGCCGCCGCGGCGGACCGTCCCGCCGCCGGCGAGCCGAAGGCCGA
The DNA here is from genome assembly GCA_963714475.1 of uncultured Actinomycetota bacterium. GTDB lineage: Bacteria > Actinomycetota > Actinomycetes > Propionibacteriales > Nocardioidaceae > Nocardioides. The sequence goes on from CAVQOP010000006.1 coordinate 434,182, forward strand.
GGCCAGCGCCGAGACCGCCATCACCGCCAGCAGCACCCCGCCGGCCAGCAGGCTCCCGCTGAGCAGCACCGTGAGCACCACGATGACGAGCCCGTTGACCAGGTCGACCCAGCGGTCGGCGTAGCGCGCCAGCCGGTCGGCGTCCATCGCCCGGGCCACCGCCTCGCCCGCCGGGGTGCGGACCAGCCGGTGCTGGCTGGTCTGACCGACCAGGACGGCGGCGCGCACCCGCAGCATGACCGCGACCCACCACCGCGGGTAGCGGCGGATCGCGCTGGCCAGCAGCAGCGGCGTCGACATCAAGGAGATCACCACGGCGACCCCGAGCACCATGGTCGTCGACTCGCTGAGGGTGCCGTCCTGCAGCCCCTGCACCAGTCGACCCCAGACCAGCCCGGTGACCACGCCGAAGGCGCCGCCGAGGACGCCGAGCAGGAAGAGCAGGACACTGAAGAGACCCCACCAGGGGTGGATGCACAGCACCCGCACGACGGTGCGGGCCAGGCGCGGACCGTCGCCGGGATCCACGAGCTCGGGCACCACCCCCTGACGGCGTACGCCGCCGACCGCGGTCTCGCCGTCGGTCCCGCTCGCGTCGTCCCCCACGGCGGGGGGCTCGCGCCGGGTCGGCGCGGCCGAGGCCTCGAGCAGCCGCCGCAGCGGCCCGTCCTGGCGGGCGAGCTCGGTGCGCGCGCCCTGCTGGACGGCCCGGCCCGCCTCGAGGACGACGACGTCGTCGGCGCGCTCGATCGTCGAGAGCCGGTGCGCGACGAGCACGCCGGTGCGACCGCTCAGCAGCCGCTCGGCGGCCCGCACGACCTGGGCCTCGGTGCGGGGGTCCATCCGGGCGGTCGCCTCGTCCAGGACCACGACCCGCACGTCGCGCACCAGCAGCCGCGCGAAGGCGACGAGCTGCTCCTCGCCCGCCGAGAGCGTCGTTCCGCCCGGGCCGAGGGGGGTGTCGATGCCTGCCGGCAGACCGGCGACCCAGGCGGAGAGCCCGAGCTCGGCCAGCGCGGCCTCGACCCTCTCGCGCCCGACGTCGCCGAACAGGGCGACGTTCTCGGCGAGGGTCCCGGCCAGGATCTCGGTGCGCTGCGTGACCACACCGACCGCGCCGCGCAGCTGCTGGAGGTCGACCCGCGTGATGTCGACGCCGCCGAGCAGCACCGAGCCGACCGGCGGGTCGATGGCGCGCGAGAGCAGGGAGACCAGCGTGGACTTGCCCGAGCCCGAGCGCCCCACCAGGGCGCAGGTGCGCCCCGCGGCGACGTGCAGGTCGACCCCGGTGAGGGCGAAGTCGCCCTCGGGGTAGGCGAAGTGCAGCGCGCGCAGCTCGAGGTCGAGGCCTCCCGGTGGCAACGGCTCACCGCCGACCGGCTCCTCGGGTGAGTCCAGCAGCTGGCGCAGCCGCACCACGGCGCCCAGACCGGCCTGCAGGTCCGGCAGGTGGCGGGCGAGCTGGTCGATCTGCCCGACGAAGGTCGAGGTGACGAGGAAGAGCGTGACCAGCTGGGCGACCGAGAGCCGCCCCGACGAGGCCAGGGCCACGCCGCTGATCGCGATGCCGGCCAGCAGGGCGTGCAGCAGCAGCCCGGTGCGCCGCGTCATCGTCGTCTCCAGCGCCAGCACCTCGTCGAAGCGAGCGTGCACCCGGGCCGCGAGCTCGGCGGTGCGGCGCAGCAGGAACGGCTGGCCCAGGCTGGTGCGCAGGTCGTCCCGCCCGGCGACGCCCTCCTCCATCACGGCCGCGTGGTCGGTCCAGGCCATCTCCTCGATCACCTTGCGGCGCGCGACCTCGCCCAGCATCGGTCGCACGAGCGCGAACGTGGCGACGGCGACGAGCGGGAAGACGATCCACGCCGGCCACCAGGTCAGACCCGCGATGACGTAGAGCGGCAGCGTGACCAGAGCGGTGCGCAGGGCGTCCCACGCGCTCTGGCGCAGCAGCGAGCCGACCTCGTGGGTGTCGTCGTCGATGCGGTCGAGGAACTCCCCGACAGCCTGCTCGGAGAGCACCTGGAGCGGCTGGTGGAGCGAGGCGGTGACCAGGTCGGCGCGCAGCCGGCCCTCGGCCCGGTCGACCACCGCGGCCCAGACCGTCCGTCCGACGGTGTCCAGCAGGGCGCCCCCGGCCAGGCACAGCGCGAGCAGGCCGACCAGCAGGCCCGTGGGGTCCTCGGCGATCGATCCCGCCACGACGGTGCCCAGGGCCTGGCCGATCGCCCCGAGCGCGGCCACGGCGATCGCGAGGCTGCTCGCGGGGCCGCGCAACCGCGCCCAGCCGAGCGCGCGCGAGGAGGGCCGGGCCCGCGACACGCTCGTCGGGGGGAGGCCTGCGGCGGGTGGAGCGCCGGTGGACGTGGTGGTGGTCATGTCGTGGGCCAACGCTACGCGTCGGAGGCGACATCACTCACCTGCTTTTCGACGGGGTCGGGTCCGCACGGCGCGGTACGCGGGTGCGGGGTGGCGCCGCAGCCCCGTACGCTGGAGCGGTGAGCACCGTCCCCGATCTCGCGAGCCTGCATGCGCTCGGCCCGGCCCAGCAGCCGACGTACCCCGACGCGCACGCGGTCGACGCCTCGGTCGAGCGGCTGCGCCGGATGCCCCCCCTGGTCTTCGCGGGGGAGTGCGACGACCTGACGGCCAAGATGGCCTCGGTCTCGCGTGGCGAGGCGTTCCTGCTCCAGGGCGGCGACTGCGCCGAGACCTTCGACGGCGTGACCGCCGACAACGTGCGCAACAAGCTGCGGGTGCTGCTCCAGATGTCGGTGGTGCTGACCTACGCCGGGTCCGTCCCGGTCGTCAAGCTGGGCCGCCTCGCGGGTCAGTACGCCAAGCCGCGCTCCTCCGACCTCGAGACCCGCCTGGTCGACGGCGAGGAGGTCACGTTGCCGGCGTACCGCGGTGACGCGGTCAACGGCTTCGACTTCACCCCGGAGTCGCGCATCCCGGACCCCCAGCGCCTGCTGGACGTCTACAACGCCTCCGCCGCCACGCTGAACCTGGTGCGCGCCTTCACCACCGGTGGGTACGCCGACCTGCGCCAGGTCCACACGTGGAACACCGACTTCGTGAGGTCGTCCTCGGCCGGGCAGCGCTACGAGCTCATCGCGCGCGACATCGACCGCGCGCTGTCGTTCATGCGCGCCATCGGCGCCGACGCCGAGGAGCTGCGCCGCGTCGACTTCTTCTCCAGCCACGAGGCGCTGCTGCTGGAGTACGAGCACGCCATGACGCGCATCGACTCGCGCACCGACGCGCCGTACAACGTCTCGGGCCACTTCGTGTGGATCGGTGAGCGGACCCGCCAGCTCGACGGCGCCCACGTCGAGTACTTCCGCCACCTGCGCAACCCGATCGGCTGCAAGCTCGGGCCCAGCGCCACCCCCGACGACGCGCTGGCCCTCGCGGCGAGGCTCAACCCGGACAACACCCCCGGGCGTCTGACCTTCATCACCCGCTTCGGGGCGAGCAGGATCCGTGACGGGCTCCCGTCGCTGGTCGAGAAGGTCACCGCCGAGGGCGTCGACGTGGCCTGGGTGTGCGACCCCATGCACGGCAACACCTTCGAGTCGAGCACCGGCTACAAGACGCGCCGCTTCGACGACGTGGTCGAGGAGGTCCAGGGGTTCTTCGACGTGCACCGCTCGCTGGGCACCTGGCCCGGCGGGATCCTGGTCGAGATGACCGGCGACGACGTCACCGAGTGCATCGGCGGCGGCGAGGAGATCGACGAGGCCGGCCTCGCGCACCGCTACGAGTCGGTCGTCGACCCCCGGCTCAACCGGGTGCAGTCGCTGGAGCTGGCCTTCCTGGTCGCCGAGATGCTCCGCCAGGCCTGAGGTCCGCCAGGCCTGAGGTCCGCCACGGGCGGACCGGGTGGTAGGCAGGTCCGGTGAACGAGACCCCAGAGCCGGTGGCGAGCAGCCTCGCCGACCTCGACGCCTGTGCGCAGCCCGTCGAGGTCAGGTCCACGACGGTGCCGGAGCCGCTGAGGTGAGCGGGGACGCGCCGGTCGACCTCCGCTCCGACACCGTCACCCGTCCGACCCGGGCGATGCGCGAGGCGATGGTCGGCGCCGAGGTCGGCGACGACGTCTACGCCGAGGACCCCACGGTCGCCGCGCTCGAGGAGCGGGTCGCCGACGACTTCGGCCACGAGGCGGCGCTGTTCGTGCCGACCGGGTCGATGGGCAACGTGCTGGCCGTCCGGGCGCTGGTCGGGGTGGGCGAGGAGGTGCTGTGCGAGTCCAGCGCCCACATCGCCCGGGCCGAGCTCGGCGCCCACGCGGCGTACACCGGCCTGACGATGCGGACCTGGACCGAGCCGCGCGGCCGCGTCGACCTGGACGCCGTACGGCACCTGCACGCGCCGGACCTCGGCCCGTTCTTCGTGCGGACCGCGGCGGTCTCGGTCGAGAACACCCACAACTTCGCCGGCGGCACCGTCTCCCCGCTCCAGGACCTGCGCGACCTGCGGGAGTGGGCGACCGGCGTCGGGGTCGCGGTCCACCTCGACGGGGCGCGGCTGTGGAACGCCCACGTCGCGACCGGGACGCCGCTGCGGGAGTACGGCGCGATCTTCGACACGGCCAGCGTGTGCCTCTCCAAGGGCCTCGGCGCCCCGGTCGGCTCGCTGCTCGTCGCGAGCCGGGCGGTCGTCGACGAGGCCCGCGTGTGGCGCAAGCGGATGGGCGGGGGGATGCGCCAGACGGGCATCCTCGCCGCCGCCGGCCTCCACGCCCTCGACCACCACCTCGAGCGGCTCGCCGAGGACCACGAGCACGCCCGGCTGCTCGCCGCGGCCGTCGGGGTCGAGCCCGACGCGGTCGAGACCAACATCGTCGTGCTCGCCCACCACGACGCCCCGGCGTACGTCGCCAGGGCGCGTGAGCAGGGCGTCCTGGTCTCCGCCGTCGGGCCGCGCACGGTGCGGATGGTCACCCACCTCGACGTCGACCGCGCCGGCGTCGACCGTGCGGTCGAGGTGCTGGGCGGGTTGTCCGCGGAGGGCTGAGCTGAGCCGTCGTCAGCGGCCCGCACGGTGCGCGAGCCCTGATCGCTCATCCGGGCGGGTCGGGCGGGCCCATCGAGGGGTCGGGCATCTGACGACGCGCCAGAGCGCGTCACGGGATGCCCGACCTGGTGTCGGCAGACTAGTGAATGAAACACATCATGAGTACGGTTCACTTTATGTCCAGCGATCTGACCGCGGCCCTCGACAAGGTCCTTCACCTCTCCGCCCTCGTCTCCGCGGACCTGGCCCGGTACGAGAAGGACTCCGGCCTGACCGTCGCCCGTGTCCACCTGCTGTGGGTGCTGGGTCTGGGCGGACCGGTACCGCAGCAGTCCTTGGCGAGCGCGCTGGAGGTGAGTCCCCGCAACATCACCGGCCTGGTCGACAGCCTGGTCGCAACCGGCCACGTGACCCGGGAGGCGCATCCTGGAGACCGACGCGCCAAGGTGGTGACCCCGACCGAGCTGGGGGAGCAGACCATCCGCGAGCTGCGCGAGGGACACGAGGACCTCGCCGCGCGCCTGTTCGGTCAGGTCCCGGACGACCAGCTCGCCGCCTTCACGGCGACGATGGATCAGACCATCGCCACGTTCGCCGGGCTGATGGAGCAGACGCGGTGAGCCCGCGACGACTGCTCGAGCTCGCCTGGAACGCGCTGCTGCTGGAGCTCGCGCTGTACCGATCGCTGGCACGGTGGGTCACGCGTCGTCCCGACACTCCTCCGGGGGCCACCCCTCTCGGCTACGCGCAGCTCGTGGGTCCGATGCTGTGGCTGTGGATCTTCGGCTCGGCCGTCGAGGTGGTCGTGGTGGAGGTGGTCCTGCAGAGCATCGGCGCCGGGTGGGCCGAGGCCATCCGGCTCCCGCTGCTGGCGGTCGGGATCTGGGGTGTCCTGTGGATGCTCGGCCTGCTGGCGGCCTACCGGGTCCGCCCGCACCTGCTGTTCGACGACCACCTCCGGGTCCGCTCCGGTGCCCGGACCTGGGTCGAGGTTCCCCTGGACTCGGTGGCGAGCCTGCGCGCCGCCGAGCACGAGCTTCCGGGCGTGATCAGAGCCGTGCATCAGGACGAGGGCCTGCTCCTGGTCGGCGTGGGCAGCAGGACCAACGTCGAGCTCACCCTGACCGGCCCGACCTCCCTGGCGTCGTCGCAGGGCGAGGTCGTCGCCGACTCGGTCGGGCTCTGGGTCGATGACCCCCGGACGGTGACCGGCCAGATCAGGACGCGGAGATCAGCGCGTTCCTGAGCCCCCCTCGATCGCGGTCCACTGCCGAGGCCCGGCCTCCGCGCACCCGACGCGAGCCCCTGGCCCGACCCGGTGCAGGCGGCCGCTGGTGGGGGTCGGTGCTCGCCTGCTGCCGGAGTGACCCGCGGCGCCGTTCAGACGATGCGGAGCCGGATCGTGCTGCCGGCCGGGACCATCTCGCCGCGACCGGGGTCGGTCCCGATCACGAACCCGAGCCCGACGTACTCGTCGTCCTCGTCGATCTCGACCTCGAAGCCGGCGTCCTCGAGCGCCTCCGTGGCGGCGTCCACGCCGTAGCCCAGGACGCCGGGCACCTCGACGAGCTCGGGGCCCTGGGAGACCACGAACGAGACGGTGTCGCCGCGGAACAACGTGCCCGCCGCCGGGTCCTGGGAGACGACGTCGCCCGCCGGCACGGTGTCGTCGTAGGCCTGCGCGGTGGTGACCGGGCTGAGGCCGCGTCGGGTGAGGGTCTCGACGGCGGTGTCGTAGTCCTTGCCGACCCAGCTGCCGACCTTGATCGGTCGGCGACCCAGGCTGACGACCAGGTCGACAGGGGAGCCGGGTCGCAACGTGGTCCCGGGCTTCGGCAGGCTCCGGATCACGGTGCCCTCGGGCACGGTCTCGGAGTACCGCTCGAGCGTCTCGTCCTGGGTCAGCCTCAGGGCGAGGAGGGCGTCCTGGGCCTCGTCGACGGCGCGCCCGGCCAGGATCGGTACGTCGTAGGCCTCCTGGCCGAGCGAGATGATCGCGGCCACCGTGCCGCCGGGCAGCACCCGGGACCCTGCCGCGGGGTCGGTCCGGACGACCCGGCCGGCCGGGACGGTCTCGGACCACTCCTCGTCGGTGACGTCGAGCTCGAGACCCGCGGAGGTGACCCGCGCGTCGGCGCGCTGCGCCGAGAGCCCGATGACGCCGGGGGTCGCGGTGTAGCGCGCCCACCCGAACCAGTACGCCCCACCGGCGGCCACGACGGCCACGACCAGACCGAGGGCGAGGACCAGGGAGCCGCGGCGGCGCCGCGTGGTCGGGCGAGGGTCCGGTGCCGTGCCCGGCTGGTCGCGAGACCCGGTCCGCACCCAGGCCGTGGTCTGCTCGCCTCGGGGTGGGGGGTCCATCGGTACGCCGACGAGCAGGTCGTCGACCTGGGCGGGCGCGAGGATGGTGGGAGCGAGGACCGGGGACGTCGGGACCTCGGGTTCCGAGCCCGGGCCCGGCGCGGCGTCGCCGAACGCGATCGGCAACGGGGTGAGGTCCTCGGTCAGCTCGACGTCGTCGCTCACGCCCTCGGCCAGGGCCTGGGCGACCCGGTGCACCTGGTGCAGCAGCACGCCGGCGTCGGCCGGACGCTGGTTGCGGTCGCGGGCGGTGGCACGGGCGACCAGCGCGTCGACGTACGCCGGCAGGCCCGGGACCAGGCGCGATGGCGGGGGCACGTCGGCGTGGACGTGCTTGTAGGCGACCTGGATGGGGGTCTCGCCCGCGTGCGGCTTGGTGGCGGTCAGCAGCTCGTAGAGCATCACCCCCGCGGCGTAGACGTCGGCGCGGGCGTCGGAGCGACCCTCGAGCACCAGCTCGGGCGCCAGGTAGGAGACCGTGCCGATCAGCACGCCCTGGGTCGCGGTGTGCTGGGTCTCGCTGCTCACGGCGCGTGCGAGGCCGAAGTCGGCGACCTTGACGCGGCCCTCGGTGGAGATCAGCACGTTCTCGGGCTTCACGTCGCGGTGGACCAGGCCGGTGCGGTGTGCCGAGGCGAGGGCGGAGAGGACCGGCTCGATCAGGGCCAGGGCCCGGGCCGGGGCCAGCGGACCCTCGCGGGTGATCGTGTCGCGCAACGTGTGGCCCGCGACCAGCTCCATGGCCAGGTAGACGATGCCGTCGTCCTCGCCCTGGTCGAAGACGGCCACGACATTGGGGTGGGAGAGGCGTGCCGCCGCGCGCGCCTCGCGCACGAAGCGCTGCGCGAACTCGTCGGGCTCGCCGGCGGGCCCGCCCATCGAGGCGTGCATCACCTTCACGGCGACCGTGCGGTCGAGCCGGATGTCGGTGGCCTCGTAGACCGAGGCCATCCCACCGCGGGCCACCTGCCGCCGGATCCGGTAGCGCCGGTCGAGCAGCAACCCGACCAAGGGGTCACGCGACCGGACGCCGGGTCCGACGGGGTCCGCGCCGGGCGACGGCGGTCCACCGTCTGCCGGGCGCTGCTGCGTCCGTCCCGACGGGTCGGTGTGCACGGGAGAGCCTCCTGCATCCGGACGGGGAAGGATCCGGGACTCCATCGTACGGTCGCGTCGCCGACCACCCCCGAACCGTGGGTGCCGACGGCGTGGCGGGATGAGACCATGAGCGCCATGGACGACTCCCTCCCGCAGTCCGGTCTCCTCGCCGACCAGGACCTGGACGCGCTCGTGCCCCGCTGGCTCGACTGGTCCGAGGCCGCCGCGCTCCTCGGCGTCACCGTCGCCAAGGTCCGCACGATGATCCGCGACCACGAGCTCGCCGCGGCGGTGCCGCGCCCGCGGGCCGGCCAGCAGGTGCCGGCCGACTTCGTCGACGACGACGGCCTGCCCGTCAAGGGTCTCTCCGGTCTGCTGACCGTCCTGCACGACGGCGGGTACGACGACCGCGAGGCGATCGCGTGGATGTTCCTCGACGCCGGCCTGCCCGGCCGCCCGATCGACGCCCTGCGCGAGAACCGTGGCGCCGAGGTCAAGCGTCGCGCCCAGGCGATGGCGTTCTGAGGCGCCGACCGTGGTGATGCCTGCACCGCCCCGGGAGCCGGGTTGGCGGCCCAACACCTCAGGGCTGATGGCGATGGTCCTGGTGCTCGGCGTCGTGGTCGGGATCTGGTTCCTCTCCGGTGGCGACCCCGGCACCCCGACCTCGGGCGGGACCGGCGTCGAGATCACCGACCCGACGCCCTCCGAGCCGGCGGGCGCCGGAGCCAGGTCCGAGGGCCCCCGCCCCGGCAGCGTCGACCCGCTGACCGGTCTGACCTGGGTCTCGCTCGACACGTTGCCGCCCGAGGCGGCCGACACGATCGACGCGATCGACGCCGGCGGGCCGTTCGGCTACGACCAGGACGGCGCGACCTTCGAGAACCGCGAGGGCATCCTGCCCGACCGGCCCGCCGGGACCTACACGGAGTACACCGTCATCACCCCGGGATCACCGGACCGCGGAGCACGACGCATCGTGGCCGGCGACCCGGGGGAGCTGTTCTGGACCGCTGACCACTACGACTCCTTCGAGCGGATCATCAGGTGAGCGGACTGGCCGCCGTCGTCGCCGGCCGGGTGCCGGCCGGCGCCTACCGGTGGCGCTCGGCCCTCGGGGTCGACCGGGTCCGCGAGGTCGTGACGTCGGTGGGCTGGCGCCTCGGGGTGCTCGAGGGCTCGCGCCTGGAGTCGCGCGGCGAGCTCTTCGCCGCTGTGGGCGAGGCCCTCGGGCTCGAGGGGATGCACGGTACGAACCTCGACGCCCTCGAGGAGTGCCTGCGCGAGCTCGACCCGACCCCGGTGGTGCTGCTGTGGGAGGCCTGGGCGATCAGCGCACGGGCCCAGCCGCGCCTGGTCGAGGGCGTGCTCGACGTGCTCGGCGCCACCGTGCCGTCCGCCTGGGTCCTCCTGCGTGGCGAGGTGCCGGACCAGCTCCGGCCGCGCGACGACCTCGACGACCTCGACGACCGCGACGACCTGCCGTACGCCGGCTGCTCCTGAGAGGGACCTCGGCTACCGTGCGCGACGGGTCGTGGCCGCGACGAGCTGGCCCAGCACCGCGGCGGCCCCCGGGTCGAGCCCGGCCCGGTCGAGGGCCGCGAGCGAGAGGGTGGAGAGCTCGGCGATCACCTGCTCGACCTGGTGGGCCGCGCCGCAGTCCTCGATGATCGTGCGCAGCGCAGCGACCTCGGTGTCGTCCAGGGGCTGGCCGAGCGCCCGGTCCAACCGCGCGGCGTCGGCGCGCGGCGCGGCGTCCAGCGCGAGGGCGACGAGGACCGTCCGCTTGCCCTCGACGAGGTCGTCACCGGCTGGCTTGCCGGTGACCGAGGGGTCTCCGAAGACACCGAGCAGGTCGTCGCGGAGCTGGAAGGCCTCACCGAGGGGCAGCCCGAAGGCACTGAGGTGCTCCAGGCCGGCGGCGTCGGCGCCGGCCAGGGCCGCCCCGACGTGCAGCGGCCGCTCCACGGAGTACTTCGCGGACTTGTAGCGCAGCACCGTCATGGCGGCGTCCACGTCCGCGGTGGCGCGCGCCTGGACCGAGATGTCGAGGAACTGCCCGGCCACGACCTCGGAGCGGCACAGGTCGAAGACCTCCATGGCGGCCGCGACCCGGTCCGGTGCCAGGCCGCACCGGCGGAGCAGCTCGTCAGCCCAGGTCAGCACGAGGTCGCCCAGCAGGATGGCCGCCGCCGCGCCGTACTGCTCGGCGTCGCCACGCCAGCCGTCCGCGCGGTGGAGGGCCTCGAAGACGCGGTGCGTCGCCGGGGCGCCCCGCCGGGTGTCGGAGGCGTCGAGGACGTCGTCGTGCATGAGGGCGCTGGCGTGCAGCAGCTCGAGCGCGGCGCACGCGCGCAGCAGGGCCCGGTCCTCCTCGGCGCTGGGGTTCGGGTCGACGGCGCGGTAGCCCCAGTAGCAGAACGCCGAGCGCAGCCGCTTGCCTCCGCGCACGAAGCGTCGGGCCTCGGTGACGAGCCGTGCGGCGTCCTCGCCGAGGGGTGACAGGCGTTGCGCGAAGGTGTCCACGGCCTCGTCGAGCACCTGCTGGACCGACACCCGGAAGGCCTCGTCGTCCCAGCGCGCCTGGGTCTGGGAGCTCACGGCACGAGGCTAGGTCAAGCCCGTCCCGCGGGCCCGGCCGGGAGGGCTGCGACGGTGGTGTGACGCCCGTCTCGAGGGTTCTCCCGATTCGGCGCGGTGCGCAGGATCGACCTACGCTCTCGGCCATGTCGACGGACCGGGGCAGGACCATGGTCGAGCGGATCGCCGAGGGCGAGCACTCGTTCTCGTTCGAGTTCTTCCCGCCCAAGGACGAGGCGGGCGAGGAGCAGCTGTGGCGCGCGATCAGCGAGCTGGAGCCGTACCGCCCGACGTTCGTCTCGGTGACCTACGGCGCCGGTGGCTCGAGCCGTGACTCGACCGTGCGGGTCACGAGCCGGATCGCCGCCGAGACCTCCATGGTGCCCATCGCGCACCTGACCTGCGTGGGCCACACCCGCCGCGAGCTCGAGGAGATCCTCGACACCTACGCGGCCTCCGGGGTCAACCACGTGCTGGCGTTGCGCGGCGACCCCGAGGAGGGCCCCCGCGCGCCGTGGTCCAGCACGCCCGGGGGGCTCGACAACGCCACCGAGCTCGTCGAGCTGGCTCGGTCGCGCGGCGACTTCCGGATCGGCGTCGCGGCGTTCCCGGAGAAGCACCCCTCGTCGGCCTCGCTCGACCACGACGCCGACGTGCTGGTGGCCAAGCAGCGGGCCGGGGCCGAGTGGGCGGTGACCCAGATGTTCTTCCGGGCCAGCGACTACGTCGGACTCGTCGAGCGGCTGCGCGAGCGCGGCAGCGACCTGCCCGTCCTGCCGGGCATCATGCCGATCCTGAACCTCGCGCGCGATCGAGCGTCAGGGAGAGCTGATCGGCACCGTGGTGCCGGACGAGGTGGTCGAGCGGATCAAGGCGCACGAGGGCGATCCGGTGGCGATGCGCGCCGAGGGCATCGCGATGGCCGCCGAGCTGTGCCGCGACCTGCTCGAGGCCGGCGCGCCGGGACTGCACTTCTACACGCTCAACCGCTCCAAGGCGACGCGCGAGATCTTCTCCGCCCTCGACGTGCGGGTCTGAGCCAGGTCGCCCTCACCGGTCCTCGCTGCGCTCGCCGAGGTCGTCGGCGACGGCACGCGCGGCCAACGCTGCGGAGAGCCCGACGAACGGCAGTCCGGAACCCGGCGTCGCATGGGCGCCGACGGCGTACACGCCCGGCACCGGGGTCCGTGGACCGAGGCGGCGCCGCACGGTGCCGCGACCGGCCCACAGCACGCCGAGGGGGGACCCGCCCCACTGCTCGACCAACGTCCGGGGCGAGCGGTCCACCCGGACTGCGAGCCGGTCGCGCAGGTCGACGCGGTGCCGGGCCAGGGCGTCGAGCAGGTCCTCGGCGAGCAGGCCGCGACCGAGCAGGGTCCAGGCCAGGTGACCGTCGGGAGCTGTTCCTCCGGGTCGCACGATCACGAGCGGATCCCCGTGCAGGACCAGCTCGTGCTGCGGTCCGAAGTCCTCGGCCGCGGCGAACCCGACGTGGACGATGGACGGCGGCATGGCGGGCATGGTCGCCCGCACCGCGCCGGCCAGGGCGGGCAGGCGGCGTGGGTCGATGGCGCACACGACGACGTCGGCCTCGAGGGTGCCGCTCGTGGTCCGCACGGCAGCGGCGCGGCCGGAGCGCACCTCCACGTCGAGGGCCTCCGTGGAGCGGTGCAGCGTCACCCCGCGCAGGTCCAGGCGTGCCTCGAGCGCCTCGAGCAGCCGGTGGGTGCCCCCGGCGACGCGCCAGGCGCCGAAGCACTGCTCGAGGTAGGCGACCACCCCGACCCAGGCCGGGACGTCGCGCGGGTCGTGACCGTCGAGCCGGACCGGGAAGGCGCCGACGTCGACGAGCCGGTCGTCACGGAAGGCGCGGCGCAGGTCGTGGCGCAACGAGGTGCGATCGGCGAGGACCCGCGCCGTCGCGCGGTACGCCGCCGCCTCCGGGCCGGCGTCTGCGCGGGACGGGGAGCGGGTGGGGTCGTGGGCGTTCTCGAGGTAGCCGCGGCGCAGCACCTCCCAGGTCTCTCCCTGGCGGTCGACCCAGGCCAGCCACTGCTCACCGAGGCCCTCGGCGAGCTCGTCGAGGGCCGCGCGCTGGTGGGAGCGAGAGGCTCCGGGCAGGAGCAGGGAGGACCCGTCGACGAACCGGTGCTCGCGCAGCACCGGGACCGGCACGAGGTCGACCTCCCGCTCGATCGGGCGCCCCGTCTTGCGGAACAGGTCACGCACGACGGCCGGGAGCAGGGTGTGGGACGCCGCTCCGTCCCAGGTGAAGCCGTCGGACCGCACCGGGACCAGGGCGCCACCGAGCTCCTCGCTCCGCTCGACGAGGGCTACGTCGTGCTGCCTGGCCAGTCGCGCCGCGACAGCGAGGCCGCCGTACCCTCCGCCGACCACCACCACCCGCGCCATGGCACGACCCTAGGCGTCGGTGCGTGGCCGCGGCCTGACGGTGCCGGCAGTCGGAGCGGTCAGCTCGCTGCTGGTGGACGCCCTGGCCCCGCAGGCGGGCGCCGCGGTGGCCAGGGTCGCGACGTGGGCGCTGTCGGGCACAATGACGACCGGTCCGGTCCCACCACGCGCGGCCAGCGCGTCACGGGACCGGATGACGGTCGGCTGCTCGGGCTGCGGCCGGGCGCGACCCTGGCCGGCGCAGGCTGCGTCCCGGGCCGACGACATCGGCTGAACGCGAACGAGGACCGGTCACTGGCCGGCCGGAGAGGCAGCACCGTGGAGAGAGCACGCACCCAGGTCGACGACCGCCGCGCGGCACCGTCGTGACCAGCGACGTCGAACCCCGCCACGACGTGCTGCCGCGATCGATGACGTGGGCGACCCGGGCCCTGCTGGCGCTGATCGCGGTCGCCACGGTCGCCGCCGTGCTCGTCGTGGTGCGCAGTGAGGACCTGCTCGCCGCCTGGGCGCGCGGGCACCCGCCGGACAGCCTCATCAAGCCTCCCGCGTTCGTCCCGGTGGCGATCGTGCTGTACGTCGTCTTCGTCGGCTCGGTGCTGCTGATGCTGGCGTTCCTGCTGAAGGGTCACGGCTGGGCGCGCTGGTGCCTCGGCGCGATCGTCGTCTTCGTGGTCGTCGCGACGGTCGCCGCGCTGCGCACCCGACCTCCGGGGTCGTTCGTGGTCGTCTCCGTCGTCGGCCTGGCGGTGGCGGTGGTCTCCATGGCCCTGCTGTGGCACCCACGCTCGACGCGCTTCCTGCGCGAGTGAGGCGGTCGCGCGCCGGGTCTTGACCGGCTGTCGGTGGGCGGGTGTACTCTCCGAAGAGTTCGAACACGTGTTCGACATCGCTGAGCCGGCCGGGTGTGGTCGGCGAGACCGACGCACGATCGGAGTCACGATGCACCCTCACCCCCAGCCCACGGTCGACCCGCATCCGTTCGCGCTGCCCGCGACCACCCACTCCTACCTCGCCAGGGCGGCCGACTCGCTGAGCGAGGCGATCGCCACCACCGACGTGGCCCAGCGCTACGCCGGCGCCCACGTCGCCGCCCTGCGGGCGGCGGCAGCCCTGCTGGCAGCGCGGGCCCGACCCGAGCCCGTGCGTGGACGGCGCCGCCAGAGCAACGCCTGGGTGCTGCTGGGCGAGGTCGCGCCGGAGCTCGCGGAGTGGGCGCGCTTCTTCGCCGCCGGCGCCGCCAAGCGAGCCGCCGCGGAGGCAGGGTCGTCCCGGTCCGTCGGCGAGCGTGAGGCCGACGACCTCGTCCGCGACGCCGACCGGTTCCTCGCCGTCGTCGAGGAGTCCCTCGGACTGATGGCCCACGCGCCGCTGGCCGTCTCACTGCGCCCGGCGGCGCGATCGACCGCGCGGCGTCCCGTCGCGGTCCGGCCGGGGTCGTTGCGTCCGGCGGCGGTCCCCGCGGATGCGGCCCTCCGGGCCGGATGACCGACAGGCCACCCGGCACCGGCGGCCGTGCGTGCCGGGTTGCGCAACGTCCGCAGTCCCGGCGCCCGCGACGCGGCGACACCGCGGGCTGCCAGGGACCTAGGGTGGGACCATGCCCGCACCCGAGCGCAGCGGCCACGAGTCGCGCGGACACCCTGGCCGACACGCCCTGGCCGACACCGGGACGGCGCCGACCGCGAGACGACGGCGCTCCGCCCCTCAGAGCGGCGCAGCGCCGTGCGCACCGCCGTGGTCTGGGACGCACTGGCCCCCCTGCTCGGCGGCGAGCCGCTGGCCGTCCTGGACATCGGTGGAGGCACCGGCGGGTCCGCCGTCACGGTCGCCCGCCGTGGACACCAGGTCACGGTGGTCGACCCCAGCCCCGATGCGCTCGCCTCGCTGGGGCGGCGCGCGCGTGAGGAGGGCGTCGAGGTCGACGCTCGCCAAGGTGACCTGTCGGACCTCGTCGAGGTCGCGGGTCCGCACAGCGCCGACCTCGTCCTGTGCCACGGGGTGCTCGAGGTGGTCGAGGACCCGGCGGTGGCCCTCGCCGCGATCCGGACGGTGCTGCGGCCGGGCGGCACGCTCAGCCTGCTCGTCGCCCAGCAGCACGCCGCGGTCGTCGCCCGGGCGATGGCCGGCCACTTCGGTGCCGCACGGGAGCTGCTCGAGGGCCGGGCCACGCCCGAGCGGACCGGTCGACGCTTCACCCTCGACGAGCTCGCGACCCTCCTGCGTGAGGCGGGCCTGGCGCCGCACGAGACGCGGGCCGTCCGCGTCTTCGCCGACCTCGTCCCCGGCACCCTGCTCGACCTGGAGACGGGTGCGACCGCTGCGCTGGTCGAGCTGGAGCGGGCAGTGGCTGCTCGCGCGGAGTACCTCCCGCTCGCGACGCAGCTGCACGTGCTGGCCCGGGTGGAGCACGTCGGCTGATCGGGCTCGACCCGAGGGCGTCCGCCGTGACGTCTAGGGAGCTCGGAGCCGACGACGGCTCGGAGGCGTGCCCCGTGCTGCACGTCGACATGGACGCCTTCTACGCCTCGGTCACCCTGCGCTCGCGACCAGAGCTCCGGTCCCGCCCGGTGGTCATCGGCGGCGGGCACCGCGGCGTCGTGCTGAGCGCCAACTACCTCGCTCGCGAGCACGGGGTCCGCTCCGCGATGTCCGGGACGCAGGCGCGTCGACTGTGCCCCGAGGCGGTGTTCCTGGCGCCGGACCACGCGGCGTACTCGACGGTCTCGACGGCCGTGATGGAGATGTTCCGGGCCGTCACCCCGCTCGTCGAGACGGTCTCGCTCGACGAGGCGTTCCTCGACGTCGGCGGAGCCCGACGCCGTCTGGGCAGCCCCCTGCGCATCGCCGAGCAGCTGCGCGCCCGCATCCAGGACGAGCAGGCGATCACCTGCTCGGTCGGCATCGCGGACTCGATCTCGGTGGCCAAGCTCGCCAGCGTGCGGGCCAAGCCCGACGGCGTGCTGGTGGTGCGACCCGAGGACGTCGCGGGGTTCTTGCACCCCCTGGACGTCGGCGCCCTGTGGGGGGTGGGACCGAGCGGGCGTCGACGCCTGCACGACCTGGGCCTGCGCACGGTCGGTGAGCTCGCGCACACGCCGTTGCCGGACCTGGTCGCGCTGCTCGGGCAGCGGTGGGCCACGCACCTGCAGGACCTGGCCTGGGGTCGCGGCCGACGCGAGGTGGCCTCGCGCCATGCTCCCAGCTTCGCCCCGGCGGGCGGCCGGCCGGTCGGCGGGCTGGTACGCGAGCCGGACCGTTCGATGGGGGCGCAACGCACGCTCGGGCGCGATCTCGTCGGCCGCGCCGCGATCCTGCGCGAGCTGCTGGGTCTCACCACCGGTGTGACCGCTCGACTGCGCTCGGCAGGGCTCGCGGCGCGCACGGTCGTGCTCACGGTGCGCTACACCGACTTCGTCACGCTCACCCGTTCCCGCACGCTCGAGGAGCCGACCGACGTGACCCATGAGGTCTTCGCCGGGATCGCCTCGCTGCTCGACGCGCTCGGCACGCTGCGCAGGCCGCTGCGGCTGGTCGGCGTGCGCCTGGAGGGCCTGGTGCCGGTGGCTTCGGTGCAGCGACAGGGTGTCCTCGGCGAGCGCGAGCACGGGTGGAGCGAGGCAGACCGGGCCGTCGACCGGGCCGTCGGGCGCTTCGGCAGTGCGGCCGTCAGACCTGCCTCACTCCTGCGATGAGTGCGCGCGGCGGTCCGGTGTGGTCAAACGGGGTGAGAAATGGCCGATGGTGGCTACCGTGGTGGGGGACGCCTGCCTAGACTTGCTCTCGTCCAGAAGAACGCTGGGCTGTCGGAGGATGGAGGAGCCGGTGCCGCTCTCGGAAGAAGAGTTGCGACTGCTCGAGCAGATGGAGCGCGCCCTCGTCGAGGAGGACCCGAAGTTCGCCTCGACGTTGAGGGGCACGTCGCTACGTCGCTCGGCCCGCCGTCGCGCCATCGCAGCGGGTCTCGCGTTCGCGGTGGGCATCGCGGTCCTGATGACCGGTGCGATCAGCAAGTCGGTCGTGATCGGCGTCGTCGGGTTCGCGATGATGCTCGCCAGCGCGACCGTGGGCCTCGCCGCGCTCCGCGGTCAGCAACAGGTGCGCACGGAGTCCGACGACCCCACGATGTCCAGCCTGACCCTCCTCGAGGGTGGACGTGCGTCCAAGTCGCCCAGGCGCGGGCGCGGGAGAAGCGCTCGCGGGCGTCCCTCCTCCTCGACCGGTGGCACGGCCCCGTCCGGCTCGTTCATGGAGCGCATGGAGCAGCGCTGGCGTCGTCGCCGCGACACCAACGGCTTCTGAGCTCGCGCGGCCGCTGAGCCGCGGTCGTCCCACGCTGCGAGCCTCCACGCAGGACCGGCACGAACAGCGGCCCTGCCTGTCGGATGATCGCCCGTCCTCGCACGCGGCGCGCGACGGGCGGCCTCAGCCGGCCAGGGCGTCGGCGCCCGGACGGCTTGCCCGCGGCGAGCGGTGGCGGCGCGACCAGAGCGTCGTAGGCAGCCAGCGGGCGCGCCGGCGCTGAGCGCTGCTGGTCCCGGCCTCGAGCGAGCGGAGGCAGCGCAGCGTGGAAGCGGCGGTGTCGACCGGGTCCGCCGTGTCTCGACGGCGCGCGTAGCGCAGCTGCTCGATCTCGCGGACCACGGCGTCGAGAGCCGCCGCCTCCGCGACAGCCCTCGCAGGACCGCGACCCGGTCGCGCGACCGCCGAGCGCCCCGGCTCCTGGTCGACCTGGACGAGGTGGCGCAGGAGGGCGTCGCGCGTCTCCCGCGGAGACCGGTCCGCGGGCCACGTCAGACCGAGGTCGACGACCGTGTCACGGATCTCCGCCCAGCACGCCTCGGCACCGCCCTGCAGCCGCCGCTCGCGTCGGCGTCGGCGCAGGGCACCCGGCAGCACCGCGAGTGCGAGGACCGCCAGAGCGGCACCGACGCCACCGGCGACGCGGCCCCAGGGTGGTCCCGCGGAGGCGCCCTGCGCGTCGGGCGTCGCCTGCTGCTGCGGGCGCTGCTCGGCCGTCGGCCGGCCGGCTGACGGCTGGGGCTGGGCCGAGGCGGACGCGGTGGGCGCCGGGGCCGGCGCCGGGGCGGCGCCCTGCTGCTCGGTGTAGGCCGGTGCGGCGCCGGTGCGGTCGGCGGGCGTCGGCTCGAAGCGCACCCACCCCGCGCCCGGGAAGTACAGCTCCGGCCACGCGTGAAGGTCCCGCGCGCTGTACTGCCACGACCCGTCGGCCTGCCGCTGGGGCCGCAGGAACCCGACGTCGACACGGGCAGGGATGCCGAGCTCACGCGCCATGACCGCCATCGACGCGGCGAACTGCTCGCAGTAGCCGACCCTGCCCTCCGGCCCCGGGGTCAGGAAGGTGACGAGCTCGTCCACCCCGTTGCCCGTCTCGGACCGGGCGAGGCTGTAGGTGAAGTTCCCCGTGTCGCGGAAGAAGGACTGCAGCGCCACCGCCTTCTCGTAGTCCGAGGACAGTCCCTGCGTCTCGCGGCGCGCGAGGTCGCCGACGACCGCCGGAAGATCTCCCGGCAGGTCGAGGAAGCGAGGGTCGATCTCCTGGGTGCTCGTGCGCGGCGCGTCCGCGAGGTCGGCGGGGTCGAGATCGGGGACCACGGCGGTCATCGAGTAGTCCAGTCCCGCGGTGGTCAGCGCCGAGTCGGCCGCGATGAAGTCCATCGTCTCGTCGTCGTAGCGCCACGCTCCCGCGGCTTCGACCCGCGAGACCGGCGCCTGGGTCGGGAGCCAGGTCGAACGGAAGGCCTCGGACACGCTGACCTCGTAGGAGTAGGTCTCGCGCGGGACCCGGGGAGAGAGCCCCTGCAGCGGCGGCATCGCCCCGTCCGGGACCTGGTCGACCGGCACGGAGCGGTCACCGGAGGTCCACTCGTTGTCGGTGAAGTTGGTGAGGGTCGAGATCCGTAGATAGCTCGGGTCGGGCTGATCGGTGCGGACGTTGACCAGTGGCGTGTTCGGTCCCCGCCGCAGGTCTCGTCGCAGGTCCAGCATCGGGTTGTCGACGCTGATCTCGCCGTTGCCACCCGGGCCGGGTCCGCCCCCGAAGACCTCGAGCTGCAGCACGGGCAGCCCCAGCGGGAGCACGACGGCCAACGCGGTAGCGGTGGCTCCGATCGCGCCGGCGCCGCCGCGAGCCGACCCGGTGCGCACCCCGAGACCCAGGTCCGGATCGGTCTCGCGCCGCGACAGCGTCACGGGTTCGGCGCCGTCGTCGGCGCCGCGCCCGACCAGGGCCCGTCCCCACCGGGTGACGGCGTCGGTCGAGTCGAGGTAGAGCATCGTCAGGTACCCGGCCGTGGTGACGGCGAAGACCCACCAGCTGGCCCCGGACCCCAGGATGCTGAAGGGCGCGCTGTAGACGGCGAGCAGGGGCAGTCCGGCGAGTGGGACCAGCCTGACCGTGCAGGCGAGCAGGTCGACGACCAGCAGGCAGGCGAGACCGCCCGCGATCAGCAGGGGCTCGATGCCCGGCGCCCCGGCCGGCACCGGGGCGGCGTACGACGTGGAGCTCTGGACCGCGAGCTCGAAGGATCGCGTGAAGGTCGCAGCCGCGTCGCCGAGCGGCACCGGCGACCCGGTGAGGACGAAGGACAGGCCGAGCAGGGCGACGGCGACCTGGGCGCCGAACACGAGGACGCCCGGCGTCCGCGCGCGCCGGAGCGCGATGCCGGTCAGGCTGATCGCCAGGGCCAGGGCGAGCAACGGCACCAGGGCGGCGGGCCAGGCCTCCGTGAAGCCGCGCCAGGCCAGCGTCGTGGACCAGGTGGTCCCGGCAGCGGCCAGGGCGAGCGCCGGACCTGCGGCGGGGCGACCGGCCGGGCCCCTCATGAGGGAGCCCCGGCGCGCACCGGGCTGCCCAGCTGCTGCCAGGCGCGCTCCAGCTGGTCCTGCGGCCCCAGCTCCGCGACGCGCCACCCCTGCCGCGCGAGCACGGTCGCGGCCGGCGTCGACGTCCGAGCCGGGTCCGGGGTCGTCGTCGGATCGGTGGGGGGCGTCGTTGCGCTGCCCGGTCGTGACGCCCACGCTGGTGCGTCCAGGACGACCGCGAGGGCGAGTCCGGTGTGGCGAGCCATCCGCCGGAGCATCGCGTCGTCGCCGTCCTGGACCTGGCCGACGACCGCGACGGTGACCCCGTCGACGGACTGCTCACCCCACCACGCGGAGTCGAGGCGGACGGCCGGCACCAGCGGGAGCACGGCCAGTGCCTCGAGGAGACGGCGCGGGTCGGCCCCGCCGCCGTTGTGCAGCGCGCTCGCGGGGTCCTCCCCGGTCGCCGTGACCAGCCGGACGGTGTAGCCGCGCCGGGCGAGGTGGAGCGCGATCGAGGCCGTGACCGAGACGGCGGTCTCGAACGACGACGCGGGTCCGGAGCCGTGGTGGGCGATGATCCGGTTGTCGACGAAGACCGTGGCGCGGGCCTCCCAGGGCTGCTCCTCCCGCCGCACCATCAGCTCACCGGTGCGGGCCGAGCTGCGCCAGTGCACGCGACGCAGGTCGTCGCCACGGCGGTACTCACGCACGGTGACGTCCTCGGCCGAACCGGTCGCGAAGGCACGGGCGCGCTGGTCGCCCGACCCGCCGTGCCCCCCACCGAGCGGGATGGGCGCCAGCGTCGTCGTCCGCGGAGTCACGGTCAGCGAGGACGTCGCCCGGAAGGCCCGGCCGAGCTCGACGAGGCCGAACGGGTCGGTGACGCGCACGGTCATCGGGCCGATCTCGTAACGACCCCGTACGTCGGAGCGCACCTGGTAGGAGGCGTGACGGCTCCAGCCGCGGCCGATGCCCTCGAGGACGAAGCGCGGCCGCGTGCCCAGCACGTAGGGCAGCTGCTCCTCGAGCAGCAGCAGCCCGCTCGGCGTCCGTCCCTCGTTGGTCAGGGTGAGCTCGACGTGGGCTGGCTGGCCTGCCGCGACCTGCGGGGGCTGGACCGAGCGCACCAGGGCCAGGCGGTAGCGCGTGCGGCCGAGGACGAGCACGGTCAGCAGCGGCAGGGCCACCAGGAGGACGCCGACCCGGTTGAGGGCAGGCTGACCCAGCAGGACGGCGCAGGCCACGGCGGTCAGGCCGGCGGCGACGAAGGCGCGACCACGTACGGTCAGGCCCCGCAGCGCCTCACGCACGGCTCGCGGCCAGGTCCTGGGCGGGGACGGCGACCGAACCGAGGATCCCGGCCAGGATGTCGGTGGCCGAGCGCCCCCGCATCGCCGCGTCGACGCTCGTGACCAGGCGGTGGGTCAGCACCGTGGGGGCGAGCCCGCGCAGGTCGTCGGGCAGCACGAAGTCGCGACCGGCGAGCGCCGCCGAGGCCTTCGCCGCGCGGACCAGGTGGAGCGTGGCGCGGGGCGAGGCCCCGAGCACGAGGTCCTCGCTGCGGCGGGTCGCCGCGGTCAGGGCCACGGCGTAGCGCTGGACGGCGGGGGAGACGTGGACACGCCCCACGGCGGCGCACAGTCGGCGTACCTCCGCTGCGTCGGTGACGGCGCGCAGGTCCTCCAGCGGCGAGTGGTCGGTGTGGGAGCCGATCATCGCGATCTCCGCGGCCTCGACCGGGTAGCCGATCGAGAGTCGTGCCATGAAGCGATCACGCTGCGCCTCGGGCAGGGAGTAGGTCCCCTCCATCTCGACGGGGTTCTGCGTGGCGATCACCATGAACGGAGCCTCGAGGCCGTAGGTCGTGGTGTCGACGGTGACCTGGCGCTCCTCCATGCACTCCAGCAGTGCGGACTGGGTCTTGGGCGAGGCGCGGTTGATCTCGTCGCCGACCACGATGTTGGCGAAGATCCCACCGGGGCGGAACTCGAAGCTGCGGGTGTCCTGGTTGAACACCGACACGCCCGTGACGTCCGAGGGCAGCAGGTCGGGGGTGAACTGGATACGCCGCACCGTGCAGTCGATGCTGCGCGCCAGTGCCTTGCTCAGCATCGTCTTGCCGACCCCGGGGACGTCCTCGATGAGCAGGTGTCCCTCGGCCAGGAGCACGGTCACCGCTGCCGCGACGACGTGCGGCTTGCCCTCGATCACGCGCTCGACGTTGGCGCGGATGCGTCCCGCTGCCGCGGCGACGGCAGCCACATCGACCCGGTCGGCACCGTGGCCGGCGCCCGAGCGCGCGTCCCGGGACGGGGCGTCGGTGGACGACGGGTGATCGGTGGTGACGAGGGAGTCCACGTGGTCCACGCGAGGTCCTTCCAGATGGGGCCGCGGTCGAGGCCAGGCGGGGCGCGATTCGGTGCGGTGGCCCCCACCGTAGGCACTGGGAGCAACTTACGCGGGCGCTCCGATTCCCTGTTGTGAAGCCCGCGGGCCACCGCCTGCCCTGGTCGCCGCGCAGCGCCGTGGGGCTCAGAAGGGAGCGACGGTGGGGAGAAGTGGTTGACGGTGGGGGAAAGTGGGGTACGGTGGGGGAAAGTGGAGCAAGAGGCCATGATCGTGGCGTGAGCGAAGGGGTTGCCCGTGCACTTCATGGGCACCTACACCCCGCGGCTCGACGAGAAGGGTCGACTCTTCCTCCCGGCGAAGTTCCGGGCCCGGTTGGCGGAAGGAGTGGTGGTGACGCAGGGTCAGGAGAGCTGCCTGGTCGTGTGGCCGCAGGACGTCTTCGACGCCGAGGCCGAACGGGTCGGCTCACGACCCCTGACCAGCAAGGCCGCTCGTGCCTACACCCGCATGCTCTTCTCCAGCGGCTCCGAGGGCACGCTCGACAAGCAGGGCCGGATCGGCATCCCGCCGACGCTGCGTGACTACGCCGGCCTCGAGAAGGACGTCGTGGTGATCGGCTCCCGCGACCGGCTCGAGATCTGGAATCCCCAGCGCTGGCAGGAGTACGAGGAGCAGACGCTCCCGGACTACGTCGATCTCGACGAGGACGAGGACTAGTCCCCACCGGCGCCCCACCCACACCCCACCCGAGCAGACGCTGCACCACCACAAGTCCACAGCGACACCGCAGGGCCTGGTCTCTGGCCCGCCCCGACCTCCGTCGACCCACGCCCTTCTGGGACACCTTCCCCGGTTCCAGACGACGCGGACGGACCCGCCGCGGGCGGGCAGGAGACCAGGCCCTGCGGCGTCCAGCCCGACACCCCAGCCCCACCCCATCCCATCCCCACAGCCAGCACCGAGCCAGAGGGTCGAACCGATGAGCGTCACGCGAGCCGCCCACGTCGTCGACGTGACCGCGTCGACGCCCGTACGACGGGTGCGGCACCAGGCTCGTGACGCCGGCGTGCTGATGGCCTTCTCCCTGCTCACCTCCTGCGGCCTGGCGCTGATGCTCCTGCTGCTCACCTCCCTGGCGCGTTGAGCCAGGTCGGCGGCCGGTCGATGGACACCTCGCCCCGCAGGGCCAGCCACGACCCGGTGCTGCTCGCGCGCGTGGTCGAGCTGCTCGCGCCCGCGCTGCAGCACCCCGGGTCCGTGCTCGTCGACGCGACCCTCGGACTCGGCGGTCACAGTGCCGCGGTCCTCGCGGCCTGCCCGCGTGCCCGGGTGATCGGGGTCGACCGCGACCCCGAGGCGCTGCGGCGGGCCAGCACGCGCCTGCACGAGCACGCAGGCCGCTTCAGGGCGGTGCACGCGACCTACGACGAGATCCCCGAGGTGCTGGCGCAGGCGGGGGAGGGTCCGGCCGCGGCCGTGCTCTTCGACCTCGGCGTCTCCTCGATGCAGCTCGACGTCGCCGAGCGCGGGTTCGCCTACGCCGTCGACGCTCCGCTCGACATGCGGATGGATCCCACCCGTGGTCCCACCGCAGCCGAGGTGCTCAACACCTACCCGGCCGCCCAGCTGACCCGGGTCCTGCAGGACTTCGGGGAGGAGCGCTTCGCCCGCCGCATCGCCTCCGAGGTCGTACGCCGACGCGAGGTGCGGCCCTTCACCACGTCGGCAGCGCTCGTCGAGCTGCTCTACGACGCCATCCCGGCACCGGCGCGCCGCACCGGCGGACACCCGGCGAAGCGGACGTTCCAGGCGCTGCGCATGGAGGTCAACGACGAGCTCGGGACGCTGCGACGCGCCCTGCCGGCGGCCCTGAGGTCCACGGCCACCGGAGGGCGCCTGGTCGTCGAGGCCTACCACTCCCTCGAGGACCGCCTGGTCAAACGGGCCTTCGCCGACGTGACGCGGCTCGACGTCCCCGAGGACCTGCCGTTCGTGCCCGAGGGTCATCAGCCCCGGTGGCGGGCCCTGACCCGGGGTGCCGAGAAGGCTGGACCCGACGAGGTCCAGGCCAATCCGCGCGCGGCCTCGGTGCGCCTGCGCGCCGTCGAGCGGGTGCTGGACGACGACCACGCGCCGTCCTCGGCCCGCTCCTCCTCCGCCACCCCCACGTCATCCCACCGACCGCCGAGCCCAGGGGGCCCCCGATGAGCAGCGCCCTTCCCCAGCCGCCGAACGCCCCGGCCCGCGCTCCGCGACGCGCACAGGCCGTCGTCGACCGCGCACGCCTCAGCGTCGTGCCCCGCCGGCGCCCCGAGGCGCCACGGGTGCCCTTCGTCGTGCTGGTCGGCCTGGCGCTGCTGCTCGGCGTGGTCGGCCTGCTGCTCTTCAACACCTCACTGCAGCAGGCCTCGTTCGCGACCACGGCGCTCGAGAAGCAGGCCGGCACCCTCTCGGCGCGAGAGCAGTCGTTGCGCATGGACCTCGACGAGCAGCGCAACCCGCAGCGCGTCGCCCGACGCGCGCAGGAGCTCGGGATGGTCATCCCCTCCGTGCCGACGTTCCTGACCCTCGGTGGCGAGGTCCTCGGCCAGCGCACGCCGGCGAGCGAGGCGGACCGGTTCCCGATCGAGGCGCCGCCGGTGAAGAACCCGTACGCCGCGCCGCCCTCGGCCATCGGGGGCGGGGCGGGATCGTCCGGCGAGTCGCGCGACACGGGTGCCCGCGCACGGGGTACAACGGCTGAGTCCCAGGCATCACAGCAGTCCCAGGCATCACAGCAGCCCCAGACGCCGCGCGGGCCGCGGCGATGATGCGACCGGCGAGGAGATCGACAGTGCGACGTACCCGGACCCCCCGCCTGCGCGGCGACGCGAACCTCCGGCTGCGCATCGGCTTCCTGGTCATCGCGGTCGTGCTGTCGGTCTTCGCCGGTCGCCTCGTGCAGCTCCAGGGGCTCGACCCACACTCCTACGCCGCGATGGCCGCCGCCGAGGGCACGGTCACCGCCACGATGCCGGCGACACGGGGCGAGATCCTCGACCGCAACGGTGTCCCGCTCGCCGACTCCGTCGAGGGCCTGATGGTCGTCGCGGACCCGCAGCTCACCGCCCCGCAGGCGCGGCCGCTGGCCAAGATCCTCTCGGACCGCCTGGACCTGGACTACTTCGAGACCCTCGAACGCCTGCGCGCCCAGGACAGCCGGTTCCAGTACGTCGCGCGCCAGGTCCCCGCCGACCTGGCCTCCTCGGTCGTCGACGACCTGACCCGCATGGAGTACCTCGGCCTCGCCACCCGCGACGACCCCCTTCGCTCCTACCCCGGCAAGGACGTCGCCGCGAACGTCGTCGGCGTGCTCGGGGCGCCGCGCAAGAACGGCGCCGCGCGCCCACGCTCGGGCCTCGAGGTCGTCTTCGACGACCTGCTCGCAGGCACCGACGGCTCGGCGCGCTACGAGGTCGGCGGGGGCAACCGGATCCCGCTCGGTGAGAGCACGGTCGAGCCTCCCGTCGACGGCCAGGACATCACCACGACCATCGACTCCGAGCTGCAGTGGTACGTCCAGCGCGTGCTGCGCGACACCGTCGTCGGCGCGGAGGGCGCCTCGGGCCTGGCGGTCATGATGGACACCCACACTGGTGAGATCCTGGCGCTGGCCGACTACCCGACCTTCGACGCCAGCCGGCCCGAGGTCTACGGCCTCGACGACTTCGGGGCGAAGTCGGTCAACGAGTTCTACGAGCCCGGCTCGGTCGAGAAGGTCCTGACGGCAGCGTCGCTGATCGATGCCGGCAAGGTCACGATGGGGACCGAGTTCACGGTGCCCAGCGTGCTGGAGCGTGACGGGACCGTCATCAACGACTACTTCGATCACGAGACGCTCTACCTGACCCTCGCGGGGATCATCGCGCAGTCCTCCAACATCGGCACGGTGCTCGCCGCGCAGAAGCTCGGTCACGGCCAGCTGCGGGCCTACCTCAAGGACTTCGGCCTCGGCGCTCGGACCACCACGGGCCTGCTCGGCGAGACCGCCGGGCTGCTGCCCCCGAAGGATGCGTGGACGCGCGCAGCTCGGGACCGCATCGCCTTCGGCCAGTCCCTCTCGGTGGGGCCGTTGCAGATGACCGCGGCCGTCAACGCCATCGCCAACGGCGGGATCCGGGTCGACCCGAGCATCGTGGTGGGTTCCGAACGCACGCGCAGCGGTGCCCTCGTCGGCACCGACGTCGCGACGAGTCGACGCGTCGTGAGCGAGGAGGCTGCGCGCCAGACGCTGCTGATGATGCAGCGCGTCGTGGACCCCGAGGTCGGCGTCGCCCCGGGGGCCGCGATCCCCGGCTACACGGTGGCCGGCAAGACCGGCACCGCGGAGCGCGTCGACCCCGAGTGCAGCTGCTACAACGGCACGACGGTCTCCTTCCTCGGCACCGCCCCGGCCGACGACCCGCGCTTCACGCTCTACGTCGCGGTCCAGGAGCCTCGCGAGGGCGCCGGCGGCGGCTCGGTGGCGGCCCCGGCGTTCGCGAAGATGATGGGCTTCGCCCTGCGCCACTTCCAGGTCCCGCCGACCGGTGCTCGCCCCTCGAGGGTCCCCGTGGTGTGGCAGCCCGACGCCGGCGGCGCACGGCGCTAGCCTCGCCCGGTGACCCGCGACCCCGACTCCCCGACCGGGCGCCCGCGAACCGTCCGGGCCAAGCCCCTGGCTGAGGTCGTCGCGCACCTCGGGATGCTCGCGGGTGCCGGCGTCGAGGGCCGTGGCCTCCCGGGCGGGCCGGGCGGGCCTGCCGGGCCCCAGGTCACCGGCACGACGCTGTCCTCCCGGCAGGTGAGGGCCGGCGACCTCTACGCCGCCCTGCCCGGCAGCCGGGCGCACGGGGCGGACTACGCCCCCCAGGCCGTCGCTGCGGGGGCCGTGGCGATCCTCACCGACCCCGACGGCGCGCAGCGGATCGCCGCGGGCTCGACCGCGGGTGTCGTCGACGTCCCCGTGCTGGTCGTGCCGCGGCCGCGGGAGCTGCTGGGCCGTCTGGCCGCGTGGGTGCTCGACGACCCGGCGCGCACGATGCGGGTGGTCGGGGTCACCGGCACCCAGGGCAAGACCACGACCACCCGCCTCCTCGAGGCGGGCCTCCAGGGCTCCGGCGCCCACGCCGCGGTCGTCGGGACCCTCGGGACCCGCGTCGACGGCGTCGAGGTGAAGAGCTCGCTGACCACCCCGGAGGCCCCGGAGCTCCACGCCCTGTTCGCGCTGATGCTCGAGCACGGCGTCACCGACTGCGCGATGGAGGTCTCCAGCCATGCCCTCGTGCAGGGCCGGGTCGATGGCGTCGTCGTCGACGTCGCCGTGTTCTTGAACCTCGGTCGCGACCATCTCGACTTCCACGCCGACCTCGAGGACTACTTCGTGGCGAAAGCCTCGCTGTTCACCCCCGAGCGCGCCCGCCGCGCCCTCGTCAACGTCGACGACGAGCACGGTCGGCGGCTCGCCGAGCTGGCTGCCGGACGCGGCCTGCCCGTCGCCACCTTCTCGCCCGGCGCCAGGCCCGGGGCGGACTGGTACGTCGAGGAGGTCCGACCGGGCCCGGAGGGCTCGGACTTCACCCTCGTCGGCCCCAGCGGACTGCGGCTGGACGCACGGGTCCCGCTGCCGGGCGACGTCAACGTCGCGAACGCCCTCGCCGCCCTCGCGGCGGCCGCCGAGAGCGGGGTCGATCCGGCGCCGGTGGCGGCGGCCCTGGCCGTCTCGGGAGGGGTGCCCGGTCGGTTCGAGCGTGTCGTCGCACCCGACCCGGGTGGGCGCACCGTGCTCGTGGACTACGCCCACAAGCCCGACGCGGTGGCTGCCGCGCTGCGCACGCTGCGACCACTGACCAACGGCCGACTGGTGGTGGTCCTCGGCGCCGGGGGAGACCGTGACACCGGCAAGCGCCCACTGATGGGCCAGGTCGCCGCCGACCTCGCCGACCTGCTCGTGGTCACCGACGACAACCCACGCAGCGAGGACCCGGGCGACATCCGGGCCGCGGTGATCGCGGGGACGCGTCAGGGGACAGCCGAGGTGCTCGAGGTGGCCGGGCGCCGCGAGGCCATCGCCGAGGCGCTGCGGCGTACGGGAGCCGGCGACGTGGTGGTCCTCGCGGGCAAGGGTCACGAGACGGGCCAGGACGTCGCCGGCGTCGTGCACCCCTTCGACGACCGCCTGGTCGCTGCCGAGCTGCTGGCCGAGCTCGCCGCCGATGCCGGGGGGCCCGGATGATCGCCATGAGCCTCGGCGAGCTCGCGACCGTCGTCGGAGGGCAGGTGGCCGCGGGGGACGACCCGCGTCTCGTCGTGGACGCGCCCGCCTACCTCGACAGCCGTACCCCGGTCCCGGGAGGCCTGTTCGTCGCGATCGCCGGGGAGCGGGTCGACGGGCACGACTACGCCGCGGGGCAGCACGCCGTGCTGGGCTCCCGTCCGACGGAGTCGCCGACGGTGGTCGTCCACGACCCGGTCGCCGCCCTCGGCCGCCTCGCCCGCCACGTCGCCGACCGCCTCGCGATCCCGGTGCTGGCCCTCACCGGGTCGCAGGGCAAGACGGGCACCAAGGACCTCCTGGCCCACGTGCTCGCCGACCGTGCGCCGTGCGTGGCGACGGCCGGCAACAACAACAACGAGCTCGGGGTGCCCCT
The DNA here is from genome assembly GCA_963714475.1 of uncultured Actinomycetota bacterium. Classification (GTDB taxonomy): domain Bacteria; phylum Actinomycetota; class Actinomycetes; order Propionibacteriales; family Nocardioidaceae; genus Nocardioides. The sequence continues at coordinate 463,500 of CAVQOP010000006.1, forward strand.
CACCGTCCTGCGCGCCGACACCTCCACCGAGCACCTCGTGGTCGAGATGGGGGCCCGCGGCGTCGGACACATCACCTACCTGTGCCAGATCGCGCCGCCCACGGTGGCCGCCGTCCTCAACGTCGGCACCGCCCACGTCGGGGAGTTCGGCAGCACCGAGGCCATCGCGGTGGCCAAGGGCGAGATCGTCGAGGCGTTGCCGGCCGACGGCACCGCGGTGCTCAACCTCGCCGACCCCCGCGTCGCAGCGATGGGGGCGCGCACCCGGGCCGGGATCTGCGGCTTCGGCCCGGCGGACGGCGCCGGTGTCGGCGCCGGCGTCGGGGCGGCGGACGTCACCTTCAGCGGTGTCGAGCTCGACGACCTCGGGCGGCCCTCGTTCGTCCTCGGCCATCGCGGCCGGAGCGCGCACGTGCGACTCGGGCTGACCGGGGCCCACCAGGTGCACAACGCCACGGCCGCGGCCGCCATGGCACTCGCCGTCGGGCTCGACCTCGACGAGATCGCCGCGTCGCTGTCGAGCGCGAGGTCACCCAGTCGGTGGCGCATGGAGCTCACCGAGCGCGCCGACGGGCTCGTCGTGCTCAACGACGCCTACAACGCCAACCCCGCCTCGATGCGCGCCGCCCTCGAGGCGCTCGCGACCCTGGGCGCGCACGGCCGACGCACCATCGCGGTCCTCGGCGAGATGCTCGAGCTCGGTGAGGGCTCTCCGGCGGCCCACCGCGAGGTCGGCCGCGCCGTGGCCGACCTCGACGTCGCCGTGGTCGTGGCGGTGGGCCCGGGCGCCCGGGGCATCGCCGAGGGTGCGCGTGAGGTGGCCACCTGGTCGGGACAGGTGGTGTCCGTGGCGGGGCGTGACGAGGCATCGGCCTGGGTGGGGAACAATGCCGGTGGCCGGGACGCCGTCCTGGTCAAGGCCTCGCGCGGAGCTGCTCTCGAGGCCGTCGCCGCGAGTCTGCTGGAAGGAGACGGGCCGAGTCGATGAGAGCAATCCTGCTCGGAGGCGGCATCTCCCTGCTGATCTCGCTGCTCGGCACCCGGGTCGCGATCAGGATCTTCACCCGCCGTGGCTACGGCCAGGAGATCCGCGACGACGGACCCACCACGCACCACACCAAGCGCGGCACGCCGACGATGGGCGGCGTCGTGATCATCGCCGCCAGCGTGATCGGGTACTTCGCGGCCAAGCTGATCACGCTGAGCGTGCCCTCGGCCTCGGCGCTGCTGCTGCTCTTCCTCTTCGTCGGGATGGGCCTGGTGGGCTTCCTCGACGACTACATCAAGATCTCCAAGCAGCGAAACCTCGGTCTGCGCAGCGGGGCCAAGATGATCGGGCAGACGGTGATCGCCCTGGTCTTCGGCTGGTTCGCGCTCTCTCCGCTGCTGGCCGACGAGAACGGCCGCACCCCGGCCTCGCTCAAGGTCAGCTTCCTGCGCGAGATCAGCTGGCTGACGCTGCCGATGGCGCTCGCACTGGTGCTGATCTGGGTCTTCGTGGCCGGCTTCAGCAACGCCGTCAACCTCACCGACGGCCTCGACGGCCTCGCCACCGGGGCCAGCGTGATGGTCTTCGGCTCCTACATGCTCGTCAACATCTGGCAGAACAACCAGTCGTGCGAGTTCAACCCCGGCTCGTTCTGCTACGACGTGCGAGATCCGTTGGACCTCGCGGTGATCGCCGCGGCGATCACGGGCGCGTGCTTCGGCTTCCTGTGGTGGAACGCCTCGCCCGCGGCGATCTTCATGGGCGACACCGGCTCCCTCGCGCTCGGTGGAGCGCTCGCGGGGCTGGCCGTCCTGACCCGCACCGAGCTGCTGCTGCCCGTGCTCGGCGGACTGTTCGTGATCATCACGCTCTCGGTGATCATCCAGGTGGGCACGTTCAAGCTGAGTCGGGCCAGCGGCCTGTTCCGCGCGGTGTTCCGGGTCAAGGCCGGTCACCGGGTCTTCCGGATCGCCCCGCTGCACCACCACTTCGAGATGCTGGGGTGGGAGCAGGTGACCGTGGTCGTCCGGTTCTGGATCATCACCGGTCTCTTCGTGGCCACGGGGCTCGGACTCTTCTACGCCGAGTGGGTGGCCCGCACGTGAGCGCGCACCGCGACCCCGCAGGGCTCGGCCGGCTCGACCCGTGGGACGGCGTGCGCGCCGTGGTGGCCGGCTTCGGTGTGTCCGGGTTCGCCGCGGCCGACAACCTGACCCACCTCGGCGCCTCGGTGACGGCGCTGGACGAGTCGCCCGGCGACGCCGAGCAGCAGGACAAGGCCGTGCTGCTCGAGGTGCTCGGCGCCGACGTGCGGCTCGGGGCCGGCGCGACCGCCACGCTGCCCGACGACACCGACCTCGTCGTGACCTCGCCCGGCTGGCGTCCGAGCGCGCCGCTCCTGGCGCAGGCCGCCGCCCGCGGAGTCCCGGTGTGGGGGGAGGTCGAGCTCGCCTGGCGTCTGCGTCACCCCGAGCACGAGACGCCGTGGTTGTGCGTGAGCGGCACCAACGGCAAGACCACGACGGTCCAGATGCTCGACGCGGTCCTGCGCGCCGCGGGCCTGCGCAGCGTCGCCGCAGGCAACGTCGGTCTGCCCCTGATCGAGGTCGTCATGGACCCCGAGCCCTACGACGTGCTCGCCGTCGAGCTGTCCAGCTTCCAGCTGCACTACACCCACTCGATGAGCGCCCAGGCGGCCGCAGTGCTCAACGTCGCCGAGGACCACCTCGACTGGTACGACTCGATGACGGCCTACGCTGCCGACAAGGGCCGGATCTTCGAGCGGGCCCAGCGAGCGTGCGTCTACAACGTCGCCGACCCCGTGACCGAGCAGCTGGTGCGCGAGGCCGACGTCGTGGAGGGCGCGCGGGCGGTCGGCTTCACCCTGGGGATGCCCGCGGTCGGGATGATGGGCCTGGTCGAGGACATCCTCGTCGACCGAGCCTTCGTCGCCGAGCGCGCGACCAGCGCCGCCGAGCTGTGCACCGTCAGCGACCTCGCCTCGCCTGCTCCGCACTACGTCGCCAACGCGCTCGCGGCGGCGGCCCTCGCGCGCGCCCACGGGGTCACCCAGGCCGCAGTGCGAGACGGTCTGCGCGACTTCCGCCCCGACGGGCACCGCATCACCGAGGTCGCCACCCACCAGGGCGTGCGGTGGGTGGACGACTCGAAGGCGACCAACCCCCATGCCGCCCAGTCCTCGCTCCAGGCCTACGACCCCGTCGTCTGGGTGGCCGGCGGGCTGGCCAAGGGGGCGCACTTCGACGACCTCGTACGCACAGCCCGCGAGCGGCTGCGAGCGGTGGTGCTGCTCGGTCACGACCGTGACGTGGTGGCGCGGGCGCTTTCGCGACACGCGCCCGATGTGCCGGTCGTGGTGGTCGAGGGCAGCGAGGATGGTGGCGCGCGAGACGGCGGGACCGACCTGATGAGACGTGTCGTCGCCGCCGCGGCCGAGGTGGCCGCGGACGGTGACACGGTGCTCCTGGCACCAGGGTGCGCCTCGATGGACCAGTTCCGCTCCTACGCCGCCCGGGGTGAGGCCTTCGCCGCGGCGGTGCGGGCCCGGATCGCCGAGGACCGCTAGCCAGCACGACGGCCCCAGGAGGCACGGCACCGCGATGACCGCTCTGGAGCCGACCCGCCCCGACAGCAGGGACGAGGCGCCGACCCGGCCGCGTGCGGGCAGCGGTTCGTTGCGATGGGTGCGCTCGCTGCGGGAGTCGCTCGAGCACCCGCTCGCGACGTACTACCTCCTCATCGGGGCCTCGGCCCTGCTGCTGACGATCGGGCTGATGATGGTCCTCTCGGCCTCCAGCGTGCAGGCCTTCCGCGACTCCGGCGACTCCTACGCCATCGTGCGCCGTCAGCTGATGTGGGTCGCGCTGGGCCTGCCGACGGCCTGGTTGGCCAGCCGGCTCCCGCCGGCGTGGATCCGGCGCCTGGCCTACCCGGCGTTCTCGGTCTCGCTGGTGCTGCTGCTGGCGACCGCGCGCTTCGGGGTGTCGGTCAACGGCAACACCAACTGGCTGCCGCTCGGACCGGTGCTCGTCCAGCCCTCCGAGATCGCGAAGATCTCGCTCGTGCTGTGGGCCGCGCACATCTACGCGAACAAGGAGCGCCGCCTCGACAGCCTCCACCAGATCATGGTGCCGGTCGTCCCCGGGATGGTGCTGGCCACCGGCCTGGTGATCCTCGGCAGCGACCTCGGCACCGCGATGATCCTCTTCGCGATCCTGCTCGGCATGCTGTGGGTCGTCGGGGCCCCTGCCCGTTTCTTCGTGCTCTCGCTCTCGGTCGTCGGGGTCGTCGCCGGAGCCCTCGCCGCCACCAGCTCCGAGCGCGTGTCCCGCCTGACCACCTTCGTCGACCCCTTCGGCGACTTCGAGAACTCCGGGTGGCAGCCAGCCCACGGACTGTTCGCCATGTCCAGCGGCGGCTGGTTCGGTCAGGGCATCGGGGCCAGCCAGCAGAAGTGGGGCAGCCTGCCGGAGGCGCACACCGACTTCATCTTCGCCGTGCTGGGCGAGGAGCTCGGACTGGCCGGCACGTTGCTGGTCGTCGGGCTGTTCCTGACCATCGCCTGGGCCGCCCTGCGCACCGCTCGTCGCACCAGCGAGCCGTTCGTCCGCTACGCCAGCTTCGGCATCGTGGTGTGGATGCTGGGCCAGATGATGATCAACGTCGGCATGGTCCTCGCCCTGCTGCCGGTGATCGGGATCCCGCTGCCGCTGGTCTCCTACGGCGGCTCCAGCCTCGTGCCGTCCCTGGCCGCGCTCGGCCTGCTCGTCGGCTTCGCCCGCCGGGAGCCGGAGGCGGCGCGCGCGCTCGCCGCCCGCCCCGGTCGGGTCCGCGGTGCCTCGTCACGTCGCGGCACCCCCTGATGCGGGTCCTGCTGGCCGGCGGCGGCACCGCCGGGCACACCTCCCCTCTCCTGGCCACCGCCGACGCCCTGCGACGCCTGGACCCGGAGATCTCCATCACCTGCCTGGGCACCGCACGCGGGCTCGAGACGCGCGTCGTCCCGGCCGCCGGCTACGACCTGGAGCTGGTGCCACCGGTCCCGCTGCCGCGCTCGCTCTCGGCCGACCTGCTGCGGGTGCCCGGCCGGCTGAGGGGAGCGGTCAGGGCCGCCCGCGACGTCATCGACCGGATCAGGCCCGACGTCGTCGTCGGCTACGGCGGCTACGTCTCCGTGCCGGCCTACCTCGCAGCGCGCAAGCGAGGCATCCCGGTGGTCGTCCACGAGCAGAACGCCTTACCAGGACTGGGCAACCGCGTCGGCGCCCGCACGGCCCAGCGGGTCGCGGTGAGCTTTCCCGGCACCCCTCTGCGCCACGCCGAGCTGGTCGGCCTGCCGATCCGCCGGATGATCTCCCAGCTCGACCGCGCCGCGAGCCGCCACGAGGCCCGTGCGGCGTTCGGACTCGACCCGGACGCCCCGACCCTGGTCGTCACCGGGGGCTCACAGGGCGCGCGCCGCCTCAACGAGGCCGTCTCCGGTGCCGCGGACCTGCTCGCGGTCTCCGGCGTGCAGGTGCTGCACGTGATCGGGCCCCGCGGTGAGCTTCCCGACGGCGTCGCCCGGTCCGCCGGCGGTGAGCGTCCCGCCTACGTCGTCGAGCGCTACGTCGACCGCATGGACCACGCGTTGGCCGCGGCCGACCTGATGATCTGCCGTGCTGGGGCCAGCTCGGTCACCGAGGCCGCGGCCACCGGCGTCCCGACGATCTTCGTGCCCCTGCCCCACGGCAACGGCGAGCAGCGCCGCAACGCCGAGCCGGTGGTCCGGGCCGGGGGAGCGCTGCTCGTCGACGACGCCGACCTGACCTCGCAGTGGGTGGCCGCGACCGTGCCCGACCTCGTCCGCGACCCCGACAAGCTGGCGGTCATGAGCCGCGCCGCGGCGGGGCTCATCCCGGCCGACGCAGACGATGCGCTCGCCGCGATCATCGTCGAGGTGGCCGGTGCCGGGAGGGGGAGCCGATGAGGCTGCCCGTCCCCGAGGAGATCCTGCCTGCCGCCGAGCTCGGTGCCGTGCACTTCGTCGGTGTCGGCGGCGCCGGGCTCTCCGCCATCGCGCGGGTCATGGCGCAGCGAGGGCTGCGGGTCAGCGGCAGCGACGACCAGGAGACGCCGTTCCTGCCCGCGCTGCGCGAGGTCGGCGTGACCTGTCACCTCGGCTACGACGCCGACCACCTCGCCGACCTGGGCGACGACGACACCGTCGTGGTCACCACCGCGGCCCGCGACGACAACCCCGAGGTGCTCGAGGCCCGACGCCGTGGGCTGCGCCTGCTGCCCCGCTCGGCCGGGCTGGAGTCGGTGCTGCGGGGCCGACGGCTGCTGGCCGTCGCCGGGACGCACGGCAAGACCACCACGACCTCGCTGCTCACGGTCGCCCTGATCGCGGCCGGCGCCGAGCCGTCCTACGCCGTCGGCGGCGTGCTCTCGGCGACCGGGCGCAACGCCGACGACGGTGCCGGCGAGCTGTTCGTCGCCGAGGCCGACGAGAGCGACGGTGCGTTCCTGGTCTACCACCCGTTCGTCGCACTGGTGACCAACGTCGAGGCCGACCATCTCGACGTGTGGGGCACCGAGGAGGCCTACGTCGCGGCCTTCGAGGAGTTCACCGACCACATCGACCCCGGGGGCTTCCTGGTCTGCTGCGTCGACGACGCTGGGGCACGCGCCCTGGCCGCACGGCAGGAGGCCGCAGGGCGACCGGTCGTGCGCGTGGGGGAGAGTGCGGACGCCGACCTGAGGGCGGTCGACCTGGCGCTGGTCGGGACGACCTCCGCCTTCACCGTCCTCGACGGTGGGCGCGAGCTGGGCCGCGTCGAGCTGGCCATCCCGGGACGTCACTACGTCGTCGACGCGCTGGGCGCGCTCGCCGTCGGCCTGCGCCTGGGCCACGACTTCGGACGACTCGCGGCGGGCCTGGCCTCCTTCACCGGCACCCAGCGGCGCATGGAGCCCAAGGGCGACGCGGGCGGCGTCCGGGTGCTCGACTCCTACGCCCACCACCCCAACGAGATCCGCGCCGATCTCGAGGCCGCCCGGGCGGTGGCGGGCGGGGGTCGGCTGCTGGTCGTCTTCCAACCGCACCTGGTCTCGCGGACCCGGTTGCTGGGCGAGCAGATGGGCGCCGCGCTGAGCGGGGCCGACGAGGTCGTCGTGCTCGACGTCTACGTCGCCCGCGAGGAGCCGGACCCGGCCGTGACCGGCGCGCTCGTCGCGGCGGCGGTCACGCTCGCAGCCGAGCGTGTCGTCTACAGCCCCGATCACGACGAGGCGCTGCGCACCCTGCGCGAGCGGGCCCGCCCTGGTGACGTGGTCCTGACGCTGGGCGCCGGTGACGTCACCCTGCTCGGCCCGCGGCTGCTCGCACTGATCGACCAGGTCGGGGAGTCCTCATGAGCCGCACCGTGACCGCGCGGGCGACGAGGCCGCAGGCACCGAGCTCCTCGCGCCGCTTCACACGTCGCCGGTGGTCGCAGCGCTGGCGGCGCTGGCGGGGCCTGCTCGCCGCCCTGCTCGTGCTCGCCGTCGTGCTGGCGGGGGTGTGGGCGGTCTACTTCTCGGACCTGCTCTCGGTCGACCGGGTCGAGGTCGTCGGGACCTCCACCCTGGACCCCGCCGCCGTGGGCGCGACCGCCGACGTACCCCTGGGGGGCGCCCTGGCCACCGTGGACCTCGACGCGGCCAGGTTGCGCGTCGGCGCGCTGGCCCAGGTCCGCTCGGTCGACGTCACGCGGCAGTGGCCCCACACGGTCGTGGTCAGGATCGAGGAGCGCACCCCGGTCGCCGCGGTGAGCCTGAGCGGGGAGCTGCGCGGGCTCGACGAGGACGGTGTGGTCCTCGACGCGCTGGCCTCGCAGGACCCGGCCGCGACCACGCTGCCGACGGTCGAGGCCGGACGCGAGGTCACCTCGGCCGCGATGGCCGAGGCCGCCCACGTCGTGGCTGCCCTGCCCGCGGACCTCGTCGGTCGCGTCGACCACGTCGAGGTCGCCACGATCGACCAGATCAGCCTGGAGCTCAGCGACGGGCGGACGGTGCAGTGGGGGAGTGCGGAGGACTCCCCGACCAAGGCCGAGGTGCTGGCTGCGCTGCTGCTCCAGCCCCGAGCCGCGTCCTACGACGTCAGCGTGCCGAGCCTGCCCACCACCGGCGGCTGAGCCGGTCCGATCCGCCGCCACCCGTCCGGCGTACCGCCGGCGTACGCCGGTCGTCACGCTCGCCCCACCTGTCCCAGGAACACCCGGCCGACCGGGTATTCCCGAGCTTGTCGGCTGTTGCAAAGGGCGACAGGTTCGGCAACACCCGGCCAGCCGGGTGTTCCGACGCCGTCGGCTGATCCGCGCGCACCTGCTCCGCCGTGACCCCGACCCGCGACCGAACGCAAGACGCGCCACGCGACACGGCGTGTTGCCGCGAAGCGGCCACCCTCGGTGCCTACTGTCGTCATCACGACGAGGTTGACATAACTATAACCCTCTACTTGAGGGTCAGGGTTAGCCAGGTTCGTCCACTTCCCCGTCCGAGACCACACACCGAACGCACGAGAGGTGGAGCCGCCGTGGCTGCTGCACAGAACTACCTGGCCATCATCAAGGTCGTGGGCATCGGCGGTGGTGGCGTCAACGCTGTCAACCGCATGATCGAGGTCGGTCTGAAGGGCGTCGAGTTCATCGCGATCAACACCGACGCCCAGGCCCTGCTCATGAGCGACGCCGACGTCAAGCTCGACATCGGCCGCGAGCTCACCCGCGGACTCGGCGCCGGCGCCGACCCCGAGGTCGGGGCCCGCGCCGCCGAGGACCACGCCGAGGAGATCGAGGAGGTCATCAAGGGCGCCGACATGGTGTTCGTGACCGCAGGCGAGGGCGGCGGCACCGGCACCGGGGGAGCTCCGGTCGTCGCGCGGATCGCCCGTTCGCTGGGCGCGCTCACCATCGGTGTCGTGACCCGCCCGTTCGCCTTCGAGGGCCGTCGCCGCGCCAACTCCGCCGAGGAGGGCATCGCCGGGCTGCGCGAGGAGGTCGACACCCTCATCGTGATCCCCAACGACCGGCTGCTCTCGATCAGCGACCGCAACGTCTCCGTGCTCGACGCCTTCAAGCAGGCCGACCAGGTCCTCCTGCAGGGCGTCTCGGGCATCACCGACCTGATCACCACCCCGGGCCTGATCAACCTCGACTTCGCCGACGTCAAGTCGGTCATGGCCAACGCCGGCTCCGCGCTCATGGGCATCGGCTCCGCGCGCGGTGAGGACCGCTCGGTCGCGGCGGCCGAGATGGCGGTCTCGAGCCCGCTGCTCGAGGCCTCGATCGACGGCGCGTACGGCGTGCTGCTCTCGATCGCGGGTGGTTCGGACCTCGGTCTGTTCGAGATCAACGAGGCCGCCGCGCTGGTGGCGCAGTCGGCGCACCCCGACGCCAACATCATCTTCGGCGCCACCATCGACGACGCGCTCGGCGACGAGGTCCGGGTGACCGTGATCGCGGCCGGCTTCGACGGTGGTCAGCCAAAGCGCCGCGACGAGGGCACCGTGCTGCGTCGCGACCCCAAGCCGCAGCAGACCCAGGCCGAGACCCGGGCCGCGGTCGCGGCCTCGGTGGGGGCACCGAGCGGGGCACCCTCCGGCGGAGCGGGTGCTCGTCGCGAGCCGCAGCCCTCGCCGATCTCCTACCGGCCCTCCACGCCGCCGCGCGAGGACGTCGAGCGGGAGCAGGCGGTGCGCGAGTCGGGTCGGGCCGGGGTGGCGCCGTCGGCGGCGCAGCCCTCGCGGCCCGCGCCCAGGCCGGTCGTCTTCGACGACGACGACCTCGACATCCCCGACTTCCTCAAGTAGGTCGCGGTTGTTCTACGCGCGTGACTCACGAGGAGGCGGCGTCCGGGTGGACGTCGCCTTCTCGGACGCCTCGGTCGACCTGCGCGGGCTGCTGCCCGGGTTCCCGGGGGAGCTCGAGAGGCTCGCGGCGGCGTGCGGGGTCCCGTTCGCTCGAGTGAGCCAGGTGCACGGCGACGAGGTGCGTGTCGTCGAGGCCCCCGACCCTCTCGGACCGGTGCCCCACGCCGACGCGATGCTCACCACCCGCCGCGGGGTGGGGCTGATGATCCGGGCCGCGGACTGCCTGCCGCTCGTGCTCGCCGACGCGACCGCCGGCGTGGTCGGCGTCGTCCACGCCGGACGCCAGGGCCTCGCGCTCGACGTCACGACCCGGACGGTCGAGTCGATGGTCGCGCACGGCGCCGCGACCGAGCACCTCACCGCATGGGTCGGGCCCCACGTGTGCGGCGCGTGCTACGAGGTGCCCTCCGCGATGCGCGAGGAGGTGGGCGCCGTCGTGCCGCAGGCCCGGGCAGAGACCCGCTGGGGCACGCCGTCGCTCGACATCGGCGCCGGGGTGCGCGCGCAGCTGCACCGCGCCGGGGTCACCGACGTCGTCGAGGTCGGCGGGTGCACGCTCACCGACGAGCGGCTCCCCTCCTACCGCCGCGACGGCGCGGACTCGGGCCGCTTCGCGGGTCTGGTGTGGCTCTCGTGAGCGAGCGTGGCGACGAGCTGGCCCTGCGCCTGGACGACGTACGCACGCGGATCGCGCGCGCCTGCCGCGACGCCGGACGCGATCCCGACGACGTCGCCCTCACCGTCGTGACCAAGTACTTCCCCGCCTCCGACGTCCGGCTCCTGGCCGGCCTCGGGGTGCGCGACGTCGCCGAGAACCGTCACCAGGAGGCGCAGCAGAAGGCCGCCGACCTGGCCGACCTCGACCTGCGGTGGCACATGATCGGCGGGCTGCAGAGCAACAAGGCAGGCGCGGTCGCGGCCTGGGCCGACGTCGTCGCCTCGGTCGACCGGACCAAGCTGGTCGGCCCGCTGTCGCGGGGCGCTCAGCGCAGCGGGCGCGAGGTCGACGTGCTGGTCCAGGTCAGCCTCGACCCGCCCGGCTCCGAGCACCGCTTCGGCGCGGACCCGGCAGACCAGGACGCGATCGCGGCCCTCGCCGACGCCGTGACGCACGCCGACGGCCTCCGGCTGGCCGGCGTCATGGGTGTCGCGCCCAACGAGGGCGACGCGGCGACGGCGTTCGTGCGCCTGGCCGAGGTCGCCGCGCTCCTGCGCGCCCGCTTCCCCGGGGCGGTCGAGATCTCGGCCGGCATGAGCGGCGACCTCGAGGCCGCCGTCGCGGTGGGCGCGACACGCGTGCGCGTCGGGTCCGCGGTCCTCGGCCCCAGGCCCTCGGTCACGTAATCTCCTTACCATCAGCGGCGCCCTCGACGGGCGCCACGAGCAGCAAGGGACGGCACCCATGAGCGGCGCGATGCGCAAGATCGGCGAATACCTCGGCCTGGTCGAGGACCTCGGCGTCTACGACGACTACGACACGGACGAGCGCAGTGCCACCGACGCGGGCGCCAAGCCCGGACGCGTCCAGCACGAGGCGCGCCCGGCCGCGGTCTCCGACCTCTCCGAGCGCCGCGGGCGCGCTCCGGCGACGGGTCCTGCGCTCGGTGCGGCGCCGCTGCCCGGGACGGTGGCCGAGCTCTCCCGGATCACGACGCTGCACCCGAGCACCTACAACGAGGCGCGCACCGTGGGAGAGAACTTCCGCGAGGGCACCCCCGTCATCATGAACCTCTCCGAGATGGACGACGCCGACGCCAAGCGCCTCGTCGACTTCGCTGCCGGCCTGGTCTTTGCCACGCGTGGCAGCATCGAGCGCATCACCAACAAGGTCTTCCTGCTCTCGCCGCCCAACGTGTCGGTGGCAGCCGAGGACAAGCAGCGCATCGCCGAGGGCGGGTTCTTCAACCAGAGCTGATCCCGGCCGCACATCGACGCTGTCATCGACCGAACGGAGCTGAGGGCACGTGCCGATCGTGGGACAGGTCATCGAGACCGTCCTGTGGGTCTTCATCGCCTGCATGTGGATCCGCTTCGTCGTCGACTGGGTCCAGGTCTTCGCCCGGTCCTGGTCGCCCTCGGGTCCGATCCTCGTCGCGCTCGAGGTGGTCTACTCGGTGACCGACCCGCCCATCAAGGCGCTGCGCAAGGTCGTGCCGCCCTTGCGCCTGGGCAACGTCGCGCTCGACCTCAGCTTCATCATCGTGCTCATCGCCGCGCTGATCCTCCAGGCCCTGAACCGGAGCCTGCTGCTGACCTGAGTCGCACGGCGCTCGTGCGGGCACGGACGCCGGATGTCACGTCGCCGTGTCATGACGGGCAGGTGACGAGCGGATCGGCTCCTGGTCACACCAGCCCCAGCCAGGCGCTATGGTTCCTGCACAAGTCAGTCTTTCGACAATGAATTGGGTGAGGTCATGCCGCTGACGCCTGAGGACGTGAGCAACAAGCGCTTTACGCCTGTCCGGCTCCGCGAGGGCTACGACATGGGTGAGGTGGATCAGTTCCTCGACGAGATCGAGGCCGAGCTGGCTCGTCTGACCAAGGAGAACGAGGACCTGCGGGCCAAGCTCTCCTCCGCACAGGGTGCCGAGACCGGGACCTTCACCCCTCCCGTGAGCGAGCCCCCCGCGGCGGCCACGCCGGAGCCCGAGCCGGAGCCCGAGCCGGAGCCCGCACCCGCGGCTCAGCAGGCGGCACCAACGGCGTCGACGCCGCCCGTACCGGCCCCGTCCGCACCCGGGTCCTCGGCGGCCATGTTCTCCGGGCCCAGCGACCCGGCCGGCCCCGCGGGTGGAGCCGTGCAGACGATCCGTGTCGAGACCGTTGCCGAGGCCTCGAACGCCGCGGCGCGCCTGCTCGAGCTGGCCACCCGCAACGCCGACGAGCTCGTCGAGGAGGCCAAGAACGAGGCCGACAAGATCGTCGGCGAGGCGCGCACCAAGTCCGAGCGGCTCGACTCGGAGTCGAAGGCCAACGCCGATCGCAGCGAGGCCGAAGCGCGCTCGCGCGCCGAGATGCTCGACTCCGAGACCGCCGAGCGTCGCACCCAGCTGTTCGGTGACCTGGAGAAGGAGCGCAACAAGCTCAACGCCGAGGTGGAGAACCTGCGCTCCTTCGAGCGCGAGTACCGCTCGCGACTGAAGAGCTACTTCACCCAGCAGCTCGAGGCGCTCGAGTCGGGCCCGGAGACGGCGACGCCGTCCTCGGACCAGGCCGGCGACGCTCAGCCCAAGCGCCTGCGCTCCATCCTCGGTGAGGACGAGGGCTGAGAGCAGTTCGCAGTCCAGCTCGACCCTGACGACGTGCACGAGGCCGTCCCCGGCGGGGCCGGCCTCGTGTGCTGCTCTCGTGCGGGTCGGCGTCGAGGTTGGCGGCTCAGGGATGAGGGGCTAATCTCCGTCCTGCCGGTGCGTCCCCTGTGGTCGGCACCGGCCGGGCTCGGGTGCTCGCAAGGCCCCGCGCGAGTCCGTCTCCCGCCCCCTGCGAAGAAGGTCTCGTGAAGAAGTCAGCCGCGGTCACCACCGCCGAGCAGGTCAGCGCCAGCGATTTCGTCGTGCAGCAGGGCGAGGAGGACTGGACGACCGCCGAGCTCACCGAGGTGCTCGAGGAGCTGCACCACCAGCGCGAGCACAGCCTGGAGATCGTGGGTGAGCAGCAGAGCGAGCTCACCGGGCTGCTGCGCGACTCCGGCGACGGGGCGGGCCACGACCAGGCCGACGTGGGTGCGTCGTCCTTCGAGCGCGACTACGAGCTGACCGTGCTCAACAACGAGCACGACAAGCTCGCGCAGATCGATCGGGCCCTGACCCGCATCGAGGACGGCACCTACGGGCGGTGCGAGTCGTGCGAGGAGCCGATCGGCAAGATGCGTCTGATGGCATTCCCGCGTGCCACACTGTGCCTGAGATGCAAGCAGCGCGAGGAACGTCGCTGAGCGACGCAGGCCCGGCGGGCAGTGACTCGCAGGCCGCTGTCGTCCCTGGTCCCCGGCGGCGGGCGCGGGTGATCCTGGGCCTGACCGCGGTGTCCTGGTACGCCGCGGACCAGGTGACGAAGGTGCTCGCGGTCGACCGACTGAGCGACGGCGACGTCGCGCTCGCCGGCAGCTTCCTGCGGCTGCACCTGGTGCGCAACCCCGGGGCGGCGTTCAGCACCGGCACCGAGTACACCGTCGCGCTGAGCTGCTTCGCGATCGTCGCTGCACTCGTGGTCCTGTGGATCGCGCGCCGCGTGGTCAGCCTGTTGTGGGCCTTCGGGCTCGGTCTGCTCCTCGCGGGCGTGGTGGGCAACCTGACCGACCGGCTGCTGCGGCAGCCGGGGCCGCTGCGCGGTCACGTCATCGACTTCCTCCAGCTGCCGAACTGGCCGGTGTTCAACCTCGCCGACATCGGCATCAACGTCGCGGCCGGACTCATCCTGCTCCAGGCCTTCAGGGGCGTACGCGTGGACGGTCGGCTGGTCGAGGAGGACCAGCCCGACGACAGCACCGACGACGGCACCGACGACGGCGGGGACGACAGCCGTCCCGGTGACCCGGGCCCTGCCCCGGCGGTCACTCCCTCCGCGGACCCGGGTTCGGCCGAGGGCCCCTCCTCGAGCGGCTCTGCGACATGACGGAGTCCGACCACCGCTCCCTGCGGGTGCCCGAGAGCCTCGAGGGCGAGCGCGTCGACGCCGCCATGGCCCAGCTGTTCGGGCTGTCGCGAAGCCGTGCCGCCGACCTGGTGGGCCGGGGACTCGTCGAGCTCGACGGAGCCACGGTGGTCAAGAGCGAGCGCGTCCTCGCCGGCGCAGAGCTCTCGGTCGTCCTCGTGGTCGAGCGGGACCCGTTGGCCGTGGTGCCCGAGATCGTCGAGGGCATCGGGATCATCCACGACGACGACGAGATCGTCGTGATCGACAAGCCCGTCGGGGTCGCCGTGCACCCCTCACCCGGCTGGTCCGGGCCGACCGTCGTGGGTCACCTCGCGGGGGCGGGGTTCCGGATCGCCACGAGCGGCGCCTCCGAGCGCCAGGGCATCGTGCAGCGCCTCGACGTCGGCACGTCCGGGGTGATGGTGATCGCCAAGAGCGAGCGGGCGTACTCGCTGCTCAAGAACGCCTTCCGCGACCGCAGCGTCGACAAGACCTACCACGCCCTGGTGCAGGGACACCCCGATCCGCTGGAAGGCACCGTCGACGCGCCGATCGGTCGGCACCCCGGCACCTCGGACCACCGCTTCGCGGTGACCGCGGACGGTCGGCCCAGCGTGACGCACTACGAGACGCTCGAGGCGCACCGCTTCGCGAGCCTGCTCGAGGTGCACCTCGAGACCGGGCGGACCCATCAGATCCGGGTCCACATGCAGGCTCTCAAGCACCCTTGCGTGGGCGACCTGACCTACGGCGCCGACCCCACGCTCGCTGCGCGGCTCGGGCTGACCCGCCAGTGGCTGCACGCCGTGCAGCTCGGCTTCGAGCACCCCGCGAGCGGCGCGCAGGTCTCCTACACCAGCGAGCACCCGCCGGACCTCGAGCACGCCCTCGAGGTCGTGCGCGAGGGCCGGTGAGCCCGGTGCCCCGGCAGGCGGTCGACCTGACGCTGCGGAGCGCGACGGTCGAGGATCTCGAGGCGGTCGCCGAGCTGCTCCTCGCGGTGCGCGCGGCCAGCGTGCCGACCATGCCTGCCCTGGTCCACGACCCCGGGGAGGTCCGCGACCACGTCGCGCGGTGGGACCTCGACGACCACGAGGTGTGGCTGGCCGAGCGCGCGGGCCGGGTCGTGGGCTATCTCCGGCTGACGGGCGGCTGGCTCGACGACCTCTACGTCGCGGTCGACGAGCAGCGCACCGGCGTCGGGTCGGCGCTGCTCGACCTCGCGCAGGGCCTCCGCCCGGGCGGGCTGTGCCTGTGGGTGTTCGCCTCCAACCGTCCCGCCCGGTGCTTCTACGCCCGGCACGGCCTCACCGAGCTCGAGTCGAGCGACGGGTCGGCCAACGAGGAGCGCGAGCCCGACGTCCGCCTGGCCTGGCCGGGGGAGCAGCCGTGGGACTTCTGGCGTGGCCTGATCGACGACGTCGACGAGCACCTCGGCGACCTGCTCGCCCGCCGCGCCGCCCTCAGCGCGGCCGTACGACGGCTGCGCGGAGGGCCGGGCCGCGATCGCGACCGCGAGCGCGAGATCGCCCGGCGGATGGCACAACGGGTCCCGATGCTGGGGCCCGAGCGCGTGGCGCGGATCGTCGACGTGATCATCACCGAGAGCCTCGAGGCAGCGGCCGGGCCCGAGTGATCGGTGTCGCGTCGCCAGGCGTGCCCGCCCACCGGTGTCGGCGGGGTCGCGTAGTCTGGCGCTCTTCCCCCGGCGGGCACGGATGCAACGTGTTCCGAACCGCTGAGTCATGCCCGCACGCGGGCGCAGAGCGAGACGGCCAAGGAGCAACGCGCCAGCCATGACGAGCGGAACCGGGGACTCCTTCGTCCACCTGCACGTGCACACCGAGTACTCCATGCTCGACGGCGCCGCGCGGCTGACCCGGCTCACCGAGCGTGCCGCCGAGCTCGAGATGCCCGCGGTCGCGATGACCGACCACGGCAACGTGTTCGGCGCCTACGAGTTCTACACCAAGGCCAAGCTGGTCGGGGTCAAGCCGATCATCGGCATCGAGGCCTACTTCGCCCCCAACGTCTCGCGCTTCGAGCGCAAGGGCGTGAACTTCTACGACGGCGGCTCCGACGACGTCTCCAACCGGGGCGCCTACACCCACATGACCCTGCTCTCGGAGTCGACCGAGGGCATGCACAACCTGTTCCGGCTCTCCACCGGAGCCTGGCGTGACGGATTCTTCAAGCAGCCCCGCATGGACCGGGACCTGCTCTCGACGCACGGCAAGGGCATCATCGGCACCACCGGCTGTCCCTCGGGCGAGGTCCAGGTCCACCTGCGCTACGGCAACTACGACGCCGCCCGTCAGGTCGCGGCCGACTTCCAGGACATCCTCGGCAGGGACAACTACTTCCTCGAGCTGATGGACCACGGCCTCGACATCGAGAAGCGCGTGCGTGACGGGTTGCTGCGTCTCGGCAGGGACCTGCGCATCCCGCTGCTGGCCACGAACGACTCGCACTACGTCATGCGCGAGGACGCCCCGTCGCAGGAGCACCTGCTGTGCATCAACTCCGGCTCCACGATGGACATCCCCGCCGGCGACGGGCCCGGCAAGCGGTTCGCGTTCAACGGTGACGGCTACTACCTGAAGTCGGCCGCCGAGATGCGGTCGCTGTGGGCCGACACCTACGACCTGCGCGAGGCGTGCGACAACACCCTGCTGATCGCCGAGCGCTGCGACGTCTCCTTCACCGAGGGCAACGGCACGTTCATGCCGCGCTTCCCCTGCCCGCCCGGGGAGAACGAGGACTCGTGGCTGGTCAAGGAGGTCGAGCGGGGTCTCGCGGTGCGCTACCCCGGCGGCGTCCCCGCCGAGAGCCGCAAGCAGGCCGAGTTCGAGCTGGGCGTGATCACCCAGATGGGGTTCCCGGGCTACTTCCTGGTCGTGGCCGACTTCATCAACTGGGCGAAGGACAACGGCATCCGCGTCGGCCCCGGGCGCGGGTCGGGTGCGGGCTCGATGGTGGCCTACGCGATGCGGATCACCGACCTCGACCCGCTCAAGCACGGCCTCATCTTCGAGCGGTTCCTCAATCCCGACCGCGTCTCGATGCCCGACTTCGACATCGACTTCGACGAGCGTCGCCGGGGTGAGGTGATCCGCTACGTCACCGACAAGTACGGCGACGACCGGGTCTCCTACATCGTCACCTACGGCACGATCAAGGCCAAGCAGGCCGTCAAGGACTCCAGCCGGATCCTCGGCTACCCCTTCGCGATGGGCGACCGGATCACCAAGGCCATGCCGGCAGCGGTGATGGGCAAGGACGTGCCGCTGAGCGAGATCTTCGACCCCGGGCACAAGCGCTTCGGCGAGGGCGGCGAGTTCCGCTCGCTCTACGACGGCGACGCCGATGTCAAGAAGGTCGTCGACACCGCCATCGGCATCGAGGGTCTCAAGCGGCAGTGGGGTGTCCACGCCGCCGGGGTGATCATGTCCAGCGAGCCGTTGCTCGACATCATCCCGATGCTCCGGCGCCCTGCCGACGGGGCGATGATCACCCAGCTCGACTACCCGACGTGCGAGGCGCTGGGTCTGATCAAGATGGACTTCCTCGGGCTGCGCAACCTCACCGTGCTCGACGACGCGGTGAAGAACATCAAGGCCAACCGTGGCGTGGACCTCGTCCTCGAGGACCTCGAGCTCGACGACGCCGAGTCCTACCGCCTGCTCGGCACCGGCAACACCCTCGGCGTCTTCCAGCTCGACGGCGGGCCGATGCGCAGCCTGTTGCGCCTGATGAGGCCCGACAACTTCGAGGACATCTCGGCGGTGCTCGCGCTCTACCGGCCCGGACCCATGGGCGTGGACAGCCACACCAACTACGCGCTGCGCAAGAACGCCAAGCAGGACATCACCCCGATCCATCCCGAGCTCGAGGAGCCGCTCGCGGAGATCCTGGGCCAGACCTACGGCCTGATCGTCTACCAGGAGCAGGTGATGGCGGTCGCCCAGAAGCTGGCCGGCTACTCGCTGGGGCAGGCCGACCTGCTGCGCCGGGCCATGGGCAAGAAGAAGAAGGAGGTCCTCGACGCCGAGTACGTCCCCTTCTCCGAGGGCATGACCGAGCGCGGTTACTCCGCCGCGGCGATCAAGGCGCTGTGGGACGTCCTGGTGCCCTTCTCCGACTACGCCTTCAACAAGGCCCACACGGCGGCGTACGGGTTGGTGTCCTACTGGACGGCCTACCTCAAGGCCCACTACCCGGCCGAGTACATGGCCGCGCTGCTGACCTCGACCCAGTCCGACAAGGACAAGTCCGCGATCTACCTCAACGAGTGCCGCCGGATGAAGATCCAGGTCCTGCCGCCCGACGTCAACGAGTCGGCGCACGACTTCACCCCGGTCGGCACCGATGTCCGCTTCGGGCTGACCGCCGTGCGCAACGTCGGTGCCCACGTCGTCGACGGCATCGTGGCCGCGCGCGAGGAGAAGGGCCGCTACGAGGACTTCGCGGACTTCCTGGACAAGGTGCCGCTCAACGTGTGCAACAAGCGGGTCATCGAGTCGCTCGTCAAGGCCGGCGCCTTCGACCAGATGAAGCACCACCGCCGCGCGCTGGTGGCCGTGCACGAGTCGGCGGTCGACCAGTACGTCGACATCAAGCGCAACGAGGCGATCGGCCAGGACTCGCTCTTCGGCGGCCTCGACGACGAGGACGGCGGGTTCGGGGTCAGCGTGACGCTGCCCGACATCGATGAGTGGGACAAGATGACGCTGCTCGGCCACGAGCGCGACATGCTCGGCCTCTACGTCTCCGACCACCCGCTGCTCGGGCTCGAGCACGTCCTCGCGCAGGGCACGGACACGACCGTCGGTCAGCTGCTGCTCGACGAGGAGCGCGCCGACGGGTCGACGGTGACGATCAGCGGGCTCGTCACCTCGGTGCAGCGCAAGATCACCAAGAAGGGTGACGCCTGGGCGATGGTGACGCTGGAGGACCTCGACGGTGCGATCGAGGTGCTGCTGTTCCCCAGCTCCTACCAGCTGGCCAGCCCGCACCTGGTCCCGGACGCGATCATCACGGTCAAGGGGCGTCTCTCGCGCAGCAAGGACACCCCGGAGCTGCACGGGCAGGAGGTCAGCGTGCCGTCCCTGGAGCGCGGACCCTCGGGTCCCGTGGTCATCTCGATGCCCTCGACGCGGTGCACCGGTCCGGTCGTCGAGCAGCTGCGTGGTGTGCTGGGAGACCACCCGGGCGTCACGGAGGTGCGGCTGCGCCTGCTGACCCGTGAGGCCACCACGGTCATGCGCCTCGACGACCGGCTGCGGGTCACACCGGGTCCTGCGCTGTACGCCGACCTCAAGCAGCTGCTCGGGCCGGGGTGCCTGAGCGCGTGAGCGACGCGGTGCCGGGCAAGGTGCGCAGGGTCTCGCGCTCCCGTCAGAGGGCAGGCGGCGGACTGCGACGAGCGGTCGGGCGCGGCGCGCTCGTGCTGGCGATGTTCCTGCTCGGCGGCGCCGGCCTCGGGGCGCTGTGGGCCCAGGTGGTCTGGACCCCGGCCATGGGCCGGGTCAGCAGCGGGAGCTGGCTGCCCTTCGACGAGCGTGCCTTGAGCATGCAGACCGGGGGCACCAGCACCTACGTCGTCGTCGCCGCGGTCGGTGGTCTGGTCCTCGGCGTGCTCGCTGCGCTCCTCTCCACGCGCGCCGAGCTCGTCGTGCTGGTCGCGCTCATCATCGGCAGCGCCGGGGCGGCGTACGTGATGTGGCGCGTGGGCATCGACCTGGGCCCGGTGGACCCGGTGATCCTGGCTCGCACCGCACCCGACGGCACGGAGCTGCCCAGCAACCTCACGGTCGCCGGAGCGAGCCCGTTCCTCTCGCTGCCGGTCTGCGCCCTGGCCGGCCTCGCGGTCGTCTACTTCCTCTCCCCGGACGCCGGTCGTGGCTAAGCACCTCCGCCGAGGACGACGAGCGGCTAGCATTTCACCGACCTTGCGCACACCTCCACCCGGGAGCACTTCGTGACCAGCACACCCGAGCCCCACCACTCCGAGATCCTCGACAGCAGCGGGGGACACCCCGCCACGTCCTCCGGCGGCTCCCGGAAGCGACGCGGCATCCTTGCCGGTGCGGGCGTGGCCGTGCTCGCGGTCGTCGGCGGTGGAGCGTGGGCGGCGACCAGCTTCTTCTCGACCGGTGACCAGGCGGCTCAGGCCCTCCCGGCCGACACGATCGGCTACCTCAGCGTGGACCTCGACCCCGACGGCTCGCAGAAGATCGCGGCGCTCGGGGTGCTCAACAAGTTCCCGGCCTTCGAGGACAAGGTCGGCGTCAGTGGCTCAGACGACCTGCGTCAGAAGATCGCGACGTACGTGCTCGACCAGTCGGACTGCGACGTCGACTACGCCGCCGACATCGAGCCGTGGCTGGGCAACAGGTTCGCCGTCGCGGCCGTGGACACCGGGGGCGACACGCCCTCCCCGGCCGCGGTCGTGCAGGTCAGCGACGAGTCGGCCGCCGACGAGGGACTCAAGGCGCTCGCGGCGTGCGACGACTCCGGCGAGACCGCGTGGTCGATCAATGACGGCTGGGCGGTGATCTCCGAGACCCAGGACGCCGCCGACACGATCGCCGCGGACGCCGCGGACGCCTCGCTCGCCGACGACGCGAGCTTCCAGCGCTGGACCGCCGAGACCGGCGACGCGGGCATCGCGACCGGCTACGTCTCGGCCGACCTCGTCTCCGTCCTGGAGGACCAGGGCGACGAGCTGCCCGGGCTCGGGTCGTCGCTGGAAGGTTTCGAGGGTGCGGCGGCGACGCTGCGCTTCGCCGACGGCGCGGTCGAGGTCGAGTCGGCCACCAGCCCCGGCTCCGGCGGTGTCGCGAAGATCCTCTCCGGCGACGGCGGCATGGAGGCGCTCACGACGCTGCCCGAGGACACGGCTGCGGCGATCGCGATCGCCCCGAGCGAGGGTTGGGGCTCCGCGCTCGTCGACTACATCGAGACCTTCGCCGGCGTCCTGGACGAGGACGCCTCGGGTGGCGACTTCCTGACCCAGGCCGAGGCCGCGACCGGCCTGACCCTGCCCGACGACCTCGAGACGCTGCTCGGTGAGACGGCCGTGCTCGCCGTCGGCGGCGACATCGACCTCGACTCCATCACCGCCAGCGCGGACGGCAGTGACGTCCCGGTCGCGCTGAAGGTCCAGGGCGACCCCTCGGCCATCGAGCAGGTCGTGGACAAGATCCGCTCGAACCCTGCCTTCGGCGGTGTCGGCGCGACGTTGCTCGGCAGTGACACCGAGGGCGACTTCGTCGCGATCGGTCCCTCGAACACCTACCGCGAGCAGGTCCTCTCCGATGGCGACCTCGGTGGGAGCGACCTGTTCTCGTCCGTGGTGCCGGACGCCGAGGACTCCTCCGTCGTGTTCTTCGTCAACCTCGACGCCCTCGACGACCTCATCGACCAGGCGACGGGCGTCGACGCCCAGATCGTGGACAACATCAAGCCGCTCGCGGCCATCGGCGCCAGCAGCAGCACCGACGGCGACGTGGTCCACGGTCTGGTCAAGATCACGACCGACGACTGACGGCGTCACCGGACGGGGCGACGTCCGATGGGATGGGTGGTGGCGGTGGTGGCGTGCACGAGGTCGGCGGGGGAGAGACCGAGGTCCAGGCCACGGCGTCCGCCGGAGACGTAGACCACGTCGTGGTCCAGGGCACTCGTGTCGACGACCGTGGCGAGCCGCCTCCTCTGACCCAGCGGTGAGATGCCACCCACCACGTAGCCGGTGGCACGCTCGGCCGCCGCGGGGTCGGCCATCGCGGCCCGGCTCACCCCGACGGCCCGCGCCAGGGCCTTGAGGTCGAGCTGCCCGTCGACGGGGACGACCGCGACCACCAGGGAGCCGCCGGCGTCGGCGAGCAGCGTCTTCAGCACGCACGCGGGGTCGAGGCCGAGCGCGGCCGCGGCCTCGAGGCCGTAGGAGGAGTGCGACGCCGACCGCGCGTCGTGCTCGTAGGGGTGCAGCGTGAAGGTGACCCCCGCCGCCGCGAGCGCACGCGTCGCCGGCGTCGCGCCGCCCTCGGCCTTGCGGGCCACGAGCGCTAGTTGGGCGACCAGCGGGTGCGGGCGACCTCGGTCGCCGGCAGCGAGGGGATGACGTTCATGGCCCGCAGCTCCGAGCGGAGCAGGTCGTGGACCATCGTCAGCCGCTCGGTGGCGTCCTCGGCCTCGAGCAGCGCCTGACGCTCACCGAGCGGCAGGGGCGCGCAGGCCGCCAGCGTCCAGGACAGGTACGTCGGGTCGCGCGGCAGGTCGCCGTCGTACGGGTCCGTGCTGATGGCCGCCAGCGCCTGCCGGTAGGCGGTGAAGACGGCGCGCGAGCGCACGAGCAGCTCGTCGGGGACCTCGGCGATGCCCTCGGGACGCTCGACGACGTTGCCGACGGGAAAGGGCCCGGAGATCTCCAGCGACTGCAGCTCGAAGCGGTCCAGCCCGACCGCGACGACGTCGAAGGTGCCGTCGGGGTTCGACTCGACCTCGGTCAGCGCGACCCGGCAGCCGACCCGGAACAGCGACTGCGCACCGTGGTCGCCGACCTCGTAGCCCTCCCGGATCGCCACCGACCCGAACACCCGGTCGGTGGGGTCCTCGATCCGCAGGAGGTGGTGCACCAGGGCGCGGTAGCGGTCCTCGAAGACGCGGAGCGGGACCCGCAGGCCGGGGAACAGCACGGAGCCGAGGGGAAACATCGGCAACGTCGGGGACACGCGCGAAACCTAGCCGATCGGGCCTGGCACGCGGTGCGGAGGCCACGGCCCGGTGTCCGTAGACTCGAGCCATGATCCGCCGCATCGACCTGCGCAGCGCCACCACGGGGCGCGCGGCCGGCGAGCCGTTCGACTACCGCACGGTCGTGCCTCGCTCCGACTTCGACGTCGAGGCGGCGGTGCCCGCGGTGCATGCCATCTGCGAGGGCGTGCGCACCGGCGGTCTCGAGGCGTTGCTCGACTACTGCGAGCAGTTCGACGGAGTGCGACCCACCGACATCGCGGTGCCGGCCGGCGCGACCCAGCGGGCGCTCGACGAGCTCGACCCCGCGGTGCGCGCGGCGCTGGAGGAGTCGATCCGCCGACTGCGCCTGACCAGTGCCAACGAGCTCGAGCGCGACGCCGTCACCCAGCTCGGACCCGGTGCGCGGGTGACCCACCGCAAGGTGGCCATGCGACGCGTCGGGCTCTACGTGCCGGGCGGCATCGCGCCCCTGGTCTCGAGCGTGCTGATGAACGTCGTGCCGGCGCAGGTCGCCGGCGTCGAGTCGATCGCCCTCTGCCTCGCCGCCGCAGAAGGAGTTCGGCGGCTCGGTCCACCCCACGATCCTGGCCGCCTGCGCCCTGCTGGGTGTCGAGGAGGTCTACACGGTGGGCGGGGCCCAGGCGATCGCGATGTTCGCCTACGGCACGGGCCCCTGCGAGCGCGTCGACTTCGTCACCGGCCCGGGCAACATCTACACCGTCACGGCCAAGCGGCTGCTCAAGGGCGTCGTCGGGATCGACTCCGAGGCCGGACCGACCGAGATCGCCGTGCTGGCCGACGACAGCGCCGACGCGGCGTACGTCGCCGCGGACCTGGTCAGCCAGGCCGAGCACGACCCGTTGGCCGGCGCCGTGCTGGTCACCCCCTCGGACCGTCTGGCCGACGAGGTCGAGGCCGAGCTCGACAAGCAGGTCTTCGCCACCCGCCACGTCGAGCGCATCCGCACCGCCCTGACCGGACCGGCCTCGGCCACGGTGCTCGTCGACGACCTCGAGCAGGGTCTGGCCGTCGTCGACGCCTACGGCGCCGAGCACCTCGAGGTCCAGACCGTGGACGCCGCGACCTGGGCGTCGCGCGTGCGCAACGCCGGAGCGATCTTCGTCGGCCCGCACGCCCCGGTGTCCCTGGGCGACTACTGCGCCGGCTCCAACCACGTGCTCCCCACCGGGGGCTGCTCGTGCCACTCCTCGGGGCTCTCGGTGCGCGCGTTCACCCGCGCGATCCACGTCATCGACTACGACCGCGACGCTCTCGCCGAGGTCGCGGGCCACGTGGTGGCCCTCGCCGAGGCCGAGGACCTGCCCGGTCACGGTGCCGCGGTCCGGGTGCGCTTCGAGCAGGCGGACCCGGCGCCATGACGTTCCCGCCGCTGCGCGAGGAGCTGCTGGGTCTCGAGCCCTACGGCGCCCCGCAGCTCGACCCCGCCCTGGTGCCGGTCCAGCTCAACGTCAACGAGAACCCCTACGGTCCCTCGCCGGAGGCCGTCGCCGACATCGCCGCCGCCGTCGCCGCCGCGTCGCACACGCTCAACCGCTACCCCGACCGCGAGGCGGTGGCGCTGCGCACCGCGCTGGCCGCCTACCTCAGCCGCGACACCCCGCACGGCGTCGAGGTGGCACAGGTGTGGGCGGCGAACGGGTCCAACGAGATCATGCTGCAGCTGCTCCAGGCGTTCGGCGGGCCCGGCCGTTGTGCGCTGAGCTTCGCCCCGACGTACTCGATGTATCCCGAGTACGCACGCGACACCGCCACGCGCTGGGTGCAGGGCCGCCGCGCCGACGACTTCACCCTGGACCTCGCCGACGCGCGCGACGCGGTGCTCGAGCACCGCCCGAGCGTGGTCCTCCTGCCCTCGCCCAACAACCCCACCGGCACCGCGTTGAGCCCGGAGGCCGTCACGACGCTGTGCGAGGCGGCCGCCGACCACGACGGCATCATCGTGGTCGACGAGGCGTACGGCGAGTTCCGTCGCGCCGGTACGCCCAGTGCGCTGGAGCTGCTGCCCGAGCACCGCAACCTCGTCGTCACGCGCACGATGAGCAAGGCCTTCGCCCTGGCCGGCGCCCGCGTGGGCTACCTCGCCGCCGACCCGGCGATCTGCGACGCCATCCGCGTCGTGCGCCTGCCCTACCACCTCTCCGCGATCACCCAGGCCGTCGCGCTGGCCGCCCTCGACCACGCGCCGGAGCTGCTCGGACGCGTCGACGACCTGCGGCGAGCGCGCGACGCGACCGTCGCCTGGCTGCGCGACCAGGAGCTCGCTGTCGCCGACAGCGACGCCAACTTCGCCTTCTTCGGCACGTTCGCCGACCGCCACGCGATCTGGCAGGGTCTGGTCGAGGAGGGCGTGCTGGTGCGCGAGACCGGACCCGAGGGCTGGTTGCGGGTCTCGATCGGCACCGACGAGGAGATGGCCGCCTTCCGCGCCGCGCTGGTCACGGTGCGCGCCCGGACCACCGAAGGGATCCCCGCATGAGCAGGTCCGCGCGACTGGAGCGTCAGACCAGCGAGTCCAAGGTGCTGGTCGAGGTCGACCTCGACGGCTCGGGGCGCCACGACGTCTCGACCGGGGTCGGGTTCTACGACCACATGCTGATCTCGCTGGCCCGCCACGCGCTGCTCGACCTCACCGTGCACTCCGAGGGCGACACCCACATCGACGCCCACCACGTCGTCGAGGACACCGCGATCGTGCTCGGCCAAGCCCTGCGCGAGGCACTCGGCGACAAGCGCGGCGTACGCCGGTTCGGCGACGCCACGGTGCCGCTGGACGAGGCGCTGGTGCAGGCCGTCGTCGATGTCTCGGGCCGCCCGTACTGCGTCCACACCGGGGAGCCGGAGGGCCAGCAGTACGTCACCCTCGGGGGAGGGGGCGGCGGGGTGGGCTACCTCGGCTCCCTGACCCAGCACGTCTTCGAGACCCTCGCGTTCCACGCCCACATCGCGCTGCACGTGCGGGTGCTCGCCGGCCGCGAGCCGCACCACCTCGTCGAGACGCAGTTCAAGGCGTTCGCCCGGGCCTTGCGCGACGCGATCGCGATCGACCCCCGTGAGACGGGCGTGCCCTCGACCAAGGGCGCGCTCTGAGCGCCGCGACGAACAGCGGCGGCCGCCCGGACGTCGTCGTGCTCGACTACGGCTCGGGCAACCTGCGCTCGGCCGTGCGGGCCCTGGAGCGGGCCGGGGCCGACGTCACCCTCAGCGCCGACCTGCCCACCGCCCAGGACGCGGACGGGCTCGTCGTGCCCGGCGTCGGGGCGTACGCCGCCTGCATGGCCGGCATCCGCGCGATCAAGGGCGAGCGGGCGATCGGACGACGTCTGGCCGGCGGACGCCCGGTGCTGGGGATCTGCGTGGGCATGCAGGTCCTCTTCGAGCGCGGGATCGAGCACGGTGTGGAGACCGAGGGCGCAGGCGAGTGGCCCGGACTCGTGGAGCGGCTCCAGGCCCCGGTCGTGCCCCACATGGGGTGGAACACCGTCGACGTCGCCGGCGACAGCCGCACCTCGACGACGCTCTTCGCCGGCATCGAGGACGAGCGGTTCTACTTCGTGCACTCCTACGGCGTGCGGGCGTGGACCCTGCAGACCAACGACCGCACGCGAGCGCCCCTGGTGCACTGGGCCGAGCACGGTGGTGACCGGTTCGTCGCCGCGGTCGAGAACGGCCCGCTGAGCGCGACGCAGTTCCACCCGGAGAAGTCCGGCGA
Source organism: uncultured Actinomycetota bacterium (assembly GCA_963714475.1). Taxonomy (GTDB): domain Bacteria; phylum Actinomycetota; class Actinomycetes; order Propionibacteriales; family Nocardioidaceae; genus Nocardioides. The sequence continues at coordinate 490,530 of CAVQOP010000006.1, forward strand.
CGCCGGCGCCGCCCTGCTGCGCAACTGGGTCCAGGCTCTGTGACCGCACCGGGGGGCCCTCGTCGGCACCGGCCCGGCGGGCGGTGAGCAGGGAGCGGGCCCGGCGACGGGTCGAGCGTGAGCGGGAGGCCGCCGTGCGCACCGCCGCCCGGGCCGTCGCGGCCGAGCGGCGGGAGCGTCACGCTGCGCGCCGCAGGGCGCTGACCGGGTGGGTGCCGCGTGGACGGTCCCGACCCTCAGGCATCCTGGAGCAGCGTCGGCGGCGGCAGTGGTGGACCACGCTGGTCCTGCTGCTCGTCGTCAACGTCGCGGTCTGGGTGCTCTCCGACGGGTGGGGGCTGCCGCTGCTCGTCGCGGCGGTGACCCCGCTGGCCGCACCCGTGCTGCACACGCTGCTCTTCCGCCGGTGAGCCCGCCCGACCCCGAGACCCCAGCCCGTCCGACAAGGAGCCCCATGAGCGACCACCTCGAGCTGCTGCCCGCCGTCGACATCGCCGACGGCCACGCCGTCCAGCTCGTCCAGGGCGTGGCCGGCTCCGAGAAGCGCTTCGGAGACCCCGTCGAGGCCGCGCTGCGCTGGCAGGAGGCGGGGGCCGAGTGGATCCACCTCGTCGACCTCGACGCCGCCTTCGGGCGCGGGCACAACCGCGAGCTGCAGGCACGCATCGTGGGCACCCTCGACATCGCGGTCGAGATGAGCGGCGGCATCCGCGACGACGCCTCGCTCGAGGCCGCGATGGGTGCCGGGTGCCGCCGGGTCAACATCGGCACCGCCGCCCTCGAGCAGCCCGAGTGGTGCGCCCGTGCGATCGCGACGTACGGCGACCGGGTCGCGGTCGGCCTCGACGTGCGCGGCCAGACGTTGGCCGCCCGCGGGTGGACGCGCGACGGCGGCGACCTCTACGAGGTGCTCGCCCGCCTCGACGGCGAGGGCTGCGCGCGCTACGTCGTGACCGACGTCAACAAGGACGGCATGCTCCAGGGTCCGAACCTGGAGCTGCTGCGCGAGGTGTGCGCGGCCACCGCCGCGCCGGTCGTGGCCTCCGGCGGCATCACCGAGCTCGCCGACCTCGTGGCGCTGCAGGGCCTCCTCGGCGCCAACGCCGGCGGCGGTGTCGAGGGAGCGATCGTCGGCACGGCGCTCTACGAGGGTCGCTTCAGCCTGGTCGACGCCCTCGACCTCACCTGGCCCGACCGCCCCCGCCACGGCGGCGCCCCCAGCCCGGGGCAGGGCTCGTGAGCCTGGCGGTGCGGGTGATCCCGTGCCTCGACGTCGACGCGGGCCGGGTCGTGAAGGGCATCAACTTCCTGGACCTGCGCGACGCCGGCGACCCGGTCGAGCTGGCCCGCAGCTATGACGCCGAGGGTGCCGACGAGCTGACCTTCCTCGACATCTCGGCCTCGCACGAGGGGCGCGCCACCACGCTGGAGATCGTCTCGGCGACCGCCGAGCAGGTCTTCATCCCGCTGACCGTGGGCGGGGGCATCTCCAGCGTCGCCGATGTCGACCGGCTGCTGCGCGCGGGCGCCGACAAGATCGCCGTCAACACCGCCGCGATCCGCCGCCCCGAGCTCGTGGCCGAGATCGCCGACCGCTTCGGCAACCAGGTGCTGGTCCTCTCCGTCGACGCCCGGCGCGTCCGGCACGCGGGGGCGCCGTCAGGCTTCGAGGTCACGACCCACGGCGGGCGCACGTCCGCCGGGCTCGACGCCGTCGAGTGGGCGGCCCGGGCCAGCGCGCTCGGAGCCGGCGAGATCCTGCTCAACGCGATGGACGCCGACGGGACCCAGGACGGCTTCGACCTCGACCTGATCGCGGCGGTACGCCGTGAGGTCACGGTCCCCGTGATCGCCTCGGGTGGCGCGGGTCGCGTCGAGCACTTCGCGCCGGCCGTCGACGCCGGGGCCGACGCCGTGCTGGCCGCCACCGTCTTCCACTTCGGCACGTTGCGCGTCAGCGAGGTCAAGGACGCGCTCGACGCCGCAGGTCACCCGGTCCGCCACGTCGAGGCGACGGCGCCGCCGGTCGGCTGAGGCTGCCCGACGCCGGCCGGACGCCACCGAGGCGACACGCCCTCCTCGGTCGGTCGGGGTCCACCAGGACAGGGGGGCGCGGGGGGACGGTGCGCTCACAGGCTGGCCCGCAGCACCGTGCGTCCCTGGTCGTCGGTGATCACGATGGCCCGTGCCTCGTCGGGCGGCACCGCCGACTGCAGGTTGCACGTCATGCTCTGCTGGCCCGTGCCCAGGAACCGGCCCGCCGGCTGCAGGCGACCCGAGGCCCCGCGCACGGCGGCGCGGAAGACCTCGCCCTGGGTGAAGCCCGAGCCCTCCATCCTCAGCTCGACGCCCCAGGTGTGGGCCACGATGCCGGCGGAGGAGACCTCGACCGGCACGCCGTCCACGGGACGCAGGGTGACCGGCTGGATCGGCGCGGGGGCGGCCACGGGCTGCTCCGGCGCGGTCGCCCGGCCGACGAGAGCGCCGGCCCCCAGGGCCACGACGACGGCCGCCGCGGCGACGACGGCGCGAAGCCAGCGCTCCCGGCGCGCCGGGGCGTGTCGGCGACGACCCAGCTCGTCCACCACCTGGTTCCCATCCGGTCCTGCGGCCCGCTCCCGCGCGACGGCGTCGCGGATCCGGCTGCCCAGCTCGGGTGGGGGGAAGGGTGGCGACTCGAACGCGGCGGGCTCGACCTCGCCGAGGAGCCGGACGAGCGGGGTGATCTCGGCGAGGTCACCGCGACACGACGCGCAGCCGTCGAGGTGGGCGCGCAGCGCCGTGGTGGCCTCGAGGTCGTCGCGCTCCAGGTGGCCCAGCGCGTAGGCCCCGAGCTGCTCACGCAGCCGGGCGTGGTCGTCGTCGAAGGTTGCCGGTGCCGTGTCCTCGTTGCTCACAGGCTGACCCCCATCTCGTCCATCGCGGCGCGCAGCGCCTTCAGCCCGTAGAAGACCCTGCTCCGCAGCGTCCCGACCGGGATGCCCAGCTCGGCGGCGACCTCGTCGTAGGCGCGCTCCTCGAGGTGGGTGGCCACGATCGCAACCCGGTGGTGCTCGGAGACACGGCGCAGGGCCTCCTCGATGAGCCACCGCTCCACGAGGGCCTCGGTGGGGTCCTCCAGCGGGCCGGCGGCGGCCTGGATCGTCGGGGGGTCGACCAGCAGCCCCTGCCAGGGGCGCACCTGGCGCGCTCGCGCATGGTCGATCATGGTGTTGCGGGCGATGCCGAAGAGCCAGACCCGTAGCGACGACAGCGTCGGGTCGTACCGGTCGGCGGCGCGCCAGGCCTTCAGGAACGTCTCCTGCGTGACGTCCTGCGCCGCACCCGCGTCACCGAGGCCGCGCAGCACGAACCGGTAGAGCTCCGGCCCGTGCTGCAGGTAGGCCGCATGGACCTCCTGCTCGTCGCCGAGACCGGCGACCACCACGTGCTCGTCCACCACAGCTCCTCGTCCACGACCAGCCGACAGGCTACCGGCGCAGGTCAGTACGGCGCCCGGGCGAGGCCCGTTCACCGTCGGGGACCTCGACGCAATCGAGTCCTGCTCTGCTGAACGCGGCGGCGGCGGGCGCCGTACTGACCTCTGCACCGGGCCACCGCGAGGCGGCGACGGTCACGACCCCGGGCGGGCTGGACCCGCTCACCCAGCAGGCACTTTGAAGAAGGGCATTCTGCACATGACCTCACCGAGGACCAAGATCGTCCGCCGGTTCGCCGGCACGGCCGCCGGCGCGCTCGCGCTGGCCGCCATCACGGCGCTCCCCGGCTCGACCTCCGCCGCTGCCGCGGCGTCGGCCGCCGCCCCGGGCATGACCGTCACGAACGAGACCCAGCTGCGCAAGGCCGTCTCGCGCGCCAACCGGAGGGCGGGCAGCGACACCATCCGCCTCGGCTCCGACATCACCTTCTCCGACCGCGGGCGGGTCAACGGTGGCGCGTTCTTCGGCGACCTCGACGTCAGCGACGACCTGGTCATCCGGGGGGGCGGCTACGCGCTCGACGCCAACGGCGTCGACCGAATCTTCGACGTGCGCACCACCGATGCGACGCTGTCCATCCGCAACCTGCAGATGCGCAACGGCCGCGCCGTCGACACCGCGAGCGGCGGCGCGATCCGCATCCAGGGTGGTGCGCTCGACCTGCGCGACTCCGCGATCTACGACAGCGTCGTGTCCGGTGACGGTGCCTCGGGCGGCGCGGTCTTCAACGACGCCGGGACGTTCAAGGCGGTGCGCACCATGCTGGTGCGCAACACCGCGGCTCGCGCGGGCGGAGCGGTCGAGGCCAACGGTGGGGACACCAAGATCATCGACTCGCGGATGACGCGCAACAACACCGGTGCCGGACCCGGCAACGGCGGCGCCCTGCACCTGACCGGTGCCGGTGACGTGCTCGTGCAGCGCACCCGCGTCGCGCGCAACACCGCGGCCGCCGAGGGCGGCGGTCTGTGGAACTCCGCCGACGGCACCATGATCGTCGACCAGTCGCAGCTCGCCGTGAACGCCGCTGCCGGTGTCGCCGCCGACCAGGGCGGTGGCGCGGTCTACAACGACGGCGGCACGCTGAGCATCACGGCCTCGACCCTGACCACCAACCGCGCGACCGGCACGGCCGGCTCCGGTGGCGCCGTGCTGAGTCTCGCCGGCGAGCTGAGCATCGACGAGAGCACGCTGGACAGCAACGACTCGCAGCGTGCCGGTGGCGCCGTCGAGATCGTCGCGGGCACCGCGACGATCAGCCAGTCGACCCTCGAGGCCAACTCGACCGGTGGCGCGCCGGGCAACGGTGGCGCGGTGCACGTCAGTGCCGCAGCCGACACCACGGTGGTGGGCAGCGAGGTCACCGACAACACCGCCACCCTCGAGGGCGGCGGCCTGTGGAACTCGGCCACCGGCACGATGACGGTGCGCGGGACCGAGCTCACCGGCAACACCGCGAGCGGTGCGGCGGCCGACAACGGCGGCGGCGGGCTCTACAACGACGGCGGCACGATGGAGGTCGTGCGTTCCGACATCTCCGAGAACGTCGCCGACGGTGCTGCCGGATCCGGTGGCGGGCTGCTCAACAACAACGGTGACCTCACCGTGCGGGGATCGACCTTCGACGCCAACACCGCCCCGCGCGCCGGTGGCGGCATCGAGACCGCCGGCAACGACGCCACGGTGACGATCTTCAACACCGACCTGACCGACAACACGACCGGGGCCACCCCCGGCAACGGTGGTGGGCTGCACCTCGGCGGTGCGGGCACCGTCGACTACACCCGTGGACTGGTCACCGGCAACATCGCGGCCAACGAGGGTGGCGGCCTGTGGAACCGTGACGGCACGCTGACGCTCATCGACGTGACGGCCACCGGCAACGTCGCCCCCGACGGTCCCAACATCTACCTGCAGCCGGGTGGGACCGGGACGAACACCTCCGACGGTGCCCCCGCGAACGACCAGCGGACCTCGCGAGGCCGCTGACCCGAACTGCTCCCTCCGCGCTCGAGCCAGCGCTCGACGGGTCGGCCCAGCCGGCGACCCGCACGCCCCCGACGACCACTGGTCGCCGGGGGCGTGGCGCGTCCGGGGGCGGGGACGTCCGGGGGCTGGGACGTCGGGCTGGGTCGGGCCTCCTAGCGTGAGCCCATGACCTCCGCCGCGCACGCCACGCTCGACGAGCGGTCGGAGTCGCAGGACGGCCGGGGCACCACGGCGGCCGGCCTGCGGGTGATCGGGGTCGCGATCCGCCAGGAGCCGTGGGTCTTCGCCGTCTCCACCCTGGGCAGCGTGCTCTTCGGTGCGCTCACCGTGGCTGACGCATGGGTGCTCGGCTGGGCCACCGACGAGGTGGTGCTGCCGGCGTACGCGGACGGCGAGGTGGGGTCCTCGATGCTGGTCGCCGTCGTCGCGCTCTTCGTCGGGGTGGCCCTGCTGCGGGCCGTGGGCATCGTCGCGCGCCGGCTCGGCGCCGGGATCATGCAGTACCGGATGCAGGCCGACAGCCGGCGGGAGGTCACGCGCGCCTACCTGCGCCTGCCGCTGGCCTGGCACCAGCGTCACCCGACCGGTCAGCTGCTGTCGAACGCCAGCTCCGACGTGGAGGCCGCCTGGGCGCCGATCGCTCCGCTGCCGATGGCGGTCGGCACCATCGCGATGATGGTGATCGCGGTCGTCCAGATGCTGCTGGCCGACCTGGTGCTCGCGGTGGTCGGGCTGCTCGTCTTCCCCGCGGTCATCGGCGCCAACGTCGTCTACCAGCGCCTGGCCCAGGGGTGGGCCGCCCGGGCCCAGCAGCTGCGGGCCGAGCTCAGCGAGGTCGCCCACGAGTCCTTCGAGGGCGCCCTCGTCGTCAAGACGCTGGGCCGCGAGCGCGAGGAGACGCAGCGGTTCGGAGACCTCGCCGCCGAGCTGCGGGAGACCAACATCCGTCTCGGGCGGATCCGCGCCGCCTTCGACCCCGTGCTGGGCGCCCTGCCCAACCTCGGTGTCCTCGTGGTCCTGGTGGTCGGCGTGTCGCGGGTGCTGGCCGGCAGCGCGGCCGCGGGCGACGTCGTGACCATCGCCTACCTACTCACGATCGTCGCCTTCCCGATCCGGTCCCTGGGCTGGGTGCTCGGGGAGCTGCCTCGCAGCGTGGTCGGCTTCCGGCGCGTCGCCGGCGTGCTGGCCGCGACCGGCGAGATGACGCACGGCGAACGGCGGCTGCGCCCGGTCGAGGGCGGCCCGGAAGGTCTACGACTCGAGTCCCGCGGCCTGACGTACGCCTTCGAGCCCGGCCGGCCGGTGCTGCGCGGTGTCGACCTCGTGGTCGAGCCGGGCCGCTCCGTCGCGCTGGTCGGGGCCACGGCGAGCGGGAAGAGCACGTTGACCACGCTCCTCGGGCGTCTCCTGGACCCCGACGAGGGTGAGGTGCTCCTCGACGGCGAGGACGTGCGCGACCTCGCCGCCGGTGAGCTCGCCACCGCGGTCGCGCTGGTGGCGCAGACCGCGTTCCTCTTCGACGACACGGTGCGGGGCAACGTCACCCTCGGTCTCGACGTCGAGGACGAGCAGGTGTGGGCGGCCCTGCGTGACGCGCAGGCCGCCGACTTCGTCGCGGCGCTCCCGGACGGACTGGACGCCCGCCTCGGCGAGCGCGGCGCCACCCTCTCGGGTGGACAGCGTCAGCGCATCTCCCTGGCGCGGGCCCTCGTCCGTCGGCCTCGGGTCCTCGTCCTCGACGACGCGACGTCAGCCGTCGACCCCGAGGTCGAGGCGCGGATCCTGGCCGCCCTGCGGCGCCCCGGGCCGGACGGCGACGGTGCGTCCCTGGTGGTCGTGGCCTACCGCAAGGCGACCATCGCCCTCGCCGACGAGGTGGCCCATCTCGTCGACGGTGTCGTCGTCGAGCGTGGCAGTCACAGCGAGCTGCTGGCCCGCAGCCCGTCGTACGCCGCCCTGGTCAACGCCTACGACAGCCCCGGGGAGGTCGCCCCGTGAGCGCCGCGTCCACCTCGGTGGTGGCCAGTGGCGAGGACCTGCCGGCGATGCAGACGATCCGCCGCGGGATGCACCACTCCCCGGAGCTCAGGGACGGCCTCGGGCTGACCCTCCTGCTGGCCGTGCTCGCCTCCGCAGGCCAGGTCGTCGTGCCGGTCGCGGTGCAGCAGACCCTCGACCGTGGTCTCGGCGGAGCGGCGACGGGCGGCAGCGCCGGCGTGGACGTCGCCTACACCACGCTGATGGGCCTGCTGGCTGCCGTGGCGGTGCTCGCGACGAGCGGGGCGTCGTACCTGATGACCCGTCGGCTCTTCACCACCGCCGAGACCGGCCTGGCCACCTTGCGCACCAAGGCGTTCCGCCACGTCCACGACCTGCCCCTGCTGACCCAGGACACCGAGCGACGCGGGGCTCTGGTCTCTCGGGTGACCAGCGACGTCGACCAGGTGAGCCAGTTCCTCGTCTTCGGAGGGCTGCTCTTCGTGGTCTCCCTCGGCCAGGTCGCGCTGGCGACGGCAGTCATGGCGTGGTACTCGTGGCAGCTCACGCTGGTCGTCTGGGTCTGCTTCCTGCCGCTGTTCGCCTCGCTGCGCTTCTTCCAGCAGCGGCTCTCGGACGCCTACGGCATCGTGAGACGCCAGGTGGGGGTGATGCTCTCCGCCATCTCCGAGCCCGTCGTCGGGGCCGAGGTCGTGCGCGCGTACGCCGTCCAGGAACGCACGCAGGCCCGCATCGACACCTCGATCTCGACCTACCAGGCCGCCAGCGTCCGGGCGCAGGGCTTCACCGCGTTCTCGTTCTCCCTCGGTGGGCTCTCGGCCGGGCTGGCCAACGCGGGCGTCATCGTCGTCGGCATCCTGCTCGGCCTGGCCGGCGACCTGTCGGCGGGTCGGGTGATCGCCTTCGCGTTCCTGGTCTCGCTGTTCGTGGGCCCGGTCCAGATGGGCACCCAGATCCTCACCGACGCCCAGCTCGCCCTGGCCGGGTGGCGCCGGGTGATCGCGATCCTCGACACCCCGGCCGACCTCGTCGACCCCGGCCCCGACGGCGTGGTGCTGGAGCGCAAGCCGCTCGACGTGCGCTTCGAGGGCGTCGGGTTCGCCTACCCCGCCGGGCCGCCGGTGCTGCGTGAGGTCGACCTCCACGTGGCGGCCGGTCGCCGGGTCGCGGTGGTGGGGGAGACCGGCTCGGGCAAGTCGACCCTGGCCAAGCTGCTGACCCGGCTGATGGATCCCGCGCAGGGCCGGGTGCTGCTGGACGGGGTCGACCTGCGCGAGGTGCGCGCGTCGTCGCTGCGGCGCAGCGTCGTCCTGGTGCCGCAGGAGGGCTTCCTCTTCGACGACACCCTCGCCGCGAACGCGCGCTACGGCCGTCTGAGCGCGAGCGACGACGACATCCGGGCCAGCGCCGAGGAGCTCGGGCTCGGTGCGTGGCTCGCCGGGCTCCCGGACGGCCTCGCGACCCGCGTCGGGCAGCGTGGCGAAGCCCTCTCGACCGGCGAGCGGCAGCTCGTGGCGTTGCTGCGCGCGCACCTCGTCGATCCCGACCTGCTCGTGCTCGACGAGGCGACGAGTGCCGTCGACCCGCGCCTGGAGATGCGCATCGGGCGGGCCCTCGACCGGCTGATGTCGGGGCGGACGTCGCTGACCATCGCCCACCGGCTCTCGACGGCGGAGCACGCCGACGAGGTGGTCGTCGTCGATCGCGGCCGCATCGTCCAGCGCGGTCCGCACCACCGGCTCGTCGGCGAGGTCGGCGGGGTCTACGCGGGCCTGCACGCCTCGTGGAGCGCCCAGCACGGGTCCGAGCACGCAGGAGTGTCGCTCCGGGCCCGGACGGACCCCGGTCACCGCCCAGGCCCGATACTGGAGCAGTGACCTCCTCGGACCTCCTCGACCCCGCGATCGCCGCCCGCCTCAAGCGCACCGGGGACGACAGCCTCGGCCTGGTGCCTGCGGTGGTGCAGAGCCACGACAGCGGCGAGGTGCTGATGCTGGGCTGGATGGACGACGAGGCGCTCTCGCGCACGATGCGGACCGGACGAGCGACGTACTGGAGCCGGTCGCGCCAGGAGTACTGGGTCAAGGGCGAGACCTCCGGTCATGTCCAGCACGTGCGGGAGGTCCGCCTCGACTGCGACGGCGACACCCTGCTGCTGCGCGTCGACCAGGTCGGGCCGGCCTGTCACACGGGGGACCGCAGCTGCTTCGACGCCGGCCTGCTCTCCGCCAGCACGTCCGGTCCGCCCGCCGATGGCTGAGCCGGTCGCGGGCCGTCGCACCTTCGGGCCGGTCGTGCTGGGTGGCCTCGCCTCCAGTGGCCTGGTCGCGATCAGCGCGAACCAGACCTGGTGGGCCAGCACGGGCTCCGACACCGCGGCCACGCTGGTGCCGACGACGGACCTGACCCCCCAGGCGCCCCTCAGCCTGGCGCTGTCGTTGGTGGCCCTCGCCTCCTGGGGTGTCGTGCTCGTGACACGGGGCAGGGTCCGCCGGGCGGTGGCGGCCCTGGCCCTGCTGGGGGCCGTCGGGTCGCTGGTCTCCAGCGTGGTCGGCGCCTTCCAGGTGCCCGACCAGCTACGGCAGGCCGCCTCCGCCGTCGGCAGCAGCGTCGAGGTGTCCACGCAGGCGTGGTTCCCGGTGGCCCTCGTTGCCGGGGTCCTCGCGGTGGCGGCCGGGGTCGCGGGCGTGCTGTGGACACCGACCTGGCCCGAGATGGGTCGCCGCTACGACGCCCCGGTCGCAGGTGGCGCGGGCGCAGCCGGTGCCGCGGCGGCGCCGCTCGGCGACGAGCCGGACAACCTCGCGCTGTGGAAGGCCATCGACGAGGGCCGCGACCCGACGACCTGAGCGGCGCAGCGCTCCCACGGGCGGCACCCGAGCGGGCCCAGCACCGTCGCCATCGCACCGGCCCCTAGACTGGGCAGCGCCAGGTCAGTCGACCAGGCGCCCCTCACTTGCCCGCCCCGGACCAGGAGCACCGCATGTCGCAGAGCCACGGAACCAGCCACGGGACCAGCCACGGGACCGGCCACGCGGCCGGCCACGGCAACACCCCGGCGGCGTGGTCCGGCGTGGTGATCGCGCTGCTCGGCTTCGTGGTCGGTGGCGTCGGGCTGGTCCTCTCCCCGATCAACCTGATCCTGTTCTACATCGGCCTGGGCATCCTGGTCCTGGCCGGCGTCGTGTACGCCGTGATGAACAAGGTCGCGACGAGCGCGGGTCACTGACCGACTCCGCGCGCTGCCCAGGCTCCACCCGACCCCGGACCGGAGGTCCCACCATGTCGGTGCTCGACGACATCGTCGCCGGCGTGCGGATCGACCTCGCCCGCCGTGAGGCGACCACCCCGGCCCGCGACCTGATCGCCGCCCTCGCCGACGCTCCCGCCCCGCGGGACCCGATGCCCCACTTCCGCGCCCCGGGCAGCAGCGTGATCGCCGAGGTCAAGCGGCGCAGCCCGAGCAAGGGTGATCTCGCCGCGATCCCCGACCCCGCGGTGCTGGCCTGCGAGTACGCCGCCGGCGGTGCGGGCGCGATCAGCGTCCTGACCGAGGAGCGTCGCTTCGGCGGCAGCCTGGCCGACCTGCACGCCGTCCGCGCGGCCGTGGACACCCCGCTGCTGCGCAAGGACTTCATCGTCAGCGACTACCAGCTGCTCGAGGCCCGCGCCGCCGGCGCCGACCTGGCCCTGCTGATCGTGGCCGCGCTCGACGACACACGCCTGCGTGCGCTGCACGACCGCGCGCGCGAGCTCGGGCTCTGCGTGCTGGTCGAGGTCCACGACGAGGCCGAGGCCGAGCGGGCGGTGGGGCTCGGGGCGGAGCTGATCGGCGTCAACGCCCGCAACCTCAAGACGCTGGAGGTCGACCCGGGCGCGTTCGCGCGCCTCGCCGCCGGTCTGCCCAGCGATCGTGTCCTCGTCGCGGAGTCCGGCATCACCGGGCCCGACGACGTCGCGCGCTACACCGACCTCGGCGCGCGCGTCGTCCTGGTCGGCGAGGCGCTCGTGCGTGACGGTGCACCCCGTGCCGCCGTCGCCGCCATGACCGGACTACGCGCACCGACAGGAGCACAGCGATGAGCACGACCCACCCCACCGTGCCCGGCCCCGACACCACCGCACGGGTGGACGCGGCGGGCGACCTCGGACCGGAGCCGTCCCGCTGGGACGCGGACGCGCAGGGTTGGTTCGGCGGGCCCGAGCACGGCTGGGGCGGACGGTTCATGCCCGAGGCGCTCGTCGCCGCGCTCGACGAGCTCGACCTGGCCTGGCGCGAGGCGATGGCCGACCCGGACTTCGTCGCCGAGTTCGAGGCCGTGCTGCGCGACTACGCCGGCGTGCCCAGCCCGCTCTACGAGGCACGGCGTCTCTCCGCCGAGGTCGGCTGCCGGATCCTGCTCAAGCGCGAGGACCTCAACCACACCGGCGCGCACAAGATCCGCAACGTCATGGGGCAGGCGCTGCTGACGAGGCGGATGGGCAAGCGGCGCATCATCGCCGAGACCGGCGCGGGCCAGCACGGGGTCGCCAGCGCGACGGCCGCGGCGTACTTCGGGTTGGACTGCACCGTCTACATGGGTGCCGTCGACATCCGTCGTCAGGCCCTCAACGTCGCCCGGATGCAGCTGCTCGGCGCCACCGTCGTGCCGGTCGAGTCCGGAAGCGCGACGCTCAAGGACGCCATCAACGAGGCGCTGCGCGACTGGGTCGCCAGCGTCGACCACACCGCCTACCTCTTCGGCACCGCGGCCGGCCCGCACCCCTTCCCGAGCATGGTGCGTGACTTCAGCCGAGGGATCGGCGACGAGGCCCGGGCCCAGTGCCTCGAGCTGTACGGCGTGCTGCCCGACGCGATCGCGGCCTGCGTCGGGGGCGGGTCCAACGCGATCGGCCTCTACACCGCGTTCCTCGACGACGAGGACGTCGCCATCTACGGCTTCGAGGCCGGCGGCGACGGCATCGAGACCGCACGCCACGCCGCGACCATCGCCGGTGGCGACCGCGGTGTCCTCCACGGTGCGCGCACGTTCGTGCTCCAGGACGAGGACGGACAGACCCGCGAGTCGCACTCGATCTCGGCCGGGCTCGACTACCCGGGGGTGGGGCCGCAGCACGCCCACCTCTCCGCCACCGGGCGCGCCACCTACCTCCCGGTCACCGACACCGAGACCATGGAGGCCATGGCGCTGCTCACCCGCACCGAGGGCATCATCCCCGCGATCGAGACCGCCCACGCGATCGCCGGCGCGATGCGGGTCGCCGAGCGGCTCGCTGCGCAGAAGGGCCCGGAGGCGACGGTGCTGATCAACCTCTCCGGTCGCGGCGACAAGGACATGGAGACGGCCATCGAGTGGTTCGGCCTCGGCGGGACCGGCGGCGCCCGCGCCGACGGCGTCTCGTGAGCGCCCGCACGACCGCCGGGGCGTTCGCGCGGGCCCGCGAGGAGGGCCGCAGCGCCCTCGTGGGCTTCCTGCCGGCCGGTTACCCCGACGTGGCCGGCGCGATCGACGCGCTGAAGGTGATGGTCGACTCCGGTTGCGACGTCATCGAGATCGGCCTGCCCTACTCCGACCCGGTGATGGACGGGCCCACCATCCAGGCCGCCGTCCAGCACGCGCTCGAGGGCGGCGTGCGCACCACCGACGTGCTGCGGACCGTCGAGGCGGTGGCCCGGACCGGGGTCGCGACCCTGGTCATGACCGCCTGGAACCCCGTCGAGCGCTACGGGCCGGCCCGCTTCGCCGCCGACCTCGACTCGGCCGGCGGCGCGGGACTCATCACCCCCGACATCACCCCCGACTTCGCCCCGGATTGGATCGCCGCGGCCGACGAGCACGACCTGGACAAGGTCTTCCTGGTCTCGCCCTCCTCGACCGACGAGCGGGTCGCGATGACGACGGCGGCGTGCCGCGGCTTCGTCTACGCCACCGCCGTGATGGGGGTCACCGGGGCCCGCGCCACGACCAGCGACCTCGCCGGCCCCCTCGTGGCCCGGGCCCGCGCCGCAGGCGGTGACCTGCCGGTCGGGGTCGGGCTCGGCATCAGCAACGGCGACCAGGCCGCTGCGGTCGCCTCGTACGCTGATGGTGTGATCGTCGGTTCCGCATTCGTCCGCACGCTGCTCGACGCCGTCGACCGTGCAGCGGGGCTGCGCGCCCTCGCTGCGCTGACCGAGGACCTCGCCGACGGCGTCCGCCGTGGCTGAGCGCGCTGAGCGCCGACGACGGCGTCGCCTGCCCACGTGGGCCGCGGGGGGAGCCGTCGCGCTGTCCCTGGTGCTCTCGGGCTGCGGGGGGAGCGCCAACGGTGACGACGCGTTCGCCGGGACGGTGCTCACCAACCCCTACGTGATCGACGCGAGCCCGCTGACCGACACCGACCGTCAGCCCTGGTCGCTGGCCGCCGACACCGACGCGCCACTGACCCTGGTCTTCTTCGGCTACACCCACTGTCCCGACATCTGCGGCGTCGTCATGGGCAACCTCGCCTCCGCGATGACCCAGCTCGAACCCGCCGACCGGGCCCAGGTGGAGATCGTCTACGTCACCACCGACCCGCAGCGCGACACCCCGGAGGTGCTGCGCGACTACCTCGACCGGCTCGACCCCGCCTTCGTGGGGCTGACGGGCGACCTCGACACGATCGTCGAGATCGGCTCGACCGTCGCGGTCGGGGTCGAGCGGGGCGACCCGCTTCCCGGTGGCGGGTACGACGTCTCGCACTCCACGCAGGTCCTCGGCATCGACAGCGACGACGAGGTGCCGCTGTACTGGCCCCAGGAGACGACCTCGCGGGAGTACGCCGCCGACATCCACACGTTGCTCACCACCGGCTGAGCCCGGTCGAGACTGATCGAGGAGCACGACCGTGACCCTCTCCACCGCCTTCGCTGCGTGGTCGATCCCCAGCCCCTCGCAGGGCGTGTGGTACCTCGGCCCGGTCCCGCTGCGCGGCTACGCCCTGTGCATCATCGCCGGGATCGTCGCCGCGGTCTGGATCGGTGAGCGTCGATGGGTGGCCCGCGGTGGCCGGTCGGGAGAGATCCAGGACATCGCGATCTGGGCGGTCCCGTTCGGCCTCGTCGGGGGTCGGCTCTACCACGTCCTCACCGACGCGAGCCTCTACTTCGGCGCCGGGCAGGACCCCGTCTCCGCGCTCTACATCTGGCGTGGGGGTCTCGGCATCTGGGGCGCGATCGCCCTCGGCGCGGTCGGCGCGATGATCGGGGCGCGGCGCCAGGGGATCAGGCTGCTGCCGGTGCTCGACGCCATGGCGCCGGGCGTGCTGGTGGCCCAGGCGCTGGGCCGCTGCGGGAACTGGTTCAACCAGGAGCTCTACGGGCGCCCCACCACCCTGCCGTGGGGTCTGGAGATCGACCCCGCCAACTGGCCCGCCGGGGCGGTGGAGCGTCTGGGTCTGGTGCCCGGCACGCTGTTCCAGCCGACCTTCCTCTACGAGGCGCTGTGGAACCTCGGCGCCTTCGCGGTCGTGATCGTGGCCGATCGCCGCTTCCGCCTCGGCCACGGGCGGGTGCTGGCGCTGTACGTGATGACCTACACCGCGGGCCGCGCCTGGATCGAGAACCTGCGCATCGACGACGTCGAGCTCGACGACGTGCTGGGCCTGAGGCTCAACGTGTGGACCGCGATCGTGCTGTTCGTCGTGGCCACGGCCTACTTCGTGTGGCGGGGGCGCCGTCACGGCGGGACCGGAGGTGGCCGGGAGGACGCCGTCTACCGGCCCGGGCGCGGGCCCGAGGACTCCCCGCACGACGCGTCGCCCGACGGGTCCGCGGCGTCGGGCCGGGCCGGCCGGTCCGGGTCCGGGAGCACCGCTGCGGGTGGCGAGCCCGGCGGCGGGACGGTCGCCGGAGAGCGCTGAGCACGGTGCTAATCTGACCTCCTCGCGTGGGCCAGCGTCGTCCCGTGCGCTGATCGCCGGGCCCTGACCCCGGTCTGTCCTCGCACCACAGCACGACGACGGGAGACCTCCTGTGCCGTACCCGCGCGCGTTCCCGCCGCCCCAGGGGCTGTACGACCCAGCGAACGAGAAGGACGCCTGCGGCGTCGCCTTCGTCGCCACCCTGACCGGCGAGGCAAGCCACGACATCGTGGCCAAGGCGCTCACCGCGCTGCGCAACCTCGACCACCGCGGCGCTGCCGGGGCCGAGCCGAACTCCGGGGACGGCGCCGGCATCCTGATGCAGGTCCCGGACGCCTTCCTGCGCTCGGAGATGGCCGACCGCGGCGTCGACCTGCCGCCGCAGGGGGCCTACGCCGTCGGCACGGCCTTCCTGCCGGGCGACTCCGACCACGTCGAGGCCACCGTGGCCCGGTTCGAGAAGATCGCCGGCGAGGAGGGCCTCGCCGTGCTCGGCTGGCGCGAGGTCCCGGTCGACCCGGCGATCCTGGGCAGCACCGCACGCGGGGTGATGCCGGTCTTCCGTCAGGTCTTCGTCGCCGGCGCCACGCAGCGGATCACGGGGATGGCGCTGGAGCGCCTCGCGTTCTGCCTGCGCAAGCGCGTGGAGCGCGAGAGCGACGTCTACTTCCCCTCGCTCTCGTCGCGCACGCTGGCCTACAAGGGCATGCTCACCACCGACCAGCTCGACCACTTCTTCCCGGACCTGCTCGACGAGCGGGTCGCCTCGGCGCTGGCCATCGTGCACTCGCGATTCTCGACCAACACGTTCCCGAGCTGGCCGCTGAGCCACCCCTTCCGCTACATCGCCCACAACGGCGAGATCAACACCGTGATGGGCAACCGCAACTGGATGCGCGCCCGCGAGGCCCTGCTGGACTCCGACCTGATCCCGGGCGACCTCGACCGGCTCTTCCCGATCTGCACCCCGGGCGCCTCGGACTCCGCCTCGTTCGACGAGGTCCTCGAGCTGCTCCACGTGGGCGGCCGATCGCTGCCCCACGCGGTGCTGATGATGATCCCGGAGGCCTGGGAGAACCACGCGGAGATGTCACAGCTGCAGCGCGACTTCTACGAGTTCCACTCCACGATGATGGAGCCCTGGGACGGGCCGGCCTGCGTGGTGTTCACCGACGGCTCCCAGATCGGGGCGACGCTGGACCGCAACGGGTTGCGGCCCTCGCGCTACTGGGTGACCGACGACGGGCTGGTCGTGCTGGCCTCCGAGGTCGGCGTCCTCGACCTCGACCCCGCCTCCATCGTGCGCAAGGGTCGCCTCCAGCCGGGCCGGATGTTCCTGGTCGACACCGACGAGCACCGCATCATCGAGGACGAGGAGATCAAGGACGGCCTCGCCGCCGAGAACCCCTACGGCGAGTGGCTCCACGCCGGGCGCGTCCACCTGCGCGACGTGCCCGACCGCGAGCACATCGTGCACACCCACGCCTCGGTCACCCGCCGTCAGCAGATCTTCGGCTACACCGAGGAGGAGCTGCGCGTCCTGCTGACCCCGATGGCCAACACCGGCGCCGAGCCGATCGGCTCGATGGGCACCGACACCCCCCTCGCGGTCATCAGCCAGAAGCCGCGGCTCGTCTTCGACTACTTCAGCCAGCTCTTCGCCCAGGTCACCAACCCGCCGCTGGACTCGATCCGCGAGGAGCTCGTCACCTCGCTGGCCGGCAGCATCGGGCCGGAGTCGAACCTGCTCGAGCCGCAGCCGGCGTCGTGCCGCCACGTCGTCCTGCCCTTCCCGGTCATCAGCAACGACGACCTGGCCAAGATCCGTCAGATCAACCGCGACGGCGACATGCCCGGCTTCATCACCCACGTCTCGCGCGGGCTCTACCCCGTCGAGGGTGGAGGTGAGGCGATGGCGGCGCGGATCGAGGAGATCTGCGGCGAGGTCAGCGAGGCCATCGCGGGCGGCGCACGGATCATCGTGCTCTCCGACCGGCACTCGACCGCCGAGCTCGCGCCCATCCCGTCGCTGCTGCTCACCGCGGGCGTCCACCACCACCTGGTGCGGGAGAAGGCCCGTACCCAGGTCGGCATGCTCGTCGAGGCCGGTGACGTGCGCGAGGTCCACCACGTCGCGCTGCTCGTGGGCTACGGCGCGGCCGCGGTCAACCCCTACCTGGCGATGGAGTCCGTCGAGGACCTCGCCCGCGAGGGCTACTACGTCAAGGCCGACCCCGAGACCGCGGTCTCGAACCTGGTGAAGTCGCTGGGCAAGGGCGTGCTGAAGGTGATGTCCAAGATGGGCGTCTCCACCGTCGCCTCCTACACCGGGGCACAGATCTTCGAGGCGCTCGGGCTGTCCACCGAGGTCGTGGACCGTTACTTCACCGGGACGACCTCCAAGCTCGGCGGCATCGGCCTCGACGTCATCGCCGAGGAGGTCGCGCGCCGCCACGCCTCGGCGTACCCCCGCGGCGGCATCTCGCCGGCGCACCGCGAGCTCGAGATCGGCGGCGAGTACCAGTGGCGCCGCGAGGGCGAGCCGCACCTGTTCGACCCCGAGACGGTCTTCCGGCTCCAGCACGCCACCCGCACCGGCCGCTACGACGTGTTCAAGCAGTACACCGCGCGCGTCGACGAGCAGAGCGAGCGGTTGATGACGCTGCGCGGGCTGTTCCGTTTCAAGGACGGCGAGGCCACCGGCCGCGCCCCCGTGCCGATCGAGGAGGTCGAGCCGGCTTCCGCGATCTACCGGCGCTTCTCGACCGGGGCGATGTCCTACGGCTCGATCAGCGGCGAGGCTCACGAGACGCTCGCGATCGCGATGAACCGCCTGGGCGGCAAGTCCAACACCGGCGAGGGTGGTGAGGACGCGGACCGGCTCTACGACCCCGAGCGGCGCAGCGCGATCAAGCAGGTCGCGTCCGGCCGGTTCGGCGTGACCTCGGAGTACCTCACCAACGCCGACGACATCCAGATCAAGATGGCCCAGGGCGCCAAGCCGGGGGAGGGCGGCCAGCTGCCGGGCAACAAGGTCTACCCGTGGGTGGCCAAGACTCGCTACTCCACCCCCGGGGTCGGCCTCATCAGCCCGCCGCCGCACCACGACATCTACTCGATCGAGGACCTCGCCCAGCTCATCCACGACCTCAAGAACGCCAACCCCTCGGCGCGCGTGCACGTCAAGCTCGTCGCCGAGGTCGGGGTCGGGACCGTGGCGACCGGCGTGTCGAAGGCGCACGCCGACGTCGTGCTGATCTCCGGCCACGACGGCGGGACGGGCGCGGCTCCGCTGACCTCGCTCAAGCACGCCGGCGGCCCCTGGGAGCTCGGCCTGGCCGAGACCCAGCAGACGCTGCTGCTCAACGGCCTGCGCGACCGGATCGTGGTGCAGGCCGACGGCCAGCTCAAGACCGGCCGTGACGTGGTCATCGCGGCGCTCCTCGGCGCCGAGGAGTACGGCTTCGCGACGGCGCCCCTGGTGGTCTCGGGCTGCATCCTGATGCGGGTCTGCCACCTCGACACCTGCCCGGTGGGTGTCGCGACGCAGAACCCCGTGCTGCGCGAGCGGTTCTCCGGCAAGGCCGAGTACGTCGTGAACTTCTTCACCTACATCGCCGAGGAGGTCCGCGAGCTGCTCGCCGAGCTCGGGTTCCGCACCCTCGACGAGGCCATCGGTCAGGTCGGCACCCTCGACGTCGCGCGGGCGGTCGACCACTGGAAGGCCTCCGGCCTCGACCTGACGCCGGTCCTCCACGACCCGGACTTCAGCCACTTCGCCGACCAGGAGCGACGCCAGGTCCGCGAGCAGGACCACGGCCTCGAGCACTCCCTCGACGTCACCGAGCTGGTGCCGCTGGCTCGTGAGGCGATCGAGCGCGGCGAGCCGGTGCGTGGCCAGGTCGCGATCCGCAACGTGCATCGCACCGTGGGCACGATCCTGGGTCACGAGGTCACCAAGGCCCACGGTGGTGACGGTCTGCCGGACGGGACGATCGACGTGACCTTCACCGGCTCGGCCGGGCAGTCGTTCGGTGCCTTCGTGCCGCGGGGGATCACGTTGCGCCTGGAGGGCGACGCCAACGACTACGTCGGCAAGGGTCTCTCCGGTGGTCGCATCGTCGTGCGACCCGACCGCGGGGCGACCTTCGCCGCCGACGAGCAGATCATCGCCGGCAACGTGATCGGCTACGGCGCGACCTCCGGCCAGATCTTCCTGCGCGGCGAGGTCGGCGAGCGCTTCTGCGTGCGCAACTCCGGGGCGTGGGCGGTCACCGAGGGGGTGGGCGACCACGGCTGCGAGTACATGACCGGTGGGCGCGTCGCCGTGCTCGGCTCCACGGGACGCAACTTCGCAGCCGGGATGTCCGGCGGCGTCGCCTGGGTCCTCGACCTCGCCGACCAGCGGGTCAACAAGGAGCTCGTCGAGCTCGGACCGGTCACCGACGAGGCAGCACGCGAGCTGGAGTGGATGGTCCGCACCCACGCGGAGGAGACCGGCTCGACGGTCGCCGCGGCCCTGCTGGAGGACTGGGAGACCGCACTCACCCGGTTCACCGAGGTCGTTCCGCGCGACTTCCGGATCGTGATGGAGGCCAAGGCCAAGGCCGAGGCCGACGGTCTGGACGAGAAGGAGACGGCACAACGGATGATGGAGGCGCTCCATGGCTGACCCGAAGGGATTCCTCAAGGAGGGCCGCAAGGCCGCTCCACGGCGACCGGTCGAGGAACGCGTCCAGGACTGGAACGAGGTCTACCCCGACGGGGTGGGCCGGGCCCTGCTGCCGATCATCACGCCCCAGGCGGGGCGCTGCATGGACTGCGGCATCCCGTTCTGCCACCAGGGCTGCCCGCTGGGCAACATCATCCCCGAGTGGAACGACCTCGTCTGGCGCGACGACTGGTCGGGTGCGATCGAGCGGCTGCACGCGACCAACAACTTCCCGGAGTTCACCGGTCGTCTCTGCCCGGCACCCTGCGAGACCGCCTGCGTGCTCGGGATCAACCAGGACCCGGTGACGATCAAGAACGTCGAGGTCTCGATCATCGACCGGGCCTGGGAGGCCAACCTGGTGCGCCCCCAGCCGCCGGAGTGGCTCTCGGGTCGCACCGTGGCCGTGATCGGGTCGGGTCCGGCCGGACTGGCCGCGGCCCAGCAGCTGACCCGGGCCGGCCACACCGTGGCCGTCTACGAGCGTGCCGACAAGATCGGGGGGCTGATGCGCTACGGCATCCCGGAGTTCAAGATGGAGAAGAAGCACCTCGACCGGCGCCTGGACCAGATGCGCCGCGAGGGCACGGTCTTCCGGGCCGGCGTCAGCGTGGGCGAGGACCTCAGCGTCGAACGGCTGCGCGCGCGCTACGACGCGGTCGTGCTCGCGATGGGCTCGACGGTGGCCCGCGACCTCGACGCCACCGGTCGCGAGCTGTCCGGGATCCACCAGGCCATGGAGTTCCTCCCGCAGGCCAACCGCGCGTCGCTCGGCGAGGAGGTCGAGGGCCAGATCAGCGCCGAGGGCAAGCACGTCGTGATCATCGGCGGCGGTGACACCGGCGCCGACTGCCTGGGCACCTCCACACGCCAGGGAGCCGCCTCGATCACCCAGCTCGAGATCATGCCCGAGCCGCCCGGCACCCGTCCGGCGGGCCAGCCGTGGCCGACGTACCCGATGACCTTCCGGGTCTCCTCGGCCCACGAGGAGGCCGGCGAGCGGGTCTACGCGGTCTCGACGCAGGAGTTCCTCGGAGACGACGACGGCGCCGTGCGGGCGCTGCGCCTGGTCGACGTCGTCTTCGAGGGCGGTCGTCCCCAGCAGGTGGAGGGCAGCGAGCGCGAGATCCCCGCCGAGCTCGTGCTGTTCGCGATGGGCTTCACCGGCCCCGAGCAGCCCGGTCTCGTCGAGCAGCTCGGCGTCGAGCTCGACGAGCGCGGGAACATCAAGCGCGACGACTCCTACGCCAGCTCGGTCCCGGGGGTCTACGTGGCCGGTGACGCCGGCCGCGGCCAGTCGCTCATCGTGTGGGCGATCGCCGAGGGCCGTGCTGCGGCCTCCGCGGTGGACACGTTCCTCACCGGGTCCTCGACCCTGCCGTCCCCGATCAAGCCCACCGAGCGACCACTGGTCGTCTGATCGGCGCTGCGCCGCCCGATCCGGGGACCCGGACCGGCACCGTCCCCGACGAACCGGTCGTCCGCCGTCACCGATCGACGGCCGTCTCGTCCCCGGCTATCGGCGGGGCCGCTGTTGGATCGATCCAAGCAAGGTAGGGTCAGTCTCGTGCGGAGAGCCAAGATCGTGTGCACCCTAGGTCCGGCGACGAGCAGCGAGCGGAGGATCCGCGAGCTCGTCTACGCCGGGATGGACGTGGCGCGGCTGAACATGAGCCACGGCGACCACGACGACCACGCCCAGTCCTACCGCTGGGTGCGCGAGGCCTCCGACGCCAGCGGCCACGGGGTGGCGATCCTCGCCGACCTCCAGGGCCCCAAGATCCGGCTCGGCACCTTCGACGACGGTCCGGTCACCCTGCGTCGGGGCCAGCAGTGGACGATCACGACCCGCGACGTCCCCGGGGACGTCGAGACGGCCTCGACGACCTACGCCGGGCTGCCCGGCGACGTGGCCGTGGGCGACCCCATCCTCATCGACGACGGCAAGGTACGGCTGCGGGTCACCGGGGTCGAGGGCGCCGACGTGGTCACCGACGTGCTGGTCGGGGGCAAGGTCAGCAACCACAAGGGCATCAACCTGCCCGGGGTCGCGGTCTCCGTGCCGGCCCTGTCGGAGAAGGACATCGAGGACCTCCGCTTCGCGCTGCACCTCGGGGTCGACTTCGTCGCGCTGTCCTTCGTGCGCGACGGCAAGGACGCCGACGACGTCCGCGCGATCATGGACGAGGAGGGCATCCACCTCCCGGTCGTGGCGAAGATCGAGAAGCCGCAGGCCATCCACCACCTCGACGACGTGATCGCCGCGTTCGACGGCTTCATGGTCGCGCGGGGCGACCTCGGGGTCGAGTGTCCCCTCGAGGACGTCCCGTTCCTGCAGAAGCGGGTCGTCGAGCAGGCCCGCCTCAACGCCAAGCCGGTGATCGTGGCGACCCAGATGCTCGAGTCGATGATCACGAGCCCGGCTCCCACGCGTGCCGAGGCCAGCGACGTGGCCAACGCGGTGCTCGACGGCGCCGACGCGGTCATGCTGTCGGGTGAGACGAGCGTCGGCGAGCACCCGGTCCACGTGGTGGAGACGATGGCCCGCATCATCACCGCGACCGAGTCGCACGCCCACGAGCGCGCCGAGCTCGGCGGCTTCCAGCAGGTCGAGTGGGACCCGCACACCCGCGGTGGCGTGATCGCCAAGGCGGCCGAGGAGGTGGCCCGCCGGGTGGGGGCCAGGTTCGTGGTCGCCTTCACCCAGAGCGGGGACTCCGCGCGCCGGTTCTCCCGGTTGCGCAGCGAGGTGCCGCTGCTGGCCTTCACCCCCGAGGGCCGGGTGCGGTCGCAGCTCGCCCTGAGCTGGGGCACCGAGACGTTCAAGACCGTGAGCGTCGACCACACCGACGAGATGGTGCGCCAGGTCGACGAGCAGCTCCTGCGGGTCGGTCGGGCCGGAGAGGGCGATCTCGTGGTCATCATCGCGGGGAGCCCTCCGGGCATCCCGGGCTCGACCAACGCCCTGCGCATCCACCGCATGGGCGACGCCATCAACGAGATGGCCCCCGCCTACCGCCGCCACTGAAGGCCGGACGGTGCGCCTGCAGCGTCGTGACCCCGTGAGGTCGCTCGGCGGTAGGCGGGTGGACCGTCGGGGGAGTGCTCAGCCCTCCAGGGCGGCGTCCAGGGTGATCTCGACCCCGGTGAGGGCCTTGCTGACGGGGCAGCCGGCCTTGGCCTTCTCCGCTGCCTCCGCGAAGCCTGCCTCGTCGAGGCCCTCGACCTCGCCGCGCACCGTCAGGGTGATGCCGGTGAGCTTGAAGCCGCCGTCGGCGGAGTCCGGGCCGAGCGAGACGTCGGCCTTGACGTCGAGCGACTGTGGGGTCCCGCCGGCCTCGGCGATGAAGGCCGAGAGCTGCATCGCGTAGCAGGCCGAGTGCGCGGCGGCGATGAGCTCCTCGGGGCTCGTGGTGCCCCCGGCGTCGTCGGCGGCGCGCTTGGGGAAGGACACGTCGTAGGTGCCCACGTGGGAGCTGGACAGCTCGACCTGGCCCGAGCCCTCCTCGAGAGTTCCGTTCCAGGCGGTACGAGAGGTGCGAGTCGGCATGAGGGTTCCTTCGGGTCGACGGCTAGGTTATCTTGTGCACAAGACAACCTAGGGGACCCCTAGGATGACCGCAACTCCCCGACCGGACAGGATCCGTCCCGTGACGCTCGGCCCCGGCCTCGACGGCATGCTCTGCTTCGACCTCTACGCCGCCTCGCGTGCGATGACCGCGGTCTACCGGCCCCTGCTCGCCGAGCGGGGCCTCACCTACCCGCAGTACCTCGTGCTCACCGCCCTGTGGGAGCACGACGACGTCGCGATCAAGGACCTCGCGGCCGCCCTGCGCCTCGACCACGGCACCCTCACGCCGCTGCTGCGTCGCCTGGAGGCGCGCGGGCTGCTGCGGCGGGTGCGCTCCGGGGGCGACGCCCGGTCCGTGCGCATCGCGCTGACCGAGCAGGGGGACGCGCTCCGAGGCATGGTCGACGAGGTCCGGTGCGCCGTGGTGGCCGCGACCGGCCTGGACGACGACGAGATGGTCGCGCTGCAACGCTCGCTGTGCCGACTCACGGACTCGCTCGGCGCGCACGCCTGACGGGTGCCCCGGGTGGGACTCGAACCCACACTGGACGGTGTTTGAGACCGCTTCCTCTGCCGTTGGGATACCGGGGCCGACCGGCGAGAACCCTAGCCCACCCAGGTCGTCCTCCCCTCGCCACGGGCGCGGGCCCGGGCCCGTCCGGCGGTGGTGGCGCTAGCCTGTGGCTCGTGAGCCAGGACCAGCGCGCGACCGCCAGTCCCACCGCAGCGCCGGCACCGCGCCGGGTGGTCATCGCCGAGGACGAGACGTTGATCCGCATGGACCTCGCCGAGATGCTGGCCGAGGAGGGCTACGAGGTCGTCGGCGAGGCGGGTGACGGACAACGGGCCGTGGAGCTGGCCGAGCAGCTGGACCCGGACCTGGTGATCCTCGACGTCAAGATGCCGGTGCTCGACGGGATCGCCGCCGCCGAACGCATCGCCGCCGCACGGATCGCCCCGGTGGTCATGCTCACGGCCTTCTCGCAGCGCGACCTCGTCGAGCGGGCCCGCGACGCCGGGGCGATGGCCTACCTGGTCAAGCCCTTCTCGCTCTCCGACCTCGTGCCCGCGATCGAGATGGCGGTCAGCCGCTTCGCCGAGGTCTCCGCGCTGGAGGCCGAGGTCGCCGACCTCACCGACCGGCTCGAGACCCGCAAGCTGGTCGACCGGGCCAAGGCGGTGCTCCAGGAGCAGCTCGGCCTCACCGAGCCCGATGCCTTCCGGTGGATCCAGAAGACGGCGATGGACCTGCGGCTGTCGATGCGGGAGGTCTCCGACGGCGTCGTGACCCACGGTCCGGGCCAGACCAGCTGACTCCTCGAGGCCCGGCGGACCGGTGCCACGGCAACGCGCCGGGCTCGAATTGGTCACAGTTCAGACACGTCCGTCGCGCACGTCGCCACAGCCCTGGATCGGCCGGTACGGAGCACTACAGTGCTGCCACAGCCTGCTACCGACCCGTGCGACCGCGCCGGGCGAGCACCCAACCAGGAGGTCTCATGACCCGGCCCATCCCACTGCGACGCGCATCCGTCGCCATCCTCGCCGTCGCAGGGCTCGCGCTCAGTGCATGCGGAGGCGGCAGCGACTCGGAGTCCGCGTCCGGCGGCTCCAGCGACAGCGCGAGCGCCAGCAGCAGTGAGGCAGCCACCTCGGGCACGCAGCTTTACTTCGTCGACGGCAACACCTTCGACTACTCCGAGGACTTCGACCCGGGCACGCTCGAGGGTGTCAAGGCGACGTACCCCGGCGCCGAGCTCGGTGGCGAGTTCCAGGACCGGATGCTCGAGATCGACCCCAAGCTGAAGTCCTACACCTACGGTCCGGAGTCCTACGACGCCACGATCGTGGCGGCGCTGGCTGCGGTGGCGGCCAAGGCAGACTCCGGGAAGGCCATCGCCTCCCAGATGCAGGCCGTGACGAGCGAGGGTGAGAAGTGCACCGACTTCCAGGCCTGCTCGGACCTGCTCGCCGATGGCACCGACATCGACTACGACGGCGTGTCGGGGCCGATCGACCTCAACTCGACCGGCAGCCCGTCCGCGGCGACCATCGGGATCTTCGAGTTCAACGCCGAGAACAACTTCGACAACCTCGACTACATCACCGGTGAGATCCCCGACGTGGAGTCGGTGAAGGCCAACCAGAAGGTCAGCGGCAGCATCCCCAAGGGCGACGGCACGCTCACGATCGGCACGCTGCTTCCCCAGAGCGGTGACCTCGCCTTCCTCGGCCCGCCCGAGATCGCGGGCACGGACCTCGCGGTCGAGGAGATCAACGCCGCTGGTGGAGTCAACGGCCAGGACGTCGAGCAGATCAACGCCGACTCCGGTGACGGCACCCCGCTGATCGCCCCGTCGGAGACCGACAAGCTCCTGCGTGGCGGCGCCGACGTCATCCTCGGTGCGGCGTCGTCCTCGGTGTCGCTCTCGGTCATCGACCGCATCACCGCGGCCGGTGTGGTGCAGATCAGCCCGGCCAACACCTCGACGGCCTTCGACACCTACGCCGACGAGGGCCTGTACTTCCGCACGGCGCCCTCGGACGTCCTGCAGGGCCAGGTCCTGGCCTCCACCCTGATCGGTGACGGCAAGCAGAACATCGCGATCCTGGCTCGCCAGGACTCCTACGGTGAGGCGCTCGCGACGAACCTCGACGAGTTCTACACCCAGGCCGGTGGCAACGTGGTCTCCTACCAGACCTACAGCCCCGAGGCCGCCAGCTTCACCGCCGAGGTGCAGGCCATCCAGGCCGAGGACCCCGACGCCATCGTGCTGATCTCCTTCGACGAGACGAAGAAGATCATCCCCGAGCTGATCAAGGCCGGCATCAGCCAGAACAACTGACCGGAGGCTGGGCCCCGCCCAGCACCGGCACCAGCAGAATCAGCACCACCAGCATCACCAACAGCACGCAGAGGGCCCCGGGAGCACCGCTCCCGGGGCCCTTCGCGTCTCCCCCGCCGAGGTGCCAGGGTTTGTCAGCCCAGGTGCCAGGGATTGTCAGCCGAGGTGCGCACGTTCGTCGGCCGAGGGGCCGGGCGGCGTCAGCCGAGGTACGCGTGCTCGTCCGGCCCAGGGATCGGCCCGCGGGCCGGATCAGGTGTTCTTGGCCAGGGTGCCGAGGTAGAGCTGGATCACCTTGGGATCGTTCGCGAGCTCGCGACCGGTGGCGGTGTAGGCATTGCGACCCTGGTCGAGCACGTAGCCGCGGTCGCAGATCTGCAGGCACCGTGCAGCGTTCTGCTCGACCATGACCACCGAGACCCCGGCCTTGTTGATCAGGCGGGTCTGTACGAACACCTCGTCCTGCATCGCGGGCGAGAGCCCGGCCGACGGCTCGTCGAGCAGCAGGACCGAGGGCTCCATCATCAGCGCCCGGCCCATGGCGACCATCTGACGCTCGCCGCCCGAGAGCGAGCCGGCCCGCTGGTTGCGACGCTCGCCGAGCGCCGGGAAGATCCCGGTCACGAACTCGAACCGCTCGGTGAACTTCTTCGGGGCCTGGTAGCAGCCCATCTGGAGGTTCTCGGCGATGCTGAGGCTCGGGAAGACGTTGTTGGTCTGCGGCACGAACCCGATGCCCTTGGCCACAAGGGTGTCGGAGCGCTGGTTGGTGATCTCGTCACCACGCAGGGTGACCGACCCGGTGTGGATCTTGACCAGCCCGAAGAGAGCCTTCAGCAGGGTCGACTTGCCGGCGCCGTTGGGGCCGATGATGCCGACGAGCTCGCCCGGCTGGCAGTACAGATCGGCCCCGTTGAGGATGTTGACCCCCGGCAGGTAGCCCGCGATCAGGTCGTCGGCGCGCAGCACGGCCCCGTCGGCGGCCCCGAGGTGCTTCTCGCGCGCCGCCTGCGCGCGCGACTCGGCGCTGTCGGAGTCCGCGGCTGCGGGCCCGGAGGTGGGGAGGGGGTCGGTGCTCATCATCGGCTCCTGTCGCGGTCTTCGAGGATCTCGGCCTGGGCCTCGGCCTCGAGGGCGGCCTGGTCGATCTCGGTGATGTCGGTGTCGTGGTGGGCGCCGAGGTAGGCGTCGATGACGCGCTGGTCGGCCATGATCGAGTCGGGCGGGCCCTCGGCGATGATGCGGCCCTGGGCCATCACGACGACCCAGTCCGAGATGTCGCGCACCATGTCCATGTCGTGCTCGACGAAGAGCACGGTCATGCCCTCCTCGCGCAGCGACTTCACGTGGCCCAGCAGCGACTGCTTGAGGGCCGGGTTGACCCCGGCCATCGGCTCGTCCAGCATGACCAGCTCGGGCTCGACCATCAGGGCACGGGCCATCTCGAGCAGCTTGCGCTGGCCTCCGGACAACGAGCCGGCGAAGTCGTCCTCCTTGGCGTCGAGCTTGAAGCGGCCCAGCAGCTCGCGAGCACGTTCGGTGTTGGCCGCCTCCTCCTTGCGCCAGAGGAAGGGGAACGGCCCGGCCCAGAACTTCTCGCCGGTCTGCTTGGTCGCCCCGAGGCGCATGTTCTCCAGGACCGTGAGCTTGGAGAGCACCTTGGTCAGCTGGAAGGTGCGCACCATCCCCATCCGAGCGACCTTCGAGGCGGAGACCTTCGCCAGGGACTTGCCGTTGAAGCTGCGGTCGCCGGTGTCGGCCTCGTCGAAGCCGGTCAGCAGGTTGAAGAAGGTGGTCTTCCCGGCTCCGTTGGGCCCGATCAGGGCGGTGATGACCCCGCGCTGGACCTCGAGGTGGTCGACGTCGACCGCGGTCAGGCCCCCGAACTGGCGGGTGATCCTGTCGGCGACGAGGATGGGGTCGGGCTTGGCGACCCCGGGCTCGGTGGCCAGACCGCGCAGGGCGGCTCGACCGGAATCAGCCGTGCTCAGCGTGGTGTCGGTGGACTTGTCCATGTCAGCGGGCATCGAGCGCGATCTCCTTCTTGTCTCCGAAAAGACCCTGGGGGCGGAAGATCATCAGCAGCATCAGCGCGAGCCCCACGAAGGCGAAGCGGATGTTGCCGACCTGGTCCGGGGTCATGAACTGCGGCGGGATGATCGGGTTGGAACCGCTCGAGAGCTCGGTGAGCAGCTGGCCGAGGAAGGACAGCAGCCCCCAGAACAGCACGGCGCCGACGACGGGGGACAGCACACGGGCCGCACCGCCGAGGATGAGCATGGTGAAGGCGATGAAGGTGAAGTCGAGGTTGTAGGAGTCCGGCTGCACGGAGGCGAGACCCTGGGCTCCGACGAACCCGCCCATCGAGCCGATGAGTCCGCCGAGGATCAGGGCCTGCATCTTGTAGCCGTAGACGTTCTTGCCGAGCGAGCGCACGGCGTCCTCGTCCTCGCGGATGCTCTTGAGCACCCGGCCCCACGGCGACTTCATGATCGCCCAGATGAACACGAGGATCAGCGCGACCAGGAGCCAGCCGATGGTCATCACCCACAGGTCGTTGCGGCTGAAGCTGGCGAAGGAGGTCATCGACTCGGGGTAGGGGTTGAGCCCTCGGAACCCACCCGTGAACCCACTGACCCCGTCACGGGCCTTGAAGTACTCCTTGAAGGTGGTCGAGAAGACGAGCCGCAGGATCTCGGCGACCGCGATCGTCACGATCGCGAGGTAGTCCGCGCGCAGGCGCAGCGTCGGCAGGCCCATCACCAGGGCGAGCAGCACCGAGGCGATCAGACCCAGCAGCAGGGCGAAGACCAGAGGGATGCTGAACGAGGCGATCGCGACACCCATGGCGTACGCCGCGACGGCGGCGAAGGCGGCCTGGCCGAAGTTCAGCAGGCCGGTGTAACCGAAGTGCACGTTGAGGCCGATGGCGGCCAGGACGAACGAGATCGCGGTGGGCGCGAAAGCGTCGTGGAAGGGGCTCGTGAGCAGGTCCATGTCGTCTTTCCCAATCAGCCGATGCGCTCACGACGACCCAGGAGGCCCTGGGGTCTGACCAGCAGGATGAAGATCAGCAGGAGCAGTGCGCCGGCGTTCTTGAGGTCGGCGGGGATCACCAGGGTCGAGAGGTCCAGCAGCACCCCGATGATCAGGCTGCCGACCAGGGCGCCCCAGACCGAGCCCAGCCCGCCGAGGGTGACCGAGGCGAAGAGCAGCAGGAGGACCAGCTGGCCGATCTGGAAGGTGACGCCGAGCTGGAAGGCCAGGAACACCCCCGAGAGCGCTGCCAGGCCGCTGCCGATGACCCAGACCAGCGAGATCACCCGGTCGACGTCGATGCCGGTCGAGGCGGCGAGGGCCGGGTTGTCGGCCACCGCCCGCGTGGCCCGCCCGAGGCGAGTCTTGGACAGCGCGAGGATCACCGCGACGAGCACCACGATGCTGGTGAGGGCGATGACGATGTCGCGGTCGGTGTAGGTGAACAGCCCGCCGGCGCTGCGGCCGGTGGGGGTCAGGTACTCCTGGTAGTTCAGCAGCCGGCCCTGGGTGGCGTACTGGTAGACGTTGCGCAGGAAGAACTGCAGGCCGATCGTCACGATCATCATCGCGATCAGCCCGGTCCCGCGCCGGCGCAGCGGGCGCCACAAGCCTGCGTCCTGGGCCCAACCCAGCGCCATGCCCGCCAGCGTCGCGAGCACCGCGGCCAGGACGAACGGCACGCCGAAGGAGTTGAACATGTAGGCCATCAGGGCGCCGAAGGTGACCAGCTCACCGTGGGCGAAGTTGGTCAGGCCCGTGGTGCCGAAGACCATCGACAGGCCGAGCGAGGCCAGCGCCAGGATGAGGCCGAACAGCAGGCCGGTGTAGATCAGACCCGGCACCCGGTCCAGCTTGGTCTCCACCTGACGGTCGTCAGGACCGATCGCGAACAGGATCGGCAGGCTCTGACCGGGCAGCAGGGTCAGGGTGCGGGTGTCGTTCTCCTCCCGCAGCTCCACCCCGTCCGGGAGCGTCGCGGTGTCGAGGGTGACCTCGACCGGGCCGCCGTCGCCCGGCACCTCGACCGACCAGGTCCCGTCGTCGGCCGTCGTGGCCGCGTAGTCCTGACCGTCGCGCGTGGCGACGATGTCGACTCCTGGGACCGGCTCGCCGCCGGCCGCAGTGTTGGTCAGGGTGCCCGAGATCGTGTTGGAGGCGCCGGCGTCCCCGCCGGCGTGCGCTGTCGCGGCCAGCGGCCCGAGCGAGGCCAGCAGGAGACCGAGCAGCAGCGCCACCACCACCCCGGTGCCGACCAGTACGCCCGACGGTGTCGCTGGAGCCGGCTTCGCGCCGGGGTGAAGACCTGGGTGCATGGAGTACCTGTCACGGGAGTCGGGGCGAGCCCTGGTGGGCCACCAACGTGCGTCGCGGAAGACTAGCCCCCCCGGGTCACGAACAGGTTGCGACGCTCTAGACGGCCTGGCTCAGCGCACCGCGGCGACGGCCGCCACCAGCAGCGGAGCCACCAGCAGGGCCGGCAGCAGGTCCACCACCGCGACCTCGCGCAGTCGCAGCAGCCGGAACGCGACACCGACCAGCACCAGCCCGCCCACCGCCGTGATCGCGGCCAGCTCGGCGGGCGGCAGCACGTCGCCGAGGGCGAGACCGAGCAGGGTCAGGCCACCTTGGACGACCACGATCGTCAGCGCGCTCGCCGCGACGCCCCACCCGAAGGAGGCCGCGAAGGCGATCGCGGCGAAGCCGTCGAGCGTCGCCTTCAGGTAGAGCTGTTCGCCACCGTTGCCGAGACCGTCGTTGAGCGCGCCCAGGATCGTCAACGGGCCGGTGCAGAAGACCAGCGAGGCCACGACGAACCCCTCGACGAACGTGCTCCGCGACGTCGACGGGGCCGTCTCGCCCCGATCGGCCCCGAGCCGCCGCTGGAGCCATGACCCGAGCAGCTCGAGGCGCTGCTCGAGGCCCAGGGCGGAGCCGATGATCCCGCCGAGCACGAGGGACGCGAGCACGATGAGCAGCGGGGCGCTGTCGCCGACGGCGTCGGTGAGCGCCGGGTCGCCGACCGCGGCCGCGGAGCCGGCCGCGATCAGCAGGGTGACCAGTCCGAGGGCGTCGGTCACCAACGACCGCGTCCGCTCAGGCAGGCGGTCCCCGAGCAGGCGACCCAGGCAGGCGCCGAGCACGACCGCGACGACGTTGACCGCCGTGCCGGTTCCGGGGACCATCTGAGCTCCTCCCGCGGGGTTGGTGTCGCCCCCCGGTGTGTCGACGACCCTGGTGCGCCCGGGGCCACGTGAGCGTAGTGTGCGCCGTGGTCGCCTGGACGTGGCCGTCCGCGAGGGAGGTCGAGGTAGCCGTGAGCCGCTCGTGGGTGACGACGCGCTCGGTCACCAGCGACGACCTGGAGTTCCTCCACGTCCTGTGGGGACCCGCGCTGCGGCGCGGCGACGTCGCCGATCAGCGGGCTGACGTCGCGCAGATCATCGACACGGCCGTCACCGACCCGCGCCAGCTGATCGTGGTCGCCGAGTACGACGGCGCGCCGGCCGGGGCGGCGTACCTGCGGCAGACGACGCTGAGCCCGGTGAACCTCGAGCCCGTGCTCCAGGTGCTGCTGCCGACCGTGCTGCCGCACCTGCAGCGTCACGGGCTCGGGCGTGCGCTGATGGAGGCGGCTCTCGCGTACGCCGGCGAGCACGGCATCGTCCAGCTCGCGACGGCGGCCCCGGCCGGGTCGCGGGAGGACAACCGCTTCATGGCCCGGCTCGGCTTCAGCGCGCACGCCAACTACCGACTGGCCCCGGTCT
Organism: uncultured Actinomycetota bacterium; assembly: GCA_963714475.1. Classification (GTDB taxonomy): domain Bacteria; phylum Actinomycetota; class Actinomycetes; order Propionibacteriales; family Nocardioidaceae; genus Nocardioides. Next base: position 522,812 of record CAVQOP010000006.1, read on the forward strand.
CCCTGCTGCGGCACCGGGTCGGCATGTCGCGTCCCGGCACGGGCCGGGTCAGCGGTGGACGACCGCTGACCGGCGTGCTCGCCGTCCGTCGGTCGATGCGTCGTGCCGAGCAGCTGGCGCTGGCCGAGGTGGCCGACCCCCCGGTGTCGTGACCCCGCTGTGGCGGGCCGGCGCTCAGGCCCGGTCAGCGGCGATCAGCGCGCACGTGATGCGCGCGGTGCACACGCGGCGGCCCTCGTCGTCGCTGACGACGACCTCGTAGCAGGCCGACGAGCGCCCGAGGTGGATGGGCGTCGCGACGCCGGTGACCAGGCCGGACCGGGCACCGCGGTGGTGGGTGGCGTTGATGTCGACGCCGACGGCGATCTTGTCCGGGTGCGCGTGCAGCGCGGCGCCGATCGACCCGAGCGTCTCGGCGAGCACGACCGAGGCGCCCCCGTGCAGCAGGCCGTAGGGCTGGGTGTTGCCCGCGACGGGCATCGTCGCGACGATCCGCTCGACCGACGCCGCCACCACCTCGATCCCCATCCGCTGGTTCAGCGCCCCGGGTGACAGGTCGGGCTGGTCTGACTGGTCGGGCTGGTCTGACTGGTCGGGGCCCGGCCCTGCGTCGCTCATGGGGCTCAGTCTCGCCCACCCGCCCGGCGGCCGATCACCCGCCCGGGCGCTGTCCCCGGTGGCGGATAGAGTCGCGACGTGCCCGCCGTGACGCCCGATCCTGCCGTCCCGAGCCGCCCGCGGCTGCTGCTGCTCGATGGCCACTCGCTGGCCTACCGCGCCTTCTTCGCGCTGCCGGTCGACAACTTCTCGACCTCGACGGGCCAGCACACCAACGCCGTCTACGGCTTCACCTCGATGCTGATCAACGTGCTGCGCGACGAGAAGCCCACGCACGTGGGGGTGGCCTTCGACGTCTCGCGCCAGACCTTCCGGATGGCGGAGTACGCCGAGTACAAGGCCAAGCGCAACAAGACGCCCACGGAGTTCTCCAGCCAGCTGCCGCTGATCGAGGAGGTGCTCGACGCGCTGCGGATCCCGTACGTGAAGAAGGACGGCTTCGAGGCCGACGACATCATCGCCACGCTCACCACGCAGGCGCTCGCCGAGGACGACATGGAGGTGCTGATCCTCACCGGTGACCGCGACGCCCTGCAGCTGGTGACCGAGCGGTCCACCGTGCTCTACCCGATGCGCGGGGTCTCCGACCTGGCGCGGATGACGCCGGCCGCCGTCGAGGAGAAGTACGGCGTGCGCCCCGAGCGCTACCCCGAGCTCGCCGCCATCGTGGGCGAGACCTCCGACAACCTCCCGGGCGTGCCCGGGGTCGGGCAGGGCTACGCCGCGAAGTGGTTGGCGACCTACGACGGCCTCGACAACGTGATCACCCACGCCGACAAGATCACCGGCAAGAAGGGCGAGGCGCTGCGCGAGCACCTCGACGACGTGCTGCGCAACCGCCGTCTCAACGCTCTCGTGCGCGACCTCGACCTCACGGCGGCACCGGCGGACCTGGCGCTGCGGCCGTGGGACCGCCAGGAGGTGCACACCCTCTTCGACGGCCTGGAGTTCCGGGTGCTGCGCGACCGGCTCTTCGAGACCCTCGAGTCGGAGGAGGACGTCGACGGAAGCGGGTTCGACCTCGACGGGACCGTGCTCGGTGAGGGCGAGGTCGCGGCGTGGCTCGCGGACCTGCCTGCGGGCACCGTGGGCCTGCACGTGCGCGGGGCCTGGGGCGCCGGCACCGGCCGGGTCGACGGGCTCGCCCTGGCGAGCGGGACCGGGCGGGCGGCGTACGTCGACACGGCGACGCTCACCCCCGACGACGATGCCGCGCTCGCGGGCTGGCTCGGCGACCCGGCCCACGCGAAGGTCCTCCACGACGCCAAGGGCCCCGGGCTGGCGCTCGACGCCCAGGGCTGGCCGTTGCGGGGGGTCCTCAGCGACACGGCTCTGGCGGCCTACCTGGTGCGCCCCGACCAGCGCTCCTACGACCTGGCCGACCTGACCGTGCGGTACCTGCGCCGCGAGCTGAAGGGGGAGAGCTCGGAGGACCAGGGCCTGCTCTTCGACGAGGACACCGAGGTCGCGCAGACCGCGATGCTCCATGCCCGCGCGGTGCTCGACCTGGCCGAGGTGCTCGACGAGTCGGTCGAGGAGCACGGCGGGACCCGGCTGCTCGCGGCGGTCGAGCTGCCCCTCGTCGACCTGCTCTCCACGATGGAGCGCACCGGCGTCGCCGTCGACATCGAGCACCTCGAGGGTCTCGAGCGGCACTTCGCCGGGGAGGTCTCCCGGGCCGCCGAGGACGCCTTCTCGGTGATCGGCAAGGAGATCAACCTCGGCTCGCCCAAGCAGCTCCAGGCCGTGCTCTTCGACGAGCTCGCGATGCCGAAGACCAAGCGCACGAAGACCGGCTACACGACCGACGCCGACGCGTTGCAGCAGCTCTACGTCAAGACCGAGCACCCGTTCCTGACCCACCTGCTGCGACACCGCGACGTCATCCGCCTCCAGCAGACGATCGTGGGACTGCTCAAGACCGTGGCGCCGGACGGCCGGATCCACACGACGTTCAACCAGACGATCGCGGCCACCGGGCGCCTGTCGAGCACCGAGCCCAACCTGCAGAACATCCCGATCCGCACCGAGGAGGGCCGCCGCATCCGCGAGGGCTTCGTCGTGGGTGCGGGCTACGAGTCGCTGATGACGGCCGACTACAGCCAGATCGAGATGCGGATCATGGCCGACCTCTCCGAGGACGCACTGCTGATCGAGGCGTTCCGCTCCGGTCGCGACTTCCACTCGATCACGGCGGCGCGGGTCTTCGACGTCGAGGCCGACTCGGTCAGCGTCGAGATGCGCGCCAAGATCAAGGCGATGAACTACGGCCTGGCCTACGGGCTCTCGGCCTACGGGCTGTCACAGCAGCTGGCGATCGAGGCGGCTGAGGCACGCGAGCTGATGGAGGAGTACTTCGAGACCTTCGGCGGGATCCGCGACTACCTCGGTGGGGTCGTCGACGAGGCCCGACGGACGGGCTACACCGAGACCATCTGGGGTCGTCGGCGCTACCTGCCGGACCTGACGAGCGACAACCGCCAACGCCGCGAGATGGCGGAGCGGATGGCGCTCAACGCCCCGATCCAGGGCTCGGCCGCCGACCTGATCAAGATGGCGATGCTGCGCGTCGACGCAGCGATGGCCGAGACCGGCTTGTCGTCCCGGATGCTGCTGCAGGTCCACGACGAGCTCGTCTTCGAGGTCGCTGACGGGGAGGCCGAGGCCCTCGAGGCGCTCGTGCGCCGCGAGATGGGCGGCGCCGCGGAGCTCACCGTCCCGCTGGACGTCTCCGTCGGCACCGGCCGCAGCTGGCACGAGGCCGCGCACTAGCGGTCGGACGCCACGGGGCGGAGCGCCGCCGGACGGGCATCAGTGCCCCGGATCCGTGCCGGAATCCGGCACGGATCCGGGGCACTGATGCCGCTGCTGGGCCTGCTCAGGACTCGGGGCGGCTCGACGCCCCGACCGGCTCGGCCGCGTCGAGGGCGGCCGCACCGGAGTCGTTCTTCATCGTCCACAGGCTCAGGGCGAGCAGGACGAGGAGGAGCACCGCGTCCACGGCCGTCACGACCAGCAGGAGACCACCCACCGAGTCCTGGGTCAGCGCCAGGCCCGCGAGGACGAGCACCCCGCTCCACGTGATCCAGACCGAGCCGGTGCCGCGGCGGGCCAGCACGGAGTAGACGAGGAGCTGCAGCAGCGCGAGCACGGTGCCGAGGACGGCGAAGACCCACAGGCGCGAGCGGACGTCGTCGTACTGCGAGCCGCCGATGAAGAACATCGCGAGCCCCGGGAGCAGGAGCGCGCCGAGCACGCTGGCGGCGCCCAGGGCCGCGCCGGCGCCGAGGCTGCGCAGCAGTGCGCGTCGTCGTTGCGCCACGGTCGACATCGACGGGAACGCGACCACGACGACGAACTGGGGCAGGAACAGCACGGCCTTGGTCAGGATCAGCCCGCCCGCGTAGAGGCCGGCGTCCTGCCGGGGCAGCACGAACCGGGCGATGACGATGTCGACGTTGGAGAGCACGAAGAAGGCGAGGAGCGCCACCGAGCTGGCCACGGCCTCGCGGCTGACCGGACGGCGCTCGTTCTCGGCGTCGCTCGTGCCGACGTCACGAGGCCGGCGCAGCACCCACCAGCCGACGACGACCGGGGCGAACATCGCCACGGCCACCCCTGCCATCGCCGCACCCTCGGTGGGCCGGATCAGGATCGCCGCCGTCCCGACCGCGAGCCGCGGGACGCCGAGCGCGAGGTAGACCAGCGACAGCGCCCTCCAGCGTCGCTCGCCCTGGAGGATGCCGGCCTGACCGCCCATCACGGTCAGCGGCACGGCACCGACCGCCAGCAGCAGCGCAGGCAGGATGCTGTCGAGGCGGAGCACCTGCCAGACCACGGGCGAGAGCACCAGCAGGAGGCCACCGGTGAGCCAGGCAGCCCGCCAGGTGACGCCGAGGATCACGCCCTCGATCTGGGCCACGTTGCCGGGGCTGGCCGCGATCCGGCGCGCCGCCGTGGCCTGGAGCCCGAGCTGGACCACCGCGGCGACGAGGAAGAGCGCCATCAGCGCTGACACGCCGCCGTACTGCTCGGGGCCGAGGATGCGCGCGGCGATCATCTGGAAGCCGTAGGTCGCGACGTTCATGAACACGATCGAGACCGCGATGACCCCGCTGCCCCCCAGGAGGTCGCGGGCGCGGTCACCTCGGGCCCGCCGGGAGCGAGGCGACGTCGGGGCGGTGTGCGGCACGATCGCGAGGCTAGGTGATCGGACCCAGCGGCAAGCGTCAGGTCTGCAGCACCGCGACGAAGATCGCGGTGCCGGGCGTCAGCCGTCCCCGCAGTCGCGACCAGCCGCCCCACACCCGGTCGTGGCCCTCGGGCCACTCCGGCTCGACGAGGTCGACCAGTCGGAACCCGGTCGCACTCAGCACTCGTACCCAGTCGCCGAGGGTCCGGTGGTGCTCGACGTAGGCGACCTCGTCGGTGTCGGGATCGACCTCGACGTACGGCGTGCGGTCCCAGTACGACGTGGCGGCGGTCAGGCCCGGCCGGCCGGGGTCGTCGGGGAACATCCAGCGCGTCGGATGGGTGATCGAGAAGGCGAGGCGACCGCCCGGTCGGAGCACCCGTGCGGCCTCGGCGAGAGCTCGGTCGAGCTCGGCGACGAACTGGAGCGCCCCGAAGGAGCAGAACACGACGTCGAAGCTCTTCTCTGCGAACGGGAGGTCGGTGGCGGTCCCGAGGACCGACGGCACGACCACGCCCGTGGCCTCGTCGAGACGCCGCGAGTGCTGGAGCTGACGCATCGACAGGTCGAGCCCGACCGCGCGGCCACCCTGGCCCCGGACCCAGCGCGAGCACTGGCCGGCGCCGGATCCGACCTCGAGCACGTCGCGGTCCGTGACCGGGCCGAGCACGTGCGCCTGCTCCTCGCGCAGGCCCTCGGGGCCCCACACGAATCCTGCGTCGCCGAGGAACTCCCCGTGCGTGGCCTGGTACTCGTCCGCGTACCGGTCCCAGTCCGGCCCGTTGGCGCGCCGCGACTCCGCCTCGTCGACCCTCCGCCGCTCGACACGCACCGGCGGGGGTGGCGGGAAGGCCGGCTGGTCCACGAGCCGGACCCTACGCGCGAGCAACGACAGGCCGCAGCAGCCGCCCCGCCTGGTGGCGGGGCCCGGACCTCGCCGGGGTGAGGCGGCCCGGGCCGGGTCGTCGATGCTGCTCGGGGCCTCAGCCGGCGGTGGAGCCGTTCGCCCTGCGACCCCGCAGCGGCAGCCGACCAGCCAGGTCGCCGAGCGGTCCGACCGCGCGGCCGAGCCCGTCGGCCGCCGACTCGAGCGAGGGGATCGACCGGGCGAGCTCGACCAGGCGGGGCTGGATCTGCTCGAGGGTCTCCCCGAGTGCGACGAGCTGGTCGAGCGTGCCGCCCTCGGCCACGAGCTTGTCCAGGAAGCCGTCGCGCAGCAGGACCTGCTCGAGCAGGCCGTCCGAGGCCAGGAGGCGCTCCAGGACCCCGCCGCTGGCGGTCAGCCGGTCGATGGCGCCGTCGCGCTCCAGCAGTCGCTCCAGGATCCCGTCCCGCTGGCTGATCCGCTCCAGCGGTCCATCCGGGGCCAGCAGGTGCTCCAACGCCCCGTCCTCGGCCAGCAGCCGGTTCAGGGGGCCGTCGTCGGCGAGCAGGGCGAGCACCGCGCCGTCGTCGGAGAGCAGGTGGTCCAGCGCACCGCCGGGGGCCAGGAAGCGACCCAGCGGGCGTTCGGGGGCGATCAGCTCGTTGAGCGTGTGCGCGAGCCGGGCGGGGCCCTCGCGGTCGGAGAGGAGCCCGACGAGCTGCTCGGCGTAGCCGTCCTCGCCGATCACCCGCAGGACGAGCTCGGCGTACCCGCCGGGGCGCCGGATCGGACCGTCGGGTGCGGCGAGCACGCCGACGGCGAGCGTGGCCTGGGTCGCAGCACGCGCCAGGCGCAGCGGCATCGTGGCGACCAGGCTGACCTGCTGCCAGGTCGCAGCGAGCCGGGGCACGGCGACGGGGGACCGAGGGACGCTTCGAACCATGCGCTGACCGTAACCACTCCGACGCGTCCTCGACACCGTGGACCTCCGGTGAGGGTGCAGCCCGCGGGTTGGACGGCGTCGGAGCCCCGGCGTAGTCTGAGCCCCTGCGAGTGGAGTCTGCCCGGGTCCCATACGGAGCGGACGCGTGATCGCTGTCCCCGAGATCGACGGCCGCCTCGCGGCGGAGCGGACTCGTCGGCTGGTGAACAAGGACTTCACGCGCGTCCGTACGACTCCATCCGACCGAAGGTTCCACTTCCCTTATGACGAGCACCATCATTCCTACGTACAACGACGCGCCTCAGGTCGCGGTCAACGACATCGGGTCCGAGGAGGACTTCCTCGCCGCGATCGACGCGACGATCAAGTACTTCAACGACGGCGACATCGTGGCCGGCACCATCGTGAAGGTCGACCGGGACGAGGTCCTCCTCGACATCGGCTACAAGACCGAGGGCGTCATCCCCTCGCGCGAGCTGTCGATCAAGCACGACGTCGACCCCCACGAGGTCGTCGCGGTCGGCGACTCCGTCGAGGCCCTCGTCCTCCAGAAGGAGGACAAGGAAGGCCGGCTGATCCTGTCCAAGAAGCGCGCCCAGTACGAGCGCGCCTGGGGCACGATCGAGCAGGTCAAGGAGGAGGACGGTGTCGTCGAGGGCACGGTCATCGAGGTCGTCAAGGGCGGCCTGATCCTCGACATCGGCCTGCGCGGGTTCCTGCCCGCCTCGCTGGTCGAGATGCGTCGCGTGCGCGACCTGCAGCCCTACGTCGGTCAGGTGCTCGAGGCGAAGATCATCGAGCTCGACAAGAACCGCAACAACGTCGTCCTCTCGCGCCGCGCCTGGCTCGAGCAGACCCAGTCCGAGGTCCGCCACAGCTTCCTGACCCAGCTCCAGCGCGGTCAGATCCGCAAGGGCGTCGTGTCCTCGATCGTCAACTTCGGTGCCTTCGTGGACCTCGGCGGTGTCGACGGGCTCGTCCACGTCTCCGAGCTGTCCTGGAAGCACATCGACCACCCCTCCGAGGTCGTCGCCGTGGGCGACGAGGTCACCGTGGAGGTGCTCGACGTCGACATGGACCGCGAGCGGGTCTCGCTGTCGCTCAAGGCGACGCAGGAGGACCCCTGGCAGCACTTCGCCCGGACCCACCAGATCGGTCAGATCGTGCCCGGCAAGGTCACCAAGCTGGTGCCGTTCGGCTCGTTCGTGCGGGTCGAGGAGGGCATCGAGGGCCTCGTGCACATCTCCGAGCTCGCCGAGCGCCACGTGGAGATCCCCGAGCAGGTCGTCCAGGTCAACGACGACGTCATGGTCAAGATCATCGACATCGACCTCGAGCGTCGGCGCATCTCGCTGTCGCTGAAGCAGGCCAACGAGACCGAGGCAGCCTCGGACGTCGACGAGTTCGACCCGACGCTCTACGGCATGACCGCGACCTACGACGAGCAGGGCAACTACGTCTACCCCGAGGGCTTCGACCCCGAGACGGGCGAGTGGCTCGAGGGCTTCGACGACCAGCGCGCGGTCTGGGAGGAGCAGTACGCCCAGGCCCACACCCGCTGGGAGGCCCACGTCAAGCAGCAGGCCGAGGCCAAGCAGGCCGAGGTCGAGGCCGGAGAGGCCACGTCCTACTCCAGCGACACCTCGACCAGCTCGCGCTCCTCGGGCAGCGACGCCGGCGACGATGACGCCCCGGCTCAGTCCTCCGGCAGCTCGGAGGGCGGTTCGCTGGCCTCCGACGAGGCCCTGCAGGCCCTGCGCGAGAAGCTCACCGGCGGCGGTAGCTGATCACCACCGCCCGCTGAGGCGCCGCAGACTCAGCACACCGGCCCGTCGCGACTCGTTCGCGGCGGGCCGGTGGCGTGGACAGCGAAGGAACCACGTCGGTGCGCGCCGGTGCCTGCGCGCTTCGGCCCAGGTCAGCGGGATCCGCAGACAGCCGGAGGATCAGCCGCTCTCGGAGCCCGGCACGAGCCGGTCGCGGCGTACCTTGCCGGTGAGCGTGCGGGGCAGCTCGGGCAGGAACGTCCAGCTCTTGGGACGCTTCGGCGGTACGAGCCGCTCGCGGGCCCACGCGTCGAGCTCGGCCTCGCGGGCGGTGCCCACCACGGCTGCGCAGACACGCTGGCCCCACCGCTCGTCGGGCACGCCGAAGACCGCGACGTCGACGACCCCGGGGTGCTCGCCGAGCACCTGCTCGACCTCGAGCGGGTAGACGTTGACGCCTCCGGTGATCACCAGGTCCTCGCGGCGCCCGTCGAGGAAGACGTAGCCGTCCTCGTCGACCCGGCCCAGGTCGCCGACGGTGAAGGCCGGCCCGGCAGGGGTCTCGCGCCAGGCTGCCGCGGTCTTCTCGGGCTCGTCGACGTAGACGAACCGCGCGTGCTCGGGCACGACGCACCACAGCGTCCCGTCCGCGTCGGCGGTCACGACCCGACCCGGTCGAGCCTGCCCGACGGTGCCCGGCCGCTCGAGCCACTCCTCGCTGCGACAGGCCGTGAGCTGGCCCTCGGTCGAGCCGTAGAACTCCCACGTCGACCCGGCGGGGAAGACCTGGATCAAGCGGTGCTTGAGGTCGGTGGGGCATGGCGCGCCGGCGTGGGCGAGGAGACGGAAGCAGGACAGGTCGGGCCAGCCGTGCTCCTCCCAGTACGCGAAGAGCCGCTGGAGGTGGGCGGGCACGCAGAACATCGTCGTCGGGCGCTCGTCGGCGATCGCGGCCGTGACCAGCGCGGGGTCGAACGCACCCGGCGCGACCACCCGGCCGCCGGCCAGCACCGTGCCCATCGCGAACCGGAGGGGCGCGGAGTGGTAGAGCGGGCTCAGCACGAGGTTGACGTCGTCGGCGGTGAAACCCCACAAGTCGCGCTCCTCGGCCACGAGCGCGGCGGCCTGACCGTCGTCGAGCAGGCCGCTGAAGACGCCCTTCGGAGTCCCGGTGGTGCCGGAGGTGACGTGGATCGGGCGCCCTCGCGGCAGGCCGGGTCGGGCGCCCGTGAGTGCGGTGAGCAGCGCCGCGACCTCCTCGTCGGTCTCGACCAGCAGGTCGGGCGAGAGCGGGGGGAGGATCCGCTCCCGCTCGGGCAGGGTCAGGCGCGGGTCGAGCGGGATCGGGAAGACCCCCACCGCCAGCAGGGCCATCACGAGGTCGAGGTAGTCGAGCGAGCCCGGCACGAGCAGCGCGACGCGTGAGCCCTCCGGAAGGTCGGGGAGGGCCGGGGGGGCCGGCAGCTGGATCGGGTCCGGATCGACGGGCACACGCCCATGGTGGCACCGCGGGCGAGACATACCCACGGCAGCGACGGCGTCCCCTAGCCTGGGGCCATGCGCGTAGGACTGACCGGGGGGGTGGCCTCGGGCAAGAGCACGGTCTCGGCCGTGCTCGACGAGCTCGGGGCGGTGATCATCGACTCCGACGAGATCGCACGTGAGGTGGTCGCACCCGGCACGGCGGGGCTGACCGCCGTCGTGGCCGGGTTCGGCCCGCAGGTCCTCACCGACCGCGGGGAGCTCGACCGGCCGGCGATGGGACGCCTCGTCTTCGGCGACGACGACGCCCGGCGCAGGCTCGAGGCCATCATCCATCCCCGGGTGAGGGCCCGCGCGGCCCAGGTCGAGGACGCCGCGCCCCCCGATGCCCTGGTCGTGCACGACATCCCGCTGCTCGTCGAGACGGGCCAGGCCGACAGGTTCGAGACGGTGATCGTCGTCGACGTGCCCGAGGAGGTCCAGGTCCGCCGCATGGTCGCGGACCGCGGCTGGGCCTCCGATGACGCCCGGGCCCGCATCGAGGCCCAGGCGTCACGGGAGGAACGGCTCGCGGTCGCGACCCACGTCGTCGAGAACACCGGGACCCTCGCCGAGCTGCGCGAGCGTGTCGTGGCCCTGCACGCCGAGCTCACCGGGACGGCCTGAGCCCGTCGGCTGCCCCCGGACGCACGACGACCCCGGAGCCGCCCCGTGGGAGGGCTGAGGCCGGGGTCGTCGCGCGCGGCGTACCTGCTCGGTCAGGCAGCCAGGTCGGGGTCGCCGAGACGGCGCAGCTTCTGCAGGGCCTCCCGCTCGAGCTGACGGACACGCTCGGCCGAGATGCCGTGCTTGACGCCGATGTCGGCCAGCTTGTGCTGGCGGCCGTCGACGAGGCCGTAGCGCGAACGGATGATGTCGGCCGCGCGGTCGTCGAGCTGTCCCACGAGAGCGTTGAGGCGGTCGCGCGCCTCCGTGTCGAGCACGGTGAGGTCGGGGCCCGGAGCGGTCTCCTGGGCCATCAGGTCACCGAGCGAGGTGTCGCCGTCCTCGTCGACCGGCGTGTCCAGGCTGACGTGCTCGCGGCCCCAGGAGAGCAGGTCGAGCACCCGGTCGACGTCCATGCCGAGCTCGGTGGCGATCTCCTCGGGGTCCGGGTCGCGGCCGAGCTGACGCTCGAGGGTGCGACGGGCGCCACCGACCTGGTTGAGCTCCTCCACGACGTGCACCGGCAGCCGGACGACACGGGCCTGCTGGGCGATGCCGCGGGTGATCGCCTGCCGCACCCACCAGGTCGCGTAGGTCGAGAACTTGTAGCCCTTGGTGTAGTCGAACTTCTCGACCGCACGGATCAGGCCGGTGTTGCCCTCCTGGATGAGGTCCAGCATCGGCATCTGGGCCCGTCCGTACTTGCGGGCGATCGAGACGACCAGGCGCAGGTTGGCGGTGATGAACGTGTCGACGGCCCGGTCACCCTCCTCGACCATCCACTCGAGCTCCTCGAGGGTGGCGTGCATCGGAGCACCGCCCTTGCGTCGGCCGGTGCGGCCCTCGTTGATGAGCGCCCGCGCCATGAGGCCCGCCTCGATGGTCTTCGAGAGCTCCACCTCGGTGGCCGCGTCGAGCAGCGGGGTCCGGGCGATCTCGTCGAGGTAGAGCCCCACGCTGTCGCGTCCCTCGATCTCGCGCATGCCCGTGCGGACGGGCCGGGTGCTCGTGGAACGGCCGCTCGTGGGCCGGGTCGTGGTGGTGGTCGCCATGGGAAACCCCTTCCTTCTGATCAGTCCAACGCTGCGGGGTGGCAACCGATTCCCGGGTCCGGGTGGCCCTGCCCACGACACTCGTCTTGCCTTCAGGAGAAGGCCTACATGAGCAAGGACGTCCCGGGACCACCCGAAGTTGCACGATGGGCGGGTTCTCAGAAAGTTCTCAGCCCGCAGCCCCTGCCGGGGTGGCGTGGGCCACACCGAGCCGGTCGAGGATCCAGGCCAGGGTGAAGGCACGGTCGTGCCAGGCCTGGTAGCGCCCGGACACGCCACCGTGGCCGGCGGCCATCTCGCAGCGCAGCAGCACGTCGGCCTCGGCCACCTCGCGCAGCCGCGCCACCCACTTCGCGGGCTCGACGTAGAGCACCCGGGTGTCGTTGAGCGAGGTCTCGGCCAGGATCGCGGGGTAGCGCTGGGGCGCGACGTTCTCGTAGGGCGCGTAGGCCGCGATGTCGTCGTAGGCCGCCGCGTCGCCGGCGGGGTCTCCCCACTCGTCCCACTCGGTCACGGTCAACGGCAGGCTGGCGTCGAGCATCGAGGTGAGGGTGTCGACGAACGGCACCCCCGCGACCAGGCCGGCGAAGGCCTCGGGCGCCTGGTTGGCGACCGCGCCGATCAGCAGCCCGCCCGCGGAGGCACCCTCGCCGACGATGCGGTCGGCGGTGCTCCACCCGGTCTCGACCAGGTGGCGCGCGCACGCGGCGAAGTCGTCGAAGGTGTGCTGCTTGTGCGCGAGCTTGCCGTCGTCGTACCAGTGCCGGCCCATCTCGCCGCCGCCGCGTACGTGGGCGATCGCGAACGCCGCTCCCCGGTCCAGCAGCGAGAGCCGGGCCACGGAGAAGCCAGGATCGATCGACGTCTCGTAGGCGCCGTAGCCGTAGAGGTGCACCGGGACGGGGCCGCCCCCGGCGCGCGCGTCGCGGCGTACGACCAGCGAGATCGGGACCTGGGTGCCGTCCGCGGACGTCGCCCACAGACGGTGCTCGTCGTAGTCGTCGGGGTCGTAGCCGCCGAGGACCGGCTGCCGACGCAGCAGGGTGAGCTCGCGGGTGCTCAGGTGGTAGTCGTAGACCGAGGACGGCGTGGCCAGCGAGGTGTAGCCCAGGCGGATCACCGGCTGGTCGAAGGCGGGGCTCCCGCCCGCGCCGACGGTGTAGAGCTCGCGGTCGAAGGAGATGAGGTAGTCGTCGCTCACGCCGTGGGCGCCTGCGGGCGCGTCGGTGCCGAGCTCGAGGATGCGCAGCTGGGTGAGCCCCGCGCTGCGCTGGTGGACCACGATGGCGTCCGCGAACGCGTCGACGTCCTCGAGCCGGGTCGCGGCGTCGTGGGCGATGAGCGGCACCCACTCGTCCTCCGGCGTGGGCGCGGGCGGCGTGACGGCCAGCTCGAAGTCCGGTCCGGTGCCGTTGTGCAGCACCAGCAGCGTGTCCTCGCCGGCGAGCACGCCGTGCTCGAGGGTGTAGTCGAGACCCTCGCGACGCGCGGCGAAGCAGACCAGCTCGGGGTCGGGCTGGGCGAAGTCGAGCAGGTGCACCTCCGAGGTGGTCTTCGACCCGGCGCCGACCATCACGAAACGCTGCGAGCGGGTGCGGCCGACGCCGACGAAGAACCGCTCGTCCTGCTCGTGCCAGACCAGCTCGTCGTCGGCCTGCGCGGTGCCGAGGTGGTGTCGCCAGACCTTGTCGGAGCGCCAGGAGTCGTCGACGGTGACGTAGAAGAACGAGCCGCCGTCCGGGGCCCAGGTCACGCCGCCGAGCACGCCGTCGAGCTCGTCGGGCAGGTGCTCGCCGGTGTGGAGGTCGCGCACGCGTACGGCGTACCGCTCGTCGCCGATGGTGTCGGTGGCGTAGGCGAGGAGGGTGTCGTCGGGGCTGATCGAGGACCCGCCGAGGGAGAAGAACTCGTGGCCCTCGGCGAGGGAGTCGAGGTCGAGCAGCACCTGCTCGCCGGGCAGGGCCGGCTCGTCCGGGCGGGCGTCCTCGGCCGGGCGCGGCGGCGTCCACGACTCCGGGTCCGAGACCGGGACGCGGCAGGAGGCGCCGTACTCGCGGCCCTCGAAGGAACGCCCGTAGTACCAGTAGCCGCGGTTGCGGGTGGGCACCGACAGGTCGGTCTCGCGCGTGCGCGCCTTGATCTCGCCGAAGATCGAGGCGCGCAGGTCGGCGAGGTGCTCGGTGCGGGCGGCGGTGTAGGCGTTCTCGGCGTCGAGGTGGGCGCGGACCTCGGGGGAGTCCTTCTCGCGCAACCAGTCGTAGGCGTCGGTGCGCTCGTGGCCGTGACGGGTCTCGGTGACGGGGCGACGGGGGGCGAGGGGGGGCAGGGCCGGCTGCGACTGATCGGGCATGGGGCCGAACCTACTGACCCGCGACGTCACCCCGGCCCGGAGGGGAGCGCCCCGGGAGGGACGTTCAGGTGCGGCGCACCAGCTCCAACGAGACCTCGACCGCCTCGAAGCCGATCAGCTCGTTGATGGCGATCATCCAGGCGTTGGTCTCGGCGTTCTGCGTGGTGATCCGTCTGACGCCGGGGTGGCGCTCCTGCAGGGTCCGCAGGTTGGCCGCCTTCACCGCCAGACCCAGGCTGTGGCCGCGGTGCTCGCGGTGGACGAAGGTGCCCCACTGCCAGGCGTCGGTGCCGTCGGCGGTGGTGCCGTCGACCGGCGCGGCCAGGGTCGACTGCGCGGCGACCTCTCCGGTCTCGCTCAGCGCCACGGTCTCGAGCATCTCGCGGCCCATCGCGCGCACCTGGTCGAGGCGCTGCTGCAGGCGCAGCGGCGTCATCGTCTCCTCCTCGAAGTCGACCTCGCCCGTGGGTGCGTCGACGCCGAGCTGGCCGAGCAGGACGCCGAGTCCGGGGGCGATCTCGGGCGGCATCTCGTCGACCAGCGTGCGCAGCGTGTAGGCGTCGGCGCCCCGGCCCGCGGCCTGCTGCTCCCAGGCCACCAGCCGCTCCTCGGCGACGGGGACGCTCAGGTGCCGGACGACCTCGACGTTGGAGTAGGTGAACCCGTGGCGCTCGGCGAAGCGGCGGTAGCCGTGGTCCGCGACCTGGTCGACCGGGACCTTGGCGTCGATCATCAGCACGGTGCGGTGGTCCGCGGCAGCGAGGGCGCAGGCGTGCTCCAGCAGGAGGGAGCCGACGCCCTGCCGGGCGTGGGCCGGGTCGACGGCGACCTCGAGCCAGGCCTTCTCCAGGTTGTCGAGGCAGAACAGGTACGCCACCGCCCAGCCGGCGACGCGTCCGTCGGGCAGGTGCGCGGCGACGAGCTCCATGCGTTCGCCCTCGTCGGGGGAGCGCATCGCACCGAGGAACGCGGCCAGGCTCCAGTGCGGCATGCTCTCGCGGCCGAGCCGGGTCGCGGCGGCCTCGACGGCGTACAGCTGGGCCATCAGGTCGTCGTCGGCGAGGTCGACGGGGCGGATCTCCATGGTTCGACGGTAGGGGTGCGCGCGAGGGCTCGCTACCCGTTATCCGTCTCGACCTCGCCCGGATCGGGATGGGTCCACCGGTGGAGGGCGGGGTCGTCGGCGGCGAAGCTGCGCACGGGTCCCGGTGGGGAGGTCGCGGTCTCGAAGCGCACGGTGACGACGTCGCGACCCGAGCCCCAGACCCAGCCGCGGCCGTGCTCGTCGTGCTCGACGTCGAGCCCGGGCGCCCAGGTGTGGTCGCGACGTCCGCGTCCGGACTCCGGCAGCTCGGTCGGCAGGTCCTCCTCGTCCTCCTCCTCGCCGAGCCCGCCGACCTCACCGAACAGGTCCTCCTGGACCCAGTCGGCCAGGCCCGAGACGCCGACGCCGAGGAGGCGTACGCCGCCCGAGGTGTCGAGGTCGGCGAGCAGCGAGCGCGCCGTGCGGGCGATCTGTGCCGCCCGGTCGGTCGGCGAGCCCAGCGTCGCCGAACGGGAGAGCGTCGTGAAGTCGTGCAGACGGACCTTGATGCTCACCGTGCGGCCGGACAGGCCCGCCGCGACGAGACGGGTCGCGACCTGGCCCGCCTGCCGCGTCAGCAGACCCTCCATCAGGCGGCGGTCGGTCAGGTCGGTCTCGTAGGTGCCCTCCACCGAGACCGACTTCGCCTCGCGCTGGGCGACCACGGGCCGGTCGTCACGGGCGCGTGCGAGATCGAAGAGCGAGGTGCCGTGCGCCCGGCCGACCTGGTGCACCAGCTCCTCGAGGCCGACCCGCTCCAGGTCGGCGACGGTGTGGACGCCGGCGCGTCGCAGCCGTTCGGTGGTCGCAGGACCCACGCCGGGGATGATGCTGACCCGCATCGGGCGCAACAGCTCGACCTCGGTGCCCGGCTCGACGACGACGAGCCCGTCCGGCTTGTCGAGGTCGCTGGCGACCTTGGCCACGAACTTCGAGGTGGCCAGGCCGACCGAGGCGGTGAGCCCGCCGGTCAGCTCCCGCAGCCGCGCACGCAGCTGCTCGGCGAAGGCGGTGACGGTGTCGACCTCGAGGTCGGGCAGGTCGGCCTGCTCGAGGTCGACGAATGCCTCGTCGAGGGAGAGCGGCTCGACCAGCGGCGACACGCCCGCGAGCAGCTCCATCACGATCCGGCTCGACTCGCGGTACGCCGGGAACCGCCCGGCGAGGTACGCCGCGTGGGGGCACCGGGCTCGCGCCTCGCGGGTCGACATCGCGGAGCGGACCCCGAACACCCGGGCCTCGTAGGAGGCGGTCGCGACGACGCCCCTCCCGCCGGTGCCGCCGACCACGACCGGTCGGCCTCGGAGCGAGGGCTTGTCCCGCTGCTCGACGGCGGCGAAGAACGCGTCGAGATCCAGGTGGAGGATCGAGGCCTGCGCTCGCACCCGGGCAACCTACGCGGGGCCGCACCGGGGCGGCGTACGGGCCACGAGGCGTCCACCGGTGGCGTTCCCGCGGCCTCGTCCCCAGGGGCGGGTCGCGACCCGCACTTAGGTGGGCGGCGGCGCCCAGGCTCGGCGTATGTCGACGCCCTCCTTGAGCCAGCCCCGCACCCTGACCGCCCGCTGCCCCGAGGACCTGCTGGCCCTCGTGCCGTTCATGCTCGGCTTCGTGCCGTCCCGCTCGCTGGTGATGCTCACCTTCGGGCCACGCCCCTTCCATGCACGCATCGACCTGCCCCTGCCGCACGACCGTGCCGCACTGGCCGAGATGGTCGATGCCCTCGTCGAGCCCGCGCAGCGGCACGGCGTCGAGCGCGTGGTCGCGGTCGTCTACAGCGACGACGCCACGCACACGCGCCACGTGGTGCGCGAGCTCGAAGCCGGGTTGGAACACGTCGGGGTGCGCTTGCTGGAGTCGCTGCGCTTCCACCAGGACCGGTGGTGGCCCGCTCGAGGTCGTCGTCCGGGGGTCGGCCCGGACGGCGTCGCCGTGGACCTGACGACGCACCCGTTCACCGCCGAGGCGGTGCTCGACGGCCGCGTCACGCTGGGCTCTCGGGACGAGCTCGCCCGGTCCCTGGCCCACGTGCCCGACGAGGAGCTGGACGCGATGTTCGAGGCCCATCTCGAGAGCGCCGCCGAGGAGCTCACCCACCTCGGCCCCGAGGAGCGGGTGAGCGAGGCCGTCGAGCTCGTCGAGTTCCTCGTCGGGGACGGCCGGGCCCCCCGGGAGCCGACCCTGGCCTGGCTGCTGCTGGCGCTGCAGCACCGCGAGATCATGACCGCGGTGTGGCGGTGCACGTGTCCGCCGGGCGGCGGTGAGGTGACACCGCGGGAGGAGGCGGCGTGGTGGAGCGCGGTGCTGCGACGGGCGCCGGAGGCCTACCGGGCGGCGCCGGCGGCGTTGTTGTCGTGGGCGGCCTGGCGCAGCGGGCACGGCGCGCTGGCCTGGTGCGCCGTCGACGTCGCTCTCGCCGAGCCCGGTGACCACTCCCTGGCCCGCACGGTGGCTGACCTGCTCGAGCGGGCTGTCTCGCCCCACGAGCTCGACGGTCTCGACCTGCTGCAGGTGCGTGGGGCCTGAGCGCGGCTGACACGCTCAGTCAGAGGTGGACCCGGCGGGGCGGCCCGCCACTACGCTGCCGTCATGGGCGAAGAGGTGGACGTTCAGGAGTTCAGTCGGGCCGATCGCACGCGCCACCGGGAGAAGGTCAGGCGCTGCCTGGACGTCTTCGCCCGGATGCTGCGCGACTCGGTCTTCGACACCGACGACCCGATGATCGGGCTCGAGGTCGAGCTCAACCTCGTCGACGAGCACAACGACCCCGCCCTGAAGAACGCCGAGGTGCTCGAGGCCATCGCGGACCCCGACTGGGTCACCGAGCTCGCCCAGTTCAACCTCGAGTTCAACGTGCCACCGGCGCGGTTGCGCGAGCACGGGATCGGCGCGATCGAGACCGACCTGCGCGGGGCCCTGAACCATGGCGAGGAGAAGGCCTCCGAGGTCGGCGCCCACCTCGTGATGATCGGGATCCTGCCGACCCTCGCCGACGACCACATGGGGGTCGACTCGCTCAGCGTCAACCCGCGCTACCAGCTGCTGAGCGAGCAGATCCTCGCCGCCCGGGGCGAGGACATCGAGATCGAGATCCACGGCCTCGGCCAGGAGGCCGAGCAGGTGGTCACGACCGCGGGGTCGATCATCCCGGAAGCGGCCTGCACGAGCGCCCAGCTGCACGTGCAGACGTCACCGTCGGAGTTCGCGGCGTACTGGAACGCCTCTCAGGTGATGGCGGGCGTGCAGCTCGCGATCGGGGCCAACTCGCCCTACCTGCTGGGCAAGCAGCTGTGGCGCGAGACGCGCATCCCGCTGTTCGAGCAGGCCACGGACACCCGCAGCGAGGAGCTGAAGACCCAGGGGGTCCGCCCGCGGGTGTGGTTCGGCGAGCGGTGGGTGACCTCGGTCTTCGACCTGTTCGAGGAGAACGTGCGCTACTTCCCGGCGCTGCTGCCGATCAGCGACGACGAGGACCCTGTCGCCGTGCTCGAGGGCGGCGGGACCCCCAACCTCTCCGAGCTGCGTCTGCACAACGGCACCGTCTACCGCTGGAACCGGCCGGTCTACGACATCGCCGGCGGGATCCCGCACCTGCGGGTCGAGAACCGGGTGCTCTCGGCCGGGCCGACGGTGCTCGACACGTTGGCCAACGCTGCCTTCTACTTCGGCCTCGTGCGGACGCTGGCCGAGAGCCAGCGGCCCCTGTGGTCCGCGATGTCCTTCGACGCGGCGGAGGAGAACTTCCACGTCGCCGCCCAGCACGGCATCGAGACCCAGGTCTACT
Organism: uncultured Actinomycetota bacterium; assembly: GCA_963714475.1. GTDB lineage: Bacteria > Actinomycetota > Actinomycetes > Propionibacteriales > Nocardioidaceae > Nocardioides. The sequence goes on from CAVQOP010000006.1 coordinate 541,653, forward strand.
GGCCCGGCGTCGGCCAGGTGCCCGCGACCGAGCTGGTCCTGCGCCGGCTGCTGCCGATGGCCCAGCAGGGGCTGGAGGCCTGGGGGGTCACGGGTTCCGACATCGACCGCTTCCTCGGCGTCATCGAGGGCCGCTGCCGCACCCAGTCCAACGGTGCCGAGTGGTTCGTGCGACGGATGGAGGAGCGCTCGAGAGACGACCGGTTCGCGGCGCTCCGCGCGGTGACGGGGGAGTACCGGGAGCGGATGCACGCCAACGAGCCGGTTCACACCTGGTGACCAGCGACGGCTCAGCGGTGCGCGCGCAGCCGTCGCCAGGTCCGGCCGACACCGGTGCGGGGGTCGCGCCACGCCCGACGGTTGACCAGCACGAAGTGGAGCGGACGGTCGAGCTCACCGGTCGCGGCGCAGACCGCGGCGAGCCAGTGCGCGTCGACGTCCTGCAGGTCGAGGTCGCCGGTGCGAGTCAGCCACAGGAGCGGCGCCTCGGCCGGCGTGCCGGGCCCGGGCGGGTCGTCGGGGTCGGGGAGTGCGCCGACGCGGCGCAGCATGGCCAGCACGACCTCGACCCGCAGCGGGTGATCGGTGGGGTCGGGGCCGGCGGCGGGGAAAGCGGTCTCGGTCGCGCCGGGGATCCCCGCGTGCATCAGAGGCGGGTGCTTGCGTCGCCCCTCGGACCGCACGTGCCACAGCACGGCCGAGCGCAGCAGCTGCGCCAGAGCCTTCTCGACAGGCTCCTCGATGCGTCCGGGCACCGCGCCACCCTGCCCGACCGGGGACCACACGGGGGCTGGTCGTCCACAGGGTGCTCACTGCTGGCGTGACGTCGGTAACGTGCGCACCATGTCGACCGTTGTCGTGGGGTACGTGCCGAAGCCCGAGGGTGAGGCGGCGCTGGATCGAGCCGTGCACGAGGCCACGTTGCGAGGAGCCGCGCTGCTGGTCGTGAACTCCAGCCGGCGGCGCGGCGACGAGCCGGACTCCGACGACGTCCTCGCACCGGTGCGGCGCCGTCTGGAGGACACCGGGCTCGAGGTCGAGGTGCGAGGCGTCACCGGTGGGTTCGACGCCGCGGAAGACATCGTCGACGCCGCGAGCGCCGAGGACCTGATCGTGATCGGCGTCCGCAGGCGCACCCCGCTCGGCAAGCTGATCCTCGGCTCCAGCGCCCAGCGGATCCTGCTGGACGCGCCCTGCCCGGTCCTGACGGTCAAGCCCGGCTGACCCGCGACGGCGCTGAGGACCGGGCCGGGACGGCCAGGACCGGGGCGGGTACGCCGTGGGCACACAGCGACACTCCCCACACCGTCCGGTGGCGTCAGGTGGTCTTGTCGAGCAGCTTCTCCATGGTCGCGATCTCGCGCTGCTGCGCGCCGGCGATCTGCCGGGCAAGATCCACGGCGGGCTGATGGGCGCCGTCGGAGATCTCGGCGCGGGCCATCTCGATCGCGCCCTCGTGGTGGGCGAGCATCAGCTCGAGGAGCAGCTCCTCGTACGCCGCGCCCCGGGCCCTCTCGAGGCTTGCCAGGTCCGGCGCGCTGACCATGCCCGGCATGTCGTGTCCCGCGTCGACCTCGCCGCCGCCGTGGGCGTTGGCGTGGTCGCGCGCGGTCTCGGGGACGGGCTCGCCCCAGGACGTCAGCCAGCCCGACAGCGTCTGGATCTCGAGGCTCTGGCTGCCGCGGATCCCTTCGAGGACCTCCAGCAGGGCCGGGTCGAGCTCGCGCCCGAGCGTGGTGTCGACGAGCACCAGCGCCTGCGCGTGGTGCGGGATCATCTCGGTCGCGAAGGTGACGTCGGCGTCGCCGACCACGTCACCGTTCGGGGCGGTGCTGGTCGCCTGGGCCGGTCCGGCGGCCTCCTCGGACCCGCAGGCGGCCACGGCCCCGAGGGCGAGCACGCTGGCGGCGGCGAGGGCGGTGGTGCGATGGCCGGGCGTCCACAGGCTGAGCACGGGTCCATCATGGCCGACCGGCCAAGGTCGACCGGGGGCTCACCCCGTCGGGCCGGCGTCGGGCGAGGGTGGGCCTGACCACGAACGATGCGGCCAGTCCGGTCGCCAGTCCTGTGCTCGTGCGATCTGAGCGGCTGGTTCAATGACGTCATGACGACCACGGCACTGGGCGGCACCCCTGTCCACCTCAGCGGAACCCTCCCCTCGACGGGCGACACCGCCCCCGAGTTCCGACTCACGGGCGGTGACCTCGGTGACCTCGAGCGCAACCCCGAGCGCGCCACCGTGCTCAACATCTTCCCCAGCGTCGACACCGGGGTGTGCGCAGCCAGCGTCCGGCGCTTCAACGAGCTCGCCTCGGAGCTGCCCGGGGTCGACGTGGTCTGCGTGAGCAACGACCTGCCGTTCGCCCAGCAGCGCTTCTGTGGGGCCGAGGGCATCGAGCGCGTGCTGATGGCCTCTGCCTTCCGCTCCGACTTCGGCTCCGACTACGGGGTGAGCATGGTCGACGGGGCCTTCCGGGGGCTGCTCGCGCGTGCCGTGATCGTCGTCGATCGCGACGGCAGCGTCCTGCACTCCCAGCTCGTCGAGGAGATCGGGCAGGAGCCCGACTACGACGCGGCGCTGCGCGTCCTGGGGTGAGGCATCCTCAGAGGACCTGCTCGCCGTACATCTCCCCGAGCGGGTCGCTGATGATCTCCATGCGGGCGCCGTCGGGGTCCACGAAGTAGGCCGAGACCTCGGAGTGGATGTCGTAGGCGACGCCCGCCTCGTCGAGGTTGGTCAGCAGGCGCTTCCAACGACTCGGTTCCACCGAGATCGCGACGTGGTGCAGGCCGCCGCGCACCTCACGCGCCGCGTCGAGGCCGAGGCCGGGGAAGTCGAAGAAGGCCAACGTGTTGCCGTTGCCGATGTCGAAGAAGAAGTGCGTCGAGCCGGGGTAGTCCCGGTTCTCCATCATCTCGGTGAGCGGGAACTCCAGGACGTCCTGGTAGAAGCGGATGGTGCGCTCCACGTCACCGGAGATCAGCGCGGTGTGGTGCGTGCCTCGTCCAGCCGATGCCGGCCGGTCGGCTGCGGGACGCAGGTGCTGCGCAGCGATCTCGTCGCGGCGGCGGTGCAGCTGCTCGACATCAGCGTCGGCGAGCTCGGCCATGGGGTCCTCCAAGCGGTGTGGTCAGGCGGTAGGCCATCGTAGGACTCACCCCTCGGCGCACCCGCCCCAGCAGGTGCCCCGGCCGGGTGCTTCAGCAGCCGCTGCGGTGGGTGCCGGGCTGGAGCCGGTGGCCGTTGCGCGGGCTGGAGCCGTTCTCAGGAGTCCAGGCGCGGATCCAGTCGAAGATGACCTTGGTGTGGTTCATCTCCTTCTGCTCGACCCCGACCATGGAGACGCGCGGGGTCATCGCCACACCGGAGACCGCGGCGCGGTTGCGCACCGTCGCGATGACCCGGCCGTCGAGGAACCACGAGATGTGGCGGCGGGTGATCTCGACCGCGACGTTGTGGGCGTCGTCGCCGAGTCGGACGCCACCCTGGGTGTAGCTCCACGAGCGCCCACCCAGCGCCTTCACGCCGAGCTTGAGCCTGCGGGAGTCGTCGGCGATGTCCGCGACGGTGATGTTCTGGGCGCCGCAGCGGTAGTCGGAGGCGTTCTCGGGAACCAGCTCCATCTTGATCCGGTAGTCACGGGCCTGGTTCTCCAGCGTCCAGGAGCGGGTGCGGAACTCCCAGCGACCGTAGGCCTGGGCGTTGCCGTGCAGGGTCGCCGTGACGTCGCCGTGGTCACCGGGGCCACCGGTGTTGCGGAAGGACGAGTCGAGCATCAGGCCGGCGTTGAAGTGGCTCGCCCGACCGGAGCCGGTCGAGGTGTCCTGCCAGCCGCCCTGGCGGCGGGAGCCGCGTGACGGCCCGCTCGAGAGTGACTCGCCGCGCTCCCACGCGAAGTCGAAGAGCTGCGGGCGCCAGCCGTGACGCTGGCTGGCGTTGGTCGACCCCTGGCTGCGCGGGGCCGGGGCACTCATGGCCCGGGCGTCGGCAGGCCCGGCGGCGGAGACGTCGGGCAGGGTCATCGACCCGCCGTCACTGACGCGGGCTGCCGTGCCGGCCCGCTGGACGGCGAACTCGGCGGGGAACGAGGGGTGCCACCCGATCTCGTTGCCGTTCCTCGTCTCGGCGTCCTGACGAACGCGGTAGGCGTGGCGCCCGGCGGACTCGCGCACGGTGAACGAGGCCAGGCCCGCGCTGTTCGTGGTGCCGGTGCGGATCGTCTTCCAGGTGCCCCCGGCGACGCGCTCCTGCAGCGCGATGCCGCGACCCGGGAAGGCGGGCGGGGGGAGGTCGGGGCGACCGCCGGCCTCCGGCGTGGTGTCGACGGTGACGGAGAAGTTGCGCCCTGCCACGGGTCGCGCCGGACGGAAGGTCATGACCGACTCCTGGGAACGAGCCAGGAACCGGTGCGCCGGGGTCGTGCGTGCCCCGGAGAAGACCCGGAAGCGGATGTTGAAGTTCGACGGCGCGGGGTAGGTGAAACGGAAGGACCCGTCCCGCCGGGTCTGGGTCCGGAACCCTGCGACGCGGGTCCAGGTGTCGCCGGCGCGTCCCATGTGGAACTGCATGCCGATCCGCTGGCGGCCGCTACCGCCGACGGTGCCCGCGAACGTCAGCTGCTGACCGCCGACGTAGACCCGGGGCGAGACCTGCAACCGGGTGCGGGCACGCGCGGCGACGGCCGCAGCCGAGGTCGGCGCCGACGCGAGCGCGGCGGGTGCGGCCGTCCCGGCCGGGCTGGCCTGCGCAGGCGTGCCCAGGGCGGCGAGCAGACCGGCGAGCAGCACCAGCGTGCCGAGTGCTCCGGTCGTCGCGCGCGCGGAAGAGGGCGGAGGACAGGGGTGGGGGGTCGACATCTGGGTCCTTCGGGTCGGTGTCGATGACGGGCCGACTGTGCCACGTGAGAGGGGCCGAGGGACAACTACCGGCGATCTCGTAGCCTCGCGGTCGTGACGTCGACCGCCGCTGAGCGGCTGCTGCTGGTCGGCGCCGGCCACGCGCACCTCGAGCTGCTGCGACGCGGGGAGGAGCTGCGCAAGGCCGGCTACGAGGTCAGCCTGCTCGCGCCGTCGGTCTTCCGTTACAGCGGGATGGCCTCCGCCGTCGCGACCGGTGAGGTGGCCGCGGAGCGCGCCTGTCTCGACGTCCACGCCCTGGCACGACGAGGCGGCGTACGCCACACCGTCGGTGAGGTCTCGAGGCTGGACCTCGAGGCTGGGCGGGCCCGGAGCGCGCACGGCGAGGTGGTCGACTTCGACGTCGTGTCCTTCAATGTCGGCAGCGCGGTCGCCACGAGCACCATGCAGGTCGACGAGTCGGTGCTGCGCGCCAAGCCGTTGGCCGGCCTCCACGAGCTGGCTGCGCGGCTCACCGAGGGGTCGGCGGGGGCGCGCCGCATCACGGTCGTCGGGGGCGGGTCGAGCGGCCTCGAGCTGGCCGCACACCTCGCGGTGCACCCGGCGGTCGCTCGGGTGCGCCTGCTCGAGGCGCGCGCGAGGATCGGCGCCGACCTGCCGCCGGGTGCGCGTCGGCGGGTGGGCCGGGTCCTCGAGCGCCGGGGCGTCGAGGTGCGCACCGACGTCCGGGTGCACCGGCTCGCCGCGGACCGCACCGAGCTCGCTGACGGCACCGAGATCGAGCACGACCTCGCCGTGCTGGCCACCGGGCTGGTCGCCGCACCGATCATCCGTGAGCTCGGTCTCGCCAGCGACCACGAGGACGGCGTCCCGGTGCGGGCGACGCTGCAGCACCGCGACCACGATCACGTGTACGCCGCCGGCGACTGCGCGTTGTTCCTGCCCGACCCGCTGCCCCGCGTGGGCGTGCACGGCGTGCGGCAGGGTCCGGTGCTGCTGGCCAGCCTCCTGGCCAGGCGGCTCGGAGACCCGTTGCCGACCTACGCCCCCCAGCGACGAGCGCTCTCCGTGCTCGACCTCGGGGACGGACAGGGCCTGGCGGTGCGCGGCGGGCTGTGGTGGCACGGACGGAGCGCCCACCGGCTCAAGCGCCGCATCGATGATCGGTGGCTGCGGCGCTACCGCGAGGACGGCTGATCCCTGCAGCGCAGCAGGGGGAGGGTGCGCGATGATGGGCGGCATGTCCTTGCACATCACCGGCGACGACGCCGCCGACCAGGTGCTCACCGACGACCCGTTCGCGCTGCTGGCCGGGATGCTGCTGGACCAGCAGTACCCGATGGAGCACGCGTTCCGTGGTCCGGCCAAGCTGGTCGAGCGCCTCGGCACGCTCGACCCCGCCACGATCGCCGCCCTGGATCCCGAGGAGTTCGCCGCCGTGTGCTCCACGACGCCGGCGGTTCACCGCTTCCCGGGCTCGATGGCCACGCGTCTGCAAGAGCTCGCGCGCATCGTCACCGAGAGCTACGACGGGCGCGCCGAGCGGATCTGGACCGAGGCCGCCTCGGGGCGGGACCTGGTCGGGCGGGTGCAGGCGCTGCCGGGTTTCGGGGCGCAGAAGGCGAAGATCTTCACCGCGCTGCTGGCCAAGCAGCTCGACGTACGCCCCGAGGGCTGGGAGGCCGCGGTGGGCGACTACGCCCTCGACGGTCACCGCTCGGTGGCCGACGTGACGGGGCCGACGTCCCTGCAGCAGGTGAGGGACTTCAAGAAGCAGCAGAAGGCGAAGACGAAGGCCGCACGCGAGTCGTGAGCCCGTCGGTGCGCAGCACCGCGCACCGACCCCGCGTGGTGCTCGTGGCTTCGTCGGCGTGGCATGATGAACCACGGCGGCTCTTGACGACACCGGCCTTTGGTGCGCCTCGGAGTCGGTTCCGCCCGTGTTCTCAGCCGTCACAACCAGCAAGACGAGAGGTGTTCGTGTCCGCGACCACACGCAAGATTCCCGCTGAGGTGCTGGCCCACCCGGCGGTCACCGCCCTGGTCGAGCAGGCTTCCTCCGACGGTCAGGTCACCCCCGACCAGGTGCGTCGCGCGAGCGACGAGGCACAGGTCGAGCCACGGCACCTGAAGTCGCTGATGGCGCACCTCAGCGGCCTCGGGATCAGCGTCGCGCTGCCGGCCGAGACGCGCGTGGCCGCGGCGACCAGCACGCGCAAGGCGACCACGGCGACCGCGAAGAAGGCCGCGCCGGCCAAGAAGGCCGCCGCGAAGAAGGCACCCGCGAAGAAGGCCGCGCCGGCCAAGAAGGCCGCCCCCGCCGCGCCGCTCACCAAGGGTGAGGCCACCACCTCGGGCGTCGGGGTCGTCGACCTCGCCGCGGCCGAGGTCGCCGCCGACGGTGCGGCTCCCGCAGTCGTGGGCCCCGACGGCAAGAAGATCCTCCCCGACCTGCCCGACGAGCAGTTCGAGGCCGACGTCAAGGTCGACCCGACCATCAAGGAGGACGAGAAGCAGGCCTCCTTCGTCGTCTCGGCCGCCGACGACACCGACGAGCCCGAGCAGCAGGTCATGGTCGCGGGCGCGACCGCCGACCCCGTCAAGGACTACCTCAAGCAGATCGGCAAGGTCCCGCTGCTCAACGCCGAGATGGAGGTCGAGCTGGCCAAGCGCATCGAGGCCGGTCTGTTCTCCGCCGAGAAGCTCGCCAAGGGTGGTCGGATCAGCGCCAAGGTGCACGAGGAGCTGGAGTGGATCGACGCCGACGGGCGCCGGGCCAAGAACCACCTGCTCGAGGCCAACCTGCGCCTCGTCGTGTCGCTGGCCAAGCGCTACACCGGTCGCGGCATGCTCTTCCTCGACCTGATCCAGGAGGGCAACCTCGGCCTCATCCGTGCGGTCGAGAAGTTCGACTACACCAAGGGCTACAAGTTCTCGACGTACGCCACGTGGTGGATCCGTCAGGCGATCACCCGGGCCATGGCCGACCAGGCCCGCACCATCCGGATCCCCGTGCACATGGTCGAGGTCATCAACAAGCTCGCCCGGGTCCAGCGCCAGATGCTGCAGGACCTCGGTCGCGAGCCGACGCCCGAGGAGCTGGCCCTCGAGCTCGACATGACCCCCGAGAAGGTCATCGAGGTCCAGAAGTACGGCCGGGAGCCGATCTCGCTGCACACCCCGCTCGGTGAGGACGGTGACTCGGAGTTCGGTGACCTCATCGAGGACTCCGAGGCGATCGTTCCCGCCGACGCGGTGTCGTTCACCCTGCTCCAGGAGCAGCTGCACGCCGTCCTCGACACGCTCTCCGAGCGTGAGGCCGGCGTCGTCTCGATGCGCTTCGGGCTGACCGACGGCCAGCCCAAGACCCTCGACGAGATCGGCAAGGTCTACGGCGTGACCCGTGAGCGGATCCGTCAGATCGAGTCCAAGACGATGTCCAAGCTGCGCCACCCGAGCCGCTCGCAGGTCCTGCGCGACTACCTCGACTGAGGTAGTCCGCGATGCGGTCTGACATCGGGGTGTGAACGTCGCCGACGCAGGTCTCCTCGGCAGCGAGGGCCCTGGTCACCACTGGTGTCATCCTGAGATCGTCACCTTCGTGGGCGGTCGTCGCGTTCGAGGTCGGTGACGGGGAGTGGCGTCCTCGCAAGCGGGTCGCTCCACGACCTCGCAAGCACCGGCACCGCGATCCGTGCGGTGACGCCCCTGTCGGGCCTGCGGCCCTGGCAAGGGACGAGTCGAGTGCCTGACGCCACCGGTGTGGTCCTGCGCGCGCTGGCTACATCGAACAATTGCCGCAGGACGGTCCGGCCGTTACGCTCAGCTTTCCGGCCGTCAGGGGATGGCAGCGTTCAAGAGGTCATGGGGTCACGTGAACAAGTGGGGGATGCCCCGGCGATTCGGCGCCGTTGTCGCAACGATGCTGGTGCTTGCCTTGGTTCCTGGTGCGGCGGCGTCTGCCTCCTACGACGGCACCATCGTCTACGGCAGCGGGCTCGCTCCGGAGGCCAAGGAGCTGTCTGGTCTGGTTGCCTCGCCGACCTATCCGAACTGGTACTGGGCGCAGAGCGACGTGTGGAAGACCACGGACACCTTCTCGGCGTGCGTTGGCCTGGTGGAGACCGAGCTGCGCGACTGTCGGCAGATCCAGCGGGCACGGCTGTGGGCGATTCGTCTGGACCCGGTGACCCACAAGGTGAAAGAGGTGCGTAGCTTCGCCCTGGCCGACCCGAGCTGGGCTCTGGATCCTCATGTCGCGCAGAACAACGACTGGGAGGAGCTGACCCTGGGGCCGGTGCGGACCGCGCAGGACGGCACCGCGAGTCAGAACCTGATCCTCGCGGCCACTGGCTACGCAGTGCAGAACCGGGTGATCGACGCGGACGGACGCGACATCACGTGTGACACCCGGCGCCTGCTGGAGCTGACCGAGCCGAATCTGGCTGACCCCACCGCAGCCACGTGGTCGCCCTGGAAGATCTACGACATCAAGAACTACGTGGGGATGAACCGCATCAGCGAGTGCAACATCGAGGCTGTGGTCACCGCCGAGGACGTCTCGGGCACCCCGCAGGCCTACATGGTGACCAAGGGGGGCCAGAAGATCCTCCGCCGCAGCCTCGAGGTCTCCACCGGCCGCGACCCAGACCAGGCGTACGTCACTCCCGGCACCGGTGAGCCTTATGACCCGAGCGTTGCCTACGTGGGCGTGGTGAAGGGTGCTGCCAAGCTCACTTTCACTGCTGCCGCGAGCAACGGCACCGATGTGGCGCTGCAGGTGCCGAAGACCTCGACGAGACCGTGTCAGGTGCTTCACTGGCAGATCGGTTCCGACGGTCTCGTCTCGACGCTCACGACGACCGCGCCGACCGTGGCGCCGGTCTCCTGCGCCCTTGCCGAGGGTCTGACCTACATCCGCGACCCGCTGGACATCTCAGTCTTCACCAGGGATCTGATGCTGATGGGCGACACCGGCAGCAACTCCCGCATGAGGTATTGGTACCTGCCCTGGACTCCCTGAGTGGTGCCATGACTGGATGCGCTCGTCCGTGCTGATCGGGGGCTCCCAGACGGCGCCACATCGAAGGCGTCTTCGGGTCAGACGGCCGGATCCCGCGCCGTGCCAGCGAAGGTCGCCAGACGATCGCGCACGGTGGCGAGGTCGCGCGCGTCATCGACGGACGGACGCAACCGCTCGGCCCACCTCCGCTAGCTGTCATCGCTGGGGGCTCCCGGCCGGCCCGGCTCATCGGAACCCGCGGTACGTCGACGCAGCGATCGCCGGTCGTGGCTCGTAGGAGTGCTCAGCGACGCGGGGTGCAGCGGGGTAGATCTCGTCTCTGGCGCAGGCGATCGTGCGGGGCCGAGCTGTCCGCGCAGCGCATCGTCGTCCTGCTCCTAGCTCGTGGGGTCGGTCGGGGATGAGTCGGCGGCCGCGCTGTCGTCACACCCCGCAGCGCTCCTGACCTGCACGGTTAGACTGCCCCCATGCACAGCGTCCAGCCGTTCCTCATGCGCGACTACCTGGACTGAGTCGTGTCGAGCAACGCTCCGCAGGAGCCCTCCCGTCTGGTCGGGCTCTACGTCGGCACCGCCGCCGGAGCCTTGACCGTGCTGGGTCTGCTGCTGCGCCTGGCCGTCTCCGACGACGCAGTGGGGCCGGTGACGATCCTGCTGCTCGTCACGGGGCTGCTGCTGGTGACCCTCGGCCTGCGGGGCATCGGACGCGAGAGGGCTCGTCGGTGACGGGAGGCAAGCGGGGCCCGCTGGCCCTCGGGGTCCTGCTGGCCCTCGGTGGGATCACCTTCGTCGTGGTCTCCCAGGTGACCGGCTCGGCCTGGTCCGACGGGGGGATCGACGGCATCGTCGGCGGGCTCCTGGTCGCGCTCGGCATCGTGGTGGCGCAGCGCTCCCGCGGTTGACCGGAGCATCGGCCGGTCATGAAAGGTCTACCCGGGAGCGACCCGGGTGACCGCCCCGGCGCAGAGCGCGAGGCCGATCGCCTGGGCGCAGGCCCGATCGTGTCGCGAGCAGGAACAGCACCGTCGCCGTCGCCACGAGCAGGCCCGAGAGCAGGCCGGCGTACGCCACCCGCTGACGCGGCACCCAGGTCTCCCGCACGACGGCCGCCGCGACCCCGAGACCACCCCCGTCACCCGGAGGACAGCCCGCGGTAGAGGAACGCCGTGCCCACCCCGTTGCCGACCCCGGCGACGACGGCACCGATGCCGGCGATGAAGTCGGACAGGCCGTAGGTGAGCGCGGCGGCCAGCGGAAGGAGCACGGCCACGCGCGGGTCCTCGTCTCCGGGTCCGGCCGAGCGGGTGGGTCAGGACGCGACGACGGCCCCGGACAAGGGTGTCCGGGGCCGTCGGCGTCTCGACGTCGGGCTGGCTACTGGCCGCCAGCGGTGCCGGAGGGGGAGCGCGTCAGCTTGTGGGTCTCGTCGACCAGCGTCACGGCTACCTCCTTCAGCTTGGCCTCGTGCTCGCGCGCGTGGTGGGCGCAGAACAGGAGCTCGCCACCCGCCTGCACGGCGACACGAAGGTAGGCCTGGGCACCGCAGCGGTCGCAACGGTCTTCGGCGGTGAGCGGAGCACTGGGGGCTACTGCAGTCGTCACAACGGCCTCATCTCTTGGTCGGTCGGTGATGTCTTCAACCTATCCAGGAACCCCAAGATTCCCGGTCTCAGGTGTCGAAGACCACGTTCATCTGATCACGGACCGGGTCCTGGAGGGGTGAAGTCCACCATTCTGATCCGTGCTGGTGTCGCATCGCGTACCCCGGATGTCGGCGCCGGGGTGGTCGGACTTGAGGGTCGGCGAGCCCGGACGCACCCGAGCCCCGGCCTGGCCTGCGCCGCAGTGACGTCGGGCATCGGTAGATTCGACCTGCCGCACCCGACGTACCCCTGACGACGGTGTCCGCCCGACCGCGTCTGCCCGACCGAGGAGCCCGCCATCGACAAGACGTACAACGCCGCGCACCTGCTGGTCCTCGAGGGCCTGGAGGCCGTGCGCAAGCGGCCCGGCATGTACATCGGCTCGACCGACACCCGCGGGCTGATGCACTGCCTGTGGGAGATCATCGACAACGGCGTGGACGAGGCCCTGGGCGACCATGCCCGGCGCATCGAGGTGACCCTCCACCCCGACGGGTCGGCGGAGGTGCACGACGACGGCCGGGGGATCCCCGTGGACAAGGAGCCCCGCACCGGCCTGCCCGGTGTCGAGGTGGTCTACACCAAGCTCCACGCCGGCGGGAAGTTCGGGGGCGGGTCGTACGTCGCGACGGGTGGCCTGCACGGAGTCGGGGCCTCCGTGGTCAACGCGCTCTCCTCGCGACTCGACGTCGACATCGAGCGGCCGCCGTCGCGGCAGGGGATGAGCTTCCAGCGAGGTGTGCCCGGGGTGTTCGCCGAGGAGGGGCCCGGCGGGGCGTTCGAGGTCCGCTCGGGGCTGACCCGCAAGGGCGGGCGGTTGGCGAAGGGCCGCACCGGCACCCGGGTCCGGTTCTGGCCGGACCGCCAGATCTTCACCCCGGACGCGACGTTCGTCTACGAGGACCTCCTCAGCCGGGCCCGTCAGACGTCGTTCATCGTGCCGGGTCTCGAGCTGGTCATCCGCGACGTGCGCGGACCCGAGCCGGTGGAGGAGAAGTTCCGTCACGACGGCGGCATCGCGGAGTTCGCGCAGTTCCTCGCCCCCGACGAGCCCGTGACCGACGTGGTGCGCCTCCAGGGCCACGACACCTTCAAGGAGACCGTGCCGCTGCTCGACGACGCCGGCCACATGACCCCGCAGGAGGTCGAGCGCGACCTCGGCGTCGACGTCGCCGTGCGCTGGGGCACCGGCTACGAGACCACCGAGCGCTCCTTCGTCAACGTGATCGCCACCCCCAAGGGCGGTTCGCACATCTCCGGCTTCGAGGCGGCCCTGACCAGGACCTTCAACGACACGATGAAGGCGGCCAAGGTGCTGCGCGTCAACGACGCCGACGTGACCAAGGAGGACGTGCTCGAAGGCATGACCGCGGTCGTCACCGTGCGCCTGGCCGAGCCGCAGTTCGAGGGCCAGACCAAGGAGATCCTCGGCACTCCGGCCGCCCGCTCGATCGTGCGCAAGGTCGTGGCCGCCGAGCTCAAGGCGTTCCTGACCTCGACCAAGCGGGTCGAGAAGGCCCAGGCCAAGCTGGTGATGGAGAAGGTCGCGGCCGCCGCCAAGACCCGGTTGGCAGCGCGCGCCCAACGCGACACCCAACGCCGCAAGAACGCGCTGGAGTCCTCGACGATGCCGGCCAAGCTGTCGGACTGCCGCGACAACGACAACGAGCGCACCGAGCTGTTCATCGTCGAGGGCGACTCCGCCCTCGGCACCGCCAAGTCGGCGCGCGACTCCTCCTTCCAGGCGCTGCTGCCCATCCGCGGCAAGATCCTCAACGTCCAGAAGGCCTCCGTCGGCGACATGCTCAAGAACGTCGAGTGCTCCTCGATCATCCAGGTCGTCGGTGCCGGGTCGGGGCGGACCTTCGACCTCGACGCGTGCCGCTACGGCCGGATCATCTTCATGGCCGACGCCGACTCCGACGGCGCCCACATCCGCTGCCTGCTGGCCACCCTGTTCTTCAAGTACATGCCCGACCTGGTCACCTCGGGGCGGGTGTTCACCGCCGTGCCCCCGCTGCACCGCATCGAGCTGACCAATCCCAAGAAGGGCATGGACAAGTACGTCTACACCTACTCCGACCCCGAGCTGCAGCGCCGCCTGGCGGAGCTGAAGAAGCGAGGTGTGCGCTGGAAGGAGCCGATCCAGCGGTACAAGGGCCTCGGTGAGATGGACGCCGACCAGCTGGCCGAGACCACGATGGACCCGCGTCGCCGTACGCTGCGCAAGCTCACCGTGGACGACGCCGAGGCGGCCGCGAGCGTCTTCGAGCTCCTCATGGGCTCCGACGTCGCGCCGCGCAAGGAGTTCATCGTCCAGGGTGCCTACGAGGTGGACGTGGAGACGCTCGACGCCTGATCCACGGGGCCGACACCCACGACCCTGCTGCGGACCGCACCCCACGACCTCCGCGGCGTCCGCCCGACCCACGCCGTGCGTCGACCTGCGGATCGCTGCCGCCCGGTGAGCGCGATCAACAGGTCGACCGTCGCGGGCGAGGTGCGCCGCAGACGACGGACCGAGTGGCACCATGGCCGCGTGCCCGCTCTGACTCCGCGCCGTGTCCGCGCGCTGACTGCCGCCGCGCTGAGTGCGTCGCTGCTGGGCGGCGTGGTGGCGTGCACTGCGGACGGCGGGTCCCCCGCGGGCCCGGCGGACCCCGGGTCCTCGCGGGCAGCCGACCGGGCCAAGCCCTCGCCGAGCGAGAAGCTGGGGCTCGAGACCGGGTGGGGGCCCACCCGCGAGGAGCTCGACACGGCGGCCGAGCGGGTGGGCCGGATGAGCACGGGCGAGCTCGCCGGTCAGGTCATCGTGGCTCGCTGGTCGGGGACGCAGGCGCCGGTCCGTCTCGTGCGCGACAACCACCTCGGCGGCGTCATCGTCTTCGACGACAACGTGACCTCGCCCGGTCAGCTGCGCTCGCTGACCGCGCGGCTCCAGCAGCGCTCGGGGCGCCGTTGGCCGGTGCTCGTCGGGGTCGACCAGGAGGGAGGGCTGGTCGAGCGGATCAGGGGCGCGGCGACCCGCTTCCCGGCGTTCATGGCCGCCGGCGCCGCGGACCGCCCGCGTCTGACCCGCAGCGCGTACGCCGCCGGCGGGGCCGAGCTGCGCTGGATGGGCCTGAACGTGGACTTCGCCCCCGACGCCGACGTCACGGTCGGACCGGCTGACCCGGCGATCGGCTCCCGTGCGGCCGGGGACGACCCCGAGTCGGTCGCGGCGCAGTCCCTCGCCGCGGCACAGGGCTTCCTCGACGCCGGGGTGGTCCCGGTCGTCAAGCACTTCCCCGGGCACGGATCGGTGACCACCGACAGCCACGTCGGCCTGCCGGTCCAGGACCGCAGCCTGCGCGAGCTGCGCCGCAACGACCTCGTGCCCTTCCGGACGGCGATCAGGGCGGGCCTGCCTGCGGTCATGGTCGGCCACATCGCGGTCGGGGCCGTCGACCCCGGCACCCCGGCGACCGTCTCCAAGCCGGTGATCAACGGCATGCTGCGCGGAGACCTCGGGTTCGAGGGACTCGTCGTCAGCGACGCGCTCGACATGGCGGCGGTCTCCAACCAGTCCAAGCCCGCCGTGCGCTTCCTCCAGGCGGGCGGCGACGTGGTGCTCATGCCACCGGACCCGGTCAGGACGCGTCAGACGATCGTGGCCGCCGTACGCCGCGGCGACCTCGGCAAGCGCGACCTCGAGCGCTCGGCGGCTCGCATGGTGGCGCTCCTGGAGCACCGCGACGCCACCTCCCCGCGTCGGGGTGGCTCGCCGGGGTCGGCCCGGGACGCCGCTGCCCGGCTGACCGAGGCCGCCCTCACCGTGGCCTCCGGGCCGTGCCGTGGGCGACTGGTCGACGGGCCCGTGGTGGCGATGGGAGACCCCGAAGCGGTGGAGACCTTCCGGGCGGCGGCCTCGGCCGCGGGGATGTCCCTGGGCTCGGTCACCTACACCGTGCCGCCGCGTCCCCGGCGCACCGGTCGCACGAAGCAGGACCAGCGCGACCTCGCCCAGTGGAAGGCGATCGAGCCGACCCCCGTCGTCAACGGCACCCCGGTCCGCCTCGGGACCACCGACGGTCCCGGTCCGCCCGGCGTGCTCGTCGCGACGGGCACGCCGTACGTGCTGGGCTACCTCGACGCCCCCGTCGAGATCGCGACGTACGCCGCGACGCCGGCCGCCATGGACGGCCTGGTGGCGCTGCTCCTGGGCAGGCGGTCGGCGCCGGGACGACTGCCGGTCGACGTGACGGGCGTCCAGCGCCGCGGCTGCTGAGGCCCTCTCAGAACCGGCGGTCGAGCAGGCCCGTGTCGACGTCGTAGACGAAGCCGGCCACCTTCACCGTGGCCGGGACCAACGGGTGGGTGCGCACCTTCTGCACGTCCTCGGCGAGGGCCTCGAGCTGGTCGCCGACGACGTGGAAGGGCTGCCAGGAGGCCTCTTCTCCCGCCGACTCCTCGACCCGGCGACGCAGCTCGGCCTCGGTGCCGCTGGCCATGGCGCAGCGGGTGTGCGGGACGACCAGGATGCGCTGCACGTTGAGCAGGTGCACGCCGAGCACGAGGGCCTCCAGCGCCTGAGCGGTGACGCGTCCACCGGGGTTGCGGAAGATCTTGGCGTCGCCGAGCCCGAGACCGATCATCTCCAACGGCTGGATCCGCGAGTCCATGCAGGTCACGATGGCCACGCCGGCCTTGGCCACACCGTCGTACCCACCGACCTCGGTGGTCGCGGCCCAGCGCTGGTTGGCGTCCAACAGGTCGTCGAAGTCTGCTTCCACGCCCCGCATCTTATCGCGGGCCGGTCCGCGTCGAGAGGCCCTACGCCGCGGAGCGCACCAGCTCGCTCGTGTCGACCTCACGGGTCCGCGCTCCGCGGAAGAGCACCACCGCGAGCAGGGCCGCGGTGAGCGCGCAGACCGCCGCACCGGCGAAGACGGCCTGCTCCTGGCCGATGCCGGCCCCGGCGATCAGGTCGGAGTAGGCCTGGCAGCGCGTCCGGCCGTCGCAGACGTCGACGGCGTCGGGCAGCGGGTTGGCCTCGAGGTAGGCGTAGTAGCGGCGCAGGCCGACGGCGGTCAGGGCGGAGATCCCCACCAGCATCCCCACCATGCGAGCCACGACGACCGACGCCCCGGCCAGCCCGTGCACCGCCGCGTCGGTGCTGGCCAGCACGGCGGCGTTCACCGGGGCGAGCGCGAGGCCGAAGCCGAGCCCGCACAGCACGAGGGTGGCATCGGCGCTCCAGACCCGGCAGGGTGTCGACGTCCCACCGGGTCATCAGCGCGAAGGCCGCCGCCGCGGCCAGCATCCCGACCGCGGTGACGCCGCCGGCCGAGAACCTCCGGGTCAGGTAGCCGCCGACGACGGCACCGACGGGCAGCGCGACCAGGAAGCGCACCAGCACGAGGGCCGCCGAGAGCTGCGAGTCGGGGTAGGCCGTGGTGCGCGCGAACAGCGGGATGTCGACGACGGCGGCGATGAGGGCCGCTCCGATGAAGAAGCTCACGACACCAGCACCCCAGGCCGGGCGCGCCCGCAGTG
The DNA here is from genome assembly GCA_963714475.1 of uncultured Actinomycetota bacterium. Lineage (GTDB taxonomy): Bacteria > Actinomycetota > Actinomycetes > Propionibacteriales > Nocardioidaceae > Nocardioides. The sequence continues at coordinate 558,709 of CAVQOP010000006.1, forward strand.
CGCCGCGGGGCACCAACGGGTCGCTCGCGCGCCGCAGGTGCACCACCAGGGCCACCAGCGAGAGCGCCGATCCGGCGAGGTACCACCAGCCCTGGTCGGCGAAGACCTGGATCTCGGGGTCCGCGGTCGAGAAGGCCAGGATGATCCCGCCCAGCGCCACCGCGAGGTACGTCGCGCCCACGACGTCGGCTTCGCGGGCGCTGCGCCACCAGTCCCGCAGGTCCAGCAGGGGTCGTCGGGCCGTGAGGCTGCGGGCCACGAAGCCGAGCAGCACGACCATCGCCGTGACCCCGACCGGGGTCAGCCACCGTCCACCGGGCACGAAGCCGATGAAGGCCTGGCCCCACGTCAGGTCGCGCTGCAGCCCGGGTGGACGCAGCACCGTCAGGCCCGCCAGGGCGGCGCCGGCGGCGAGCAGCGCGAGCCCCGCCCAGTCGAAGCGGCCCCGCGGGGCGCGCCGCCCGGCCGGAGGTGCGGTCGCGGGCCAGGGCACGCACGGCGAGCGCGAGCAGGACCCCGACCACGAGGTTGAGCACGAAGATCGTGCGCCAGCCCGACACCGCGAGCACCGCCGCGCCCAGCAGGGGGCCGAGCACGCTGCCCGCCTCCTGGACCGCGGAGACGATGCCGAGCGGCACCCCGCGGCGCTGCACGGGGTAGAGGTCCGCGACCAGCGCGAGCGTTGCCGGGACCAGGCCACCGCCGCCGAGCCCCTGCAGGAAGCGCCCCACGACCATGCTGGGCAGGTCGTAGGCGAAGGCCGTGACCAGCGAGCCGAACGCGAAGACGACCAGGGCCGCGACCAGCACCGGGGTTCGCCCGCGCAGGTCGGCGATGCGTCCGATCAACGGCAGCATGGCGACGTAGCCGAGCAGGAAGCCCGAGATGATCGGCGCGGCCCGCTGGAGCTCCTCCGCCGAGACCCCGGCCGCGGCACCCATCTCGGGCAGGGCGAGGACCACGACGTAGGTGTCCGCGGCGGCGAAGGCCACCGCGACGGCGGCGAGGCCGAGCAGCAGCCGCGGCCGCGACCCCGGTGCCTGGTTCAACGGCTCTCGCTCACGGAGCGACGATGTCCTTGGTCGTCCCGTACTCCGTGAGGTCCACGGTGTAGGTCATCGAGGCGCTGTCGGGGTAGAAGACGCCGCTCAGGATCGCCTGCCGCAGCTCGCCGTTCTCGGCGACGGTGTAGGACACGTCGAAGTCGCCCTCCGCCGAGGGGATGATGTTGGTCATCGTGCTGGACGCCACCGTGCCGGTGAACTCGGTGAGCACCTCGGCGTTGTCCGCGCCCCCGCGCACCGTGTCGCCCTGCTCGACCCCCTCGGTGGCCGGCAGCAGGGAGGAGACCCCGCTGTCAGGACTGATCAGACCGGCCGGGTCCGGTGCGCCGTACTCGCCGGGGTCGACCTGCTGGAAGCCGGGGGTCAGCGGCACCTGGGCGTACGTCGTCCCGTCCACGCCCACCACGGGCACCTCGACGCTGTTGCCGACCAGGATCACCGTGAGGGTCCCCTCGAACGCGGGCGCGCTCGTCAGCACGCCGTTCGCGCTCGTGAGCCCGTTGACGCCGTCGGGCAGGTCGGTCGTCGAGAGGGCGAAGGTGACGCCGGAGGTCTCGTCGAGCGTGGTCTTGGCCAGGGCGAGGACCTCCTCGGGCGTGGCCTCCCCGGAGTCGTCGGTGTCCGCCTCGCTGCTCGAGGAGACCCCCTGGTCGCCCGAGCAGGCGCTCAGCGGCAGGCCGAGCGCTCCGAGGAGGGTGACGGAGGCGACCACGCGGCGGCGGTCGGGGGTACGGCGGCGGGAGCATCCGAGGCGCATGCGTTCACCCTGCCACAGGCCCGTTCGCAGCCCGGGTCGCGCCGAGGGGTGCCGCACAGGCGTGCACGGGCTGGGCCAGGGGCGTGCCGGACCCGTCCCGGCGCCCGGTCGCGGCGGGCAGCTCGACCGGCGCGCCGCTGGCCGCGGCAGCCCGGGCCGGGCCGGGCCCGACCCAGGCCAGCAGCAGGCCGTCCTCGCCCTTGAGGAAGCGGTGGCAGCGCACGCCGCCGGTGCCCCGGCCCTTGGCGGGGTACTCCGAGAACGGCGTCACCTTCGCCGCACCCGCCTCCGTGCCGGGCAGGGCGGTGGAGGAGCCGGACACGGTCACGACCACCACGCCCTGCGGCGTGCCGTCGTCCGGCGCGACCGGGCCGGTCGCGACGCTGCCGAACCACACGACGTGCTCGCGCGCCGCGAGACGGATGCCGGCCATGCCGCCTCCGGTGCGCCCCTGCGGGCGCACCAGGTCGGCCGGGAAGTGCAGCAGCTGTGCGTCGGAGGAGACGAAGCACAGGTCCTCCTCGCCGCCGGCGAGCTCGGTGGCCCCGATCACCTCGTCGCCCTCGGCGAGGCGCACGACCTCCCAGCTCTCGCGGCCGAGGACCTCGGGGTTGACCCGCTTCACGACGCCCCGCCGGGTGCCCAGCGCGATCCCGGGACCCTCGGTGGCGAGCGTGCACAGCGCGAGGGCACGCTCGTCGCGGTCGAGCACGAGCAGCTCGGAGAGCGGTAGCCCCCCCTGCAGGTGGGGGTGGGCGGCCGAGGGGGGCAGGACCGGCAGGTCCAGCACGCCCAGGCGGTGCAGCCGTCCGGTCGAGGTCAGCACCCCGATCTCGCCCCGGGCGCTCGTGCGCACCGCGGAGACCACGACGTCGTGGTTGGCCCGGCCGGCCTCGGGCCCACCGCCGTCGCGGCCGCCTCCGACCTCCCACGGTCCCTCGTCGCGCACCGGGCTGGAGCGGGCCAGCAGGCCCCCGCTGGACAGGAGCGCGAGGCAGGGCTCGTCGGGCACCTCGAGGGGGGCCGCGGCGGCCGTGACCGCGGTGCTCCCGGCCGAGGCGAGCAGGACGGTGCGCCGCGGGGTGCCGTACGTCGTGGCGATCTCGGCGAGCTCCTCGGAGACGACCCGGCGCAGCAGCGCCGGGTCGGCCAGGATCGCCTCGAGCTCCTCGATCTCGCCGCGCAGCTGCTCGGCCTCCTTCTCCAGCTCGATCCGGCTGAACCGGGTCAGTCGGCGCAGCTGCATCTCCAGGATGTAGTCGGCCTGCGCGCGCGAGAGGTCGAAGACGGTGATCAGCCGCTCCCGGGCCGCGCCGGCGTCGTCGCTGCTGCGGATGACCGCGATCACCTCGTCGATGTCGAGCAGCGCGATGAGCAGGCCCTCCACGAGGTGCAACCGCTCGGCCTTGCGGTCACGGCGGTACGTCGAGCGCCGACGTACGACGTCGAGGCGGTGGGCCAGGAAGACCTCGAGCATCTCCTTGAGGCCCAGCGTGCGGGGCTGGCCGTCGACCAGCGCGACGGCGTTGATCCCGAAGGAGTCCTCCAGCGGGGTCTGGCGGAAGAGCTGCTCGAGCAGGGCCTCGGGCACGAACCCGTTCTTGACCTCGATGACCAGGCGCAGCCCGTGTGCTCGGTCGGTGAGGTCCTTGACGTCGGAGATCCCCTGGACCTTCTTGGCCAGGACGAGCGCCTTGATGCGCTCGACGACCTTCTCGGTGCCCACGCCGTAGGGCAGCTCGGTGACCACGATCGCCTGGCGGCGTCCCACCGGCTCGACCCGCGTGGTCGCGCGCATCTTGAACGACCCGCGGCCGGTCTCGTAGGCGTCGCGGACCCCGTCGAGCCCGACGATCTTGCCGCCGGTCGGCAGGTCGGGGCCGGGGACGAACCGCATGAGGTCCTCGGTCGTCGCCGCGGGGGTGGCGATCAGGTGGCGCAGGGCCTGGACGACCTCGACCAGGTTGTGGGGGGCCATGTTGGTGGCCATGCCGACTGCGATCCCCGTCGTCCCGTTGACCACGAGGTTGGGGATCGCGGCGGGCAGCACCGCCGGCTCCAGCTCGCGGCTGTCGTAGTTGGGGCGGAAGTCGACGGTGTCCTCGCCGATGGAGTCGGTCATCGACACCGCGGGCGCGGCCATCCGGCACTCGGTGTAGCGCATCGCGGCGGGGGAGTCGTCGGGTGAGCCGAAGTTGCCGTGGCCGTCGACCATCGGCAGGCGCATGGACCACGACTGGGCGGTGCGCACCAGCGCGTCGTAGATCGCGGTGTCGCCGTGGGGGTGCAGGCGACCCATCACCTCGCCGACCACGCGGGCGCACTTGACGTGTCCGCGCTCGGGCGTGAGGTTCATCTGCTGCATCGTGTAGAGGATCCGACGCTGGACCGGTTTGAGCCCGTCCCGGGCGTCCGGGAGCGCGCGGGAGTAGATGACCGAGTAGGCGTACTCGAGGAACGAGGAGCGCATCTCCTCGCCGACGTCGATGTCGAGGACGCGCTCCTCGAAGTCGTCGGGCGGCGGTGGAGGTGTCGTACGGCGAGCCATGGCGCCCATCTTGTCGCGCCCGCGCGACCGGGCCGGCCGGGGCTCGCCGGACCGGCCACGCGCACCTCGGTGCAGCGGTAGGTTGATCTCGTGCCGACCGCCCCCGGGTCCGAGCAGACCGCCACCCCGACAGAGCCTCCCGCCCGCGCGGACGAGGCGCCCGGACCTCCCCCCGAGTGGCCCCGGCACTGGGAGGCCGACGTGCTGCTGCGCGACGGCAGCACCGCGCACATCCGCCCGATCACCTCCGAGGACGCCGAGGTCTTCGTCGAGTTCTACTCCCGGGTCTCGGACCGCTCGAAGTACTACCGTTTCTTCAGCCCGATGCCCGAGCTGAGCAAGAGCGACGTGGCCCGGTTCACCTCGGTCGACCACGTCGACCGGGTCGCCCTGGTCATCCTGCTGCGGGGTCGGATCATCGCCGTGGGCCGCTACGAGGCGCTGGGCGAGGGTGACGCCGAGGTGGCCTTCCTCGTCGAGGACCGCCACCAGGGGCGCGGCATCGCCCAGCTGCTGCTCGAGCACCTCGCCGCCGCGGGGCGTGAGCGGGGCCTGGACAGGTTCACCGCCGAGGTGCTGCCCGACAACCACCGCATGATCCAGACCTTCCGCGACGCGGGCTACCGGGTGGCCAGCGGCTACGAGGACGGCGTGCTGAGCCTGGAGTTCCCGATCGACGCCACCGACACCGCCATCGGTGTCATGCGCAGCCGCGAGCAGCGGGCCGAGGCGGCCTCGATCGAGCGCTTCTTCAACCCGCGGTCGGTGGCCGTGATCGGCGCGAGCCGCCGCCAGGACACGATCGGCCAGACGCTGGTGCGCAACCTGGTCACCGGCGACTTCACCGGTCGGGTCTACGTCGTCAACCCCAGCGCGGGGGCCGTCTCGGGGCTGCCCGCCTTCCAGCGGGTCGGCGACATCCCCGACGAGGTCGACGTCGCGATCGTCGCGGTGCCCGCCGACGCGGTCACCGATGTCGTCCTGGACTGCGCCGCGAAGGGCGTGCACGGGCTGGTCGTGATCTCCTCGGGCTTCGCCGAGACCGGCCAGGAGGAGGGACGCAAGCGCCAGCGCCAGCTCGTGGGGCTGGCCCGCTCCTACGGCCTGCGCCTGATCGGGCCGAACTGCCTGGGCATCATCAACACCGACCCGTCCGTCTCGGTCAACGCCTCGCTGTCCTCGGTGCTGCCGCCGCGGGGCCGGGCGGGCTTCTTCTGCCAGTCCGGGGCGCTCGGTTCGGCGATCCTGGAGAAGGTGCAGCGGCGCGGGCTCGGGCTCTCGACGTTCGTGTCGGCGGGCAACCGCGCCGACGTCTCGGGCAACGACCTCCTGCAGTACTGGGAGGAGGACGACGCCACCGAGGTGGTCCTGCTCTACCTGGAGTCGATCGGCAACCCGCGCAAGTTCTCCCGGATCGCGCGCCGGGTCTCCCTGCGCAAGCCCGTCGTGGCGGTCCGTTCGGGCCGCAGCACCCAGGGCGTGCCGATGGGGCACTCCGTACGCCGGATCGCGGCGCCACCGCAGGCGGTCGACGCGATGTTCCGCCAGGCCGGGATCATCCAGGTCGACACGTTGGAGGAGATGTTCGACGTCGCGCAGATCCTGGCCCACCAGCCGCTGCCGCGCGGGCGGCGCGTGGCCATCGTGGGCAACTCCGACGCGCTGGGCCTGCTCGCCGCGGACGCCGCCGCACCCGTCGGGCTGGTGGTCAGCCGCTCGGTCGCCCTGGGCGCCGACGCCACCGCCGAGGACTTCGAGGACGCCCTCGACGAGGCCATCGACGACCCCGAGGTCGACGCGGTGATGGCGGTCTACACCCCGCCCCTCAACGTCTCCGGCGACGACGTCGCCAACGTGCTCGCCGCGGTCGGTGAGCAGTCCGACAAGCCCCTCGTGTCGACCTTCCTCGGCGCCGAGGGCGTGCCGGAGCTGCTGCGGGTCCCCGACGTCGCAGGATCGACGGCCGGACGCGGTTCCGTGCCGTCCTACCCCGCGGTCGAGTCCGCCGTGCGGGCGCTGGCCCGCGTGGTCGACTACGCCGTCTGGCTGCGCACCCCGGACGGAGCGCCGCCGGACCCGTCGGCCGTCGATGCGGCAGCGGCGCGGTCGGTGGTGCACAACGCCTTCGTGCAGGCCGAGCGCTCCGCGCTGACCGCGCGCTCCCTGCGCGCCGAGCGGGGAGAGGAGGAGCGCCCCGCGGAGCCCGCCGGCTCCGAGCCGGGCATCCTGCTCGAGGAGGCTCAGGTCCGCGAGCTGCTCGCGGCCTACGGGATCGACCTGTGGGACCTGCGTCACGTCGACTCCGAGGAGCAGGCGAGGGCGGCCGCGCAGGAGCTCGGCTGGGACCACGGCGCCGAGGTGGTGCTCAAGGCAGCGGCCGAGCCGTTGCGGGAGCGCCCGGACCTCGCGCACGTGTGGCGCAGCATCGACGGCGAGGAGGAGATGAGCACCGCCTGGCGCTCGCTCAGCGCCGCCGTGCGCGAGGTGAGCGAGCCCGACCTCGTCGTCCAGCGCCAGGCCGGGTCGGGCGTCCCCATCGCCATCCGCAGCATCGAGGACCCGCTGTTCGGTCCGGTGGTCTCCTTCGGCATCTCCGGGCCGATCATCGAGCTGCTGGCCGACCGCTCCTACCGGATCCCTCCCCTGGGCGCACGCGACGCGGCGGCGATGGTGCGCGAGGTGAAGAGCTCGCCGCTGCTCTTCGGCTACCGCGGCGCCGAGCCCACCGACGTCGCCGCGATCGAGCGGCTGATCACCCAGGTCTCGCAGCTGCAGCTCGACCTGCCCGAGGTGAAGGCCCTCGAGCTGGGTCTGGTGGTGGCCGGGCCCGCGCACGCCACCGTGCTGACCGCCTCGGCTCGCGTCGCTCCGGTCTCGACGCCACGCTCCGACCTGTACGCCCGTCGGCTGCCCGACCAGGCCGGCGACACCATCCCCGGCTAGACCTCAGCCAGACCGCAGCTGGACCGTGCGGGCCGGGTGGACCTGCCTGGGATGATCCTGCGGTGATGATCTCCGACTCGGCACGCGTGCTCTTCGTGCACGTGCAGAAGACCGGCGGCAGCTCGATCGACAACTGGCTGAGGGCCGCGCTGCCCGACGTGCGCACGCTGCCCGACCGCGACCGTCACGCGGGGCTGCGCACGATCCTGAAGGACGAGCCCGACCTCGCGTCGTACTTCGTCTTCGGGTTCGTGCGCAACCCGTGGTCGCGGATGCTGTCGTGGCACCGGATGATCCGGCGCTGGGTCGAGGAGGTGCCGGACGGGGAGCCGTTGGAGAGCCTGCGCTCCTTCGCGGTGAACCCCTTCGCGCGCCGCGTGGCCGTCGAGCTCCCGGACTTCGAGTCGTTCGTGCTGCGCGGTCCCGCGCAGTTCCCCCGGTTGCGCCGCCCGCAGATCGCCTACCTGGAGACCCCCCGCCGCCGGGCGGACCTGATCGGGCGCCAGGAGACGTTCGAGGCCGACCTCGAGGCCGTGCGCGAGCGGGTCGGGCTGACGGCGCGCGAGCAGCACCGCTACAACGCCGACCTGGTGCCGGTCGACTACCGCGACCACTACAGCACCGCGATGCGCGAGCGGGTCGGGGAGCTGTTCGCCCGCGACGTCGCAGAGTTCGGCTACGAGTTCTGAAGCCACCTGCGCTGCGACGCCGGTCGGCCCTGCCGGTGGCCGCTCCACGCCGTGCAAGACTGCGCGCATGCGAGGCACCCGTACCGAGGACCGCGACCGTACGCGGGAGCTGCGCCAGGCGATCGAGGCGACCGGCTACTACCCCGACGTCGTGGCGGACGGGGTCAGCGCCGCCGTCGCCGGTGAGCAGGTGGTCTCCTACTACGTCCACCACGAGCCGACCTTCGAGCACGACGAGGTGCGTCGCCACCAGAGCGTCATCGTGCTCACCCCGAGCCGCCTGGTCCTGGCCCACACCGACGAGCACGCCGGGGACGACCTGCTCCCCGAGCCCTACACGTCGACCTCGACCGAGGCGGTCAGCCTGGGCAGCATCAGCTCGGTCGTGGTGACGCGGATGACGGCCAACCCGACCTCCGGGCCCCGCCCGCCGGCGGAGGCCGTCATGACCATCGGCTGGGGCGCGGTGAGTCGCCTCGACCTGGAGCCGGCCGGCTGCAGCGACCCCGAGTGCGACGCCGACCACGGCTACACCGGCACGCTCTCCTCCGACGACTTCACCCTGCGCGTGTCCGAGACCGCGGACGGCTCCCAGGCCGTGACAGGGCTGCTGTCCTTCGCCGAGTCCCTGTCCGCCCGGACCCACCTGCGGTGAGCCTGCTCGACCCGGCGTACGGGAGCTCGACGCTCGGTGACGTCGTGCCCTCGGTGGCCCGGGCCCTCGGCCGGCCCCTCACCGGGAGCGGTCCCGACGACGGGGGAGGGGTCCAGGCCCTCGAGCTGCCCGCAGCCGGCTCGTACGTGCTCTTCCTCATCGACGGGCTGGGTTCGCGCCAGCTCGCGCGCTACGCCCACGCCGCGCCGTACCTCTCGTCGCTGCGCACGGTCTCGGACGCGGCGACCTCAGGGGTGCCGTCGACCACGGCGACCAGCCTCACCTCGCTGGGCACGGCGCTGGCGCCCGGGCAGCACGGGGTCGTCGGGTACTCCGCCCGGATCCCGGGCACCGACCGGCTGCTCTACACGCTGCAGTGGGACGAGGGTGTCGACCCGCGCCAGTGGCAGCCCCACGAGACCGCCTTCACGCGGCTCCAGCGCGCCGACGTGCGCGTGAGCGTGGTCAACAAGCGCGAGTTCGAGGGCAGCGGCCTGACGGAGGCCGCCCACCGCGGCGCCGACTTCGTGGGTGCCGACAAGGTCGGCGAGCGGATCGCAGCGACCCTCGAGACCAGCGCGGCGAAGCCGTCCCTGACCTACCTCTACGACGGCGACCTCGACTGGACCGGTCACCGCCACGGCGTCGCGTCGACGGCGTGGCTCCAACAGCTGGCGATCATCGACGCCGAGGCCGAGCTGCTGCGCGAGTCGCTGCCCACGGACGTCCGTCTGCTCGTGGTCGCCGACCACGGCATGGTCGACGCCGACCCGGCGACCCGCTTCGACGTCGACGCCCTGCCCGAGCTCGGCGACGGCGTGAGCCTGTTCGGCGGTGAGGCGCGCTTCCGCCAGCTCTACTGCCAGCGGGGCGCGGTCGACGACGTGGTCGCAGCGTGGCGGGGCGTCCTCGGCGGGTCCGCCACCGTGCTGCGTCGCGAGGAGGCCGTCGACCGTGGCTGGTTCGGGCCGGTCGCGGCGTCCGTCGTGCCTCGCATCGGTGACGTGCTCGTCGCGTGTCACGGTGAGGCATCGGTCGTGTCCACCGTCGGCTGGCAGCACGAGGCACGCCTGATCGGCCTGCACGGGTCCCTGACGCCCGAGGAGATGCTCATTCCCGTGCTGCTGGACTGAGCGGGCGGCGGCCGCGGGCGCCGGGGTCGATCCACCGCTGAGCCGAGATCTGTGGGTGGCGCGACGTCGACCAGCACCGGGAGGACCCTGATGGATCCTGAGCACTACGACGCGTTCGCGCGGGCCTACGCGCACGAGAACGAGACGGGTCTCTTCAACGCCCACTACGCGCGCCCGGCCGTGCTCGACCTTCTCGGCGACGTCGCCGGCCGACGCATCCTCGACGCGGGGTGCGGTCACGGACCGATCGCGGCTGACCTGCTCGACCGGGGCGCCGAGGTCAGCGGCTTCGACGCCAGCCCCGCGATGGTGGCGCTGGCCCGGGAACGGCTCGGGCCGGACGTGCCGGTGCTGGTGGCCGACCTCACCGAGACGCTGCCGTACGCCACGGGGGAGTTCGACGACGTGGTCGCCGCCCTCGTCCTGCACTACCTCGAGGACTGGTCGGGCTCGCTGGCCGAGCTGCACCGGGTGCTGCGGCCCGGAGGGCGTCTGGTCCTTGCCGTGAACCACCCCGTGATCCGTCCCGTCGTCTACCCGGACGAGGACTACTTCGCCGTCACGCCCTACACCGAGGACTACACCTTCGACGGGCAGACGGTGGACCTGACGTTCTGGCACCGGCCACTGCACGCGATGAGCGACGCGTTCGGCGATGCGGGGTTCACGATCAAGGTCATCAGCGAGCCGCCTGTCGCGCCGGACACGCCACCCGGTCTGCTGCCGCCCGACCTCGGCGCGCGCAGGTCGTTCCTGTGCTTCCTGTTCTTCGTGCTCGAGGCCACCTGACGACGCACGAACGTACAGTGCGTGACTCGGGCCGGATCAGGATCGGAGGAGCATGCCGCTGACCTGGGACGATGCGCACCCGGGGGTCCGCAAAGTCACAGACTGTACGTTCTTCCGGCGGCGACGCGACCGCGGCGCAGCGTCGCGGGCGGGGCGAGGACGATCCCGACCAGCCGCGAGGCGAGGACGACGACGTGCCCAGCCGGCGCACGGCTACGTCAGCCGGGACGACGCGGCGGCCGACCAGGCGCGGCCTCAGCCGGCGAAGGCCTCGACGGCGGCCTCGACGAACGCGTCGAGGTCGTCGGGGGTCCGGCTCGTCACGAGCGTCCACCCACCGGCCGGGCAGGTGAAGGACTCCTCGTCGACCCAGGTCCCGCCGGCGTTGGTGATGTCGGTGCGCAGGCTCGGGTAGCTGGTCAGCGTCTTGCCGGGCAGGACGCCGGCCTCGATCAAGGTCCAGGGGCCGTGGCAGATGGCGGCCACCGGCTTGCCGGCCTCGACGACCTGGTGGAGCAGCGACACCGCGTCCTCGTCGAGCCGGAGCGCGTCGGCGTTGGTGGTGCCGCCGGGCAGGACCAGGGCATCGATGGTCGCGGCGTCGAGGTCGGCGATGACGGCGTCGGCGGTGAAGGTGTCACCCTTCTCGACGTCGTTGTCGAAGGCCTGGATGGTGCCGCGCTGCGGCGCGGCCACGACGCACTCGGCGCCGGCCTCGCTCAGGCCCTCGAGGGGGCGGGTGAGCTCGACCTGCTCGACGCCGGAATTGGCCAGGAGGAACACGATCTTCTTGCCGTCGAGCTGTGCCACGGGGGGCTCCTGTGAGGATGGGTGGGGTGGTGGTGGGTGGGACCAGGCCATCAGACCCGGACGACCGGGGTGACACCCGCACGGGTGACGGTCCGCTGCGGAGTGGGTCTGTCGATGGCGGGCGCCCGCGGCCCCCTAGGATGACGACCATGGCTCTTCCCGTCCGTGTGGCTGTCGTCAACGACTACGCCCTGGTGGTCGCGGGGACCGCGCGGGTGCTCGAGCAGTACCCCGACCGCGTCGAGGTGGTCGAGCTCGACAGCAGCATGCCGGTCATCTCCGACGTCGACGTCGTCCTGTTCGACGCCTTCGGTCAGGCCCAGGGCCCGGGGATCGACCCCCACGTCCTGATGGAGGGCGGTCAGGCGCGGCTGGTCGTGTTCAGCTGGAACACCGACCCCGACCAGGTCCACGTCGCGCTCGAGCGCGGAGCCGCCGGTTTCGTGGCGAAGTCCGCGACCGGGCTGGAGCTGGTCGAGGCGATCGAGCGGGTCGCGCGCGGTGAGCGGGTCGTGCCCGACCCCGCTCCCGATCCCGTCCCCGACCCGGGTTCCCACGACGGCAGGACCGAGGCTGAGGAGACCTACTGCCGGTGGCCCGGGGACGACCACGGCCTCAGCTCGCGGGAGTCCGAGGTGCTCGCCCTCATCTGCCAGGGACTGAGCAACTCCGACATCGCCGGCCAGGTCTACATCGGGATCAACACGGTCAAGACCTACATCCGCTCCCTCTACCGCAAGATCGGCGCCACCACCCGTCCCCAGGCGGTCATCTGGGGGATGCAGCACGGCTTCGAGCCCGACCACCTGCGCAAGGTCGAGAGTCCGGCCGACGAGGTGGCGGGGCCGGGGCCCTCGGGCGTCGCCTCCTGAGGGTGCTCGCCCGGTCCGCAGGCTCGGCGTCGAGCAGGCAGCCACGCTGAGGACGAGCGCGCGGTCGTGGCGGGTGGCTCAGGTCCCGCAGAACGTGCGGTAGGCGCCGAAGTCCGCGGGAGCCGGCTCGGCGTAGCGCTCGAGACCGGGACGCTCCTCGTACGGCGAGGAGAGCACGTCGATGAGCCGGGTGACCGGCACGACGTCGCCGGCGACGGCGGCGGCCAGGGCCTCCTCGACGAGGTGGTTGCGGGCGACGTAGACCGGATTGGTGCGGTCCATCATCTCGGGGTCCGGGTCCAGGGCCACCCAGCGCGCCGACCAGGCGTCGAAGCCCTCGAGGTCGAGCACGAGCTCACGGGCGGGCTCGGGGCGTCCCCGCGCCGCGGAGGACAGGCGTCGGAAGAACGAGGTCAGGTCCGTGCGCCCGGGTGCGAGCAGCGCGAGGAGGTCGCCACCGAGCTCACCGACCACGTCGTCGGCCACGGTGCCCGCCAGGCCGAGCTTGCGCCGCATGCCCGCACGCCAGGCCCGGGTGTAGTGCTCCTCGAACCGTCCCAGCGCGGCCACCGCCTGCTCGACGGCGCGGGCCTCGTCGTCGTCGATGAGCGCGAGCATCGCCTCCGCGAGGCGGGCCAGGTTCCAGCTGGTGATGGCGGGCTGGTGCGCGTAGGCGTAGCGACCGCCGCTGTCGATCGAGCTGAACACGGTCGTGGGGTCGTAGCCGTCGAGGAAGGCGCAGGGCCCGAAGTCGATGCTCTGACCCGAGAGGGTCACGTTGTCGGTGTTGAGCACGCCGTGCACGAACCCCACGAGCATCCACTGGGCGACCAGGCGGGCCTGGGCGGCGACGACGGCCTCGTAGAAGGCGAGGTAGGGCTGCTCGGAGCCGGCGACCTCGGGGTGGTGCCGGGCGATCGCGTGGTCGAGCAGCCGGCGCAGCAGGTCGACGTCGCCGGTGGCCCGGGCGTACTGCACGCTGCCGACGCGCAGGTGGCTCGGGGCGACCCTGACCATGAGGCCGCCGGGCAGCACGCTCTCGCGGCGTACGTCGTGGCCGGTCGCCAGCACCGCCAGGGTGCGCGAGGTCGGGATCTGGAGGTGGTGCAGCGCCTCGCTCACGACGTGCTCGCGCAGCATCGGACCCAGCGCGGCCAGTCCGTCCCCGCCGCGGGAGAACGGGGTCCGGCCCGAGCCCTTGAGGTGCAGGTCGTGCAGCCGGCCGTCGGGGCCGGCGAGCTCGCCCAGGAGCAGGGCCCGTCCGTCGCCGAGCCGGGGGGACCAGCCGCCGAACTGGTGGCCGGCGTAGGCCTGGGCCACCGGGGTGGCGCCGGGGGGCACGGCGTTGCCCGTCAGCAGCGCCCGCCCCGGCGCGCCTCGAAGGAAGTCGGGCTCGAGCCCGAGGTCGGCGGCCAGCGGCTCGTTGAGCGTCAGCAGCCGAGCGTCGGGGGCGGGCACGGCCTGCCAGGGCAGGGCGAGCTCGGGAAGGGTGTCGGCGAAGACGTGGCTGAGGCTGATCGCGATCGCGGAGGCGGCGGTCTCGGGCGCTGGAGTGCTCACCGCCCCACGATAGGCAGGTGGCCCGCGACGGGGGTCACGTGCCGGGGTGGAGCACCGAGCGCAGGTCGTCGAGCACGTCGACGCTCTCGATCGTCGAGGGTGTCACCGTGTCACCGGAGTCCGCGATCTCGCGCATGGACTTGCGCAGGATCTTGCCGGAGCGGGTCTTGGGCAGCGCCGGCACCACGGCCACCTCGCGCAGGGAGGCGACGGCACCGATCTCGCTGCGCACGCTCGCGACGAGCTCGGCGACGATCTCGGCGTGGTCGCGCTCCACCCCGGCCTTGAGCACGACCAGGCCGCGGGGGACCTGGCCCTTGAGCTGGTCGGCGACCCCGATCACGGCGCACTCCGCGACGTCGGGGTGGGCGGAGAGGACCTCCTCCATGCTTCCCGTCGAGAGGCGGTGGCCCGCGACGTTGATCACGTCGTCGGTGCGACCCATGACGTAGACGTAGCCGTCCTCGTCGATGCGGCCGCCGTCGCCGGTGAGGTAGTAGCCCTCGAACGTCGCGAGGTAGGAGCGCTCGAAGCGGTCGTCGTCGTTCCACAGCGTGGGCAGGGACCCGGGCGGGAGGGGCAGGCGCACCACGATCGCGCCCTCCTCGCCCGGCGCGACCCGCTGACCGGTCGTGTCGAGCACCTGCACGTCCCAGCCGGGCATGGGGACGCTGGGCGAGCCCGGCTTGACGGGCAGGAGCTCCAGGCCGACCGGGTTGGCGGCGACCGGCCAACCGGTCTCGGTCTGCCACCAGTTGTCGATCACCGGCACCCCGAGCAGGTCCTCGGCCCAGTGCAGGGTCTCGGGGTCGAGACGCTCACCGGCCAGGAACAGGTGGCGCAGGCTCGAGAGGTCGTAGCCCTGCGCGAGCTCGCCCCGAGGGTCCTCCTTGCGGATCGCCCGGAAGGCGGTCGGCGCGGTGAAGAGCGACACGACACCGTGGTCGGCCACGACCCGCCAGAACTGCCCCGCGTCCGGCGTCCCGACCGGCTTGCCCTCGTAGATCACCGTCGTGGCGCCGGCGAGCAGCGGCGCGTAGACGATGTAGGAGTGGCCCACGACCCACCCGACGTCGGAGGCGGTGAACATGACCTCGCCCGGCGCCACGTCGTAGATGTTCGGCATCGACCAGGCCAGCGCCACGGCGTACCCGCCGTCGCGCACGACACCCTGGGCTTGCCGGTGGTGCCGGAGGTGTAGAGCACGTAGAGCGGGTCGGTGCAGGCGACGGGCACGGGGTCGGTCGGCTCGGCCCCGGCCATCGCCTCGGCCCAGTCGACGTCGCGCTCGCCCATGGCCCCGGGTGCCTGGGGCCGCTGCAGGACGACGTGGTGGGCGGGCGGCTGCGCGGCGAGCTCGCAGGCCCGGTCGACCAGGGGCTTGTACTCCACGACCCGGCTGCCCTCCAGGCCGCAGGAGGCCGACACCACGACGGTGGGCCCTGCGTCGTCGAGGCGGGCGGCGAGCTCACGAGGCGCGAAGCCGCCGAAGACCACCGAGTGCACGGCACCGAGGCGGGCGCAGGCCAGCATCGCCACGGCCGCCTCCGGGATCATGGGCATGTAGACCACCACCCGGTCACCGGCCGCGACACCCAGACCGCGCAGCACGCCCGCGAAGCGGGAGACCTGGTCGAGGAGCTCGGCGTAGGTCAGCGTGGTCACCGAGCCGGTCACCGGCGAGTCGTGGATGATCGCGGCCCGGTCCCCGTGCCCTGCGGCCACGTGCCGGTCGAGCGCGTTGTGGCAGACGTTGAGCTCCCCGTCGGGGAACCAGCGGAAGTACGGAGGGTTGGTGGCGTCGAGGGCCCGCGTCGGGGGCGTCGTCCACTCCAGGGCCGCAGCGGCCTCGAGCCAGAAGCCCTCGGGGTCGGCCAGGCTCCGGTCGTAGACCTCGCGGTACGTCGTCACCGTGTGCTCCTTCGTCGGTCGGCAGGTTGCCGGGCGGCTGCTGTCGGTCCAGTGACTCACGCCCCGGCGGGTGAGGGAACCCTACGACCGGGCGGGCCACGGCGAGGCGGTGAGCACGCGCAGCGCGAGATCCGTCGTGGCGGGAACGCCGAGGTGGCCCACGACGTGGCGGACCCGGTCGGGGTCCAGCGGCAGGCGTCCTGCATCGCCGGGGTGGCCCAGGTCGAGCCCCAGGTCCAGGTCGTCGCGGCCGGTCATCAGCGCGCGGTTGAACTCGTAGCGCTCGCGGGCGCCGGGCGCGGTCAGCCTGGCGACGACCTGGCGACCGGTACGACGCTTGCCGTGCTCGAGGCACCACGAGTCGATCGCGGCCACGAGCGTGGCGCCGGCGCAGTGCTCCACGTCGGCCCACACGCCCCGCATCGGACCGGCCAGCTCGAGCAGCAGCGCGGCGCTCTTCTCACCGATCCCGGCGACACCGGGCAGGTTGTCGCTGGCGTCGCCGCGCAGGGCGGCGTAGTCGAGGTAGTCCGCGGCGTGCACGCCGTACATCGCGTGCAGTCGCGGCGGGCTGAGCAGGGGCGACCCGCCGATGCCCCCGGTGATCAGGCGCAGGACCTGGGTGTGGTCGCTGATGTGGGCGAAGGCGTCCCGGTCGGAGGTGACGATCACGCAGCGCCAGCCGTGGGCGACGGCCTGCGCGGCCGCCGTGGCGCTCACGTCGTCCGCCTCGAGGCCGGGCGGGGTCACCGCCCGCAGCCCGAGCGCCTCGAGGAACGCCTGCGTCCGCTCGAGCTGCTCGACGAGGGTGGGGTCCTTCTCGGCTCGGCCGGCCTTGTAGTCGGGGTAGTGCAGCGAGCGCACCGACGAGGTCCGGTCGTCGAGACCGAACAGGACGATCTCGGGCGTGAAGGCCTCGATCGCCTCCAGGATCTGGCGCAGCATCCCGTGCAGGGCCCAGGCCGGCCGCCCGCCACGGTCGTGCAGCCCGGAGTCGGCTCGCGCGTGGTGGTTGCGGTGCAGCAGGGACGGGGCGTCCACGGCGAGGAGCAGGGGCGGCGGGGGAGCGGGCGGCGAGGTCACGGCCCGTCCACCGTACGACGCTAGCTCGTCGCCGTGACGCCCACGCCGTGGTAGACCCGGGCGCGGGCGGCCGCAGGGCCCTGGCAGGTGAGCCTGGCCGGTTCGGAGACCGTGATCGCGATCTCGACGACGACCGGGCCGTCCGGGGTCGTCAGGGTGACCAGCGCCCTGTCGTCGCCGGGGCGGTCGAGGCCGACGACGCTCAGGGCGTCGCGGCGTACGAGCCCGAGGTGGTCGTGGGCGACGACGAGCGCGGCCTGCGCGACCGGCACGAGTCCCATCCGCCCTCGCATCAGGCCAGGCACGACCTCGTCGCGCTCGGCGTGCTCGACGAGGTCTGCTGCGTCGCCCGGCAGCACGCGGCCGTAGAACTCACCGGTCGGGGCCACCACCAGGTTCGCCGCGAACCGGTCACCGCCGACGTGCGTGGTCTCCCAGACCCGTCCGGGGCGCAGGGCGTGCAGGGCGTCGACCAGCGGACGGCCGCGCACGGCGCAGCAGGCGTCGTGACGGCCGTGCGTGCAGACCAGGTAGAGCGGGTCGACGTCGTGGACGAGGTCGGGGGCCTGCTCCAGCAGGGCCGTGCGCGCCGCCGCCGGGTCGTCGCGGCGGGCCACCTCGAGCTGGCGGAGGACGTCGGCCAGCCCGCCGACCTCCCAGCGGTACGTCGTACGGGTCACGGTGTCCACCACGGCCACCAACCGCCCGTCCCCGGCGCGGGCGTGGGCGTGGCGACCGGGGTGGCGCACGGCCTGCAGGCGCAGGCCTGCCGCGGCGGCGAGCACGTCGATCTCGTGGGCCGCCCGACCCTCGTCGCGGTCGTCGAGCAGACCGCGGGGCCCCCAGGGTCCGGGCTGCTCGACGAGCATGAGCCGGGCGGCCGGCAGCGCCGTGCCGATCATCGGGTCGTTGCGCTCCTGGGCCAGGGGGGCGCAGCGGTCGGGGGACTCGCGGGGCCGGGGCCGGGCGGTGGCCGTCACGGGGTGGTCGTGGCCGACGGCACCACGAGGCCCTCGCGCAGGAGCCGCCGCACCAGCGTCACGGCGTCGGCCGCGTCGAGCCCGGGCAGGTCACCCACCAGCACCGGGGCGCCGAGCAGCAGGCGCTCCAGTGCCGGGCCGACCAGGGTCGGGAACGTGACGGTCTTGTCCAGGGCGTGCAGGTGCACGCGGCCTGCGACGACGCGGAGGCGGCACCGCGAGCCGGGCCGGAGGACGACCTCGTCGTGAGCACCGAGCGCGTCGGCGGCCGCGACCTGCGCCAGGGGAGAGACGGGCGCGGGCCTGGTGCGGGCGGCGAGGTGCGCACCGACGGCGGCCGCGACGTCGGCCTCGGACAGCCGGTCGATCGCGGCGTGCAGGGCGGTGCGGGTGGCCTCGAGATCACCGGCCAGCACGGTGGGGTCGCTCAGGTCGACCCCCGCGGGCAGGGACGCCCGGAGCTCGGGGTCCTGGGCGAGGGCGCCGATCAGCTGCTCGGCGAGGAACGCACGGGTCACGGGGTGCACGCCGATCGTCACGTGGCCCGAGACCTCGCCGAGCGCACTCGCCGCGTGCAGGTAGCCGCGGGGCAGGTACAGCGCGTCCCCGGGCTCGAGGGTCACGTCGAGCAGGGGCTCGCTCGCGGCCCGGGCCGCGACCTCCTCGCGACGTGCGTCCCAGGGCTGGTCGCGCAGCGGGGCCGGCAGCACCGGCTCGTGGATGCGCCAGCGCTTGCGACCGAAGAGCTGCAGCACGAAGACGTCGTGCACGTCGTAGTGCGGTGCGAAGCCCGTGTTCTGCGACGGCGTGACGTAGGCGTTGACCTGCACGGGGTGACCGAGCTGGGCGGCTGAGGCCGGCGGCGTACTCGACGATCGGCGGCCACGTCCGGTGCAGCGCCTGCAGCACCAGCGTGGCCCCGTCGGCCAGCTGGGCGAGGACCAGGTCGTCGGCGACCTGGTCCGCGATCTCGGCGCCGGCGCCGCCGCCCCGGGTGTAGCGGGCGGTGGGGACCACCACCCCTTCCTTGGCCATCCGGACGAAGGGGGTGCGCAGGCCGTGGCGCGAGACGAGGTCGTCGACCCCTGCCGGGGAGAGCAGGTCGCCGAAACCGTCGCCGGGCAGCTCGTCGGCGCGTCGCAGGAGGGGGCGTCGCGACCAGTACTCGGCGGCGAACGCCGCCACACCCAGGCCGGTCGCCCGGGCGAGCGGATCTGGATCGGTCATGGCTCCATCCTGACGGGCGGGCGGGCGAGCAGGGGGGTGGTGCGCAGGATCGTGCGCAGACGACGAGGGCGGCGGACCCGGTGGTCCGCCGCCCTGGTGTCGTCGCTCAGGCGCCGCCGTCGGCGCCGCCGTCCTGCTCGCCCGGGGTGCCGGAGGCTCCGCCGTCGGCGGGACCCTCGGCGCCGCCGTCGGCGCCGCCGTCCTGCTCGCCCGGGGTACCGGAGGCTCCGCCGTCGGCGGGACCCTCAGCGCCGCCGTCGGCGCCGCCGTCCTGCTCGCCCGGAGTGCCGGAGGCTCCGCCGTCGGCGGGACCCTCGGAGCCGCTGTCCGCGGTGGTGCTCATGTCGTCGTCGTCGAGCATGTGATTCCTCTCGTGGCCGGAACGCCCTCACAGGCGTGGTGTCGCTGACCAGCATGGCGCGCCGGATCCGCGTGCTGTGACACCCGCAGGGAGGGCTCACGGCTGGGGCCGGCCCACGCGATTGACGTGGCTTACGGTGGTGCCTACATTGCGTGTGGCTTACATCACATCTCGGGTTGGAGTGCTGTGTTCCCGTCTCGCTCGTCGCTGCCCACGCTCACCCCGTCCCTCGTCGTGTCGTCGGTGGCCCTCACGGCCATCGCCTTGTGCGTCGCGTCCGGGGCGGTCGCGGCCCAGCCGACCTGGGCGGCGCCGGTCGCGCCGGCTGTCGAGACCGGCCCGGCGCCCGGAGCGCCGGGTGACGGGTCGACGTGGACGACGGGTGCGAAGGACGGCGTCGGCACGTCGGCCGGCCCCGCCTCGAAGGTCTGGTTCAGCCTGGGCGACGGCGCGCTCTCGGAGGTCTACTACCCGCAGGTCGACCAGGCCAACGTGCGCGACCTCCAGCTCGTCGTCACCGACGGTCGCACGTTCACCGACGTCGAGGGCGCCGACACCCGTCACCGCGTGCGTCTGCTCGACGAGCGGTCGCTGACCTATCGCCAGATCGACACCGACCTCGACGGCCGCTACCGGATCGTCAAGACCTACGTCACCGACGTCCGCGCGGCCAGCGTCGTCGTCGACGTGCGGGTCACGAGCCTCGACGGCGGCCGCTACCGCGCCTACGTGCTCTACGACCCCGCCCTGGCCAACTCCGGCCTGCACGACGCCGGGAGCACCCGAGGTCGCACGCTGGTCGCCCGCGACGTGAGCGGTGCGGACCCCGTGGCCAGCGCCCTGGCCGCGACGCCGTCGTTCCGCGCGGTCTCCCACGGCTTCGCCGGGGTCAGCGACGGTCTCACCGACCTCGCGGGCGACCACCGCCTCGACTGGCGCTACGACTCCGCCGAGCCCGGCAACCTGGTGCAGACCGGCCTGCTCGGCCCGCAGCGGCGAGGGCAGGTCCGAGCCACCCTGGCGCTGTCGTTCGCCGGCACCGGCGGGGAGGCGAGCCGTACGGCGCGCACGTCGCTGCGGGGATCGTTCGCCGACGTCCGCCGGCCCTACGACCAGGGGTGGCACCGCTACCTCGACGGACTTCGCCCCGACCCCCGCTCGGTGGCCGGCGACGACGCCCTGCGCACCCAGTACCACGTCGCGGCGATGACCCTGCGCGCCCACGAGGACAAGACCTACCGCGGCGCGAACATCGCGTCGCTGACCGTCCCGTGGGGCGAGGCCGTCGACGCCGACGAGGCGGGCGTCGGTGGCTACCACCTGGTCTGGGCGCGCGACCTCTACCAGGTCGCGACCGCCCAGCTGGCCGCCGGGGACCGCGCTGCCGCAGAACGCTCCCTGGACTACCTCTTCGACGTCCAGCAGAAGCCCGACGGCTCCTTCCCGCAGAACAGCCTGCTCGACGGCACGCCGTACTTCGGGAGCCTCCAGCTCGACGAGGTGGCGCTCCCGATCGTCCTGGCCGGCCAGCTCGGCCGCGACGACGCCGCCACGTGGGGCCACGTCAAGGCCGCGGCCGACTTCATCGTCGGGAACGGTCCTTCCACGCCCCAGGAGCGCTGGGAGGAGGAGGGCGGCTACTCGCCGAGCACCATCGCGGCCGAGATCGCCGGTCTGGTCACCGCCGCGAGGATCGCCGACGCCAACGGTGAGGAGGGTTCCGCGACGCTCTACCGCGCCGTCGCCGACGAGTGGCGACGCCAGGTCACGGCCTGGACGGTCACGTCGACCGGGCCGCTCGGTGACGGGCGCTACTTCCTGCGGGTCAGCGACGACCGCGACCCCGACGACGGCCAGCAGCTCGAGATCAACAACGGCGGCGGCACCTACGACGAGCGCGCCATCGTCGACGGCGGCTTCCTCGACCTCGTCCGTCTCGGGATCCTGCGCGCCGACGACCCCGACGTCGTCGGCTCGCTCCCCGAGCTGGACGGCGCCCTCAAGCAGGAGACCCCCAACGGCGACCTCTGGTACCGCTACAACCACGACGGGTACGGCGAGAAGGCGGACGGCGCGCCGTACGACGGCACCGGTGTCGGCCGGCTGTGGCCGCTGCTGTCCGGGGAGCGTGGCGAGTACGCGCTGGCCAGTGGTGACGCGGCCGACTCCTACCTGCGCACCATGGCGGCGGCGGCCAACCCCGGCTACATGATCCCCGAGCAGGTCTGGGACGGCCCGGCGCAGGACGGGCTCGTCCCCGGTGAGGGCACCGGCTCGGCGACCCCGCTGTCCTGGTCGATGGCGCAGTTCGTGCGCCTGGCCCGCTCCATCGACGCCGGTCGTCCCGTCGAGCAGCCGCGCTGGGTCTCCGAGCGCTACACCGGGGACCCGCTGCCGGCGGGCCCGTCGGTGACGCTGGTCTCGCCCGAGGACGGCGCGCAGACGAGCGAGGGCACCGTCACGGTCCAGGGCAACACCGACGGGGAGACCGTCTACGTCACCTCCGGCGGTGACGTGGTCGAGGTGCCGGTCGGGCCGTACGGCGACTTCTCGACGGAGGTCCCCGTGACCGTCGGCGCCAACACGGTGACGGTCGCGGTGCTCGGCACCGACGGCGGCACCTCGTTGGTGCAGCGCTCGGTCACCTCGACCAACCTGGGCGAGCTGATCGGGGCCGTCGACGACCCGATCGGCGACGACGACGGGCCCGGCAGCTACGTCTACCCGGCCAACGAGGCGTTCGTGCCCGGCGCCTTCGACGTCACCCGGCTCGCCGTGCACCGTGATGAGGCCAACGTCAGCTTCGCCGTGACCATCGACGGCGACGTGACCAACCCCTGGGGTGGCGACCAGATGTCGGTGCAGCGCTTCGACGTCTACCTGCGACCCGAGGGCGCCGGTGACGGTGGGGGAGCAGGAGTCGTGGCCGCGAGGCCGGGGACCAACGCCGACCTGGCTGCGCCGTACGGCTTCGTGGTCACCGCGGACGGGTTCGCGGGCACCGCCCTGCGCGACGCCTCCGGCGCCGTCGTGGGCCCGGCCAGCCTGACCGCGATCCCCGCGAGCCACCAGCTGGTCGTGTCGGTCCCGCGCGCGTCGCTCGACGGCGTGGACCTGGCGGCAGCGGGCTACGTGGTGACGATGATGAGCCACGCGGGCGACGACGAGGGCGCGGGCGGGGTCCGACCGGTCTACGACCGCGACTACTGGGACTCCACGGCAGGCACCGACCAGTCCTTCGTCCACGACTACCGCTTCGGTGGGGGCGCGGGGGAGTGGACCGGTGACGGCCCGGTCAAGGACACCGACACCACCGACCCGAACACCCTCGACGTGCTCGTGCCCGCCGGCCGGGACCAGGCCGACGTGCTCGACTGGACCGCCGGCAGCCCGGTCGTCCTGCCCTGGGTGCCGCTGGGGTGAGCCGGGGGCCTAGATTGCGAGCCCGTGAGCGCCCAGGCCCCCTCCGCGGTGATCCTCGTCCGCGCGACGCAGTTCCTGCCCAACCCGGCCACGGCGGCCGACAACGCCTTCCAGGGCGACGTCCCGGCCGGTGATGATCCCCGTGTGGTCTCGGCGCGGGCGGTCGCGGAGATGGACGCGGTCGCGGCAGCGCTGCGCGGGGTCGGCGTCCGCGTCCACGTCTTCGACGACGACGACCACACCCGGCCCGACAGCGTCTTCCCGAACAACTGGGTCTCGACCCACGCCGGCGGCACCGTCGTGGTCTTCCCGATGTACGCCTCCAACCGGCGCCACGAGCGGCGCGCCGACGTGCTGGAGATGCTGAAGTCGCAGTACCGGGTGCAGACCATCGTCGACTACTCCGGGCTCGAGCCGGACGGGATCTTCCTGGAGGGCACCGGTGCGATGGTCCTGGACAACATCTCCCGCGTCGCGTACGCCGCGCGCAGCCACCGCGCCGACACCCACGTCCTCGAGCGGTTCTGCACCGACGTCGGCTACGAGCCGATGGCCTTCGACGCCGTCGACTCCCAGGGCGTGCCCGTCTACCACACCAACGTGATGGCCTGCGTCGGCACCGACATCGCCCTGGTGGCGCTGGGCATGATCGCCGACCCGGTGCGTCGCGAGCAGGTACGGGAGCGGCTCACCGTCACCGGACGGCGGGTGGTGGAGCTCGACGAGGACCAGGTCCGCAGCTTCGCCGGCAACGCGGTCGAGCTCTGTGGACGCACTCCGGACGGCCGCGGGCGCTACGTGCTGGCGATGTCCGAGCGGGCCCGCCGCAGCCTGCTGCCCGACCAGGTCGCCACGGTCGAGGAGTCGTGCGAGATCGTCGCGGTGGACATCCCGACCGTCGAGCTGGCGGGCGGCTCGGTGCGCTGCATGATCGCCGGGATCCACCTCGACCGCCGGCCGGTCGACTCCGAGACCGGCCCGACCGACGCTGTGCGGGCGATCAACGAGGACAACCCCGTCACCGCCGACGGACGCCTCGTCTCGGGCCGCGGCTGAGCCGCAGCCCGGTTCTGTCCCGGGTCCAGCTCGGGTCCCGTCGGGCCGGCCGGCCCATGTCGCGGGCGGATCAGACGGCGAGCACGCGGATGCGCGGGCACGCGTTGTTGACGTAGCCCTTGGGGTTCCACAACGCGGCCTCGTCCTCGGGCTGGGTGGCCGCCGAGGAGTCCCAGGCGCGCACGAGGATCTCGTGGTCGCCGGCGTCGAGGTCGACCGTCGTACGCCACTGCCGCCAGGCCCAGGGTCCGAGGTCGTCGAGCAGCTCGGCCTGGACCCAGGTGCCGGCACCGTCGAGGGAGACGTCGACGCGGGTCACGTGGCGCTCCCCGCCGGCGAACGCGTGACCACGCACCTCGACGACGCCCGCGCGCACCGTCTCGCCGTCGGCGGGCGAGGTCACGTCGGAGTTGAGCGCGACCAGCCCCAGCGGCGTCCCCACCCCGGGTCCGGGTGCACCATCGGGAGGCAGCAGCCGGTAGACGACGTGCTGGAAGTGGCCCGGCCACGGCTCGTCGCGGACCTCGATGCGCTCGAGCCACTTGACGCTGCGGGCGCCGATGTAGCCGGGCACCACGACACGCAGCGGCGCACCGTGGACGGGCGCGAGCGGCTCGCCGTTCATGCCCCAGGCGAGCAGGACCTCCGGGCGCGTCGCCTTGGCCAGCGGCACCGAGCCTGCGAAGAGCTGCGGTGGAGCGACCTCGGGAGCGAGGTCCGCGCCCTCGAAGCCGACGTGCTGCGCGCCCTCGACCGGCGCGGCGAGCGCGAGGACGTCGGCCAGTGCGACCCCGGTCCAGGTCGCGGTGCCGGTGGCGCCCGGCCCCCACGGCGCCTCGCCGGGGATGTCGCGCAGGGCGACGAGCCCTGCGCGCCGGTTGCCCGCGCACTGGAGGGTGGCGGTGACCGTGCGCTCGCGGAACGCCTCGCGCAGCGTGGTCAGCGACAGCTCCAGCCGACGCTCCACCGCCCCGCCGACCCGCAGCCGCCACGAGTCCGGGTCGATCCGGGGAACGTCACCGTGCGAGCGGACGTAGAACCCGTCGGTGGACGTCACCGGGTCGGACAGCGCGCCGAGCGCGCTCTCGGCGTTGAACGGCTCGTCCTCGTGGACGATCATGTCGGCGCGCTTGCCGTGCTGGGTCATGAGCGCAGCGTAGGCCGCGACGCGCTCGCGCCGCGGCCCACGACCGCGGGTTCAGATCCGTACCGTGGTGCCGCCGAGCAGTGGCACGGACATCGAGAAGTTCTCGCCGTACGTCGTCCGCTGCTCCTCGAGCAGCCGCACCGCGATCTGCTCACCGAGGCGGAAGGACTCGAGGTAGTCGCTGTAGTAGTGCACGCCGGCCCAGTTGCGCCCGATCGCCACGTTGGCGCCCACCTTGTTCAGCTCGCCCTCGACGGTCAGCGGCCGACCACCGAGCGACGCGGACACGTCGTGCAACGCGCTCCCGTCGGCGTCGGCCTCGTAGGCGATCGGGTTGGTCGTGCCCGGGTGCAGCAACGGGGCACCGGTGTCGAACCAGGCCTTCAGGACCGTCACGCAGGCACCCGCCACGGTCGCGTGGCCGGCGCCGTACGCGGGGTGTGCCGGCGAGCCCTCGGTGAAGGCCATCGGCAGCAGCCAGTTGTTCGTGCCGTTGGCCGCGTCGAGCTCGGCGCCGAGCCCCGACGTCCCGGCGAACGCCGCCTCGAGGTTGTCGACGGCGTCGAGGCGTCCGGCGACCACGCCGGGGTTGTTGCGATGCTGGTAGAGCCAGCCGCCCACCGCCTCGGGACGCAAGCGCCGGTGCACGTTGAACTTCTGGAACCGCACCGCCTTGAGCGCCCGGGTCGCGACCTCGGTGACCAGGGTCAGGATGTGCGGTCCGCCGAACTGCGCGAAGCCCGTCTGCTTGTCTATCCAGTCGGCCTTGCGGAAGGGCAGACCGGGGTCGGTCGGTGTGCCCAGGCCGAGCATGATCACGCAGGCGTTGAGGTAGGCCTCGTAGAGCGCGTCGTAGTGGACGTACGTCGCGAGGTCCCGCGGGCTGGCGATGAAGCGGTAGGGCCGGGTGCTCTCGAGCGACTCCCGCCCGCCGAGAGCAGCGCCGTTCTGGACGTCGAGGAAGGTGGGCCAGTCGGTCAGGTAGTTCTCCGCCGTGGCGTGGCGGACGCGTTGGTCGATGCGCACGGCACCGTAGGAGATCCGCCCGTCCTTGAGCTCGTGGTGCTGGTCGCGACCGTTGATGCCGCGGGTGCCGATCAGCATGAACTGCGAGACGTAGGGGCCGACCCGCTCGCCGTGGGTCACCCCGCGGAAGACCGTGTCCAGCTCGACACCGCCGGTCCCGATGCCGTCGTCGGTGTAGACGCGTCGCCGCTGCCGCGAGGTCGCAAGGACGTCGGTGGACTCCCCGAGGCGGTCGGTGCGGTCGCCGCGGAACCACCAGAACCGGGCCAGCGAGCTGCGGGCCTGCGTGATCGTCGACGACGTTGCCCAGTCGGCGAAGGGAACGTCGCGGCACAGTGCCATCCAGTAGTTCTCCGCCATCTCGGAGATCAGCTCCTGGCTGTCCAGTGCGGGTGCCGGAGGCATCGTCACCGACTGCGGGTCGCAGCCCTCGAGGCTGAAGTTGAGCCCGGCGCCCTGGCTCTCCCACGCCCGGATCCCCGGGGCCCCCAGCGGGTGCGTCGCGGCCCAGGCGAAGACGGGCTCGACCACGTTGGTCACGGGGTCCTTCACACGGGTGATCGCGCCATCGACGGTGAATGGTCCGGGCCCCATCCGCAGCGCGGCGAAGTCGCGGGCGTCCCCGGAGTCGATGGCCTTGACGAAGTCCTCGTAGTCGGCCGGGTCCTGGAGGAACCCGTGCTCGTCGTGCGGCAGGCACTTGGTGAAGTTCCCGACGTACGTCGCCTTGCCGGCGGCGTCGTGGTGGCGGCGCTCGTCGTTGTTGCTGTGGTGCGCAGGGGCGGGGTACGCCGCGGCGGCGCGCGCCGCGAGGGTCCGGGTCTGCTCGGCCGCCTGCTGTCGGTAGGTCATGTCGCTCCTGGGGACGTGGTCGGCCCGGTGGCCGGCTCTCTGGGGAGGAGGGCACGGGCCGGTGGGTGATACGTCCGTCGTCGCCGTGAGAGCGACGACCGGGCCCAGGAGGGCGACCTGCGCGAGTCCTACGCCCGCTGGTCGGTGTCGTGCCGGCCCAGCAGCCGAGCGAGGCCGAGGCGCAGGGCGGCCGCGTCGGTGTCGGCGGCGACGAGGTCGGCCTCCGGCGCCACCTCGAGCAGCTCCGGCAGACCGGCCATGAATCCGGTGATCTTGCCCGCCTCGCGGGCCGTCGCGAGGACGCGGCGCAGTGCCGCGATCGTCTCCGGCGACTGGGTCGCAGGGAACCCGCAGGAGATGGTCAGGTCGTAGGGGCCGACGAAGACCCCGTCGACTCCGTCGACGCCGGTGATCTCGTGGACGTGCTCGAGTCCGGTCGCGGTCTCGATCATCGTCAGCACCAGGGGCGGCCGGGGTGCGTCGGTGATGCCGAGGCCGGCCCGGCAGCCACCGGTGCTGCGGGTGCCGTGCGGCGGTGTGCGGCAGGCCGAGACGATGGCACGGGCCTGCGCGGCGGACTCCACGAGGGGCACGATGACGCCGTCGACACCGGTGTCGAGCACGCGGCCCAACCCGGCGGGGTCGTGCGAGGCCACGCGGGCCAGCACGGGCAGGTCGGCACGCTCGGCGACGCGGAGGAGGTCGGGCAGGTCGCGGGTCTCCAGGTTGCCGTGCTGGAGGTCGACACCGAGCCAGTCCATGCCCGTGCCGAGCGCGACCTCCACGCCGTAGGCGTCGAGGAAGCCGATCCACAGGCCCCGGCGCAGCCCGGGTCCCTCGCCGCGGGCGGCGGCCTCCAGGGTCGTCCGCAGGTCGTGGGTCATGGATCCTCCGCGTCGTCGACTGCCGGTCGCGCCATGCTAGGACGCTTTCTGCGCGCTCCCCGCGCTGACGTCGGTGGCGCTGATCCCGGCGTTGCGCTCGGCCAGCTCCACGACGTTCTTGAGCAGCATCGCGCGGGTCATCGGCCCCACGCCGCCGGTGGCCCGGGTCCACCGACCGGCGACGCCCCCCACGTCGGGGTGCACGTCGCCCAGGATGCCCTCGACGGTGCGGGTGATGCCGACCGAGAGCACGGTGGCACCGCCCTTGATCCAGTCCGGCCGAACCAGGTGGGCGACGCCTGCGGCGGCGATCACGACGTCGGCCACCCGGGTGTGCGCGGCGACGTCGGGCGTCGCCTCGTTGACCAGTGTCACCGTGGCGTGCTCGCTGGGCCGCACCAGCATCAGGGCGAGCGGGCGGCCGACGGTGGTCCCGCAGCCGATCACGCAGACCTGGGCGCCGGTGACCGCCACGTCGTTGCGCCGCAGCAGCTCGAGGATGCCCCGCGGGGTGCACGGGAGGGTGCCGGCCTGGCCCAGCACCAGTCGGCCGAGATTGACCGGGTGCAGGCCGTCCGCGTCCTTGTCCGGGTCGATGGCTCCCAGCACCGCGTGCATGTCGACGAGGTCGGGCAGCGGCAGCTGGACGATGAACCCGGAGCACCGGGGGTCCTCGTTGAGCTCGCGCACCGCGGCCAGGACGTCGGCCGTGCTCGCCGAGCTCGGCAGCTCGACCCGCATCGACTCGATGCCGACCTGGTCGCAGTCACGGTGCTTGCCCGCGACGTAGGAGCGTGAGCCGGGGTCGTCGCCGACCAGGACCGTCCCGAGACCGGGGGTACGGCCCAGCGCCGTGAGCGCCGCGATCCGCGGACGCAGGGACTCCTTGACCTCGGTGGCGGCGAGGTTCCCGTCGATCAGGGTCGCGTGGTGGTTCACGGGGTCATCATCGCTCACGGGTCGACGCCGACCCCGACCGGCTTCGCAGGCGGGCCGGTCGAGGGACCGACGCCGCGTACGAGCGGGGTGGGGAGCGTGAACGCCCAGGTGAGGCCGGCGCGCAGCGCGAGGCGGTGCAGGCCGAGGCAGGCCAGGACCGTGACGGCGGTCGCGACGACCGGGTAGAGCGTCGCGGCAGCCCACGACCAGGGCCCGACACCGTCCCCGACGTGCACGGGGAGGTGCATGAGGGCCCCGAGGACCGGCAGGTGGAGCACGTAGATCGGCAAGGTCGCGCGCCCCAGCAGGACGAGACCCGCGGCGAGGATCGGCACGGTCGCGACACGGGCCGAGGCGACGACGCCGAACGGCACCCCGAGCACGGCGAGCAGCAGCAGGGAGATGCCCTCTGGCACCTGCGTCCACCGCACGACCAACGTCAGCACGACGTAGGCCGCCGCGGCGACGACCAGCCAACGACGGCGTGGGGTGCTGTCGGCGAGCCGGTGGAAGGCATGGGGTGCGTAGGCGCCCGCGGCGAAGAAGACGAAGTGGGCGACCACGGCGATCCGGTTCGCTCCGTACAGCGGCAACCAGGACGACGACACGCACAGTGCGGCCCCCACGGTCAGGACCAGGGGTCGGGGAAGATGCCGTAGCGCCTTGAGCGCGACGAAGTACACCGCCAGGGCCCACAGGAACCACAGTGATGTCGAGGGCCAGAGCAGGTCGGCGACGAGCTCGCCCAGGTCGCGGGAGCGGTTGGTCTCGAGGCGCTGCTCCACGGCGAAGTAACCCGCGAGGGCGAACAACCAGGCTGCGTAGAGCCACGCCAACGTCGCCAACCGACGGGACGACGCGGGCCACGGTCGGGAGAGGGCGCCGGCCGAGAACATCCC
Organism: uncultured Actinomycetota bacterium; assembly: GCA_963714475.1. Classification (GTDB taxonomy): domain Bacteria; phylum Actinomycetota; class Actinomycetes; order Propionibacteriales; family Nocardioidaceae; genus Nocardioides. The sequence goes on from CAVQOP010000006.1 coordinate 588,317, forward strand.
GGCGATGACGAAGAAGAGCGGCATCCGCACCGGCTTGAGGGCGTACGTCGTGACCACCCACGCGTCGGCAAGGTCGGTCAGGCGCTCCGGGACGAGGGGGAGGTAGTGCTTGGCGATGGCGTGGTGAGCGACGACCAGGACGATGCACGCCCCCTTGGCGACGTCAGGCCAGGCGAGCCGTCCCTGGTCCAGTCTCACCACAACGCGATGACAGGACGCCCGAACATGCGCGGAACGATAACGCTCGGACGGCGCCGACGACGAAAGGCCGCTGACGCGGTGTCGCGGGGCCGAGGACCGACGGAGACCTCGGGTGTGCACGGGCTCACGCACGCGACTCCCACCCCCGGCTCGGCTGCCGGCCGGGTCGTCGACCTGTGCTCCCCGTGAGAGCCAGACGGCACCCCGATGACATCCTCGCCGCCTGCTCGGCGTCAGGGAGGGCAGCGCCTGGCCCCGAGCGCACCTACGCGGAGGAAGAGAGCGGAACCTTCACCTCTGTGGCCGAGGGAACCGCCACCGCCCTCCGCGCGTCACAACACCGTGCTCATCACGTGAGGAGTCTTCTTTGTCCAGACCTGCGGGAGGTGCCCTCGTCCTCGGTGTCCTGCTCTCGGCGTCGTTGGGAGCCTGCGGTTCCGGGGCCTCTCGCCCAGTGTCGCCCCCAGGTGCCCCAGCGTCAGCACCGCAGCGCGCTCAGGAAGACCCAGCATCCGAGCTGCCTCCCGGCTCGTCGTCGTCGTCGCCGTCGACGGAGGCAGTCGCTGTCCCGCCACCGACGACCGGTCCCGCGACGGTTCGCCTGTCGCACTGCGGAGTCGTCCTCGCGGGCTACCCCCGAGGGATGTGGGAGGTGCGCGAGGCCCCGTTCGATGCGAGCAGTGCGCCCGCTTCCTTCGCTGGCCACGGAACCGCATCGGTGCCCAGGACAGATCGCCTGGTGTATGTCGACGCGGGCGGTCAGAGGCTGGTCTTCGTGCCGGGCGCAGACGTGCCACCAGTAATTTGCGACTAGGCAGACCACGCCCGGGGCGTTCGTGTCAGACTCGCCGGCACCAACCTGTCCTGCGCCGTGCAGGCCCTCACGGCGTGGACGCACCACGTGTCGGCTTGATCTCGACCTGGTGAGGCACGGGGCTGCGGGGGTCATCCGTCGAGGAGGAGCACACGAAGATGCGTCCGGTCACCCTGCCCATCACGATGGTGCTCATCTTCGCGTTGACCGGATGTGGGACCGCGACCGAGACGAGCCCACCGGGGTCGCCGGAGGGTGGTGACGTGCCGACCACGGCGCGGGCACTTGCCTTCGTGGCAGCCGAGCACGCCGGGACACCGTCCTCGGCCACCGCAGAGGACGACGCGGCCGAGGAGTTCGACTCCAAGGCGGTTGGGACCGAGCTGCGGTACGGCTCGGATGGCGAGTACGACGGCGACATGCTCGTCGTGGCGGTAGGCCAGGGCATGGACGAGACGTTGACCGACTGTGACGCCGAGACCAACGAGTACCTCGCAGGCTGTGTGGAGACCGACCAGGGCATGCTGATGTGGGAGGACGTGGCCCCCGAGTCGGATCCGGGCGTCGTCTACGTGGTGGTCGACAAGGCAGACACCACCGCGCTGCTGTTCTACGCCGGACCGACGATCACCGGTGATCCCCGCGAGCTGGACATGCCCATCTCGACCGATGACCTGTTCGCGATCGCCAACGACCCGCGTGTGGATGTGACCACCTCCCAGGAGGCGGTAGACGCCGGAGCAGACCTGCCGTTCTGGCAGGCCCCGAGTCGCTGAGCCCTCGTGGCGGCGCGGCCGGTGCGGA
>CAVQOP010000007.1:0-109146 GCA_963714475.1 uncultured Actinomycetota bacterium
GCTCGTGGTCGGCGATGCCGACGTGGCCGTCCCGCAGAACGTCTCGGTCGCCGTCAACTACGAGTGCACCAGCTGCCTGACCTACTCACTCGCCGTCCAGCTCTTCGTCACCCTCGACGGACCGCTGAGCGAGGGCGCGATCGGTGAGATCGAGGAGCTGTGGCTGCAGATCATGGAGTACGGGACCACGATCGGCCAGGTGCCGCTCAGCGAGATACAAGCGCAGCTCACGGCCTACGAGGACCAGATCCTCGACGTGATCGAGCGCGACCAGCCGACGACCGCACAGCCGACGGACACCACGTCGTCACCCGAGCCCAGCGACAGCGGGGCCACGCCCGCACCCGCGGACCCCACCGCGTCGACGACGACCCCGACCGGGTCCCCCTCGCCGACCGGATCCACCTCGACACCACCTGCGGAGTCGCCCTCCCCGTCGGCCACGACCCCGACCGGGTCGCCGTCACCCTCCGCCACCACCTCACCCAGCGCCACCACCACCACCACTACCCCGTCCCCCAGCCCCTCCGCGCCGAGCTCGACGACCACCTCGTCGCCCAGACCTACCGCCACTCCGACAGCGACGCCCTGACGACGTCGCGGGGGCCCGCCGTACCCGGTCGGCGAGCCCTCAGGCTGACCCGGGGGAAGGTGACGTCGACGTCGACCTGCGGGTTTGACGCACCACGTACGTCAAATCCACAGGTCGACCGTGGTGGCGGCTCGGTCGGCCGGCGCTCCGGGCAGTCAGCGGGGCGGCGTATGCTGATCTGCATGCACAGCACCAGTGTCCGCATCGACCGCGACACCCATGAGGAGCTCAAGAGGCTCGCGGCGCGGATGGACGTGACGGTCGGGCAGACCGTGACGCTCGCCGTCCGGGCGCTTCGCCAGGAACGGATGGGGGCCGAGCTCGCCGCAACCGCCGGGCGATGACGACACCTCCTGGCTCGATGCTGACCTCGGGTGATGTCGTCCTGGTGGACCTCGGCGTCCCGGCCGGGCACGAGGCCGGCTTCCCACGCCCGGCTGTGGTGGTCACCGCCCAGCGGGTCCTCGACCACGACCCGACGGTCGTCCAGGTCGTCCCGCTGACCTCGACGCTGCGCGGTTACGAAGCCGAGGTGCCGATCGACCCCGACGACACGAACGGACTCGAGCGACGCTCCTCGGCGCAGTGCCAGCACCTCAGGTCGGTGTCCCGCGCCCGGATCGCCTCACGGCAGGGCACCATCGGCCCGGCCGATCTCGCGGCCCTGCGAGACACCGTGGCGACCCTGCTCGACCTTCCTCTCTAGGTCACCACCGGCGGCGGGCGGCCGCCCACCCCGTACCGTCCTCTCGTGACGCCGACGACCAAGATCCACGTCCCGACCGGCGTGCTCCTGGTCGTCGCGATCGCCGGCGAGGTCGCCGGCACGGCGTCGCTGCGGCTCTCCGAGGGCCTGTCGCGACCGTTCTTCGTCCTCGCCGTCATCGCCTGCTACGGCGGCAGCATCGCGATCATGGGCCGGATCCTGGGACGCGGGATGGCGATGGGCGTCGCCTACGGCACGCTGACCGGGGTCGGGCTGATCGCGGCGACGCTGCTGAGCCTGGTCGCCTTCGACGACGCCCTCTCCGGGGTCCAGGTCGCCGGGCTGGTCGTCCTCGCGGCGGGGGCCGCCCTGCTCCAGGTCGACCGCACGTGAGCGCCGGCGCCTGGATCGCGGCCGCGATGGCCCTGCAGTGTCTCGGCCTGGCGGCCCTGCGTGCCTCCGGGGGTCTGCGCCGCCCCGGTCTCACCGTCGTGGCGTACGTCGGGCTCGTCGGCTCGATCCTCCCGGTCGGTCGCGCGATCGAGGTCGGGATGCCGCTGGCGGTGGCGTACTCCCTGTGGACCGGCGTCGGCATCGCCTTCGCCGCCGTCGGCGGTGTCGTGTTCTTCGGTGACCACCTGACGCGCCGGCAGGTGCTCGGGCTGGTCCTGCTGGTGGTCGGACTGGTGGCGGTCCAGGCGGGGTGAGACGACCGTCATCGAGAACCTCGCTACGGTCCGAGGATGACCGACACAGATGAGTCCGACCGTTCCGCCCTGCACGCCGACGGCAGGTGCGACGTGGTCGTCGAGATCCCCCGCGGCAGCCGCAACAAGTACGAGGCCACGGAGGACGGCGAGATCTGGTTCGACCGCCGCCTCGGCGGACCGGCCGGCTTCCCCGGTGACTACGGCTACGTCATCGGTGCGACCGGGGAGGACGGCGACGCCCTCGACGCCCTGGTGCTCATCGACGAGGCGACCTTCCCCGGCGTCCACGTGCGCTGCCGCGTCATCGGCGCCTTCCTGCTCCAGGTCGGCGACGTGGAGGAGACCAAGCTGATCGCCGTGCCCGAGAGCGACCACCACGCCGACCACCTCACGGACCTCCTCGAGATGCCTGAGGCCTTCCTCGAGGAGCTCTCCGCCTTCTTCGAGGCCTACCGGATGCTGGAGTCCAAGACCGTCGAGGTCCTCGACCGCCACGGACGTGACCACGCGGTCGCCACCCTGACGTCCTGAACCCCGCCGCGCCGGTCGACCCGACGCGCGTGCGCGAGCACGCCCTCGGCCCCGGGGTCGGAGCCCGTCGACCCCGGCTCTAGCCCCTGCGGTCCAGGAGGGCCTAGAGTCCATCTCGATGCAGAACCGGGAAGTCGGTGCAAGTCCGACACGGTCCTCGCCACTGTGACCAGGAAGCTCGAACCCGACCTCGCCACTGAGCCGCACGGCTTGGGAAGGCAGGGCCAGAGCGCTCGACCTGGGAGTCAGGAGACCGCCTGCATCGGTGTGAGCGGCCCGTCCACGAGTGAATGGACTAGGTCCTGCCGACGAAGCCGCCCGTGCTCGAGTCGCTCACGCGCCACCCTCCCAGCACAAGGAGCACACCGTGAGCGACACCCGCACCCTGACCGACCGTCTCGACGACGGGCCCGTGATCTGCGCCGAAGGCTTCCTCTTCGAGCTCGAGAGGCGGGGCTACCTCGCGGCCGGCGAGTTCGTGCCCGAGGTCGCCCTCGAGCACCCCGAGGCGCTGCGCGCCCTGCACGTCGACTTCCAGCGCGCCGGCTCCGACGTCGTCGAGGCCTTCACCTACAACGGCCACCGCGAGAAGATGCGGGTCATCGGCAAGGAGGACCTCCTCGAGCCGCTCAACCGCGCCGCGCTGCGGATCGCCCGCGAGGTCGCCGACGCGCACCCCGGCGACCTGATGGCCGGCAACATCTCGAACACGAACATCTGGGACCCGGCCGACCCCGCCCGGCAGGGCGAGGTGCGCGCGATGTTCGAGGAGATGGTCGGCTGGGCCGTCGACGAGGGCGCCGACCTGATCATCGGCGAGACGTTCTACTACGCCGGGGAGGCCCTCACCGCCCTCGAGGTCGCGAGGTCGTCCGGGCTGCCCGTGGTGCTCACCCTCGCGCCGATGGCGCTGGAGGAGATGGCCGACGGGGTCGGCATCGTCGAGACCTGCCAGCGCCTCGAGCAGGCCGGGGCCGACGTGGTCGGCATGAACTGCTTCCGTGGGGCCGCGACGATGCTGCCGTGGCTCCGCCAGATCCGTGAGGCCGTCTCCTGCCACGTCGCGGCGCTGCCGATCCCCTACCGCACCACGAGCGCCGAGCCGACGTTCTTCAACCTCAGCGACGACCGTGCGACCGTCCCCTCGCCGCACGGCCGCACCTTCCCGACCGCCCTGGACCCGCTCCTGGCCAACCGCTACGAGATCGGTGCGTTCGCCCGCGAGGCGGCCGAGCTCGGGGTCGGCTACCTGGGGCTGTGCTGCGGCGCCTCGCCCATGCTGGTCCGCGAGGTGGCCGAGGCCGTGGGCCGCACCACCGAGGCCAGCCGCTACTCCGAGAACATGCGCAACCACTTCATGTACGGCGACCACGAGCGCCTCCCCGAGCACATCGTGTCGCTGGGAGACCGCGCGTGACGCGTGCCTCGCACCGTCACCACGCGGGGTCGTCCGGCTCCCGCCCGGACTCGGACCCGCTCGTCGACTTCCTGCACGACCGTCTCACCGAGGATCTCGCACGGGTCTGGGAGCGCGAGGAGGCTCGCACCGACGAGCGCCGACGTCCGGGCATGTCCACGGTGGTCGCCGTCATCGACGAGCTGCTGGTGACGCTGCGGGCGGGCCGCCTCCCGACCCGGTGCGACCTGCGCGTGCTGCTCCTCGGCTACGGCTCGCACCCCGGCTACGACCCGGCCTGGACGGACCGACTGGCCGACTGACCCGGCGACCGGCCGACTCGGCTGGGAGGCTCGGCTGGGGAGGCTCAGAACAGCGTGGCGATCGTGCCGATCATGATGCTCGCGAGCAGGACCACCGCGACCGCGAGGACCCAGCGGTCGCGGTGGTCTGAGCGCACGACGTTCAGCCGTGGCCAGTCGTCGTCGGTCTCGTCCATCCGGTCGTCGTGCACGTCTCCCAGCATGACGTCGGGGTGGTCCCCCGGGCTCCCCCGTAGATCGGGAGGCGCAGAGGTCGGAAGACGTGCAGCGCACCTCAGGGGGTGAATCCCGCGTGCCCGGGTGGGACCGACACTGGAGGAGACGACCCCGGGTCCGGTGCCCGGTGTCCATCCGGTCGTCTCCTCCACCCATCCGGGAGCTTCTCCGTGTCCAAGCGCAACACCCTCATCCGCAGCCTGCACGACCTCGGCCTCGCCACCTGGTTCGGTGGCTCCCTGATGGGCGCCGTCGGCCTCAACGGAGCCACCGCCGACGCTCGCGACCCGCAGGAGCGCCTCCGTCTTTCCTCGGAGGGCTGGAAGCGGTGGTCGCCCGTCGCCGCAGCCGCCATCGGCGCCCACGCCGTCGGCGGGGCCGGTCTGATCGCCACCAACCGGGGACGCCTCGCGCAGCACGAGGGCAGCCGCTCGAACACCACCGTCAAGCTCGGCCTCACGATCGCAGCGGCCGGCGTGACCGCGTGGAGCGGTGCGCTCGGTCGCAAGGTCGAGGAGCAGAGCCAGCAGGGCGCTCCGGGAGCGACCGAACCGTCGCCGTCCGCCTCGAAGGACCTCAAGGCGGCCCAGAAGCAGCTCAAGATCGCGCAGTGGACGATCCCGGCGCTCACCGGCGTCCTGGTCGTGATGGGTGCCCAGCAGGGCGAGCAGCAGCGGCCCGCCCAGCAGCTGGCCGGGCGCCTGCCGATCAAGGCGCTCCAGTCGCTGTGATCGACTGAGCGCCCCGCGCTCGCTCTCTTGTTCGGTTCACGATCGCCGCTGTGGACAACGGCTCTCTGAGCAGGTGCGTTGTCGGTGGCTGGTGGTTGACTTCTCACATGGCGACGACCGCACCACCCGCTCCTCCTCGTGGGGGCACCGGACATCCGGTGCCCGCCGGGGTGCGTGCGTTGGGCGTCGGGGTCGGTGAGGTCGCGGGCCGGTCTCTGTTCACGATGGACGCCGCGGCGGCCCGGGAGGCGTTGTGCGAGCTCGCCCGTGTCCGGTCCCGCCTGGATGCGTTGACGCTGGGTGTGGCCGCGCACGCCGACCGGGTCGGGGTCGGTGAGGAGAGCGGGGCCCGGACCACGGGGTCGTGGTGGGCGGTCGCGACGAGGCAGAACCGGCCCACGACCGCGGGGCTGGTCGCGCTGGCCCACGCACTCGAGGACACCTGGACCGTCGCTCGGGGCGGGCTGTGCTGCCGGTGAGGTCTCGATCGAGCAGGCCCGGGTGATCGTGGCTGCCCTCGAGGCGTTGCCCGGTGACCTCGACACCACGGTGCGTGAGCGTGCCGAGGAGGTGATGGTCGCCTACGCCGCCGAGCACGACCCCGCGACGTTACGCATCCTGGGCCACGCGCTGCTCGAGGCCGTGGCCCCCGACCTCGTCGAGGCCGCCGAGCAGTCCCGGCTCGAGAAGGAGGAGGCCACCGCGAGGGCCTCCACCCGGTTGACGATGTCCAAGGACGGCCACGGCAAGGTCTTCGGACGGTTCACGATCCCCGAGGCCCAGGCCGCCATGCTCAAGAAGGCGCTGTGGGCGCTGGCCTCACCACGTCACCGCGCCGCCGTCGCCGTACACGGCGCTGGCGCCGAGACCGAGTCCGGGGTGGCCCGGCCGAGCCCGGAGAAGATGGGCCACGCGTTCTGCGCGCTCATCGAGGCGCTGCCCGCCGACCGCCTCCCGCAGGCCGGTGGGATGGACGCCACCATGTCGGTGATCTGCGAGCTCGCCACCCTGCAGACCGGTCTCGGGTTCGCACGCCTCGACACCGGTGAGCTCGATCAGCGCCTCCCAGGCCCGCCGGTTGGCGTGCAACGCCAAGATCCTGCCGATCGTGATGAACGGGCCCTCCCAGGTCCTCGACGTCGCCCGCGCCCAACGCTTCCACACCCGACCCATGCGCCACGGTGCGAACGTCCGCGACGGCGGCTGCACCACCGAGGGCTGCGACTGGCCGCCCGGGATGTGCGAGATGCACCACGACGAACCCTGGGCCGAGGGCGGGACCACCGACCTCGACCACGCCCGGCTGCTGTGCCCCCACCACCACCACCGCATCCACGACCCGCGCTACACCCACGAGATCACCACGAACAACAAGGTCCGCTTCCACCGACGCACGTAGGCCGTACCCCCGCACCCGGCCCCACCACACTCACGACGCGCCTAGGAGCGCCGATCGGCGCCCGTCCTCGGCTACCGGCGGCCTCCAGGCGCGCCGGACCCGGCGCGCGCCTCGGCGGGTTCGTCGGACTCGCCGCGGGACTTCCGCAGGGCGCGGCCGCGGGCGACGACGGCCTCGTGCTTCTCGGCGGCCTTGTCGATGGTGGTGGTGTCGCGGGGAGGCAGCTGAAGGGTCTCCTCGGCCGCCAGACCGGCCTGGAGCTGGCGGGTGCGCTCGAGCTCGGCGTCGAGCTCGGCACCGAAGAGCAGCGCGAGGTTGGTCAGCCAGAGCCAGAGCAGGAAGACGATGACACCGGCCAGGGAGCCGTAGGTCTTGTCGTAGCTGCCGACGTTGGCGACGTAGAGCCCGAAGGCGGCCGAGACGGCGATCCAGGTCAGGATCGCCACCGCGGCACCGACACTGATCCACCGGAACTTCGGCTGCTGCACGTTGGGGGTGGACCAGAACAGGACGGCCACGATCAGCATCACCATGACCAGCACGACGGGCCACTTCGCGATGCTCCACACGGTCACGAAGGTCGAGCCGATCCCGAGCGCGCTCCCGACCGCGTCGGCGGCGGGCCCGGTCAGGACGAGCGCCACCAGGACCGTCGCAGCGAGCAGCACCATGACGAGGGTGACCAGCAGCATCACCGGCCGCAGCTTCCAGATCGGGCGCCCCTCCTCGACCTCGTACATCCGGTTCATCGCCCGCGAGAACGAGTTCACGTAGCCCGAGGCCGACCAGAGCGCCCCGAGCAGGCCCACCACCAGGGCGGCCCCGGCACCGGGTGAGGTGGCGAGCGAGGTGAGGAACGGCTCCACCGCGGTCGCGACCGAACCGCCCCCGACGTCGCGCAGGATCTGCAGCACGGTCTCGACGGTCGAGGAGGCCTGCCCCACGACGCCCACCAGCGAGAGCAGCGCGATGACCGCGGGGAACAGCGCCAGCACGGCGTAGTAGGTCAACGACGCGGCGATGTCGGTGCACTGGTCCTTGGAGAACTCCCCCAGCGTCCGGCGCGCCACGTAGCGCCACGACGGCGCCGTCATGTCCTGCGGCGCGTCGGGCTTGCTCGGGTGGTCGGGGTCCGGAGCGTCGTACGTCGTCTCCGGTCGCTCGGTCCTCTGCTGCGACGGCGTGGGGGACGGGGGTCGTTCCGTCCGGGACCGTCGGCTCCCCACCAGGTAGCCGACGCCGGCCCCGATCAGGATCCCTGGTGCGTTCATCGGTGTGCTGCCTCCCGCTCGAGCTGGTCGCGGCCGACCGGTGAGCCGACCCCCGCCAGCCTGTCAGCACCGCGCCACCGGCGTGGCCCCCTGGCGGGGTGGTTCGGCGCGGGCAGGACGGCACGAGAGACTGGCCCTCCCTCTGACGTCAGGTCCCGTGTGCCGACCCCAGCAGCCAAGAAGAGCTCGTACAGCAGCCGACACAGCAGCAACCCCGGTCCGCCTCGGCGCCCCGGACCCGCCGGACCCGGTCGGTCCCGGCGGCCTCGCCGAGCTCACCCAGCAGGCCCGCGACCTCGCCGACGCCCCGGTTGATGAGGTGCTGCGCTGGTGCGTCGAGGTCGGTGACCGGGCGCCGCTGCCGGCCGGTGGGAGCACCCGGCACCGGTGGGAGCTGCTGGCCTCCGTCGCGGCCCAGGACCTCACGGTCGCCCGGGTCCTCGAGCCGCACCTCGACGCCGTCGCGATCCTCGCCGAGGCCGGCGTCCCCGCACCGGCGGCGACGTCGTGGGGGGTGTGGGCGGCCGAGGGGCCGGCACCGCGGCTGGAGGCGCGCGAGGTGGGACCCGACCGGTGGTCGTTGAGCGGGCGCAAGCCCTGGTGCTCGCTGGCCGGCTCGGTCAGCCACGCGCTGGTGACCGCGTGGGTCGACGACACGCGACGAGGGCTCTTCGCCCTCGACCTCGGCGTCGACGGCGTCACCGTCGAGGACGGCACCTGGGTGCCCGCCGGGCTCCGCCGGGTCGTCACGACCCCGGTGCTGCTCGACGACGTCCGTGCCGACCCGGTCGGAGCCCCCGGGTGGTACCTCGAGCGTGACGGCTTCTGGTGGGGCGGCATCGGTGTGGCCGCGGCCTGGTACGGCGGCGCGGTGGGCCTGGCCCGCCGCCTCTCCGCGGGACTGCGCTCCCGCGAGCCCGACCAGCTCGCGCTGATGCACCTCGGCGAGGTCGACGCCGCGCTCGCTGCCGCCCGCGCCTGCCTCGTCGAGGCCGCTGCCCTCGTCGACGCCTGGGCGGAGCGCGAAGGCAGCGACGACGCCATCGTGCTCGGCGCCCGGGTGCGTCACGTCGTCGCGACGAGCGTCGAGGTGGTGGGGCGCCACGTGGCCCACGCCCTCGGGCCGGGACCGCTCAGCCAGGAGCCCGAGCACGTCGCGCGGGTCGCCGACCTCGCCCTCTACGTGCGCCAGCACCACGGCGAGCGTGACGCCGCCGGTCTCGGCCGACTGCTGCTCGGAGCGGGCGAGGCAGCACCGTGGTGAGGTTCAGCCACGACGCGCCCGGCACCGCGCCGAGCGCCTGGCGGGAGCACCCGGGCTGGGGCGACGTACGCCCGCTGACGATGCCGTCCGAGCGCGTCCTGGTGCTCGCGGCCCATCCCGACGACGAGTCGCTCGGCGCCGGCGGGCTGCTGGCGCGCGCGCACCGTCGGGGCCTCGAGGTCGTCGTCGTGTGCGCGACGGACGGCGAGGCCAGCCACCCGCACTCCCCGACCCACGGCCCGGCGGTCCTGGCCGGCGTACGTCGGCGCGAGCTGCGGGAGGCCGTCGACGCCGTGGCCCCCGGCGCGGCGCTGCACCTGCTGGGCCTGCCCGACGGCGCGCTCGCCGACCACGAGGACACCGTCGTCACCGCGCTCGTCGACCTGCTCGGCGACGGGGAGCACACCCTGGTCGTCGCCCCGTGGCGCCGCGACGGCCACCCCGACCACGAGGCGGCCGGGCGGGCGGCGTCGGCGGCCGCGGCGCGCACCGGGTCGCGCCTCGCGGAGTACCCGATCTGGGCGTGGCACTGGGGCGACCCTGCGGACGCGTCCTGGGACCGCTGGCGCTCGCTCGAGCTGGACGACGACGAGCAGAGCGCGCGGGCCGCCGCCCAGGCCGCCCACCGCAGCCAGGTCGGACCGCTCTCCGAGGAGCCCGGGGACGAGACCCTGCTCGGCGAGGACCTGCTGCGCCACTTCGCGGGCTCGCGCGAGACCTACGTCCTCGAGCCGGCCGAGGACGCAGCCCTGGACCGGTTGCACGCCTCCCTCCCCGATCCCTGGGGCGTCGACGACCGCTTCTTCGAGGCCCGCAAGCGTGCCCTGCTCGTCGCCGCGCTCCCCCGGTCGCGGTTCCGCCACGCGGTCGAGGTGGGGGGCTCGACGGGCGCCCTCGCCGAGGCGCTCGCCGAGCGGTGCGACGACCTCGTGGTGCTGGACGCGAGCGGAGCCGCGGTGGCCGCCGCCCGGGCACGGCTCGGGGGCCTGCCGCACGTGCGGGTCGAGCACGCCCTCGTGCCCGGGCAGTGGCCCGCGGCGCCCGAGGGTGGCTTCGACCTCGTCGTGGTCTCCGAGGTCGGGTACTTCCTGAGCCCGGCCGACCTGCGCGACCTGCTGTCCCGTGTCGCCCGCGACCTCTCCCCCGACGGCGTGATCGTGCTGTGCCACTGGCGCCACGAGGTCGTCGGGTGGCCGCTGGACGGCCCGTCGGTCCACGCGCTGGCCCTCGCCGCCGCACCCCGACCGCTGCTGGCGCGCTACGGCGACCGCGACGTCGAGCTGCTCGTCCTGGCCGACGAGTCGTGCCTGCCCGAGCCGGGCGCCGCGACGTAGGCGCGGCGCGTGGGCCGCTGCGGCTACGCCGGAGGCGGCACGACCCGGTCGGCCTCGAGCCGGTCGAAGAGCGCCCGGAAGCACTGCTCGGTCGAGCGGTAGCCGGTGAACCCGGCGGCACGGCTGCGGGTCAGGTCGGTGAGGCACTCCATGTCGCGACCGAGGTCGGCGTCGGTGTGCCACCACGACGCCACCCGGTCGAGGTCGGGCTCGGCGAGCCCCTCGCGCTCGGCGATCGCCGACCACACCGGGCCCGCGTCGGCCATCTGCTCCTCCAGCGGTCGCGGCTGGTCGGCGTACCCCTCGGGCTGGACGCCGAGGCGCTCGGCGAGGCGGGGCCACAGCCACCGCCAGCGGAACACGTCGCCGTTGGCGGTGTTGAACGCGGTGTCCGCCGCGGCCGGGGTCGTGGCCGCCCACACCATCTGCTCGGCGAGCAGCCCGGCGTCGGTCATGTCGGTGAGCCCGTCCCACTGGGTCTGCGAGCCCGGGAAGACGAAGGGCCGACCGGTCTCGCGGCAGATCGCGGCGTACGCCGCCAGCGTCTGTCCCATGTTCATCGCGTTGCCGATCGCCGCAGCCGATGATGGTGTGCGCGCGGTGCACGCTCCAGGTGAACCCGTCCCGCTCGGCCGCCTCGAGCAGGCGGTCCTCCTGCTCGTAGTAGAAGTTCGGGTACGGCAGGCGGTCCTCGTCCTCGTGGAAGGGGGTGTCCGGCATCTCCCCCTGGCCGTAGGCCTCGAACGGGCCCAGGTAGTGCTTGAGCCCGGTCAGCAGGGCGACGTGGCGCACGCCGGCACCCTCGGAGAGCGCCGCGAGCACGTCGCGGACCATCGCGCCGTTGACGCGGATGTTCTCCTCCTCGCTGTCCTGACGCGCCCAGGCGGTCAGGAAGACCGTCGTCGGACGGTGGTCGGCCAGCACCGAGCGCAGCTGCTCGGGGTCGGTCAGGTCGGCCTGCAGCGCGGTGACGCCGTCGCGGTCCCGGCCGCTGCGCGAGAGGCCGAGGACCTCGACGCCCTGCGCGACGAGCGCGTCGGCCACCGCCCCGCCGGCGATGCCGGTCACCCCGACGACCAGGGCGGGCCCGTCCGGGGGGACCGTCCGGGCGGGGGTCGTCCGCGCGCTCACGCCAGCAGCGAGCGGTAGAGGTCGGTGGTCGTCTCCGCGATGGCGTCCCAGCTGAACGACTCCTCCGCGCGCACCCGTCCCGCACGGCCGTACGCCGCAGCGCGGTCGGGGTCGGCGACGGCGTCGCAGAGCGCGTCGCCGAGGTCGGTGACGTACTGCTCGGGGTCCAGGGGCGTGCCGGTGCCGTCGTCGGCCTGCTCGATCGGGACCAGCCACCCGGTCTCGCCGTGCACGACGACCTCGGGGATCCCGCCGGTGGCCGTGGCCACGACCGCGGTCTCGCAGGCCATCGCCTCGAGGTTGACGATGCCGAGCGGCTCGTAGATGGACGGGCACGCGAAGACCGTCGCGGCGCTCAGCAGCGCGACGACGTCGGGACGCGGCAGCATCTCGTCGATCCACACCACCCCGTCGCGCTCCCCCGCGAGCGAGCGCACCAGTCCGGAGACCTCGGCCGAGATCTCGGGGGTGTCGGGGGCGCCGGCGCACAGCACCAGCTGGACCTCCGGCGGCAGGGCCGCGGCGGCGCGCAGGAACAGCGGCAGACCCTTCTGCCGGGTGATCCGGCCGACGAAGATGACGCTGGGCCGGTCGGGGTCGACGCCGAGCTCACGGACGCGGTCGGGGTTGCTCGTCGGCGACCACGACGTCGTGTCGATCCCGTTGTGCACCACGTGGACCCTGCCCGGGTCGATCGAGGGATAGCTGCGCAGCACGTCGTCGCGCATCGCGGCACTCACCGCGACCACCCCGGCCGCCCCCTCGTAGGCCGTGCGCTCGGCCCAGCTCGACACGGCGTACCCGCCTCCGAGCTGCTCGGCCTTCCACGGGCGCATCGGCTCGAGGCTGTGGGCGCTGACCACGTGCGGCACGCCGTGCAGCAGCGAGGCGAGGTGACCGGCCATGTTGGCGTACCAGGTGTGGGAGTGCACGAGGTCGGTGCCCTCGCAGCCGCCGACCATCTCGAGGTCCACGCCGAGCGTCCTGATCGCGGCGTTGGCCCCGGCCAGGCCGGACGGGTCGGCGTACCCGGTCGTGCCGGCCTCCTCGCGCGGCGCCCCGAAGCAGTGCACCCGCGCGTCGACGTCGCCGCGCGAGCGCAGCGCCTTGACGAGCTCGTCGACGTGGACGCCGGCGCCCCCGTAGATCTCGGGCGGGTACTCACGGGAGACGACGTCGATACGCATGGGCGCGAACCTACTCGCCTCCGGGCCCGACCACACGCCTCGGATCCGGCCCCTCCCGCATCAGGCGCGACACCACTAGGTTCTTCCCATGAGCTCAGCGCCGACTCGTCGATCCGTCCTCGCCATCGTCCTCGCGGGGGGTGAGGGCAAGCGGCTGATGCCGCTGACCGCCGACCGTGCGAAGCCCGCGGTCCCCTTCGGGGGCATCTACCGGCTGATCGACTTCGCCCTGTCCAACGTCGTGAACTCCGGCTACCTCAAGGTCGTCGTGCTCACCCAGTACAAGTCGCACAGCCTGGACCGCCACATCACCACCACCTGGCGGATGTCGACGCTCCTGGGCAACCACGTCACCCCGGTCCCGGCGCAGCAGCGCGTCGGCAAGCGGTGGTACGCCGGCAGCGCCGACGCGATCTACCAGTCGCTGAACCTGCTCAACGACGAGAAGCCCGACATCGTCGTCGTCGTCGGCGCCGACCACGTCTACCGCATGGACTTCTCCCAGATGGTCGACCAGCACGTCGCCTCCGGCAACGCCTGCACCGTGGCCGCGATCCGCCAGCCGATCTCGATGGCCGACCAGTTCGGCGTGATCGACGTCCAGCCCGACCAGCCCTCGCAGATCCGCGCCTTCCTGGAGAAGCCGACCGATCCCGACGGCCTGCCGGACTCCCCGAGCGAGATCCTGGCCTCGATGGGCAACTACGTCTTCGACGCCGAGGCGCTGCGCGAGGCGGTGACGGTCGACGCCGAGTCCGAGACCTCCCACGACATGGGCGGCGACATCGTGCCCTGGTTCGTCGAGCGCGGCCTCGCGGGCGTCTACGACTACCAGGACAACTCGGTCCCCGGCGGGACCGAGCGCGACCGCGGCTACTGGCGCGACGTCGGGACGATGCGCTCCTACTACGAGGCCCACATGGACCTCGTCGCCCCGCTGCCGGTCTTCAACCTCTACAACACCGACTGGCCGATCTACACCAGCTACGGCCCGCAGCCGCCGGCCAAGCTCGTCACCGGCGACGGCGGCGCCGCGGTGTCGGTCTACAACTCGATCCTCAGCCCCGGGGCCGTGGTCGCCGGGGGCCGGATCAGCAACTCGGTGCTCGCTCCCGGCTGCCGGGTCGAGGCCGGTGCCGAGGTCAGCGACTCGGTGCTGCTGCCGGGGGTCTGCGTCGGTGCGGGCGCCGTGGTGCGCCACGCGATCCTCGACAAGAACGTCGTGGTGCCCCCGGGCGCCCAGGTCGGGGTCGACGCCGAGGCCGACCTCGCCCGCGGGTTCGTCGTCGACGACGGCCTGACCGTGCTGGCCAAGGACCAGGTCGTCCCGGCCGAGCCGACCCCGCCCGCCGCCGGCACCGAGGCGAGGTCGAGGCCGAGGCCGGACCGAGGTCGAGGTCGCCGAGGCCGAACCCGAGGCCGGGGCCGGCGCCGCAGCAGCGACCACCTTCGAGGAGGGCCCCGCATGAGCCACGACCGCGCCGGCACGGTGGCCCTCGCCGAGGACCTCGTCGACGTCCCCGCGCTGGTCACGGCGTACTTCACCGGCCGTCCCGACGCCGACGACCCCGACCAGCAGGTCGTGTTCGGCACCTCGGGCCACCGCGGCTCGAGCCTGCGCACCGCGTTCAACGAGGACCACATCGCCGCGACCACGCAGGCGATCTGCGACTACCGCACCGAGCAGGGCTACGACGGCCCGCTGTTCCTCGGCGCCGACACCCACGCCCTGTCCACGCCGGCCTGGGTGACCGCGGTCGAGGTGCTCGTGGCCAACGACGTCACCGTCCTGGTCGACGACCGTGGTGGCTACACGCCGACGCCGGCGGTCTCGCACGCGATCCTGCGCGCGAACCACGGCAAGGACCTCACCCCGCGCGCCGGGTCGGGCCTCGCCGACGGCATCGTCGTGACGCCCTCGCACAACCCGCCCTCCGACGGCGGCTTCAAGTACAACCCGCCCCACGGCGGACCGGCCGACTCCGATGCCACCAAGGTCATCGCGGCCCGCGCCAACGACCTCGTCCGCGCCGGCCTGGACGGCGTACGCCGTACGCCGATCGGTCGCGCACGGGGCGCGACCCACGCCTACGACTTCCTCGGCACCTACGTCGACGACCTGCCGAACGTGCTCGACCTCGACGCCGTCCGCGAGGCCGGGGTGCGCATCGGCGCCGATCCGCTCGGGGGCGCGAGCGTGCACTACTGGGGCGAGATCGCCGAGCGTCACCGCCTCGACCTGAGCGTGGTCAACCCCCTCGTCGACCCGACGTGGCGGTTCATGACGCTGGACTGGGACGGCAGGATCCGCATGGACTGCTCCTCGCCGTCGGCCATGGCCTCGCTCATCGCGCGCAAGGACGACTACGACATCGCCACCGGCAACGACGCCGACTCCGACCGCCACGGGATCGTCACCCCCGACGGCGGCCTGATGAACCCCAACCACTTCCTCGCGGTCGCGATCGGCTACCTCTTCGGCGGAGCCCGGCCCGGCTGGCCCGACAGCGCACGCATCGGCAAGACGCTCGTGTCGTCGTCGATGATCGACCGGGTCGCCGCGGACCTGGACAAGCCGCTGGTCGAGACCCCCGTCGGGTTCAAGTGGTTCGTGCCCGGTCTGGTCGACGGCTCGTTCGGCTTCGGGGGCGAGGAGTCGGCCGGCGCGTCGTTCCTGCGCCACGACGGCACCACCTGGACCACCGACAAGGACGGCATCCTCCTGGCGCTGCTGGCCTCGGAGATCCTGGCCACGACCGGTCGCAGCCCGAGCCAGCACTACACCGACCTGGTCGCGCGCCACGGCGAGCCGGCCTACGCCCGCGTCGACGCCCCCGCCGGTCGTGAGGAGAAGGCCAAGCTGGCCGCGCTCTCGCCCGACGACGTCCGCGCCACCGAGCTCGCCGGGGAGGAGATCACCGCCAAGCTGACCGAGGCGCCCGGCAACGGGGCGGCCATCGGCGGGCTGAAGGTGACGACCGCGTCGGCCTGGTTCGCCGCCCGACCCTCCGGCACCGAGGACGTCTACAAGATCTACGCCGAGTCGTTCGCCGGTCCCGACCATCTCGCGCAGGTGCAGGCCGAGGCCCGCGAGGTCGTCTCCGCCGCGCTCGGGGCGTGAGGCTGCGGCAGCCGGCGAGCTGACGGGACGCGCTGCCCGGGTCGAGGCGGTCCAGACCACGTCGGCTCGTCGTGGAGAACACGTGCGCCGCGCCCATCGGGTTGCTAGTGTTCCTCTTACCGAGCCGCTGGTGACCCGAGACGCCAGCGGCTCGGTCTTTCTCATTTCCGGCTTTCTCATGTCCGGCCGACGCCGATGTTGTCGAGGCGCCCCGATGTGAAAGAATCGCCGTCGTCGCCCGGGTCTCCCCCAGCTCCGGGTCGACCGGCCAGGTCGTGCTCCCCAGACGAGTGCGACCTGGTCGTCATCCTCGGCGTCAGCGACCACGATCGCGAACCCGGAGCCGGAGCCGGCTCAGTCCTCGTCGGAGGCGAAGTCCTCGTTGTGCGTGCCGGGCCGCGGGGCCCAGGGCAGCTCGCGGGCGGGCCGTACGACGACCAGCCGGTCGCCGCGGGCGAGCTGGGTGACCGTCGGCTCGAAGTAGCGGTAGACCTTCTCGTCGCGCACCACGGCGATCACCTGGTCGGGCAGCGACTGCGGCTGGGCGCCGACCTCGCCGACGAGCAGCTCACGCTCGGCGACCTCGAGGCCGTCGCCGTAGGTCAGCAGGTCCTCCATCACCGAGCCCAGGGTCGGCGAGAGCGAGGACAGCCCCAGCAGCCGCCCGACGGCGTCGGAGGAGGTGATCACGGAGTTGGCCCCCGACTGACGCATCAGCGGGGCGTTCTCCTGCTCGGTGACCGAGGCGATGATGTAGGCGTCGGGGTTCTGCTGGCGCACGGTCAGCGCGGCCAGCACGTTGGAGTCGTCGCGCCCGGTCGTGATGATCACCTGGTCGGCCGTCGCGACGCCCGCACGGCGCAGCACCTCGCGTCGGGTGGCGTCGCCGGTGACCACGGCCAGCCCGTCGGAGTGGGCGTCCGAGAGCGCCACCGCGCTCGGGTCGACGATCACGAAGCTCTCCCGCGTGACCCCGTTGTTGACGAGGGTGTCCACCGCGCTGCGGCCCTTGGTGCCGTAGCCGATGACGACGACGTGGTGGTCCATGTTCTTCCTCCAACGCGAGATCCGGATGGCGTCTCGGCCCTGGGAGGCCAGCACCTCCAGGGTGGTGCCGATCAGCAGCACCAGGAAGGCGATGCGCAGCGGGGTGATGACGAAGGCGTTGATCAGCCGCGCCTGGGGGGTGATCGGCGCGATGTCGCCGTAGCCGGTCGTGGAGAGCGTGACGGTCGTGTAGTAGATCGAGTCGATCAGTCCGACGCCGCGGCCGCGGGGGTCGGCGCTGTCGCCGTAGCCCTCCCGGTCGAAGTAGACGATCATCACGGTGGTCACCAGGATCGCCAGCGCGAGCAGCAGGCGTCGGGTGAGCTGCCAGAACGGCGAGCGGTTCCGCTCGGGCAGCGAGACCTTGCCGCGGCCGGTGCCGGGGTCCGGCCCTGGCGGCGGGGTCCCGTCGGCCGCCCGGGGGTTGGATCGGGGCCCGGTCGCGTCACCCGCCCCGGGCGGACGGTCGGGGCGATCCTCCACGTCGTGAATCTAGACCACGTCGAGGTCGTCGACCGTGACCTGGTCCCCCGCCGCGCGTGGGGCCTCGTCCGGACGGCGCCGTCGACGTTGCGCCCCGAGCTCGCGGCGCGCCCGCGCGGTCGCGCTCTGCGAGAAGACGTCGTCGAAGGAAGCGTTGACCGCCGCCCCCACCAGCACGGCCAGCGCGACGACGTAGAGCCACAGCAGCACCGCGATCGGGGCGGCCAGCGGACCGTAGATCGAGGCCGAGTCGGCCGAGGTCGCGGTGAGCACCCACCGGAGCACGAACGAGCCCACCACCCACGCCAGCAGCGAGAACACCGCACCGGGCAGGTTGAAGCGCCAGTGCGTCCGCACCGGCACGGACACGTGGTAGAGCGTGGCCAGGAAGCACACGCAGCTGAGGACGACCACCGGCCAGTAGAAGGCGCCCAGCGGCTCCAGCGGGTCCGGGAGCACCGCGCGCACGAGCCGGGGGCCGGCCACCATCAGGGGCAGGGCGACCATCCCGATGCCCATCGCCATCAGGTAGAGCCCGAAGCTCAGCGCCCGCGTCGCGACGATCCCGCGGTGCCCACCGAGCCCGTGCATGATCGTGATCGTGTCGACGAAGACGTTCAGCGCGCGCGAGCCCGACCACAGCGCGAGCACGAAGCCGACGGAGACGACGTCGAAGCGTCGGTCGTTGAGCACCTCGCGGATCGTGGGGTCGATGACCGTGCTGACCGCCGAGTCGGTGAGGAACCGGCTGAACAACCGCACCACGGCTTCCTGCACCTCCCCGACCTGGCCCGGGCTGAAGCTGGTCGAGACGTAGCCGATCGCGCCGGCGAGGGCGAAGACCAGCGGCGGCACCGAGAGCACGGCGAAGAAGGCCGCCTCGGCGGCCAGCCCGGTGACCCGGTGACGCAGGCACGAGGCGAGCGTGGCGACGACGAGGCGCCAGGCCGTGTGGAGCACCGAGTCGCCCCACGAGACCACCGCCATGAGAACTACCGTATGGCCATGCTCTCCTCGATCCCGTCAGCGCAGGGCCGCGCCGCCGTCCGGGTCGTGTCCAACCAGACGCCCCCGCTGAGCGGCCACGACGTCGTCGCGGGCGACGCCGCGCTGGCCGAGGCCGTCCTGCGCCACGCCGACGAGCCGACGCTCGACTCCCTCGCGGGGCTCGGCACCGAGGCCGGCTCCGCCGTGGCACGCGAGCACGGGGCGCTGGCCAACGCCTTCCCCCCGCAGCTGATGGCCTACGACCGCTACGGCCACCGGGTCGACGAGGTGTCCTTCCACCCCTCCTGGCACTGGCTGATGGAGCGCGCGGTCGGCCACGGCCTGGGTGCGACGCCCTGGCAGCAGCAGGCCGCGGGTGACCCGCACGCGCACGTACGCCGGGCCGCGGGGTTCCTGGCCTGGTCGCAGACCGAGCCGGGCCACGGCTGCCCCGTGTCGATGACCTACGCCGCCGTCCCGGCGCTGCGCGCCGACGACGCGCTCGCCGCGGAGTGGACCCCGCTGCTGGCCTCGACGACCTACGACCCCGGACTGCGGGCACCGCAGACCAAGGCCGGGCTCCTGGCCGGCATGGGGATGACCGAGAAGCAGGGCGGCTCCGACGTCCGGGCCAACGTGACGCAGGCCCGGCCGACCGGGGTCGACGGCGAGTACACGCTGCACGGGCACAAGTGGTTCACCTCGGCGCCGATGAACGACGTGTTCCTCGTCCTCGCCCAGGTCGGTGACGTCGGGCCGGGTGGGGACGGGTCCGGGTGGGGGCGGGCTCACCTGCTTCCTGCTCCCCCGGGTCCTGCCCGACGGCACCCGCAACCCCCTCGACGTGGTGCGCCTCAAGGACAAGCTCGGCAACCGCTCCAACGCCTCGGGCGAGCTCGAGATGGACGGCACGCTCGCGGTGCGCCTGGGCGACGAGGGCCGCGGGGTCCGCACCATCATCGAGATGGTCGCGGCCACCCGTCTGGACTGCGTGCTCGGGTCGGCCTCGCTCATGCGCCGCGCCGTCGCGGAGGCCTCCTGGCACGTGGCGCACCGCTCGGCCTTCGGGGCCCGGCTGGCCGACCAGCCGCTGATGCGCAACGTGGTGGCCGACCTCGCCCTGGAGTCCGAGGCGGCGACCGCGCTCGGCGTACGCCTGGCCGCCGCGGTCGACCGACCCGACGACGCCCACGAGGCGGCGCTGCGTCGGATCGCACTGCCGCTGGCGAAGTTCTGGGTGTGCAAGCGCACCCCGGGCATGGTCGCCGAGGCGCTGGAGTGCCTGGGCGGCAACGGTTACGTCGAGGAGTCCGGGCTGCCGCTGCTCTACCGCGAGGCGCCGCTGAACTCGCTGTGGGAGGGCTCGGGCAACGTCCAGGCCCTCGACGTGCTGCGGGCCCTGGGCCGCGAGCCGGCCAGCCTCGAGGCGTGGATCGACGAGGTCGGCCTGGCCCGGGGCGCCGACCGCCGGCTGGACCGTGCGGTCGACGAGACGCTGGCGCTGCTCGGCGAGCTGATGGGCCACCCCGCCGCGCTCGAGGGAGCCGCGCGGCGCCTGGCCGGGCGGATGGCGCTGGTCCTGCAGGGCTCGCTGCTGGTGCGGCACGCACCGGCCGAGGTCGCCGACGCGTTCTGCGCGTCCCGGCTGGCGACGGTCCACGACGGCGTGTACGGCGCCCTGGGCTCCGACTGCGGACCGGCCGGTGACCTCGCAGCGATCGTGGCCCGGACGACCCCGCGGACCTCCGACTCCCGTCCCTAGCCCTTGCCCGTCGCCTAGCCCTGCCTAGCCCTGCTCGCGCCGTTCCTGCAGCCGCTGCTGAGCGGCGGGCAGGTAGGCCAGGCACGGCGCCGACGCGTCGGGGTGGCGCTGGAGGAGGTGGAAGGTCCACCGGTCCATCGCGGCGAGGTAGCCGTTGTCGGCCCCCGGCCGGTAGGCCGACCAGGCCCGGGTGGCCCGGGTCCCCCCGGCCGCGCCCTTGACGGTGCACGTGGTGCAGGTGATCTTGTAGACCAGCGCCTCGTCGGCGTCGACCTCGATGCGCACCGTCGCGAGCGGCCCTGTCTCGAGGGCGGCCTTGCGGGCTCGCGCCGCGCGCGTGGCGACCATGACCCGGCTCCCTTCGCTGACTGGGCTTCTTCGCCGGCTCAGTCCAGCTCGAGGCCGGGGTAGAGGGGGTGCTTGTCCAGCAGCTCCATCGAGGCGGCCTTGACCTTCTCGCCGACGCCGTCCGCGAGCACGTAGGTGGCCTTCGAGGGTCCGCCGGCCTTGGTCGTGCCGGCCTCGGTGTTCTCCAGGACGTGGGTGATCAGCTCGGCGACCCGGTCGAACTCGTCGTGGCCGAAGCCGCGGGTGGTCAGCGCCGGGGTGCCCAGGCGGACGCCGGAGGTGTACCAGGCGCCGTTGGGGTCGGCGGGCACCGAGTTGCGGTTGGTGACCACGCCCGCCTCGAGGAGCGCGGACTCGGCCTGCCGGCCGGTCAGGCCGTAGGCGCTGACGTCGAGCAGCACCAGGTGGTTGTCGGTGCCGCCGGTGACCAGACGCGCGCCGCGGCTGTTGAAGCCCTCGGCCAGCGACTGCGCGTTGTCGGCCACGGCCTGGGCGTAGGTGCGGAAGGAGTCCTGACGGGCCTCGGCGAAGGCCACGGCCTTGGCCGCCATGACGTGGGCCATCGGTCCGCCCAGCACCATCGGGCAGCCGCGGTCGACCGAGGGGGCGTACTCGCCGGTGGCCAGCACGATGCCGCCGCGCGGCCCGCGCAGCGACTTGTGGGTGGTGGAGGTGACCACGTCGGCGTAGGGCACGGGGTCCTCCTCCCCGGTGAAGACCTTGCCGGCGACGAGCCCGGAGAAGTGCGCCATGTCGACCATCAGGGTCGCGCCGACCTCGTCGGCGATCTCGCGGACCTTGGCGAAGTTCACCCGCCGGGGGTAGGCGGAGTAGCCGGCGACGAGGATCAGCGGACGGAACTCGCGCGCCTTCGCGGCCAGCGCGTCGTAGTCGAGCAGCCCGGTCGTCGGGGTCGGTGCCGTACTGCTGCTGGTGGAACATCTTGCCGGAGATGTTGGGCCGGAAGCCGTGGGTCAGGTGACCGCCGGCGTCGAGGCTCATGCCGAGCAGGCGCTGGTCGCCGAGCTCGTGGCGCAGGCTCTCCCAGTCCTCGGCGCTGAGGTCGTTGACCCCTTTGACCTGGGCCTTCTCCAGCCACGGGCTCTCGATGCGGTGGGCCAGGATCGACCAGAACGCCACCAGGTTGGCGTCGATGCCCGAGTGCGGCTGCACGTAGGCGTACTCGGCGCCGAAGAGCTCGCGCGCGTGCTCGGCCGCGACGGCCTCGACGGTGTCGACGTTCTGGCAGGCGGCGTAGAAGCGGTGACCGACCGTGCCCTCGGCGTACTTGTCGGAGAGCCAGGTCCCCATCGTCATCAGCACCGCGGGCGAGGCGTAGTTCTCGCTGGCGATGAGCTTGAGCGAGGATCGCTGGTCGGCGAGCTCGGCGATGGTGGCCGCGGCGATGCGCGGCTCGACGGCGCTGATCACCTCGAGCGCCTGGCGGTAGACGGAGGAGGAGAGACTGTTCTGGTGGGCCTGCGCGGCCGGGTCCACGGACATGGGCGCAGCCTAATCGCGTCACGGCCCGGGGCGCACCGCGCGCGCCCACCGCGGGCGACCCGACCGCGCGGCGTCCCGTCCGTCTCACTATTCAGACGCACGTCTCAGACTGTGATACGGCGTTTGGTCTCGGGCGTCTCTGCGCCGGACAATCGTTCCATGATCGGCTCCGGGACCTCCGTGTTCCTCGTGGTACGTCGCCACGTGGACCTCGGACGCACCCGCAGCATGATCTGTCGTCCTTGCTGATCGGCCCCGCTCCCCCGCACCACCCGGCCTCGCGAAGGACCTCCCGCCATGACCTCTGCTCCCGTCCGCCCTGCCGTCACCGTCCCGCGCCCCAAGCGCGGCGAGGGCCAGTGGGGCCTGGGCTACCGCGAGCCGCTCAACGCCAACGAGCAGGCCAAGAAGGACGACGACGCGCTCAACGTGCGCCAGCGCATCGTGGAGACCTACGCCAAGCGCGGCTTCGACTCGATCGACCCCGGTGACCTGCGGGGTCGGATGCGCTGGTTCGGGCTCTACACCCAGCGTCGTCCCGGCCTCGACGGTGGCAAGACCGCCACCCTCGACCCGCACGAGCTCGACGACGAGTTCTTCATGCTGCGGGTGCGCTCCGACGGGGCGCTGCTCTCCAGCGACGCCGTGCGCGTGCTCGGCGAGATCGGCCGGGACCACGCCCGCGACACCGCTGACGTCACCGACCGCGAGAACATCCAGTACCACTGGATCCGCATCGAGGACGTGCCCACGATCTGGGACAAGCTGGACGCGGTCGGCCTCGACAGCCTCGAGGCGTGCGGCGACTCGCCGCGGCCGTTCCTCGGCTCGCCCGTCGCGGGGGTGAGCGCCGAGGAGATCATCGACGGCACCAGCGCGCTGGCCGAGATCCGACGCCGCTTCATCGGCGACCCGGCGTACTCCAACCTGCCGCGCAAGTTCAAGACCGCCCTGACCGGTCACCCCGGCCACGACGTCTCCCCCGAGACCAACGACGTGGCCTTCGTGGGCACCGTCCACCCCGAGCACGGTCCCGGCTTCGACCTGTGGGTCGGCGGCGGGCTGTCGACCAACCCCAAGCTCGCCACCCAGCTGGGCGTGTGGATCCCGCTGGAGGAGGTCGCGGACGTCTGGGAGGGCGTCGTGTCGATCTTCCGGGACTACGGCTACCGCCGGCTGCGCTCGCGGGCCCGGCTGAAGTTCCTGCTCGCGGACTGGGGCGGCGAGAAGTTCCGTGAGGTCCTCGAGGGTCAGTACCTGCAGCGCGCGCTCGTCGACTGCCCCTCGCCGTCCTCCCCCACCGGGCACCGCGACCACGTCGGGGTCCACGACCAGCGCGACGGTCTCAAGTACGTCGGTCTCGCCCCGGTCGCCGGCCGGGTCTCCGGCACCATGCTCGTCGAGCTCGCCGAGGCGATGGCCGAGCACGGCGTCGCCGGCGCCCGGCTCACGCCGTACCAGAAGATCGTGCTGATCGGCGTCGAGCCGAGCGAGGTCGAGGCCCTCGTCGCCCGCCTGGACCGCGTCGGGCTGCAGGCGCGGCCCTCGAACTGGCGGCAGAACACGATGGCCTGCACGGGCATCGAGTTCTGCAAGCTCGCCATCGTCGACACCAAGAACCGGGCCCGGGACCTGATCGACGAGCTCGAAGACCCGGCTGCCCGACCTCGACACGCCGATCACGGTGAACGTCAACGGCTGCCCCAACGCCTGCGCGCGCACCCAGGTCGCCGACATCGGGCTCAAGGGCCAGCTCGTGCTGCACGAGGGCCAGCAGGTCGAGGGCTTCCAGGTCCACCTCGGCGGAGCCACCGGCCTGGGCGCCAACTTCGGGCGCAAGCTCCGCGCGCACAAGGTCACCAGCGCCGGGCTCGGCGACTACGTCACCCGCGTCGTGGAGCACTACCTCGAGGACCGCAGCGGCTCCGACGAGCGCTTCGCGGACTGGGTCGCTCGCGCCGACGAGGGCCTCCTCACATGAGAGGCGCTGCGGGCGTGACGGGGGTGGCGCCATGAGCGGTCACGCCACCCCGTTCCACTGCCCCTACTGCGGCGACGAGGACCTCGCCCCCCACGACCCGGGCGGCGAGGAGCCGGCCCCGCACGGCGGCTGGGAGTGCCACTCCTGCCTGCGCGTGTTCACGCTGCGGATGACCGGCCAGCTGCCGCGTCCGGCCGGCGTCGGCGGGCCGCGATGACGACCGCCACCACCGCCTCGGCTCGCTCGTTCAAGGGAGCCACCCACCGCGGGGCGGCCGCCGGGGGCCGCTCGTCCGAGGAGCTGCGCGAGCTGGTCTCGGTGTGGGCCAGCGAGCTCGAGCTCGCCCCGGCCGCGACCATCATCGAGTGGGCCGCGGCCACCTTCGGTGACCGCTTCGCGGTGACGTCCTCGATGGCCGACGGCGTGCTGGCCCACCTCGCCGCGAGCGTGGTGCCCGGCATCGACGTCGTCTTCCTCGACACCGGCTACCACTTCGCCGAGACGATCGGCACCCGCGACGCGGTGGCGGCCACCGTCGACGTCACGCTGCGCACGATCACCCCCGAGCAGAGCGTGGCCGAGCAGGACGCGGCGTACGGCAAGGACCTGTTCGCCACCGACCCCGACCGGTGCTGCGCGCTGCGCAAGGTCGCCCCGCTCGCGACGGCCCTCGGCGACTACGACGCCTGGGCGACCGGCCTGCGTCGCGCCGAGACCCACCACCGGGTGATCGCACCCGTCATCGGCTGGGACGCGCGGAAGGGCAAGGTGAAGGTCTCGCCGCTGGCGCGCTGGAGCGACGAGCAGGTCGAGGCCTACATCGCCGAGAACGCGATCCTGGTCAACCCGCTCGTCTACGACGGCTACCCCTCGATCGGGTGCGCGCCCTGCACGCGTCGGGTCGCCCCCGGTGACGACCCCCGCAGCGGCCGGTGGGCCGGCACGTCCAAGACCGAGTGCGGGATCCACGCGTGACCGCGCCCGCGCTGCTGATGCTCGCCCCGCCCTCGGTCGACCGGGTCACGGTCGGCTCGCTGGTGCGCGAGGTACGCCGGTCCCGTCGTGGCCTCGAGGTGGTCGGCGTCGACGAGGACGGCCTCGCGGGTGCCCTGACCGCACTGGTGCGCGCCGGCCACGCCGAGGTGGTCGTCGTCCCGCTCGACCTCACCGCGGCGACCCGACCCACGCCCGCCTTCACCGCGCCCCCGGGCCTGCGGGTGCGCGTCAGCGCTCCCCTGGGCCACGAGCCCGGCCTCCTCGGCGCCCTCGACGACCGGCTGCGCGACGCGCTGAGCCTGCACCGCGTCCGCGAGCTCGACGCCCTCGTGCTGGCCGGTGCGGGCTCGACCGACGCCCTCGCGAACGCCTCCGTGGCGCGCCTGGCCCGACAGTGGGGCTCGCGGCACCGGCTGCCGGTGACGGCGGCGTACGCCGCGAGCGCACCGCCGGCGACCGCCGAGGCCGTGCGCGCCTTTCGACGGGAGGGCCGCCGCCACATCGCGGTCGCGTCGCTGTTCCTGAGCGCGGGCCCGCTCGCCGAGCGCGCCGGTGAGCTGGCGCTCGAGGCCGGCGCCCTCGCGGTCTCCCGGCCGCTCGGTGCGCACCCCGAGGTCACCCGCGTGGTGCTGGCCCGCTACGCCGTCGGCGCCGTGGAGCTCGTGCCGGTCTGATCCGTAGCCGGAAGGGCCTTCGATCGGGCCCACCCTCGCGCAGCAGGCGGGCGTACGCACCAGGCCCCACTGACGCGGTTGGTTGCATCAACCAGGTTGGAGCGATCAACCGCACAATCGGCCACCGCGACATTCCGGGCCCGATGATGCTGACAGCTCATCACCTTCGCCACACATGGCGACCACGGAACTGATGCTGCGGATCCGACAGGTCATCTCCGGGCGACTCAATATTCCAGCGCGGCCGACTTCCACCCACACGTGAATACTCTGGATCAGCCACTACACTCGGAACTGCAGTAGCGACGCTACAACCCGAGGTCGGCGACGTGGAGTACCCCGTCTTGAGCTTTGCTTGACAGAGAGGGCCTCAGGTCCGAACGCGCCGGAACCCGCTCGCGCCAAATCCAGCTTCATGATGAGCCACCTCGCGTGACACCCAGCACGAGCGCTTCCTACGGGACCGCACCGACTTGTTTCTTGACGACCCAGTCCGCGTAGTCGCCTCGCCTGTCGACGAACTCCGCCTTCGACGGCGGCCCGATGAACGTCTGCTTGACCTCGGGTTTCCAACCGGCGAAGCAGACGAGTTTGTCAGAGAAGAGACGTTCCAGCAGCTTGTCGCCGCGCTGCAGCAACATCTCTCCGTTGGGCTCTGCCGGAGGCCTACGGTCTCCCAAGCAAGGGTGACCCCGCTCGATGCCGTCGGCTCAGCAGCAGCGCTCGAGCAGAGCGGTGAGCTCGGCCTCGGGGTCGGTCGTCGTGCCGCCGTGGACCGGCCCCGGCTGCACGACGGTGCTGCGGGGCGCCTTGAGGAACCCGAAACGCAGGGTCAGCGACTGCTCGGCCACCGCCCCGGCGCGGGGGTCGGCCGCGCACACGGCGGAGACGAACGCGAGCGCGTCGGCGACCCGCTCCAGGCTCAGGCTGGGCCACAGCACCCCCAGCCGGTCGGGCTCGAGGCGGGTCGAGGAGCCCAGGAAGTCGGTGGCCTGGCAGTAGAGCACCACCCCGAGGTTGACGAACTCCTCGCGGTCGACGCGCGGCACGCAGCGCACCACGACGTACTGGTAGGGGTGGCGGGTGGTCACGGGCTGCCGCCGGGCAGCCACTGGCGGGTGCCGAGCCGGGCGGTGAGGAAGGCGACGTACGCCGCCCGTACGTCCTGCGGGGTGGGCGCACCCTCGACCGGCTCCAACCACTCGTCGGGCACCTGCGCGAGCGCGTCGGCGAAGGCCTGCTCCCCCAGCAGCGGGGCGATGCGGGCCTCCGCCTCGTCGAGGCGGTCGGCCCAGGCGCCCAGCACGTGGTCGGAGGCGTCCCAGCGCTGGGCGGCGAAGCGGGCGGGGTCGCCGACCCCTGCGGCCCACGCGTGGTGGAAGTACAGCGACGCGCCGTGGTCGATGACCCACAGGTCGTCGTGCCAGACCAGCAGGTTGGGGTTGCGCCAGGAACGGTCGACGTTGGCGGTGAAGGCGTCCAGCCACAGCACCACCGCGGGGTCGAGCGGGTCACCGGGCGGGTCGCCGTCGTAGCCGAAGGCACCCGGCAGGAAGTCGATGCCGAGGTTCAGCCCCAGGCTCGCGGTGAGGAGGTCCTGCACCTCCTCGTCGGCCTCGTAGCGGGCGATGTCGCGGCCGAGGTCGAGGGCGACCAGGCGGGGCGTGCGCAGCCCGACCGTGCGGGCGAGCGCGCCCACGACGACCTCGGCGACGAGGACCCGCACGCCCTGGCCCGCGCCGCGGAACTTGCACACGTAGGTGCCGAGGTCGTCGCCCTCGACGATCCCGGGCAGGCTCCCGCCCTCCCGCAGGGGCGTGACGTAGCGGGTGACCCCGACTCGATCGAGCACCGTGCGGTCGAGCTCCATGACCTCGTCTCGCTCCGCTCAGGCGGGGTCGCCGAGCAGCCGCGCGCGCTGCTCCTCGATGTCGTAGTCCGGTCCCGGCCACGCCGGGGCCATCCGGGCCAGCGTGCCGTGCAGGAGGTGACCGATGGCGAGGTTGCGATACCACTTGTGGTCCGAGGGGACGACGTACCACGGCGCGACCTCGGTGTTGGTGCGCTCGAGGGCGACCTCGTAGGCCGCGGCGTAGTCGGGCCACCTGCCACGCTCGTCGATGTCGCCGGGGTTGAACTTCCAGTGCTTGTCCTCGCGCTCGAGTCGACGCAGGAGCCGCTCCTTCTGGGCCTCGGGCGAGATGTGCAGCATCGCCTTGATCACCCGGATCCCGACCGAGGCGCACTCCGCCTCGAACTCGTTGATCGCGTCGTAGCGTCGCTCGATCTCCTCCTCCGGGGCCAGCGAGCGCACCTTGGCGATCAGCACGTCCTCGTAGTGGCTGCGGTCGAAGACGCCGAGCTGCCCGCTCTCGGGCAGGGCCTTGCGGATGCGCCAGAGGAAGTCGTGCTCGCGCTCCTCGTCGGTGGGCGCCTTGAACGAGGTGATCCGCACGCCCTGGGGGTCGACGAGACCCACGGTGTGCCGGAGCACGCCGCCCTTGCCGGAGGTGTCCATCCCCTGCAGCACGAGCAGCACCGCACGGTCGGCGACCCCGGCGACGCCCTCGGCGAAGAGCCGCTCCTGCAGGTCCGAGAGCGGGTCACCCAGCGAGGTCAACGCCTTCTTGCCCTCGGACTTGCCCCCGGAGAAGGCCGGGGTCGCTGCGGGGTCCAGCGAGGCGAGGTCCACCGGCCCCGGAGGCAGCCGCAGGGCGTGCTCGATGTCCTCGTCGTGCGGTGCGTCACTCATGGGCGACATCATGACGCATGGGCCCACCTCGGCCCGCGGCACGGGGCCGGCCGTCGGGACCGCTCAGCCCACGACCGGCGGTTCGCTGGACCAGGGGAACTCGATCCAGGCTCCCGTGCGCCGCCAGACGTAGTCGGCGCGCACCGTGGTGGCCGGCTTCTCGAAGACCACGGCCGTGCGCGACTCGAGCACGAGCGGGGCGCACAGCTCGTCGATCACCCTCAGCGTGTGCCCGGTGTCGGCCACGTCGTCGGCCACGAGCACCCGCGCGCCGTGCAGGTCGGCCGGGGACGGGGTCGGGGCCAGCAGCACCGGCTCGGCCAGGCGCTCGTCGACACCGGTGTAGAACTCCACGTTGACGACGTGCACGTTCTTGACGCCGAGTGCGTAGCCCAACGACATGCCGAGGCCGAGACCACCGCGGGCCACGGAGAGCACCAGGTCGGGCCGGTAGCCCGACGCCGCGACCTGGTGGGCGAGGTCGCGCGCCGCCACGCCGTACTGCTCCCAGGTGAGGATCTCGCGCACGCTCTGGCTCACCCGCCCGACCCTAGAGGCTCGCGAGGTCCTCGTCGGTGTCGGTGAGAGCGTCGTCACCCACGACATCGTCCCCGGCAGCGAGGGAGAGCTCCTCGCGCACCACGGACCAGGCCAGCCCGGGCGGGTAGCCCTTGCGGGCCAGCACCCCGACCAGTCGACGCGTCGCCGTGGTCTCGTCGACGCCGCGCAGGGTGCGCAGCTTCTTGCGGACCAGCCCGCGGGCAGCGGAGAGCTCGTCGTCGGGGTCCAGCTCGTCGAGCGCCTCACGCGCCACCTCGTCGTCGACACCCTTGCGGTGCAGCTCCCGGGCGATCGCCCGGCGCGCCAGCCCCTTGGCCGACTGCCGGCCGCTGACCCAGGCGCGCGCGAACGCGGCGTCGTCGACGAGCCCGACCTCCTCGAAGCGGTCGAGCAGCCGCACGCCGATCTCGTCGGGCACCCCCCGGCTCGCCAGCTTGTCGGCCAGCTCGCGACGGCTGCGGGCCCGCCCGGTCAGCTGGTCGAGCAGGATCGCGCGCGCCGCGGCCTCCGGGTCGGGCTCAGAAGTCGTTGACACCGATGGGCTCGTCGGAGAGGTCGGTGTCGGCCTCGGCGTCCACGCGGGCGCCGACGCCGAGCTTCTCGAGGATCTTCTTCTCCAGCTCGTTGGCCAGGTCGGGGTTGTCGCTGAGGAAGGTGCGCGCGTTCTCCTTGCCCTGGCCGAGCTGGTCGCCCTCGTAGGTGTACCAAGCACCGGCCTTGCGCACGAGGCCCGCCTCGACCCCCACGTCGATCAGGCCGCCCTCACGCGAGATGCCCTTGCCGTACATGATGTCGAACTCGGCCTGCTTGAACGGCGGGGCCACCTTGTTCTTGACCACCTTGACCCGGGTGCGGTTGCCGACCATGTCGGTGCCGTCCTTGAGGGTCTCGATGCGACGCACGTCGAGGCGCACCGAGGAGTAGAACTTCAGCGCCCGACCACCGGTGGTCGTCTCGGGCGAGCCGAACATGACACCGATCTTCTCGCGCAGCTGGTTGATGAAGATCGCGGTGGTGCCGGAGTTGTTGAGCGCTCCGGTCATCTTGCGCAGCGCCTGGCTCATCAGCCGCGCCTGGAGGCCGACGTGGCTGTCGCCCATCTCGCCCTCGATCTCCGCGCGCGGCACCAGGGCGGCCACGGAGTCGATCACGATGAGGTCCAGGGCGCCGGAGCGCACCAGCATGTCGGCGATCTCGAGGGCCTGCTCACCGGAGTCGGGCTGGGAGACCAGCAGGGCGTCGGTGTCGACGCCGAGGTTCTTGGCGTAGTCGGGGTCCAGGGCGTGCTCGGCGTCGATGAAGGCCACGATGCCGCCGGCGCGCTGGGCGTTGGCCACCGCGTGCAGGGCGACCGTCGTCTTTCCCGACGACTCCGGGCCGTAGATCTCCACGACGCGACCGCGCGGCAGGCCACCGAGGCCGAGGGCGACGTCGAGGGCGATCGACCCGGTCGGGATGATCTCGAGCGGGGCGCGGGTCTCGTCGCCGAGGCGCATCACCGAGCCCTTGCCGAACTGCTTCTCGATGTTGAGCAACGCCGCGTCGAGGGCCTTGTCCCGGTCTCCACCAGCCATGATGTTCTCCGTCCTGTGGGCCCCTGTGGCCCGGTTGTCGATGCTGTCGAGGTCGTGGCTACGACAGTAGGGACGGGCGCCGACACCGGGTTCGTCGTCAGCCGGGGCTGTGGACGAGGTGGCGGAGCGCGTGCCTGTGCACCGAATCTAGCCCGAACAGGTGTTCGACGCGACGAGGCGGCGCGGCGTGTCGGTCAGGACCTGCGCCGCGAGCGCAGCGCGACCCCGGCGGCCGTGCCGAGGGCCACGAGGAGGGCGAGGACGAGCCACCCGAGGAGGTAGTTGCGATCGAGCAGGGTCGGGTTGTCGGCCTTCGCGCCGAAGCGCCCCAGGACCGGGACGGCGAGCAGCGTGACCGAGCCCAGCACCACCAGCCCGGCGACCACCGGCCCCCGCACGCGGGGGGAGAGCACGAGGCCCAGCAGGGCGCCGAGGCCGAGCACCCCACCGCTGATCAGCACGTCGTGGAGCAGCAGCCCGCCGACCAGCCAGATCACGACCGAGGTGAGCTGGGAGAGGTCCTGCCGGCTCAGCAGCAGCCAGGCGCCGTACAGGCCGACCAGCAGTCCCAGGGCGCCGAGGACGAGTCGGGGCGGTGAGGGCGCGGTCGAGGGCCCCCTCATCGCTGCACCTCGAGCCGGGTGACCCACTTGGTCTGCAGCACGCCCGGACGGTTGGGGGCGATGACCCGGCACGGGAACCCGTGGTCGAGGTTCAGCGTCTCGCCGTTGAGGCCGAGCGCGAGCAGCGTGCGCTGGTCCTGGGCGAAGTTCGACTGCAGCAACGTGGTCGCGAAGGCCCCGCGCTGCTGCAGGGAGGTGACGACCACATCGGCGTCGCCGGGGGCGTCGACCATGGCGAGCAGGTCGCGCACCCGTACGCCGGACCAGGTGGCCGAGGCGCTCCAGCCCTCGACGCAGGCGATCGGCAGGGTCTCCTCGTGCTGGGTCATCGCGGCCAGGTCGTCCTTGGTCAGCGACTGCGTCCGGTCCCCGTGCACGAGCTCGAGCCGGAAGGAGTCACCGACGGCGTCCTCGGTCACCGCCGCGGCCTCTGCCGAACGGTTGACGGGCACGCCCTGCGGACCCTCCCCGGAGCGCACGGCCAGCACCGAGACGTGACGCAGCCAGCTGACGGTGCCGCCTGCGGTGGCGAGGACGGCGACGCCGGCGGCGGCCCACGTGCTGCGCAGCAGGCCCCGCCGGCTCAGGGCGCCCTCCCGCACGGCTCCGGGACGATCGTGGGTGGTGTCGTCGACGTCGCCGAGCAGGACGTCGCGGATGATCGGCAGCTTGACCGCGATGTGCACGAGCAGCGCCCCGATCGCGATCCAGGCCAGGGCGTAGTGCACGGGGCGGAACGAGAACGACCAGGGGTACCACTGTGCGGCGTTCATCGTGCCGATCGCCAGCTGCGTGATGGCGGCGGCGACGAGCACCGCGATCGAGACCCGCTCGAGGCCGTGCACCAGCATCCGGCGTGCGTCACCGAGCGGGACGGCCTGGAAGAGGCGCGGGAAGACCGTCCAGAGCTTGACCAGCAGCAGCGGGACCGCGGCGTACCCACTCGTGACGTGCAGCCCCTGGTTGAGCCGGTAGCCCCACGACGGGCTGGTCGGGAAGGCGACGGGCTGGCTGATGTTCTGGGAGTAGTGGCTGACCAGACCGGTCAGGAAGCAGATCGCGAAGCACAGCCCCAGCCACACCCCGACCCGGGCCGCGACCGCGGGGCTGCGCAGCCGACTGGTGAAGGAGTCCTCGCTCGGGACCAGGCCGGCGAGGTCGGGCCGGCCTGCGCCCGCGCGAGAGGCGGTCATCAGCGGGGTTCCTCCAGGACGACGGACCATCGTTGTCCGTGCTGGTGGGTGCTGGCCACCGCGAAACCGACGGCCGCGGCGACAGCGCCGATGTCGTCGATCCCGATGACCGACCAGCGGAACGGGCGGCTGTGGGTCCCGGCGCACTCCAGCCACGCCCAGTGCGCGGTGTGGGCCACCCCGGGCCCGGCGACCTCGACGACGACCCGTCCGCTCGGGTCGAGCAGCTGGCGCACCCGCTTGAGCAGCGCCTCGGGGTCACCGCCGATGCCGACGTTGCCGTCGGCGAGGAGCGCGGAGTGCCAGCGGCCCTCGTCGGGCAGGGCGTCGAAGACGTCACGCCGGAGCGCGGCCACGCCGCGGCGGCGGGTCTGACCGACCGCCTCGTGCACGACGTCGATGCCGAGGACGTCGTGGCCGGCCTCGGCGAGCGCCGCGGAGAGCCGGCCCGGACCGCAGCCGATGTCGAGGGTGGAGCCCTCGCACTGCGCGAGCATCGCGCGGTCGTGGTCGTCGGCCGGCTCTGTCCAGTCGCCGACCGGGAGCAGCCGCGGCTCGGGCCCGACCCCGACGACGTAGCAGGGTGCGCCACGCAGGGCGTGGGAGAAGACGGTCGTGAACGAGGCGTGCCCGTCGGCGTCGAGGGCCTCGAGCACGCCCGCGCCGGTGTCCTCGGGGGCCAGTGCGTAGCCCAGGTCGGGACCCGGCACGTCCGGGGTGGCGTAGTCCTCGCTCATCGCACTCCTCCGGGCGGGGCCGTGCCGGCCATGGTGGTCGACAGCTCTCGCCAGAGACGGGCGAACCGGGTCGCAGGAGCGTCGGCCGCCACCCGGTCGGCGTCGGCGACCTCGTCGACGTCGAGCAGGGCGCCGCACTCGGCGACCCTCCAGCCCGCGCTCTCCAGGGCGGCCCGGGTGTCGGCCCCGGTCCGCTCGGTCGACATCTCCACACCGACCAGCGCGTCGGCGACGGCCTCGCCGCGGCGGGCCAGCACCCACCAACCACCGTCGAGGGCCGGGCCGAGCACGGCGTCGCAGGTCCCGTCGTCGTCCAGCAGCGGGGCCGCGGCCTCGTCGAGCAGGGTCGGGCTCAGCTGAGGGGTGTCCATGCCGACCTGCACCACGACGCCGGCGCCGGCCTCGCGGTGGGCGTGGGCCAGCCGCGCGGCGAAACCGTCCCCGCGCTGGGGCGTCACGGTCCAGCCGGTCAGGGCCACGCGGAGCGCCGCGGCGTCGACGGCGTCGGCGAGGTCGCCGTCCAGGGCGAGCAGGCACCGCTGCGCACCGACCGCGTCGGTGCAGGCCGCCACCGTGTCGAGGAGCGCCGCACTGGCCAACCGGGCAGCGGCGTCGTCGCCGACGACGGCGCCGAGCCGCGTCTTGACCCGGCCGGCGACGGGCGCCTTGGCCATCACCAGTGTGCGGTAGGAGCTCACGAGAGCACCTTCCAGAAGTCACGTGCGGCCCGGACGGTGCCGCGCACCGAGCCGGACACCTTCGACTTCGTGCCCTCGGCCCGCGGGTGGTAGCCCACGTCGCGCTCGGAGAGCCGCCATCCCGCCAGGGTCGCCTTCTGCAGCAGCTCGACCGGGTAGCCGAAACGACGGTCCTCGATGCCGAGGTCGAGCAGCGCCTGCCGGCGGCAGACCCTCATCGGAGCGATGTCGTGGGCGTTCATCCGGATCCGGCGGCGCAGCCACGCCACGATCAGGGCGTTGCCCGCGCGGGCGTGCCAGGGCCACACGCCCCGGCGTACGGGCCGACGCCGACCCACCGCGAGGTCGGCGCGCCCGGAGCGGACGTCCTGGAGGAGCGGGAGCAGCTCGGCGGGGTCGAAGGAGCCGTCGCCGTCCATGAAGGCCACGAAGTCGTGCGTGCCGGCCTCCAGACCGGCGTGCACCGCGGCGCCGTAGCCCGGGCGGTCCTCGGTGACGACGTGCGCGCCCAGCCGGCGCGCGACGGCAGCAGTGCCGTCGGTCGAGCCGTTGTCGACGACGACGACGGCGAAGTCGTCGGGGATGGTGGGCAGGAGTCCCTCCAGCGCCGGGCCCTCGTCGCGGCACGGCAGCACCAGGTCACACGTTGTCACGGTGCGACCTTAAACGGACGAGTGCAAACCTGAGCAATCGGTCGGGCCTGCCCCAGCCGTGTCGGGGCGGGCCCCACCCCCGGGGTCGGGTCGCGAGGCGTCCGCGCCGCCCTCGGGTCGGCTTCGTAGGCTGCGCGCATGGTCACCTCCGCCGGGCAGCCTGCGCACACCGCCCCCGACGCCGTGCCGACGACCCCCGAGCAGACGGTGGCCGAGGCCGCGGCCGGCCGCTGGCCCCTGGTCGGGCTCGTCGTGGCGCTCGGGCTGATGGCAGTCGCCCTCGCCGTGCCGCCGCTCCTCGGCTGGAACGTGCACGCCCGCTCGGGCACCGGCGTCGAGCTCCCGCCCCTGCACGGCTACGTCCAGGTCAAGGTCGGCGTGGGCACGCTCCCCGCGGTGCTGGTGGCGGTGCTCGCCTGGCGCTACGCCGCCGACCTCGCCCAGCGGCTCTCGTGGGGCCGCCTGCTCGCGGCGTCGTACGCCGCCGGCCTGGCCTGGCTCCTCTCCCTGGCCCTCGTCGACGGCCCCTCGGGGATCTCCCGGGTGCTCGGCAACGGCTACGAGTACCTGCCGACCGCTCGCGACGTGGGGAGCATCCCCGTGCTGCTCGACACCTTCGTCAGCCGCATCCCCTACGCCGCGGAGCCGGACAACTGGGTGACCCACGTCGCGGGCCACCCGCCCGCTGCCCTGCTGTTCTTCGTCGCCCTGGTGCGCCTCGGCCTCGGCGGCGACCTCGCGGCCGGCCTGGTCGTGACCGTGATCGCCGCCACGACCGCGCTCGGCGTGATGGTCACGCTGCGCGCGCTCGGCGCGGAGGGGGCGGCGCGCCGTGCCGCGCCCTTCCTGGTGCTCACGCCCGCCGCGGTGTTCATGGCCGTCTCCGCCGACGCGATGTTCGCCGCCGTCGCGGCCTGGGGCCTGGCGTGCCTCGCTCTGGGAGCCGGCGCCGGCACGCGGGGGCGGGGCCGACCGGTCGCCGTGGCCTGGTCGGTGCTCGCCGGGCTGCTGCTCGGCACCTGCGTGCTGCTCTCCTACGGCCTGCCGCTGCTCGGGCTGCTCGCGGTGGCGATCCTCATCGCCGCCCGCGCGTGGCTGCCGCTGCCGGTCGCGGTGGTCGCCGCGCTGGTGCCGGTGCTGGTCGTCGCGGCCTACGGCTTCGCCTGGTGGGAGGCCTACCCGGTGCTCACCGAGCGCTACTACGAGGGCATCGCCGAGCTGCGTCCGGCCAGCTACTGGGCATGGGGCAACCTCGCGGCGCTGGCGTTCAGCGCCGGTCCCCTGCTCGGCGCCGGCCTGGCCCGCACCGTCCAGGTCGTGCGGGGCTCGCAGCTGCGGCGCGCGGCGTGGCTGGGCCAGGACCGGGTCGTGCTGCTGCTGGTGGGTGCGGCGACCGCGATCATCACGCTGATCGAGATCTCCAACATGAGCAAGTCCGAGGTCGAGCGGATCTGGCTGCCGTTCATCCCGTGGCTGGTGATCTCGATGGCGCTGCTGCCCGCCCGCTGGCGGCGGACCGGACTCGCCGTGCAGCTGGTCACCGCCCTGCTGGTCCAGCACCTGCTCTACACGTCCTGGTGACGCGGTCGGTCCCGAGGGAGCACGACCTGCCCGCGGCGGACCGGCCGGGTCGCGGGACCTAGGTGCGCAGCGGTGCCGTCGCGAACTCGCCCAGACCCCTCTCGGGCCCGATCTCGGCGGTGAAGCCGAGCTCGTCGGTCGCGCGTCGCGGCGAGGCGACGATGTGGCGGACGTCGCCGAGGCGGAAGCCGCCGGTGACCTCGGGCTCGAGCGTCGAGCCGGTGCCGGCCGCGACCGCGCGGGCCACGTCCAGGATCGAGGCCGGCGAGCCGGAGCAGACGTTGTAGGCCCGGTGGCTGCCGCTCGGGGCCTCCAGCACCGCGTCGATCGCCGCGAGGTTGGCGCGCGCGACGTCGCTGACGTGCACGAAGTCACGCATCTGCCCGCCGTCCTCGTAGACCTGGGG
This sequence comes from uncultured Actinomycetota bacterium, assembly GCA_963714475.1. Lineage (GTDB taxonomy): Bacteria > Actinomycetota > Actinomycetes > Propionibacteriales > Nocardioidaceae > Nocardioides. The sequence continues at coordinate 36,472 of CAVQOP010000007.1, forward strand.
CGACTGGCCGCGCTCGAGGCTGGAGCGGAACATCGCCGCCACCCCGGAGTACGGCGTGTCCTTGGGCATCAGGGGCCCGTAGACGTTGTGGTAGCGCAACGAGACCGCCGCCGACGCGGCCTGGCGTGCCCACGCGATCGCGTAGTGCTCCTGGGCGAGCTTGCTGGCGGCGTAGGCGCTGCGGGGGTCGAGCCGGGCGTCCTCGTCGACCGTCGCCCAGCCGAGCACGGCGCCGCACACGGGGCAGTGGTTGTCGACGTCGCCGGCCTCGAGCGCCTCGACGCTGCGGGTGCCGGGCGGCTGGTCGCCGTGCTCGGGGCAGGTGTAGCGGCCCTCGCCGTAGACGACCATCGAGGAGGCCTGCACGAGGCGCGTGACCCCGGTGTCGGCCATCGCGGCCAGCAGGGCGGCCGTGCCGAGGTCGTTGTGGGCGGCGTACGCCGGCAGGTCGGCGACCGTCACGCCGGCACCGACGAGGGCGGACTGGTGGCAGACCACGTCGACGCCGCGCAGCAGCCCGGCCCAGACCTCGCTCGCGCCGCCCCGGTCGGTCGCGGCCCCGCGCACGTCGAGGTGGTGGGTGCCCGCGGGCGCGCGCTGGTCGGGCCCGTGGGCCTTCTCCAGCATCCAGTCGACGCCCACGACCTCGTCCCCACGGGCGGCGAGCTGCTCGGCCACGGCCCCGCCGATGAATCCGGCCGAACCGGTCAGCAGGACCTTCACGCCGACTCACCGGGGACGTCGTAGGTCAGCTCCATGCCGGTCGACCACGTCGAGCACGAGCAGCCCGCGGGGTCGGGAGCGGCGGCGATCGCGTCGTGGAGCAGACCGGTGAGGCGCTCGAGGTTGGCCTTGAACAGCGCGAAGACCTCCTCCTGCCCGACCCCCTCACCGCTCTCGGCGCCGGCGTCCATGTCGGTGACCAGGGCGATCGGGACGTAGCAGGTGCCCATCTCGCGGGCCAGGGCCGCCTCGGGTGCCCCGGTCATGTTGATCAGGGTCCAGCCTTGGTCGGCGTAGTGGCGCGACTCCGCGCGGGTGGAGAACCGCGGGCCCTCGACGACGACCATGGTGCCGCCGACGGTGACGTCGGGGGCGGCCTCGCGCACCGCCGTGGTGAGGCGCTCGCAGTAGGGGTCGGCGAAGGGCAGGTGGACGGCCCCGGACTCCACGAAGCTGCCGACCCGTCGGAAGGTGCGGTCGACGAGCTGGTCGGGCACGACCACGTCGCCCGGGGCGACCTCGGCGCGCAGCCCGCCGACCGCGCACGGCGCGAAGACCTGACGGACGCCGAGCGAGCGCAGGGCCCAGGCGTTCGCGCGGTAGTTGATCGCGTGCGGGGGCGCCTGGTGGTGCTGGCCGTGGCGGGGCACGAACGCGACCCGGCGGCCCGCGACGGTGCCGACCGCGATCGGCGCCGACGGGTCGCCGTACGGCGTGGTGACGGCGTGCTCGACCGGGTCGTCGAGGAAGGAGTAGAAGCCGGTGCCGCCGATGACGGCGATGTCTGCTGTGGTGTCCGCGGTGCTCACCGGGGCAACTGTGCCAGCCCCGGCTCCGACGCGGCGGTGCGGGCCGACGCGTGCGCGCGGACCGCCGCGAGGACCACCACGCCGGCCAGCGCGAGGGTGGCGAGGGCGAGAGCGGGGTAGCCGGCCACGCCCACGACGACGCCGGCCAGGCCGCCGGCGGCCGCGGCCGCGACGTTCATCACCAGGTCGGCCGAGCCCTGCACGTCGGTGCGGGCCTCGAGCGGGGCGAGGTCGGCGACCATCGTCGAGGCGGCGACCGTCGCCAGCGACCAGCCGAGACCGAGCAGGAAGAGGCCGCCGAAGATCTGCACCGAGCTGCCCTCGGGCGACACGGCGGCCAGCGCGAGTGCGGCAGCCAGGGTGAGGCCACCGGCGCCGAGCACGCGCTCGCGACCGAGGCGGTCGGCGAGCAGGCCGACCAGCGGCGAGAAGGCGAACATGCCGAGCACGTGGACGCTGATGACGACCCCGATGACGCGCAGGGCGGCGCCACCGTGCTCCATGTGCAGCGGGGTCATCACCATCACCGCGACCATCGCCGCGTGCGCACCGGCCAGGCCGGTGACGGCCCAGCCGAGGGCCGGCGTCGACCGCACGGCCTCCCGCGCCCGGCCCCAGGACGTGCCGGCGGGCTCGCCCGGCACGACCCCGGCGACCTCCCGGGCCAGCAGCAGCGGGTCGGGGCGCAGCCCGACGACGACCACGAGCGCGGCACCGAGCATCCCGATCGTGCCGATCAGGAACGGCCCGGTCAGCGCGGGCAGGCCCAGGGACCGGGCCAGCGAGGCCGCCGGGCCGGTCAGGTTGGGGCCGGCGACCGCGCCGATGGTGGTGGCCCACACCACGATCGAGAGCGACCGGCCGCGCCGCTCGATGGGCGCGAGGTCGGTCGCGGCGTAGCGGGCCCCCGAGTTGGCGGCCGTCGCCGAGCCGAGCAGCACCGCCCCGAGCAGGAGCACCAGCATCGAGCCGACCACCCCGGCCAGGACCGCGGTCGCGGCTCCGGCGGCGCCGAGCAGCCAGCCGGCCACGAGGCCGACCCGGCGACCGCGTCGCGACATCAGCCGGGCCAGCAGGTAGGAGGCGATCGCCGCGCCGAGCACCTGGAAGGTCTGGGCCAGCCCGGCGAGGCTGTCGCTCCCGGAGAGGTCGCGGGCCAGCAGCGAGGCGGTGGCGATGCCGATCGTGATGCCGACCGCGCCGACGGCCTGGGCCAGCACCAGCACGCGCAGGGTCCGCGCCTGGGCCGCCTCGGGGGTGAGGCGTCCCGTCGTCACTTCTCGCTCTCGGGCAGCTCGAGGGACTCCCAGACCGCGCGCCAGACCTGCTGCGGCGCGACGCCCGCGTCGAGGGCCTCGACCGGCGTGCGGTGGTCGAGGGCCCCGATCACCTGCTGCTCGGCCCACACCCGGAAGCGGACCGGCCCGAGCGCGTGCTCGAGGCGGGCCCAGAACTCGGTGTACCTCACGGCGCCTCCCTCATGAGGCCGACGCTCTCACGCGGGCCGTGACCATCAGCCACCGCTCGCCACGCAGGCCGGCTCGAACCAGTCCGGCTCGATCGCGTCCATGACCGCATCCTGCCCCGTGGGGTGGCCCTCCCGCACCCGGGTTGTTATAGTCAAGATGACTACAACAACGAGGGGATCCCATGGCGCTCTCTCCCGCCTGGCTGACCGACCGCTACGAGCTCACGATGCTCTCGTCGTGGGTCAAGGACGGCAGCGTCGAGCACCGTGCGGTCTTCGAGGCGTTCACGCGGCGGCTGCCCGAGGGCCGTCGCTACGGCCTCCTCGCCGGGCTCGGCCGGCTGCTGCCGATGATCGAGGAGTTCCGCTTCACCGCCGACGACGTGGACTGGCTCACCGACCAGGGCGTGGTCGACGGGGCCGCGGCCGACTACCTGCGCGACTTCCGCTTCACCGGCGACGTCGACGCCTACCGCGAGGGTGAGCTGTACTTCCCGGGCAGCCCCGTCCTGACGGTCACCGGCACGCTCGGCGAGTGCGTGGTCCTGGAGACCCTGGTGCTCTCGGTGCTCAACCACGACACCGCGATCGCCAGTGCCGCGGCCCGGATGGTCACCGCCGCCGGCGGTCGGCCGCTGATCGAGATGGGCTCGCGGCGTACCCACGAGGAGGCCGCGGTGGCCTCGGCGCGCGCGGCGTACGTCGCCGGGTTCGCCTCGACCAGCAACCTCGCCGCCGGGCGGCGCTACGGGGTGCCGACGGTCGGGACCGCCTCGCACGCCTTCACGCTCTCGCACACCAGCGAGGCCGCGGCCTTCGCCAGCCAGGTCGCCGACCAGGGTCCGGGCACGACGCTGCTGGTCGACACCTACGACACCGAGCAGGGCATCCGTACGGCGGTCGAGGTGGCGGGGCCCGCTCTGGGCGCGGTCCGTCTGGACTCCGGCGACCTCGCCGAGGAGTCGGTCGCGGCCCGGGCGCTGCTCGACGAGCTCGGCGCGACGCAGACCCGCGTCACGGTGACCAGCGACCTCGACGAGTTCGTCATCGCCGCGCTGGCCGACGCCCCGATCGACGGGTACGGCGTCGGCACCCGGCTCGTCACCGGGTCGGGGCACCCGACGGCCGGGCTGGTCTACAAGCTGGTCGCCGTCGCCGACCGTCCCGGCAGCGACGCGCCCCTGCGCCCGGTGGCCAAGAAGTCCGCCGCCAAGGTCTCGGTGGGCGGGCGCAAGACGGCCTGGCGCGAGCACGACGCCGAGGGCTACGTCGTGGACGAGGTCTTCTGCACCGACAACGCCCCCGTCCCCTTCGACGGTCCGGCCCACCAGGTCCAGGTGCCGGTGATGCGCGGCGGACGGATCGTGCACGAGGTCCCGCTCGACAAGGTCCGCCTGCACGCCACGCACGCGCTGGCCTCGCTGCCGGCCACGGCCCACCGGGTCGCGGCCGGCACCGCGTTCCTCACCGTCCGGCCCGCCGACGTGCCCGCTCCCCCACCACCCCACGGAGGACCCATGACCAGCCCCTCGGACCGTGCCCTGATCGTCGTCGACGTGCAGAACGACTTCGTCGAGGGAGGCTCCCTCGGCGTCGAGGGCGGTCGGGACGTCGCCACCCTGATCAGCGCCCACCTCGCCCAGCACGGCGACGCCTACACGCTGGTCGCCGCGTCCCGGGACTGGCACGAGCCGCACGGCACCAACGGCGGCCACTTCGCGGAGCCCGGCGACGACCCGGACTTCGCCACGACCTGGCCTGCGCACTGCGTCTCGGAGGGCGCGGGCAGCGACTACGCCCCCGAGCTCGACGTCGACCGGGTCGACGTGCACCTGCGCAAGGGCGCCGGCGTGCCGGCGTACTCCGCCTTCGAGGCCCGCGACGAGGCCGGCCGGCTGCTCGGCGACCTGCTGCGCGAGGCCGGGATCGGCGACGTCGACGTGGTGGGGATCGCCACCGACCACTGCGTGAGGGCCACCGTGCTCGACGCGCGACGTGAGGGCCTGGGGGTGCGCCTGCTCGAGGGGCTGCACGCCGGGGTCGCGCCGGCCACCACGAAGGCGGCGCTGGAGGAGATGCGCGAGGCCGGGGCGAGCACCGTCGCCTTCGAGCGGGAGGGAGCACGATGAGCGGCCAGCACGGCACCCGACAGGGCACCTCGGTCGCGGTCGACGTCGCGATCTTCACCATCCGTGAGGGTGCGCTCGCCGTGCTGCTCGTCGAGCGCGGCACGGAGCCGTACGCCGGCACCTGGGCCCTGCCCGGCGGGTTCCTCGAGGCCGGCGAGGACGCGGAGCAGGCCGCGTGGCGCGAGCTGGTCGAGGAGACCGGCGTCGAGCGGTTCGCGGGCCACCTCGAGCAGCTGCGGACCTACTCCGCCCCCGACCGCGACCCGCGCGACCGGGTCGTCTCCGTGGCCCACGTCGCGTTCGCGCCCGACCTGCCCGAGCCCTCGGCCGGCTCCGACGCCGCGGGGGCGCGCTGGTGGGTCGTCGACGACGTGATCGGCGAGGCCATGGGCGCGGGCCCCGAGGCACCGGCGCTCGCCTTCGACCACGCCGAGATCCTCGACGACGCCCGCGAGCGGATCCGGGCCAAGCTGGAGTACACGACGCTGGCGCTGGAGTTCGTCCGCGAGCCGTTCACCCTCCCGGAGCTCCGCCGGGTGTACGCCGCGGTCTGGGGCACCCCGCCCGACCTCGGCAACTTCCGCCGCAAGGTCCTCGGCACGGCCGGCTTCGTCGAGCCCACCGACGACCACGGCGACGCCTCCGGCGCGGGCGGCCGCAAGGCGCTGCTCTACCGGCGCGGCGACGCCACCGCGGTGCAGCCGCCGATGCTGCGTCCGGCGTAGGTCGGCCCAGGCCCCACCTCAGTCGAAGCGCGGGACGGCCTCGCTGTCTCGGCTCATCAGGGTTGTGCACAGCTCTGGCGCTAGAACGTTTGTTCGAGTATGATGGGTGTCATGTCCCTGCCGCTCTCGTTGGTCGCGATCGACGACCTCGACCCCACCGGGGTCCTCGCGCGAGCAGAAGCAGCGCTCGTCGCCCGGCGAGCCGCACAGGTCGAGGACCTCGAGCTGGCCCTGGCCTGGGCCGACCTCCACGCCGAGGACCCCCGCAACGACCCCGACGCACCCCGGCGCTGGCGCGGCGGTGACCGCCTCGTCCAGCTCGGCGGACACGGCACCCCCCTGGTCCGCGAGCTCTGCCTGCCCGAGCTCGCCATCGCCCGCCACAGCCACACCCTCGCGACCCGCGCCGCCCTCGCCGACGCCCTCGACCTGCGCCACCGCCTCCCCGCCACCTGGGCCCTCGTGCGCGACGGGCAGGTCGAGGTCTGGCTCGCCCGCAAGGTCGCCGCCCTGTCCCGACGCCTCGAGGCCGACCAGATCGGCCTCGTCGACACCGCGGTCGCCGACGCCGCCGCCACCCAGGCACCCGCCCGGGTCCTCTCCCTGACCGAGGCCAAGATCATCGAGGCCGACACCGCCGCCCACCACCGCCGCCTCGAAGCACAACGCCGCCACCGGATGGTCACCATCAGCCACACCGACGCCCACGGCGCCCGCACCCTGCACGCGCGCATCGACCCCGGACACGGCACCTGGATCGACACCACCCTCGACCAGGTCGCCCACGCCCTCGCCGCCCGCCCGACCTCACCCCCGGCCTGCCGCCCGAACCCAGCCACGACGAGCTCCGCTCCATCGCCCTGGGCTGGCTCGCCCACCCCGAAGCCGTCCTCGACCTCCTCGAAGGCCGGACCCCCACCACCCCCGCACCGGCCACCCACGCCAGCACCGCGCCAGCACCGACGCCACCAGCACCGACGCGCAACCGCGGCCCACCCGATCCGAGGCCGGCCTCGTCGTCCACCTCCACCAGGCCTGCCTCGACGGCACCACACGCGGCACCGCCCGCGCCGAGCACGACCCCGGCCTCGGGCCCCTGCTGCTCGGCCAGCTCACCGACCTGCTCGCCCACACCCGCATCACCGTGCTCCCGGTCCTCGACCTGCACACCGAAGGCGCCACCAGCAGCTACGAGTTCCCCGAAGCCATCAAGACCCGCGTCCACCTCCGCAACCCCGGCGAGGCCTTCCCCCACTCACCCGCCACCACCCGCCACGTCGACCACGACCACGTCGTCCCCTACGACCCCACCGGCCCACCCGGACAGACAAGCGACCACAACGTCGCCAAGCTCGACCGCACCCACCACCGCGCCAAGACCCACCTCGGCTACCACCTACGCCAGACCAGCCTCGACCGACACCTCTGGACCACACCCCACGGACTCCACCGCACCACCGGCCCCGAGGGCACCCACATCCTCGACGACCACCAAGCCCACGAGACAGCCCACCCCGGACAGCTCGACGCCATCCTCGACCGACTCTGCCAGCGGTACCTGTCGCGCTAGGACGGGTCGTCGTCCAGCGTGACGATGGTGAGCGGGCCCCCCTGCCTGACCCGCAAGGGTGTCGGCGCCGTCGTCCACACTGAGGCAGTGACCACCCTCGCCACCGACGCGCCGCTGGCTCAGTTCAGCGAGCCCACGCGCATCTGGTTCGAGGCGGCGTTCGCGGAGCCGACACCAGCCCAGGCCGGCGCATGGGCGGCCATCCGGCAGGGGCGGCATGCGCTCGTGGTCGCACCGACGGGATCCGGCAAGACGCTCTCGGCGTTCCTGTGGTCGCTCGACCGCCTGATGACGACGCCGCCGCCGGAGGACAAGAAGCAACGCTGCCGGGTGCTCTACATCTCCCCGCTCAAGGCGCTCGGCGTCGACGTCGAGCGCAACCTGCGCGCACCCCTGACCGGGATCCGCCACACCGCGCACCGTCTCGGCACCGAGGTAGGCGACGTGCGGGTGGGCGTGCGCTCTGGCGACACCAGCGCCGCTGACCGCCGCAAGCTCTCCAGCAGCCCACCCGACATCGTCATCACGACACCCGAGTCGCTGTTCCTGATGCTCACCAGTGCGGCGCGCGACACCCTGCGCGGCGTCGAGACCGTGATCCTCGACGAGGTCCACGCGGTCGCGGGCAGCAAGCGCGGTGCCCACCTCGCGGTGTCCCTCGAGCGACTCGACGCGCTGCTCGACAAGCCGGCCCAGCGCATCGGCCTGTCGGCGACGGTCCGACCGCTCGAGGAGGTCGCCCGGTTCCTCGGCGGTGCCGCACCCGTCGAGATCGTCGCCCCGCCCTCGGTCAAGCGGTGGGAGCTGGAGGTCGTGGTCCCCGTCGAGGACATGACCAACCCCGCTCCTGCCGACCCCGCTCCCACCCCCGACGAGCCTCCAGCCCAGGTCCAGCGGCTACGGGCCTCGACCGCCGCCGCGGGCGCCAACCCGTTCCTTCCCGACCCGCCGGGCGGTCTCGGCGCCGGCGATCGGCCCGGTGACCCGGTCAGCGAGGCGCTCGACCCCTTCGGCGACCTCGACCACGACGACCTCGAGCAGGTGGCTGCCCGCACTGCGCCGTCGCGCCCCGAGCAGCACGCCTCGATCTGGCCGCACGTCGAGGAGCGGGTGGTCGACCTGATCGAGCAGCACACCTCGACCATCGTCTTCGCCAACTCCCGCCGTCTCGCCGAGCGCCTGACCGCCCGGCTCAACGAGATCGCCTCCGAGCGGGCCGGGTTCGCCCGCGATGCCGAGGCGAGCCGGCCGCCGGCGCAGGTCATGGCCCAGGCCGGGACGGCGGCGAGCACGGCCGACGAGACCAGCCCCGTCGTCATCGCCAAGGCGCACCACGGCTCGGTGGCCAAGGAGCAGCGCGAGCTGATCGAGGACGACCTCAAGCGCGGGCGCCTGCCGGCCGTGGTCGCGACGAGCAGCCTCGAGCTCGGCATCGACATGGGCGCGGTCGACCTGGTGATCCAGATCGAGTCACCCCCGAGCGTGGCCAGCGCTCTGCAGCGCGTCGGCCGGGCCGGCCACCAGGTCGGCGAGGTCTCCCACGGCGTGCTCTTCCCCAAGCACCGTGGCGACCTGGCGGCCACGGCGGTGACCGTCCAACGGATGCGCACCGGCGGCATCGAGTCGCTGCGGGTGCCGACCAACCCGCTCGACGTCCTGGCCCAGCAGGTCGTCGCCGCCGTGGCGCTCGAGCCGCTCGAGGTCGAGGAGCTCTTCGAGCTCGTCAAGCGCAGCGCCCCGTTCGTCGGACTGCCCCGGTCGGCGTACGACGCGACGCTCGACCTGCTCAGCGGGCGCTACCCCTCCGACGAGTTCGCGGAGCTGCGCCCGCGCATCGTGTGGGACCGCGTCGCCGGGACCCTCACCGGACGCCCCGGCGCCCAGCGCCTCGCGGTCACCAGCGGCGGCACCATCCCCGACCGCGGGCTGTTCGGGGTGTTCCTGGCCAGCGGCGAGGGTCCCGGCCGGCGCGTCGGCGAGCTCGACGAGGAGATGGTCTACGAGTCCCGGGTCGGCGACGTCTTCGCCCTCGGTGCGACCAGCTGGCGCATCGAGGACATCACCCACGACCGGGTCCTCGTCACGCCGGCGCCGGGCATCCCCGGCAAGCTCCCCTTCTGGCGTGGCGACACGCTCGGTCGGCCCGCCGAGCTGGGCGAGGCGCTCGGCGGCTACACCCGCACCCTGGCCGCCCTGCCCCGCGAGCAGGCCGAGCAGCGGGCCCGCGACGACGGCCTCGACGAGTGGGCCGCGGGCAACCTGATCGGCTACCTGCACGAGCAGCTCGACGCGACCTCGATCCTGCCCAGCGACACCACCCTGCTCGTCGAGCGGTTCCGCGACGAGCTCGGTGACTGGCGCTTCGTGCTGCACTCCCCCTACGGCACCCCCCTGCACGCACCCTGGGCGCTGGCCATCAACGCGCGGCTGCGCGAGCGCCACGGCATCGAGGGCCAGGCCGTCGCCTCCGACGACGGCATCGTGGTGCGGATCCCCGACACCGGCGACGACCCGCCCTCCGGCGAGGTCGTCGTCTTCGACGCCGACGAGATCGAGGACGTCGTCACCACCGAGGTCGGCGGCTCCTCGCTCTTCGCCTCCCGGTTCCGCGAGTGCGCCGCTCGCGCGCTGCTGCTGCCGCGCCGCGACCCCGGCCGACGATCGCCGCTGTGGCAGCAGCGGCAGCGCTCGGCCTCGCTGCTCGAGGTGGCCAGCAAGTACCCCTCGTTCCCGATCGTGCTCGAGGCCGTGCGCGAGTGCGTGCAGGACGTCTACGACCTGCCCGCCCTGGTCACGCTGATGCGGCGCATCGAGCGACGCGAGATCTCCGTCGTCGAGGCCACCACGACCACCCCGTCGCCCTACGCGCGGAGCATGCTGTTCGGCTACGTCGCCCAGTTCGTCTACGAGGGCGACTCGCCCCTGGCCGAGCGCCGCGCCGCTGCGCTGTCGCTCGACCAGGGTCTGCTCGCCGAGCTCCTCGGCCGCACCGAGCTGCGCGAGCTGCTCGACCCCGAGGTGCTCGACGAGGTCGAGGCCGAGCTGCAGCGCACCGCCTCGGACCGGCGGGCCCGTGACGCCGAGGGCCTCGCCGACCTGCTCCGCCTGCTCGGTCCGCTGAGCACCGAGGAGATCTCGCTGCGAGCGGTGGCCGACGCACCCGTGGCGGCGTGGGCCGACGAGCTCGTCGCCTCCCGCCGCGCGGTGTCGGTGCGGATGGGCGGCGACCAGCGGTGGGCGGCCGTCGAGGACGTCGGCCGCCTCCGCGACGGCCTCGGCGTCCCCGTTCCGCCGGGCACGCCCGACGCCTTCACCGAGGAGATCACCGACCCCCTCGCCGACCTCGTCTCCCGCTACGCGCGCAGCCACGGCCCCTTCGTGGTCGACGACGTTGCGACACGGCTCGGTCTGGGCGCCGCCGTGGTGCGACTGACCCTCCAGCGACTCGCCGGCACCGGTCGCGTCCTCGAGGGCGAGTTCCGACCCGGCGCCACCGGCCAGGAGTGGTGCGACGCCGAGGTGCTCCGGCGGATCCGGCGCCGCTCCCTGGCCCGGTTGCGCCAGGAGGTCGAGCCCGTCGACCCCGCGGCCCTCGGGCGGTTCCTGCCCGCCTGGCAGGGCGTCACGACGTCGAAGGGGGCCCAGGGTCGCCATCGAGGCGTCGACGGCGTCCTCGCGGCCGTCGAGCAGCTGGCCGGTGCACCGGTGCCGGCCTCGGCGCTCGAGTCGCTGGTGCTGCCCGCGCGGGTGCGCGACTACGAGCCGTCGTTCCTCGACGAGCTGACGGCGACCGGTGAGCTCGTCTGGGCCGGGCACGGTGCGCTGCCGGGCGCCGACGGCTGGATCTCCCTGCACCTGGCCGACCAGGCCGACCTGACCCTCCCCGAGCCCGACGCGGCGGACCCGTCCACGTTGCACCAGGCCGTGCTGGACTCGCTCGCCCCGGGTGGCGCGTGGTTCTTCCGCCAGCTCGCCACCTCGGTCGGCAGCAGCCTGCTGGCCTCGGGTGAGAAGGCGCCCGACGACCAGACGCTCGCCGCCGCCCTGTGGGAGCTGGTGTGGGCCGGTCGCATCACCAACGACACCCTGACCCCCCTGCGCACGCTGGTGCGCGGAGGCAAGGTCAGCCACCGCACCCGTTCCGGACCGGCCCGCACCCGCCGCTCCGGCGCCTCCCGGGGGCTACCCTCCCGGTCCGGACCGCCGCAGGCGGCCGGACGCTGGTCGCTGCTGCCCGACCTCGACCGCGACCCCACCCGGCGGGCCCACGCCAGCGCCGAGCGGCTCCTCGAACGGCACGGCGTCGTCATCCGCGGCGCCGTCGTCAGCGAACGTGTCCCCGGCGGGTTCGCCGGCGTCTACAAGGTGCTCTCCACGTTCGAGGAGTCGGGCCGGTGCCGACGCGGCTACTTCGTCGAGGGCCTGGGCGCGGCCCAGTTCGGCACGGCGGGGTCGATCGACCGGCTGCGCACCTTCACCGAGGTCGCCCCGGACGCCGCACCGGTCTCCCTGACCCTGGCCGCCACCGACCCCGCCAGTCCCTACGGTGCCGCCCTCCCCTGGCCCGAGCGAGGCGCCCCGACGACCCCGGACCAGGGCGACGACGCGCCCAGGCACCGCCCGGGTCGCAAGGCCGGTGCCCTGGTCGTGCTGGTCGACGGCGCTCTCGTGCTCTACGTCGAGCGCGGGGGGCGCACCCTGCTGACCTGGAGCGAGGAGCCTGCCCTGCTCGCCCCGGCCGCGCAGTCGCTGGCCGATGCCGTACGCCGCGGCTCGCTGGGCAAGCTGACCGTCGAGCGCGCCGACGGCGAGCAGCTGCTCGGCCGTCGTGGGGGCTCGCCGCTGCGCGACGCCCTCGACGGGGCCGGGTTCGTGGCCACGCCGCAGGGCCTGCGACTGCGCGCCTGAGGGAGGGACGGCCGACGTGCCCGAGGGCGACACCGTGTGGCGCACGGCGCGCGCGCTGGACGCCGCCCTGAGCGGACGCCTGCTGAGGCGCGCCGACCTGCGGGTTCCTCAGCTGGCCACGACGGACCTGGGCGGCGCCCGCGTCGTCGCGACGCGTGCCCGTGGCAAGCACCTGCTCACCCGCCTGCAGCCGGAGGACGGCGCCGGCCTCACGCTGCACACGCACCTGCGGATGGAGGGCTCGTGGCACCTGCTCGCCCCGGGCGCGCGCTGGAGCCGCCCGGCGTGGACCGCCCGCGCGGTGCTGCACACCGACGAGGTCGTCGCCGTCGGCTTCGACCTCGGCCTGGTCGAGCTGGTCAGGACCGCGGCCGAGGACACGGTCGTCGGCCACCTGGGGCCCGACCTGCTCGGAGCGGACTGGGACCCCGCGGAGGCGGTACGACGCCTGCGCGCCGAGCCCGCCCGTCCCGTGCACGAGGCCCTGCTCGACCAGCGGCTGCTCGCCGGGATCGGGAACATGTACGCCGCCGAGCTGTGCTTCCTCTCCGGCATCGCCCCGACCCGGCCCGTCGACCGCGTCCCGGACCTGCCCCGTCTTGTCGCACGGGCCCGCCAGGTGCTCCAGGTCAACGCCCAGCGTGCGGTCCAGTCGACGACCGGTGACCTGCGGGACACCACCTGGGTCTACGCCCGCGCGGGTCGGCCGTGCCGGCGGTGCGGGAGCCGGGTGGAACGAGGCGCGCTCGGTGAACCCGGTCGGGAACGGGTGACGTTCTGGTGCCCTCGTTGCCAGGTCGGTTGAGGACCGGCCACGACCCGGGTCTCAGGCAGCGGAGGCGACGACGTCGCCCGGGCGAGCCATCGTGATCGTGGCGCTCACGGGCAGCGGGACCGGGGTGGTCTCGCGGATCGCGACGGCCTCCTCGACCGCGACGGCGTCGGAGACGTCGCGCAGGACGTCGGAGAGCGGGAGGTCCAGCGCACCGCACAGCGAGGCGAGCAGCTCCGAGGACGCCTCCTTCTGCCCGCGCTCGATCTCGGAGATGTAGCCGAGGGACACGCGGGCCTCCTGGGAGAGCTGACGCAGCGTCAGGCCCTGGTCGAGGCGTCGCTCCCGCAGCACGTCACCGAGGAAGCGGCGGAACAACATCATGGCGACCCTTCCCCTGCCTCGGTGGTCTCGTGCGCGGTGTCGTCGCGAGGGTGTCTCGCTGTGGACCCCAACGCTACAAGGTCCGCGGTTCTTCCGGGGCGATCGGCTCACCCTGCGTTCTCCCGATCCTCACACGAGCCGCCGACAGCGGGGCGGACCCGGAGGTCCGTCCCGCCGTCTTGGCTGGTGGTGGGCGCTCAGCGCGGCCGCAGCACGCGGATCCGCTCGACGGCACCCGCCGGGCGGGAGCGGTCGTCCCCGGGATAGCGCACGCGCACCGCCACCACGCCGGGTCGACGCAGGGTGTCGAGCCGCAGCCGGACCCTGCCGTCGCGCAGGAACGCGACCTCCTGGTCACGCTGGTAGCGCAGCACCACCAAGCCGGTGGGCGTCGCGCCGAAGGCGCCGACGACGATCTGCATCGGCGGCCGGGAGCCACGGCGCACCGTGGACGGGCGCCGAGATGCGCAGGGCGGTAGGAGCCCGGGTGACAGCCAGGCGCACCTCCGAGGTCACCGGCTCGTGCGTCTCGTCACCGCTGTAGCCGACCCTCAGCGCGTACCGGCCGGGCTCCAGCGCCCTGCGTGGGATCCGCACGGTGGCCTCCCCGCCTCTGACCCGCGCCGATCCGAGCTCGTCGTCGCCGTCGAGCACCGTGACGGTGCCACCGTCGACGGGGGTGTCGGAGCTCAGCGCGACCTCGACGCGGGCCACCCGGCCGTACGGCGTACGCCGTGCGGTCGCGGCCAGCGTGGTCGGCGCCGGCGGGGCGGTGACCTCGGGTCCGACGACGGTGCCCGAGGGCTCCGCGACGGCCGAGAGCGTCCCCGAGACGCCGTCGGGCACGGTGACCTCGACGCGCGCCGAGCCGTCCACGACGTCGAAGGTGCCGACCTCGGTGGCGGGGTCGCTGCCGACGTAGACGGTCAGCTCGGTGTTCGCCGGACTGCCCAGCGACGTGAGGTCGAGGTTCGAGACCGTGAACGCGAGCTCCTCGCCGGACTCGACGGAGCCCGGGGCGACGTCGACCTCGACCTGCTGCCGGGCGAAGTCCGGACTGATCGGGGTGGTGTCGGCGAGGTAGTCGCGCCACACCTCGGCGTCGAGGTAGCCGGTGTCGGTCGTGTCGCCCTCGGTGAAGGCGGTGAAGTTGTCCCCGCCCGTGGCCAGGAAGCTCAGCGTCGAGACGGTGTAGGTCTCGTCGGGGTCGAGCAACGCGTCGTCGATGCGCACCGAGGTGACGCGGTCACCGCGCTCGCGGCTCGGGTCGACCGTGACCCGCACGTTGTCCGACAGCCCGAGCTGCTGGTAGGGACGGGACGCCCCGTCGGGCTGCCACTGCTGCTCGAGGACGTCCTCGAGCTGGGCACCGGTGAGGTCGACCAGCACCACGGTGTTGGCGAAGGGCAGCACCGCGTTGGCCTCGGCGTAGGTCACCACGCCGTCGGTGTTCTCGGGGTTGGCCGAGGTGTCGCCGGCGTAGAGGAGCTCGGCCCTGAGACCACCGGGGTTGGTGATGCCGAGGTCGGGCTCGACGGCGACGTCGGGACCGTCGCGCAGCATGGTCGCCACCAGGTCCCCGAGCGTCGACTCCTCGGCCCGGTTGTCCCGGGCGGTGGTGGAGAACGGGTCGGCCACCTCGTAGCCGTCGGCCCCGTAGGTGCCGTCGCGGAACGCGGTGGTGATGTCGCCGGTGATCTCGGCGATCGGCTGGTCGCCGATCTCGGCGGCGAAGGCGAGCGCCTCGTCGACGATCCGCTCGACCTCGGCCACCCGCGGGTAGGCCGCGACGAGCTCCTCGTCCGGGGTCTCGGTGCGAGCGACGTTGCGGGCCTCGTAGGAGAGCACGGTGCCGCTCGCCCGGTCGACGCTGAGGGTGACCTGGCCGACGTTGGCGGCGTAGGAGCCGGTCTGCAGCATCGGACGGGTGGGCAGGTCGCCGCCGGTGACGGGGGCGTCGAAGGCGTAGACCTGATGGGTGTGGCCGTTGAAGATCACGTCCACCTCGGGGTCGAGGTCCGCCATGTCGGCGAACTCTCCCCCGGCGGCGAGGTTCTCCTCGTAGGTCGCGGTGCCCTGGTTGGCCCCGGCGTGGAAGCTGGCGACGATCACGTCGGCCTCGCCGTTGGACTCCTCACCGTCGTGGAGCTGCGCTGCGACCCGGTTGGTGGCCTCGGTGGCGCTGCCGAACTCGATCTGCGCGATGCCGGCCGGGCTGACCAGCGAGGAGGTCTCCTCGGTGACGGTCCCGATCACGGCGACGTCGACACCGTCGACGGTGAACAGCGCGAACTCCGGCAGCACCGGGTCGGTGGTGCCCTTGGCGTAGACGTTCGCGCCGAGGTAGTCCCACAGCGCGTTGCGGTCGCCGTCCGGGCCGATCACCCGGTCGCGCAGGTCGATCCAGCCCTTGTCGAACTCGTGGTTGCCCACCGCCGACGCGTCGAGACCCAGGGCGTTCATCACGTCGATCGTCGGCTGGTCCTGCGGCGACGTTGGAGGCGAAGAGCGAGGCGCCGATCAGGTCGCCCGCGCCCACGAAGAGGGTGTTGTCCTCGCCGCCCTCGGCGCGCAGCTGCTCGACGGTGCCGGCCCACTGGACGGTCTGGTCGAAGATCCGGCCGTGGAAGTCGTTGACCGAGAGCAGGTTCAGCTCGGCCACGCCGTCGTCGCCACCACCGCCCGTGGTGATCCCGACGACCGTGGGGTCGTGGTCGGAGGCCCGGAAGACGTCCGGGGCGTAGAAGTCGGTCAGCGTTGTTGTTGTAGCGGCTGTACTCGAAGGCCACCGACTCCACCGAGCTGATGTTCCAGATGTCCGCCCCGGCGACGTCGTCGAAGGCCGCGTCGTTGGCCAGCACGTGGTCCAGCGAGCCCGAGAGACCCGAGAAGCTGTAGGTCTCCTCGCCCTCGGTGTCGGACTGGACCGCGGTGTAGCCGGCCTCGTAGAGGACCTGCATCGGGTCCTCCTGGGAGTAGGCGTTGAAGTCGCCGGTCAGGAAGGTCCGCTCGATCCCCGAGCCCGCCTCGACGTCGTCGGCGAACGCCGCGAGCGCCTCGGCCTGCGCCACCCGGTCGGGGTTGGCGTCGCCCTGGCCGGTGCCGTCGTCCTCGCCCGAGCTCTTGGACTTGAAGTGGTTGACGATCACGGTGAACGCCTCGGCGTCCTCGGCGCCGGTCGGCTTGAAGGCCTGGGCCAGGGGCTGGCGGGCGTTGAGGAAGGCGTCGTCGACGAGCACGCGGGAGTCGCCCACGGTCTCGAGCGCGGCCGGCTTGTAGATGAACGCGGTGCGGATGACGTCCTGCGTCTGCACCGAGGGCAGCTCGGAGGCGTCCGGTGAGGGCACGAACGCCCAGGTCTCGCCGCCGGCGGCGGCGTTCAGGGCGTCGACCAGCGTCGAGAGGGCCGCGTCGCGGTCCTGGTCGAGCTTCACCGAGTTCTCGATCTCCTCGAGCGAGACGACGTCGGCGCCGAGGGTGTTGATGGCGGCGACGATCTTGGCCTGCTGCCGCTCGAGGTTGACCTCGTCGGCCGCTCCCCGCGGTCCGTCCGGATCACAGCGGTCGGTCGTGATCGGGTTGCCCGCGCGGTCCTCGTAGTAGGTGCAGGTGCCGCCCGAGGCGACGAACTCCTCACCGGTGGTGGTGAAGTAGTTGAGCACGTTGAACGTCGCGAGCCGTACGTCGCCCGCGACCGCCTGGGGCGCGTCGGCCCGGGTGTTCTCGATGGTCACCGGCAGCGCGTCGGCGGCCGTGAGTCGCGTCGTCGGCTGGAGACGCCAGGTGTTGAACCCGTAGGTCAGGACCACGGGCTCGGTGAAGGCGACCGGCGCGCCGACCCGGACCGGTCGGGGTGAGCCGTCAGGTCGGGTCAGGTAGGGCACCGCGGTGTCGGAGCCGACACCGGTGTAGTCGACGTTCGCACCGTCGTCGAGGGTGATCGCCCGCGCGGCGTTCTGCGCCTCGACACCGGCGACGTCGCCGGTCTGGGCGTCCTCGACCTCGGTGGGCTGCACGAGCGGGGTGTCCCCGGCGGCCAGGCCGATCTCGGCGAAGCGGTTCGTGGTGAAGCTGTTGGTGACGGTGAAGCGGCCCACCGGAGCCACCAGCTCGCCCTCGTGCGACTCACGCTCCGCCTCGGTGGCGGGGAGGTCGGTGGCGAGCGGGACCACGGCACCGAGGTCGGCGACCTCGGTGACGTCGGCGGCGGTGGCCGGCTTGATCTGGGTGACGTCGAACCGCTCGGCGACGGTGCCGGTGATCTCCAGCGAGTCGCCGACGGCGTACGCCGTCTCGTCGAGGTTCGCGCCGTCGACGAACAACCCGTCGGAGGCACCGGGGGTGGTGTCGGGCTCTGCGCCGGTGCCGCCGGTCTGGACGTACAGCCCGTCGATCCCACCGGTGGGGTACGTCGCGGTCACGACGCCCTGGGTGGTGACGGTGTCGCCGGCCACGGGCGAGGTGTCGCCCTCACCCTGGATCTCGGCGATGCTCAGCTCGGCCCCGGGGGGCGGGGGACCGCCGTAGCCCCCGTTGTTCTGCGGACGAGGCGCGGCGGCGGTGAGGTCCGCGGCATTCTCGTCGGTGTCGGTGCCCCGGGAGTCGCGGGTCGCCGCGGTGGTGCTGCTCAGCGCCGGCGCGGGAGCGGTGCCCTCGTACTGGGTGGCGTCGCCGTAGCCGACGAGGTCGACCAGCTCGGCGCCGGCGGAGGCCGGGTCGACGGCCTCGGTGGTGTCGGCGAGCACGACGATGCCGTTGCTGCCCGACATCGACAGCGTGCCGGTGGCGTCCGGGGTGGGCAGGGCCTCGGTGCCGCCGTTGCCCTGGGCCTGCTGGACCAGCCAGTGCGCGCGGGCCGGCACGGCGCCGGACAACGCGGTCACGCCACCGGGGTTGTTGCTGGAGCTGCGGTACTGCACCGACATGCCCTCCAACGACAAGCGGGGCGTCGGTGGGGTTGTAGAGCTCGATGAAGTCGTGGGTCAGCGTGGCACCGCCGTTGCCCCCACCGCCGAAGACCTCGCTGATGACCAGGGCCTCCCCGCCGGGCGCAGCGGCCGGGGCGACGGCTGATGCGGGGGTGGACGCGGAGGCGGACAGGGAGGCGGACAGGGAGGCGGCGACGACGGCGAGGGAGGCCAGCGAGGCGACCACCCCACGTCGGCCCGAGAGACGCGACGGCACAGAGAGACCCTTCGAGACGGGGAACAGCGACAGCCCGCGCTGGTCACGGGACCGGCAGGCGTGACCCACCTAACCCGTCTGGACCACCCGACGTCCACCCGCGCAGGTGACGATCCGGTGACGTTCCGGGGAACACCGCTCGCGACGTCCCAGGGTCGCCTCAGCGACGGACCGGGGGGCCGCTCAGCTCGTGACGTTGACGCCAGACGCCGCGGAAGAACTCGAAACCCGACCACATCGTCAGCGCCACCGCCACCGCGAGGCAGGCCTGCAGGGCGTAGAAGACGAGCAGGGCCGGCGTCTGGAACCCGTCGGCGAGGTCGGGGTCGCGCAGGGGCAGGCACAGCCCCCCGAGGGCGAGGGCCTGGAAGGTCGTCTTCCACTTGCCGAGGTCGGCGGCCGCGATCACGACCCGCTTGAGCACCGAGAGCCGCAGCGCGGTCACGGCCCACTCCCGCAGCAGCACGACGATGGTGACCCACCACCAGACGTCGCCGAGGATCGAGAGGGCGATGAAGGCCGCGCCGGTCAGCGCCTTGTCGGCGATGGGGTCGGCGATCTTGCCGAAGTCGGTGATGAGGTTGCGCGAGCGTGCGATGTCGCCGTCGATCTTGTCGGTGATCATGGCGACGGTGAACAGCACGAAGGCCACGCAGCGCCAGGTGATCGTGTCCCCGCCGTCGACGAGCAGCGCCCAGACGAGGAACGGCACCATGGCGATGCGGAAGGTGGTCAGCGCGTTGGGCAGGTTCCAGTTGCTGGGTGCCTGCGTCCCGCTCGTGGCCCCGCGGTTGCTCATCGTGCCGGTCCTGTGACCTCGGCGACCAGGTCGACGCCCTCGCTGGCCACGACGCGGGCGGGGACGAGGTCTCCCACCCGGGCGGCGCCGGTCACGAGGAGATCGGTGTCCACCAGGCGCGTGATCCCGTCGACCTCGGGGCCCTGGAGGGCCGCGCGACCCTCGGCCACACCGTCCTCGACGGACTCCACGAGCACCTCGACGCTCTCGCCGACGCGCTCCTCGGCACGCTGGGCGGTCAGCTGCTCGACGAGGTCGACCACGTGCGCGACCCGGGCGTCGACCTCGTCCTGGTCGGTCTTGTCCTCGAAGGAGGCAGCCTCGGTGCCGTCCTCGTCGGAGTAGCCGAAGACGCCGACGACGTCGAGACGGGCCGCGACGAGGAAGTCGCACAGCGTCTGGAGGTCGGCCTCGGTCTCCCCGGGGAAGCCCACGATGACGTTGGAGCGGACACCGGCGTGCGGCGCGTGCCCCCGCACCTGCTCGAGCAGGCCGAGGAACGACTCGGGGTCGCCGAAGCGCCGCATCCGGCGCAGCAGCGTGGCGCTCGCGTGCTGGAAGGACAGGTCGAAGTACGCCGCGACGCCCGGCGTGGTCGCGATCGCCTCGACGAGCCCCGGACGGGTCTCGGCGGGCTGGAGGTAGGAGACCCGGACCCGCTCGACGCCCTCGGTCTCGGCGATCGCGGGCAGCAGGGTCTCGAGCAGACGCAGGTCGCCGAGGTCCTTGCCGTAGGAGGTCGAGTTCTCCGAGACGAGGAAGACCTCACGGGCGCCCTGGGAGCCGAGCCAGGCCGCGTCGTGGAGCACGTCGCTGGGTCGGCGGGAGACGAAGCTGCCGCGGAAGGACGGGATCGCGCAGAAGGTGCACCGCCGGTCGCAGCCGCTGGCCAGCTTGAGCGAGGCCATCGGCCCGCTGTCGAGACGCTGGCGCTGCACCGGCACCGGGGCCGACGCGGCCCGCTCGACCGGGCTGATCGGCAGCAGCAGACGCCGGTCGGAGGGGGTGTGGGCCTGGTGCTGCTCGCCGGCCAGGATCGAGCGCAGCCGCGCGGCGATGTCGGGATAGTCGTCGAAGCCGAGGACGGCGTCGGCCTCGGGCAGCGACTCCGCGAGCTCCTTGCCGTAGCGCTCGGCCAGGCACCCGACGGCCACGACGGCCTGGGTGCGGCCCTCGGCCTTGAGGTCGGAGGCCTCGAGCAGCGCGTCGACGCTGTCCTTCTTGGCGCTCTCGACGAACCCGCACGTGTTCACCACGACCGTGTCGGCCTGCGCCGGGTCGTCGACCAGCACGAAGCCGTCCGCGGCCAACCGTCCGGCGAGCTCCTCGCTGTCCACGTCGTTGCGGGCACAGCCGAGCGTCGTGACCGCCACCGAGATCGGGGCGGACGGGGCGGGCGGCGTCGAGGTGGTCATCGTTGCCGAGTATGACGGGTGGCGATCCGGGTCGCGAAACCTGCGCGGCGGCCGGCCGAGGTCACGGGACGAAGATGTCCTGGGCCTCCTGGCCGGTCTCGCCGAGGGCACCCTTGTCGTCGCCGTCGACGGTGACGAGCAGGCCGCCGTCGGAGGAGCTGATCCGCACCGGCGGCGCCACGTCGAGCTGGACGGTCTGCATGAACGCGAGCTGGTCGTCGAGCACGACCTGGCGATCCGCTGCGCACGATGACCTGGGCGCCTCCGCCGGCCGCGGTGAGCACGACCGGCACGGTCGCGCCCCGCCCGGTGCTGCCGTTGTCGATCCCGCCGCTGGAGTTCAGGCGCGGCGCGGGCGGGGTGATGTCGGCCGGGCTGTCCATCACCAGCCGCGCGACGGACCACACCAGCACGACCGTCATCACCGCAGCCACGAGCACCGACCAGTTCGGCCCGCCGCGGGTGCCTCGGATGCTGCCGCCGGCACCCGTGGCCAGCTCGGTCTCGAACACGCGCCGGGCGTCGATCGGTGCGTCGGCGTACGTCGCGTCGTAGTCGGCGAGCAACGGGGCGGCGTCGACGCCGAGGACGCGCGAGAGGGTGCGCAGGTGGCCGCGCGCGTAGAAGTCGCCACCGCACGGCTCGAAGTCGTCGACCTCGATCGACTCGATCACGTGCGGTCGGATCCGGGTGCGCTCGGCGAGCTGGTCGACGCTCAGGCCGAGCCGGGTCCGTGCGGCGGCCAGCTCGGGGCCCACGATCGGGTCGGGGACGCTGCGGGGCGGGTCCTCGCCGATGACCAGCGGGTCGACGGCCTGGCCGGGCCGGGCGATCGGACGCACCCGGTCGCCCCACAGGACCGTGTCCTCGACCAGGTCGACGTGGCCGTCTCGGCGCAGCTCGCGGGCCTCGGGCAGCCGGGGACCCCTGGCGCCGGTGTCGTCGGTCTCGTCGTGGTCCAGGCGCAGGGCCGCGGCACCCAGCACCACGTCGGCACGCGCTCCGCCGGCCAGGTCGCGCAGAGGCAGGGGGGTGCTGCTGGCCACGATCGTCACGGTCGGCTGGGGCCGGTCCGGCGTCGCGGCCTCGACCTCGCCGGTCTCGTCGGAGTCGTCGACCTCCTCGATCTCGGCGGCCTCGTCGGCGGCCTCGTCGACGTCGTCGACCAGGTCCGTCTCGTCGGCCAGGTCCAGCTCGGCGACCTCGACGTCGTCGCCGGCGAGCTCACGCAGGGCCGCGGCGAGGTCGTCGGTGCCGGCCACCCGCGTCGAGAGCGACAGTGCCACCGGGGGCGGTGCCGCGGCTCCGCGCACCTCGAGCGCGACCGACCCGTCACGCAGGCCGCGGCGGGCGCTGAGCTCGACCCGCTCGACCTGGTCCCAGGGAACGCCGTGCCAGGTGCTGCCGCGGCGCACGCGCACGCCGAGCCGGTCGGCGACCAGGAGCGGGGTGCGCGCGTCGACCATGGCCAGCAGGTGGACCACGCCGACGGCGAGGAGCACCGCGCACAACGCCCAGTCCAGGAGGCCGCCGCCGAAGGCGGCCCGGACGAACCAGGCGACGGCGACCAGGCAGCCGGCCGCGCCGACGGCACCGGTCAGCTCGGCCCGGCGGCGCACCTCGACCTCGCCGGTCTCCTCGGAGACGGCGTCCTCGAAGACGGTGTCCTCGGAGCCGGTGTCCTCCGAACCGGTGTCCTCGACGTGCGTGCTGGACGGTGCGGACATGCTCACTGCTCCCCCTGGATGGTGAAGATGACGGCGTCGACCTCGTCGGGCTTGACCAGGACGTCGCGGGCCTTCGAGCCCTCACTCGGCCCGACCACGCCCCGGCTCTCGAGGATGTCCATGAGGCGGCCGGCCTTGGCGAAGCCGACCCGCAGCTTGCGCTGGAGCATCGAGGTCGACCCGAACTGGGTCGAGACCACGAGCTCGATGGCCTGGACCACGAGGTCCATGTCGTCGCCGATGTCGTCGTCGAGATCGCGCTTGGCCGCGGCGGGTGCGGTGACGTCCTCGCGGTAGGTCGGCTCGAGCTGGGCCTTGCAGTGCTTGACCACCTGGGCGATCTCGGCCTCGGTGACCCACGAGCCCTGGATGCGCGAGGCCTTCGAGGCCCCCATCGGCAGGAACAGGCCGTCACCCTGACCGACGAGCTTCTCGGCGCCCGGCTGGTCGAGGATGACGCGACTGTCGGCGAGCGAGGACGTGGCGAAGGCGAGCCGCGAGGGCACGTTGGCCTTGATCAGGCCGGTCACCACGTCGACGGAGGGCCGCTGGGTCGCGAGCACCAGGTGGATGCCGGCGGCCCGGGCGAGCTGGGTGATCCGTACGACCGCGTCCTCGACGTCACGCGGGGCGACCATCATCAGGTCGGCCAGCTCGTCGACGATGACGAGCAGGTAGGGGTACGGCGAGAGCTCGCGCTCGCTGCCCGCGGGCAGCTCGACCTTCCCGGCGCGCACGGCCTTGTTGAAGTCGTCGATGTGGCGGAACCCGAAGTTGGCGAGGTCGTCGTAGCGCAGGTCCATCTCGCGCACGACCCAGGCCAGGGCCTCGGCGGCCTTCTTGGGGCTGGTGATGATGGGGGTGATCAGGTGCGGGACGCCCTCGTAGGCGTTCAGCTCGACCCGCTTGGGGTCGACCATGATCATCCGCACCTCGTCGGGGGTGGAGCGCATCAGCACCGAGGTGATCATCGAGTTGATGAACGAGCTCTTGCCCGAGCCGGTCGCACCCGCCACCAGCAGGTGCGGCATCTTGGCCAGGTTGGCGACCACGAACCCGCCCTCGACGTCCTTGCCGAGGCCCGCGATCATCGGGTGGTGGTCGCCGCGGGCGACGTGGGAGCGCAGGACGTCGCCGAGGGAGACGACCTCCTTGTCGACGTTGGGGATCTCGATGCCGATCGCCGACTTGCCCGGGATCGGGCTGAGGATCCGCACGTCGGCCGAGGCGACCGCGTAGGCGATGTTCTTGCTGAGCGCGGTGACCTTCTCGACCTTGACGCCGGGACCGAGCTCGACCTCGTACCGGGTGACGGTGGGCCCGCGGGTGTAGCCCGTGACCTGGGCGCCGATCCCGAACTCCTCGAGGACCTGCGTGAGCCGGTCGACGACCGCGTCGCTGGCACGGGAGCGGGCCTTGTGCACCGATCCCGGCTTGAGCACGTCGTCGACGGGCAGGGAGTAGACGACGTCCCCGGACAGGGCGAGCTGTTCGACGCGAGCGGGCAGCGGCGAGTGCGGCGGCGGCTGCAGGTCGCCGGCCCCGGTCGGGGTCGGGTCGTGCAGGTCGGGGAGGTCCGGGAGGTCGGGGGCGGGGAGGGCGCTGGCCTGGGTCTCCTCGGGGTCCGCGTCCCGGTCGGTCGCCGGGGCGCTGAACGCCTCGACGTCGAAGGGCAGGTCCGCCGGGCTCGGGGCGGCCCGGCGACGCTTGCGCAGCTCACGGTCGCTGAGACCGCCACCCTCGACCGGGGCGTCGTGCAGGACGGGGCTGTCGTACGCCGGGTCGCCGCGGTCGACGTCGAAGACGTCGTCGAGGTCACCGCTGACGCCGCTGGCGCCGCTGCCGCGTCGGCTCCGGCGGCGTACGGGCCGGGTCTGGTCGACGTGCTCCTCCTCGGTGTGCGCCCCCTCGGTCTGCGACGCGGCGTCGGCCGCGTCGGTCCCGGGACGACCGAGAGCCTGGTCGCGCAGCGCGGCGAGCCGCTCGGGGACCCGGTAGAGGGGAGTCGCGGTGATCACGAGCACCCCGAAGGCCACGAGCATCAGGAGCACCGGCACCACGACGTAGGCGGTGCGCAGCAGGTCGAGCAGCAGCGAGGCCACGACGTAGCCGACCGCTCCCCCACCGGTGCGCAGGGCGGAGGTGTCTCCCGCGACGGGCTGCGGTGCCCCCGCAGCGATGTGCACGATCGCGAGCACCCCGAACGACGCGGCGCCCCAACCGATGACCTGACGGCCCACCGGACCGTTGCGCACGGGGTCGCGCATGACGCGCCACCCGGCGACGACCAGGGCCAGGGGCACCAGCCACCCGACCTTGCCGACGGTCCCGGTCACCAGGGTGCGAGCCAGCTCGGTGGCGCCGCCGGGCACCTCGAACCAGACCGCGGCCGCGGCCACGAGGGCGAGGGCGAGCAGGACGAGCCCGGCGCCGTCGCGACGGTGCTCGGGCTCGAGGTCGCGAGCGGTGTGGCCGATGCCGCGCGCCGCCGCCCCGACGGCGTTCGCGACCCCGACCCAGAGGGCACCCAGGCCACGCAGCAGCGCGGAGAAGAACCGCGAGACAGGTCCAGGTCCCGAGCGCACCGCCCGCGGAGCGGGCCGCTTGGCCGTCGAGGACTTGGACGAGGACAGGGTGGTGGGCTTCCGGGCGCTCCGCGATCGCGAGCTCGACGCACCCTGGCCCGCCGAGGCCCGGCTGGAGGCCGTGGTCTTGGTGGTGGGGGTGTTCTTGCTGCGCGAACCCGGCGGGGAAGACGTACGGGTCGCCATGGTGGTCACCCTAGGTCCGAGTCACATGCGTCCCATGCAGCACACGAGTGCGTGTCGTCGACCGCGGCGTCCCGGGACCGTCACGACCAGGACGTCGCCACTTCGTGACCCGCCCACCCTTTACCTTCGGCCGATGCGTACCTACTGTGCGATTCGGCGGTCTCGGGCACCCCCGAGCCGCATGTCATCCACTCGGAGGGAACATCTCGTGAAGATTCTCAGGCAGGGCATCGCCCTGGCCGTCGTGGGCGCCGGCTTCGCCGCCGTCCCCGCGGCAACAACGGCGGCCTCGGTGGCCGCCGCACCTGACCCGCGTCCGCTGATCGCCCAGATGCGCGACGAGGCGGACGGCGGCGTGGCCGTGTCCGACGAGCGTGCGACCGGCAGGCTCAGCTTCATCCGGGCGACGGGGCGCACGGGCGACCTGCTGCCCACCGAGGCCGGCAGCACCCGCTCGGCCGCGGTCGCGAAGGCCAGGGCCTACGTCGACTCCTACGCCGAGGCGTTCGGTGCGCCGAGCTCGCAGGTCGAGCAGGAAGGCGTGGCGGCCGGCCGCTTCGGTGCCACCGTGGTCACCTACACCCAGCGTTACCAGGGCGTGCCGGTGTTCGGATCGATGCTCAAGGCACACCTCGACGCGCAGGGCGACCTGACCGCCGTCAACGGTGAGCTGGTCCCCGTCGAGGGAGTCGACACCGACCCCGCGCTGAGCGAGGCCGCCGCCGGCCGGGCGGCGGTCGGCCTGGTCGAGGCCCAGCCACCGACCGATGGCGAGGGCGAGGCCGACACCTCCGGGATCGAGGCGGGCTCCACCGACCTCGTCGTCTACCGCTCGGGCCTGACCAAGGGCGTCGCCGGCGGCGAGAGCACGCTCGTCTACGCGATCGAGGTCTCGAACGCCAGGAACGTGCGCGACATGGTCTTCCTCGACGCCGACAACGGCAAGGTCGTCAACCGCTACACCCTCATCGAGGGCGCCACCGGTCCCGATCGCGAGCTCTACGAGACCTCCCCCGCGCAGGCCAACCTGGTGTGGGCCGAGGGCGACCCGTTCCCGGCCGCGCTCAACGACCAGCAGCAGAACCTCGTGCTGTCCTCCGGTGAGTCCTACTGGCTGTTCAACAACGCCTTCGGTCGCGACAGCTACGACGACGAGGGCTCGACGATGAAGACGGTCAACAACGACCCGTCCATCAGCTGCCCCAACGCCAACTGGAACGGCGCGACCACCAACTACTGCGACGGGGTCACCTCCGACGACGTGGTCTCGCACGAGTGGGCCCACGCCTACACCGAGTACACCCACGGCCTGATCTACCAGTGGCAGCCGGGCGCGCTCAACGAGGCCTACTCCGACATCTTCGGCGAGACCCTCGACCTGCTCAACGGCCGCGACGACGAGGGTGAGGGCGCCATCGACGAGCCCCGACCCGTGGGACTGTGCTCCTCGCACTCCCCCGCCGCCCCGCTGCTGACGATCAACGCGCCCAGCGACATCGCCAAGGACTGCGTCACCGGCGGCGCCTCGTTCGGCAAGCAGCTCGACGGCACCGGCATCACCGGTGACGTCGTCGCCCCGACCGACGCCGTCGAGGACGGCGGCACCGCCACGGACGGCTGCTCGCCGTACGACGACGACGTCACCGGCCAGGTCGTGCTCGTCGACCGCGGCCTGTGCGCGTTCACCGACAAGGCGCAGGTCGCCACCGACGCCGGCGCTGCGGCGCTGGTCATCGGCAACCGCGAGGACACCCCGATCGGGATGAGCGGCGACGACCCGACCCTGGTCACGACGGTCTCGATCGGTCTCACCGACCGCGAGCTCATCCGTGGCGCGCTGGCCGACGGCCAGACGGTCAACGTCACGATGAGGGACTCCGCGGGTGACCGGGTCGACTCCTACCGCTGGCTGATCGGGGAGAAGTCCACGGCCTTCGGTGGCGCGATCCGCGACATGTGGAACCCCACCTGCCACGGCGACCCGGGCAAGGTCAGTGACGCCGAGTACAAGTGCTCGACCGACGACTCCGGCGGGGTGCACTCCAACTCGGGCGTGCCGAACCACGGCTTCGCCCTGCTCGTCGACGGCGGCACCTTCAACGGCACCGCCGTCGAGGCGATCGGCATCGACAAGGCGCTGAACATCTACTACACCGCCATGACGGAGTACCAGACGCCGTCCAGCGACTTCGTCGACCACGCCAACTCGCTCGAGGCCTCCTGCTCCGACCTCGTCGGCAAGGCGATCAGGGAGATCAGCACGGCGCCCGACGACCGCGTGGTGGCCTACGCCCAGGACCGGATCACCACCGGTGACTGTGCCGAGGTGACGGCGATGGCGCAGGCCGTCGAGCTGCGTGTCGACCCGACCGAGCAGTGCGACTTCCAGCCGCTGCTCCAGCCGGGCGCTCCGTCTGCGTGTGGTGAGGGCTTCACCGACGAGCAGGTCTTCGGTGACGACTTCGAGATCACCGCCGACAACGAGACCGGCCTCGACAACTGGACGCTGTCAGGCACCAACCCCTACGACGGGCCGACCTTCCCGTGGGAGGCGACCCTCGACTACAACGGCGAGCACTCCAGCCGGGTCGCCTACGGCCCCGACCCCGACGCAGGCGACTGCTCGGGCACGGAGACCGACGCCAGCTCCGTCGACTACATGACGAGCCCGCCGGTCACCCTGCCGGCCGACGGTGTCGGTCAGCGGATGACCTTCGAGCACTACGTCGCGACCGAGACCGGCTACGACGGCGGCAACGTCCAGGTGTCGGTCAACGGTGCGGACTTCGCCCCGGTCGACCCCGCGGCGTACGTCTTCAACGGTCCGGGCCAGATCGCGACCGCGGCCGAGGGCAACACCAACCCGCTGGAGGGCCAGAGCGGCTTCACCGGCACCGACGGTGGTTCGCTCTTCGGCAGCTGGGGCACCTCGATCGTCGACCTGGCCGCTGCGGGTGCGAGCCCGGGTGATGAGGTCGCGATGCGCTTCGCCATCGGCCGTGACGGCTGCAGCGGCCTCGACGGTTGGTACGTCGACAACGTCTCGGTCGTCGTCTGCGAGGAGGCCGACACCCCGCCGCCCGGCGCAGCGGCGACCACGACCCGGGTCGTGCGCTCGCTGCCGGCCAGGCCGCGCACCCAGCGTCCGTTCGCCGTCGGCGTCAAGGTCACCTCCGACGGGGCCGTCCCCGACGGCCAGGTGGAGCTGCGGTTCCAGGGCCGAACGATCGGCACCGACACCCTGAACACCAAGGGTGTCGCGCTGATCAGGTCCACGCGCACGTTCGCCAAGCCCGGCGTCCGTACCGTCGGGGCGAAGTACCTCGGGTCCGCGGACTTCGAGGGCAGCTTCGACCGGCTGCGCGTGCGGATCGTCCGCCGCTGACCGGCTAGCGGCACACGCCGATCAGCACGCGGCACGACCAGCACAGCACGAGGCCCCGTCCGGAGTGATCCGGGCGGGGCCTGGTGCGTTCCGGCGGCGGGCGCGGTGCTCAGTGCGTCTCGAGCGGGAGCTGCACCCGGAAGGTGCTGCCCTCCCCGATGGTCGAGCGCACCGTGAGCTGGCCGCCGTGCAGCTGCACGATCCGGCGCGAGATCGCCAGCCCGAGGCCGGAACCGGCGATCGAGAGGGCCTCGGGGTTGCTCGAGCGCTGGAAGGCCGCGAACAGCTGGGCCTGGTCAGCGGTCGAGATGCCGATCCCGTTGTCGGTGCAGGTGATCCAGACGTGGTCCCGTGCGCGGCCCACCGCCAGCGTGACGGCACCGCCCGGTCGCGTGTACTTGACCGCGTTGCCCACGAGGTTGTCGACCACCGTGGCCAGCTCGTCGGGGTCCACGCTGACCGTCACCGGCTCCGCCGGGGCCTCCACCGTCACGGTGACGTCGGCCTGCGCGGCCTGGAAGGACGCGACCTCGCGGCTGGCCTCGACGATCCGGGCCAGGTCGACCGGCCGGCGTTCGCGCACCCTCGGCTGCTGGACCGCGGAGTAGTCGAGCAGACCCTGCACGAGTCGCCCGAGCCGTCGCGCGTTGCGCGCGATCGCCTCGACCGAGTCCAGCCCGGTGTCGACCTCGCCCATCAGCTCGGCGTGTCCGATGATCGAGCTCAGGGGCGTCTTGAGCTCGTGGGAGATGGTCGCGATGAGCTCGCCCCGGTAGCGGTCGATCTCCTGCAGCTCGGCCACGAGGTGACGTTCGCGGTCGTAGAGGCGACGGTCCAGCACCACCCGACCCAGCGTGCGACCGACCTCCATCGCGGAGTCCAGCTCGTGCTGGGTCCACCGGGTCCCCGCGTCGCGGGCGACGGCCAGGTAGCCGACGACCTCGCGCTCGCTGCCCACGGCGGCGATGAGCATGGACGGCACCCGGTCGCTCCCGGCCCCGATGTCGAGGTCGCGCAGGCCCTGCGGCAGGTGGCCGTCGTCCGTCGCGAGATCCTCCGGGCCGAAGAGGATCGGGTGCCCCCGCGCGGCCGACTGCCGGGCCAGGCGCGCGGCGACCGCCACGAGGTCCGGCTGGGAGGGCACCGTCGGCGGGTACACGTGGGAGCCGTCGATCACGTCGAGGCTGCCCGAGGTGAAGCAACGGATCCACACGCGCTCGGTCCCCAGACCCACCGCGACTGCTCGGCCCGCGTCGGCCAGCGTCAGGTCGAGGTCGGCGAGCGCGCCGGCCGTCGAGACGGCGCGCAGCATCTCACCGGTGCGTACCTGGGCGGCCAGGACCTCGCGGCGCGCCGCCGCGTCGACGGCCAGGCCCGCCTGGACGACGAACATCTCGAGGAGCTCGCGGGCCTCGACACCGGGGACCAGCCCATCCG
Source organism: uncultured Actinomycetota bacterium (assembly GCA_963714475.1). Taxonomy (GTDB): domain Bacteria; phylum Actinomycetota; class Actinomycetes; order Propionibacteriales; family Nocardioidaceae; genus Nocardioides. The sequence continues at coordinate 66,678 of CAVQOP010000007.1, forward strand.
GGGGCAGGTCGACCGAGACGACGCCGAGCAGCTGGCCGGACGCGGACCACAGCGGGGCGTAGAGCGTGTCCAGCGGGTGCCAGGCGCCGGGGAGGTCGCTGACCTCGAGGTCGGGGACCCACACGAAGCCGTAGTCGAGACCCGGGCGCCGGTCGTGCGGCAGGAAGCGCAGCACGCCCCACTGGTCCGCGAGGTCGAACTCCCTGGTGATCTCCTCGATCGTGTTGCGCTGGCCGAGGATCTCGCCGCGGATCTTCTCCTCGGCGGCCACGCTGGTCATCACCAGGTGATCACCCTCGAGGCGGGAGATGGCGGCCACGCCGTAGCCCAGCACCTCGTGGACACCTTGCGCGACCTCGTCCAGGATCTCCTGCAGGTCACCGCTGGAGTGCATGCGCCGCATCAGCTCGTGCAGGCGGCGAAGCACCTTGGAGTGCGAGGCAGCGGCGTCGGTCATGAACAGCAGTATCGTCCTCCTGCCTCGTCCCGTCCTCGGATCAGGCCTCGATGACCACCGGCACGATCATCGGCCGCCGGCGGTGCTTGCTCGAGACCCAGCGGCCGACGGTACGCCGGACGGTCTGCTGGAGCTGGTAGGTGTCGGTGTTGCCGTCGCCCATCGTGCGCAGGAGCGCCTGGACGACCTGCTTGCTGATGTCCTCGAAGCTCTCGCCCTCCAGGGCGTTGCCCCTGGCGTGGATCTCGGGTCCGGCCGAGATCTTGCCGTTGGTGGTGTCGACGACCACGATCACCGACACGAAGCCCTCCTCGCCCAGGATGCGGCGGTCCTTGAGGTCGGACTCGGTGACGTCGCCGACCGACGAGCCGTCGACGAACACGTAGCCGCACTCGACCTTGCCCACGATGTCGGCGCGACCGTCGACGAGGTCGACGACGACGCCGTCCTCGGCCACCACGACGTTCTCGACGCCGGTCTGGCGGGCGAGCTCGGCGTTGGCCTGCATGTGCCTGATCTCGCCGTGGACGGGCATCACGTTGCGGGGCTTGACGATGTTGTAGCAGTAGAGCAGCTCACCGGCGCTGGCGTGGCCGCTGACGTGCACGAGCGCGTTGCCCTTGTGCACGACCCGTGCTCCCCAACGGGCAAGGCCGTTGATGACGCGGTAGACGGCGTTCTCGTTGCCGGGGATCAGGCTCGAGGCCAGCACCACGGTGTCGTTGTCGTCGATGTGCACGAAGTTGTGGTTGCGCTGCGCGATCCGGCTCAGCGCGCTCAGCGGCTCCCCCTGCGAGCCGGTCGAGACGAGCACCTGCCGCTCGGGCGGCAGCGAGGCGAGCTCCTTGGCGTCGACGATGACGCCCTCGGGCACCCTCAGGAAGCCGTGGTCGCGGGCGACGCCCATGTTGCGCACCATCGACCGGCCGACGTAGCCGACCTTGCGGTTGTGCTTGACCGCGGTGTCGAGGACCTGCTGCACGCGGTGGATGTGCGAGGCGAAGCAGGCCACGATGATCCGGCCCTCGGACTCGCGGAAGACCTGCTCGAGCACCGGTGTGATGGAGCGCTCGGTGGTGGTGAAGCCCGGCATCTCGGCGTTGGTGGAGTCGGTGAGGAACAGGTCGACGCCCTCCTCGCCGAGGCGACCGAAGGCGCGCAGGTCGGTCAGCCGGCGGTCGAGCGGCAGCTGGTCCATCTTGAAGTCGCCGGTGTGCAGGACCAGGCCGGCGGGCGTACGGATGGCTACCGCCAGCGCGTCGGGGATGGAGTGGTTGACGGCGATGAACTCGAGCTCGAAGGGTCCGAAGCTGATCCGCTCGCCCTCCTTGACCTGGTGGTGCACGGTCTGGCGCAGGCGGTGCTCGCGCAGCTTGGAGTCGAGCAGGGCCAGGGTCAGCTCGGAACCGACCAGCGGGATGTCGCCCCGCTCGCGCAGCAGGTAGGGCGTCGCGCCGATGTGGTCCTCGTGGCCGTGGGTGAGCACCAGGGCCTCGACGGCGTCGAGACGATCGCGGATCCATCCGAAGTCGGGGAGGATCAGGTCGACGCCGGGCTGGTGGTCCTCGGGGAAGAGCACACCGCAGTCGACGATCAGCAGGCGCTTGTCGTACTCGAAGACGGTCATGTTGCGACCGATCTCGCCGAGCCCGCCCAGAGGGACGATGCGCAGACCGCCGGGGGTCAGTGCGGGCGGCTCGGACAGCTCGGGGTGGGGATGAGACACGGGGTCCTCTCGGTGGTGCGTGTGGTCGTAGGGGGTGCGCGCTCAGAGCAGCCCGGCGGCGACCAGGCCCGCGCGCAGCGCGTCGACCTCGGCTTCGTCGAGCGGCACGAGGGGTGCGCGCACGTGGCGGTTCTCGAGCACCCCGAGCAGCTGCAGCGCTGCCTTGGCGGTGGTCGCTCCGTAGTTGGTGGGTCCCATGACCGCCTCGATCGCGGGCAGCATGCGGGTGAAGGTGGCCAGGGCGGCGGACGGCTCGCCGCCGTGGAAGTCGCGCACCATCGAGGCGAGCTCGTCGCCCATGACGTGCCCGGCGACGCTGACGAAACCGGCGGCGCCATGGGCCAGCCAGCCGAGGTTGGCGGCGTCGTCGCCGGAGTAGAGGGCGTAGCCCATCTCGATCAGCCGGACACCGCGGGCGAAGTCGCCGACCGCGTCCTTGACGGCGACGACGGGGTCCCAGGTGATGGCCTCCTCGTAGACCTCGCGGGCGATCGTGGTGGCGGTGCGCCCGGGCACGTCGTAGAGCATCACCGGCACGTCGCTGACCTCGACGACGCTGCGGAAGTGGTGCAGGACCCCGGCCGGCGACGGCTTGCTGTAGTACGGCGTGACCAGCAGGAGACCGTCGGCACCGATCTTGGCGGCCTGCACGGCGAGCTCGACGGAGTGGGCGGTGGCATTCGTGCCGACGCCGGCGACGACCACCGCGCGGTCGCCGACCGCGTCCTTGACCGCAGCCAGGATCGCGCCGTCCTCGCGCACGGTCGTGGTCGGCGACTCCCCCGTCGTGCCGGAGACGACGACGCCGTCGTGGCCGTGGTCGACGAGGTGGGTCGCGATCCGGGCCGTCCCCTCGAGGTCGACCTCGCCGTCGGCGTCGAAGGCCGTGGCCATCGCGGTGAGGACCCGTCCGAACGGGGCCGCGGGCGTGCTCGTCATGGGCTCAGGCTATCCGCAGGTGCCGGGAGGCTCGCGGAGGAGGCCTGGAGGGTCGAGCAGCGCGACCAGGAGGCGCGCCCGGTCCTCGACGCTGCCAGCGTGATTGCGCTCTGAGGAGCAGCCATGGGTTTCGCAGCATTGACGCGTCGCGGGTACCTGTGGCGCGGCGTTCGACTCTGGGGCGTGCCGGTGGCCCCGTCACGGTGGGGCTGTGGCGGGGCTGCGGCTGTTGCTGGTCGGCGCGGTCGGTCGAGGGGTCAGAAGGGTGGCTCTTCTTCGACCTTCGGTGGGGGTGGTGGCTCGTCGGGGTCGGGTGGCGTGCCGACCTTCGTCGACTTGGATCTGCGTTCTGGGTGGGGGCTTGGGTGGGGGTGCGATGGAGTACTCCAACGGCGGTGGCTCCGGTGCCACCGGCGGCGCCTGGGTGACGTCGAAGGTCCCCTCCGGCATCCGCAGCGTCTTGAGTCCGTGGGGGCTGGTCCACAGGTACACACCCGGTGTGAGGGTCTCGTAGGACCAGCCGAGGTGGGTCTTGTGCCGGTGGTGACGTCGACACATCGGCGCCTGGTTCGCTGAGCAGGTCAGGCCCTGGGGCCAGGGGACGCAGTGCTCGTGGTCGCAGGCCCTGGCGGGGCGGGTGCAGCGGGGGAAGACACAGGTCTGGTCACGCAGGATCGTCTGCTCCCGCAGGTCCCCGGTCGACTCGTACGAGCCGACGTGGAGGTGGTCGGCGAGGTCGATCACCGGGCGGACGGTGACGTTCCCGGCCGTGCGCACCACGCCCGGACCTGCTCGGTCGAGCACGGGCCGGTGGGTGTTGGACAGGGTCGCGACCCCGTGCTGGGCGGGGTCGTAGCCGTACCCGGTGATCGCCGCCGCGGCGACGTGGGCGTGCATCAGCACGGAGCGGCGCTGGGGAAGGCGGACCGTGTGGCCCTCGGCGTCGACACACTCATCAGGACTCAGCGTCAGCGTGGACTGCAGGCGGGCGAGGTCGCCGAGGGCGGCGGCGCGGCGCACGGTCATGGTGTCGGTGGACCCGAGGAGCTTCAGCTCGTGGGCCCGGTCAGACAGGGCGGTCTCGAGGTCCAACGCGTCCGCGGCGTCGAGGCACCCGTTGATGTCGACGGTCCCGGACAGGTCGCCGCCCTGCTCACGCAGGTGGATGGTCACACCCCGTTTCTCGGCGGTGGCCTGGCGGTGCGCCTCGGCCTTCTCCGGCTCCCACCGCGCCAGGGCAGCCGGCGACGACCCGGTCGAGCTGGGCGTTGGACACCGAGTGGGTGAACCCGTTGACGTGACGGTCGACGTGCTCAGCGCCCTCCTCACACAAGATCATGGTGGCCTCGGCGACGATCTTCGCCCGCCACCACGCACACCGCCCCGACAGGACGGCCTCCCACAACCTCGGGAGGCGGTAGCGGATCTCCAGGATCACCCCGAGGAACCGTTTCCCGCCGTCGGTCGACAGTCCCAGGGCGACCGCGAGCTCGGTGACCGCGGCCTCCCCGACCAGCGGCGCCCCCGGACCCGCCAGCGTCAGCCCGTGCTCACCGAACCCGGCATGGAACGACGCCTCATCCAGGCTCATGACCTCGTGAGCGATCGCCCACTCCAGCGCGAGCTGGATCTTCGCGATCTCCGCGGCCCGGACACCCGCCTCGTCGGGAGCGCAACGCGTCGAGGAGACCCTGGCGGGTCTCGTCGGTGGCTGCGGCAGCGGGCATGACCTCATCATACTAGAACATGCGTTCGAGCGCTAGACCTATCCACACCCCATCACCGCGCTCACCGGCGTGAGCATCGGGAGACCTCCTCGACGCTCGCGCCTCAGGCCCCGGAGGAGCGGAGCAGCCAGACCCGGTCGTAGCCCTCGAACGCCTCCCGGCGCTCCTCCCGCCACTCGTCCCGCGTGAACTCCGGGTAGCGGGTGTCGCCCTCGGGACTCTGGTGGACCTCGGTCAGGACCTGGGCGTCGGCCAGCGGGAGCGCGGCGGCGTACACCGCGGCGCCGCCGACCACCATGACGTCGCCGGGCAGCTCCTCGGCGGCGACGAGCGCCTCGTCGAGCGAGCCGGCGGTGCGCACGCCGTCGGCCGACCACTCGCGGTCGCGGGTGAGGACAAGCGTCTCGCGGCCGGGCAGCGGTCGACCGATCGACTCGTACGTCGCCCGCCCCATCACCAGGGTGTGGCCCATCGTCGTGGCCTTGAAGTGCGCGAAGTCCTCGGGCAGGCGCCACGGGATGGCTCCGTCGGCGCCGATCACGCCGTTGTCGGCGACCGCGGCGACGAGCACGACCTGCTTGCCCGAGGGCGTCATACGGCGATCGGCGCCTTGATCCCCGGGTGGGGGTCGTAGCCGTCGAGGCCGAGGTGCTCGAGGTCGAAGCCGTCGAGCGTGGTGACCCGCGGGTCGAGCACCAGCGTCGGCAGCGGACGTGGGTCCCGGGTCAGCTGCAGCCGAGCCTGGTCGACGTGGTTGAGGTAGAGGTGGGCGTCGCCGAGCGTGTGCACGAAGTCTCCGACGCGCAGGCCCACGACCTGGGCGACCATGTGCGTGAGCAGCGCGTAGGAGGCGATGTTGAACGGCACGCCCAGGAAGACGTCGGCCGAGCGCTGGTAGAGCTGGCACGACAGGCGCGCCGGTCCCCCGTCGTCGGCCGGCGCGACGTAGAACTGGAACAGCGCGTGGCAGGGGGCCAGCGCCATCTGCGGGATGTCGGCGACGTTCCACGCCGAGACCAGGTGGCGACGGGAGTCCGGGTCGCGCCGCAGCTGCTCCACGACCGCGGCGAGCTGGTCGACGTGCTGGCCGTCCGGCGTCGGCCAGGACCGCCACTGCGCGCCGTAGACCGGGCCGAGGTCACCGTCCGCGTCGGCCCACTCGTCCCAGATGGTGATGCCGCGCTCCTGGAGCCACCCGACGTTGGTGTCGCCGCGCAGGAACCACAGCAGCTCGCCGAAGACCGAGCGCGTGTGCACCCGCTTGGTGGTCACCAGCGGGAACCCGGCCGTGAGGTCGAAGCGCATCTGGTGGCCGAAGACGCTCCGGACACCGGTGCCGGTCCGGTCGCCCTTCTCGACGCCCTCGTCGAGGACGCGCCGCAGCAGGTCGAGGTAGGTCTGCATGCCGAGGAATCTACTCGCCCGCGCCGACAGCCGAGCGACCGCCGAGGTCGACCTCGCCCCGCACCACGGTGCGCGTCGCCCCACCGACCAGCACCACGTCACGGCCGTCCTGACGGCGCCGCTCGACCCGCACGCGGCCGCGCCGGCCCAGCGCGGTGCCCTGCGCCGCGACGTACGAGGTCGGCAGCCGGTCGCCTGCGAGCCACTGACCTATCCCGGCGTTGAGGCTGCCGGTGACGGGGTCCTCGCCGACGCCGATGTCGGGGCAGAAGGCCCGCACCTCCACGTCGACCTCCGAGCCCTGCGGGCTCGGTCCGACCACGCCGATCATCAGCCCGTCGAACGCCGAGGCGTCCGGGCGGAGGTCCAGCACCGCCTCGCTGCTCTCGAGCAGCAGCGCGACCCAGCCCGGCCCGTTGTCGACCCACGCCGCGTCGACGACGCCCGCGCGGTCGAGCTGCAGCGCCCGCAGGACCCGGTCGAGGTCCGCCACGTCGACCGGGCCCGAGCGCACCAGCGGGGGCGCCTCGAAGGCCAGGGCGTCGCCCGTGCGCCGCACGCCCACCAGTCCGGCGCCGCACTCCTGGACCAGCCGGTCCGTACGCCGCGGCCGGCCGCCCGCCTCGAGCCAGGCGTGCGCCGAGCCGAGCGTCGGGTGGCCGGCGAAGGGCAGCTCCCCGCCGGGGGTGAAGATCCGCAGCCGGTAGTCGGCCTCGGGACGGGTCGGCTCGAGCAGGTACGTCGTCTCGGAGAGGTTGGTCCAGCGCGCGAAAGCGGCGAGCTGGTCGTCGTCGAGACCCTCGCCGTCGTGGACCACCGCCACGGGGTTGCCCCGCACGGGCTCGGTCGAGAAGACGTCGACCTGCCGGAAGGCGCGCAGCACCACGGGCTCAGGCGCGCAGCGACATCGGGCCGTAGACCCGCCGGTCGCCCTCGAAGAGGGTCACCTGCTCCACCCCGCCCGCGAGCAGGTCGCCGAAGCACTCCCCGAGCCACGACTCCGCGTCGCCCTGGTTGGGGAAGCGCTGCTGCGCGAGCTCGGACGGGCCGTCGACCGGCGTGGCGTCGGCGTCCTCGAGGCGCCACCACCAGGGCCGCTCGGCGGGTCCGGGCTCGCGGAAGGTGGAGGGCTGCTCGGGAAGGTTCACGTCACTGCTCCTTGACCGACGGCGGGAGGAAGGGCGGGCGTACGACGTCGAAGATCTCGCGGCGACCACGCACGTCGACCCCCACCTGGGCGTCGTCGGCAACGACGGTCGAGAGCAGGGCGAGGCCGATCCCGGTGCGCAGGGTGGGCGAGAAGGTGCCCGAGGTGACCTCGCCGAGCAGCACGTCGGCGGTCAGCGAGACGCCCATGTGCGGGCGCGGGATGCCGCGTCCGGTGGCCCGCAGCCCGTAGAGCCGGCGTCGCGGCCCCGCCTCGCGCTGCGCGGTGAGCACCTCCCGTCCCCAGAACGCGTCCTTCTTCCAGCCCACGGCCCAGCCGAGCCGCGCCTCGACCGGGGTCACGTCGAGCGAGAGCTCCTGGCCGTGCAGGGGGTAGCCCATCTCGGTGCGGAGCGTGTCGCGGGCCCCCAGCCCGCACGGGAGCATCGCGTACGCCGCGCCCGCGGCGACGAGCGCGTCCCACACCGCCACGGCCGACCCGGCGGGCACGACCAGCTCGTAGCCGCGCTCGCCGGTGTAGCCGGTGCGGCACACCACCACCGGCGCGCCGTCGAGGTCGACCTCGACGAAGCTCATGTAGTCGTGCCCGGCGGGCAGACCGACCGCGGCGAGCACCTCGTCGCTCTGCGGACCCTGGACGGCCAGCACGGCGTACTCGGTGTGCCGGTCGGTGACCACGACGCCCTCGGGCGCCTGCTCGACCAGGCGCCGCACCACCTCGGCGGTGTTCGCGGCGTTGGGCACGAGCAGCAGGTCCTCCTCGCCCCGGTGGTAGACGATGAGGTCGTCGACGACGCCGCCGGTCGCGTCGTCGCAGCACAGCGTGTACTGCGCGCGGCCCGGCCCGATCCGCCCCAGGTCGTTGCTCAGCGTCGCGTTGACGTACGCCGCGGCGCCGGGGCCGGTGACCGTGGCCTTGCCGAGGTGGCTGACGTCGAAGATGCCGACCCCGGAGCGCACGGCGGTGTGCTCGGCGACGACCCCGGTCGGGTACTCCAGCGGCATCGACCAGCCGCCGAAGGCGGCCATCTTGGCCCCGAGGGCCTCGTGCCGCTCGTGCAGCGGCGAGGTGAGCAGCGGGGCACCTGCAGCGTCCGACATGGTTCGACGCTATCGCAGCCCGGTGGTCCGGCGACCGCGACCACCGCGGCTATCCTGCCGCGGTGACGACCTACGCTCTGCGCTCCGCCAGCCCCGCCAAGACCCGCGCCGACGCGGTGGTGATCGGGGTGGTCCAGGGCAAGGACCGCGCCGAGGTCGCCCCCGGAGGCGAGGACGTCGCCAAGGCCTGGGGCCGCAAGTTCGCCCCGATGCTGGCCGCGCTCGGCGTCAAGGGCAAGGCCGGCGAGGTGACCAGGATCCCGACCGCGGGCACCATCACCTCACCGGTGCTCGTGCTCGTCGGTCTCGGCTCGCTCGAGGACGGCTCCTCGGTCCCGTCGACGACCCTGCGCACCGCCGCGGGAGCCGCGGCCCGCGCCGTGACCAACGCCGCCTCGGTCGCGCTCGCCCTGCCGGCCACCACGGCCGAGGACGTGCGGGCGCTCACCGAGGGCTGGCTGCTCGGCTCCTACGCGTTCACGACCTACCAGTCCGCGACCGACCACGACCGTCCCGGCGAGGTCGCCCTGCTCAGCGGCTCGGCCCGCAAGAAGGACGTGGTGACCGCCTTCGAGCAGGCCCAGGTCGTCGCCGCCGCGGTGGCCCAGGCCCGCGACTGGGTCAACACCCCCGCCGGCGACCTCACCCCGCCCGTCTTCGCCGACGCCGTCGAGCAGGCCGGCTCCTCCTTCGTCAAGGAGCACGCCGCGGGCCGCGGCACGCCCAAGGTCGGCGTCACCGTGTGGGACGAGAAGCGTCTGGAGGCCGAGGGCTTCGGCGGCCACCTCGGCGTAGGCCGGGGCTCGGCCGCGCCGCCGCGGATGGTCGAGCTGAGCTATGCCCCCAAGGGCGCCACGACCCACCTCGCGCTGGTCGGCAAGGGCATCACGTTCGACTCCGGCGGGCTGTCGATCAAGCCCGCCCAGGGCATGCACGAGATGAAGTCCGACATGGCCGGGGCGGCCGCGGTCGTCGCCGCGACGCTGGCCATCGCGGCCCTGCGCCTGCCGGTGCGCGTCACGACGTACGCCGCCATGGCCGAGAACATGATCTCCGGCGAGGCCACCCGCCCCGGTGACGTGGTGACGATCTACGGCGGTCGCACCGTCGAGGTCCAGAACACCGACGCCGAGGGCCGTCTCGTGCTCGCCGACGCCCTGGTCAAGGCCGGCGAGTCCGAGCCCGACCTGGTCGTCGACGTGGCCACGCTGACCGGTGCCATGGTCGTCGCGCTCGGCGACAAGGTCGCCGGCGTGATGGGTGTCGACGAGGTCGTCGAGCGACGTGCTCGCCGCGGCCGAGCGCGCCGGCGAGCAGGCCTGGGCGATGCCGATCCCCGAGCAGATGCACGACCGGGTGCGCAGCTCCAAGATCGCCGACCTGTCGCAGGTGGACTGGATCCGCTGGGGCGGCGGGCTGTACGCCGCGGCGTTCCTGCGCGAGTTCACCGCCGGCCGGGCCTGGGCCCACGTGGACATCGCGGGGCCGTCGTTCACCTCCGGTGGCGCGTCCGGTCACGTCACGCCCGGCGGGACCGGCTACGCCGTGACCACGCTGGTCGAGCTCGCCCGCGACCTGGCCGGGCGCAGCTGAGCGGACGGCAGCGCGCTCAGCCGAGGCCCTGCTGGCGCCGGCGCTGCTTCTCGCGGCTGTTCCAGTCGCGCATGCGCTGCGGGATGCCGACCAGGCCGGCGTCGTAGGACGGCACCTGGTGGTGGTTGCAGAACTCGTGCGCCCACTTCACCGAGGGCACGCGCCGGCGGGTCCACTCGCCGTCGTGCGCGACGAGCAGGAGGGTGACCTCGCTGACCGCCGTGCGTGGCTCGACGAACCCCTCCACCCCGCGTCGCGCGGCCACGAACTCCTTGAGGTGCTGCTCGTCGACCTTGTCGGAGGCGCGCACCCGGGTCGAGCCCGTGCGCGCCTCGTCGCTGGGCTTGGTCATCCGTGTGCTCCCGCCGCGGCGGAAACGGTCCCTGAAGGCCATGGGCCCAGTCTGCCCTGCTCCTCCCAGCAAGGCACGCCGACCGGGGGAACCCAGCGAGAACACGCCCCGAGCCCCTGGCCAGGCACCCGGTCGAAGGTGCAAGGATGGAGCCCGCGGTGTGATTCCGCAGACAATCCGGACGAGAGGACCAGCGTGGCCGAACCCGACTTCGACGTCCTGGTCCTCGGGGCCGGCAGCGGGGGCTACGCCTGCGCGCTGCGGGCCGCCCAGCTCGGTCTGCGGGTCGGACTGGTCGAGAAGGACAAGGTCGGCGGGACGTGCCTGCACCTGGGCTGCATCCCGACCAAGGCGCTGCTGCACGCGGCCGAGGTCGCCGACGCGGCCCGCGACTCCGAGCAGTTCGGCGTCCGCGCCACGCTCGACGGCATCGACATGGACGGCGTCAACGCCTACAAGGACGGCGTCGTCTCACGACTCTTCAAGGGCCTGACCGGTCTGGTGGCGCAGTCGCGGCGTCACGGTGCTCAGCGGGGCGGGCAGGCTCACGGGGCCGCGCGAGGTGACCGTCGACGACACGGCGTACGTCGCGCGTCACGTGGTGCTGGCCTCGGGCTCGACGCCGCGGTCGATCCCGGGCGTCGACGCCGACGGCGAGCGGGTGCTGACCTCGCAGCAGGCCCTGGCGCTGACCCACGTGCCGGCCTCGGTCGTGGTGCTCGGCGGCGGAGTCATCGGCTCGGAGTTCGCCAGTCTCTGGCGCAGCTTCGGCGCCGACGTGACCATCCTGGAGGCCCTGCCGCGCCTGGTCGCCGGCGAGGACGAGGCGTCCTCGGCCGCGCTGCAGCGGGCGTTCAAGAAGCGCGGCATCACCGTCCGGACCTCGACCCGCGTCGAGAGCGCCAAGGCCGCCGACCACGGTGTCGTGATCACCGTCGAGGGCGGCCAGAGGATCGAGGCCGAGCTGGTGCTCGTCGCGGTGGGTCGCGCCCCGGTCACCGACGGGCTCGGCTACGAGGAGCAGGGCGTGGTGCTCGAGCGCGGGTTCGTGCGCACCGACGAGCGCTGCCGCACGGGCGTGGAGGGGGTCTACGCCGTCGGCGACATCGTTCCCGGGCTCCAGCTCGCGCACCGCGGCTTCGCGCAGGGGATCTTCGTCGCCGAGGAGATCGCCGGCCTCGAGCCCGCTCCCGTCGACGAGCTCGCGGTGCCGCGGGTGACGTACTCCCACCCCGAGGTCGCCTCCGTCGGCCTCACCGAGGCCCAGGCCCGCGAGCAGCTCGGCGAGGACAGGATCGAGACGCTCACCTACGACCTCGGCGGCAACGGCAAGAGCCAGATCCTGCGCACCCAGGGCTTCGTCAAGCTCGTCCGCGAGGTCGAGGGCCCCGTCGTCGGCCTGCACCTCGTCGGCGACCGGGTCGGCGAGCTCATCGGTGAGGCACAGCTGATCTACGGCTGGCAGGCCCACGCCGAGGACGTCGCCCCCTTCGTCCACGCCCACCCGACCCAGCACGAGGCCCTCGGCGAGGCGCACCTCGCCCTGGCCGGCAAGCCCTTGCACGCCCACGCCTGACGCAGCAGAGTCCAGACCAGTTCCCACCGCACCGAAGGAAGCCCCATGGCCACCGAAGTCAACCTCCCCGAGCTCGGCGAGTCCGTCACCGAGGGCACCGTCACCCGCTGGCTGAAGTCCGTCGGCGACGAGGTCGCCGTCGACGAGCCCCTCCTCGAGGTCTCCACCGACAAGGTCGACACCGAGGTCCCCTCCCCCGTCGCCGGCACCCTGCTGGAGATCAAGGCCGAGGAGGACGAGACCGTCGAGGTCGGCGCCCTGCTCGCCGTGATCGGTGACTCCGACGAGGCGTCCGGCGACGGCGCGAGCGACGACTCCGGCGACGACGACGCGGACGACACCGCGACTCCCGAGGCCGAGCCCAAGGACGAGGACGAGGCGGAGAAGAAGGCCGAGCAGGAGGAGGAGATCGCCGAGGAGACCGGTGACCTGCCGCCCGGCGACGAGACCCCCGAGGCCGAGAAGTCCGGCAGCGGCGGCGACAGCGGCGGCAAGAGCAGCGGCGGCGGCGGCGGCGAGTCCACGTCGGTGAAGCTCCCCGAGCTCGGCGAGTCCGTCACCGAGGGCACCGTCACCCGCTGGCTGAAGTCCGTCGGCGACGAGGTCGCCGTCGACGAGCCCCTCCTCGAGGTCTCCACCGACAAGGTCGACACCGAGGTCCCCTCCCCCGTCGCCGGCACCCTGCTGGAGATCAAGGCCGAGGAGGACGAGACCGTCGAGGTCGGCGCCGAGCTGGCGATCATCGGCTCGGGCGCTCCGTCCTCGAGCGGCGGTCGACGACCGAGCCGGAGCCCGAGCCCGAGCCCGAGCCCGAGCCCGAGCCCGAGCCGCGAGCCCGAGCCCGAGCCGGAGCCCGAGGAGCAGGCCAAGCCTGCCGCGGAGGAGGCCCCGGCCCCGACCAAGGAGTCCTCGGCCGAACCGACGAGCGACTCCTCGTCCGACTCCTCGTCATCCGACTCCTCCGGCGGGTCGTCGGCCAGCGGGGAGAAGAACTACGTCACACCGCTGGTGCGCAAGCTGGCCGGCCAGCACGGGGTCGACCTCGACGCGGTCACCGGGTCGGGCGTCGGTGGGCGCATCCGCAAGCAGGACGTGCTCGACGCCGCCAAGGCCGCCGAGTCCGCTCAGAAGGCAGCCCGCCGCGAGCGCGGAGCCTGCAGCTGCCGCCGCCCCCGCGGCGTCCGGCTCGTCGTCCGAAGGCGGCGCCGGTCGAGCCGTCCCCGTTGCGCGGGACGACCGAGAAGATGTCGCGGCTGCGCAAGGTCATCGCCACGCGGATGGTCGAGTCGCTCCAGGTCAGCGCCCAGCTGACCACCGTCGTCGAGGTCGACGTCACCAAGATCTCGCGCATGCGCGACGCGGCGAAGGCCGACTTCGCGGCCCGTGAGGGCGTGAAGCTCTCGTTCATGCCGTTCTTCGCCAAGGCCGCGATCGACGCGCTCAAGCAGCACCCGTCGCTGAACGCGGCGATCGACACCGAGAAGGGCGAGGTCACCTACTTCGACCGCGAGAACGTCGCGATCGCCGTGGACACCGAGCGCGGGCTGCTGACGCCGGTCGTCAAGGACGCGGGCGACCTGTCGATCGCGGGCCTGGCGCGCAAGATCGCCGACGTCGCCGAGCGCACCCGGACCAACAAGATCACGCCCGACGAGCTCTCCGGCGGCACGTTCACGCTGACCAACACCGGCAGCCGGGGTGCGCTCTTCGACACCCCGATCATCAACCAGCCGCAGGTGGCCATCCTCGGCACCGGCTCGGTCGTCAAGCGGGCCGTGGTCATCGACGACGACGACCTCGGCGAGACGATCGCGGTGCGCCGGATGGTCTACCTCGCGCTGACCTACGACCACCGCCTGGTCGACGGCGCCGACGCCGCCCGTTTCCTCAGCGAGGTCAAGCAGCGGCTCGAGTCCGGTCAGTTCGAGGTCTGAGACGTGCACGTCGTCATCGCCGGCGCCTCGGGCTTCCTGGGCACGCATCTGCGCACGGCGCTGGGCGAGCGCGGTCACCAGGTGACCGCGCTCGTCCGGCGTCCGTCCGACGGCAAGGGCGAGTCGACGTGGGACCCCTACGCCGGCACGGTCGACCAGGACGTGATCGGCTCCGCCGACGTCGTCGTCAACCTCGCCGGCGCGCCGCTGGTGGGCAACCCGCACTCGAAGAAGTGGGCCCGCGCGGTCCGCGAGAGCCGGGTGCGGACGACCGACGTCCTCGCCGAGGCGGTGGCCTCGGCCGCGACTCCCCCGGCCTTCCTGGCCGGCAACGGCGTCGCGATCTACGGCGACCGCGGCGACACGGTCCTGACCGAGGACGCCGACTCGCGCGGGCACGGGCTGCTCACCGAGGTCTCGCGCGAGTGGGAGGCCGCGGCCGCGCCGGCCCGCGACGCGGGGTCCCGGGTCTGCATCCTGCGGACCGTCACCGGTGATGGACGCCGACTCCCCGCCGCTGAAGATGCTCGCCCCGCTGTTCAAGCTCGGGCTGGGCGGCAAGCTCGGGAGCGGACGGCAGTACATGGCGATGATGTCGCTGCGTGACTGGGTCGGCGCGGTCGTGCACCTCGCCGAGCACGGCGACGCCGCCGGCCCGTTCAACCTGTGCTGCGTGGACACGCCGACCAACGCGGAGTTCACCACCACCCTCGCCGCGGCGCTGCACCGTCCCGCCTTCGCGCGGGTGCCCGGCGCGCTGCTCAAGGTCGCCGCCGGCGAGCTCAGCAACGAGCTCCTCGGCTCCCTGAACACGCGCCCGCAGGCGTTGCTCGACTCCGGCTTCACCTTCGCCGACGCCGACGTCGAGGCGGTTGTCGCCTCGGGGCTCGCCCGACGACGCTGACCGACGGGCCGGCCGACGGCGCCGACCGACGGCGCTGACCGACGGGGCCGGCCGCTCACGTCGTCCGCGTGACGGCGGCGACCAGCCACCGACCGTCGACACGACGGAGGTCGAGCACGCGGGTCGTGGTCCGGTCGCGTGGCAGCAGGGCCCGCCGGACCGGGCCGCGACCGGCCTCGGCGCGCACGGCGTACGCCCCGACGACGCGGTCCGAGACCCGCAGCCGCCAGGACTCCGGCCCGGAGGCGAGGACCTCGAGCCGCGCGGTCCGCATCCGCAGGTGCCGCACCCGCAGGCCCCGATCCTCCCAGCGGGTCAGCATGGCCACGTCGCGCTCGGCGGCCCGCGACCCGGCGACGTAGAGCTCTCGCAGGCCTGCCGTGTCGGCGTGGGCCCAGGCCAGCTCGCGCGCCCGGTCCCAGTCACGCAGGATCACCCGGGCCTGGGCCTCGACGGGTCGACTCGCCGGCGACCGCGGGTCGGAGGCCGACCTCCGCCTCCGTGTCGGGACCGGCGGACGAGCCGGAGGCGGTGGCGCCCGCCGACGAGCCCACGAGGGGGTCGACGACGCCGAGCGCGACCAGCGCGACACCGGCCGCCACCGCGAGGGCGAGCAGGCCCAGCGCGGGCAGCAGGACGAGGGGCGCGAGCTGCGACGCCGGCGGCCGGGTCCGGCCGTGCTCGCGCGCCGGGACGGGTCGGGCTGCTGCATGGCGCACCCCTGCAGTACACCGCCTGCGGACCGATCGCCGTCGAGGTCGTCCACAGGTGCCTGAGAGTAGGCTCCGCGTCGTGACGAGCCTGGACTTCGCCGTGATCGGTCTCGGTGCCGAAGCCGTCGACTACCGCGAGGCCTGGGAGCACCAGCGCCGCGTGCACGCCGACGTCGTGGCGGGCACCCGTGGTGGCACCGTGCTGCTGCTCGAGCACCCGCCGGTCTTCACCTGCGGCAAGCGCACCGACGACCACGAGAAGCCGGTCGACCCGGGCGGCGCGGACGTCATCGATGTCGACCGGGGCGGCAAGATCACCTTCCACGGACCCGGCCAGCTGGTCGGCTACCCGATCGTGGCCCTGCCCGAGGCCGTCAAGGTCGTCGACTTCGTGCGCCGGGTCGAGGAGGCGTTGATCCGGGCCTGCCGCGACCTCGGCGTGACGACCGCGCGGGTGCCCGGCCGCTCGGGGGTCTGGCTGCGGGCCGACGACCGCGGCCCCGAGCGCAAGATCGGGGCCCTCGGGATCCGGGTCAGCCGGGGCGTGACCATGCACGGCTTCTCGCTGAACTGCGACGTCGACCTCGACTGGTACGCCCGGTTCGTGCCGTGCGGGATCGCCGACGCCGGGGTCACCAGCCTGAGCCGCGAGCTCGGCCGTGCCGTCACCGTCAGCGAGGCGGTCGGCGTCGTCGAGCCGCACCTGCGCGACCTGCTGGGCTGGGCGGCCTACGAGCCGACACCGGACTACGACCCGCGCCCCGAGCCGGGCCGGACGCCGCGCATCACGCTGCTCACGCCCTGATCGGGCGCCCGCACCGCGCGTCGCTCCGCGGTGCCGCGGTGCGGCTGGTTGAGTCGTGCTCCTCACCGCAGGGGCCGCCAGGTCCTCGACGCGAACGGAGACCCATGAGCGAGCTCGTCATCGAGGCCACCGGCCTGCGCAAGGAGTTCTCAGGGCTTCGAACCGGGCGGCGGGTCGCCGTCGACGGTCTTGACCTCGCGGTGCCACGCGGCGGCGTCCACGGCTTCCTCGGGCCCAACGGCTCGGGCAAGACCACCACCATCCGGATGCTGCTCGGGCTGGCCCGGGCCAGCGACGGCACCATGCGGCTCTTCGACGAGGAGGTGCCGCAGCGGCTACCGCGTGTGATCGACCGGGTGGGGGCGGTGGTGGAGTCGCCCAAGTTCTCCCCGAACTTCTCCGGCCGGCAGAACCTCACGCTGCTCGCCCGGAGCATCGATGCGCCGACCGCCCGCGTCGATGCTGCCATCGAGACCGTCGGCCTCGCCGGGCGCGACGGAGACCGGTTCAAGGGATACTCCCTGGGCATGAAGCAGCGGCTCGCGATCGCCGCGACGCTGCTCAAGGAGCCGGAGCTGCTGATCCTCGACGAGCCGACGAACGGGCTCGACCCGGCCGGCATCCGCGAGATCCGCGAGACGATCCGTGCCCTCGGCGAGAGCGGCGTGACGGTGCTGCTGAGCTCGCACATCCTGGCCGAGGTGCAGCAGGTCTGCGACGCGGCGACCATCATCGGCAACGGCCGCGTGCTGGCCAGCGGTCGCGTCGAGGACCTGATCACGGCGAGCACCGGCGTGGTGGCGTACCGCGTCGTCGTCCCGGAGCCCGCGCGCGCCCGATCCGTCCTGGAGGCCGGCGGTCTGAGCGCCGACGCGAGCGAGGGTGGCGCGCTGCTCGTCGAGACCGCCGACCCCGGCCGGCTGACCCGGCTGCTCGGCGAGGCCGGCCTCTGGGTGCGCGAGCTGACGCCCGTGCGCCGGGACCTGGAGTCGGTCTTCCTCGAGCTGACCTCGACCGACACCCTGGGCCGCGACCAGTCCGAGGACGGCGCGCGGTGATGCGCACCGTGCTCGTCGAGCTGACCCGGCTGCGGTGGCGTCGTTCGGTCGTCATCCTGCTCATCGCCGCGGTGCTGCTGCCGCTGGCCGTCGCCGCGACCATCGCCTGGCAGACCCGCCCGGTCTCCGAGGCCGACCTCGAGGCCGCCCGGGAGCTGGTCCGCACCGAGTCCGCCCAGCCCTACAACCAGCGGGCGCTCGCGCGCTGCGAGAGCCGTCCCGAACGCTTCGGCTCACCGGCTGGTCTCGACACCACCGACGACGCCGCGGTCAGCGCCTTCTGCGAGCAGTCGGTGCTGCCCCGCGTCGAGTGGTTCGTCGACCGCACCCCGCTGCGTCTCGGGCGGGTCCTCGACGGCGGCGCCGGCATCGGGGTGGTGGCGATCCTGGCTGTCCTCCTGCTCCTGGCCGGGTCGACGTACGTCGGCCACGACTGGAACACCGGGTCGATGAGCAACCAGCTGCTCTTCGAGAGTCGACGCTCGCGGGTGTGGGCGTCCAAGGCCATCGCCCTGGCCCTGGTCTCCGCCGTGCTCGCGAGCGCGGTGCTGGCCGCGTTCTGGTTCTCGCTGTCGGTGCTGGAGGGCGTGCGCGACGAGTCGTCACGGACCGGCACCGGTGCGGCGATCTTCTCCGAGTCCTGGCACGGCGTGCTGCTCGTCGTCGCCGCCGCGCTGGGGGGCTACGCCGTGACGATGCTGCTCCGCAGCACCGTGGCCACGCTGGGGCTGCTGTTCGTGGCCGCCGTCGTGCTGCCCTTCCTGGTCGCGGTCAGCGGCATCAGCGGCAGCGAGCGGGCGCTGCCGCAGAACAACGCCCTGGCGTGGATGACCGGGTCGGCCGTGTTCCAGCAGTACCAGGACCCGGCCTGCAGCGCCTTCTCGGGAGCACCCGAGGACCCGCTGGCAGCGCAGTGCCTGATCACCATCGACCGCGGCGACGCGGCGGCCTACTTCGGGGGCCTGCTGGTGCTCGCCGGGGCCGTCTCCGTGTTCTCCTTCAGGCGCCGGGACCTGCCCTGAGCCGGGCGCGAGCAGACGTCGAGCAGGTGGGCCGGGCGGCGTAGGCTGACGCCTGTGACTGCCTCCCCCACCGCCCCCGACGGCCGCAAGCTGCTGCGCCTGGAGGTCCGCAACGCGCAGACCCCCATCGAGCGCAAGCCCGAGTGGATCAAGACCCGCGCGAGGATGGGCCCCGAGTACACCGAGCTGAAGAAGCTGGTCAAGGACGGCGGCCTCCACACGGTGTGCCAGGAGGCCGGATGTCCCAACATCTACGAGTGCTGGGAGGACCGCGAGGCGACCTTCCTCATCGGTGGCGACCAGTGCACGCGCCGCTGCGACTTCTGCCAGATCGACACCGGCAAGCCCGAGCCGATCGACCGGGACGAGCCGCGCCGGGTCGCTGAGTCCGTGCGCACGATGGGCCTGCGCTACGCGACCATCACCGGCGTCGCGCGTGACGACCAGCCCGACGGTGGCGCCTGGCTCTACGCCGAGACGGTCAAGCAGATCCACCTGCTGAACCCCGACACCGGCGTGGAGAACCTGATCCCCGACTTCAACGCCGACCCCGACCAGCTCGCCGAGGTCTTCGAGTCCAGGCCCGAGGTGCTGGCCCACAACGTCGAGACGGTCCCGCGGATCTTCAAGCGGATCCGCCCGGCCTTCCGCTACGAGCGCTCGCTCGGCGTCCTCACCTCGGCCCGCGACTTCGGCCTGGTGACGAAGTCCAACCTGATCCTGGGCATGGGCGAGACCCGCGAGGAGGTCAGCCAGGCCCTGCGCGACCTGCACGACGCCGGCTGCGAGCTGATCACGATCACCCAGTACCTGCGCCCCTCGCCGCGCCACCACCCCGTCGAGCGGTGGGTCAAGCCCGAGGAGTTCGTCGAGCTCGACGCCGAGGCCACCGCGATCGGGTTCTCCGGCGTCATGTCCGGGCCGCTGGTGCGCTCGTCCTACCGCGCCGGACGGCTGTACGGTCAGGCGATGGACGCCCGCCACGGCGCCTCCCAGGGTGCCTCCGCCTGAGCCCGACCCGCACCGCCCCCGATCACCGCTGATCCACGACGCAAGGACGCGCTCCGCAGACCATGGCCCGTAACAAGACGAAGACCGAGAAGCCCGCCAAGGCGGTCAAGGCCGCCAAGCCGCCCAAGACCAAGCGCCGCAAGCAGCTGGCCGAGGCCTACCGGATGACCAAGGAGGTCGACCCGAAGATCGGCCTGTGGCTGCTCGGGTCGTTCGTGGTCTTCGCGCTGGTCGGGTTCGCGATCTTCTGGATCCTGCCCGGCGGTGGTACGGCGTCGCTGGTCATCGCCGTCGTCGGCGGGGTCATGCTCGGCCTGCTCGGCTCGCTGATCATCTTCAGCCGGCGCGCGCAGGCCGCGGCGTACAAGCGCATGGAGGGCCAGGTCGGTGCGGCGGCGAGTGCCCTCACGATGCTCAAGCGCGGTTGGAGGACCGACCCCGCCGTCGCGTTCAACCGTCAGCAGGACGTGGTGCACCGCGTCGTCGGACCTCCGGGCATCGTCCTGGTCGGTGAGGGCAACGCCTCGCGGGTCAAGGCGCTGCTCTCGGCGGAGCGCAAGAAGCACGAGCGCGTCGTGGCCGGGACCCCGGTCAAGGAGGTCCAGTGCGGCAACGGCGAGGGCCAGGTGCCGCTTCCCAAGCTGCTCAGCACCGTGCGCAAGTCGGGGCGCAACCTCAAGCCGGCCGAGATGACCGACGTGCTCAACCGGCTCAAGGCCCTCGACGCGCAGCGCTCGGCCGTGCCGATGCCCAAGGGGCCGGTGGCGCAGAACATGAAGGGCATGCGCTCGCAGATGCGCGGTCGCTGACCGTCCGACCGGCCCGACGGCTCGCAGGGCCGTTCACTCGCAGGGCCGTTCACTCCGGGGCCGTTCACTCGCAGGGCCGTTCAGCGGAAGCGGCCGGGCTGCCCGAGCTGGCGGTACGTCGCGAGCGTGACGGTGGCCGTGCCGGACGCGACGTCGTGCAGGCCGCGCCCGTCGGGGCGGAAGACCAGGGGTGGGATGACCAGGGCGACCATGAGCTGGCGCGCCAGCAGGCGCAGCGGGTTCAACGGGCGGGTTCCGCCCGCGGCCCACACGACCCGCTGCCGGGTCATGAGCTTGCCGAAGGACCCGCCCACCAGCCAGGTCAGCAGCGCCGACTCCACGACGTACACGCCCAGGACGGCGAAGGACGCCTTGCTCCCCGGCGCGGTGTAGGAGTCGAGGCCGACCACGAGGACGACCACGGCGGTGCAGGCCAGCCAGTCGACCGCGAGGGCCAGGATCCGCCGCGGCCAGGACGAGGTGGGGAAACGAGGGCTGTCGGCGACCACGGTGCCCAGCCTACGGACCCCCACCCCGCCCCGGGCGACGACCACGACGGGCCATCGGCGGGACGCAGCGACACCTCAGAGGATGTAGAGCATCTCCTGATAGGTCGGCAGCGACCAGAGGTCGTCGGCGACGACGCCCTCGAGGGCGTCGGCTGCCTCGCGGACGATCTCCATCGGGGGCAGCACCGCGTCGCGGCAGTACGTCGCGGCGGCCAGCGGGTCCTCGGGGTGAGGGTGGTCGATGGCGCTGGCCAGCGACGCGAGGCCGGCGCGCAGCCGTCCCAGCGGCACGCTCACCGACTCGAGAGTCGTCGTGTCGGCCTCGACGCCGGCGGCCTTCAGCGCGGCCACGTTGTGGGCCAGCTCGCTCTGGTAGCGCATCGCCGCCGGCAGGATCGTGGTCGTGCCGATCTCGAGGGTCAGGTTGGCCTCGACCCCGATGGTGTTCACGTAGGCCTCGCAGCCCACCTCGAAGCGGCTGTGCATCTCGCGCTCGTTGAAGACCTCGTACCTGCCGAAGAGCTCCAGGGCCTCGGGGCGCAGCAGCTCGGGGAGCGCATCGACGGTGGTGCGCAGGTTCTTCAGGCCCCGCTGCTCGGCCTCGATCGGCCACTCCTCGGAGTAGCCGTTGCCGTTGAAGATGACCCGACCGTGGTCGGTGATGATGTCGGTGAGCAGCGACTGCACCGCCTCGTTGAAGTCGGTGCCGCCCGCCACCGCCTGCTCGAGCGTGCTCGCGCAGTGGTCGAGAGCCTCGGCCATGATCGTGTTGAGCATGACCATCGGCCCGGCCACGGTCTGGTTCGAACCCGGCGCCCGGAACTCGAAGCGGTTGCCGGTGAAGGCGAAGGGGCTGGTCCGGTTGCGGTCGCCCGGGTCCTTGGTGAGGTTCGGCAGCGTGTCGACGCCGATCGTCAGGGTCCCGCGCTCCTTGGAGTGCGTCGCGCCGCCCTTGGCGATCTGGTCGAAGACGTCGGCGAGCTGATCACCGAGGAAGATCGAGATGATCGCCGGGGGTGCCTCGTTGGCGCCGAGGCGGTGGTCGTTGGAGGCCGAGGCGACGGAGGCGCGCAGCAGCCCGCCGTACTTGTCGACACCGCGGATCACCGCCGCGCAGAAGACGAGGAACTGCGCGTTGTCGTGCGGGTTGTCGCCCGGCACGAGCAGGCTGCCCAGCTCGGCGTTGCCGAGGGAGAAGTTGACGTGCTTGCCCGAGCCGTTGACGCCCTCGAAGGGCTTCTCGTGGAAGAGGCACTCCATGCCGTGACGGCGCGCGACCGCCTTGAACGTCGTCATGAGCAGCTGCTGGTGGTCGGAGGCCTCGTTGGCGCGCTCGAACATCGGCGCCACCTCGAACTGGCCGGGCGCGACCTCGTTGTGGCGGGTCTTCGCCGGGATGCCGAGCTTGAAGAGCTCGCGCTCGGTGTCCATCATGAAGCCGAGGACCCGCTCGGGGATCGCCCCGAAGTAGTGGTCGTCGAACTCCTGGCCCTTGGGAGGCTTGGCGCCGAACAGGGTCCGTCCGGCGTTGATGAGGTCGGGACGGGCCAGGAAGAAGTGGCTGTCGACGAGGAAGTACTCCTGCTCGGGCCCGCAGTAGGCCACCACCGTGGCCGGGTCGGCGTGGCCGAAGAGCGAGAGCACCCGCTTGGCCTGGGTCGACATCGCCTGCTGAGAGCGCAGCACCGGTGTCTTGTGGTCCAGGGCCTCCCCGGTCATCGAGATGAAGATGGTCGGGATGCACAGCGTGTTGCCGTGCGGGTTCTCCAGGACGTACGCCGGGCTCATCACGTCCCAGGCGGTGTAGCCACGGGCCTCGAAGGTGTTGCGCAGCCCGCCGTTGGGGAAGCTCGACGCGTCGGGCTCGCCCTGCACCAGGGTCTTGCCGGAGAACGAGGCCATCGCCGTGCCGTCCCCGACGGGGTCCAGGAAGCTGTCGTGCTTCTCCGCCGTCAGACCGGTCAGGGGGTAGAAGACGTGGGCGTAGTGGGTCGCACCCTTCTCCAGCGCCCAGTCCTTCATCGCCGAGGCGATGGCGTCGGCGATCTCGGAGTCCAGCGGGGTCGACTGCTCGATGGTCGAGACCACCGACTTGTAGACGCTCTTGGGCAGGCGGCGCTGCATGACCGTGAGACTGAAGACGTTCTCCCCGAAGATCTGACCGGGCTCCTCGCCGGGGTCGAAGCCGACCGGCGGGGCGACGGCGGCCTCGACCGCGGCGATGGCGTGCATGCGGACCTGGTTGGCGGTCATGGGGGCTCCTCGACGATCTGCACCCGGGCTCGTCCGCGGGCAACCGCCGCCACCGTAGGCGCGTCTCGTGTCGGTCTTATTTCGACGCTGTGTCGCTGACGCACCGGCGCCTGCTCGGCGTCGCCCCTCCGGAGCGGGTCAGGCAAGAGCCAGGAACAGCTTCTCCATCTTCTTCACATCGACGTTCTCGATCCCGTCGCCCTCGGTCAGGCAGTGCTGCAGTCCCGTGGCGACGATCGCGAAGCCGGCCCGCGAGATGGCCTTGTTCACCGCGGCGAGCTGGGTGAGGACGTCCTCGCACGAGGATCCCTCCTCCAGCATCCGGATCACGCTCGCCAGGTGGCCGTTGGCCCGCTTCATCCGCGCGATGACGGCCGTGATCTCAGTCGGCTCGAGGTCCATCACAGTCCCCCGTCGGTCCCGGCGCGGCTCGCTGCGCCGCCCGTGGACTGCCAGCTCCGCACGGCCTCGAGGACCGAGACCAGGCGCGCGCGGGCGTCGTCGGAGACGGCACGCATCGCCTCGCCGGCCGCGCCGGCCATGGCGGTCATCGCCGCCGGGTCGAAGGCCTCGACCACCGTGCTGCTCTCCCCGGTCGAGCGGACCACGACGTTGCAGGGCAGCAGCGCTGCGACCGAGGGCTCCACCTGCAGCGCCTCATGCGCCAGCTCCGGTCGACAGGCGCCGAGGATGACCTGGGGCGCGACGTCGACGTCGAGCTTGGTCTTGAGCGTGGCCGCGAGGTCGACCTCGGTCAGCACGCCGAAGCCCGCCTCCGCGAGCTGCTCGCGCACCGCGGTCACGGTCGCGTCGTAGGGACGATCGGTGGTGATCGAGAGCGTGTAGTCCGCCATGGTCCTGCCTTCCGTCGGGTCCGAGGGGCTCGCACCGCCTCGCCCTCTCGACTATACAACCCCCTGGGGGGATCTGTAGGGTTAGCTGTCGTATCCCCCTAGGGGGTTCCCTCGACATCAGGCCCTCGCGGGCCGGAAGGAACGAGAAGACATGCGAGAGATCGACATCGACCAGGTCGCCACCGCCCTCGAGGACGGTGCAGCCGTCATCGACGTGCGGGAGACCGAGGAGTACACCGAGGGCCACCTGCCCGGGGCCCGCAACCTGCCCATGGGCGTGCTGACCTCCCGGCTCGAGGAGCTCGACCGCACCGCGCCCGTCCACGTCATCTGCGCCTCGGGCAACCGCAGCTCGGCGATGGCCGACGTGCTGGTGGCTCAGGGCTTCGACGCCGTCAACGTCCGGGGCGGCACCAAGGCCTGGATCGAGTCCGGGCGTCCGGTCGAGACGGGGGCGGGCCGATGAGCGACCTGACGATCCTCCCCATCGAGACCCCGTCGCTCGGCGACCGCAGCTACCTGGTCCACGACGGTGCCGTCGCGTTCGTCGTCGACCCCCAGCGCGACATCGACCGGGTGACGACGCTGCTCGAGGAGCACGGGGTCCGGCTGACCCACGTCTTCGAGACCCACATCCACAACGACTACGTCACCGGCGGTCTCGCGCTGGCCGAGGCGACCGGTGCGGCGTACGTCGTGAACGCCGCCGACGAGGTGTCCTTCGACCGGACCCCGGTCGCCGACGGCGAGCAGGTCGAGGTCGGGGACCGGATGCGGGTCACCGCGCTGGCCACGCCGGGGCACACCTTCACCCACCTCTCCTACGCCCTGCGCGACACCGCCAGCGGCACCGACACCGGCATCTTCTCCGGCGGCTCGCTGCTCTTCGGTGCCACCGGACGCCCCGACCTGCTCGGCGACGAGCACACCGACACGCTGGTGCGCCACCAGCACGCCTCCGCGCACCGGCTGGCCGACCTGCTGCCCGACGAGGCCGAGGTCTTCCCGACCCACGGGTTCGGCTCGTTCTGCGCGGCCACCCAGTCCGACGCGACGTCCTCGACCATCGGTGAGGAGAAGCGGTCCAACCCGGTCCTGACCCAGGACGAGGAGAGCTACGTCGCCGAGCTGCTCGCCGGGCTCGGCGCCTGGCCGGCCTACTACGTGCACATGTCGCCGGCCAACGCCGCCGGCCCGACCGCGCCGGACCTCAGCGCACCGGCCGTGGCCGACGCCGACTCACTGCGCGAGCGCATCGAGGCCGGTGAGTGGGTCATCGACCTGCGCAACCGCACGGCCTTCGCCGCCGGGCACGCGCCGGGAACGCTGAACTTCGGCCTCGACGGCGGCTTCGCGACGTACGTCGGCTGGCTCATCTCCTGGGGCACGCCCGTCACCCTGCTCGGCGAGACCGCCGACGACGTCGCTCAGGCCCAGCGCGAGCTGGTCCGCATCGGCATCGACCGCCCGGCCGCCCACGCCACGGGCTCGCCCGAGCAGTGGAGCACCGGGGAGCTGTCCAGCTTCGAGACCGCGACCTTCGCCGACCTGGCCGACGTGCGCCACCACCGCGAGGTGGTCGTCCTCGACGTCCGCCGCGCCGACGAGCACGAGGCCGCGGCCATCACCGGCGCGGTCAGCATCCCCCTCCACGAGCTGTGGACCCGCCTGGACGAGGTCCCGGCCGGTGAGGTGTGGGTGCACTGCGCCGGCGGGTACCGGGCGTCGGTCGCCGCCTCGATGCTCGACGTGCAGGGCCGCACCCTGGTCGCGATCGACGACACCTTCGCCAACGCCGAGAAGGTCGGGCTGCACCTGGTGGGGCCCGAGGCGTGACGCTCGTCCTCGCCGTCGTCGCCGGCGCGCTGATCGGGCTCAGCCTGGGTGCGCTGGGCGGCGGCGGGTCGATCCTCGCGGTCCCGATCCTGGTCTACCTGCTGGACCAGTCCGCCTCCCAGGCGACGACGGGCTCCCTGGTCGTCGTCGGCACGACCTCGCTGATCGGCGCGGCCGCCGCGTACCGCAGCGGCAACGTGCTCCTGGCACGCGGCGCCACCTTCGGGGTCGTGGCGATCGGGGGCGCCGTCGTCGGCGCCTGGGCCTCGGCCCGGGTCCCCGAGGACGTGCTCCTGGCCGCGTTCGCCGTCCTGATGCTGCTGGTCGGGGCCCTGATGGCCTGGCGGCTGCTGCACCACAGCGACGCCGAGCCGCAGCACGTCCGGCGCCCGCAGCTGGACGACCCGATCATCACCTTCAGCCCCACCTTCGCCTGTGCGTGTCCCCAGGCGCTGAAGGTGCTCCTCACCGCGACCGTCGTCGGGCTGCTGACCGGGTTCCTCGGCGTCGGCGGCGGGTTCCTCGTCGTGCCCGCCCTGCTGCTCGCCCTGGCGCTGCCGCTCGAGTACGCCGTCGGCACCTCGCTGGTGGTCATCACCATCACCAGCGCGGCCGCCCTGGCGACCCGGGCCGGCGCCGGGACGGCACCCGACTGGGGCGTCGTGGTGACCCTGACGATCGTCTCCGCGCTCGGGGCCGTCGCCGGCTCCCGCCTCGCGGACCGGGTGGACACCCGCCACCTCTCGGCCGCGTTCACCGTCCTCGTGCTCGCCGTGGCGACCTACACCGCCACCCAGGCACTCCCCGCCCTCCTCTGAGCACCACCCCCCGACCAGAACGGACCTCGACATGAGCACCACCACCACCGCGCGACCGGGCGGAGCGCCCGCGTCCGAGCCCTCCTCCGGCGGCGCCGCAGCCCCGGCCCCCGGTCCGCTCGGCCGGCTGGGGGTCTGGGTGACCCACCACGCCAAGATCGTCACCGCCGTCTGGTTGCTGCTGATCATCGGGCTGGGCGCCTTCGCGCCTCAGGTCGAGAAGAACCTCTCCGGCGCCGGGTGGCAGGCGGACGGCTCGGAGTCCGTGGCCGCGCGCGAGCTGGCCCGCGAGAGCTTCGGCGGCAATGCCTCCTCCGCGATCCAGGTCGTGGTGCACTCCGAGGACGGCCCCGTCACCGAGGGGCGCGGCGCCGAGGTGATCGCGCGGACGACCGCGCTGCTGGAGTCCGAGCCGCGCATCGCCGACGTCCTCGCCCCGATGCCCGGGGCGACCATCAGTCCGGACGGCAGCACCGCGATCATCCTCGCCGGCGCCGGCGCCGACACCAACGAGATGGTGCGGGTGGCCACGGACCTCAAGGAGGAGGTCCAGGACCTCTCCGTCGACGGCGTCCAGGTCAACCCGACCGGTTCCTCGCTGCTCTGGTCCGACTTCAACGAGGCCAACCTGGAGGCGATGCTCACCTCGGAGATGATCTCCTGGCCGGTCACCATGGCGATCCTGGTGCTGGCCTTCGGCGCCCTGGTCGCGGCCGGTCTGCCGCTGCTGCTCACGCTGGCCGGGCTGATCGCCTCGGCCGGTTCCCTGGTGCTGATCAACGAGCTGGTGCCGGTCTCGATCTGGGCGATGAACTTCGCGATGATGTTCGCGCTCGCGCTCGGCATCGACTACGCCCTGTTCCTGGTGATGCGCTACCGCGCCTCGCGGATGGGGGCCGGCAACTCCGCCCGGCGGGCCGTGGCCGAGACCATGGACACCGCGGGCAAGGCGGTGCTGCTCTCCGGGGCGACCGTGCTGATCTCGCTGTCGGCGGTGATGCTCGTGCCGTCTCCTTCCTTCCGCTCGATGGCCGGCGGGATCATGCTGTCGGTGGTCTTCGTGCTCGCCGCGACGCTGACCCTGCTGCCGCTGGTGCTCTTCAAGCTCGACCACACGATCAACAAGTACTCCCTGCCCTGGTCCAGGCCCGGCGAGTCCCGCTCGCCGCGGTTCGCGGCGTGGGGTGAGCGGCTCTGGAAGCGCCCCGTCGTCTGGGGCCTCGCGTCGCTGGTCGTGCTGCTGGTCCTCGCCGCGCCCGTCGTCGGACTGAAGACCGCGATGCCCTCGATCAAGGTCCTGCCCGAGGACGCCAGCGCCCGCATCGGCTACGACCTCGTGCAGGAGTCCTTCGGTGAGGGTGCGCCGGGCACGCTGCAGGTCGTCACCGACAAGGCCGATGCCGACGCCACCACCCAGGTCCTGACCGCCGACGGCGGCATCGCCGGCGCCATGCCGCCCATGCCCGCCACCGACGACAGCGACCTGGTCCTGATCCAGGCCGTTCCCACCGTCGACCCCTCGGACCCGGAGCTCGGCGCCACGGTCGACCGGTTGCGTGCCGACCTGCCCGACAGCGCGCTGGTGGGCGGTGCCGCCGTGGAGAACCTGGACCTCAAGACCCAGCTCGACGAGTCCACCCCGCTGGTGATCGGCGTCGTGCTGGTGCTCGGCTTCCTGCTGCTCCTGGTC
This sequence comes from uncultured Actinomycetota bacterium, assembly GCA_963714475.1. Taxonomy (GTDB): domain Bacteria; phylum Actinomycetota; class Actinomycetes; order Propionibacteriales; family Nocardioidaceae; genus Nocardioides. The sequence goes on from CAVQOP010000007.1 coordinate 94,936, forward strand.
GCCCTCCAGGCGCCGCTCATCTCGCTGCTCGGGACCCTTGCCAGCCTGCTGTCGACGGCGGCGGCCTTCGGGGTCGCCCGCCTGGTCTTCCAGGAGGGCTACGGCTCCGACCTCCTCGGCTTCGAGAGCCAGGGGTTCCTCGACGCCTGGGCGCCGGTGTTCTTCTTCGCGATGATCTTCGCGATCGCGATGGACTACACCGTCTTCCTGCTGGCCTCGGCCAAGGAGCACTACGAGACCTCGGGCGACCCGAAGGACGCGATGGTCGGCTCGCTGGCCCACTCCGGCCGGGTGATCTTCGCCGCCGGTGCAGTGATGGTCGCGGTGTTCTTCACCTTCGCGCTCTCCGGGCCGCTGCCGCCCAAGGAGATGGGCATCGTGCTCGGCGTCGCCGTGCTGCTCGACGCGTTCCTGGTGCGCCTGGTGCTGCTGCCGGTGATGCTGCGCCTGACCGGCAAGGCCGCCTGGTGGTCCCCCGCCTGGCTGCGCAGGGTGCTGCCCTCGATCACGTTCTCCCACGGCTGACCGGGGGCGCACCGACCCCAGCGAACGACCCCGGCCGAACGACCCCGAGCACGAACCCACGAAGAACCGGAGCACGACGAAGGAGCGCCACCATGTGCCGAGCAGTCACCTGCAAGAAGTGCGGGAAGACCACCTGGGCGGGGTGCGGGCAGCACATCGACTCGGTCCTGGCCGGAGTGCCGCGCGACCGTCGCTGCCCGGGCCACCCGACCGAGGCCGGGTCCGGCCTGCTGAGCCGGGTCCGCCGCCGGTTGTCCCGGTAGGGCGGGTCGAGCAGGGGCCGCTGCGGCTGCCGGGCGGAGGCTCGGGAGGGCGAGCTGTTACATCGCCGACACACGCGCGATACGGTCAGGTAACGGCCCGTACCTACGTTCGTGCTGCTCCACCAGTCCGTTTCCGACACCGCAGTCAATCACCGGCTGGTGGCCCCGCCCCCAGCTCAGGAGGGCGAATGTTCAGCAACAGCGACGAGCTGCTCAAGTTCATCAAGGACGAGGGCGTCGAGATGGTCGACGTCCGCTTCTGTGACCTCCCCGGGGTCATGCAGCACTTCACCGTCCCGGTGTCCTCGTTCGACCAGAGCGTCTTCGACGACGGGCTCAACTTCGACGGATCCTCGATCCGCGGGTTCCAGGCGATCCACGAGTCCGACATGTCCCTCTTCCCGGACCCGACGACGGCGTTCATCGACCCGTTCCGCATCGCCAAGACCCTGGTCGTGAACTTCTTCATCCACGACCCGATCACCGGGGAGCCGTACTCCCGCGACCCGCGCAACATCGCCCGCAAGGCGATGGCCTACCTCGCGACCACCGGCGTCGGCGACACGGCGTACTTCGCCCCCGAGGCGGAGTTCTACGTCTTCGACAAGGCTCGCTTCGAGACCAAGGCCAACATCGGCTACTACGAGATCGACTCGATCGAGGGCGCCTGGAACACCGCGGCCGAGGACAGCCGCGGTTACAAGACGCCCTACAAGGGTGGCTACTTCCCGGTCTCCCCCACCGATCACTTCGGTGAGCTCCGTGACGAGATGGTCATCGAGCTGGAGAAGTCGGGCCTGCTGGTCGAGCGTGCCCACCACGAGGTCGGCACAGCCGGTCAGGCGGAGATCAACTACCGCTTCGCCGAGCTGCTCCAGGCCGCCGACGACGTGATGAAGTTCAAGTACATCGTCAAGAACACGGCCTGGCGCAACGGCCGGACCGCGACCTTCATGCCCAAGCCGATCTTCGGGGACAACGGCTCGGGCATGCACGTGCACCAGTCGATCTGGAACGAGGGCGAGCCCCTGTTCTACGACGAGACCGGCTACGGCGGGCTCTCGGACATGGCGCGCTGGTACATCGGCGGCATCCTCAAGCACGCTCCGTCGCTGCTGGCGTTCACCAACCCGACCGTGAACTCCTACCACCGCCTGGTGCCGGGCTTCGAGGCACCGATCTCGCTGGTCTACTCCCAGCGCAACCGCTCGGCCTGCGTCCGGATCCCGATCACGGGCTCCAACCCGAAGGCGAAGCGCATCGAGTTCCGCTGCCCCGACCCGTCGGCCAACCCCTACCTCGCCTTCTCGGCGCTGCTGCTGGCCGGCCTCGACGGGATCAAGAACCGGATGGAGCCGGCTGCGCCCGATCGACAAGGACATCTACGAGCTCCCGCCCGACGAGATGGCCGACATCGACCAGGTCCCGACCTCGCTCAACGCCGTCCTCGACACCCTCGAGGCCGACCACGAGTTCCTCACGGTCGGCAACGTGTTCACTCCCGACCTGATCGAGAACTGGATCGAGTACAAGAGGATGAACGAGATCCTGCCCGTGCAGATGCGTCCGCACCCCCACGAGTTCGAGCTCTACTACGACATCTAGTCACTGGTGCACGCAGAGCTCGAACTCACCGTTCGAGCACGAGGGCCCCGGCTATGCCGGGGCCCTCGTCGCATCTCCGAACTCGGCGCCCGCGGAGGCGAGCTCCAGAGCGGCGACCTCTCCCCCTCGGCCGCACGACCACACGCCCCACCTGCCGAGGATCGAGCACGCCGCGACTCGGTGGGCACCTCGCCGTTGACCGTGCTGTGCAAGCTCTCCGTCCCGGTCAAGATCGCAGTCGCGGTGGCGGCGCTCATCGGCCTCGCCGTGCCTGGCCTCGCCGCTGCCTGGGTCTTTCACCCGGCGTGGGATCAATGCGCAAGCCAGGTCGACGGTCGGTCTCGGTGACCCCACCGGCCCGGGACAGTTGCTTGGGTTCGGCCGCACCTCCGTCCCCAGCCAGTAGGTTCTCCGAGCAGTGCGATCGCGAGGGGCAGCATCTCGACCCGCGCGCTCTGAATCGAGGTTGGAGTGGCGGGACCGCCTCGGCCACCCCCAGACCGGACAACGTCATACGAACCGTGGTGACGTCGCCACGGTTCGTATGACGTCCCGTGACCGATCCCGCACCGACGCGCGGCTTCCCGGGTCGGCGAGGGCCCCTCATCGCGAGTCTTTCCAACGGACGGCATGCGGGCACGGCCAAGGGCGGCTTCCTAGCCTCGAGCCGGCCAGGTTCGCCAGCATCTCTCGGCGCGTTCGGTCTGGCGGAGGCGATCGAGGCGCTCGACGTCAAGGATCTCGTCCGCCCCGGGCGGCTCGGCGGCCATCGCCTGGTGCAGAGCGCGGAACTGCGGCTCGCTGAGCCACCGTGGCCGCGTTCCGGCCCGTCGCTGGCCCTCGGCGAATGAGACCGTCAATTGGACGATCTGGCATCCCGGCAGCTGATCACGATAGGTCGCTGCCGTCAGCGGAGTCAGCACGTCAGCGAGGACAACCTCGATACCGGCTGAGAGGAAGTTGCGAGCCAGGACGCACGCGTTGTTCACGCCCAGTACTTGCTGTCGCCGACCTTCGGATCCCTCCCAGGGTGCGGCACCGCCGGCGATGACGAGCTGTCTGACGTCGTCGACGTCGATGAATGCGCACCGGCGACGGTTCGTGGCCAAGGCGCGTCCGGTCACACTCTTTCCTGCCGCAGGCGGCCCGGTCAGCACCAAGGGCGCCCGCATGCTCACCAGCGGAGTGTGGCGCTGCCGTGGCGCGTAGTGCAACGCGCGGGGTGGGTGGCGCCCGGAGCACGAGACTCGCTGGGCGGCCCGGTGACCGATGATCACGCGGAGCGTGACCAGTAGCCGATGGGCTCGCGGAGCGTCGCCAGTGCGGGATCGGCTTCCGAGACGTCATCACGGTCGGCAGTCGACGACTGACCGGATCGCATGACGTCACCGAGCGCCCGATGGGTGGGGTCGGTCGTGTGCCTCAGAACGGCCGTGGGGCGGTTGTCAGGTACACAACCCGCTTTGAGCGTCGCCAGCTCGCGGCCGGGCATCCCACGACGCTCCATAGCGCGTGCTCAGATGCCCGACCCCCGCGATCGGTCTGCCCAGACCCGTCCCGCAAGCCGAACCCCCCTGTGGGGTCGGTGCTGCTCAGTAGGTTCGTCGCGCCCAGGCATCCCGCAAGACCCATCCGGACGAGGTTCTCGGATGGCCCCCACCCACGGTGCTGCAACGCGGGCGAGCCCTGCGCGGGGCTATCAGGTCCTTGGGTCCAACGATCAACGCAGGTCACGGTGCCTTGCAAAGCCCACGACACCTTCTCGACGCCGAGAAGGGGCGACCTTCCGCTACACGTGAGGTAACAACGAACATCATCCGCCGATGTTTGCGCAGCGCGCGAGCACCAGCCGTCACGCCCTCGATCTCAGACGACGATGCTGACTCCGTGCGCAGGAGCACGGACGCCAGTGGCGCGCGTTCGGTGGCCCGCGTCGTCTCCTTCGCGGGCGGCACGGCGTTCGGCGATCGACGTGACCTCGGCATCGAAGCGGGTGATCTCGCGAACGGCATCCTCGGCCTCAGCTTGGTGTGCGGCATCGACCTGCAGCGTTGATCTAGCGACAGCAACCGGCACAGCCGCTTGGCACGGGCCACGAGCCAGAGCCGCTGGCGGCGCGAGACAGAGTGGTCTGGTTCGCGGTTCCAAACATGGGTTTCCCAGGCGACCGCGAGCTCGGGATGCAGCTCCCTCGGTCTTGGTCCACAACACGACCTCGAACCACTCCATAAAACAAGGTGGTGCAACGAGCCGGGGAACGTCAGGAGGTTCGGTCGCCAGCCGGCAATCACCGCACCGGGCAATCGGCCGGCGGGCGGTGTGCGTCATGGAGACCGACGGCGACGACTAGCCGTTCTCGTACGCCGAGCTGCGGCTGGACGGGGTCTCGTTCGTGATCGCCTTCCACGAGGTGTACCGGAAGCCACGAAAGGTGCGGATTCGGCCGACCCCGGTGAGCTCGAGATCGTGGGCCCTTTGGTCTCTAGTGGGCCGGTTCGCCCGCCACTAGGCTGCCAGGTCAGTCCCACCGCCGAGCAGCCCGACCTGGAAGGACCCCCGATGTCAGACCAATCTCTCAAGACTCTGTTGGAGCGGATCAACAGCGATGCCGACTTCGCGGAGCGAGTGCGTACCCAGCCGGAGGCGCTGGACGAGTTCGATCTCAGCACCGTCGAGCTCTTCGCCCTCACGTGCGGCGATGCCGACGCACTGCGTCGCCTCGTCGGCGAGACCATCGAGTACCGCTTCATCAGCGGCTACCGCAACGCGATCATGGCGGCCTTCGACTCCGAGGTCGCCGCGGAGGCGCAGGAGGCCACCGCCAGCGGCAAGACCAGTCAGGTGACGTCGCAGACGGTCACCGTGTGCTGCTGGGGCTAGCCGGTCCTGGGCCGACGCTCGTGGATGATCCGATCCTCGCTCTTCTCGACGAGTTCGTCCCGTGGGCAGCTCGCGACGAGCTCTTCCACAGCCAGGCCTACTCGACGCATCCCTCTCCGAGCCAGGGCTGGAAGCTCCACGTCAGTGCGACGCCGGTCTCGGCGCCCGCGGTCCTCGCCGCCTGCCTGCCCGTGCTGCTCGAAGCCGGCATCCCGTTCAAGGTCGTATCCGGCCAGCGGCGGCTGCTGGAGCTGAACAACGGCGGGTACGGCGAATCGCAGGTCGGCAAGTTCATCACCGTCTACCCGCCGGACGACGATCACGCTGTCGCCCTGGCCGAGCGTCTGCACAGCCGTACCGCGGGGATGCGTGGTCCCCAGGTTCGCAGTGACCTGACCTTCAGGCCGAAGAGCCTCGTGCACTATCGCTACGGCGCGTTCCAGCGACGTGCCCGGCCTCCCGGCGAGCCGCGTCACGAGTGCGGCGACCTGCTCGACACGCACGGCCGGTGGATCCCCGATCTACGAGACCGTCCCGGCGGGGGCGGTGGTGCGGACGCACCCAACCCCTTCGCCGCTGAGGGCGGCCCGGACACCGGTTCCACGAAGGGGCCGCTGGCTGGCCGCTTCCTCGTCGTCGACGTCCTGGCCACCTCCGCTTACGGCGCCGTCTACCGCGCCATCGACCTCAACACGACTCCGGCCAGGCCCTGCGTCCTCAAGGAGTTCTGGCGCGACGCGGGCGGCGACGAGCAAGGTCGCCTGGCTCCCGACTGGGGAGCCGACGAAGCCGCGATACTCCGGCGACATCCCGGCCAAGGCCTCCCCGAGTGCTATGCGACCTTTGAGCTCGACGACAACTTCTACCTCGTGCTGGAGTATGTCGAAGGACCGACGTTGGCCGCCGAGCTCAGCCGCCGCGAGGACCGGCTCGACGGGTTCACGGTTGCCGAGTGCGTCAGGATCGGCAGCGAGCTGTGCTCTGCACTCGAGGAACTCCACGCGGCTGGTGTGATCGTGCGGGACCTCAACCCCTCCAACGTCGTGCTGCATGACGGAGGCTGTCGAATCGTCGACCTCGGGATCGCGTATGACGCGCAAGCGCCGGAGCACGTCCCCAACGGCCTGGGCACCGCCGACTACTGCAGCCCCCAGCAGTGGGCGTTGGGCCCGGCCACCCCGACAGACGATGTGTACTCGTGGGGAGCAGTGATGCACTCCCTGCTGTGCGGCACTCGAGGACTCGAGCTCTCGCGTGACCAGCCACCGCCCTGGCCCCCACGACCAGTCCGCCGGCTGCCCGTGGGCGAGCTGGCGCCGGGGACGCCAACGTCGCTGGCCGAGCTCGTCGACCGCGCTGTCTCGCCGGAGGCCACCCACCGGTTCGGGTCGGTCCGGGAGGTGCTCGACGTCCTGGACCGGATCACTGATCTCACCACCGGCGACGCACCTGCCGCGCTGCACGTCACTGCCCCCGTTGGGACCACACCTGACCCCCTTGACATCGCACGCAAGATCGGGGACCGGCTGGTCGAGGCCGCGGTGCAGCGAGACGGCGGCGCTTGCTGGCCGACCGAGTTCGCCGGTGGGACGCGATGCAGCGCCGACCTCTACCACGGCGCCGCCGGCATCGGGCTCTACCTCGCTGCCCTTGGCCGACACACCGGCGACGAGACGTTCTCCGACACCGCGCGCGCGGCCGCTCGATGGCTGTCCGGTCCTCCGTGGTCCAGCGGGCGAGGCGAGCCTGGCCTGTACGTCGGCGAGTCCGGCCTGGGGCTGTTCTTCCTGCGCCTCGCCGAGTTGCTCGGTGAGCCGGCGTACGAGCGGATGGCCGAGCTGCGAGCCCAGCGCACCGCTGACCTCCGGCCGGCGGAGCCCGACCTGACCGGAGGCCGGTCCGGACAGCTGGTCTTCCTGGTCGCACTCAAAGGTGCGAGTCCGGACGACAAGTATCTGGACGCCGCGGAAGCGATCGCGGCAGAGCTGGCGACCGAGTGGCGGCTGGACGACCACCGGCACAGGCGGTCGACCGAGGAACTCTGGCGCCGGAGTGCTGTGCTGGGTCTCGCCCACGGCGCTGCGGGTGTCGGCCTGTCCCTGCTGATCTACGCCGACGCCTCGGGCGCGACCTGGGCGCACGAAGCCGCCGTGGAGTGCGGACGACGCCTCGTCGGCTTCGCCGAGAAGCACCCGGACGGCGGACTCGTCTGGCCGGAGGCAGCGGGGCGGCAAAATTACCGGGTGCAAGCCCAGTGCCACGGTGCGGTCGGGATCGGGCGGTTCCTGCTCCGGCTGTCGGCCGAGGACGGTGACGAGTTCGCCGAGGCGGCCGCCGGCGCAGCGGTGACCGCGCAGCGCGAAGCGCCCCGACGCCCCTCGTCGAGCCTCTGCCACGGCGTCGCCGGGGACGGCCTGTTCTTCCTCGAGTGCGCGACAGTGCTCGGGCCTGAGCCGTACTTCGAGCTGGCACGACAGGCGAGCAGGGTCATCGACCGGCACCGGAGGCCGGGCCGGTCGGGAAGCTACACGCAGCTTGGATCCTCGCTCGACCGTCCCGAGCTTCTCGTCGGCGACGCCGGCGTCGGGTGGTTCCACCTCGCCCTGGCTGCAGCGTCGGGTTCGTTGGGGCCGCTGGGTGACCCGGTCCTCGGTCTCCCTCGGAAGGGGCCGTGAGCCTCACCTTCCCTCGGCCGAGGGTGCATAGTTGACGACCAACCTTGCACCTCGAGCGCGGAAGGTAGGACCACCCATCACTGATCGCACGGTGGATCGGGCGACCTGGACTTTTTCGACGACGTGAGCGGCATCGACGGCTTCGAGGCCCGGGGATGCGAAGCCACGGTGTCGCGCCCCCTTGCCGAGGCCATCGCGGTAGGAGGCGGATCGGAGCGCGACGTGCGGTCGGGCTCGAGTCCCGTCCTCGAGGACGACGATCTGGTGGCTGCGACGCGGCCCTGTCTAGCGCCAGCGTCCTGTCTCCGGACGTCATCGAGCAAGGGATGGGTCGTGCTGCAGTCGTGTGCCTGAGAGCGGCCACGTGGTCGGTGTCAGGCACACGACTCCGCGTGAGATTGGTCAGGTCGCGACTGGGGGTCCGGTCGCGGGCGAGCCACAGCGAACCTCAGCCAGACGACCAAGGCCAGTGGGTCGGCGCGATGCAGCCGCCCAGCGCCGTCTCGATGCTGTTCGGCTCGGAGAGCTCCTTGCTCCCCACGCTGCGCTGCACGGCTTCCGCCGGGGTGAGGGCAGGACGCTTCTTCACCGGCGCGTAGAGCTGGCCGGTCTCGACGTCGAATCGAGGGTCCGTACGTTGGCACGATCGACCGACGACGCAACCGTGACCGTGACCGACTGAGCGAAGCTCGTCAGCAATCTCGCCGGCCCCCGCACGGATACGATGCAGGCATGGCCGAGGCCGCGGCACCCGCTCGTCAGCCACTCAGTGGCCCCACGGGCCGACGAGTGGCCGCCAAGCGTGGCGAGCTGCTCGACGTGCTGCGTCGTCACGGCGTCACCAACCCGGAGGTCTTCGGCAGCACGGCCCGGGGTGATGATCGCGGTGACAGCGATGTCGACCTACTGGTCGATTTCCCCCGGAACCAGCATCATCGGCATCCAGCGCGAGTTGGAGGCGGTCCTCGGCGTCTCCATCGACCTCGTCCCCCGCAGCGGACTCAAGGAGCGCGTGCGGGTCAAGGCCGAGAGGGATCTGCTCCCACTGTGAGCCGCTCGGACGACGAGATCCTCGACGACGTCATGGCCGCCATCGAGTCGATCCACTCGCACCTTCAGCACGGCCCGATCACCGTTGAGATCGTCATGGACGCTGTCGCCCTGCGCCTGCTTGAGATCGGAGAAGCGGTTGAGGGACTCAACTCATCCCTGGTCGCCAAGGAACCCGACATCCCTGGGCAGACATCGCCGGCATGCGCGACTTCCTTGTTCACCGACTTCGCAACCAACCCCAAGGTCGTCCAGCCGTGATCGACAAGGACCTGAAGCAACTCGCGGACGCCGTCGAGCGGATTCGGGCATCGCTCCATCCGGATGAGTGATCACGGCAGACACCAGAGGACAAGCCCCTGATCGGGGCGTGCCGACTTCGCGTAGCCCACGAGCATCCTTCCCGACACGGGCCGGAGACTGCGAGCTCGTGACACATCTGACCGGTGTCGCAGGTTCTGTTTGAGGTCTGGTGGTCACTTCGTGTCGAGGCCGGGTACGCCGCCCTCGCGCAGCGACCTCAGGGCGTCGAGAACCCGGTCGCGAGCGGTGTCGTCGAGGCCGAGGACCGGGCGTGGAAGGTTCGGGCGATCGACCAGTCCGAGCTCTTCGGCCAGCGCGGACGTGACGCGGTAGCTGCCGTGGTCCTGGAACAGGTCCCAGAGCGGCTCGAGCTGGTGGGACAGCTGGATGGCGCGCGCGTGCTCGCCGGCCTTCGCGGCGTCCACGATGGCCTGGCAGGCCTCGGGGAGGACTCCTCCCAGGACGCTGTACCAGGCGTCGCATCCGGCGTTGAGCGCCGCGGCGGCGACGTAGTCACCGCTGATGCCGATGGTGACACCGGCGCGGACACGGGAGCGGAGGGTGACGATGCGTTCCTGCATGGCGTCGGGTCCGTCCGCGACGGGGGGGATCTTGATGGACGCGACGCTGGGCAGGTCCGCGATGCGGGCGTGGAGGTCATCGCTGAACGTGAAGTGGGTGGTGCTGGGGTTGTCGTAGACCACGACCGGGACCGATGCAGCGGCGTTGACGTCCTCGAACAGTCCGTAGACCTCATCGTCGGAGAGCGGCTGGTAGGACACCGGGGCGACGAGGAGGCCGGCGGCACCAGCGTCCTGGGCGTGCTCCGACAAGCGGAGCACGTCGCGGGTGCGGGCGGCGCCGACTCCGACGAGGACGGGGACGTCGCCCGCTGCGGCGATGGCGAGCTCCACGACGCGGCGGCGTTCCTCACCGGTGAGGTAGGCGTAGCTGCCGGTGGACCCCAGCACGGTGATGGAGTCGACGTTCGCGGATGCCGCCCGTGCCACGAGGTTGCTGAACGCCGTCTCGTCGACGGTGCCACCTGCGTCGTCGTTGATCGGCGTGAGCGGAAAGGCGCTCAGTCCGGTGGGCAGGCGCGAGTCCGGCCGGGGCGGGTTGGTGCTCACAGGGTGCTCCTGTCGTGCTGTCGGCACACGGTGTCGTTGTCGGGTTCTCGGGGCGAGCGAGAGAGGTAGCCACCGCCGGCTGGCAGCGTGGGCAGCTCAGATGAGCGTCGCAATGGTGGCGCGTGGCCGTCATCAGCTCGGGTCATCGCGAAGCCGGGTGCGACCCTTTCTCCCTGGCGTCAGGGAGGATCCGTCGGCGGGCCTGCGTGAGGCTCCAGCTCCGCGGAGAAGGGCAGGCCCACGGTGAACGTGGTGCCTACCTGCGGTGTGCTCTGGACGTCGATCCTCCCACCCAGGAGGTCCACCAGCTTCTTGCTGAGCGCCAGACCGAGGCCCGTCCCGCCGTACTCGCGCGTGATCGAGGGATCCCCCTGGCTGAACGACTCGAACAACCCCGCCAGGTGTTCCTCGCTGATCCCGATGCCCGAGTCCTGGATCGCGAAGGTCACCCAGACGCGGCTGCCCGGCGCGGCGACGCAGGAGACCGTGAGTCGCACCCGTCCGGTCGCGGTGAACTTGACCGCGTTGTCCAGGAGGTTGGTCAGAATCTGCATCGTCCGTGCCGGGTCCCCGGTCAGCACGACGGGCAGGACGGGGTCGACGGCCACCTCGATCGCCAGGCCCTTCTTCTCGGCTGCCGCGCTGAGCAGGGCGGCAACCTCCGTGACGAGGGCACGCACGTCGACCGGGAGGGCCTCGGCCCGAGCCATCCCAGCTTCCATCTTGGCGAAGTCGAGCAGGTTGTTGACGAGAGCGAGCAGCCGCTCACCTGAGCGGGTCATCGTGTTCACGAATCTCGTCTGCAACGGGTCCAGGTCGGTGTCCATCAACACCTCGGTCGTTCCCAGGAGGCTGGTCAACGGGGTTCGGATCTCGTGGCTCACGTTGGCCAGGAAATGGGACTTGGCCTCGTTGGCCTGCTCGGCTGCCAGCTGGGTCCCGATCAGCTCTCGTTCCAGCCGCTTGCGTTCGGTGATGTCCTCGGCGATGCAGTAGACGCCGACGACGTCATCGTCGACGACGATGGGCAGCCCCGTGACGCTGACGTCGACGAGGCGACCGTCCTTGTGGATGAGCGCCGTCTCCAGCTGCTCGGACTCCCGATCCAGCGCCTTCTGGAAGGCGGCCGCGGTCTCCGCTGCCTGGGCGGGGGCGATCAGCACGCCGATCGCGAGCTCGCGCAGCTCGGCCAGCGTGTATCCGGACATGCGCTCGGAGGCGGGATTGCTCGCGACGAACCGACCGGTCAGGTCCAGCGAGAACACCGCGTTGGGGTTGTAGTCGAACAGTGAGCGATAGCGTTCGGTGGTGTCGGCCAGCGCCCGCTCGACCTGGTCGAGCCGGAGGGAGTCCTTGCTTCTCACCATCGCGCGTCTCGGTCCATCCTCCATAGTGCTCTCTCGCAGCCAATCTACCTATCTGGTCTCGTGCCCGCCGCACGCCTGTCTGCCGCACAGCGTGCGCCGGCGAGCACGGGCGCGTCATCGTGGTGGGCGACGCAGGTCCCGAGGCAACGACCGCGGGCCCCGGCTCGAGGACTCCCGAAACGTCCGTGGCTCCCATGGGGGGGCACAGGTCGACGACCCGGTCCGGCAGCCCAGCCGGGGCTGCCACGACGGCGGCCGTCACGACATCGACCCACGCCGAAGCAGGGCGGGGTCTCCCGCCATCGTCGTGATGCGGCTTCCAGGACGGAGGCCGCAGCTCTCACGTAGATCAGGCGCCCACGGCTGCCGGACCAGGCCGGCGGTCTCGTGGCAGAACCCCCGTGGGCCAGCCCCGGACAACGGACTGGCCACCAGCAGCACGCGGTGCGGTGCTTCCTCAGGCCGGGGAGGGAGTGAGTGGGACGTGGGCGGCGAGGAAGGCGATCTGGTCAGCGACGACGGTGTCGAAGTAGGGCTCCAGGTAGGGCTCGAAGTGCTGACAGTCGTAGGTGCGGATCTCGCCCCGGGGTAGGCGGCGAGCGGCCTTCATCGCCACCTCGAACGGGGTCACGTCGTCCTTCTTCGCGATCTGCACCAGTGTCGGGGCGGCGATCTTGTGGGCCAGTCGACCGGGCGAGTAGAACGGCACGCGCAAGGCGATGCGGGCGGCCACGTCGTTCTCGGAGAGGAGCTCCTCGTAACGATTGCCGGCGAGGCGCTTGGTCATGGGCATCGCATCCGGTGACGTCATCATCGCAAGGGTGCCCGGCTCGCCGGCGGCCGGCAGGCGGTACGGCTCGCGGCCGGTCAGTGCCCGGAGCTGATCGCGCAGACCGGCCCCCATGAGGCGGGCGATCATCCGTACGGGCCGCGCGAACGCTGACGCCGGTCCGCTGATGTGCGGGACCTGGGCGATCACGGCGACCAGGTCCTCGTCCTCGGCGGCGAGGTGCAGCGCGTGCCCGCCGCCGAAGGAGGAGCCCCACGCGACCACCCGCGAGGTGTCAACACCCTCGAGGCTGCGGGCGTAGGCGACTCCGGCACGCCAGTCCTGCTGCTGGGCACCGATGTCCAGCAGCCGCCGCGGCTCACCGGCACTGTCGCCCCAACCGCGGTAGTCGAAGACGAGCACGGCGTATCCCGCGTCGGCGAACCGGGCGGCGTAGGCGTCCAGGCGCAACGCTCGAACGGCGGCGAACCCGTGCGCCATGACGACGATGGGCGGGTTCTCGTACGTCGGCTGGCCGGTAGAGCCAGGCGGCACACGCAGTGCCGTGAGAATCGAGCTCGACGTCCTCGCGGGTGTAGGTGCTCATGCCTGATCTCTCCTCTTCACTCTTGAACGTCGACCAAGAACCCCTCCGAGGCTAGCGAGTTCTTGATCGTCATTCAAGTGAAAAGTATGCTGACGTCATGCCTGCCAACAAGCCCCGGCAGGATCGGGAAGAAAAGCGGTTGGAGCTCGATTGCCGCGGCCCGCCGGCTGTTCCTCGCCGACGGTTACGAGGCGACCTCGATGAGCGCGCTGGCCACAGCGGCTGGCGTCGCGGGGAACACGATCTACTGGTACTTCGGCGACAAGGACGACGTGCTGGTCGCCGTGCTGGACCAGGTCCTGGGCGACGTGCTGGGCGACTACCAACAGGTGGCGGAGCAGCCACTGGAGAAGCAACTGCTGTGGGTCGTCGGCACGCTCCAGCAGATGCGGCGCCTGGTCGCCACGGTCCACACGCGCGCCGCACAGTCGCCAGCCGTGGACGAGTGGCATACCGGGTTCCACCTCATGGCTGAGACGCTGCTCCGGTCCGCGTTGGAGCAGGCCGGCCTGACTCGAGAGAGCGTCGACGCCGAGGTCAAGATCGGCGTCTTCACGATCGAAGGACTGCTCACCCACGGCCTCGCTGACGCCGACCAGCAGGCCATCTGCCGCCGGTTGGCCCAGCAGTGGGTCGACCAGTAGCACGGGGCGGACGGCCTAGCTGTGGTGCAAGGGCGCGCTTACGTCCACCACTCCCCGCCATCGCTGCCGAGCCCGTCCGCTACTGCCGATGAGCATGTCCGTGCGGCCCTCCGGCCGGTCGTCGATCCTTCGTCCGCACCGGCCGCGCCGCCACGAGGGCTCAGCGGCTCGGGTCCTGCCAGAACGGCAGGTCTGTTCCGGCGTCTACCGCCTCCTGGGAGGTGGTCACGTCCACACGCGGGTCGTTGGCGATCGCGAACAGGTCATCGGTCGAGATGGGCATGTCCAGCTCGCGGGGGTCACCGGTGATCGTCGGTCCGGCGTAGAACAGCAGCGCGGTGGTGTCTGCCTTGTCGACCACCACGTAGACGACGCCCGGATCCGACTCGGGGG
>CAVQOP010000008.1:0-301095 GCA_963714475.1 uncultured Actinomycetota bacterium
CCACCAGATCGCCGACGATCTGAGACAGCGGCGGCGAACTCTTCCTGCAGCCACCCTCGTGTGCAGATCGACTCCACGGCGCGCGCGACCATCTCAGGGGTCGGATCGATCGACTGCTCGGCGGGAACGGCGATGGAGACCGACGCCGGGAGTCCTGCCGGCGGGTGCGTGTCGGTTGCGTGATTCGGGAGGTCTACCGACCAGGGCTTGTGGAGCAGCTCGGCGAGAATGTCGTTCCAGTCCAGCACGCCTCCGTACATGATCGCCCAGCGCCGCTCCTCCTGGCGCGCAGCGACGTAGTCGTCGCTGGCCACCCGCATCGCGTGCAGAGCACCCCACACCTGCCATTGGTAGGCCTTGAGCGCGCGATAGTAGAGGTGCCCGCCGAGGACGACGAGAGCAAGGGCGCCCAGCAGGACCCAGACCACTTGGGTCGAACCCTCGTCACGCCACCAGGTGAGCCACTCGCCGCGGTGGAGCATCCACTGGACGGTCAGCCAGGTGAGGATGGCTAGCGGCGCCAGGAGCCAGGTGGCGACCAGTACGTTGCGGCGGGCGGCGAGCGCAGCCGTGCTGGGGGCCTCGCGGCTCCGGTCGAGGGTGGCCACTGCGTCGTCGGCCCGCTTCCGCTCCGCCCGGCGGTGTCGTAGACACGGCTCGCCAGCCTCCACATGATCGTGTGGTCGCGCTGCTGGATCCAGGCCTGCCACCGCGCCGCCTCAGGGTCGGCAGGCGACACGGTCGTGGTCACGTCACCCGGCGCGGACATGTCCTCGTCCGACGTCGCTGAACCGGCACCACGCGGTGAGCTGGCGAGGCGGCGCGCGACCTCCTCGACGTCGACGTCGCGGATCGGCCCATGGCCCGGTGGGGGCGCCAGATGCGAGGGCGCAAGGACCTCGTCGAGCCGGCCGCGACGCTGACGCTGGAACCCGTCGGGCAGCTCGGAACCATCAACGAGTCCGACGGTGAGCTCGCGCAACCGCCGCCAGGTGCCCGGTGTGCTCTGGCCCCAGGCCTCGGCGGCGTCGTCGAGACGCCGCGGGTCGGTGTGAGCCGCGAAGTCCTGTAGGCGCTTCGCTGCGGCAGCGCGCGCTTGGCTCGGCGCAATCGGATCGATGCTGGCAACTTCGCCAGATCCGGCGCCCGCGAACATGCTCGTCACCGTCTGCTCGAAGCTCTGCTCGGCCTTGGCACGGAACATCCGGGCCACGCTCGATGGCAGCTTCGTCTGGAACCGCACCCACCCGCCGACCATGGCGCCGGGCGGGTTCGCCTCTTCTCCAGGACCGGGCGATCATGCGCAGCAGGCACCCAGTCCGGCGTGTCGAGAAGACGGGCCACAATCGAGTCGACCAGCTCAGCCGGGCGATCGGAGAGGTAACCCCACTCGAGGTGTCGAACCGCTCCATCAGACTCGAGGGCTACCGATCGGACGACCTCCTCCGCCAGCCGCGTGGAGCGACCGTCCCCGAGGACCATCTTGGCCTGACCACGGACAACGATGACGTCGCGCGGCCCCGAGGTTGAGTCCAGTCTCGTGGCGTCGAAAGCGGCCTCGTTCATCCCGCGCCACAGTCCACTCACGGTCGCAGCAGCAGCCAGGGCGTGCCCGTGCAGATTCTCGTCGGCGCGGATGAAGACATTAAGTCGGTCTAGGTCCGGGCGGTCCTCCGGGGAGATGACGGCGTTGACCTCCCAGCCCGGCTGCAGCAAAGCGTCGATCTGGGGCTTGACGTCGGTTTCCGGCACCAGAAGATTGACCCGCAGGAGCCGTACGTCGTGCTCGGAGGTGCCGTTGCTCACCGGCATCGCGCGTTGGACCAGGTCGGCGACGGACTCGCAGGCCGCGACGAGGTCCTCGCCGTACGCGTGGGCGTGCGTGAGCAGGTGAAGCACGACGACCCGAATTACACGTCGCCGTCGGCTGCTCAGGTGTCGCATGAGCTCGACGGGCTCGGCGTCGCCGACGACAGTGCCGACCACGGTTGCGGGTCCATTCGGGTCGCGATGAACGCCGGAGGGGGTGACAACTGCGAAGTCCCGCAGGAGCCCGTGGCCTCTCCAGTCCTCCGCGAGGGAACGGACACGGTTACCGTCGGAGCCGTCGCCCACGATGAGCACCGTGAAGGTGTCGCTCAGTTCCATGAGTCGACCTCGCTTCCGGAATCTAGCTCGGCGAGGGCCCGCGAGATCTCCTCAAGCGAAGCCACGATGTCCGCGCGTAGCTCGAACGCACGGGGTACCTCCTGCTCGTTGCGCTGCTCGACCGCGGCAAAGAGATTGCCGTAGGTCGTACGGAGCGAGTCAGCGCGAGCGGCCAGCTTCTTGACGCCGGACCTCCCAGCTGCCCTCTGCGTCTCCGGCGTGCTCCGCGCGCGGTGTCGGGGCACCCTGGGGGAGACGCCCGTCGAGCACCCAGTCGCTGAGCTCCCGCGCCGGGCGCTCGTAGACCTCGAGGCCCCCGCTGCCTCCAGTGCCGAGTTCCCGGAGTCGGGTGTAAGGCGCCATGGCCGTGAGCTCGGCCGAGATGCTGACCTCGATGAACGCGAGAGGCAGCGACTCCAGGGCCAGCGGCAGGTAGTCGTGGGCGACGTGTACGCCGCTTGAAAGCAGCGGCGCCGGGAAGTCGCGCCATCGACCATCACCCCCCGTGCTGTTCGGCACGAAGATGCGGATCTGCTGCTCCTGCATCGTCACCTGCCCGAGGAGGGTGGCGGTGAACCATCCCCGGACCATCGCCTTGCGTACGTTCGGCGCTGCCGGAATGAACTCAGTCAACTCGCGGGCGCGCCGCCAGCGCCAGAACTCCTCACGGCCGTCGGGGTCTTCCCGCGGTTGGCCCACTCCTCAGCGATCGGCTTCATCAACGAGTCGAAGACGACGGGCTCGTAGCGCTCCGACAGCACCGTGAATGCATCGACGAAGTCGCGATCCCCGATGCCGAAGCTCTTGGCGATCTCCTGGTTCCACAGGCCCTTGCCCTCCAGGACACGCTGGACGGCCTGACCCTCGTCGGAGCCCGCAGCGACGGGCAGCTCGGTGAAGAACGTCTCGCTCTTGATCTCGTGGCGCTCGTGGACAGCGATGAGCACATTCTTCTTGATGCCAATCAGTGGTTGCGCCGCGTCGACCGCGGCCGCGAACTGCTGCTCGAAGCGGGCGAGGCGCTTGCTCCGCTCGGCAGGCTCGCAGCGGTCCGGGTCGAAGTAGGCGTGCAGCCCCTCCCGGACGTAGTTGCCCACCGGCGTGCCCGGCTTCTTGGTCCACTCGCTCGCGCGGTCCAGCAGCTCCTGCGCCCGCGTGGCGATCCGTGAAGGTGGCCTTCTGCGGCGACGACAGCTCGTGATGCAGCTCGTGATTCCTCGGCGTCCACATCGATGGTTGCTCGATCACCAGCTGGTGGCGGACCTCGTCCCGGCTCGAGCCCATAATCACGGCGTGTACGGCCTTGTCGAACGAGCCGCCGAGGTCCTCGCCCTGCACCGTGCGGACGATCAGCTGGGACAGGGTCGTCGCATACGACTCCGGCTCCTCGAGCAGGAACTCGTTGGCTGCCGGGCGAAGGACTTTGGGGACCTCCGCTCCCTCGGGCCACGCGCTCATCACCGAAGGGCGCCCGTTACCGGGGTCCCGCTCGGCGTGGAGATCCTGCTCGGCCCGCTCGATCTCTTCGGCCAGTCGGTCGACGAGGTTGTCGATCAAGTCGGGGATGATGCTGACCACCAGCAGGCGCAGACGCGCCTCAGAGCGGTACCAGATCGCGCTGACGCCCTGGTTGACCGCAGAGCTGATCGACTCGTGGTGGGCTGGCAACAGGCTGTCGCTGCCCGCCTGCAGCTCCCGGTCGATCAGGGCGACGACGTTGTCACCGAACCGCGACTGCGAGCTCGCTTCCTGCTCGAGCTCTGTGCGCACGGAACGAAGCTCGTCGGAGAGCTTGCGGAAGAGGATGCCGGCCGTGACAAAGCCCTCCATCGCTACGGTTCGCGCAGCGAGGGCCCGCAGGTCTGCCTGCATGAGTCCGACCCAGGCCCGACCCAGCTCCCTGTTCTCGACATCCATCTCGTCGAGCGCACGATCGATGACTTCGTGAATCTTTTGGGCGATCCGGTCACGCCACAACATCGCCGACTGTCCCTTGGGCGGTGTGTTTGAGGTGACCTGGCTGAGCACCTGGCTCGCTATGGATTGGAGCGAGTCCTGGCGGGTGCTGGGTCGCAGGGCTTCGAGGACGTCGTTGTGATGATCGGTGCGTTCGTTGAGACCGGAATCGATCAGGAAGGCCGCGAAGCGCTGGTCAGCACGCTCCTGGGCGATGGCCCGTGAAGGACGGTCGTCACCACGGCGCCGGTCCCGTTCGTGGCGGAACAGCAGCTGCTCGACGGCCGCGCGGGCCAGGCGCTGCGAAGCATAGTCGCGGAACCGGTCTCGGCCCAGGCCCACACGCGCCGACCCGAGCCCGGTGAACGGCGTCTCCATGCCGTTGACCTTGAGGTTCAGCTTGTCTGGGACCGCGCCCGCCGAAGACGTCCAGTTTCCCGAGACGTACGCGTCGATCCGGTCCTGAAGCGCGGTGCTCGTCATCCAGGAAGCGACGGAGCGTCCCATGGCGGCATACACGTCGTTCTGCGTCCGGTAGGTGACGTACTCGTTCTTCGCACCGACCAGGAAGCTATAGCGCGGGCCGAGGCGGTCTGTATCCCCGATCGCCACTCCTTGGCGGTTCAGGATGTTCGCAGTCGCGGTTGAGGGACCCTGCTTGTTCCAGTAGCCCGACATCAGTTCGGAGAGCGTGGCCAGCGCATTGGGCCGAACACCGCGTCGTCGCGCGGGGTCGAGGTAGTCGAAGACGTCGGGGCAGTAGAGGATGCCCATCGACTCACCGGCCCAGACGCCACTCCCGCTGGCGCGGAGAAGGTCACATACGTCGATCACGGCGCCGGCTCCGGACCCGCCCGCGATGGAGGAGACGACCACAGCGACGGGTGTCTTGACCACGCTGGTGGGCCGACCCCCGGACAACCTCGTGAGATCCATCAGCTGCGCGGTGACGTCGCGGCCGTTGATGTTGCGAATAGCCGTGTCCAGCCTCGTCTTGGCGCCGGCCAGGCTGGCGAGCGTGATGGTCCGGCCGAGCGCACGAAACTGACCTGCTCCTCGCTCGACCGGCACGTTGACCTGGTCCGCCCTGGGGCGCCATCCTGCGATCGCGTCGCCAGCATCGGTGCGGCCCGTGCCCGCGAGAGCGGCGTCCACATTGCGGTAGTTCACGCCTGCGGTCACCAGGCCGGCGTACTCGGCCGGCCCGAGCTGGGGAGGCAGGTCGGGGTCGTCTCCGTCGGCGACGGTCGGCACATCGATGTGCAGGAACTGCCATGCGGAGGGAAAAGCCCCTGTCCAGCCGATCTCGGCAAGTCGTCGCTCGAGCTCGTGATGGACGATGCGAAGAGTCTTTCCTCCCGAGCCACCGACACCGATGAGCAGGAATGGTCGAAGCATGGGTCAGTCCTTCTTTCGCAGGAATTCGGGAAGCGGGGGGAGGTCGTCCGACGACATCGAAAACGTCGAGGCGAGTGATGGAGGAGCGGATTTGGCCGAGGAAGGGGTGTCTCCGCGCGCGGCGAGCCAGCTGGGTGGGGCGTGAGCCGACACATCGGACTCAGCGGACACTGCTTGGGGTACTGGCTCTGGGTGCCTCCTCTTCGTCGTCGGCATCTGCGCCGCAGCCGGCGCCCCCGACGTTCGTCTGTGCTCCGGCGGGGGCTGGGCGATGACCGACGTCCAGCTCGTGCCTCGAGACAGCGCGCGGGCTCGTTCGTCGGCGCCTTGCGCGTCTACGTCCTGGGGTATGACCAGGAGCAGCTCACCGGTTGGTGCCTCGTCCGGCCCGTGGTGGGCCACCGCGACGAAGCAGGCGTCGACCTGGCCCAGCGGCATCAGCGACCGGTGCGGCGCGAGGTCTGGCGCGCGCTCGCGCGAGACCAGCGTTCGGTTCGGGTACGTCGCGACGCCGCGGGGAGCGCGTAGTGAGACCAGACGGGTGACCTTGGCGGTCAGGCCGCCTCCCGGCATCGTGAACCTTCTGCTCCCGGATTGCGGAGCGATGTTCTGTAGGTCATCGGGGCCGATGAGCCATGCTGCGTCGTCTACGCGTCTGATTCCCTCGGGCGTGATGCTCACCGGAACGCGGGCGAATCGGCTGTTCGGCGCAACCACGAAGCGGCCGAGCAAAACGTTACTGGCGAGCAGGAGAAGCGCAGGGACAAGGAGCGCGAGCAGCAGCAGCACGCCCACCAGCACCCAGCGGGTGCTCTCGTCGACCGGTCGGGCCATCTGCAGCGTTGTGGGGACAGCAAGTCGGGTCCGACCGTTAGAGGCTCCCTCAAGGTCGATGAGGACGTCACCCGTCGCGACGCCGTCGGACAAGACGTCCGGGGTCAGGTCGAGATCCAGCGTGCGGACCTGACCAGCTGGGATGGTGATGCAGGGGTCCTCCGCGGAGACCCACGAGGTGTCGGTCGACGATCCCGGCGGGACTATCTGGTCGCCGGCGAGGCAAGCGCGCGTCGGGCCCAGGTCGCTCCCGGACACCGTCAGCTCCTGCGAAAGGGTCTGGAGCGTGTTGGTCGATCCGAAGTCGAGCACAGCGGGGGTCACCGTAGGAAAGCCCGGGGGGAGGGCGACCGAGACTCGGCCGGTCGAGCTGGTGGGGCCCAGCCGGACTCCGCCACCCACGGTGACGGCACGTGTCTGCAGCGACACTGGCAGGCTGGCGGGGACTGTCAGGCCCTCCAGCTTGTATCGCGCCCTGACGGAGCCGTCGGTGTTCACGGTGACAGGGACGTTGCGGTCGCCGACTTTGAGCTCTGCGTCGACGCGGCGATAGAGGTCGGCTCGCAGCGGCTCGCCTCGTGCGTCCACGAGCTGAAAGGCCAGGTCTGAGGTCCGGCCCGCGGTCACTTCTGCGGTTCGTTGCTCCAGCGCGGCCCCCCAGAACCAGTAGGTCTCGAGGATGGCGTC
Source organism: uncultured Actinomycetota bacterium (assembly GCA_963714475.1). Classification (GTDB taxonomy): domain Bacteria; phylum Actinomycetota; class Actinomycetes; order Propionibacteriales; family Nocardioidaceae; genus Nocardioides. The sequence continues at coordinate 7,024 of CAVQOP010000008.1, forward strand.
GCCGCGGATCTTCGAGTCGCCACGTCTCTTGGGCCCTGACGTAAGGGTCGAAGGTGAGATTGACCGTGGTGAGCGTGCTTCGGCTGAGCCAGCTCAAGGTGGCAGCGCCGACCGTCGTCGTACCGTCGCCGGACAGGTCGATGTCCTTGTTCTGGGGAGTCACAGCGGTGATGGAGTCGGCGCCTTGCACGATGACGCGGATGCCGCTGACACCGGGGTCGATGTCAAGGGTGACGGTGCTGTCCGGGCAGCCGAGGCCCGGGCACGAGATGGATTGTGCCTGGCTGCCGCCGGCCACGAGAGCGCCGGCCCCGGCGAAAAGCATCTGCAGCGCGCTCGGGTCGTCGGCGGGTAGGTAGGCACCGGCGGCGGACCCGCTGGTCAGGGGCACGGCGCCGCACGACTGTCCGTCGGCTGAGCCCTCGGCGACCGCGCGCAGCTGGCTGCGCTGCTCGTCGGTGACGCTGCCACCGGGGGTGAACAGAGCCAATGCGATGACGTTGATGCCAGATTGACGCACGGAGTCGGAGATCCCGCCGGGCTTGCAAATGTCGGTCGCCGCCTGGGTTGTGGCGGCATCGACGTCCAGGGCGCCGTCGGTGAACCACAGCATCACCTTGCAAGCCTGCGGATCCTCGAGCTGTAGTGCGCGCGACTCAAGCTGCTGCCTCGAACCGAGCAGCGCCTCGCGATAGTCGGTCGCGTCGCCCTCGTCACGCCCGGGCAGCTGCGACGCAGCGATGGTGCGCAGACGTCGGGCCGTTCCCCCGTCGAGCTGCCGCCAGTCGAGCAGGGTCGAGTAGGTGCGGGCGAACGTCGAGAGGGTGACTTCGACGTTGACGCTCGGCGACAGCTCTGCGGAGCTGTTCCATCGAGTCGATCGCTGAGGTGATCCCGGCGACCCGGAGCGCGGAGGGATCGGTGTCACGCAGGCTCAGTGGCTCGTCGACCACCATCGACACGAGCAGGTTGTCAGCGCCCGAGATGCAGCCCGCGATCTCGGAAAACGCGTCGGGAGGCGCGACGGGCGCGCCCATCGCTGGCGAGGCCGGTGCTGCGAGGGAGGAGCCGATGGTGGCCAGGAGCAAGGCCGCAACGCAGGAGCGCAGTCTCATCATCGCTTGGCCAGCTCAGTCGCGATGAACCATGCGTGCACCAGGGCGATCGCGACACCGGCGACGACGGAGGTCGACACGAGTCGTGAGCGACTTACATGATTTACGAAGCGGGGGTGCTTGCGGCTTTTCTCCTGCGAGTAGCGATGAGCCACGGCGAAGAACGGGCCGAAAACCGCGCCCAGGACGTAGCCGACAACGAAACCGTTCACTCCGAACAGCGACAGCACTAACACAAGGCCAGCGGCGACGGCTGAGACCGCGGCAGCTCGACTAGGCCAAGAAGCGACGGTGACGGAGGCACCTGCTGGTGCTGGGTGTGTCAACGTCGGGTCGAAGTTCGACACCGTAGATCTCCCGTCATGGATAAGCGAGGGCAGACGTTACGAGCGAACTTGCGCGCTCGTTGCGTGTTTGCGAAGGCTGTCCACATGGCCTAGACCGGCAGCCGGGAGCATGGCCGATCGCTCACGATTCAAGTGCTCGGATGAGACAATGGCTGGGGGCCGACACTCGTCTCGGTCTGCATTCACAGTGGACCCGGCCAGGGTGCCGGCGGGGGCTCGAGTCGAGTTCCTACGCGTCCTGGACTGCCTGCTTCGCGTCCGCAGGACGCAGCCAGTTCAGGCGTTGCCGTCCGCAGGCGGCCGGTGATCACCGTTTAGCGTGTGCCGCCGAGCACGATCCGCGCCTGACACGCAGCGTGAAACGGGTGCAGACCGCTCGCGCTGCCCGCCTGAGTCATCCGTCGACGAACCGGATCGTTCTACTCGAGTTCCTGACTCACTTCGGGAGACGATTGATACGCGCGCGCGTGAGCGACAAAGGCGGTCACTCGATATCCCTGAGTGTTGTCGCCGAAACAGCCGCTCGTGCGCACGAGCAGCCGACGCCGATGGTCCGATCAACGATCGACCCGTTGTCTCATTCGCCCGCAGTACTCATCTCGGTCTTTGCTGACTCCGCCCGGGCCGAGATGGCTCGCACGCGGGTTTGTCTAGGTCGGACTCGCTCGTCACAGTGGACGCCCTACCTCTCTAACGCCAGCCCGTGTGGCGCCGACCCCACGGGAACGCTGTCAAGCACCAGCACGCCGGTCCCGACCAGCGACGGCGGTCGGTCCGTCGGACCCCGAAGACTGGCGACAGATCGAGTTCGTCAGTTCGACCCCGCATTACGATGGGTTGGCACTCATGATTGAGCCATGGGACGTAGATCGTGACTAAGAGAGATACCCAGATCGCCGAGCGAGTCGCGGCAGAGTCGAACGTGAACGTTGCCGACGTGGAGGCCTTCTTCGTAGCCGTTCGAGATGTGGTCGATGACCTCGTATCCGACCACTACGCAGTGATCGCCTGGCCGCTTATGTCAGCTTGGTGGAACGACCCCGTGTTTGAGCGGGTGCGGTTCATGATCGCGGACCCCTCGTTCGAGCTGCCCAACGGATTCGACAGCCCGCCAGGAGAGCTGGCTGATCGATTCAGGCTGCCGCTTGGCGCGATCGATGAGTACCCGATCGTCGGCGAAGGTGGCGTTCTCTGTCGCGTCGGCGACCTACTGGCCTTGTCAGATGAGCAGATCGGTCGACGGTTCGGCTGGTTCGAGGCGTGGGCGGGACAGTACGTCGACACCAAGGGAGCGCTTCCGTACCGTCCGCGTCCGATCGGCCTCGTAATCCGACTTCGAGTCGTGGCTGAGTGACAACCTCGCCATTCTTCGTGAGGTCGGCTACGACCTTCGCGTGGCATCGAACGTTGATGACGGCTTCACCGGACGACAGCACCGACTCGACCGCCGGCATGTCGCAGACCTGGTCTGTCGTTCCGTCGAGGACACCACGCACGCGAAGAGGGGTGACTGGGTCGTGATCGAGCTGAAGGCAACGGCCGTCGGTCAGGCGGCAGTGCACCAGCTCGCTCGCTACGCCGATCTGCTGGAGACGCAGGTCCACGAACCGGTCCGGGGTCTGCTCGTCACGGATGGTCTGACGGTCAACGGTCGCCGCGCAGCCCGGGAACGCGGGCTGGACTGGGTGACCGCTTCTGCACTCGGATACCGCGCTGTCGTGCGTGCCAGAGGTGTCGAGGTCGTAGACGATCCCGATGACACGTCCGTACGCGACCCCATCGGGACGTGGCAGCGCTGATCTCGGCCGGTGCCACCACTGCACCCATCGGCCGGTCACGTATGGCAGCCGCCGTGCGATTTGACGTCTCCGGGCTACCTTCCTGGGAGCGCCGGCTGCCGCGGACCGCGATGGTGACTGTCGGGCGCAGCGACCTCCGGGCGCAGTCGGAGACGGTAGCGTGGGTGCCGAGGACGCTCGTGACGCTGAGCCCAATCGAGCTGGGTTGGGTTGCGACGATGGGGCGTCGGGGCAGTGCCGCCGTCACCGGTCAATGGGTGGCGGGGAACAACCCGGCTAGATACGAGCCCGGCGCCCAGGTACTCCTGGGTCGTGGCTTGTGGACGCTGACCTGGCCGGGGCTCGACAAGCGCTGCCAACTCGAGGTCGACGTACGTCTTGACGGTCGAGCTGCGCTCCGACGCGCCCTACGTTCTCCCGCGGGGTCGCGCGCCTGGTACGACCCACCGCACGCTGGTGGCGCTCCAGCGCGGCGATCTCAAGCCCGAAGAACTGCACTGGCTGGCGGTTGCGTTTGAGCACGTCATCTACCAGGAGCCTGCACCGCAGAACGTCGCACGGGAAGCTGCGAAGCGGCTGCTTAAGGACGAACGCTGGATGCACAACTTCCTGCACCGCGCGCGCAAGAGGACGAACGACCTGCGCCACGCAGACGCGCCTCTGTCCACCATCGACGAGCTGGGGCGATACCTGGTCGAGACCGCACAAGTCATCACGGCCGACGACCTGGATCCCTGAGGCGAACCTGGGTTCACCATCTGCGTCCGAAGCGGGCTGAGGCTTCTGGTGCGACGGAAAGTCTGTCGCAGGATCCAGGAGGCTCACCATGAGCACATTGACCAAGCCGAGCGGTACTCCGCTGGTTCCAGCGGCGAACGCAGACCGCGTGACGTCGTACCTCTTCGTCGGCGGTGACCTGTCAATCGATGACGACTGGTTGGTGGGGCGTCAGGTCGTCGAGCTCAAGGACGCCGGGATCACCCATGTCCTCGACGTGAGGCTCGAGTGCAACGACGCGGCCATCTGGTCTGAGAGTGGGGTCGACTACCGCTGGGACGGTGTCGACGACAGCGGACAGCGGATCCCCTTCGCGTGGTTTGACGGGGTCGTCGCCTACGCCGGCAAGGCGATCGCCGCCGGTGGGTGTGTGCTGACCCACTGTCACATGGGCATCAACCGCGGTCCGAGCGCCGGGTACGCCGTACTGCTCGACCAGGGCTGGGATCCGGTCGAGGCGATCGAGGCGATCCGTGGGGCGCGGCCGGTGGCCTATGTGGCCTACGCCGAGCAGGCGCTTAGCTGGCACCACGGCCGGCACGGGGTCGCCGAGACCCTGCGTCATAACGATCGGGCGCGACTGCGCCGCTGGCGCTCGGAAAACGCTCTCGACGTCGTGCGGATCATCGCCGACGTACGACGGGGCGAAGCCCGATGAGGGCATCCATGGCACCGGCGGCCCTGGATGGCGGCGCGGGCGGGCCCGACCGCTCGCGCGGCGAAGGCGTCGAAGCATGAGGCTTCACGCAGGACTGGGGACAGGGGTGGGAGCGCTGACCGTCTTTCCGGTGTGGAACGAGGGCGGCAGCGGGCGTCAGTACTCGACCGAGGTCGGCGCGCTCCGGGTCGCCGAGCGTGAGGACGGACCATCGGTGCCGAGGCTGGTGGCGCACAACGACGGGCCCGAGGACGTCGTCATCCTCGAAGGGCACCTCTTCGAGGGTGGCTGGCAGCACCGCATGGCGGAGCGCTCGGTGGTCGTCCCGGCGGGTGTGAGCCGCGAGGTCGCCGTCGCCTGCGTCGAGTCGGGCCGCTGGTCGGGATCGAGCGAGCAGCGATCGCGTGGCCGACGCGCCACACCCTTCGTCAGATCCGCGATCGGTGCCGACCTGTTCGGCAGGGACCAGCAGGGCGAGGTCTGGCGGCGTGTCTCGACCTACGACACCGGCCCGGACCCCGAGGGCACGGGTTCGCTGATCGGCCACATGATGCGGTCGACGTCGCATCTCGACACGGGCGTCCAAGATCTACGTCCGCTGGCCGGGCAGTGCGGCGTGCTGATCGGCCTCGCCGGCCAACCCCTGATCCTGGAGGCCTTCGACGATCCGCAGACGCTCACTGAGCAGTTCGACGCGATCCTCCGCGCCGCTGCGCTCGACGCAATCGGGCTGCCGGTCGAGAGGACTCCGGGGAGGCGGGCCCGTCGGATGATCGAGCAGCTCGGCCATGTGCGAGCTTCCAGTCATCAGCGCGACGGGTTCACGACGTACGTGCGCGCCAGGTCGGACGACCTCGACGTGGCTGTCCTGCGTCACCGGCATCACACCGTGCATCTGCGGGCTACGGACAGGAACCACCCGATGCTGGTGGACCGGTGAGGAGCTGGCCTCCCCGAGCTCTGCATCGGCGGTGGCCCGAGCCACCCAGCGGCCCGGTCTAGTCGCGTTCCAGGTGGCGGATCGCTGGTGCCCGGTCGATGTTCGATCCGCGCTGGGCACCCAGCTGGACCCGTATCCGGCGCCGCGCGTGGCCGCGAAGACAGCCGGTCGGCACCGAGAGGGCGATCACTGGCTTCTTCCACCGCCCACCCAATCCGGTGCACGCACGACGCTCGAGCGAGAAGTGGTCGTAGTAGTAGAGCCCGACCTTCGGGCCGCTCCCACGATGTTTCACGATGCGCAGCACGTACCCAGCCTCGAACACCATGAATCGCGTGATGCTGAGGTCGGCTCGGCCGGACTTTCCGAGGTCGGGCACGCGCGCCTTCACTGACACCGTGCCGTCGGTGTAGCCGTACGCGACGCGCCGGAGGTCGATGGACGCAGGCGCGTCGTCGGCAGGATCGCCCTTTGACCTTGACTCGGCGTGGGCCGTGCCGGCGGGCGCAGCGATCACGAGGGTGACCATGACGGTGACGAGGCCGCGCAGCACTCTCATGGGGCCGCCGGGTCAGGTGAATGAGTCTGGTGTCTGCAACTAGCGGGACAGCGATCGTCATGCGGGCCCCGAATACCGGGGTTGTTCTCGATGTCGACCATGAGGTCATGTAAACATCGCGGGTGGCTGTGATCGTGTACCTGCACGGGGTCGGCGGGCCGACGAGACGGGAACTGTGGCTCAATCCGTTGAACGTCGGTCTCGGGCATCTCGGGTTGTCTCCTATCGACGTCGAGCACGACCGTGTCCTCGACCTCGACTACAGCGGCGCCCTCGCGCGCCGCCCATGACTCCGAGGACGACTCCCCACCGGGGACGCTCCTCGACAGCGTGCCGGACGCGGCGGAGGACCGCTTTCGACGGATGACCGAACAGGCACGGCTGGCGGTGCAACGGTTCGGGGGGAGCAAGCAGGTCAACCTCGGCCTCGCGCCGAGCTTCCTCGTCTCCGTCGGTGCTGGCCCGGTGTCCCACCAGCTCAAGGACGCCCAGATCTACCGGAGCTCCGCACCGGCGCGATCCGCCGTGATCCGCCACCTCCTCCCTGAGCTGCCGGCAACGGGAGAAATCGTGCTCATCGGCCACAGCCTGGGATCTGTGGTCGGGCTAGACCTGATCCGGCACCTGCCGCGCGGCGTCTTCGTACGGACCTACATCACCGTCGGCAGCCCGCTCTCGACCCCGTCGGTGTGGCCGTTCCTGAGGGCTCTGAGGACGCGTTTTCCCTTCGACCGGGTGGGCGCGTGGGTCAACATCGCCGACGGGCGGGACCCCGTCGCTGGGTGGGGTCGCGTCAGCGCCGGTTTTCCTGTGGCGCTCGACGTGCCGGTCGTCGTCGCAGGACACGAGACGCTCGGGTACTTCTCGCATCCAGCGACCGCCGCCGCAGTCGGTGATGCGATCTACGGCGACGCCGTAATCGGTGCCGTGCCGTCCGGCGGGGGACCCACCGCGTCCCACCTGCCAGCACGCCGTGTGTCGTCGGACTGGAACGTCGCGCTGCTCGCCTTCGCCTTCAGCAACCAACTTTCCCGAACGTGTCGCTCGGACCGGCCTCAGTGGAAGCGTCGGTTCGACAGCATCCGCGAGGTCCAGGCGCTGCGAACGCGATCTCAGATCTCCGTCGCGTCCCAGGACCATCCCGAGCTGCCCGCGCTGAGCGAGCGAGAGGCGCCCTCGATGGACGACCTCCTCGTGCACGCTGCTCAGCTCGTCGTCGACACCTGGTCGGACGAGGAGCTGCTCCCGCTCGTGGCCAGTCTCTACATGTCCTCACCGACCGAGCCGTTCGACGTCGCGATCGACGAAGCGCACCGACGCGCGGCGCTCGAGAAGCTCGTCCTCAAGATCCGGCGCAGCGACGGAGAGATCTCGGAGCGCGAGTTCGTCGGCAAGCTGGTGGCGGCGATCGAGGCGAACGAGAAAGCGCTGCGGGGACGCGGGGCTGCCACCGGGTGGTGGCTCCTGCTGGGAGCGGCCATCCTTGCGGCCACTGGAGCCGGTCTGGTGGCTGTCGCGCCCGTGAGCCTCGCTGGCGCGGCAGCGCTCTCCGCCACCCTCGCCTCGTTCGGGCCCGGCGGCATGGTCGGCGGGATGGTCACGATCGCGGCCCTCACGGGGACTGGGAGCGCGTTCATCGGCGCCGCGGCCGGCTCCACGACGAAAGCCGAGGTCTTGTCGGTCGACGGCCAGACGGTCGAGACGCTCGCGCGCACCCTCGGCGATCTGAGCCTGGCCCAGGTGCGTCATATCCTGGCCGGGTCGCTGGCGGTCTGCGACGCGTCGGAGGCTCTGGGCAAGGGTGGCCGCAGACCGAGGCTGATCGCGGTCGTCGAAGCCGCACAGGGTCATGCTGCCGAGGAGCTGGAGTTGCACGAGAGCCTGTCTCCGAAGGGCCGGTCACGCAAGGAGTGGGCCGATCGACTTACGCTCCTCGACCGGGCCCTCGAGCTGGCCCGCGCCGGTACGACCCCGCCGCTGGACCTCAGGAGGGAGCTCGACCAGGCGGACGACTCGTGAACAACTCGGTGTCAGACAGTGGGCAGGCTGTAGCGGTCCCGGTACCCGACGCTCGTGATGGCGGGATCGAGGAACACGGCGGGATCGAGCTTGACGAAGCGATCAGGCCGACGCAGCAGTCGGCCCCATGACGCAGTGACGGTGCCGCCCAGCGCCTCGACAGCAGGTGAGCCGGTACGACTGCTCGTAGGCACGGTTGTCGGGTGAGAGGACGTGGACGACGCGCACGCGATCGACTGGCACGGTCTCGTCGACCTCCAGCTGCCAGGCCAGCAGCTGCTGGCGTACGAGCTGGTAGATCGGGTCGTGGAACAGGTCGGCAAGCTCCAGTCCCGTGGTGTCGATGGGGCAGTCGGGATCGGCGAGGAGCTCTCCGTACCGCTTGGTGCGCTCCTTTAGCTTCTTGTCAGCACCCGAGTCGCGCGAGGGGTAGCTCTCGGTGAACTTCCACTCGACGAGCGCCAGCTCATCGGCGCCGGAGCTGGTGCGGTAGGCGAAGGCAGCATCGACGCTGGTGCACTGGGCACCCTTGGTGCGCTTGCCCCTCTTCCCTTCTGAGAGGTAGTCGGTCTCCCCGATGAACTCGAAGGACAGGGACAGCCCTTTCTCCCGCGGGTCGATCTCGCCGAGGTCGCGAACTTCCGCGATATCGAGCACCTGCCCGAAGGCGGCGACGATCCGGTCTGGGCCGTCCATCATCTGGCCGAGCGCGTTGACGCACTGGACCTGGCTCGAGCGGGTGTGCGTCGAGGGGTGTCCGTCCTTGCCCTGGTGCCAGGAGATCTTCTGGGCGGTGAAGAGGCGCAGGACGTCGTCGCGCACCTCGGGCAGCAAGTTCAGATCAGCGTGCTCGTCGGGCAGCAGGTAGTCGCGCTCGACGTCCTCGCCTGCGCGGTTCTTGACCAGGCCGGGCGCGCGGGCTGCCTGGGGCAGCGTCGCCTTCCACGCCGCTCCGGCCGCGTTGTGGCGAGCGATGTAGCTGGCAGTGATGCCTTGCGGGGTGCCGTCGGGGAGTCGCGACTCGTCGAGCCTGACCAACCGGCCGGTGAGTGACACTTCGTACAGTTGAACCTCGGGGAAGCCCTGGTCGCTGTCACGCAGGACGTCGCGCGCGGCACGCATGCGACGGATCATCTCGGCGGAGGCACCACGCTGCAGCGCGACCACCGGTGTCACCGGACGAGTGACATCGGGGACGACCTGACCGTCGAGGAGCCCGATCCTCTGGCGCTGTTCGGCGGTTCCAGCAAGCACCGTGAGCGCATCGTCGGACGACTCGTCGATCCAGCGCTGCAACACCCGGGCGTACATCAGAGCCTGGGCCGGCGCCCAGGCGACTGCGCTTCCGCCGTACGGCTTCACCTCGATCGCCACGACGCCGCCGTGCTCGTCGAGGGCTAGCACGTCGCACTCGCTGCCCAACTTCTTCGGGATGCCTGAGAAGCCGAGATCGGCCCCGTCGAGCACCGCGAAGATCGGGGCAGCGCAGTCGTCGAGGATCTGCTTCCTGGTCGCGGTGTCGCGGAAGGAGGGCGTCACCTCGCGGTCAAGTGCGACGAACGGGAGGCCCGCATGGACGACAGCGGTCTGTACGGCGCCCTCGGTCAGGCCGTGAGACTTCGTGGCGCGGGGGATGACGCGCTCGAGGTAGAGCTCGACGGCGGGAGCGAGCTCTACCCAGTCCTCGGCCGACCGGGGCTTCGTCCACGAGGAGTCGAAGCCGCCGCTCTTCTGATGAGTGGCATGAGTGCGCAGACGCAGCTCTCCGTTCGGCGCGTGCTGTACGTCGAGGACGGACGTGAGGCCGACGTAGAGCGTGAGGTGCTGCGCGCTGGACTTCGGGTCGCGGCGCAGGTGCACGTCGAGCGGGAAGAGTCCGGTGCGGGCGTACTCGATGACGAAGGCGAACACGCCCTCCGGCATGAAGTGACGCAAGAAGTCGCTGCTCACGCGGCGGTCGTAGCGGATGTCGAAGTCAGATTTCATTGCGGTCAGCTCGCCAGTTTGTCGAAGGAAGGGGCAGAGTCGTCACCCCGAGGACTCCAGGCGTATGCCGAGCGTTCGGGGTTGCGCCGAATTCTGCGTGCAGAAGGCCGTGCTGTCCGGGCAATGACAAAGTCCGTATCTGAGTCACCGGCCGTTATCAGACTCGGTCGGTGGACCACGACGAGCGTGGGCGTCCGTCGGCAAGCCGCAACTCGTCGTACGACGATCCCGCTGCACCACCGCGGGTCGACGAACCGCTGAGCCTGCGGTCGTCCGAGCCGGCCGGGTCGGGACCGACCGGCAACCTCGGTGCGTAGGCTCACCGGTCCGCTCGTCGACCCGAGGAGAGCACCGATGCCGTCATGGACCGACCACGTGATGTGGTGGCACGTCTACCCGCTCGGTGCGACGGGCGCCCCGATCCGCCCGACGTCCGGCGACGCACCCCTCGGCGGCCCGGACGAGCCGGTCGTGCACCGTCTGCCGCGCCTCGAGGCGTGGCTCGACCACGTCCTCGACCTGGGACTGAACGGCCTGCTGCTGGGCCCGGTGTTCGCCTCGGCCACCCACGGGTACGACACGATCGACCACCGCCGTGTCGATCCCCGCCTCGGTGACGACGACGACCTCGACCGGCTGCTCGCGGCGGCTCACGAGCGGGGGCTGCGGGTGCTCCTCGACGGGGTCTTCAACCACGTGGGGCGCACCCACCCGGCCTTCCGGCAGGTCGAGGCCGAGGGTCCGGACGCGGACACCGCGGCGCTGTTCCGGATCGACTGGGACGGTTGGAGCCCGGGCGACCCGGTGCGCGCGGACGTGTTCGAGGGCCACGAGGCGCTGGTCGCGCTCGACCACGACTCCCCGGCCGTCGTCGAGTGGGTCGCCGAGGTGATGGAGCACTGGCTGCAGCGGGGTGTCGACGGCTGGCGCCTCGACGCGGCGTACGCCGTCCCGCCGGCGTTCTGGGCGCAGGTGCTGCCCCGCGTGCGCGAGACGCCACCCCGACGCGTGGTTCCTCGGCGAGGTGATCCACGGCGACGCGCAGCAGTTCGCCGGTGCCTCGACGATCGACTCGCTCACCGCCTACGAGCTGTGGCAGGGGGTCTGGCACGGCATCGTCGACCGCAACCTGTTCGAGCTCGCCCACGCGGTCGAGCGCCATGCGGCCCTGCTCGAGACGTTCGTGCCGGCCACGTTCGTCGGCAACCACGACGTCACCCGGATCGCCTCCGCGGTCGGCCCCGACCTCGTGCCGCACGCGCTCGCGGTGCTGTTCACCGTCGGCGGCGTGCCGAGCGTGTACGCCGGCGACGAGGACGGTGCGACCGGTGTGAAGGAAGAACGGCTCGGCGGCGACGACGCGGTGCGCCCCGAGCTGCCGGCCACCCCGCCGCACGAGGACGATCTCGACGAGGCCGCACGCACCATCCGGCGGGTGCACCAGCAGCTGATCGGCCTGCGCCGCCGCGAGCCGTGGCTGGTCTCGGCGCGCACCGACGTCGTGCACACCGCGAACGAGCAGCTCGTCCTGCGCAGCGCCACGGCCGACGCTGCGGTCGTGGTCGCGCTCAACATCGGTGACGAACCGGCCGCCGTGCCGTGTGCCGACGCCACCGAGGTGGTCGCCGGCGCAGGGGACCTCGACGTCTCGGCGCAGGAGGTCCGGCTCGAGCCACGCGGCTGGGTGGTGCTGCGCGGCTGAGCGATCGCGTCGACCTGCACGAGGTTCACGGCCCGTGGTCGGTGCTGCCCCGGGCCGCGCGGGTCCGCCTAGAGTCCCTCGACGACCGGCTCCCCGCAGCTCGGGCACTGCACGCTCTCGACCATCTCGTGGTCGGGCGTGGTGCCCTGGGTGGCGCAGTACTCGCAGGTCCAGTGCTTCATGTCGGCGCTCCGGGGGTCTCAGCTCGGGTGGGAGGGCAACGGTGCCAGCCGTGCCCGGTCGCGCGCAGCAGAATGGCACGGTGCCCCCCTCGGTCAGCCGTCGTGCACTGGTCGGTGGCAATCTCGCGCTGACGCACCGGTAGAGGTCGCGGTCGTCGGCCCCAGGACGGCTACGGACGTCAGCCGATCGTCCGGGCCTGACGGCGGCGGGCGAGACCGGCAGGCTGTGAGTCGACAGGGTTATCGAATCGTGACCTAGCGAGGCCGTCTATCCTGTGGATAAGTGGCTGTGACCTGCACCGATGTCGGCGGCGGGTGGTTGACTTCTCACATGGACGACACCACGCAGACACTGCCGGGGCATCACGTGCCCGTGGGTCTGCGTGCGCTCGACGAGGGGGTCGGTGACCTCCTCGAGGCGTCGTTGCTGGGCCTGGGTGAGGACGACGCACGTGAGGCGCTGCGGCAGGTCACCGCGTTGGCGGCGCGGGTCGCGGCCCTGGAGCTGGCGTTGGCCGTGCACGGCCACGACGTCCACGTCGAGGACGCGACCGGTGCGACCTCGACGGGGGTGTGGTGGGCGGTGGAGACCCGGCAGACCCGACGGGCCGCGACCGGGAAGGTCAAGCTCGCCCTGGCCCTGCAGACGCGGTGGCAGCGGGTGCAGGCGGGCCTGCGGGCCGGGCGGGTGCTCCTCGAGCAGGCGCAGGTCATCGTGCGGGCCCTCGAGGACCTCCCCACCGACCTCGGGACCGACCTGCTGGGCAGGGCCGAGGAGGTCCTGGTCGAGTACGCGCAGGTCCATGACGCCGCCGAGCTCGCGGTGCTGGGTGCGCACGTGCTGACCGTGATCGCCCCCGAGGTCGGTGAGGAACGCGACCGCAAGCGCCTGGAGAAGGCCGAGCAGGACGCCGCGACCAGACGGCGGTTCTCGATGAGCCGTGACGGCCACGGGTCCGTGCAGGGCCGGTTCACCCTGCCCGAGCTGCACGGGGCGATGCTGGAGAAGGCGCTGCAGGCGTTGGCGGCACCCAAGCACCGCCAGGCCACGGGTGCGACACCGGTGGATGCGACCCGGCCGACCCCGCAGAAGCTGGGGGAGGCGTTCGCGGAGCTGATCGAGACCCTCGACCCCGAGACGCCTGCCGAAGGCGGGGCGGATCAACGCGACCGTGGTGGTCAAGATCCAGCTGGCCGACCTGCTGGCCGGCACCGGGTACGCGACCCTCGATGACGGGACGATCGTCTCCGCGGGTGAGGCCCGGCGTCTGGCGTGCGAGTCCGGGTTGGTCCCGGCGGTCTTCGACGGGCCCAGTGAGGTCCTCGACGTCGGGCGGGGGCAGCGGTTCTACACCCGGGGCCAACGGGTCTACTTCGAGCTGCGCGACGGCGGCTGCACCGCCCGAGGTTGTGACTGGCCGCCCTCGATGTGTCACGCCCACCACGACCACCCCTGGTCCGAGGGCGGCTGCACCGACGTCGAGCACGGCCGCCTGCTGTGCCCCCGACACCACGCCCGCGCCCACGACCCCCGCTACGAGATGCGCATCGGCTCCGACAACCAGGTCACCTTCCACCGCACGCACGTAGACCGAGGGTGTGCGCAACCGTTCGGTTCCGAGGCGCCGGTGGCGCTCGTTCCTCGACCTGGTTCGGCGTGGTCGCGCGCCCGCTCGACGTTGTCCACAGGCGCGGGGTGGAGCGGCCCCCGATGTCGGCGGTGGCATCGAGGATGGGGGACATGAGTGATCACGACGAGCCGTTCTGGCGGGTACAGACGGTCTACGACCCCGAGGGTCTGGGGCGCGACTTCGCCTACACGGTGGGCCTCGCCGAGCGCGGTGTCCCCGAGCTGCACCTGTGGGCCAGGCCGTCGCTGGGCGAGGACCCCGGCGCCGACTGGAACCTCTCGCTGCTCGACGCCGCGCGGATGCTCAACGGGGTCGCGTGGCGGCTGCTCGACGGCGAGCTGACGGCGGGCGACACCTGGGAGCACGAGTACGACGCGGGCTTCGTCACGGCACGGTTCGTCGTCCAGGACGCCGTCCCGGCCGAGGAGGTCGAGGCGTTCGCGGCCGGAGACGTGCCCGTCCTGCCGGTGCGCTGGTCGCTCGAGCGTGACCCCGTCGGTCCGCTCGTCGCGATGACCCCGGGAGCCCAGAAGGACGCCGAACGACTGCAGGACGACATCTTCCAGCTGCTCGACGACGGTCTCGCGCGCACACCTCCGGGGTGGCCCGAGCCGGTCAGCCTGGACTGGTCGGCCGAGCAGGACTTCGGCCCCCGCACGCCGCTCGTGCTCGCCCGAGCCGCGCAGGTCTGGAGCTCCGACGAGAACGCGCTCATCGACCAGGCCAGCAACGCGATCATCCTCAACCAGCGCCGCCAGCCGGGGTACGCCGTGCTCGTCGCGCGTGCCGCGGCCCGCCGTGCCGGGCGGGTCGAGGTCCTGGACCGGGTGAGCGCGGCCGCGACCCGCCTGATGGATGAGCTCGGGGAGGGCTGGGGCGAGCGGCCCCTCGCCGCGCTACGGCACTACATGATCGGCGACATGAGCGACGCCCCCGTCGAGGACCAGGAGGCGGTGATGCGGGGGATCCGCTCCGCGCTGACCGAGCAGGTGCAGGCGCTGCTCGTCACCGAGGCCGCCGCCGACCTGATGCCGGCGTGGGCCGTGGTGTGGGGACAGGGCCCGACGCTCACCGCGCTGGGGTCGCAGGGCCTGCCGCCCGAGGACCGCTACCGCTGCTCGCCCGAGGTGGGCCAGGCCGTGCGCGGTCTCGTCACCGGCTGCATCATCGACGACGTCGTCCGCGCGTCCGTCGCCTGGCACGAGACCCAGGGCTGCGAGGCCGAGCTCTGGCTCGAGACGATCCGCATCACCGGCGCCACCCATGCACCGCACATCGCCGACATCGTGACCCCGCAGGTGGTGTCCGGGATCGCGCAGGTGCTGCGCGAGGACCACGACCTGCCGCTGCTGGTCTGCCAGGAGTGGCTCAACGCCCTCGCGGCCGTGCTCTCCGAGCGGGTGTCGCTCGACGCGAGCGTGGTCGAGGCCTTCCTCGCCTCCGGCCCGCACGTGCCCGGGCTCGCCGCGCTCGTCGACGAGCCGCTGGTGATGAGCGCGCAGGGAGCGCGCCGGTGACCGTGCGGCCCGTCTGATGCGGCCCGCCTGATGCGGCCCGTCTGATGCGGCCCGTCTGACGCGGCCAGTCCCGCGCGGCCCCCTTTGCGTCACGTGCCGCTTCCGTTACGTTCTCGCGGTGGCCAGGAAGCGCGGGAAGAGCGACCACGGGCGCGGTCGGCGCGGCGACCCACCCCGACGGCCGACGGTCGTACGTCGCCACGTGGACCGCGCTGCTGCGTCTGCCGAGGACCAGCCGCTGATGCAGCAGCTCAAGCGTGCGCTCTACGCCGACGCGCCCCTCGACCTCCTCGCCCTGGTCTCGACCCTGGTCGTCGCCACCGATCCGCGCGGAGCGCTGGACCAGGCCCCGGATGACGCGCCGCGGCCTGACCTGCGCGAGCTGGTCGAGACCTTCGTCGGGGTCGACCTCGCCCCGACGACCGCGGCGCTGCACGTGATCGCGGCCTACACCGACGACGAGCTGCTCGAGCGGCTGGTGCGCGACGAGCTCGCCCGACGTACCCAGCCGATGCCGCGGTGGCTGGTCGAGCTCGAGCGGGCCACGGTCTCCGTCGTGACCTGCCGCGACGCCTTCGGCGACGGGATCAACCAGCTGCTCGGTCTCCGGCTCGCCGACGGCCAGGAGGTGACCGTCGTCGTCTACCTCGACTCGACCCTCGGCAACGTGGTCAAGGACGCCTTCGTCGTCCCCCAGGCACTGGCGGCGACCAGTGCGCGCTTCCGCGAGCTCGATGCGGACCTGTGGTTCGTCGAGCCCGACCCCGGCGTCGCCCACGGCGTCCTCGACCGAGGGCTCAGCCACGGCGCGATGATGTGGCCGCCGCTGGAGTCCGACACCTGGCCTGCCGCCCGGGCGCTAGTCCAGTGGGTCGTGGGGCTGCTGCCCGAGGCCGTCGAGCCGACCGTGTGGGAGGAGCCGGCCACCGAGGCGCTGGCGCGGGACTTCCTCGCCTCCGAGCACGGTGCCGCGCACCGTGGCGAGGTCGACGAAGGTCTGCTGCGCAGCCTGTTGTGGCTGGCCACCGGCTACGCCAGCGGCGACCCGCTGCAGTGGAGCCCCCTGCGGGTCGACCTGACCCTGACCGACCTGGCGCCCCGCAAGATCCGCACCGACCCCGACGAGCTGCGCCGGTTCCCGGACCTGCTGCGCTCCTTCGTGCGCTTCGCCCACGACCGCACGGGAGTCCCGCAGCGACTCACCGACGAGACCCTGGAGGTCGTCGACCAGTGCGAGCCCGACTTCCTCGACAACGTGCGTGACGCGGCCGGGTCGCCGATGGCGGACCTGCTGCGCCAGCTCGGCCTCGACGACGGCTGGCGCGAGCGCGCGGCGGAGGGCGCGGTCGGTGGCCCCGACGCGCTCGCCGCGCTCGACGACGAGCCCCTGCCGGACGAGGACTTCGACTGGACCGGGGTCCCCGACGACATCCGGGGCAAGATCGCCGAGATCGCAGCGCTCTGCGACGAGCGTGCCGACGAGGCCCTCGACGTGGAGCACCGCACCGCCATGCGCCGGCTGCTGCACCGGCTGGCCACGCAGGCGCCGGACTACTTCAAGGGCCGCGCGGCCGCACGGACGTCTGCGGTCGCCGTGGTGTGGATGGTCGCCCACGCCAACGAGACGATCGGGTACGGCGGCCGGCTGACCGCCACGGCGCTGCTCGCCCCGATGCGGTCCGGCGCGCCGAACCAGCGGGCCGCGACCTTCCTCGCGCTGCTGGGCCTGCCCGAGTTCGTCGCGTGGCAGGGGCCCATGCAGCTGGGCTCACCCGAGCTGCTGGTCGCCCGCCGCCGGGCCCGGCTGATGGGCGATCCGGGCCTGTTCGGCGAGGACGACCTGCTCGACCGGATCCGCATTCAGCCCCCGGGTGCGACGTCGTAGGGCAGGTGGTCGCCCACCCAGGCCCAGTCGATCCGCTCCTGCTCCAGGCGCAGTCCGGTGCCGCGAGACGGTCGCCGACCAGGTCGGCGTAGAGCGCGCCCTCGTCGCCGGTCAGTCGGTCCAGCCGGGCCGCGGTCGGGGGTGGGCTCGCGGCCCCACCGCTCGCGGTGCGCCAGCAGGGTCTCGCGGTCCATCAGGAACGAGCGGGTCTGCGGCAGCCACGCGCGCAGGCGGTCCAGGATCGCGAAGCCGTGGGTGTCGAGGTCACCCCAGTAGTCGACGGCGACCTCGCGGAGCCACGGCAGCGAGCCCGCCCGGTCGACCTCGAAGCCCTTGCCCCACAGCACGATGCCCGCCGGCCGGGACGGGCACGCTCAGGAAGGTGATCTCGTTCTCGACCACGATCGGCGCGGCGTGACCGCAGGATCGCACTCGCCGCAGCTCGTCGACGCGCACCGTCGCGCCTCGCGACGCTCGGGCAGCCCGAGCAGCGTGCCCGGCGCGCGAACCGCAGCCGCACCGTCTCGGGCTTGCTCGCCAGACCGAGGTCGCGCGACGAACGCGCACGGCGCGCGGCGCGCACGTCGAGCAGCGCCGCCGAGCAGCGCGCCGGTGCCGCTCGACCAGCTTGGTGTCGACGCCCGGGCGCACTGATCTCGCGCAGGTACCGGCCGGAGCCGCGGGCGCTCGCGCAGCCAGCGGTAGGCCGCCAGGAGCGGGCCCCACTCGGGGCCCAGCGCCAGCGCCCGCAGCGGGTGGGTCGCGCACCCAGGCCCGGACGGCCGGCTCGTCGGCCGCTCAGCGATCGAGCACGCGGCGGAACGACGCGACCTCGTCCGGACGCCGAGCAGCGCCACGCCTGCTCGTACGTCGCTGACCCGGACCCGCCCGGGCAACCGGTTGCGACCGAACGTGCCGACCACCGATCGGCGCCGTGACGAGGTCGTAGCGCGCCGGCCGTTGCGGCGCGAGCCGCCCGCCTCCAGCGCAGCCGACCCACCGTCGGACGCCGCGTCCAGGTCGTCGCCGATGGCGCTCGCGGCTCGGGCCGCGTGCACCGGCAGGTCGACGACCGGGAAGGGCTCGCCCGACGGCCAGCGCGCGCAGCAGCGTGCCGTCGTCCCACCGGCGCCGCACGGCTTGCGCCCGAGGTCGGCGGCGTCGTCCAGGCCGCGACGTCACGGCCCGCCCGGCGTGCTCGCGCCGCGGCTGTGGAACTCCTCGATGGTCAGGGTCTGCAGCCGGGAGCAGCTGCCGTCGGGTTGTCGACGAAGCCGATCGCACGCACGTACGGCTCGATCACGTGCACCTTCTGCAGCGGGGTGACGATCAGCAGCTGCAGGCCGAGCTTGGCGAACAGCTCGAGCGCGTAGCGGGTCGAGGCGTCCGAGCCGCGGCCGAACGCCTCGTCGATCACGGCGAACCGGAAGTCGCGCGAGCGCTCGACGCCCCACTCGAGCCCGAACTGGTAGGCCAGCGACGCGGCCAGGATCGTGTAGGCGAGCTTCTCCTTCTGCCCGCCGGACTTGCCGTCGGAGTCGCGGTAGTGCTCGCACTCCTCGCCGGTCTCCCGGTCCCGCTCGGAGGCGGAGAACGTGAACCAGTTGCGCACGTCGGTCACCCGCCGGGTCCAGGCCTTGTCGGCGTCGGCGTGGCCCTCGCGACCGCGGAAGCGTTCGATGATGCGCTGCGACGTCGAGGAACCGCTGCTCGGAGTAGTGGTCGTCGTCCGGGCCGAGGGCGTCGTCGGTCGCGGCGCGCAGGTCGGCGCGGAAGGCCTGGATCTCCTGGTTGACGCGTGCGCTCGGCGACCAGCGTGATGGAGCCGCCCGGGGCTGTAGTCGATCGCACCGAGCGCCTCGTTGATCCGCGTCGACCCGGTCGTGGATCTCGCTCGGCCTGCCGCCGCAGCCAGGCGTTGAAGCTCGGCCAGCTCGCGGATGGTGTTGGTGTTGCAGCTGGCGCTTGAACTCGTCCTCGAAGCGCGGCAGGTCGTCCGGCGCACCCGGTCGCGGAGGGCGCGGTACTCGCCGCGCGCCTCGACGCTGGCGTCCATCTCGGTGGTCGCCTCCGGCCAGCGCCGGCGGACGTCGTTCATGTCGCTGAGCAGGCTCTGGGCGTAGCCGCCGAGCTCGCGGCCGATGCCCGTCGATGCGGCGCTGCAGCGTCGCGGTCAGCGTCGGCGGCAGTCGTCCTCGCACGCGGTCCGGCGTCGCTGGGCACGTCGGCGCCCAGCCGCTCGGTCGAGCGCGGCGTAGCGTCGCCGCGCGCGCCGCGAGCACGTCGGCCGGTCTGGCCCGTCGACGTACGGCCGCGTCGCGGTCGACGGGCGGTCCGGCTCCGGTCGATGCGGTCGCTCGAGCGCGGCGACCTCGCGCTCGAGGTCCGTTCGAGCCGCCGTCGAGCCGTCGCTGGTCCGCTGGCGTTGGCCGTCGAGCTGCCGCTCGATCTCGTGCGAGCCGGGACGAGCCGGCGACCAGCCGGTCCCGCTCCGCCTGCGCGGCCTGCGGCCTCGAGCGCTGCGCGGCCTGCCAGTCGAGCTCGCGCCACGACGGGTACTCCTCGAGCTTGGCGAGGGCCCTGGCGCTGGCGTCGAGTCCGCCGTCGGCCGCTGTGCGTCCGACGCGTCGAGCACCTCCTGGTCGACGCCGGTGAGCTCCTCCTGGAGCTGCTCGAGCAGCTCGCGGTCAGCGCCGTCGATCTTGCGCTCGTTGGCCCAGCCGAGCACCCAGGTGCGGGGGTCGTCGACGCGGCTGCGGTCGTCCTTCTCGTGCCGGTCGCCGGAGCGGACCTGACCCTCGCGGGTGACGCGCGCGGTGCTCTGGCGGAACGCCTCGCAGCGACTCGACGCACCGGTGGTCGGCGCGGCGGCCAGCTCGTGCGCGCAGGTAGCCGGCGAACGGGCCGTCGGCGAGTCTCCAGACCGTCTGGGCGAGCAGCAGTGCACCGCCCGCGCTCGACCGGGCGCAGCGGCGACCCGGCGCGGCGGCACCCGCTCGTAGACCAGCCGCATGCCGCGGCGCGACACCGTCGCGGCGCAGGTGACGTCAGCCGGCGCCCGTTGACCCACGCCGGCCACGGTCGTCGTAGTGCTCCTGGGGCACCAGCATCGACAGGGCGAAGCCGCGCAGCACCCGCTCGGCGGCGCCGCGCCAGGCTCGCGTGCTCGTCGGCGACGTCGAGCAGCTCGCCGGCGAAGGGCAGCGCCGGCGTGGTCGAGCCCGAGCTCGGCGCACAGCTCGCGCGCGCAGGTCGACCAGGGCGACCGGGCAGGTTGCTGCGCCGTCCGGCCAGGCTGGCCAGCTCGGCGCGCAGCTCCGCGCCTGCGTCGACGTTGACCTCGCCGCGCGGCGCCAGCAGCTCCGCCGCGCGGGCGTCGACCTGCGCCGCTGCCGGCGCAGCCGGTCGCAGCTCGCCCGCGGACGGCCGAGGCGCCCGGCGCAGGACGTCGAACCCGGCCGCGTCGTCGACCGGCGTCGAGGCCGGCGTCGCGCGACCTGCTGCTCGAAGCGGCTGCGTCGCTCGCGGCGCAGCCGAGCCTGCTCGGCCTCGGCGGCCTCGGCGCTCGACCCGCTCGAGCTCGCCGAGCCGGTCGCCGCCGGCGCGGCCGCTCGCTCGATCAGCCGCTCGCGGCCGGCGCGCAGCCGGTCGAGGCGCTCCGCGTGCCCCGCTCGACCCTCGCGGCCTGTGCGGCGAGCGCGCTCGCCGTCCGCGCGAGCCGCGATCTCGTCGGTCAGCCGCAGTGCGCAGCTCGGCGACGAACAGCCGCGACGGCGTCGCGCTGCGCGCTCGTGCCGGCGCGCCGACGTGCGAGGGCCTGCGTCGTACCGGTCGGCGGCGTCGCACCAGCGGTTCGAGCGCAGCGAGCTGGTCCGGGCGCGGCGGACCGCCTCGTGGGCCTTGGTGAGGTCCTCGAAGTGGCCGACGATCGCTGCGGATCCGCTCGAGGCGTCGACCGGCTCGAGCATGTGGCTGCGGACGAACTCGTTGAGGTTGCCGACCGACTTCATCGACACGGTCTGGTGGAACAGCTCGAGGGCCTGCTCGGAGCGGATCGCCGAGCAGCCGTCGCATCCGCGGGAGTACTCGGGGAAGCGTGGTGGCGATCGTCGGCGCCCGGCGCCGCGCAGCCGCCGGCGCAGGTCGTTGAGGTCGGAGCCGAAGTCGGTGAAGTCGCCGTCGATCGACAGCGGCCTTGCCGGCGGTGACGAAGAACCGGTCGGGCTGTCCGGCGCGGTCCTTCTGGTGGAAGACCTGCGCGAGCGTGACCGTCTCGTCGTGGCCCTCGTTGACGAAGACGCCCAGGATCACGGAGTACGTGCGGTGGTCGCGCAGGCCGACGGCGCGTGAGGCGCCGGTGCTCTCGACCCGCTCGGACTTGTAGTGGCCCTCGACGTAGCTGCGCAGGCGTGCGCTCCTTGGACTCCGCGCCGGCGGCCTTGTTGTAGGCGATGCGGTGCGCCGGCAGCAGCAGCGTGGTCACGGCGTCGACCAGCGTCGACTTGCCGCTGCCGATGTCGCCGGTGAGCAGGGCGGTGTCGCCCTCGGGCGCGCAGCCGCCACACCCGTCCGTCGAAGGTGCCCCAGTTGAAGACCTCGAGGTGGTGCAGCCGGTAGCCGGCGCGGCTCGTCCGAGGCGCCGTCGAGGTCGAGGGTCGAGAACAGGGCGTCAGTCATCCGCTGCCTCCCGGCGGCCTGCGGCGGCCGCGCGGTGGCGGCGGCGGGCGGCGTACTCCTCGAGCTTGCCGGCGTAGTCGGACAGCGTCTGCGCGTCGACGTAGGCCTTCAGGATGCGCCGCACCTCCCACGCTGGTCCGCGACCTGCTCGCCGACCCGCCGCTGGCCGCAGCTGGCGCACGAAGCCCAGCTCGGCCGGCCTTGGCCAGGGTGCGGTCGACCTGGTCGATCGACCCGCGCCTCGTTGGTCGGAGTCGGCGAGGAAGACGCGCAGCATCTCGACGATCTGCGTCGCGACTGAGCACGAGCTGGCCCTCGCCGCCGGTCGTCTCGAACTCGACCAGTCGCTTGCGCAGCAGCACCAGCAGCAGGCTGACGTGGTAGGTCAGGGTGCGCCGCTGGACCAGGCGTGGCAGGGGCTCCTCGCCGTCGTCGTCCTCGCGGCTGCGCAGGTAGGCGTAGCCCTCGGTGCTCGTCGACGACGACGTCGACGCCGAGAGCGCGAAGTGGTCGCGCACCGCGGCCCGCGTGGCGGTCCAGCGTGCTCCCACGGAGTCCTCGTGCTGCTCTCGCGGTAGACGACGCCACGCATCAGCGCGATGATCGCGCTCGCGACGGCGTGCTCCTCGGGCGTCCTCATCGCGCGGCTCACCGTCACCTTCGGGCAGCCGCGGCGCCGGCGCCCGCGACCGTGCCGCGGTCGGCGTAGTCGACGAGCGATCTCCTCGGTCTCGTCGACGCTCGACGGTCGAGGTCGTCCTCGCTCAGCGACAGGTAGCCGACGATCTCGGCGACGCCCTGCTCGACCGGGTAGACGTCGAGGATGTCGCTCGAGCAGCGGTGGCGCTGCGCGGCGGCACCACGGCGCGGATGTTGTCGGCCAGCCGGGCCTGGTCGACGAAGCGTCTGCGCGAAGAGGGCGGACACGTCGAGCTGCTCGTCCTCGACGCGGCCCGAGCATGCTGTCGACCTCCGCGGCCGGCCGGGCGTCGTACAGCGGCCGCTCGAGCGGCAGGCGATGCGCGACGCCGGGCACGTCGACCGTCGAGGCCGAGCGGTCGGGCGGGGCGCTGCGGCAGGCGCAGGGCGGCCGCCTCGATGGAGCGGACGAGGTCGAGCACCCGTCGGTTCTCCAGCCAGACCTGGTCGTCGAGGAACCGGCGCAGCTGCTCGGAGATCTGGCGGACGGTCTGCTGGGTGCGCTCGGCAGCGTCGGACCAGTCGTGGTGGATCGTGCCGCAGCCGGGCGTCGGCCTCGATCGGGGACAGCGCCTGCACCCGGGCGAGCAGGTCGGACGAGCTCGTCCTGGCGCTGCCTCGGAGAGCAGGAAGTCGTAGAACGCCTGGAAGCTGCTGCCCTGGTCGGAGCCGCTGATGTCGGCCCGGCTGGCGACGAGGTCGGCCGAGCAGCTCGCCCTTGGAGCCCGTCCCAGGACGCGATCGCTCGCGGGCGCCGCGGTCGAGGGCGCGGAAGTTCTCCTCGACCTCGCGGAAGTCCGACAGCAGCTCGCGGGCCGTCGGCCGAGAGCTGCTGGTAGCGCTCGCGCACCGCGGTGTCGGTCGAGGACCGGGACGTTGCCCGCCTCGACGCGTCCGCGATCTGGCGGTCGAGCTCGTCCCGCTGGCCGCGCAGCATCGCTCAGGCGCG
Source organism: uncultured Actinomycetota bacterium (assembly GCA_963714475.1). Taxonomy (GTDB): domain Bacteria; phylum Actinomycetota; class Actinomycetes; order Propionibacteriales; family Nocardioidaceae; genus Nocardioides. Next base: position 30,466 of record CAVQOP010000008.1, read on the forward strand.
ACTCGGGGTCGGTCTCGGTGCCGTGCACGATCTGGCGCAGCAGGTCGACCACGGTGTGCAGCCGCGACTCGGTGCCCGACGAAGGGGCGCGCCCGCAGGCCGCTCACCCAGGCGTAGGCCTTCTCGAAGCGCCGGGGTCGCGTCGTAGTGCACCTCGTCGGAGCGTCGAGCCGGGTAGAAGCGGCGCAGCCAGCCCGGACTCGGGCCGACGCCCAGGCCTCGAGGTAGTCGCCTGCGGCGGCGCGGGAAGCGCGACGTCCGCCGCGGTCGCGGGCGTTGACCGCGTCGAGATGCTCGTCGAGGGCGCGGCGAGCTCGACCGAGGACGTCGGCGTGGCGCCTGGCCGCCGTCGACGAAGTGGCGCGCCGAGGAAGCCCAGGACGAGCGGGGCGTGCTGGGCGCGCAGCAGCCGCCAGGCGGGGTGCCGCTCCCGCAGCAGCTCGACCTCGGCGACGTCCACGGCCACACCCTAGGAGCAGGCGCCGACACGGACCGGATCAGGCCCGCGCCGCGGACGTCCGCCGCCGCGCTCGCGGTCGGTGGTCGGCGTGCCGGGTGAACAGGTCGACCCAGCCGTGCTCGGTGACGACGATCAGGTGACCGCCCGAGATCGGGTGGTAGCCGTAGTACCAGACGTGCGACCACGCCCACTCGTGCGGTCCCCAGCCGCACCAGCCCTCGCGCACGACGACGGTGACGACCTGCGCCTGGGTCGGCCTGGGGCTCGGCCCGACGATCGCCTCGAAGACCCCGTGGACGCGCTGGACCTCCTCGCCGGCCGCGTGGAGGTCGTCCCCGTCCTGCTCGAGGCGCGAGTCGACCCGGAGCCGCTCGACGGCGGCCACGCGGGGCCGGGTCGCGGGGTCGCGCACCGAGGACGGCGTACGCCGTCCCGACCTCCAGCGGGACCCGCCTGGCCACCGCGCGGATGATCCGCTCCGGGGAGAGCAGGTCCCAGCCCTCGATGACGACCACGTCCTCGTCGACCTCCGACCCGGTCGCGGTCCCGTCCGATCCCACCAGCTCCATCGCCCCAGCATGCGCGGCCTCCGCCGGGGGCGTCGGCGGTTGTCCACAGGCGCCGCGGGACCGGTGGCGGGCAGGGGCCCGGGCGGGCCAGCATCGGGCTGGTTGCACCACGCCCGTCCCGATCCGACCCGTCCCGTCCCGACCCGACCCGACCACAGGAGGCCCCATGGGCGACACCACCGACTACCTCGGACACATCACGATCAGCCCGCCGCTCAACGAGCAGGAGCGTCGCTACCTCGGCGCCGTGCGCGACATGCGCCACTACGACCGCGGCGGGTCTACCTACGACGTACCGCCCAACCCGACGGCGCCGGACCCTGCCGACGTCCCGGTCGAGCGCTACGACGCCGTGCAGGCCGCGAAGCCGAGCCTGCGCTGCGGGTGGGCCGTCTGCGGTGACGGCTGCTGCGTCTCGCACGACGGGATCGAGAAGTTCAACGACCCGGATCGGTGGCTGACGTACCTGGTCGAGCACCTCCTCGGCCCGGGGGCCGAGGCGGCCGGCACCGGTCACCCGCAGCTGGACGGCTTCACCTTCGACCACCACCTCGACGGTGTCGTCGTCGGGCACCGGCGGTGGAGCCGCGAGCTCTTCGCGCTCGTCGTGGTCGACAACGAGATCAGCTACGAGACCCTCGTGCCCGGCGACGACCTCTACGGGGGCTACGCCCCGCTGGCCTACGAGGAGCAGATCGACAGGTGGAGCTCGCGACGCACCGACCGGTCGCGGGACTCGCCCGCCGCGCGCGCCCGCGGCGCGATCGCCCGGGTGCAGGTCGCGAGCCACCGGTCGGGACCGGTCACGGCGCTCTGAGGCACCCCCTCGGCGGGCGACGTGGAGGACGGCACCCTGGCGGTGCTGTGCGAGCAGCAGGACATCGAGCTGATGGTGCTCCTCGGCAGCGCCGCCCGCGTCACGCACGCGTGGAGTCCAGCGGAGTGGCGAAAGCGCTGATCGCTGTCGGTGGTCTCGCCTACGGTGCAGCGATGAGGAACCCCCCGGGTGCGGAACACCTGATGAGCCGGCTCCCGTGACCGCGCGCTGCGTCCCCGAGGACCCGACGTTCGCCACGACCTCCGAGCGCGAGGTGTGGGAGCGCCTGCGCGACACCCTCACGCCGGGCGACGTCCTGCTGGCCGGCGTACGGCTGACCGACGAGGTCACGGACCACGAGGGCGACCTCGTGGTGCTCATGCCCGGGGTCGGAGTGCTGGTGCTCGAGGTCAAGGGCAGCGCGGTGTGGCACGACGAGCAGGGCTGGTGGGTCCAGCGCGCGACCGCGCAGCGGTGCCACCCGGTCGACCAGGCGCGCGACACGAAGCACGCGATCCGCCAGTACGTCGAGGCCGACGAGCGGTGGGGGAGCCGGGCGAGGGTGGCGTGGGCGCACGGCGTCGTCACGCCGCACTCCGACTTCGCAGGAGACTTCGCCGTACCCGACCTGCCGCGCTGGGCCCTGCACGCCCGCGCCGAGCAGGCCGACCTCGCCGCGCGGGTGCGGGACAACACCGCCAGGCTCGCGCACGGCCGGCCCGCGCCGACCGCTGATGACGTCGAGGCGGTCGTCGAGATCCTCGCCGGGCGCCGGCACACCTCCCGCGACCTCAACGCCGAGGCGCTCGACCGTGCCTCGCGCGCCGACCAGCTCACCCAGGAGCAGGCGACGCTGCTGCGGGTCACCCGGCTGCTGCGCCGCGTCGAGATCCGCGGCGGCGCCGGCAGCGGCAAGACCGTGCTGGCCCTGCAGCAGGCCAAGGAGCTCAGCCGCGGGCTGGGGGAGCGCAAGGCGGAGCGCGTCGCGCTTGCTGTGCTACTCGATCGGGCTGGCGGAGTACCTCAAGCGCGAGGTCCAGACGTGGCGGCGCCAGCACCGTCCGGCGTTCGTGGGGACCTTCGAGGAGCTCGCCCGCGCGTGGGGGATCGAGACCGGGGGCCGGGCCGAGAGCGACTTCTGGGAGGTCGAGCTGCCGCGGCTGATGGCCGAGCGCGCCGTCGACCTGGCCCATGCTCAGCGGTTCGACTCGATCGTCGTCGACGAGGCGCAGGACTTCGCCGAGGACTGGTGGAGGCCGCTGCTCAAGGCGCTGCGCGACGAGGCCGACGGCGGGCTCTACCTGTTCTCCGACGAGAACCAGCGGATCTTCGCCCGCTTCGGCCGTCCGCCGGTCGCGCTGGTCCCGCTCGTGCTCGACCACAACCTGCGCAACACCAAGCAGGTGCACGCCTGCTTCGGCCCGCTCGCCCCGAGCCGGATGTACTCCCGCGGCGGCGACGGTCCCGACGTACGGTTCGTGGCCAGCTCGAGCGAGGACGCCGCTCGACGCCGCCGACGACGAGGTCGACCGGCTGCTCGAGGAGGGCTGGGACCCCGCACGGGTCTGCCTGCTCACGACCGGGCACCGCCACCCGGTGCAGCAGGAGCAGACCGACTTCCACGGCAAGACCGGCTACTGGCGCAGCTTCTGGGAGGGCGAGGACGTCTTCTACGGCCACGTCCTCGGCAGCAAGGGTCTCGAGCGCGCCGCCGTGGTGCTGTGCGTCAACGAGGCAGGCGAGCGTGACCGCGCCCGCGAGCGCCTCTACGTCGGGATGTCGCGCGCCACCGACGTGCTCGTCGTCGTCGGCGACCCCGAGGTCGTGCGTCTCGTGGGCGGTGACGAGGTCGCGAAGCGTCTCGGGATCACGGGAGGGACACGATGACCGAGTCGTACGAGGAGTGGAGCGCACGCGTGGCGGCCGAGCTGGCCACCACCGAGGATCTGGCGGAGCGCCTGGGGTGGGACGTCGACGACTTCGCCGACGTGTTCGGTGGCACCTGGCGCTTCGACGCCGACGCCCCCGTCTTCCACGACTACGACGCCGACCCCTCCGGAGGCGGTGGCCTGCCGCTCGGTGGCTGGTACGTCGCCGGGTCGCCGCCGCAGCTGATGATGCGGCTCTCGCCGTGGCACGGGATCTTCCTGGCCCGTCCCGAGGGCTCCTGGGCAGGAGGCGCGCACGACCTGCGCTACTCCCCGGTCGACGAGGTCTACGTGGCGGACACGGGCCCCGCCGATCGCGAGCAGGTCGAGGCGGTCGTACGCCGGCTGCTCCGAGCCCGGCGGCGGACCTTCCGCTACTGCCGCTACTGCTGGACGTCGACGCCACCGGAGCTGCGCGTGCAGCCGGACGTCTGCCAGGGGTGCGCGACGCGGTGGTGGGGCGTCGTCTACTGAGGTCGGTCCCGCAACCGGTAGCCGACCCCGAACACCTGGAACCGCCCGCGCGAGAGCACGCCCCACAGCCCGCGCGGCGCGAGCAGGACGACGGCGACGGCGACGACGCCGACCAGCACGAGGTACCACGACCCCTGGTCGGCGAAGGTCTGCTGGAGGGCGAAGAAGACGACGGCACCGAGGATCGGGCCCTCGATCGTGCCGAGGCCGCCGATCACGACGATGAAGATCATGAACGCGGAGTAGCTCACCGAGTAGATCGAGTCCGGTGTGACGCGCAGGGTGTTCAGCGCGATCAGCGCGCCGGCCATCCCGGCCGCCGCGGACGCGGCGACGTAGACGATCCGGCGGCTGCGCTCGACCCGCACGCCGAGCCCGGCCGCGGCGGTGGCGTTGTCGCGCAGCGCGGTCAGCCCGAGGCCGAGCGGGCTGCGCATCAGCAGGTAGGTCGCGACCACCACCACGACCATCACCGCCAGCGCGGTCCAGTAGACGGTCGCGACCCGGGCGACGCGGTCGACGCCGCGGAAGGCCAGCAGCGAGCTCCCGGACCCGCCGCCGAGGGCGTCGACCTGGACGGTGAGCAGCTTGAAGACCTCGGCCACGACCCAGGTCCCGATCGCGAAGTAGCCCCCCGCCAGCCGGAAGAGCAGCAGCGAGGTCGGCAGCGCGATCAGCGCGCACAGCACCCCGGCCAGGGGCACGGCGAGGACGAGCGGCACCCCGATCGTGTCGGCGAGGTAGATCAGCCCGTAGCCGCCGGCCCCGATGAAGGCCTGCTGACCGATCGAGATCATCCCGGCGTACCCGGCCAGCAGGTTCCAGCTGACCGCCAGCACGATCAGCACGAACAGCCCCACCAGGTTCGACAGGCGTCCCGAGGCTGACCTGGTAGGGCACCCACAGCGCCAGGGCGAGCACGACCAGCACCAGCACGCCGGCCCCGACCAGCGACCCGCGATCGGCGCGCCGCACCCGCACCCGGGCCGCGTGGCCGTCTCCGCCGTCGGCCGCGGCCGTCCGGTCGGTGTCCACCGTCGTCGTCATGCGACCGCCACCTTCGGCATCAGGCCGCTGGGTCGCACCAGCAGCACGAGGAGGAAGACCAGGTGACCCACGAGCAGGCCGTACGACGGGTCGACCTGCGCCCCGACGGTCTGCGCGACCCCGAGCACGAGCGCGCCGACCAGGGTGCCCCACAGCGAGCCGAGCCCGCCGATGATGACGGCCTCGAAGGCGAAGATCAGCACCAGGTCGCCGTACGTCGGGGAGAACTGGGTGCTCATCGCCAGGAACACCCCGGCCAGCGCGACGGTCGCGACCGCGATCGCCGTGGCCAGGGCGTAGAGGTGCCGGTTGTCGATGCCCATCAGCGTCGCCGCCTCCGGGTCGTCGCTGGTCGCGCGCATCGCCCGCCCGGTGCGGGTGCGGGCCAGGAACAGCTGCACCGCCCCGATCACCGCGACCCCGACGACGAAGGTGAGCACGGAGAACGTGCCGACGGCCAGCCCCCCGCCCAGCGGGATGCTGTCGGTGCCGAGCGAGCCGATCGAGATGCTGCGCGAGTTGGCGCTGAACCCCTCCTGGAGCAGGTTCGCCACGACCACCGCGATGCCGAACGAGACCAGCAGCGGCGAGAGCTCCCCGTGCGCCAGGGCCGGGTTGAACAGCCCCCGCTGGAGCGCGTAGCCGACCAGCGCGAAGACCGGCACCACGACCACGAGCGCGAGGAACGCCGGCACGTCGACCTGCTCGAGCACCCAGTACGCCGCGTACGCCGCCGCGACGGCGAGCACGCCGTGCGCCAGGTTGACGATCCGCATCACGCCGAAGACCAGCGACAGCCCGCAGGCGAGCAGTGCGTACTGCCCGCCGAGCAGGACCCCCTGGAGGACTGCGTTGACCCACTCCATCAGCTGCTCGCCCCGCTCTGATCGTCCGGTCCCGTGGCGCCGGCCAGCCCGAAGTACGCCGCGGCGACCTGGTCGCGGGTGACCTCGCCCGCCGCGCGCCTCCAGCACGGTGCGGCCCTCGAGCAGGCACTGCACCCGGTCGGCCACGGCCAGGGCGTGGCCGAGGTCCTGCTCGACGACCAGCACGGTCGTGCCGGTCTGCGTGATCTGCGGGATGGCGGCGTAGATGTCCGCGACGACGACCGGGGCGAGGCCCAGCGAGACCTCGTCGAGCAGCAGCAGCCGGGGGTTCGACATCAGCGCCCGCCCGATCGCGGCCGCCTGCTGCTCACCGCCCGAGAGGTGCCCGCCCATCCGGTTGCGACGGTCGGCGACGAGCGGGAAGAGGTCGTAGACGCTCTGGAGGTCCCAGGGTCCGGAGCGGCGGCCGTAGGCGCCGGCCAGCAGGTTCTCCTCGACCGAGAGCGAGGCGAAGATCCGTCGCCCCTCCGGGGTCAGGGCGACCCCGCGGGTCACCCGCCGGTGTGCCGGCACCGTGTCGAGGCGTTCGTCGCCGAGGTGGATGCTCCCGGCGTCAGCGGGACGAGCCCGGCGACGGTCTTGAGCAGGGTCGACTTGCCGGCGCCGTTGGCGCCGATCACGGCCAGGGTCTCGCCCTCGTCGAGCTCGAGCGAGATGCCGTGCAGCGCCTGGAAGTCGCCGTAGTGAGCCTCGACGGACGTCGAGCGTCAGCAGTCTGGTCACGACGCGGCCTCCACGCCGGCGCCGAGGTAGACCTCGACGACCCGCGGGTCGGCCATCACCGCGGTCGGGTCGCCGATCGCGATCACCTCGCCGGCGGCCAGGCACATCAGCTCGTCGACCACGGAGACCAGCGCGTGCACGATGTGCTCGATCCACACCACGGCCAGGCCGGCGGCGCGCAGCCCCGCGATCACCTCGACCAGGGCCGGCAGCTCACGCTCGGTGAGGCCGCCGGCGATCTCGTCGAGCAGGATCAGCCGCGGCCCGGTCGCCAGCGCGCGGGCGAGCTCGAGCCGCTTGCGGTCCAGCAGCCGCAGGGACCCGGCCTGCCGGTCGGCCAGGTCGGCCAGGCCGGTCGTCTCGAGCGCCTCGTACGCCCGGTCGTAGGCGGCCTGACGCCGCAGGCCGCCCGCGAACCGCGCCCCGACGAGGGTGTTCTCGAAGACCGTCATCGCGCCGAAGGGACGCGGCACCTGATAGCTGCGGGCGACCCCCATCCGGCCGCGGGCCGCCGCGCCCTGTCCGGTCACGTCGCGACCGTCGAAGGTGATCGTGCCGGAGTCTGCGCCCAGGGTGCCGGTGACGAGGTTGAGCAGGCTCGACTTGCCGGCGCCGTTGGGCCCGACGACGCCCAGGGCGGTGCCGGCGGCGACGTCGAAGGAGACGTCGTCGGCGGTCACGACCTGGCCGAACCTCTTGTGCAGGCCTCGGACCTCGAGCAGCGCCGTCACGGGTCCTCCCTCAGCGCAGCGGCTCGACGGAGCCGCCGGTCGGGACGTCGGGGGCGAGGGTGTTGGAGACCACGACGAGCTCGAAGGGGTGCTCGCCGCCGTCGGTCATCCGCCACTGGCCACCGGTGACCGGGGTCTTGGCGACGTACGGCGGCACCGAGTCGTCGGCGCCCCACGCGACCGGTCCGACCACGGTGTCGGCCGAGAGCGAGCCCAGCGCGTCGTTGACCGCCTCGGGGTCGGTCGAGCCGGCCTCGGTCACCGCGGCCGCCGCGACCTCGAAGAGGGCGTGGCTGAAGCCGAGCGGCTGGGTCCACTGCCGGCCGGTGCCCTCCTCGTAGGCATCGGCCAGCTCCTGCGACGACTGTCCGGTCAGCGAGCTGGAGTAGGCCGCACTCGGGTGCCACCAGACCTCGGTGCCGAGGTTCTGGGCGGTCTCGCCGATGCCCTCCACGACGGACGGGAACAGCAGGGCCTTGCCGATGGTCGCGAGCTTGGGCGCGTACCCCTGCTGGTTGGCCTGCTGCCAGAACGTCGTGAAGTCGGGCGGGATCGGGACGCCCATCAAGATGTCGGTGCCCTTCAGCGCCGAGATCTGGGCGGTGAAGTCCTGGGTGCCGTTGGGGAAGAGCCCGGGGTTGTCGATGGTGACGCCGCTGTCCTCGGTCAGGGCCGGGAAGTTCGCGCTCCAGGCCTCGCCGTCGGGGTCGTTGGGGAAGAGGCCGCCGGCCCTGCCGTTGGTGTCGACCTCGCCCCACATGTCGCTGTAGACGGCCGCGACGTCCTCGAGGCCCCAGAAGAAGTGGTGGGTGTAGCCGAGGTCGGCCGGCGCGTCGGGGCCCTCGCGCAGCGCGACGGTCTGCCACGGAGCGACGGTGGTGATGCAGGGCACCGAGTTGGCCTCGCACTGCTCGGAGACCGGGTTGACGATGTCGGGCGTCGAGGAGGCCAGCACCAGGTCGACGCCGTCGGAGTTGATCAGGTCGGAGGTGACCTCGCCGGCGCGGGTGGAGTCGGACTGCGCGTCCTTGACCACCACCTCGACCGAGACCTGCTCGCCGTCGACCTCGATCGGGTTGTCGGTGAAGTAGCTCTGCATCTCCTCGATGACGAAGGAGTCGGCCTCGCCGAACGGGGCGAGCGGTCCGGTCTGCGGAGAGACGTAACCGATGGTCAACGTCGAGCCCCCGCCGTCGGCACTGCCCTCGCCGCCGTCCGAGGACCCACCGCCGACCTCACCTCCGCACGCGGACAGGGCAAGAGCCAGGGTCGTGGTCAGCGCGCTGGCGACGGCCAGCCTGGGGTGCAGCTTCATCGGTGCTCCTCGGGACGGGTGGAACGGGTGGGTCGGGTGGAACGGGTGGTCGGCAGGTGGCCGGTCGTCATCGGGCGAGGACCGTCCGGAGGGCGTCGGTGACCGACGCGGCGGGGTCCTCGGTCAGCCCGGCCGAGCGCCAGGCGACGTGGGCGTCGGGGCGGACCAGCACGCAGCCGTCCTCGGCGACCTCGCGCAGGCCGCGCCCAGTCGTCGTAGAGGTCGGTGTAGTCGCGCCTCCGGGCCCGATCACGAGCGCGTCGGACCTCGACCCCCAGCGTCGCGCCGGCACCCGCGCGCCGCCTCGACCCACGCGTGCCCCGGTGATGCCGGTGAGGAGGGTGAACCGGCCCTTGCCGGCGAGGTCGTGGGTGCTGACCCGGTGGCCGCCGTCGCCCGAGCCAGCAGTGCGGCAGCCGGGCGCCCGGCCAGGTCGTCGGGTGGTAGTACAGCTCGGGGTCGCGGTCGTAGGCCGGCTCCGGCGTGCCGTCGGCGACCACGGCGCCCGAGGCGTAGCGCTGGCCGAGCTCGACGCCGTGGGCGTTGAACTCGTAGTCCTTGAGCTCCAGCGCCTTGCGCAGCGCGCTCGCGCTGCGTCCGCCGCCTCGGGGTGTCGTCGGCGCGGCGCGTCGCATGCTCGCGCTGCATCTCCTCGGTGTCGCTCGGTGCCCGGTCGAGGCCCGAGCGCGTCGAAGATCGGCGCCGAACTCCTCGATGGACTTGTTGGCGCGCAGCACGATCTGCTTGCCGACCGGGGCGCGCTCGTCGTCGTAGGTGTCCAGCAGCCCCTCGCCCGGCGTCGCCGCGACAGCACGTCGGCGAGCTTCCAGGCGAGGTTGTAGGAGTCCTGGATCGAGGTGTTGGAGCCGAGCCCGTTGCTCGGCGGGTGCCGGTGCACGGCGTCGCCGACGCAGAACACGCGACCGCTCGCGGTAGCGCGTGGCGTACATCTTGTTGTTGCCCCACAGCGAGGTGCGAGCGGATCGTCACCGGGACGCGTGTCGTCGCCGACCAGGTCGTGCACGATCTTCGTGGCCATCGCGTCGTCGACCGTCGGGCGGCGGCTGCGTTGATGTCGTAGCCCCAGACGATCAGCCACTCGTCCCACGGGCGGACCATCCGGACCAGGCCCAGGCCGATGCCGCCGATGTTGCGAGCCGGGCTGCAGCACCCAGTACAGGACGCTCGGGCCGGTGGCTCGACGAACTCGGTCAGGTCGGCGTGGAAGACGATGTTCATGCGACCCGGCGACGTCCATCTGCCCCTCGAACGGCAGGCCGAGGTCGCGCGACGACCTGGCTGCGCCCGCCGTCGGCGCCGATCACGTACCGCGCCCGGATCGCGGTAACTCGTGCGCCGGAGAGCCGGTCGCGCACGGTGACGGTGACGCCGTCGTCGTCCTGCACCAGGCGAGACGTACTCGGTGTCGAAGCGGATCCGGCTGCCGCGCTCGGCGGCGTGGCCGATCAGGATCGGCTCGAAGAGGGTCTGCGGGAGGTCGCAGTTCGTCCGACGGGCTGGCCAGCGTGTAGTCCGCCTCGCGCGCCGGGTGCGTGCCCCAGGTGCGGACCCGGCCGATCTCGTCGCCGGCCAGGCTCGAGCAGAACACCGTGTCGCCCATCAGCTCGTGCGGGCGTGCGCCTCGGCGATCACGTCGGCCTCGATGCCCATGTCGCGCATGATCTCGACGGTGCGCTGGTTGGTGATGTGCGCGCGCGGCGTGTTCGCGGTCCAGCCGGTACTTGGTGATCACCAGGTGGTCGACGCCGTACGTCGCCAGGAACAGCGCGGCCGCCGCGCCGGCCGGGCCGGTGCCGATCACGAGCACGTCGGTGTGCAGGTCGTCGGCGTGCTCGCCGTCGAGGCGGGTCATCGAGCCGGGGTGGCTCGGGTGGTCTCCTGCTCCAGCGGCTGGGTGGTCATCGGGTCTCCTGAGGGGCGAGGTGGATGTCGAAGCGGGCGCGGGTCCAGGACCCGTCGACGGACCGGCCGCCGGGGTCGTCGTCCGGGGGCGGCGCGCCGGAGGGCTGCTCGTCGAAGTCGACGACCAGCGACTCCTTGACCCCGAACACGGCGTCGGAGTCCTGGTGGGCGTCGCCGCGCACGAAGATGTGGGTCACGAGGCGGTGGTAGCCCGGCGCGGTGACCATGAAGTGCAGGTGGGAGGCGCGCATCGGACCGCGGCCGCCGGCGGCGAGGAGGTCGCCGACGGGGCCGTCGGCGGGGATCGGGTACGGCGTCGGCGTGAGGCACCACAGCCCGTAGCGACCCTCGTCGTCGGTCTCGAGCCAACCGCGTCCCTGGGTGACGTCACCCGCGTGCTGGACGTCGTAGAGCCCGTCGTCGTCGGCCTCCCACACGTCGAGCCGCGCGCCGGCGACGGCCTCGCCGTCGGTGCCGCGGACCGTGCCGGAGACCCAGCAGGGCTGGCCGGGGGCGCCCTGGGCGATGTCGCCGCCGATCGCGATCGCGCGGTGAGCCGTCGACGAAGAACGGCCCGAAGACGGTGGCCTCGGTGGCACGGGGGTCCGGGGGCTGGTTGACGGCGACGGTCAGCATCGACAGGCCGAGCACGTCGGAGAGCAGGATGAACTCCTGTCGCTTGTCGTCGGTGATGTCACCGGCCCGCTTGAGGAAGTCGATCGCGGCCTGCCCACTCCGGCTCGGTGAGGCGGACGTCGCGCACGAAGGCGTGCGCGTGCTCGCACCAGCGACTCCATCAGCTCGCGGAACCGCGGGGTCGTCGCGTCGGCGAAGCTGGCCAGCACCTGGTCGGTGACGTGCTGCTCGCGCCCGTCCTGAGCGTCCTGAGCGTCCTGCCGGCTGTCGTGGGCGTCGGTCATCGGTCGTTCCTCTCGGTCAGGGGCTCGGCGCCGGCCCAGGCACGCTGCAGCAGACGGCGTACGGCGGCGGGGTCCGCGGGCCGCGGGTTGTCGGCCGGGGCGGCGGCGACCACGCGTTCGGTCGCCTCGTCCAGGGCGTCCTCACCCAGGCCGAGGTCGCGCAGCGCGGTGGGCGCGTCGAGGTCGGCGTACAGCGCGAGCAGGCCGGCCACCGCGCCGTCGGCGTCGGCGTCGCTCGGCGTCGAGTGCCGTCGCGATGCGGGCGGCGGCGTGCGGTGCGGCGTCGGCGTTGAAGGCGAGCACGTGGGGGAGGACGACGGCATGGGTCTGGGCGTGCGGGAGGTCCCAGGTGCCGCCGAGGACGTGGCAGATCTTGTGGTGCAGCCCGGAGCCGGCGCCGGCGAAGGTGACGGCGGAGAGGTACGCGCCGTAGAGGCAGCCGGCCCGGGCCTCGAGGTCGGTGCCGTCCGCGACGATGCCGCGCAGGGCGGCGGCGAGGGCGCGGATGCCCTCGCCGGCCCCGGCCGAGAGGATCGGGTTGGCCCGCGGCGCCCAGAGCGAGTCGACGCAGTGCGCCAGGGCGTTCAGCCCGCTGGCCACGCCGAGGGCGACGGGCAGGCTGACCGAGAGCTCGGGGTCGTAGACGATCGTGCGGGGGAGCACGACCGGGTCGGTGCCGGTGGTCTTGGTCCGGCCCTCGGTCAGCCCCCAGACCGGGGTGGCCTCCGAGCCGGCGTACGTCGTCGGGACGGCGACCACGGGCAGTCCGGTGGTCAGGGCGATCGCCTTGGCGAAGCCGGTCGTGGACCCGCCGCCGACGCTGAGGACGAGGTCGGCACCGCTCCCCGTGGCGACGGCGCGGGCCGCCTCGGCCAGCTCGACCGGGACGTGGGGGCGGACGCCGAGGTAGCGCTCGACGACGGGGACGTCGGCGGCGAGGGAGTGGGCCAGCTCGGCCTCCGCCTCGGTCGCGACCAGGAGCACCCGTCGGGCGCCGAGGCGCTCGACCTCGCCGGGGAGGCGCTCACGGGCCGCGCCCGCACCGAACACGACCCGCTGGGGGTAGGTCTGGTGGTCGAACTGCAGGCCGGACAAGGTGGACTCGGACTCCTCGGATCGTGTGATCGCCCTCACAGGGGGACGGCTCTCAGTGTCAGGTCGGCGCTCGTCATACGTCCAATATCTATTGAGGGCGTCCGCGATAGGTTCTCCGTATGGATCTGCGCCAGCTCCGCTACTTCGTCGCGGTCGTGAGGGAGGGCTCGGTCTCGCGGGCGGCCGAGGGGCTGGCGATGACCCAGCCACCGCTGAGCGCCGCGATCGGCCAGCTCGAGCGCGAGCTCGGCGTCCGGCTGCTCGTCCGGCACTCCCGTGGGGTCGATGCCACCGAGGCCGGTGCGCTGCTGGCGCGGGAGGCGGTGCGGGTGCTCGGCGACGTCGATCAGCTGACCGAGGTCGTGCGTGGGATCGGCACCGGTCGGCTCGGCCGACTGGCCCTCGCGACCACCTCGGCGATGAGCTGGGAGATCCTGCCGAACCTGCTCTCCGACTTCGACCGGCGGGCGCCGGACGTCGGGACGGAGATCGTCGAGGTCGGCGGACCCGAGGTCGTCGACCGGGTCAAGGAGGGCCGGGCCGACGTCGGGGTCGTCTACTGCACGCGCACGCAGCACCTCGAGCGGCTGCACGGGCGCGACCTCGAGGTCGCGCTGATCCACCGTGAGCCGGTGGTGGTCGTCGTCCCGGCCGACTCGGCGTGGGCCGACCGCCCGACCGTCGCCCTGGCGTCGCTGGGTGCGGAGCGCTGGATCGTGCCCTCACCCGACGACGGGTTCCCTGGGGTCGCCGCCCACACCCGGGCGGCCTGGGACGTCGCGGGGATCGCGCCGCGCGACTGTCGTACGGCGGGCAGCCTCGGGACGACCGCCCGTCTCGTCGGCGCCGGGCTGGGTGTGGCCATGGCCCCGGCGTCGGTGCGCGCGCTGGGCCCGGGGGTCCGCTCCGTGCGTCTGGCGACGCCGATCGCCCCGCTCGAGGCGGCCGTGCTGTGGCGTCGCCGCGAACCGCCGTCGCCGGTGCTGTCGCGGTTCCTGCGCACGGCGCTGGCCACCGAGGAGCCGGACCGGCTCGGACCCTCCGTCGCCCGGCACCACGTGACGCAGACCTGACGCTGGGGGAGAGGGGAGAGGGGAGAGGGGAGTGGGGAGGGGGCGGCTCCTGGCGCAGTCCTCAAGCCGCGGGGTCGTGGCGCCGAGACATCTCGCGTCAGGAGACGACTCGGACAGGGAGCACGGCATGGCAGGGGAGTCGGCGGCGGAGGTCGCGCGGAGGTTGCGTGAGAAGGCGCAGCGGCAGCTCGAGGTCGCCGAGCAGTACGAGAAGGGCACGGAGGGTGAGCGCGCGACGGCGGAGGCGCTGAGCGCCTTGCCGCCCGAGTCGTGGACGTTCCTCCACGATGTGCGCTGGCCTGGACGCCGGCGCGCCAACATCGACCACGTCGCGATCGGCCCGGGCGGGGTCTACGTCATCGACTCCAAGAACTGGAGCGGCCGGGTCGAGATCCGCGACGGGACCGAGCTGCGCCAGGACGGTCGCCGCCGGGAGTCTGCGGTCACCGGTGCCGCCGAGGCGGCGCTGGCCATCACTCCGATCATCGCCGGCGTGACCGGCCACGCCGTCGTACCCGTGCTGTGCTTCCACCGCGAGGAGCGCCTCGCCGGGTGGGCTCGCGACGTCATGGTCTGCTCCACCGCCAACGTCGTGAACATGCTCGGCTCGCGGCACACCGTGCTCACGCCGGAGCAGGTCCGAGACGCGTCCATCGCGCTCGACGCAAGCCTGAGCGGCGCCGCACCTGTCCCCGTGCGGGCGGAACGGAGTCGTACGCCGCGAGCGGCGAGCACCCAGGAGCGCGCGGTCCGCCCGCGAGCGCAGCGCCGAAGGCGCTCCGACGCGGCCGCGAAGCTGGTCGTCGCCGTGCTCGTCCTCGGCGCGCTGTTCGTCGCACCGGTCCGGGACGGCGTCACCGGTGTCCTCTCCGACTTCATCACCTCGACCGCCGGCGGCGGCGCCACGACAGAAGCCGATCCGCGGGACAGCAGGACGGCGAAGGAGAGGCGTCGTCTGCGGCAGCAGCAAGGCGGGCAGCAGCAAGGCGGGCAGCAGTCGCCGGGCGGCGGTGCTCGCTCCGACTGAGCGTGGGGCAGCCCGAGGCCCGCGACGGGTGGGTCATCGGGGGTCGTACGGGGTGGCGGAGAACTCACCGCTTCGTCGTGTTGCCAGCGGCCGAACCCGGTCAGGCGAGACGGGAGGCAACCTCGAGGGTCGGGCTCGACAGGGTTATCGAATCGTTACCCAAACGCCTCGTTCCAGGCTGTGGATAACCGGCTCTGACCTGCAGTGATGTCGGTGGTGGGTGGTTGACTTCTCACATGGACGACACCACGCAGACCGATCCCGGGCACCGTGTGCCCGTGGGTCTGCGTGGGCTGCGGGAGCAGGTGGGCGGTCTGTTGGAGGCGTCGCTGCTGGGCCTGGGTGAGGACGAGGCTCGGACCGCGCTGGTCGAGGTCACCGCGTTGGCTGCCGAGGTGGCGGCGTTGGAGCTGGCGTTGGCTGCGCACGGCCACGACATCGGTGTGGAGGACGCCTCGGGTGCGACCTCGGCTGGGGCGTGGTGGGCGGTCGCGACCCGCCAGACCCGACGCTCGGCGATCGGGAAGGTCAAGCTCGGCCGCGGGCTGCAGACCCGGTGGCACCGCGTCGACGCCGCGTTGCGCGGCGCGCAGCTGGTGCCCGAGCAGGCCCAGACCATCGTGCGGGCCCTGGAGGACCTCCCCACCGACCTCGACCCAGAGCTGATCGACAAGGCCGAGCAGCTGCTGGTGGAGTATGCGCAGGTCCACGACGCCGCAGCCCTTGCCGTGCTGGGTGCGCACGTGCTGACCGTGATCGCCCCCGAGATCGGTGAGGAACGCGACCGCAAACGGCTCGAGAAGGCCGAGCAGGACGCGGCAGCGAAGCGCCGGTTCACGATGTACGCCGACGGCCACGGGTCGGTGCGGGGGTCGTTCACGGTGCCCGCGTTGCACGGGGCGATGCTGCAGAAGGCCCTGCAGGCCTTGGCCGCGCCCAAGCACCAGCACTCGAAGGGCAAGGTCCCGGGCGAGGAGGGCGTGGCGGCGGGGTTCGAGAAGCCGACCCCCCAGAAGCTGGGGGAGGCGTTCGCGGAGCTGATCGAGACCCTCGACCCCGAGACGCCTGCCGAAGGCGGGGCGGATCAACGCGACCGTGGTCGTCAAGATCCAGCTCTCCGACCTGCTGGCCGGCACCGGGTACGCCACCCTCGATGACGGGACGATCGTCTCCGCGGGTGAGGCCCGGCGTCTGGCGTGCGAGTCCGGGCTGGTCCCCGCGGTCTTCGACGGGCCCAGTGAGGTCCTCGACGTCGGACGGGGGCAGCGGTTCTACACCCGGGGCCAACGGGTCTACTTCGAGCTGCGCGACGGCGGCTGCACCGCGCCGAGGTTGTGACTGGCCGCCCTCGATGTGTCACGCCCACCACGACCACCCCTGGTCCGAGGGCGGCTGCACCGACGTCGAGCACGGCCGCCTGCTGTGCCCCCGACACCACGCCCGCGCCCACGACCCCCGCTACGAGATGCGCATCGGCTCCGACAACCAGGTCACCTTCCACCGACGACGTAGACCGACCCCGGCACCAGGTTCACGTGCTGTCCCGCAGGGCGGGATGGTGACCGCGACGCGCGCGGATCAGCTCGGCATCGCGGCCCAGCGGGACCGCGTCGTGCACATCGGCTGCGGCACGGCTGAGGTCCGGTTCCGGCGGAGCACCAGCCGGACGGCCCATAGCTACGACGTCAACCTCTGGTTGACACGGTGGGAGCGGTCTGCTGCCCTGGGGGCATGAGGCAGCACCTTCTCCTCGCCGTCGCCCTGCCCGTCACGGTGGCCGTCGGACTCATCGACGACCAGGGCTGGCCGTCGTACGCCATCGGTGCAGTCCTGTGCCTGTCGCTGTGGGTCATGCTCTTCGCCGGCTCCTATGCCGGCCAACGCAGCAGCCGCGGCGTGGTCGACCCGATGTCCTACGCCGTCGCCGCCGTGATCGGAATCGTCGTGGGACTGGTGCTGGTGCAGGTGGGCGACGACAGCGCGCTGTGGTCAGCCGGGTTCATCATCGGGGCCGTGACCGTCATCGGGTCCCGGCTCGCTCGAGGCGGTGAGCCTCGTCGCTGAACCGCTGACCGCCGTTGCCACTGCGCGGACGAAGGCCGAGGAGGCCCAGGCGTCCCTGCACGCCGCGGTAGCGCACGCACGCGCAGCCGGGCACACGTGGGCCGAGATCGGGGAGCTCCTCGGCGTCACCCGCCAGGCGGCCTTCAAGCGCTTCGGCTCACCTCGGGATCCCCGGACAGGAGACACCATGACCACCACCCCGACCGACGGGCTGATCGAGGCCACCGAGCGGGTCTTCACCCGGCTCGACGCCGGTGACTACGACGCGATCCGCGAGTGGATGCCCGACGACGTGGCGTCCGTGCTGACCCGCGAGGTGGTCCTCGACACCTGGGCGCGAGCCGTCTCGGAGACGGGCAACCTCGAGCGGTGCACCGGCACGCACCT
Organism: uncultured Actinomycetota bacterium; assembly: GCA_963714475.1. Classification (GTDB taxonomy): domain Bacteria; phylum Actinomycetota; class Actinomycetes; order Propionibacteriales; family Nocardioidaceae; genus Nocardioides. Next base: position 47,906 of record CAVQOP010000008.1, read on the forward strand.
GGAGGCCTCCGACGGGTCGGCGGTCGAGGCGGGGGAAGCCGTGCTGGGCGTCGTCATCGGCAGCACCGAGCTGGTCTGCGAGGCGGGTTCGTGGGTGGGCCGGGTCGCCTTCGACGACCAGGGGCGCATCGCCGGGCTCCTCGTCGTGCCGCCGGGCACCACCGACCTGCCGTTCTGAGCTCCACGGCGTGTGCCACTGTGGCGACGTGGGCAGGGAAGCCGAGAAAGCCGTGGAGCCGTGGCCGGTCTGGGGCCGGGTGCTGTTCTGGGTCATCGTCGTGGCCGTGCTGGGCGCCTCGCTGGTCGCCGCGCTGAGCAGCGGCCGGTTGGACTGGGCCAGCCTGCGCATCGTCGTCGCGGTCGTCGTCGTCCCCGGGGTCGCGCTCCTCGTCGTCGCCCTGGTCTCGCGTCGGTCAGCCTCGCGATCCGCTACCCGGCTCGACGGCGAGCTCGACGAGGCCGGCCGCGAGATCTCCGCCGAGGCCGCCGAGGTCGGAGCCGGACCGTACGTCGGGCGCCTCGTCGCTGTCGCTGCGCGCGGCGACGGCGGCGGTCGAGGAGGCGCGTCGAGCACTGGCGTCGGGTGACGTCGACGGTGCCGCGTCGTCGGTCGGAGACCTGGTCGACCAGACGAGCGGGTGGGACCCGAGCTCACCGCTCGCGCAGGCGGTCGCCGCGTGCCGGCGTACGGCGACGAGCCTGGTCCGGGCGCGCGACCGCGCGCGACGTACGACGCGCTGAGGGCGGTCGTCGCGGCACGGGACCCTCACCGGTGGCCGGCCTCGCTGCCCACGACCTCGCTGCCCACGACCTCGCTCTGCACAGCGGTGCCGTGACGCGCGGGCCCTCCATCACCGGCGTCGCGTGCTCAACCCGGTTGGATGCCCCAGCGGTGCTGGGCCTCGGCGAGGCTCAGCTCGAGACCTCCCCGGGCCGGGGGCGCGCTGTTCTCGACCAGGACGACCGGCCCCGCGTAGAAGTCGTCGTCGAACGGGGCGAGACCGAGCGCGGCGCAGTAGTCGACGAGCATCCGGGCGCTGAAGCGCTCGCGTACCAGACGCCGGTCGTAGGCGGCCGTGTCCTCGAAGTCCTGCACCGTGCCGTTCGCGTCGAACCGCCAGCGGGAGCCGTCCTGGGTCACCGAGATGGTCCGCACGTAGTTCGAGAACTCGGTCTGCAACGGACCGAACAGCTGGAACTGGCGAGCGCCGAAGCGGGCGGGCCGATCGCCGTCCGCCTTGACCGACGGCTTCGAGGTCACGGCGAGTCCCTGCACGAGCAGCGCCGTGGACAGGTGGGCGACCGTGCCGACCTCGTTGCCGAACGGGATCGTGCAGTCCAGCACCGCCGTCCACTCCGGGTTCCGGGTCTGGACGGCCAGCTCCCGCGGCAGCACCCCGGTCGTCAGCGGCTCGAGGCGCCGGAGTCCCAGCTCGACGTCGTCGCCGAGCCACGTCGCCGTGGCCGATCCGTGGAGCTGCTCGCGCCAGGCGCGCAGCGCCTCGCTGACCGTCTCGAGGCCGGCCCGGACGAAACCGATCGAGGAGGTCACCGGCGCATAGCGGTCGGCGAGGACGAGCGCGTCCGCGTCGCTCACGGAACGGTGAAGAGGTTGACGGCCCCAGCCGGGTCGTTGGCCAGGATCCTCGCTTCGTGCTCCGCCGCACGGACCGGTGGCGGCCGGTCGAACTCCTCGTAGACGCGTTGTCCGTTCTGCGTGTACTGCAGGTCGGGTCGGTTCACGCCCACGCGGGTGCCGTTGAGGTCGACCTGTTGCTGGTTGACCCGCAGGTCGATCGCGCCGCCGGCCTGCAGGTCGGCGATCCTCTGCTGGACGTAGGCGTTCTGGCTCGGGCTCGTCCCGACGGGACGGTTCAGCGGCAACGGGTCCGGTGCGATCGGGTTGACGTTGATGTCCTGGGGCAGTCTCGGCCTCGCCGGCGGCGTCGGGGCTGCCGGCGTCGGCGCCGTCTCACCGAGCTCACGTCCGGCCTGGCCGATGGTGTCGTCGACGACCGCGTTGCCGCCGCGGAGGTGGCTGGCCGCCGAGGTGGCGCCGTGGCTGACGACCCCGAGAGCGCCGCCGCTGCCGGCGCCGAACAGCGTGCCGGTGCCCGCGGCACCGAAGAACCCGCCCACCGTGTGCGGCCCGTCGCCCATCAGGTAGCCGGCGCCGCTGGCGGCGCCGCCCTGCCAGGCGCCGTCGACCATCCCCGCGGTCGCGGCGGCCTTCCAGCCCGTCATGCCGGCCTTGCTGGCCAGGCCTGCGCCGGCGCCGCCGGCCATGCCGAGGACGCCGGAGACCGCGACCTGGCCCCAGTTGACCTCGCCGGTCGTGGCCCGCTGGATGATCGTGTCGGCGCCGGCCGACATCAGGCCCATGCCGAAGACCTGGCCGCCCGGCACGAACATCAGGGCCGCGCCGCCGAGCACCATCGCGCCGCCGGCGACGTACTCCCAGTTGTTCTTCAGCCACTGTCCGGCCGCGGTGTCGCCGAAACCGCCGTTGGCGGCGTTGTAGGCGCGCAGCTGCTCGTCGGTGACGGGGCTCAGGCCCATCGGGTCGAGCGCGTGCAGGGGGTCGTTGCCGGCGAAGGAGTACGGGTTGCCCGCCCACCCGGCGCCGGTCAGCGCCTCGCGGGCGTCGACGGAGAGGAAGCCGCGGGTGGCCGGGTCGTAGGCGCGGCGGCCCAACCACTCCAGACCGCTCGTGCCGCCCGTGCCGCCGACGAGGAGCTCACCGGTCTCGGTCAGCTCGAAGCCGGTCTCCGTCCCGGAGCCGGGGAACGGCAGCTCGGGCACGCCCTCGGTCGGCAGCGACCACGGGTCGGGGCCCATCGTGCGGGCGTCGCGCCAGCCCGGGTCGGTCCACGCGGCCTCGCCGGTGGTTCCGTCGCTGATACCGGTGAAGCCGCCGGCCTGCGTGACCTGGCGGCCACCGACCGAGAGCAGCCCGTTCCACGGGTTCGCGGTGTCGGCGACGACCTCGGTGCTGCGACCGTCGGGGCCCTCGATGCGGGACAGCTCGCCGAGCGCGTCCACGACCAGGCCCGTACGCCGGACCGCGCCCGCGCCGTCGGTCGTGGTGACCGAGGACAGCCACCCCGTCGGGCTCCAGGTGAAGTCGCGGGTGCTGCCGTCGGCGTACCGCTCCCCGGTGCGACGCCCGACGGCGTCGTAGGCGTAGGAGACGACCTCCTGCTCGCCCGTGCGCGAGGCGACCAGCTGCCCGGCCGCGTCGTAGAGGAGCTCGCGGGTGACCCCGTCGAAGCGCTCGGCGACCAGGCGCCCGGCGGCGTCGTAGCGCCAGCGCTGCGTGCGCTTGGCCGGCGTCTCGCCCGTCGAGGTGCTGGTGACCGCGGCGACGAGCTGGCAGGCCGCGTCGTAGGAGTACGCCGTGGACTGGGGCGCCCGGCCCTCGCCGTCGGGGCCGCTCTCGGTCTCGACGCGGGCGATCCGGCCGTCGTCGTCGCGGACGATGCGGGTGCGGGTGCTGCCGTCGACCTCGTGGACGGCCAGGAACCCGTCGTCGTAGCTCCACCGCTGGGTGCGGCCACCCGCGGTCGCGACGACCTGGCGTCCGGCGGCGTCGCGCTCGATCAGCGCGGTGCCCAGCAGCGGGTGCGTGACCCCGACGAGACGGCCCGCGGCGTCGCGGGCGTAGGAGGTCTCGGCGCCGTCGGCGGCGGTCAGCGCGACGCAGGCGCCGTTCGCGTCGTAGCGCCAGCGCGGGCCGACGCCGTCGCGGGTGCGGGCGACGAGCAGGCCCCGGGCGTCCCACTCCAGCTCGTGCTCGACGACCGAGCCGTCCGCGCCCGAGCGGTCGGTGACCCGGATCCGGCGTCCGGGCACGTCACGGTCGATCGAGGACTGCACGACCCCGTCGACGACGACCGCGGCCAGGCGACCGGACTCGTAGCGCCACTCGGTGCGCGAGCCGGCCGGGTCGGTCTGCGAGACCTGGCGGCCCGCCGCGTCGTACTCCGCGGTCGTGGTGCGCCCGAGCGGATCGGTCTCGGAGACCAGACGGTGGTGGGCGTCGTAGGCGCGGCGGGTGACGCCGCGGTCGGGGTGGGTGATCTCGGTGCAGCGCCCGCCCTCGTCGTAGCCGTAGGCGGTGACGCCGCCGTTGGCGTCGGTGGCGGCCACGAGCTGCCCGGCGGCGTCGTAGGTGAACCGGCGGCGCCCGCTGCGGGGGTCGCGGGTCTCGACGACGCGGCCCGCCGCGTCGTAGGCGTACGTCGTGGTGCCGACCCCGGGCACCCGCATCGCGGCGACCCGGCCGTTGGCCTCGAAGCGGGTGGTGGCGACCTCGCCGGTCGGCAGGTGCTGCTCGACGACGCGGCCGTCGGCGTCGTAGACCCGGCGCGACGTGGCGCCGGTCTGGTCGGTGATCGTCGACAACCGACCGCACGCGTCGTAGGTGTAGCTCACCTCGGCGCCCGTGGGCTGGATCAGCGTGACGATGCGGCCGGCGGCATCGCGGACCGCGCGGGTCACGCCGCCGACCGGGTCGACGACCTCGACCGGGCGCCCGCAGCGGTCGTAGCGGGTCAGGCGGACCGAGCCGTCCGGTCCGGTCTCGGAGACCAGGCGACCGAGCTTGTCGAGGTCGAGGCGTGCGGGGCTCTCGCCGGGGGCGCCGTCGAAGACCTCGAGCGAGGCGGCGGCACCGCTGCTCGCCTCGGCGAGCTCGCGGCGTACGCCGGTCGGGTCGGTGACGGCGGTGGGCGCGCCGACCACGTCGTGCTCCTGGTGCAGCGTCCCGCCCTCGGGGTCGGTGACCGCGATGACCCGGCCCAACGTGTCGTGCGCGAACTCCCAGCGCGACCCGTCCGGGAGCACGGAGGCGGTGACCTGGCCGAGGTCGTCGTAGGTGCGGCGGACCGCGCGACCCAGTGGGTCGATCGTCGCGGACTCCTCGCCGTGCGGGCCGTGCTCCACCTCGGTCCGACTGCCGGTGGGGTCGGTGACGGCAGCGAGGCGGCCGGCGGCGGTGCGCTCGTAGCGCCAGGTGGCGCCGTCGGGGCCGACCCGCTCGGCGAGCATGCCGCTGGCCGGGTCGTAGGCGTACGTCGTGCGCTGCCCGGTCGGCGTGACCGCGGCGGTGACCCGACCGGCCGCGTCGCGCTCGAGACGGGCGACGTTGCCCTCGGCGTCGGTCGTGGTCTCGAGCTCACCGTGCTCGTCGTAGGTGAAGTGCGAGGTGGTCCCGGTGGCGTCGCTCACCTGCTGGAGGAGCCCGCCCGCCCAGACCATGCGGGTCACGCCGCCCTCGGGATCGGTGACGGCGCTCGGGCTGCGCTGCTCGCCCTCGTAGGTCAGCGTGGTGACGGCGACCTGGTGCGCACCGTCCTCAGCAGCGGTGCCGGTGCCGGTGCCGGTGCCGTCGACCATCGGGTCTCCGCCGGTGACCTCGACGCGGGTGACCCGGTCGAGCTCGTCGTAGGCGTAGACCACGTCGGCGCCGCCGGGGGTCACCTGGCGCACGCGCCGGCCCCGGGTGTCGTGCTCGGAGATGATGACCGAGCCGTCACGCTCGGTGACGAGGACCTTGTTGTCGTGGGCGTCGTAGGCCATCGACTGGCGCCGGCCGTGGGCGTCGACGACGCCGACGAGGCGACCGCGGTCGTCGGCGATCCAGGTGTTGGCCCGGGTGCCGTCCTCGTCGGAGACGACGGTGACGCGGCCCGGGAGGTAGGCGAAGCGGGTGATCCGACCGAACGGTGAGCGCTGACGGACGACGCGTCCGTGCTCGTCGTAGGTGTTGGCGGCCTCGACGACGCCGTCGGCATCGGTCACGGAGGCGATCAGCCCGGCCTCGTCCCAGCCGTAGCGGCGGGTCCCGAGCGGACCGGTGGCGGCGACCAGGCGGCCGTCGTCGTAGTCGAAGGAGACCGTGCGACCGTCGGAGGCACGCACGGCGACGATCCGGGCCTCGCGCCCGTCACCGAGCCACTCGAGGTCGATCGCGCGGCCGCGCTCGTGGGTCAGGCGGACCAGCCGGTCCTGGTCCCAGGTCAGGCTGACCTCGGTGCCCTCGCCGACCTCGACGCTCAGCAGCCGGCCGGCGCCGGTGTGGACCCAGCGGGAGCCGTCGTTGCCCGAGACGACGAGCAGCTCGGCGCCGTGCGCCGAGGACGGCTCACGGGTCAGCCACAGGTTGGCGCCGGTGGCGCGGTCCCAGCCGGAGCCGAGGCGGGGGAAGGTGATCCGGCGGCCGTCGGGCAGGGTGAGGGCGGCCGACTCGTCGCTCAGGACCAGCCCGGCGTCGCACCAGCTGCTCCAGCCGGGTCCGAACGCGCCGACGTGGTCGTGCACGGAGTTGTACGAGCGCCGCCACCACAGCGAGGAGCAGGCCGAGGCGACCTCGAGGTCGACCTCGGACTCGGTGAAGTTGCCGGTCGAGGTGTTGACGGGGTCGTTGGCGTACCCCGTGGTCGGGGGGGACCCGAGCGCGGAGGGCATCGTGACGTCGAGGTCCGCGCGGGTGGCCGAGACGTCGGCCGCGCGCAGGGCCGCGGCGAGTGCGGAGTCGGGCAGCGCCGAGACCGCGCCCTCGCCCCCGGCTGCGGCGAAGGCGTCACCGACGGTGTTGGCCCATCGGACGTCGTCGTCGTTGGCCTCCGTCCACCGGTCCAGACCGGTGAGGACGCCGTCGGCGCTCAGCGTGCCCCACTGGCAGCTCGCCTGGAAGGCGGAGTAGAGGGAGCGGAGCCGCCCGGGCTCCCCGGCCAGCTCGCCGTTGGCGCCCGCGGAGCTGGTGGCGAAGAAGTGCAGGTCGCGCGGGCGGGCCGCCGACGTGCCGGTGCCCCCGCCGCCTCCCGAGCCCGGCTCGGGCGTCTGGCGCTCGCGGGTGGGCGGGCTCGGCGGCGCGAAGGACATCCGCGGCTGGGGCTCGGGGATGGGACAGTCGTCGCCGTCCCCGAAGGTGTCGTCGAGCCAGCCGCCGAAGCCGCGGTTGTCGTGCTGGGCCTTCCAGGCGCGCGCCTCGTTGCGCCGATCCTGCTCGGCCTGGGCGTCCTCGGCCAGGTGGGCCACGGCGGTCGCGGTGGCCTGCAGCGCCGCGACGACCTCACCGGCGTCGAGGTCGGCGGTGTCGGCGTTGGTCGCGAACAGCTCGGCGAAGTGCCCACGGAAGTCGGTCAGCGCGGTGCCGGCCCAGGCGCGTCGCGATCCCTGCTGGCCGCCGATCGTCTGGGCGACCGACGTGCACGCCGTCCTCAACGCCGTGGCGTCGGCGAAGTCGAACTCGACGTCCGCCTCGATGCCGTGCATCGGGTCACCCATGATGTCTGCCCTTCGACCGTGCGTCTGAACCGTGCGCCTGAAACCTGCGTCTGAACCGTGCGTCAGCATTGTGCAGCCGTACCGTGTGGCGCCCCGACGTGGGCGCCGAGTGCATGGTGCCTCGCGCGTGCCCCATCCGTCGAACCCTCCGAGTGCTGGGTCGCCGACCAGGTCGCCTCGCCCTCGCCCTCCGCGACCGGAGGGCGTGGTCGCGGGGCGGCGCGTTGCTAGCGTCGCCCGGGTCCCGGCCGCAGGTCCGGCCCGGGGCCCCTCACAGGCACTCGGCGAATCTGGGAGAACCATGCGCACCTCCGTCATCACCCTCACCAGCGCGGCCCTCACCGCCTGCCTGCTCACGGCAGGCGGCCCGTCCAGCGCCGGCCCCGCAAGTCCCGTGGGCGCGGTGGTCGCCGCGGCGGCCGCGGACCCGGCATCGGCCCGCACCACGCTGACCGCCCGCTGCCTGGACGCCGGCACCGAGCTCTCCGTCGAGGAGCGGCGCCTGGAGAACCGGCTGCCGCGCAACGGCAACCCTGCGCTGGCCCAGCTCAAGCCGTTCGCGCGGCAGATGATCGAGGGCGGGGGGTTCGAGGCGTTCGGTCCGCGCCTGGTCCAGCGCCTGTGCGAGACCCGCAGCCTGGCCGCGGCCGAACGGCTCGCCGAGCGGCAGGGCCGAGCCCTGTGGCGCCAGGCCGTACGTCGGGCGCAGTCGACCGGCCCGGTGGCCGGTGGGCTGCCCGCCAGCGACGACCGCCCGCTCTACTGGACGCGGCTCCAGGCCACCGCCGCGCTGCGCCAGTGGCAGCCGAGCTTCCGGATCTCCATCGACGAGCGCGACTCGCTGATCACCCGCTTCGACAAGGCCGCGCGGGGGATGGGCGAGATCTCCTTCACCCCGGGTCGGCGTGTGACGCGGGTGCTCGTGAGCGGGTTCGACCCGTACACCCTCGACGGGGGAGAGACCGGCACCGGCAACGACACCGTCGGCAACAACATCCGCCACGGCAACCCCTCCGGTGCCGCCGCGCTCGCGCTGGACGGCACGACGTACCGGACGAAGGGCGGCAAGCGGCAGGTGATCGAGGCCTACACGCTGCCGGTGAACTACACCGAGTTCGCCGCCGGTTACGTCGAGGACACCGTCGGCCCGCACATGACCGCGCGCCCGCGGCGGCGCGTCGACGCGTCGATCACCGTCAGCCAGGCCGTCGACTCCGAGTTCCGCCTCGAGCAGTGGAACGCGCGCTACCACGGCGACTTCGCCGGCAACGACCTCTCACTGCCGTGCCCGGGCACCGGTCCCGACGACGCCACCCCGCAGCTCGCGGTCGACAACCCCGGCTGCAACACCGCGGTCCCGCGTCGCTGGGGCGGCACCCTCGGCTTCGAGCTGCGTCGGCCGCCGCAGTGGACCACCGCCAGCCTCCCGGTCGGCGCGATGATCCGCGCGAACACCGGCGCGGACGTGCCCCGTCCGCCGGGCGACACCTGGCCGGACACCTCGGTCGCCTTCGGCGTCATCTGGCACACGCGCTTCACGCGAGCTCACCGACTGCGAGTCGAACGAGACGACCGAGCGCAACACCCCGGTCCCGACCGACTACCCGCCCGCGCAGCCGCCGATCCCGCCCTCGGCGGACTCCTGCTCCTACGAGGGCGGGGGCGGCAACTACCTGTCCAACGAGAGCGCCTACCGCAACACGCTGCTGCGCGACCACCTCGGCCTCGACATCCCCGCGGGCCACATCCACACCCCCGACATGCAGCACTTCGACGAGGGCAACCGGTTCGGCGCCAGCGACGACACCTTCGACGCCTGGCGTACGTCGATCGTCGCCCAGACCGTCGAGCTGGTGCGCGTGGTGGGCAACCGGTCCTGAGTGCACGAGGGGGTGACCGGCCGAGCCCGATGTGGCACGCCCTCGACGGCGACCCCTGCTACGGGGGCGGGACCATCGACGTGAAGCGCGGCCGACAGCGCTGTCCCCGTCACGCACCCGCGCTCGCGGCGGTGCGCCTGTCGGCCTGCGGCTCTCAGACCAGCTCGCGCTGCGGTAGCGCCCTCAGGGCCGCGACCAGGGCCCCGACGGCGCCGCGACGGTCCTCGCGACGTCGGGCAAGGTAGAAGGTCAGCGGCGGCGCGCCGCGCAGACCCACCATCCGCAGTCGCGGCCCCAGGAGGGGGCCGATCGTGGCCAGTGTGCTGATCACGGCTCTCCCCTCGGTGGTGTGGCGCAGCACCGCGCTCTGGTCCTGGGCGGGGATCGGGACCAGCCGCGCCTGGCTCTGAGGCCGCACGTCACCCAGCCAGAACGGGTTCATCCACTCGGGCGGGACATCGGGGTTGTAGAGCATGGGCTGCTCCGCGAAGCTCGATGCGTCCACCCCGCCCGCGTCGGCCAGGTCGTGGTGCACGCCGACGACGCCGATGCGCGCGCTGGTGATCGGCAGCGGGACCGACTCGACGGCGGCGTGACGCACCGCGGCGATCGTGCACAGCAGGTCGACCCGCCCCTCGAGGAGGCTGCTGGTGAGGTGGGAGAACGGCACGCCCAGGCAGCTCACCCTGAGCTCGGGGTAGCTCAGCCTCACGGCGTGCACCACGGCGGCCAGGTCGACGTGCTGCTGGAAGTTGGTCTCGGCGGGGAACCCGAGCCACACCAGGCAGGACCTCTTCTCACGGGCCTCGTGACAGGCGAGGGCCGCCTGCGCCAGCAGCGGCTCGGCGGCCGCGGCGAACCGGACCCCGGCGGGGGTGAGCCGGGGCTCGCGGCCCGGGCCACTCGAGACGAGGGCCACGCCCACCTGGGACTCCAGGCGCTGGATCCGCCGGCTCAGGCCCGATGCGGTGAGGTGGCGCCGAGCGGCCGCCCGGCCGTAGTGGCCCTCCTCGGCGAGCGCCAGCAGATCCGGGATCAACCCGATGTCCAGCTCCACGTGGACCCCCCGGACCTGCGAATGTCAAGAGACTAGGACGGATCGGCGGGACGGGGTAGTGCGGCGGCGCGCGTCGAGCCAGGTTGTGGACAGCGAGGCATCCGCAGAGCAGGGTGCCGGCGCCCACCACGCCGTGCGGTGTGGTGGCGGGACGAGTAGAGGAGACCCCGATGGGCTGGCAGCACTGGTGCGCGGCGGTCGTGAGCACGGGTGCTCTGGTCCTCACCACGACCCCGGCGACCGCTGTCGGCCGCCCGGACCCGGACTCCGTCCGGTGGCCGTCGCTCGGGCCGAGCACGGGGAAGCCGGGTGAGCGGGCGTCCCGCGAGGTCGGCCCGGCGCCGGCCACGGCGTCGATGCTGTCGACCACGCCCCGGGTGGCGCTCGCGGCGTGCGACGACGACCCGGCCTGGCTGTGCGGCTCGATCCAGGTGCCGATCGACCGAGCCGACCCAGGGGGCCGCTCGATCCCCGTCGGGTTCCAGGTCCTCCCGCACCGCGGTGAGGGAGCCGGAGCGCGGGACGCGATCGTGGCCACCGCCGGTGGACCGGGCCTCGCGACCACGTCGGACCGCTACTTCTTCGAGTTCGTCGTGGATCCGCTGCTGGAGCGCCGCGACCTGGTCCTGATCGACGCTCGCGGCACCGGTACCTCGGCTCCGATCGACTGTCCCGACCTCCAGGACGGTGTCACCAGCCGTTCCGACTTCCTGGCGTCGGTCGGGGCCTGCGGTCAGAGCCTGGGCGACGACGCCGACCGGTACGGCAGTGGGGACGTCGCGCTGGACGTGGAGGACGTCCGCCACGCCCTGGGCTACCCGCAGCTCAGCTACTACGCCCCGTCGTACGGCGCCGTGGCCGCGCAGGCCTACGCCGCCCGCTTCCCCGATCGTGTCCGTGTCGTGGTCGCCGATGCGGGCGTCCCCGTCGCCGACCGCCGACACTCCTACCTGTGGGCGCTCGGGGTGGGGCCGACCATGGAGCGCAGCGTCAGGCTCGCCTGTCGACGGGTCCGAGCCTGCGCGCAGGCCCGACCGCGGGCGGCCGGCGCGCTCGCCCGGCTGGCGCGCACCGTGCGACGCCAGCCGGTGGTGGGCGTCGCACGGGGGACCGACGGGCGGCGCCGACGGGTCCGCGTCAACGAGGTCGTCCTGGCCTCCATCGTCTTCGCCCATCCCCTCAACGCCGGTGAGATCCCCGCGGCCGCGGCCGCGCTGGCCGACGACGACCCGCGACCGCTGCTGCGCCTCGGAGCCGAGACCGCCGTGTGGCCGGGCCCGGAGGGCGACGTGGCGACCTTCTCCGCCGGTGACAACGCGGCGGCGTTCTGCAACGACCTGGACACGGTGTGGCGGCGCAGCGACCCGGAACCGGTCCGGGAGGCGAAGTACGAGGAGGCCCTCGAGGCGCGCCCCTCGTCCGAGTTCGCCCCGTTCTCCAAGAGCGCCCTGACCCATCTCTTCCCTCCGGACCTCTGCGTGCAGTGGCCCGCCCCCGACCGGTTCACCCCGGCGGTGCCACGCGGGACGAGTGCCACGGGGTTCCCGGTGCTCCAGCTGACCGGTGACCTGGACGGCAACGTGCCACGTCAGGCGGCGCACAAGATCCGCTCCGTGTTCCCGCAGGTGCAGGTGGTGGACCTCCAGGGCTCGCCGCACACGCCCGGCGCCTGGTCGGACTGCGCCCGAGCGATCGCACGACACTTCCTGCGCACCCTGCAGACCGGCGACACCGGGTGCGCGCGGACGCCCTCGTTCGTGGGGGCGGCGGTGGCCGAGGCCCCCCGCACCGCGTCGGAGGCGACCCAGGCGTCGCGGCTGGCCGGTGACGCGTCGCGGCCGGGCGATCGTCGGGTGACGACCGCCGCCGTCCGCACGGTGCTCGACGCCTGGTTGCGCAGCTTCCGGATCCCCGGGGCCGTCGGCGACGGGACGGGTCTGCGCGGCGGGACCTTCGACTTCGACTACGAGTCCTCCGACGAGGGCGCCGTGGTGAACCTGGCCGGGGCGACGTACGTCCGCAACGTCGACGTCACCGGCAGGAGCCGCCTCGCCTACGCCGACTCGACCCTGACGATGGCGCTCGACGTGGACGGTCCCGCGGCGGCGGACACCCGCCTGCGCGCCACCGGGACCTGGGACTTCGGCGCACCGTTCCGAGCGTTCGAGGTGACCGGTTCCGTCCGTGGACGCACGCTGCATCTCCGCGTGCCCGCAGGCTGAGGTCGACTCCGGCGACCTGCGGGTGGACCCGGCGGCGGCCGGTCCGTCAGGAGGTTCCGGGGCCAGGCACGGTGACGACCTGAGGCACGGTGACGACCTGAGGCGCGGCGACCACGGCTGTCGGAGCGGCGTGGGGCTCGGCCCCCGTCGGCCCCGCGGCCCCCGCGGCGTCGCCCGAGCCCGAGAGGCCCAGCCACACGATCACCGCGATGAGTGCCGCGGCCAGCGCCACGAGGGCGCCGATCTTGACCCGGCTCCAGGGACGGTCGCCGACCACCTCGGCGGTGCTCGCGTTGACCATCACCTGCCACCGCTTGTCGCGGAAGGCGTACGCCGCCAGCCAGACCGGCATCAGCATCAGCTTGAACATCACCGCGGCGTAGGTCACGTCCATGGACAGCACCCGCTGCTCGTCGCCCCCGATGTCGCGGCGGCAGTCGGTGTCGATGACCGCGCGCATCTGCTTGCGCGCGTCCTCCATCCCGGTGTCGGGGTCGACGTCGTAGCGCAGCGCGGAGAACCCGGACAGGTAGTCGGGCTGGTAGGGCTGGGCGACGTCGAGGCGCCACGGCCCCATCTTCTCGAGCAGCTCCGCGTCGAGGTGCCCGGTCGCGGGCACGACGACGTCGTCGAAGTCGCGGCCCACGCTGCCGTGGTGAGGGCTCCAGCGTGTCTCGCGGTCCTGGTAGGTCTCGGTCGTCGTCCCACCCTTGCCGTCGGAGACGGTCCGGGTGCGAGTCACGTAGTAGTAGTCGCCGCGCTCACCGCGGTACGCCGTCGACGTCCGGGCGTCGTAGGTCCAGTGCGGCACGTAGGTGCCGCGCAGCGAGTCCGTCGAGACGACCTTCTTCAGGGCGCTCGGAGCCAGCCAGCGCGAGCGCACCCACGACTGGAACGCACGGTGGGCGCCGTCGGCGTCGACCCCGAACGGCACGACCGCCTCCGGGGGCAGCACGCCCTCGGGGGTGGTGAGGGTGATCAGGTGGCCGCCGCAGAACTGGCACGTCGTCGCGAGGTCGGTGGTGTCGGTACGCGCCCCGCACCCCTCGCAGGCCAGGACACTGCCGCCGATGCTCGTCACCTCGACGCCGCCGTGCGTCGCGACCCAGTCGTCGTAGGAGTGCTCGTCGATCACCGTGTCCTCGCCGGGGCCGATCGCCTGCACGGCCTGGCACGAGGAGCAGCGCATGGAGGTCGTCCCGGGGACGAACACGACGGTGCTGCCGCAGGTCTGGCACGACGAGGTCCGGGTCGTGGCCTGCGGGCCGGGTCGCGGGTCGGGCTCCGGGGTCAGGGGCGGCGGAGCGGCACCCTCGGTGTCCACCTCAGGCCTGCGGGGGGAGCGGGGGCGGGACCGGAGCGAACAGCGGTGCCAGCTGCGGGACCTCGGCGGCGGCGGTCCACGCCGCCAGGCCCTGCTGCCAGACCAGGGTGGCCCGGGTGAGCTCACCGGAGGTGACCCGTGCGGCGAGGTCGCTCGCCGCGACCGGTCCGACCTGCTGGCCGTCGACCGCGAGGTACCACGGCTGGGTCGCGGCCGGCAGCGGTGGCGGGGCGGCGGGTGCGGCGGGTGCGGCGGGCGCGGCGGGGTCGGGGGTCATCGCGCGAGCCATCTGCTGACCCATCGCCATGCCCATGCCGAGGCCCAGGCCCTCCCCGGCGCCGCCCGGGTTCTTCGCGGCGTCCTCCATCGCGTTCGCGGCCTGCAGCTTCGTGTACTGGTCGAGGTCGCCGAGCAGGCCCATCTGGGTGCGCTTGTCGAGCGCCTGCTCGACCTCGGGGGGCATCGAGATGTTCTCGATGACGAAGGTCGGCACCCGCACGCCGTACGTCGACAGCGCCTCGCTGATCGCGCCGGCGAGGGTCCCGCCGATGGTCTGCTGGTGGGCGGCCAGGTCGAGCGCCGGGACGCCGGAGGACGCCAGCGCCGTCGAGACCTGGCTGACGACGTGCTGACGGAAGAACTCCGCGACCTCGTCGGTGCGGAAGTCGGGGTCGGTGCCGACGAGCTCGCGGATCAGCATCTCGGGGTCGACGACCTTCAACGAGTACGCCCCGAAGGCCCGCAGCCGGACCATCCCGAACTCGGCGTCACGCAGCATGATCGGGTTCTGGGTGCCCCACTTGAAGTCGGTGTACTGCCGCGTGCCGACGAAGTACACCTCCGCCTTGAACGGTGAGTTGAACCCGTACTTCCAGCCCTTGAGCGTGGAGAGGATCGGCAGGTTCTGGGTGTCGAGGGTGTAGGTGCCGGGCGTGAAGACGTCGGCGATCTCGCCCTCGCTCTCGAACACGGCGACCTGGCCCTCCCGCACCACGAGCTGGGCCTGGTTCTTGATCTCGTTGCCCTGCCGGGGGAAGCGCCAGACCAGGGTGTCGCGGCTGTCGTCGAGGAACTCGACGATGTCGATGAGCTGGCCTCGGACCTTGTCCATGAATCCCATGGCCGTAGTGTCCACTCCCCGGGCCGTCGGCGGGAAGGATCGGCCGAAATGTCGCGGCAGGTCACCGTCAGGTCTGGTCCGGCCCGGTCCCCCACAGCCCGACGAGGTCGGCGAACCGGGACGCGACGACACCGACGACGCCGTCGTCGCCGAGCACCCGGGCCAGGTCGTCGGGCTCGGGGCGTCGTCCGGTGGGGCGGCGTGCGCTGGCGCTCCAGCCGAGGAGCCGGGCCAGCTCGGCGGCGTACGCCGGCTCGACGGCGGCCCAGCGGCCCGCCGCCCTCGCCCGGTCGGTGGTCCAGGTCGAGTCGTGGACGCTGACCAGCCCGGCCAGCGCGAGCAGGCTCTTGCGGGCGACCTGCACGGCCAGCGCCCCGGTCGTGGTCGTGCCCGCCTCGAGGTCCTCGCGCCACCGTGCGAGGTGCTCGGCCAGGTCGCCGTGGAGTCCCCGCGCCGCGCGGGCGTCCGCGGCGTACGCCGGCGCGAGGTCGGGCACCAGCGTCTGGAGGCCCGTCTCGAGGCCCGTCTCGACACCGGGCCCGGCGATCGGCACGCAGTAGTGGCGCAGGTACACCCGCCAGCCGTACGCCGCGTCCTCACCGCTACCGAGCCCGCCGCCACCGAGCCCGCCCCACCGAGCCCGCCGGGACCGGGCTCGCCGGGACCGAGCGTGGTCAGGTCGACGCCGCGGCAGCGGTCGGCGTAGGTCAGCGACAACCTCGAGCCGAGGTCGGAGCCCTGTCCCGGGGTCAGCCCGACCGCGAGCAGGTCGACGTCGGAGCGCGCCGGGTCGGCCGTTCCCGTGGCGACGGACCCGTGGAGCAGGAGCGTCGCGGCCGGCACCCGCTCGAGGGCGGCGACGGCATCGCGCAGCACCGGCTCGAAGGCCGGGGCGACGCGCTCGCGGCGGACGCCCGTGCGGATCGTGCCGTCGTCGGCGACGCGCTCGTCGGGGTCGGCCACGGGCCGGACGCTACGCGCAGGGCCGCGGGCGGGTTGCGGGCAGAGGACCGGCCGGGTCTCGGTTTCACCCCGATGGGGCGGGCCGCGACCCTGGCGCACCTCGCTGGCCCGGGCCATGATGACCCGGTGCACGCCAGCCACGGCCTCGACGACGTCCAGACCGACCGCGCCACGGGGGTGCTGCTCGCCCTGGCCTGCGGTGACGCACTCGGGGTGCCCTACGAGTTCGCCACCCCGCCCGGAGACGGTGAGCTGGCGCGGATGACCGGGGGCGGGCTCGGCGACCTCGAGCCGGGGGAGTGGAGCGACGACACCTCGATGGCCGTCGCCATCGCCGACGTCGCCGCCACCGGCGCCGACCTCCGCACGCCGGAGGCGCTCGACGCGATCGCGGAGAACTTCCTGGCCTGGTGGGACTCCAAGCCCCCCGACGTCGGCATCCAGACCACCGCCGTGCTCGCGGCGACCCGCGAGCAGCTCGACAGCGACGGCGGTGCCCCCGGAGCGGTGATGACCGCGGCCGCGGCGGCCTACGCCGAGCAGCACGCGCACTCGGCCGGCAACGGCGCGCTGATGCGCACCGCCCCGGTCGCGCTGGCGCACCTCGACGACCGGCACGCGATGGCCGACGCGGCGATCGCGGTCGCGGCGCTCACCCATGCCGACCCGCTGGCCGCCGAGTCGTGCGTGCTGTGGTGCGAGGCGATCCGGATCGCCGTCATCAGCGGCCACACCGACCTGCGCGGTGGCCTCGACCTGCTGCCCAGCGCCCGCCGAGCAGAGTGGTCGCGCTGGCTCAACGACGCCCTCGAGGGCCCACCGGGCAACTTCACGCCCAACGGGTTCACCGTCACCGCCCTCCAGGCTGCCGCCTCGGCGGCGGTGCTCACCCCGGCGACCCACGACGGTCCGGCCGGCGACCACCTCGGCGACGCGCTGCACGCGGCCGTGCGGATCGGTGACGACACCGACACGGTCGCCGCCATCGCGGGCGGGCTGCTGGGCGCGAAGTGGGGCGCGGGCGCGGTGCCGCAGGAGTGGCGCAGCGCCGTGCACGGCTGGCCGGGCCGCGACGGCGAGGACCTCGTGTCCCTCGCGCTGCGCACGGTCGGCGGCCTGGGCTGAGCCCGAGGAGCCTGAGCCCGGCGTGGGCCGGGTCCAGCGTGGGCTGGGCCCGCTTGCCGCTCGCCGGTCGCGGGTCAGCCGGTGATGACGTCGGCGACCGGGCGGTCGCCGTCGTTGAACTCCAGGGTCAGGCCCGCGGCGCCCGGGGCGTCGACGACCGCGGTGACGACGTCGGCGACCGTGCTGCGCGAGACCTGGCTCGCGCTGACGCCCGCACCGGTCTCGATGCCGCCCGTGCCGTCCTCGTCGGTCAGCGCGCTCGGGCGCAGGATCGTCCAGCCGAGGTCGGTGGCGGCGAGGTGGGCGTCGGCCTGCGTCTTGGACTCGGCGTAGGCGAAGAAGTCGGAGTCCGGCTCGACGCCGTGGTCGGGGCCCGCGCCGAAGTAGGAGATCATCACGAACCGGGCGGCACCGGCCTGCGAGGCGGCGTCGACGGTGCGGATCGCGGCGTCGCGGTCCACGGACCAGGTGCGCTCGGGGCTGCCGCCGCCGGCCCCCGCGGCCCACAGGACGACGTCGTGGTCGCCGACGACACCGGCGATCTCGGCGACCGAGAGGCTCGCGACGTCCGCGACGAGCGGGGTGGCGCCGAGGGAGCGGACGGCCTCGGACTGCTCGTCCTTGCGGATCACGCCGGTCACGGCGTGGCCGGCCTCGACGAGACGGGGGGTGGCGAGCCGGGCGATCTTGCCGTGGGCGCCGATGATCAGGACCTGGGACACGGGGGACTCCTTACGTCGGGGTGCGCATGCCGCGCGGGTGCTCGCCCGGCCCAACAACACCCCGGGCGAGGCATTCCCGGACCCGACCGGCGCGACGTCGGCGCGCTCAGGACGCCGGGGGAGTCGCGCGAGCCGGGGGAGCCGGGAAGCCGCCCGCCTGCTCCTCGACCGCTCGCGCCACGCGCAGGCAGGTCGCGTCGTCGAAGTGGCGCCCGATGATCATCAGCCCGACCGGCAGACCCTCGACGAGGCCCGCCGGCACCGAGGTGGCCGGGTGGCCGGTGGAGTCGGTGGGGGCGGTGTTGACGATCATCTCGAGAGCGCGCCCGATGCTGGTGGCGAGGTCGTCCTCGGGCGCGACGAGGGTGGTCGCCGTGATCGGCAGGGTCGGCATCACGAGCACGTCGACCTCGGCCAGCGCGTCGTCGTAGGCCTGGCGCAGCCGCGGCACGAGGTTCTGCGCCATCGCGTAGTAGCGACCGTGGGTGCTGCTCAGCGAGTGCCCGCCGCCGAGCGCGACCAGCTTGGTCGTCACCGAGAAGTCGTCGGCGCGCTCGCGCCACCGCGCCCCGTAGTAGGCCATCAGCTCGGGGTCGTACCAGCCGCTGACGTTGTAGCCGTAGGCGTTGCCCTCGATCATCTGCGCGGCTGCGCCGTCGGTGGCCACGACGTTCCAGATCGCCATCCCGTGGCGGTGCCAGGGCACGCTGACCTCCTCCACGACCGCGCCGAGCTCGCCCAACCGCTGCACCGTCGCCCGCACGGTCTCGTCGACGGCCGGGTCCGAGAGCCCCTCGTGCCCGAAGCCCTCGGTGACCACGCCGATCCGCATCCCGGCGACGCCGCCCTCGGAGTCGCTGAGGTAGTCGCCGCCGGGCACGCCCAGGACCTGGCGCGGGTCGCGACCGTCGTCCCAGCCGGCGAGCACGCCCAGCAGCCGCGCCGCGTCGGCGACGGTGCGCGTGATCGGGCCGAGGTGGTCGATCGTGCGCTCGATCGGGAAGGCGCCGGTGTAGGGCACCAGGCCGTAGGTGGGCTTGTGGCCGACGGTGCCGCAGAACGCGCTCGGGATCCGCACCGAGCCGCCCTGGTCGCCGCCGACCGCCATGTCGACCTCACCGGTCGCGACGAGCACGGCGCAGCCGCTGGAGGAGCCGCCGCTGGTGCGGGTGGGGTCCCACGGGTTGCGCACCGGGCCGGAGTCGGAGGTGTGGCTGGCCCCGGAGAAGCACAGGCTCTCGCAGACCGCCTTGCCGACGACGGTCGCGCCCGCACCGAGCACCCGCTCGACGACGGTGGCGTCCCAGGTCGGCACGAAGCCCTCGACCGTGCGCGAGCCGTTCATCATCGTCACGCCCGCGACCGAGATGTTGTCCTTGATCGCCATCCGTACGCCGTCCAGCGTGCCGCCCCCGGTGGGGGCGACCTCGGCGCGGACGTACCACGCGCCCAGCGGGTTGTCGGCCTCGGCGACCGGCTCGCTGCTGCGCCCCTGCGGGCCCGGCGGGGCGGTCTCGTCGTGCAGCTGCTCGACGAGGTCGTAGGCGGCGGCCGAGCCGGTCACCAGCTCCAGGTAGGTGTCGAGGTCGGCCTCGGGGAGGTCCAGGCAGAACCGCGTCGCCGAAGCCTGGAGGTCCGCGAGGGTGGGTCGGGGAAAGGTCATGGGTCAACGTCGCACGCGTCCCGGAGGCTGTCCAGGCACCCGCCCGGGCGGGATGCCGGGCAGGAAGGCGGGCAGGATGGCGGGCATGTCCGACGCAACCGCTGAGCAGCACGGCCTCGTCTTCCCCACCGACCCCGACCGCCCGGACGCGGGCGGTGCAGGCGGTGCGGGCGGTGCGCGCAGCACGACCGGCCTCGGGCGGGCGGTCGTCGCCGACGCGTTGCGCCCGGTCGACCCGGTCGGCGCGCGTGCCGCGGAGTCCGAGACCGCCTGGCGCTCGGACTACCTGGCTCACTACCGGCGTCTGCTCGAGGCGGGCCTCGGCTCGCCGGAGGACGCCCGCACCGTGGCCCGCACCGGTCTGGGGTCGTTGCACGAGCGGATGCGGGTGCTGGACCCCGACGGCGAGCACTCCCTCGCCGACTGGCCCGTCGGCGAGGCGGCGCCCTTCGAGACCCACGAGCAGACCGGCACCGCGGAGCCCGTCTCCGAGCTCGTCCTGCCCTACCGCGGCGAGCGGCTGCGGGGCGACGACGTACGCCGCCGGGTCGAGGCCTGGGTCGACGGGGGTGTCGTCGAGCCCACCCTCGCCGAGGCGGTCGAGCTCGTCCTGGCCAACCCCGACTGGCTGCGCCTGGAGGGCCACACCGTCGCCGTGGTCGGTGCCGGCTCCGAGATGGGTCCGCTGCCGTCGCTCGTGCGCTGGGGCGCGCGGGTCGCCGCCATCGACCTGCCGAGCCCGGCGCTGTGGGACCGGGTGGGCGCGACCGTGGACGCCGGCGCCTCGAGGGTCGTCAGCCCGGTCCGCGACGGGCAGCGCGGCGCCGACCTGCTCGCTGACGTGCCGGCGCTGGCCGACTGGCTGCGCTCGCAGCCCGGGACCGTCGTCCTCGGCAGCTACGTCTACGCCGACGGTGCCACCAACGTGCGGGTCAGCATGGCCGTCGACGAGCTCGGGCGACGCCTGGCCGAGACGCGCGAGGACCTCGCGCTCGCCTTCCTGGCCACCCCGACCGACGTCTTCGCGGTGCCCGGCGAGGCCGTCGCGCACGCGAGCGCGGCCTACACGGAACGCTCGCGCCTGGCCCGCACGCTGGGCCGACCGCTGCGCACGGTCTCCGGCGGCCGGCTCCTGCGGCGGCCCTACGCGCTCGGCGCCGATCCGGGGATCAACGACTCGCTGGTGCCCCAGCAGGGCCCGAGCTACGCCCTCGCCAAGCGGCTCCAGCGCTGGCGGGCCACCACCGCGCGGGCCGAGGGGCGCACCGTGTCGCTGAACGTCGCGCCGCCCACCCGCACCCGGTCGGTCGTCAAGAACCGCGCCCTGGCCGCGGCGTACGCCGGCGCCCACCGCTTCGGCGTCGAGGTCTTCGACCCCTCGACCTCGGCGGTGCTGATGGCGGCCCTGCTCGTCCACGACCTGCACACCGGGGGTGGCCCGGAGCACGAGCACCCCTGGCAGGACGAGGCGTACGCCGCGGCGCACGGCGGGCTGTGGCGGGCGCCGTACGCGCCGCGCAGCGCGCTCGGTCTGGCTGCGCTGCTGGGGCTCGGGGCCGCCCGCGGCTGACTCAGCCCGCGGGTGGGACCCGGTGCTGTGCCCGTGCGCCGGTGGTGTCGGTGCCCTCGTCGAGCCAGGCACGGATCGCCGCACCGTGCTCGTCGAGGGTGGGTGCCGCGACGTGGTCGCGGTGGGTCACCTCCGCGCCGTCGGCGGCGAAGAAGCGCAGCGGCGGCCCCGGCGTCCGGATCGCGCCGAGCTGGGGGTGCTCGAGGTCGAGCAGCAGGCCCTGGCTGGCGACCTGGTCCCAGGCGTACACCTCGTCCAGCGTGCGCACCTTGCCGGCGGGGACGCCGACCTCGGCCAGCCGGGCCAGCAGCGGCTCGGCGTCCCAGTCGGCGAAGGCCTCCTCGACGACCTCGACCACGCGGGCGTGGTGGGCGACGCGCTCGCTGTTGGTCCTCAGGCCCTCGACCGCGGGGTCGAGGCCGAAGCCCTCGCAGAAGCGCAGCCACAGTCCCTCGGAGCCGACCGAGATCTGCACCGAGCCGTCGCGGCAGGCGAACAGGCCGTACGGCGAGATCGACGGGTGGTGGTTGCCCTGCGCCGCGCCGACCTCGCCGGCCACCGTCCACCGGGTGCCCTGGAAGGCGTGCACCCCGACGACGGCGGCGAGCAGCGAGGTCCGCACGACGCTGCCGTGGCCGGTGCGCTCGCGCTCGTGGAGCGCGGCCAGCACGCCGTACGCGCCGTACATCCCGGCCAGGAGGTCCGCGATCGGGACGCCGACGCGCTGCGGGTCGTCGGGCCCGGAGCCGGTCAGCGACATCAGCCCGGCCTCGCCCTGCGC
The DNA here is from genome assembly GCA_963714475.1 of uncultured Actinomycetota bacterium. Lineage (GTDB taxonomy): Bacteria > Actinomycetota > Actinomycetes > Propionibacteriales > Nocardioidaceae > Nocardioides. The sequence goes on from CAVQOP010000008.1 coordinate 69,623, forward strand.
GATCTGGTCGTAGCCGGCCCGACCGCCCTCGGGGCCGTCGTGACCGAAGCCGGTCACCGACAGCACGACCAGGCGGGGGTTGCGCTCGAGCAGGGCGTCGACGCCCAGGCCGAGACGCTCGAGGACCCCGGTGCGGAAGTTCTCGACGAGCACGTCGGCGCGGTCGACCAGGCGCAGCAGCACGTCACGGTCGGCCTCGTCCTTGAGGTCGAGGGTGATCGACTCCTTGTTGCGGTTGGCGGAGAGGAAGTACGTCGAGACCCCCTGCTCGCCGACGAACGGCGGACCCCAGCCACGGGTGTCGTCACCACCCTTGGGCGTCTCGACCTTGATCACCCGCGCCCCGAGGTCGCCGAGCATCATGGTGGCCTGCGGGCCCGCCAGGGCGCGGGAGAGGTCGACGACGACGGTGCCGGCCAGGGGGCCGCCGGTCTGGCTGCTTCCGGTCTGGGTGCTTCCGGTCTGGGTGCCTGCGGTCTGGGTGGGGTGCGGGTCGGTCATGGGGTTCACCATCCGGGGAGGACGAAGGCGGCCCACACCAGCAGCGGGCCCGCGAGGGTCACGATGACGCTGTAGGTGAGGATCTGACGGAAGTACGGCGCCTCGCCGATCGAGTCCGGCCGGTTGGCCAGCATCAGGGCGCCGTTGGTCGAGAAGGGGCTGACGTCGACGATCGTGGAGCTGACCGCGAGCGCGGCCACGAAGAGCCCGGCGGAGATCCCGCCCTCGGCGATCAACGGGATGGCGATCGGGATGATGACCGGCAGCAGCGCGGTCGAGGAGGCGAAGGCCGAGGCCACGCCGCCGACGTAGCAGAGGATCAGGGCACCGATGACGGCCGCGCCGAGCCCGGCGGCGAAGAGGCCGACGGCCTCCGGTGAGCCGGCGGTGGTCAGGATCGTGGCGTAGGTGCTGATGCCGGCCACGAGCAGCACGGTCGGCCAGGCGATCTGCTTGACGGTGTTCTCGTACTTGCGGGGCGAGAGGATCGAGAGGGCGACGGCGGCCGTGATCGCGGCGAAGCCGATGTCGCGGTCCAGGACGAGCGCCACGGCAGCGACCACGACGAAGGCGATCAGGGTGAGCACGTGGTCACGGGTCTCGCCACGCACCTCGTGCTCGATCCCGGGGCCGGTGCCGGTGGTGGGGGTGGCGCCGGTGCCCGACATCGCGCTGCTGCGGTCGGGGTGGGCCGGGTGGCCGCTCCCGGCGCTGCCGCCGGTGGCCGGACCACCGGCGGTGATCAGCTCACCGGTCGCAGAGTCGAGGCGGGTGCGCAGGAGCTTGGAGCCGCCGAGGGCGAAGAACAGGATCCCGGCCAGGACGGTGTTGACGACGAGGCTGGAGAGGAAGATCGTGATCGCGTTGTCGCCCAGGCCGTTGTCGATCATCACCGAGTTGGTGATGGTGCCGTAGATGCTGATCGGCGAGAAGCCGCCGGCCTGGGCGCCGTGGACGACGAACATGCCCATCATCAAGGGGCTGATCTTGTAGCGCCCGGCGAACCCGAGGGCGATCGGGCCGATGATCGCGCACGCCGCGGGGCTGGCCGCCCCGATCGCGGTGATCACCGCCGTCACCGCGAACATCACCCAGGGGATGAACGCGACGCGTCCGCCGACCAGCCCGAGCGACTTGCTGACGATCAGGTCGACGGTGCCGTTCTGGCGGGCGATCGCGAACAGGTAGGTCACCCCGATCAGCGTGAGCACGAGGCTCGCGGAGATGCCGCCGAGGATCTCGGACTCGTCGAGCCCGAGGGAGTACATGCCGACGAACCAGGCGGCGACGTAGGCGAGGGCGCCCATGTTGATCGGCAGCACGGTGCCGACGACGAAGAGAGCGACGAGCGCGATGATCGCGACCCATTCCGGTCCCATAGCGATGTCCCTTTCGAGTACGGCGGGCCTGCCAGGACGGCGGCCCCGTTGAGGCACGCCACGTGACGACGATCACGTGGACCAGTGGTCGACGACGATAGGTGGGTGGGCCGTCCGTCGGGAGACCGGGTCCACGACCGGGCGTCCCGCACCCCCCGGGTACCCCTGGTGCGTCCCCACGAGCGGGTCGCCGCCGCGCGGCCCCGGGCTGTGGACGGGGCTGCGTCGATGTCGGCGCCATGGCGCAGGATGTGGACGTGGCGAGACGATTCGAGGTCCGGGAGACGCGGACGACGCGGACGACGACCGGCGCGCGCTGCTGGCCTCGACGATGCTGGCCGGGCTGCCCGAGACCGTCGTGACCCACTCCTTCGGCCCCGGCCCGCTCCTGCGCGGTCGCACCTACGCCACGGACGGCATGGTCGCCGACGTCGAGGTGGTCGAGGACACCCCGCACTATCTCGAGCTCGAGGCCACCGTGCGCGGCAGCGGTCACTCGTCCTACATCACCGGGGTCGTGGTGCAGCGAGACGCCCGCGGCTGGGGTCTGTGGACCGACTGCACCTGCCCGGTGGGCGAGCAGTGCAAGCACGGGGCAGCGGTGGTGAGCCTGGTGCGGGCACCGGCCCGGCGAGCGGAGCCGGCGTCGACCGGCCCGCCCGCCTGGCAGGCGCGGCTCGAGGAGGTCCTCGCCGCCTACGAGCCCGCCGCGGAGGGTCGGTGCCTGCCGCTCGCCCTCCAGGTCGAGCTCGGTCGGGGCTTCGGCTCGCAGCGCTACTCCTCGCTGGCGGTGGCGCCGACCGTGGCCGTCCGCCCCCTGCGCCTGGGCACCCGCGGGACCTGGATCAAGACCGGGGCCGGCTGGTCGGACGCCGCCTCCTTCGGCGCGCGCCGCGACCTCGAGCCCCGCCAGGCCGGGGTGCTGGCCCAGCTCGCCGAGGCCCGTGCGCACCTGGGCTACTACGGGCCCTCCGACGCGCCGGTCGACCTCGGCGACCTCGGCGTGGCGGTGTGGCCGCTGCTGCGCGAGGGGGTCGACGCGGGCCTGAGCCTCGTCGCCCGCGGTGACGTGGACGACGTACGCCTGGCCACCGGACCGGCCCGGGTCGGCATCGACGTCGCCGCCGGCCCTGAGGACGGGGGTCACCGGCTGGTCGCCACGGTGAGCCTCGAGGGCGAGGACGGCACCTGGAGCGGCGCGGAGGTCATCGTGCTCGGTCGGCGCGCGCACGGCGTGGGCCTGCTGCGGCGCGAGGGCACCCGGAGCCGGCTGCTGCTCGCCCGCCTCGAGCAGCACCTGGCGCCCGCGGTGCAACGACTGCTCGGTGACCCGGAGCCGCTGCACCTGCCACCGGAGGCCGCGGCGGCGCTGGGCGAGGACTACCTCCCGCGGCTTCGCCGCCACCTGCTGCTGACCTCGGCGGACTCCTCGGTGCAGCTGCCCGAGGAGCAGCCACCCGTGCTGCGGCTGCTCCTCGGGTGGGGCGCGCTCGGCACGGCCACCCTGACGTGGCAGTGGGTGCACCGCGTCGGTCGCCGCGAGGACGTCGTCGCGATCCCCGCCGGTGCCGGGTCCGGCCCGGTCCCCGCACCGGACCTCGTCGAGGCGCTGGACCTGCCCCCGGGAGCGAGGGCGCTGCTGCTCGACGACGAGCGCCGGGCCGCGTCGCTCGCCGGCCTGCGAGGTCACGACCTGATCGCGTTCGTGCGCGACGTGCTGCCGGCGCTGCGCGAGCACCCCGGTGTCGAGGTCACCGACGTGGCGGCGCCGGTCGACTACCGCGCAGCCCAGGGCGAGCCGGTGATCCGGTTCGCGGCCGGGTCCGGGGCCGAGGCGGACGGCACCGACGACACCGAGGCCGACGACACCGATACCGACACCGGCGGTGACACCGACGCGCCGACCGACTGGCTCGACCTGCGGGTCGTGGTCACCGTCGACGGCGAGCAGGTGCCGCTGCGCGACCTGCTCGTCGCTCTGACCCGCAACGACCCGACGGTCGTGCTGCCCAGCGGCCTGGTGCTCTCGACCGACCACCCGGCGCTGGTCCGCCTCGCCCAGGCGGTGCGTGCCGCGGCCGAGCTCGTCGACGGCCGTGACGTCGGGGCCGGCCGTGACGTCGGGGCCGGTGGGGCCGGCGGGGGTGAGCCCACGCTGCGGGTCGGCTCGCACGACCTCGGGCTCTGGGCGGAGCTCTCCGAGCTCGGGGTGGTCGACGACCAGGCCTCGGCGTGGGTGGAGCGCGCCCGGGCGCTCGCGGGGTTCACGACGCTGCCGCAGATCGAGCCCCAGGGCATCCGCAGCGAGCTGCGGGCCTACCAGCTGGAGGGGTTCCGGTGGCTGGCGTTCCTGCGCTCGTGCGGGTTGGGCGGGATCCTGGCCGACGACATGGGCCTGGGCAAGACCCTGCAAGCGCTGGCGGTGATCAGCCACCTGCGGGCCGAGGGCGCGGGACCCGTGCTCGTCGTGGCACCGACCAGCGTGGTCGGCAACTGGGTCCACGAGGCCGAGCGCCACGCCCCGGGCCTGGTCGTGCGGGCCATCAGCGCCTCCGAGCGCCGGCGCGGCACCCGGATCGCCGACGAGCTGGCGGGCGTCGACGTCCTGGTCACCTCCTACACGCTGCTGCGTCTGGAGGTCGAGCAGTACGCCGGGACCGCCTGGGGCGCCCTGGTCCTCGACGAGGCCCAGCAGGTCAAGAACCACCGCGGCAAGACCTACCAGGCGGTGCGCTGCCTCGACGCCGGGTTCCGCCTCGCGCTGACCGGCACCCCGTTCGAGAACCGGCTCTCCGAGCTGTGGTCGCTGCTCTCGATCGTCGCGCCCGGCCTCTACCCCGATCCCGCGAAGTTCACCGAGGTCGTCGCGAGCCCGGTGGAGAAGCGCGGCGACGCCGCGGCGCTGGCGCGCTTCCGGCAGCGGGTCCGACCGTTCCTGCTGCGACGCACCAAGGAGCTCGTCGCCGCGGACCTGCCGCCCAAGCAGGAACAGGTGCTCGAGGTCAGCCTCACCCCGGGGCACCGCAAGGTCTACGACGCCCGCCTGCAGCGCGAGCGGCAGGCCATCCTCGGCCTGCTCGACGACTTCTCCGAGAACCGGGTCGCGATCTTCGCGGCCCTCACGCGGTTGCGCCAGCTGAGCCTCGACGCCGGGCTCGTCGACCCCGAGCACGCCGGGCTCGGCTCGGCCAAGCTCGACGCCCTCGTCGAGCGGCTGCGCGAGGTCTCCGCCGAGGGTCACCGGGCCCTGGTGTTCAGCCAGTTCACCCGCTTCCTGCGCCTCGCCCGGGAGCGGCTCGAGGCCGAGGGGTTGACCTGCGTCTACCTCGACGGGTCCACCACCGACCGGCCCGAGGTGGTGCGCCGCTTCCGTGAGGGCGACGACCCGGTGTTCCTGATCAGCCTCAAGGCGGGCGGGATCGGGCTCACCCTGACCGAGGCCGACTACGTCTTCGTGCTCGACCCCTGGTGGAACCCGGCCGTCGAGAAGCAGGCCGTCGACCGGGCGCACCGCATCGGTCAGACGCGGCCGGTGCTGGTCTACCGGCTCGTGGCCACCGACACGATCGAGGACAAGGTGATGGAGCTCAAGGCCCGCAAGGCCGCACTGTTCGACAGCGTCCTGGACGGCGACGCGACCATGGCAGCGGCGATGACGGCCGACGACGTACGCGCCATGCTCGGGGCGCCGCCCGCCTGAGGCCGGACCCCGGCCCGTTGCTCGAGCACGTCGTCGGGAGCGGCTGGGGTCAGGAGGAGCTGCGGTCGACGCTGCGCTGGGTGGGGCTGACGCGCTGCTTGAAGGCCTCGAGCGAGTCGAGCACCTGGCGGGCCTGGAGGCGGTCCCAGGTCGGCGGGGCGGCGGCGCGGGCACTGAGCCAGGAGGCCAGGTCGCGACCGGCGACCAGGTGGACGTCGCCGATCAGGCGGGGCTGGCCCAGCGAGTCCTGCCCGGGGCCCCAGACGACGACGACCGGGGTCACCTCCGGACGGTGGTCGATCGCGCGCAGCACGTTGCGCGCGCGTACCGCCGCCTGGCTCGCGGCGCCGATGTGCGAGCTGACCTGGGTCCGGCTGCGGTCGTTGCTGTGCCAGGCCGTGTCGACGGCGAGGGGCCCGTGGGGGGTGATGACGAGGTGGTCGATCTCGCCGCTGGCGATCTCGAGGTGGTCGACCCAGCCGAGGACGTGCCCGCTGCGGGCCGCCGAGCGCAGAGCGTCGCGCGAGGCGTCCTCGGCCTCGGCCTGCGTGTCGTCGACCGAGGTGTCCGAGGAGAGCAGCCAGATCCGGGTCCCGAGCGCGACCGCGGCGGTGAGGATCAGACCCTGTGCGAGGCCCAGGAAGTAGCCGTCGGTCACGCAGCGCCAGCACCGCGATGACGGCTGCCGCACCCACGACGAGCAGCGCCAGGGGTCGCCACGGGACGGAGGCGGAGGCGCTTCGGGAGTCGGGCACCAGACCATGATCGGTCATCGCGGCCCGAGCGGGGGCAATTCGGCGGAAAAAATGCGCACGATCCTCTCGCCCCGGCCCGGTTGCGCCGGTGTTGTCGGTGGCGGCACCTAGCGTGGCGACTCCATCCCAGCAGCAAGAGCCGCACCAGCCAGCAGGAGGCCGACATGGGCGACCAGGACCCGAGCGGTCGCGACCACAGCCGCCTCGACGAGCACATCGAGGCGGCCTGGCTCGCGTTCCGGGTGGCGCTCGCCGACGAGATCTCCCGGCTCACCGCGGGGCAGCGGTGGCGGTTGAGCCTGGAGACGCCCACCGCGACGACCGCGACGGACGCCGAGTCGGACCCGGTCGGTGCGTTCGACGAGACCTGCGACGAGACCTGCGAGACCGAGACCTGGGCCGGGGCCGAGGTCGCACGGGTGTCGCTCGCCCTCGTCGCGGGCGACCCGGTGGGCCCGGCGACCTCGGCGGCACCGACCTCGGCGGCACCGACCTCGGTCATGCTGACGTCCGCGGCACCTGGTTCAGCGCTCGTCGGGCTGGGGTGGCGTGCACCCGAGCGTGAGCGGCCCGCCGCGGACCTCGCGTCCGGTGAGGGGTCGGACGCCTGGTCGCTGGAGGTCCCCGCGGACGAGCCCGACCGGCTGGCCCTGCTGATCGTGCGCACGCTGCGCGAGGTCCACGGGTGCGTCCACCCGGCGTTCTGCGAGCACGACCCGATCACCGGCTACGACCCGACGGCGCCTGCGCGGGGGAGCCACCGTGCCGACCTCGCCGGGCTCGGTGTCGACCTCGGCTCCGATCCGGGGTCCGCCGGGTCCGACGGGTCCCCGGGTGCCGTCGACCGCACCCCGGCGGCGCCGTTGTTCCCGCGTGACCGTGCCGAGCTGGTCGAGGCCGTGGACACCGCCCTCAGCGACCTGCTCGCCGACGTCGAGGAGAAGGACGACGAGGGCGACGTGCCGGTGCGCTGCGGGCGCTCGGTGCTGTTCGTGCGGGTCGACGACGAGAAGCCGCTGGTCGAGCTCTACGCCGAGGTCGTCCACGGCGTGGTCGAGGTCGACCGGCTGCCCGCGGAGATCGATGCGCTCAACCGGCGACACCGGTTCGCGCGCTTCCACACCCGCGACGACGTCGTGATCATGCGCTCCGAGCTGTGCGCGTGGCCCTTCGCGCCCACCCAGCTCGCGGTGGTGCTCGCCGAGCTGTGCGCGACCGTCGAGGACGTGCGTCGCGACCTCGTCGCCCGGGTCGGGGGATCCGCGTTCGAGGAGCCCGATCCCGAGCCGGACCCGCGCGGGGAGTGGCCGGCCCTCGGGGCGCCGGGCCCGGAAGGCGACCTCGTCTCGCCGCTGCTCGTGCTCACCGAGCTGCTCCACGAGGGTCCGGTGCCCGTACGGTGCGTGGCCGAGGCCTTCGACCGTGACCGCTCGGCCATCATCCACGCCATCGTGCTCGTGCGCCGCGGGATGCTCGACCTCGACGGGCACGACCCCGACACGGTGCTGCACCTGCTGCGGCTCGCGCTGCGTCTGGTCGTCGACGGTCGCGCCGAGATCGCGGCGGCTCCCCGGCCACCGCGCCGACGCTCCGAGCAGGCCTCGCTGCTCGACGACGCCGATCTCAGCGGCGGTGCCCTCGACCTCGACTGGCCAGGCTGAGATCAGGGCGGTGGCAGCACCCCCCGCGCCCGCAGCCGGGCCAGCAGTCCGGCGCCGTCCGGGGCGCTGACCCAGACCCGGTCGTGCTCGGCCGCGACGGCCTCGCCGGCCGTCCGGTCCGGCGCGTCGGGACCGAGGTGGGTGAAGATCTGCTCGGCCGGGTCGAGGCGACGGATCGCGACGGCACGGACCCGGTCGGGGTGCCCGGCCAGGGTCTCGGCGTAGAGCGACGGGTCGTGCTGGCCGTCGTCGCCGACGAGCAGCCAGGTCCGTCCCGGCAGCTCGGCGAGCAGCCGGGCGAGCTGGGTGCGCTTGTGCTCGCGGCCCGAGCGGAACCAGCCCCGCGGGGTCGGGCCCCAGTCGGTGAGCAGCATCGGGGCGGCCGGGTAGCCGTGCGCCGCCAGGAAGTGCCGCAGCCCGGGCGCGGCGTTCCAGGCCCCGGTCGAGAGGTAGACGACGAACGTGTCGGGGTCGGCCTCGAGCAGGCGGGCGTAGAGCTCGGCCATGCCCGGCACCGCTCGACGCTGGTCCTCGCGCAACCAGAAGGCGTTGCGCAGCGCGACCAACGGGCGCGGCAGGTTGGTGATGACGACCGTGTCGTCGATGTCGCTGAGCAGCGCCGGGCCCGGCCCCGGGGCGACGACGTGCAGCGGCGCGGCCACGCTGACCTCGGCGTCCCGACCGGTGACGACGAGGGTGGCGGTGGCCGGTCCGGCCTTCAGGGCGACCTCGACGCGTTGGTCGACGTACCCCTCCCGGTCGCTGTCGACCCGCACCTCGACCACGGGGTCGGTGCCCACCCGGATCGTCACGGGCACCCCGGCCGCGGACTGGGCCAGGAAGCGGCGCCACCCGCGGACGTCGCCCGCGCTCGGCGCCACGGCGTCGGGAGGCTGCAACGTGACGCGGGCGAGCACCCGCACGAACGAGCCCGCCAGGCCGTAGCCGGTCTGCGGCACGACGACCGGGCCCCACCCCCGGGCGAGCAGCCGTTCGTCGACGGCGACGTGGAAGCGGTCCTCGAGGCGGCCCGCGACGTGGCCCAGCTCCTCGGCGGCGGCGGCAGCGGCGGCGGGCGCGAAACGTCGGGGGAGCCTCATCGACCCCATCCTGGACCCTGCCAGGCACACTGCCCAGGTGCTGCGTCTCGTGATCACCGCCGACACCCACCTCCCGCGCCGGGCGAAGGTCCTGCCCGAGCCGCTCCTGGAGGCGGTGGCCGCGGCCGACGTCGTGATCCACGCGGGGGACTGGGTCGACGAGGCGACGCTCGACCTGCTCGAGGCCCGCTCGGCGCGGCTCGTGGGCTGCTGGGGCAACAACGACGGCCCCGGCCTGCGCTCGCGCCTGCCCGAGGTGGCCAGGATCGAGCTCGAGGGCGTGCGGATCGGCGTCGTCCACGAGACCGGGCCCAGGCAGCGCCGCGAGGAGCGGATGGACGCGACGTACGCCGACCTCGACGTGCTGGTCTTCGGGCACAGCCACATCCCGTGGGACACCACGACCCCGCGCGGGATGCGCCTGCTCAATCCCGGCTCTCCGACCGACCGGCGCCGGCAGCCGTACGCGACGTACCTGAGCGCGCAGGTCGGGGACGGTCGCCTGCGCGAGGTCGTGGTGCACCGGCTGCCGCCCCGGACGGCCGCTGGCTAGCATCGCGCAGGTGGACGACGCCGGCTCCCGCACGGCCGCGGACCGGCTGCAGGCGGACCGGGTCCGGACGGTGGCGCGGCTCGCGGGGCTGCGCGCGGACTACGCCGAGGTGGTGGCCGCCTCGCGCGACACCAACGCCGACGACGAGCACGACCCCGAGGGCCACACGATCGCCTTCGAGCGCTCCCAGACCGGGGCGCTGGTGCGTCAGGCCGTCGCCCACCTCGACGAGGTCGACGCCGCGCTGGCCCGGGTCGCGGCGGGCCGCTACGGCACGTGCGAGACGTGCGCGCAGCCGGTCGCCCCGCAGCGGCTCGAGGCCCGCCCGACCGCGCGGACCTGCCTGGCCTGCGCCTCAGGCCCCAGGCGCCGCTGACGACCCGCTCGCGATGTTCACGACCCAGCGGATCCCGTAGCGGTCGGTGAGGTCGCCGTACTCGGCGCCCCACATCTGCGGGGCGAGCGGGGTGTCGACCCGGCCACCCTCGCTGAGCCCGGCGAACCAGCCGCGCATCACCTCGAGGTCGTCGCCGTGCAGCGCCACCACCACCTGGTCGCCCTCGCGCACCGGCGGCATCTCGGGCGTGCGGTCCGAGCACATCAGGGCCAGACCGTCGTCGACGCGCAGCATCGCGTGCATCACGCGGCCGGCGGCCTCGCCCTCCATGCCCATGTCGCCGAAGGTCATCACGGACAGCTCGCCGCCGAGCACCGAGTGGTAGAAGGTCATCGCCTCGCGGGTCTGGTCGGTGAAGGACAGGTACGGGCTGAGCTCGGTGGTCATGGGCGCTCCTGGCAGGCGGGGTGGACGGGTCGATCGTGCTCGTCGGGTCAGACCGGCGCTGCGGCCCGGAGTCATCGGCGGGTCATCGGCGGGTCATCGGCGGGTCATCGGCGGGTCCGGCGTAGCGCTCGAGGACGGCGTCGACGACGTCGTGCAGGGGCGCCCCGAGGGGTGGGCCGTGACCGGGCACGAGGATCCCGGCCGGCACGTCGCGCAGGCCGGCGATCGTGGCCAGCACGGCGGCGTCGTCGTGGTTGAAGATCGAGGGGAGCCGTTGGGGACCGTCGTGGCGACACAGCGCGTGCCCCGTGACCAGGGCGTCGCCCGAGAACAGGACCCCGGTCGAGGGCATCAGCCAGGCGGTGTGGCCGCGGGTGTGGCCGGGGGTCGGGACGGCGACGAGACGTCCTGGTGCATCGACCGGGCGGTCCGACGGGGCGACCTCGACGGTCGGGACCCGGACCCGGACGTGGCCACCGGACGCGCGCAGGGTCTGGGCGACCCAGCGCGCCCCGGACGGGGTCCGCGCCTGGGCGAGGACCGAGGCGATGCCCGCCTGGTCGAGGTAGTCACCCCGGGCGTGGCGGGCCTCCTCGGCGCCGGTCAGGACCCGGGCACCGGTGCGACGTACGACGTGCGGGACCCCGCCCACGTGGTCGAGATGGGCGTGGGTGAGCAGCACCGTCGTCACGTCGGCGGGGCGGCGACCGATCGCCTCGACCGAGGCCATCACGCTCGGCCCGTCGCGGGGGTAGCCGGCGTCGATGATCGTCACCGCCGCGCCCTCGGTGACGAGGGCCCAGCTGACGTTGGTGCCCGCCACGACGTGGACACCGTCGGCGACCTGGGTCAGCCGGAGCATCACGGGAGGGCCTGTCCGGCCGCCCGGCCCTGGGCCGCCGGCTCCTCGTGGTGGGCCATCACCGGAGCCTGCCAGGACCGCGCCGCGCTGGCGAGACCCCTCCGGACGGGACTCTCAGCCGGTCGGGGCCTTCGACGGTCCGCGATCCCGATGGGTGCTGTCGGGTACGGGCGCGGCCTGGCCGAAGAGCGAGGTCGGGAACCCGTCGGCGCGCAGCTCCAGGCCCATCGTGTCCTCGATCAGCTGCACCACCCGGGTCGAGGTCGCGTCCCCGCCGTACTCCGTGCGGGCACGGCGGAAGATCTGCTCGACGTGGCCGGCGAGCTCGAGCGGCACGCCCAGCGTGTGGCCCAGCCCGTGGGCCAGCCCGAGGTCCTTGCAGGCCAGGTCGAGGCTGAACCGGAAGTCGTAGCTGCCGCTGAGCACCAGCTGGGTCTCCACCTCGAGCGACCAGCTGTTGCCGGAGCTGTGCCGGATGCCCTCGTAGGCCTTGGCGAGGTCGATGCCGGCGACCCGCGCCAGCATCAGGGCCTCCCCGGCCGCCCACTGGTTGACGAACGCCAGCATGTTGGTGACGACCTTGAGCGTGCTCGCCTGACCCAGCTCGCCGACGTGGATCACGGGGTCGGCCATCGCCGCCAGCAGGGCGCGGTGCTCCTCCACCACCGCGGCGTCACCGCCGACCAGCGCTGTGATCAGGCCGGCCTCCGCCGTGTGGACCCCGCCCGTGACGGGGCACTCCAGCGTGCGGACGCCCTGCTCGGCGGCCAGCAGGGCGATCCGCTGGACCTCGACGGCGTCGTTGGTGCTCATGTCGATCCAGGTGCCGCCGGGACGCAGGCCGGCCAGCACGCCGTCCGGGGCCGTCAGGCAGTGCGTGACGGCGCTCGGCGTCGGCAGGCAGGTGATGACGCAGTCGTTGCCCTGCGCCACCTCGCGTGGGGTGTCGGCCCACCGCGCACCGTCCTCGAGCAGGTCGTGGGCGCAGCCCCGGTCCAGGTCGGTCACCGTCAGCGGGTGACCCGCGCGCAGCAGGCTGCGCGCGAGGTGGCGCCCGAGGTTCCCGACGCCGACGAAGCCGACGGTGGTCGAGGCGGGAGGCCGGTCCGGGGTGGAGGGTGGGGGTGGGGGTGGGGACGGGGTCGTGGTCCATGGGCTCCGTCCTAGGGCTGAGTCGCGGGCCGCGCCAGCACGCGGTGGACCATCGGCTCGAAGAACGCCAGCGGCTCGGAGTCGAAGTCGGGGTCGAAGGAGACCTGGTCGTAGTGGGCGCAGAAGTCGACCGTGGCCTGGTAGTGCGGGTGGTCGCGCCACCGCTCGCGGGCATCCGGGTCCGCGCCGACGTGGTGGAAGTAGTAGACGCCCTGGAAGACGCCGTGGTGCTTGAGGACCCAGTAGTTCTTCTCGCTCACGTAGGGCCGCAGCACCGCGGCGGCCACCTCGGAGTGGTTGGCCGGGGCCAGGTAGTCGCCGATGTCGTGCAGCAGCACGCAGACGACGGTCTCCTCGTCCTCGCCGGCGCGGTGGGCCCGGGTCGCGGCCTGCAACGAGTGCTCCAGCCTCGTGACCTGGTAGCCGGCCGAGTCGTCCATGGTGCGCAGCCACCCCAGCACCCGGTCGGGGAAGCCTCGCAGCTCCTCGGCCTCGATGCGACCGAGCAGCTCGTAGTCCGCGGCGGTGCCGTCGGCCATCCGGGTGAAGCTGACGGTGCCGACCTCGTCGGCCCGTCCGGCCCCGCCGCTCATCGGGCCGCCGGCGTCGCGGGGAGCGGCTTGTGGGTGCCCAGCAGCACCCGACGGCGACTCATCAGGTCGTCGTACTCCATGTAGACGTCCTGGAGGTGGCGCGCGCCGCTCGCGGGGTCGAAGGAGAGGCGACCGTGCAGGACACGGTGGCCGTGGACGGTGAGCAGGTCGCCGCTGTCGGTTCGGAAGACACGCTTGTAGGTGTCGCTGTCGATCATCGCGCCCAGCGTGCGGTACGCCGCGTAGAAGGACTCCACCTCGCCGAAGGGCACCTCGAGGGGCAGGGCGAGCTGGTTGGAGAAGCGGAAGGTCTGGACCCTTCCCTCGGGGTCGAGCCGCACCATCGGCGCCTCGGCGTAGGTGTCCTCGGCCTCGCTGAAGAGCTGGTAGGCGACCGGCACGCGGGTGAGGGTCTCGAACGCCGCCGGGTCGTCGCGGCGGAGGTCGGCGAGCACGGCCCACCCGTCGGTCAGGGTGCTCTCCCCACCCGTGGCGTCGTTGACCAGGAAGTGCAGCAGCTGGATGCTCGGCGGCCACTGGTAGCTCGGCAGGTCGGTGTGCGGCTTGAGCTCGAGCGGGGTGTGCGCGACGTTGTAGCCGGCCGGGTCGTGTCGCACGTTGTGGATCCGCTCGAACGCGGTCCGCCGGACGTGACCGATGGTCTCGGCGAACCGCTCGACCTCGCCCGGGACGCTCGGCGTCCCCCGCACCACCGCGGCGCCGTAGTCGCGGACGGCGTCGAGGTAGGCGAGCTGGCCGGCCGTCGTGCCCACGACGTCGGCGTGGGCGAACGAGGGGATCGCCTCGATGCTCGCGTCCCACAGGACCGGCTCGTGGCGGCGCGCGGCCCGGGCCCGTTCGGAGTAGTCGTGGCGTCCCAGCCACTCGCGCGAGTACACCGACTCGTGCGCGTCGTCCCAGACCACCCGCAGCGCCCCCGCGGACGTCCAGTCGGCGCACGAGGGGGCCACGTCAGGCGGGACGTCGGCGGTGTAGAGGCGACGCTCCCCGGACTGCGGCACCCGGCAGAGGTCGCACCAGCAGTTGTCGCGCAGCCAGACGTAGTGGAACGAGCGTTCCCCGTCCTCCTCGGACATCACCGTCAGGTGACGCTCGTGCAGCAGGACTCGCGTCGGCCTGGTGCCGATCAGCGTGACCTCGGTCATGGGAGCTCCTCATCTCGGCGGGGCGACGGATGCAGCAGGCGCTGGGGACCGGCTGGGGTTGTCGTGGTCCAGCCTGGTCCGGCCGGATGCCGCCGTCAAACGGTCTTTCAGGCGTCTGAGGGGTAGAAATTGTGTGGCTCGAGCCCCATGATCACCGGATGGCCTCCGCGATCCCGCCGCTCCTCGGTCTGCACGCCTTCGAGGCCGCTGCCCGACGCGGCAGCTTCGTGGAGGCGGCCGCCGAGCTGCACCTCTCGCCCTCCGCCGTCAGCCAACGGGTGCGCACGCTCGAGGCGCACCTCGGCTTCGATCTCTTCGAGCGGCTGCCGCGCAGCCTGCGGCTCACCGAGCTGGGTCGCGCCTACCTGCCGAGCGTGCGCGAGACCTTCGACGACCTCGCCGCGGCGACCATCGGGCTCTTCGGCTCCTCGGGCCGCGCGCAGCTGACCGTGCGGGTCCAGATCTCCTACGCGGCCACCTGGCTCGTCCCCCGGCTCCCGCAGTTCCGGGAGGCGTTCGGGCACGTGGACCTGCGCATCCTGAGCACGATCTGGACCGATGCCCTCCCCCCGGACGAGGTGGACCTCGAGATCCGCCAGGGCACCGGGTCCTGGCCGGGCTTCCACGCCACGAAGCTGCACGACGACGCGGCGGTCGCCATCTGCGGACCCGAGTTCCACCGGCGACACGGCCCGGTCGCCGGCGTCGCCGACCTCGCAGCCCACCCCCGCGTCCAGGTGCTCGGCTTCGACGACCTGGTGCACCGCTTCTACTCCACCGACACCGTCGCACCGCCGCCCCGGACCCAGGCGATGGTCGTCGACACCTCGATCACCGCGGTGGAGATCGTCGCGGCCAGTGAGCTCTGGGCCATCGTCCCCGAGCGCTTCGCCCGGCCGGCGGTGCGCAGCGGCCGGGTCTCGATCGCGCACGACACCCTCGTCCCGACCCGGCACGCGCACTACCTCCTGCGACGCCGCGACGGGTCGCAGCTGAGTGGGGAGGCGGCAGCGTTCGCAGCCTGGGTCAGGGAGCAGGACCTGCTCGACCCGCCGCTGCTCGACCCGCCGCTGCTCGACCCGCCCGCCGGATGAGGGCGGTCCGGATGAGGGCGGTCAGGGCGTCGTTGCGCGGGGGTCAGGCGTCGCGGTCCGCGGGCGGCAGCGACCGGGCGTACGCCGCTCCGGTCTCGACCCAGGTCGTCAGGGCGGTGTCCTCCACGAGGCCGTCGGGCTCGACGAGCAGCCAGCCGCGCAGGTCGCGGCCCCGCATCCGCATCGGCGCGACGTGCGCCTCGCCCAGCAGTGCGGGTGCCTCGGCGGGGTCGCAGCGCACCATCAACCCGTCCTGACCGCTCACGGCGACGGCCATCCGGCCGCCGACGAGGAACGCGAGCCCACCGAACATCCGGCGCTCGGAGAGGTCGGGCTCCTGCGCGAGCACGGCGCGTACCCGTGCTGCCAGCTGCTCGTCGTGGGCCACGGCACGAGCCTGCCACGCACGGCTGCTGCTGACGAGCGGTCGCCGAGCCCTACCCTGCGCAGGTGCAGTGCGACTACTTCGACGCGGGCGCCTGCCGCTCGTGCACGCTGATGGGCCGCGCCCACGAGACCCAGGTCGCCGAGCAGCAGACGTCGACGGCGCGGCTGCTGCGCGAGGCCGGGAGCGACCCGGTGTGGGTGGCGCCCTTCCTCGGTCCGGAGAGCGGCTTTCGCAACAAGGCCAAGATGGTCGTCGCGGGGACGGTCGAGGCGCCCACCCTGGGCATCCTGGACCCGGAGGGTCGCGGCATCGACCTGCGCGGCTGCGGCCTGCACGAGCCGGCGCTCCGGGCGGCCCTGCCCGCGCTGGCCGCGTTCGTGACCCGGGCGGGCCTCGAGCCGTACGACGTCGCGTCGCGGCGCGGCGAGCTCAAGCACGTGCTGACCACGGTCTCGCCCGACGGCGAGCTGATGGTGCGCTGGGTGCTGCGCTCCACCGAGCCGGTGCTGCGCATCCGCAAGCACCTGCGGTGGCTGCACGAGCAGCTGCCCGCGCTGCGCGTGGTGTCGGTGAACCTCCAGCCGTTGCCGGCCGCGCTGCTCGAGGGCCCGGAGGAGGTCCTGCTCACCGACCGGGACGTGCTGGCGATGCGGCTGCCGACGCCACAGGGGCCGCTCGACCTGCGCCTGCGTCCGCAGGGCTTCTTCCAGACCAACAGCGTGGTCGCGGCCGAGCTCTACGCCACCGCCGGGGCGTGGATCGGCGACCTCGCACCGACGCGCGTGGTCGACCTCTACTGCGGGGTGGGCGGGTTCGCCCTCGCCGCCGCGCTCGCCGGGGTGCCCGACGTGCTCGGGATCGAGGTGTCCGCGGAGGCGGTCGGCGCGGCGCAGCAGTCCTCGAGCGCGGTGCGGTTCGTGGTCGGCGACGCGACGGCGTACGCCGTGGGCGCCGAGGCGTCGGTGCCGGACCTGGTCGTCGTGAACCCGCCACGCCGGGGGATCGGACCCGACCTCGCCGCGGCGCTCGAGGCCTCCGCGGTGCCGCACGTGCTCTACTCCAGCTGCCACCCCGGGTCGCTGGCGCGTGACCTCGCCGCCATGCCGTCGCTGGTGGCGGTACGCGCGCGGTTCTTCGACATGTTCCCGCAGACGCCGCACCACGAGGTGCTGGTGCTGGCCTCCCGTGGTGCTGCGCTGGGACAGTGAGCCCGTGAGCGCCCACGACCCCGCCGACGTCAGCTCCCCGCTCTTCGGCCACGCCGTCCTGAACGACCCGCTGCTCAACCGCGGCACCGGGTTCAGCGAGGACGAGCGCGACGCGCTGAGCCTGCAGGGGCTGCTGCCACCCGCGGTCGAGACGATCGAGGAGCAGGCCGAGCGGGCGTACGCCGCGATGCACGCCTACGACAAGCCGATCAACCGCCACATCTTCCTGCGTGCGCTGCAGGACACCAACGAGACGCTGTTCTTCCGGCTGCTCGTCGAGCACCTCGAGGAGGTCCTGCCCGTCGTCTACACGCCGACGGTGGGGGAGGGGTGCCAGCGGTTCAGCGAGATCTACCGTCGACCGCGCGGGCTGTTCGTCTCCTACCCCTCCCGGGACCGGATCGGCGCGATCCTGCGCAACCGGCCCCGCGAGGAGGTCGACGTCATCGTGGTGACCGACGGTGAGCGGATCCTGGGGCTCGGCGACCAGGGCGCCGGCGGGATGGGCATCCCGATCGGCAAGCTCGCGCTCTACACCGCGGTCGGCGGCATCGACCCGGCCCGGGTGCTGCCGGTGCTGCTCGACGTCGGCACCGACAACGAGGACCTCCGCTCGGCGCCGCGCTACCTCGGCTGGCGCCACGAACGGGTGCGCGGGGCGGACTACGACGCGTTCGTCGAGGCCTTCGTCAGCGCCGTCGAGACCGAGCTGCCCGGCACGCTGCTGCAGTGGGAGGACTTCGCCACGCCGCAGGCGCGCCCGCTGCTCGAGCGCTACCGCGACCGGCTGCCGACCTTCAACGACGACGTGCAGGGCACCGCGGCGGTCGTCCTCGGCGCGCTGACGACCGCCTCGCGGGTGGCCGGCGTCCGGATCTCCGAGCAGGTCGTGGTGATGGCCGGGGCGGGGTCGGCGGCGATCGGCGTGCTCGACATGATCCGGCGCGCGATGGTGCGCGACGGGCTCACCGACGACGAGGCCGCGGCCCGGATCTGGGTCGTCGACGTCGACGGGCTGCTCACCAGCACGCGGCGCAGCCTCTCGGCGGCCCAGCAGCGCTACGCCCACCCCAGGGCCGACGTCAAGGGCTGGGGGGTGACGGGCACGCCGCAGCTCGGCGACGTGGTCGCCCACGCCGGCGCGACCTGCCTGATCGGGCTGTCCACCGTCGGCGGGCTGTTCACCGAGGAGATCGTGCGCTCGATGACCGAGCACGCCGATCGACCCGTCGTGATGGCGCTGTCCAACCCGACCTCGCACTCCGAGGCGGACCCCGCCGACGTGATGACCTGGACGAGGGGGAGGGCGCTGGTCGCGACCGGGTCGCCGTACCCCCCGGTCGAGGTCCAGGGCCGTTCGGTGCCGGTGGCGCAGTCGAACAACGTCTACGTCTTCCCCGGCGTCGGGCTCGCGGTGACCGCGGCGCGGGCCACCCGGGTGACCGAGTCGATGCTGCTCGCCGCGGCGGAGGCACTCGGTGCCGTGGCCGCCGACCTGGCCGAGGACGACCCCGCCCCGCTCCTGCCGCCCCTGGGCCGCCTGCGCGAGGTCACCCGCGCGATCGCCCTGGCCACCGCCGAGGCCGCCGTGGCCGACGGTGTCGCCCCGACCGCGACCAGCTCCGAGCTCAAGGCCGCCATCTGGCGCACCGCGTGGGAGCCGGCGTACCGCTGAGCGCTAGCGTCGCGCACTCGGACCAACTCGGCCCCACCTCGGCCCACCTCGGCCTCCCACCTCGAAGGAACCCCCATGGAGCAGCGTCCCCTCGGCCGTACCGGTCGCAGCGTCTCGGTCGTCGGTCTCGGCACCTGGCAGCTCGGCGCCGACTGGGGCGAGGTGAGCGAGTCCGACGCGCGTGAGGTGCTCGAGGCCTCCTACGAGGCCGGCGTCCGGTTCTTCGACACCGCCGACGTCTACGGCGACGGGCGTTCGGAGCAGGTGATCGGCCGGTTCCTGGCCGAGGTGCCCGAGGTGGTGGTGGCGACCAAGATGGGGCGCCGCGTCGAGCAGGAGCCGGGCAACTACACCGCGGAGGCGTTCCGGGAGTGGACCGACCGGTCGCGGCGCAACCTCGGCGTCGACACCCTCGACCTCGTGCAGCTGCACTGCCCGCCGAGCGCGACCATCGACGACGACGCCACGTGGGACGCCCTCGACGCGCTGGTCGCCGACGGTGCGGTCGCGGCGTACGGCGTGAGCGTCGAGACGTGCGAGCAGGCGCTCGCAGCGATCCGCCGCCCGGGTCTGTCCTCGGTGCAGATCATCCTGAACGCCTTCCGCCACAAGCCGATCGACGAGGTGCTGCCCGCCGCGGCGCAGGCCGGGGTCGGGGTGATCGTGCGGGTGCCGCTGGCCTCCGGCCTGCTCTCGGGCAGGTACGACGCCACCACGACCTTCGCCGACGACGACCACCGCAGCTTCAACCGCGACGGGGGTGCCTTCGACGTCGGCGAGACCTTCAGCGGGGTGGGCTGGGAGACCGGCCTCGAGGCGGCCGGCGAGTTCACCCGGCTCGTCGACGAGCACGGGCACCCGGGGGCGTCGGCCGCGCAGACGGCGATCGCCTGGGCCTGGCAGCAGCCGGGTGTCTCGACCGTCATCCCCGGAGCCCGCTCCGCCGAGCAGGCCCGCGCCAACGCCGCCGCCGGCGACCTGCCGCCCCTGCCCGCAGACCTGCGCGACGGCGTCCGCGACCTCTACGACGCCCGTCTCCGCGAGGCGATCCACCCCCGCTGGTAGCCGAGGTGCCACCCTTTGTCAGCCGAGGTGCCAGTGTTTGTCGGCCGAGGTTCCGGTGTTTGCTGACCGAGGTTCCGGTGTTTGTCGGCCGAGGTGCCCGTGATTGTCGGGCGAGGTGCCGGTGGGGTCAGTCCGTCAGGCGCCACACGCCGGGCTGCGGCGCGACGAGTCGGCCCGCGTCGGCGAGGTTCTTGCGGGCCGTGCGGCACGCCGTACGCCAACGCAGCTCGCCGGTCGGGCCCTTCTCCTGGTCGCTCGCGCGGAACGAGTCCGCCATCCTCTCCCCGATCGTCTCCATCACGTCCTCGGCCGCGGCCTCGCCGCCGAGAGCGCCGAGCACCGCGATGATGAGCGGCTCGAAGTCCTCGGCCGGCGTACGTCGTCGGGGTGGGCCCGCCGGCGGGGTGCGGGTGGGCGTCGCCCGCGGCGCCCGGGTCGAGGTGCCGGCCGTCCCGGCGGACGTGGACGTGGAGCGCGTCCGCGGCGCGCGGGGCGCCTTGGGAGCCGGCGCGGGCGGCGGCGTCGGCGGGTTGCCGTGCACGCACTGGCTCAGCGGCAGGTCACACAGGTCGCAGTAGTCGTCAGCGGGAGCCACGTCGCGACGGTACGGGTGCGGGGGACCGGGCGGCCACGGCGGGGGCGCGACCGACCCTCGTCGGAGCGCGCAACGGGCAGGGTGCTCGGATCCCAGGCGAGCAGAGATCGTCCCCTCGGCTGACAATTGCTGGCACCTCGGCTGACAATGGCTGGCACCTCGGCGGTCAGGCGAAGTCGAGGACCAGGCGGCCGCGGACGCCGCCGGCCTCGAGGCGGCGGTGGGCCTCGTGGGCCTGCGTGGCGGGGAGGACGTCGGCGACGCGCAGGGTGAGGTCGCCGGTCTCGGCGAGGCCGGACAGCTGCTCGAGCAGGTCGCGGCGCCGGGCGGCGTGGCGCACCAGGACCGGGTGGAAGCGGAGGTCGCGGGTGCCGTCGCCCTCCCAGCCGCGCACGGTCGCCACGGCGCCGCCGTCGCGGACGGCGCCGAGCGCCTCGGGGCCCTGCACGGCACCGTCGGCGAGGCCGGCTGCGCCGTCGGGGTGGAGTGCGCGGACGGCGTCGGCGAACCCGGCGCCGCGCTCGACGACCTCGTGGGCGCCGAGGTCCGCCACGAGCTCGCGGTCGGCGGCGGAGGCGTCGGCGACCACGTGCAGCCCCCGCGTGCGCGCGAGCTGGACGACGTAGCCGCCGAAGGCGCCCGCCGCACCGGTCACGGCCAGCACGTCGCCCTCGGCGAGGTCGAGGGCGTCGAGGGCCAGCCAGGCGGTCAGGCCGTTCATCGGCAGGGTCGAGGCCTCGGCGTCGCTGGCGTTGCCCGGGGCGGCACACACCGAGTCGGCCGGCAGCACGAGGTCGGCGCGGTAGGCACCGTGCTGGCCCGAGGGCACCACGATCCCCATCACCCGGTCGCCGACCGAGAGCCACTCCCCGTCGCGCTCGCCGATGTCCTCGCCGACGTCGGTGACCCGGCCCACGACGTCCATGCCCGGTACGTCGACGACGTCCGGCGCGTGCGTGCCCTCGGCTCTGGCTCCCGAGCGCAGCAGGGTGTCGGTCGGGTTGACCGCCGCGGCGACGACGGCGATCCGGACGTCCTGCCCGCCGAGCTCCTCGGGCTCGAGATCGACCTCGACGAGGGCCTCGGGCCCGCCGTACTCCTTGACTCCGATGGCACGCATGCGCCATGTCTATCGCGCGTGCTCGAGGACCGGGCACCACCCCCGTCAGCGTCGCCCGCAGGCGCTGTCGGCACGCGCGCCTAGCATGGGCGGCGCCATGAGATCCCTGCGCCGCCCCCCGTCCGGGGCCCCCGAGCCCGACCCGTCGGTCACCGTGCCCGTGCCGACGCCCGTGCCCACGCCGGTGCCGCCGGTCGGCGACGAGGTGGCCCCCCTGACCCTCGCCAACGCCAGCTTCGTCACCGACCGGCTCCTCGTCGGCGGCGACCTGCACCCGCAGCGGGACACGGCACTCGATCAGGCGTGGGAGCTGGCCCAGGCCGGCGTCACCCACGTGCTCGACGCGCGCATCGAGTGGCGCGACGACGAGGTGTGGTCCAGCCTGCCCGGCGTGGCCTACCACTGGAACGGCATCGACGACCGCGGGCAGCGGGTGCCCGACGCGTGGTTCGACGACGTCGCCGGCTGGGCCGTCGCGGCGCTCGAGCAGCCCGGGACGCGCGTCCTGACCCACTGCCACATGGGCATCAACCGTGGCCCGAGCGCCGGGTACGCCGTGATGCTCGCCCTCGGTCACGACCCGGTCGAGGCGATGGGGGCGATCGTGCGGGCCCGACCGATCGCCTACGTCGCCTACGCGGGTGACGCGTTGCGCTGGCACCACGCCCGCACCGGTGCGCCCGCGCGGACCCGACGCCAGGACCGTGCCCGGCTCGAGCGCTGGCGCGAGGACAACGGGGTCGATCTGCAGTCCGTGCTGCGACGCACCCGGGCGCAGGAGCCGGGGCGCTGACCCGCCCGGACACCCAGCCCGTGAGGAGGCCCAGCCCGTGAGGAGGCCCGCGCAGGAACCGTCCGGCCTCGGAGCACGTCGCACCACCATGCGCCTCCCAGCCCACCGCCCGCGATGCTCGCTCCGCGTCGCCCTCGTGGTCACGGCGCTGCTCGCGGCCGGCTGCGGGTCCGGCGATGGCGACGCCACCGCCGACCCGTCGGCCGACCCGGCACCCAGCCAGGCGACCAGCCCGTCGGCCAGCCCGACGCCCAGCGCACCCCCGACACCCTCGGGAGGCGTCACCGCCGGTTCGCCCGGGGCCGAGCCGTCACTCCCGCCCGCGCGGCCCCGCCTGGTCGACCTGGTCTCGATCACCGCGGCCGGCGGTGAGGTCACGAGCAGGCCGACGCCCGTAGGCAGCCCGGCGGCGCGCCGCGACTACCTGGCCGACCTGGGCTCGCGCGCCCGGGCGCCGCTGCACCGTGCCGTGATCGCGGTCGACGCCCCCGCTGGCACCGAGGTGACGGCCACGGTCGTGGCGGTCGGCTGCGACACCCCGACCGACGTCGAGGTGACACGCACCGCCGACGGCTACCTGATCGAGGCCGCACCGATGAAGCCGTCCGGGGTGCAGTGCTTCGCGCCGGTCACCACGATCGCGGTGGTGGTCCTGCCGACGGCGTGACGTCGGTCCGGGTCAGCCCCCCGGCGGGGCCGTGTAGGTCACCTCGACGGCGTTCGCCACGCTGCGCTCGAACCCGTCCGAGGGCGTGTTGAGCACGCCGACGACGCCGCCTCGTCGGCGGGCGACCATCGTGGTGGACCCACCGCCGTCGAGGTTGAGGGCCTGCTCCGCGCCGAGCTCGATCAGCAGGCGGGCGGTCTCGACCATCGTGTAGCCACGGCTGACGCTCGACCGGCCGTCGACCGCGAGCAGCAGCACGTCGCCGGTGTCGCGGTCGATGCCGATGGCCGTGCGCGGATGCATCTCGCGGTCGTCGACGACCTGGACCTCGCCGTCGCGGACGAGCACGGCGTTGCCGGTGATCACCATCATCGGATCGCCCTGCACCGCCCGTTCGAGGCGCAGTCGCTCGCCGACCCGCAGCGTGCTCAGCGCCCCGGCTCCGGCTCCCCGGCCGAGGAGCATCAGACCGCGCACGCGCCCCGCGTCGGGCAGCGTCCGCTCGATCGAGACGACCCGACCGCGGCGCACCTGCACGACACGGACCCGACGGTGCCGGCCCTCGGTCGCGCGATAGGTCGGGACGGCGCCCCAGGCGGGCGTGTAGGCCCCGACGCCACCGGCGTAGACGAAGGGCGAGTTCAGGTTGGTCAGGCCGATCTCGGGGTGGCGGGACAGGCTGGAGCGCACCGCGAGGGTGCCGATGGCCGGGCGGCCGTCGGAGCGCAGCCAGAACGACTCGTTCCAGCCGTAGGCCCGCCCGTGGATGACCCCTCGGTCCTGGTCGACCCCGGTGCCGAGCGGCGCGCCGGACTCACCGATGTCGTAGAAGTCCCCGTTGACGCCACCGACGGCGTCCTCGGCGAGGGTCTGTGACACGGTCCCGCTCCGTCGGACCGTGCCGAGGCTGGCGTAGTCCAGACCGACGCCGGGCCTCGACGGGTCGACGCGCAGCAGGTGCACCCGCACCGGCCCGCGGGAGTCGTCGCGCGTCCACACCCGGGCCCGCACTCCCGGAGCGACCTGCCACGAGCGCCCGCGCCGGGTCCGGGCCTCCCCGACCTGCCCCCGCGGGGCCGGCTCGGCGATCTCCCCGGGCAGCCCGTCGGAGGTCTGCTGCCGCTCGACCACCCGGACGCCCCGGTCGGTGGACGGGTCCACGACCGGGTCGCCGCCGGCTCCGCGCCCGGGGTCCGCACCCGCCCCACCGGGCACCGCGGCCAGCAGGCAGCCGCTGACCGCGACCGCCAGGGCCGCACCGCGCCGGACGCGTGCGGATCGATCAGGTCGCTCGCGGCGCACAGGGCTCACGCGGGCTCAGGGGGCTCGAGGGACTCAGGGGACTCCAGGGACGCACCGGGCGAGGGTACGTCGGCACGGTCCCGGGCGCAGCCCGTTCGCGCACAACCCCCTCACCCGCAGCGCAGGGCGCCGAGCTCGGCGAGCCCCTCGAGGTCGCCGGGGCCGTAGTCGGTGCGCGGGACGCCCTCCTCGTGCATCAGCTCGCCGCGGTCGTCGACGTGGGCGAGGCCCACGACGTGCCCGAGCTCGTGCAGCACGATCGCCCGTTGCACGTCGTCGCCGCCGGGGCGGTCAGCGAGGTCGTCGAAGGTCTCGCCGTCCAGCACGAGCGAGCCGGTCTTGAAGAACCGTCGGCCGTCGACGACCACCGAGACCGCACCGCCCAGGCCGGCGACGTCGCCGCGAAGCCCGGGCACCTCCCGGCTGTCGGCCCAACCGATCAGCACCGGGTCGGGGCTCGGGCCGACCGCGAGGCGGTCGTCGAAGCGACGGTCCTGGACCCGGCCCTGATCGGCGAACGTCAGCCCGCTCGCGGTCGCGACGTCGTCGAGGGCGTCCTCGAGCAGACGCTCCCACCCCTCCGGCGCCCCGACGGGGTCGACGACGTACGGGACGGGTCGGCACGGGTCCCAGCCGACCGGGACCGCCCCGCCGCGCTGGGTCTGCAGGAACGCGTGGTGCGGACCGGGCTGGTCACCGGGTGTCGCGCCGAGGCCGACCCGGGCCCGCACCTCGGCGCCGAGCCCGCTCGGTCCGAGCGCCAGCCAGGCGGCCAGGCACACCGTGCCGAGCACGCTGCCGACCACCATGACGGTGTGGCGACGGAGCGGACTCAGCACGCCACCATCATCCCCCATCCCGGTTGGCCTGCCGGGTGGTGCGACGAGACGACCACTAGAGTCACGGCCCGTGCAGGGTCCTGCGAACGTGTTCGTCGAGGGCGACAACCTCGACGTGCTGGGCACGCTCGCGCCGGCGAGCATCGACGTCGTCTACGCCGACCCGCCGTACAACACCGGTCACGACTTCGCCTATCGCGACGAGGTCCTCGACCACGCCGGCTGGGTGGAGGGGGTACGCCCGGTCCTGGCGGCGTGCCGCGCGGTCCTCACGCCCGGGGGCGCGATCTTCGTGAGCATCGACGACCGCGAGGTGGCGCACCTGCGGCTGCTGATGGACGAGCTGTTCGGGGAGGCCAACCTGCTGGCCCAGGTCGTGGTCAGCCTCAACCCCAAGGGCCGCCAGCTCGGACGGGGCTTCGCGACCAGCCACGAGTACCTGCTCGTCTACGCCCGCGACGCGCGACGGTGCGTGCTCCAGGCGAGCACGACCGAGGCCGTCGACGAGCGCGACTTCGCCTTGAGCGACGACGCCGGCCGGCGCTACCGCCGCCTCCCGCTGCGCAACACGAACACGAAGTTCAACCCGACCACCGCCCGCACCCTGCACTTCCCGGTGTGGGGCGATCCGGTCGGCGGGCGCGTCGCCACGGCGCCGTTCCCGGGGGCCCAGGAGGTGTGGCCGGTCTTCGGCGACGGTCGCCCCGCCGTGTGGCGCTGGAGCCGACCGCGCATCGACGAGCGCCCCGACGACCTGGTGTGCCGCGAGGTGCGGGGTCGTCTCGGGGTCCGCGTCGACGTCTTCCAGCGCGACTGGCTGCACGTCGGACGCCGCAAGAAGCTGCGCACGGTCTGGCTCTCCGAGGAGGTCGGCTCGACCGACACCGCGGTCGCCGAGCTCAAGGCGCTCGTCGGGCCGGTCTTCGAGTCGCCCAAGCCGACGGGGCTGCTGCGCCGGGTGCTGGCCACGATGCCGACCGACGCGCGGGTGCTCGACCCGTACGCCGGCAGCGGCACGACGGGTCACGCGGTCGCGCTGGCCAACGCCGAGGACGGCGGCAGTCGCACCTGCACGAGCATCAACCACCCCGAGCCCACGCGCCCCGGGTCCAACGCCCGCCTGGCCGGGCACGCCACGGTCGCCGACGTCACCCGCGCCCGGCTGCGCGCCGTCGCCGAGCAGGTCGGCGGCGGGCTCGAGGAGCGGGTGCACGCGAGCACCTCCCCGCCGACCCTGCCGACCTGCAGCACCCCGCCGCCACCCCCGCCGCCACCCCCACCGTCGGTGCCCGGGACCTAGTACCCCGTTCCACAGCATGTGGACAACTCTGTGGAACATCGGGGTGGACCTGCAGGTGGCGGTGGGTGCCGGGGGGTCACACGCGGCCCCGTTCCCGGCCCAGGAGTCACGGTCCGTCGCCGCGATCCCCCTGTCCGGTGCTCAGGCGCCGGGCACGCCCGCCGCCTTCTCCAGCGCCACGACCTCGTCGTCGAGGTGGGACAGCATCCGCTGCAGGTGCGGCACCGTGCGGCGGCACCCGGTCAGCCCGAAGCCCATGTTCCCGGCGTAGGAGGTGCAGGTGATGTTGAGCCCCATCCCGTTGATCGGGATCGACAACGGATAGCTGCCCACCATCGGGGCACCGTTCCAGTAGAGCGTGTTCCTCGGGCCCGGCACGTTGGAGATGATCAGGTTGTACGCCGGGCGGACGACGCCCTGCATGCGCAGCGCCGGGGTCAGCAGCGCGGGCACCTGACCGAGCGCGCTGACGGCCATGATCTGGGTCGGCGTCATCGAGGAGAGTGCCTGCTTGCCGTCGTCCATCGAGGCGTGGATCGCCGCGAGCCGGTCGCCGGCGTCGTCGAGGTGCGTGGCCAGGCGCACCATCACCGCGCCGACCGCGTTGCCGCCCGCGGAGGAGGCCACGTGCGAGCGCTTGGCGTTGAGCCCGACCGGCACCATCGCGACGAGCGAGCTGTCCGGCAGCGCCTCGTGGTCGATCAGGTAGGTCCGCATCGCGCCGCTGCACATGGCGAGCACCACGTCGTTGAGCGTGGTGCCGCTCGCCTGCGCGATCGCCTTGAGCCGCTCGACGGGCCAGTCCTCGGCGGCGAAGCGCCGCGAGCCGGTGATGTCGGTGTTGAACATCGTGCGCGGGGCGTGCAACGAGAACGACGAGGTCTGGTTGAGCACGCTCTTGGTCAGCGTCTTGACCAGGGCCGCGGGCATGCCGGCCGCCTCGGCGGTGATCCCGAGCGCCGAGCGGACCGCGGCCGCGGGGAGACCGAGGAGGCCCGAGCCCTCCGACCCCTCGTCCGCGCCGTCGGAGTCTGGCGAGGACGACGTACGCCGTCCGGCGTCGGCGGACCACGCAGGCGGCATGCCGCGCTCGTCGGGGTCCTCGGAGAGCACGTTCTGCACCATGCGCATCGCCGAGACGCCGTCCATGAGGGCGTGGTGGACCTTGGTGTAGAGCGCGACCCGGCCGTCGGCGAGGCCCTCGATGACGTGGGCCTCCCACAGGGGCCGCTCCCGGGCGAGCGGCGTGCTGTGCAGGCGCCCGCACAGCTCGAGCAGCTCACGGATGCGGCCCGGCCGCGGCAGCGCGCTGTGACGCACGTGGTGCTCGGCGTCGAACTGCTCGTCGGGCACCCACACCAGCCCTCCCGCGGCCTTCAGCGAGCGCACCGGGTGGCGCAGGAACAGCGGCGAGATGTTCTCGGTGTCGCGCGCCGACTCGTAGAGCTCGCGCACGAACTCCCTGCCGGCGCCCTCCGGCGGCGTGAAGAGCTGCAGGCCGCCCACGTGCATCGGCATGTTGCGGTTCTCGGCGAGCAGGAAGCCGGTCGCGGTGGGGTCGACGGGGATGACCAAGGAGAGCACCTTTCGTAGGCACTGATCCTCTCCCTGCGTGAGCACCGCCACAAGGCCCCGGCCGCGCCGAGCACCCGCCGCCCACGTCCGCCGGGCCGGATCACGGGGTCTGGAGCACGGGTCTGGGACGATGAGCCATGCCCTCCTCCGACCCGCGACGCATCGACCGGGCCGTCGAGGCCGGCCGGGAGTCGTTGCGCACGCGTGCCGCACGGCTGCGGGCCAAGCGGTTCCTGCTGGCCCAGTGCGCCCTGGCCGGCGGGGTGGCGTGGTTCATCGCGGAGGGGCTGCTGGGCCACCCGGCGCCGTTCTTCGCCCCGATCGCGGCCGTGGTCGGGCTCGGGACCTCCTACGGCCAGCGTCCCAAGCGCGTCGCGGAGGTGGCCGGCGGCGTCGCGATCGGGGTGTTCCTCGCCGACCTGCTGGTGCTGGCCCTGGGCTCGGGGCCCTGGCAGATCGCGCTGGTGATCCTGCTCGCGATGAGCGCGGCGACGTGGCTCTCGAGCGGGCCGCTGTTCGTCACCCAGGCGGCGGTGCAGTCGGTGATCATCGTCGCGCTCGTCGCGGACCCGCAGACCGCCTTCACCCGCTGGCTCGACGCCCTCGTCGGCGGCGGGGTCGCCCTGGTCGCGGCCACGGCCGTGCCGTCGGCGCCGTTGCGCCGACCCCGCCAGAACGCCGCCGTCGTCACCCGCACCGTGGCCCGGCTGCTCCGCTCGGCCGCGGAGGTGATGCGCCGCGGCGAGATCGACGAGAGCCTCGAGCTGCTCGCGGAGGCCCGGTCGACCGACCACCTGATCCGTGAGCTCCAGGCCGCTGCCGACGAAGGCATGTCGGTGGTCGCGCTGTCGCCGTTCCGGCGCCGCCACGGCCCCGAGGTACGCCGGGTGGCCGAGCTCGTCGAGCCGCTGGACCGCGCCCTGCGCACGACGCGGGTCCTGGTGCGTCAGTGCACGGTCTCGGCCTACCACCAGCTGCCGGTGCCGACGTCGTACGCCCTGCTGACCGACGACCTCGCGCGTGCCGTCGACCTGATCGCCGTCGACCTCGGCGAGAACCGGCTCGCGACCGGGGGCCGGCCCGCCCTGCTCGCGGTGGCCGACGCCAGCGGGCGCCTCGAGCGCTCCGAGCTGCTGGTCGCCGACGCGATCCTGGCCCAGCTGCGCTCGCTGGTCGTCGACCTGCTGATGGTCTCCGGGCTCGACCAGCTGCAGGCGACCGAGGCCATCCCGCCGCCGCAGGGGACCTGAGGTGGGGCCGGTCCTGCACGTCGACCTCGACGCCTTCATCGCCTCGGTCGAGGTGCTGCGCAGACCGGAGCTGGCCGGGCTCCCCGTCGTCGTGGGCGGGCGCGGCGACCCCACCGAGCGCGGTGTCGTCGCGACCGCGTCGTACGAGGCGCGCGAGCACGGCGTGGGCTCGGGCATGCCGCTGCGGGTGGCGATGAGGAAGTGTCCGGACGCGGTGTTCCTCGCGGTCGACAAGCCGGCCTACGACGCGGCCTCGGCGGTGGTGATGGCCACCCTGCGCGAGGTCGCCTGGGGCGGGGGGCCGGTCGTGGTCGAGGTGCTCGGCTGGGACGAGGCGTTCGTCGGGCCCGGGCCGGACCACGGTGACCTCGAGCCGGCCGTCGAGGTCGCCGAGCGGGTGCGGGCCGCCGTGCTCGCCGCGACCGGCCTGCACTGCTCGGTCGGCGTCGGCGACAACAAGCTCCAGGCCAAGCAGGCGACCGACTTCGGCAAGCCGCGCGGCGTCTTCGTGATCACCGACGAGACCTGGTTCGCCCAGATGGGGCACCGCCCGACCCGGTCGCTGTGGGGAGTCGGGGCGAAGACCGCGGCCCGGCTGAGCGCCCTCGGGATCGGCACGGTCGCCGAGCTGGCCGCCTCCGACGCCGCGGTCCTGGCCGCGGCCATCGGACCCCGGATGGGCCCGTGGTACCACCGGCTCGGGCGCGGCGTGGACACCTCCCCGGTCGACGCCACCCCGTGGGTGCCCCGTGCCCACGGGCGCGAGGAGACGTTCCAGACCGACCTCGCCGATCGTGCCGCGATCGAGGCGGCCTGCCGCGCGCTGACGGTCCGGGTGGTGGCCGACATCGATGCGGAGCGGCGACCCGCCGCCCGGGTCGCGCTCAAGGTCCGGCTGCGTCCCTTCACCACCGTGACCCGCAGCCTGACGCTGCCCGAGCCGACCAACGACCCCGCGGTGCTCGCCGACGCGGCCGTCTCGCTGCTCGACCGGGTCGAGGGCCTGCTCGAGAACGGCGGCGTACGCCCCGTGCGCCTGCTCGGCGTCCGCCTGGAGATGGTGGCGCCGCCGGGCGGCTACTGAGCCGGTCCGACCCGGGGCGTACGCCGCGGCGGGTCCCGGGCCGTGCCCGACGGCGTCAGCCGAGGCCCTCGCGCAGCTCACGGACGACGGAGTCGACGACGGCGACCAGGTCCCCGCCGGACTGCTCCGCGACCCGGCGCTGTCGCTGGTAGGAGGCGCCCCGCCGCACGAGCGCCTCGACGGAGGCCAGCTCGGTGGCGCAGCCGAGACGGCGGGCGACGGGGTCGAGCCGCTCGAGCAGGTCGGTGAGGTCGTCGGTGACCAGCCGCTCGGAGCAGTCGGCGCCGACGATGATGATCGCGTCGAGGCCGTAGCGGGCGGCGCGCCACTTGTTCTCCTGCACGTGCCACGGCGGCAGCACCGCGACGTCCTCCCCGGCGGCGACGCGGGCGTCGAGGTCGACGACGAGGCAGTGCATCAGCGCGACGAGGGCCGCGAGGTCGTCGGGGCGCGAGACGCCGTCGCAGACCCGGTTCTCGAGGGTCCCGAGGTGCGCGGCGGGTCGCACGTCCCACCGGATCTCGCTGAGCTCGTCGATGACGCCGGTCACGAGCTGGTCGTCGGCGAAGGCCTCGAACTCCTCCCACGTCGCGAACTGGAACGGCAGCCCCGCGGTGGGCAGCTGCTGGAACATCAGGGCCCGGTTGGAGGCGTAGCCGGTGTCGGTGCCCGCCCAGATCGGGGAGGACGCCGAGAGCGCCTGCAGGTGCGGGTAGGCGGTGAGCAGCGCGGAGAGCACCGGCATCACCCGGGCCTGCGAGGGCAGTCCGACGTGGACGTGCACGCCCCAGATCAGCATCTGGCGCCCCCACCACTGGGTCCGGTTGATCAGCTCGGCGTAGCGGTGTCCCTCGCTGAGCTCCTGGTGGGTCCAGGAGGCGAACGGGTGCGTGCCCCCGCCGTACAGGTCGATGCCGAGCCCGGCGGCGACCGGCACGATCCGGCGCAGCGAGCCGGTGAGCTCCTCGACGGCCTCGCCGGCGGTGCGGCACACGCCCGTGACGACCTCGACGGTGTTGGCCAGCAGCTCACGGTGCAGCCGCTCGGGGACCTCCAGCCGGGGCGCCGCGGCCTCGATGAGCTCCGGTGCCCGGTTGACGAGGTCGCGGGTCCGCGGGTCGACCAGGGCGAGCTCCCACTCGACGCCGAGCGTCGGCTCGGGGGAGGCGTGGAAGTCGATGCGCACCCCTCCATCGGACCACAGCGGGCGGGTGCGTGACATCACGGCGTACGCCGGCGTGCGGACTTGGGTGCAGCGCCCGGGGCGCGAGACGATGACCACATGACCAAGGCACGGCCGCGCGCCCGCGCAGAGACCACCCCGACCACCCCGCTGGGGCCCAGCGACACCGGGTCGACCGAGGTCGTCTCGACCGACACCGGCTCGACGCGTCGCATCTCGCGGCGCGAGATCATCGAGCCGCGCGAGGTCAGCCTCGCCCTCGACCTCGGTCTGCGGGTGGGTGAGCTGCTGCTCTCCAGCGGCGCCGGCGCCGCTGACGTGTCGGTCACGATGCAGGCCATCGCGCGCCACGCGGGCCTGCACAACGCCGACGTCGACATCACCTTCACCTCGCTGTCGATGAGCTACCAGGCCGACCCCGAGACGCCGCCGATCGGTCACCAGCGCCAGGTCCAGAACCGCGAGATCGACTACGAGGACCTGACCCGCGTCGACCACCTCGTGCGCGACCTGCTCGCCGACCGGCTCACGCTCAAGCAGGCCCGCGCGCGGCTGGCCCGCATCGCCTCCTCCGCGCACAGCCGTCCCCGCTGGATGGTGACGCTGGGCTGGGGCGTGATGTGCGCCGGCACCGCGGTCTACCTCGGCGGCAACGCCGCCGTCATCGCGATCGCGTTCGTCGCCGCGGTGAGCATCGACCAGCTCAAGCGCATGATGAGCGCGCGCCACTTCCCGGCCTTCTACCAGCAGGTGGCGGGTGCGGCGGTCGCGACGCTGATCGCCGCCGCGGCCACCCTGCTGCCGTTCCGGCTCGACTCCACGGTGGTCGTGACGGCCAACATCATCATGCTGCTGGCCGGC
Source organism: uncultured Actinomycetota bacterium (assembly GCA_963714475.1). Taxonomy (GTDB): domain Bacteria; phylum Actinomycetota; class Actinomycetes; order Propionibacteriales; family Nocardioidaceae; genus Nocardioides. The sequence continues at coordinate 101,828 of CAVQOP010000008.1, forward strand.
ATCGGCTTCCTCGGCGCGCTCCAGGACGCCCTGAGCGGGTTCTACGTCACCGCCGGGGCCCGGTTGACCGAGGCGATCATGTCGACCGCGGGCATCATCGCCGGCGTGAGCGGCGGGATCTCGCTGGCGCGCACCGTCGGGGCCCGCCTCGGGCAGATCGAGCCCGGGGTCTTCAGCCTCGACAACCTGGCCGTGGCCTCCGTCGGCGCCGGCATCGCCGCGGCCGGCTTCGCGTTCGCGTCCTACGCGCCCAACCGCTCCCTGCTGCCCGTCGGCGCGATCGCCGCCGTCGCCGTCCTGATCTCCGAGTCCGCCGACCTCGGGTTCGGACGCGCCTGGTCGGTGGCCTTCGCGGCGCTCTTCGTCGGTCTGGTGGCGCTCAACGTGGCCACGCGTCTGCGGATCCCCGTGCTGGTCATCGTCGTGTCGAGCATCGTGCCGCTGCTGCCGGGTCTGTCGACCTACCGCAGCCTCTCGCTGTTGGCCGACGGCACCACCTCCCAGGGGCTGGTCTCGATGATCACCGCGATCTCCGTGGCCCTGGCGCTGGCCTCCGGCGTGCTGCTCGGCGAGTACATCGCCCAGCCCGTCGAGCGCAACGCCCGTCGGCTCGAGCGGCGCCTCGTCGGTCCCCGTCTGGTGGGCCCGCTGCACGTGCCGCGCGTGGGCCGCGAGGCGCGCCGCCGCGGGCCCGCACCGCCGCGGAACGCTGAGCGCCGCCACCGCTGCCGTCCCGGGTCGGTGCGCTCAGTCGTCGAGCCGGGCGAGCGCGGCGAGCCACCGCTCCCCGGTCGCCCCGTCGTACGGCGCGGACCACGCGGTCACGGCCGCCCGCACCGTCGCGCAGGAGGCCTCGGCCAGGGCCACGACCTCGGACGGGTAGCCGAGGCTGACCTGGTGCTCGACGAACTCGTCCTCGTCGTCGACGTAGACCTGCCCGGTCGGCAGTCGGATGACGTCGAGGTCCAGGTCGACGTAGCGCAGCGTGGGCCGCGCGCCCGTGAGGTCCCAGATCGGCGGCGTCGCGACGTCGACGTAGACCTCGCACCAGACGCCGGGGGAGTGCAGCGTCGGGAAGCAGGCTGCGCCGTCGGCGGGCACGAGGTCGACGACGTCGACCTCGCTGAGATAGCTCATCCCAGGCCGGGCGTGGTGCGTGCCGGCCGGGGACCCGAGCCAGGTGCCGTGCTCGTCCTCGCCGAGCAGCCGGGCGGCGTAGGTCCAGTGGGGCCTGCCGCCCCACTTGGTCGCGACGACGTCCACGAGGTCACCGGGGGGCACAGGCAGCACCCGGCCCATGCTGTCAGGCCGAGCCGGGCCCCCGTCGCCTAGATGACGTCGCCTAGATGACGTCGCCTAAAGGACGTCGGTGGGCACGCCCTCGACGGCCTCCACGCCCGCCGGCATGACCTTCTTGGCGACCTTGGCGAAGACGTCCTGGTAGCGGGCGCCGGTGAGCTTGGCGAAGGTGTGCAGCACATGGGCGTCCAGGCCGACCAGCACCCGCGGCCGGTTGCGCAGCACGCCGCGCAGGATGATCTCGGCGGCCCGCTCGGGCGTGGTCTTGGCGAGCTTCTCGTCGAAGTACTTCGCGGTCGCGGCCTGGTCCTCCTTGGAGGAGACCCGCGAGCTGCGGGCGATGGCGGTCTTGATGCCACCGGGGTGCACGGCGGTCACGCCGACGGGGTGCCCGGCGATCAGCATCTCCTCGCGCACCGACTCGGTCATGCCGCGCACGGCGTACTTGGCCGCGTTGTACATCGACTGGCCCGGCATCGAGAGCAGGCCGAAGAGCGAGGAGATGTTGACGAGGTGGCCGTCGCCGGAGGCGATCAGGTGCGGCAGGAAGAACTTGGTCCCGTGGATGACCCCGGTCAGGTTGATGCCGAGGATCCAGTCCATGTCGTCCCACTCGAGGTCGACGAGGTTGCCGGCCAGCGCGACGCCGGCGTTGTTGACGACGACGTTGACCCGCCCGAAGTGCGCCACGACCTCGACGGCGTACGCCTCGAAGGCGGCGCGGTCGGCGACGTCGAGGTGATCGGTGCGCACCTCGCGTACGCCGTCCGCCTCGACGAGGCGACGGGTCTCGGCCAGGCCCTCGTCGTTGACGTCGGACAGGGCGAGGCGGGCCCCGCGGCGGGCGCAGTCCTGGGCCAGGGCGCGGCCGATCCCGGAGCCGGCTCCGGTGATCACGACCACCTTGTCGTCGAACGTCTTCATGCGGGCACCTTCTCGGTCTGGGTCGTCCCAGGGGTCGTTTCCGGGGTCGTCTGACGGGTCGCGGGGTCGGTGAAGCGGTAGCTCTCGGCGTCGAAGTCAGCGGTGGCGCCGCGGAAGGCGAACGTCGAGCGCGGCCACAGCGTGGTGTTACGGCCTCGTGCGTCGAGGTACCAGCTGGCACACCCCCCGGTGCTCCAGACCGTACGGCGCATCCGGCGCTGGATGGCCGCGGACCACGCGTGCTCGACGTCGCGGCGCACCTCGGTGCTCGTGGCGCCGGCCTCGCGCAGACCGCGCAGCGCGCCGCGCAGGTAGGTCACCTGGGACTCGATCATGAACACCATGCTCGAGTGGCCCAGGCCGGTGTTCGGGCCGACGAGGAAGAACAGGTTGGGGTACCCCGCGACCGCGGTGCCCTTGTAGGCCGACATCCCGGTGCGCGCCCAGCGGGTCGCCAGCGTCTCCTTGTCGCGACCGGTGATGCGCTCGGTGACGGGCAGCTCGGTGGTGAAGAAGCCGGTGGCCACGATCAGCACGTCGATCGGGCGCTCGACGCCGTCGGCGGTGACGATGCCGGTCGGCGTGATGCGCTCGATCCGGTCGGTGACGACGTCGACGTCGTCGCGGGCCAGCGCGGGGTAGTAGGTGTTGGAGATCAGGATCCGCTTGCAGCCGATCTCGAAGTCCGGGGTCACCTTCGCTCGCAGGTCGGGGTCCTCGATCGCCTTGCGCAGGTTGCTCAGGGCCAGCTTCTTGGCGGGCAGCGCCAGCTTGGGCTCGATCGTGAACCCGGGCACGTAGCTCTCGCGGCCCCAGTAGATCCCGGTCCGGTAGAGCGAGCGCAGGCCCGGCACCCGGCGCAGCGCGAGCCGCTCGAGACGGCCGTACTGACGGTCGTTGCGCGGCACCACGTAGGGAGCGGTGCGCTGGTAGACGTCGAGGTGCTCGGCGACCTCGGCGACCTGGGGCACGATCTGGATGGCCGACGCGCCGGTGCCGATCACGGCGACCCGCTTGCCGGTGAGGTCCGCGTCGTGGTTCCACCGGGCGGAGTGGAACAGCTCGCCGCCGAAGTCGTCGATGCCCTCGATGTCGGGCAGGCGGGGCTCGGAGAGGCCGCCGGCCGCGGAGACCAGCACCCGGGCGGCGTACGTCGTGGTGCCGGCGGGTCCGGTCGTGGTCACCGTCCACCGCTGCGCGTCCTCGTCCCAGGTCGCGTCGTCGACGGAGGTGTCGAAGACGAAGCGGTCCAGCGTGCCGGACTCGCGGGCCACGCGCTGGAGGTAGCGCTGGATCTCGGGCTGCTCGGAGAACGACGCGGGCCAGTCGTGGGCCGCGAACGAGAAGGAGTAGAGCTGGCTCGGGACGTCGCAGGCCGCACCGGGGTAGGTGTTGTCGCGCCAGGTGCCGCCGACGTCCGAGCCCTTCTCGATCACCACGAGGTCGCGCTCACCGTCCTCGTCGAGCTTGATCGCGGCGCACAGCCCGGCGAAGCCGGCTCCGATGACGAGGACCTCGACGGGGCGGGGTGCGCTGTTCGTGGGTTCGGGGGAGCTGGTGGAGGCCATGGCCCCAGTATTGCGCTTGTTGAACAGGTGTCAATAAGATCGGGGTGTGACCGCGACCGCACCCGAGGGACGACCAGCGGGCCGGCGTACCCGGCTGAGCCCCGAGCAGCGCCGCTCCCAGCTGCTCGACCTCGGGGTGCGCCTGCTCGCGACGCGCCCGCTCGACGAGATCTCGATCGACCTGCTCGCCGAGGAGGCCGGCATCTCGCGCGGACTGCTCTACCACTACTTCGGGAGCAAGACCGACTTCCACGAGGCCGTCGTACGCCGGGCCGCCGACGACCTGATCGCCCAGACGGCGCCGCCGCCGACCGGCGACCCGCTCGAGCGGCTGCTGGTCTCGATGGACGCCTACGTCGCCTTCGTCGAGGCCAACCACGAGGGCTACCTGTCGATGGTCAAGGGCGCGGTCGGTGGGCAGGAGTCGCTGCGCCGGATCTACGACGAGGCGCGGGCCTCGCTGACCGAGCGGCTCTTCACCGCAGCCGGGCGGGAGGGGCTGCTGCCCGACACCGCCCTGCACCGCCTCGTCGTCGACGGCTGGGCCGCGATGGTCGAGTCGCTCGTGCTCGCCTGGGTCGCCGCCCCCGGCGGCGTCACCCGCGCCCAGGTGCTCGACGTCGTCAGCGGGTCGCTGCCGCGCCTCGTCGCCGACCTGCCCGGCTGAGCGCGGTGCTGGCGCGGCGCGGGCGCGGGCGCTGCGGTTTCCCACGGGATGCATGGAGGTGCTCGCTCCCCGTGGTGGATCCACCACGGGGAGCAACGGGTTGCCCTGATCCCTTGGGAAACCGCCACATCCCTGGGAAATCCGCAGCATCCCTGGGGAAACCGCCACGACGAGCCGCCGTACGTCGGCGGGCGTGGCTCAGCTCGCGCCGACGACCTCGGCGAGCTGGTCGAGGCCCCAGGCGAGGTCGGTCTCGTCGATGACCAGGGGCGGGGCGAGGCGGATGGTGGAGCCGTGGGTGTCCTTGGCCAGCACGCCACGGGCCAGGAGGGCCTCGCAGATCTCGCGCCCGGTGCCGACGGCGGGATCGATGTCGACGCCGGCCCAGAGGCCGCGGACGCGGACGCCGACGACGCCGTGGCCGAGCATGGCCTCGAGGCGCTCGCGCAGCAGGGTCTCGAGGTCGCTGGCACGGCGCTGGAAGTCGCCCGTGGCGAGCATCCGGACGACCTCGCCGCCCACGGCGCAGGCCAGCGGGTTGCCGCCGAAGGTCGAGCCGTGCTGCCCGGGCTTGAGGACGCCGAGCACGTCGTTGTCCGCGACGATGGCCGAGACGGGCACGATGCCGCCGCCGAGCGCCTTGCCGAGCACGTAGATGTCCGGCACGACCTGCTCGTGGTCGCAGGCGAAGGTGCGCCCGGTGCGACCGAGGCCGGCCTGGATCTCGTCGGCGGCGAAGAGCACGTTCTCGGCGGTGCAGACCTCGCGGATGCCCCGCAGGTAGCCCGCGGGCGGGATCACGACGCCACCCTCGCCCTGGATCGGCTCGACGAGCACCGCGACCGTGTTCGGCGTGATGGCCGCCCGCAGGGCCTCGAGGTCGCCGTAGGGCACCGTGACGAACCCGGGCGCGAACGGGCCGAAGTCGTCGCGGGCGACGGCGTCGTCGGAGAAGCCGACGATGGTCGTCGTGCGGCCGTGGAAGTTGCCCGAGGCGACGATGATCTCGGCCCGGTCCGCGGGAACGCCCTTGACCTGGTAGCCCCACTTGCGGCTGACCTTGATCGCCGTCTCGACGGCCTCGGCGCCGGTGTTCATCGGCAGCACGGAGTCCTTGCCGCACAGGGCGGCGAGGCCCTCGGTGAAGTCGGCGAACTGGTCGTGCACGAACGCACGACTGACCAGGGTCAGCCGGTCGAGCTGCTCGTGGGCGACGCGGACCAGGCCGGGGTGGCTGTGGCCGAAGTTGAGCGCGGAGTAGCCCGCGAGCAGGTCGAGGTAGCGGTGCCCGTCGACGTCGTCCATCCAGGCGCCCTCGGCGTGGGCGACCACCACCGGCAGCGGGTGGTAGTTGTGCGCCGTGTGGGCCTCGGCGCGGGTGAACGCACGCGAGCCGGCCAGCTCGGCGGCCGAGGGGTAGGTGGGAGTGGTGACCGACGTGGTCATGGCGACGCTCCTTCGCGGGTCGACGCGCGCGACACGCAGCGCGTCCGCCCAGATTGTCAGACAATCGTGCGGTGGACGATTCCACGCTAGCCGCCCGGCCCCCCGTATGGCCCAATTCGCGCACCGGCGGGCAGACTGGAGCCATCATGGCCGGACCGGATCCCTCGTGGACGATCTCCTACCCCGAGGAGCTGCCGGTCAGCCAGCGGCGGGCGGAGATCGCGGCCGCGATCCGCGACCACCAGGTCGTCGTCGTGGCCGGCGAGACCGGCTCGGGCAAGACCACCCAGCTGCCCAAGATCTGCCTCGAGCTGGGCCGCGAGCGGATCGGGCACACCCAGCCGCGCCGGATCGCGGCCCGCTCGGTCGCGGAGCGGATCGCCGACGAGCTCGGCACCGAGCTCGGCGGACCCGGGGCCCCGGTCGGCTACCAGGTGCGCTTCACCGACCGGACGACGCGCGACACCCGGGTCAAGGTGATGACCGACGGGATCCTCCTCGCCGAGCTGCAGCGCGACCGCCAGCTCACCCGCTACGACACGATCATCATCGACGAGGCCCACGAGCGCAGCCTGAACATCGACTTCCTGCTCGGCTACCTCAAGCGGCTGCTGCCCCGACGGCCCGACCTCAAGCTCGTGATCACCTCCGCGACCATCGACGTCGACCGGTTCGCGGGCCACTTCGGCTCCCGCCGCGAGGGGCGCGACGTACCCGCCCCGGTCGTGGAGGTCTCGGGTCGCACCTACCCCGTCGAGGTGCGCTACCGCCCCCTCCTGGTCCTGCCGGGGGAGGAGGGCAACGACCTCGACGAGGACGACGAGCCGGTCCAGCGCGACCAGACCGAGGCGATCGTCGAGGCGGTGCGCGAGCTGGCGGGCGAGGGGCCAGGTGACGTGCTGGTCTTCCTGCCCGGTGAGCGGGAGATCCGCGACACCGCCGAGGCGCTCGAGGCGGCCACCGACCCGACCCGCACCGAGATCCTCCCGCTGTACTCCCGGCTCTCGGCGACCGAGCAGCACCGGGTGTTCTCGCTCGGCAAGGGCTCCACCCGACGGGTGGTGCTGGCCACCAACGTCGCCGAGACCTCGCTGACCGTGCCGGGCATCCGCTACGTCGTCGACACCGGCGTCGCGCGGATCTCGCGCTACTCGGTGCGCACCAAGGTCCAGCGGCTGCCCATCGAGCCGATCAGCCAGGCCTCGGCCAACCAGCGCACGGGCCGCTGCGGGCGGGTGGCGCCGGGCGTCGCGATCCGGTTGTTCTCCCAGGAGGACTTCGAGGGCCGTCCGGCGTTCACCGACCCCGAGATCCTGCGGACCAACCTGGCCTCGGTCATCCTGCAGATGACCAGCCTCGGTCTCGGCGACGTGGCCCGGTTCCCCTTCGTCGAGCCGCCCGATCGCCGCAACGTCTCCGCCGGCGTCGCGCTGCTCGAGGAGCTCGGGGCGCTGGCCACCGGGCCGCAGGCGGTCGACAAGCGGGGGCGCCGGCGGCTGACCGACCGCGGCCGGCGGCTCGCGCGGCTGCCGATCGACCCCCGGCTGGGCCGGATGCTGATCGAGGCCGACCGGCTCGGGTGCCTGCGTGAGGTGCTGGTCATCACCGCCGCGCTCTCGCTCCAGGACCCCCGTGAGCGCCCGGTCGAGCAGCGGGCGCAGGCCGACCAGCAGCACGCCCGCTTCAAGGTCGAGGGCTCCGACTTCCTGACCTTCCTCGAGCTGTGGCGCTACCTGCGCACGCAGCAGCACGAGCTCTCCGGCAGCGCGTTCCGCCGGATGTGCAAGCGCGAGCACCTGAACTACCTGCGCGTGCGCGAGTGGCAGGACTACGAGTCGCAGCTGCGCCAGGTGTGCAAGGAGATCGGGTTCGAGACCCGCGTCGCCCGGCCCTCCTCCCGCCAGGGCGGGGCGCCCGACGACGGTGCCGGCGAGTCCACGTCCGGCGGGGCGGCCTACGACGCCGACGGGATCCACCAGGCCCTGCTCTCGGGCCTGCTCTCCCAGATCGGCGTGCTCGAGGAGCGCGAGAAGGCGGCCCGTGGCCAGCGCCCTGCGCAGCGTGAGTACCTCGGGGCCCGCGGCGCGAAGTTCGTGATCTTCCCCGGCAGCGTGCTGCACCGCAAGAACCCGGCGTACGTCATGGCCGGCGAGCTCGTCGAGACCTCGCGTCTCTTCGCCCGGCAGAACGCCGGCATCGCCCCCGAGTGGGCCGAGCGACTCGGCGGCGACCTCGTCAAGCGCACCTACTCCGAGCCGCACTGGTCGAAGAAGCGCGCCTCGGTGATGGCCTACGAGCGTGCCACGCTCTACGGCGTCCCGCTCGTGGCCGACCGCCTGATCGCCTACGGCCGGGTCGACCCCGAGATCTCGCGTGCGCTGTTCGTGCGCCACGCCCTCGTCCAGGGCGAGTGGAACAGCCGGCACCGGTTCCTGGCCACCAACCGACGTCTCCTCGAGGAGGCCGAGGAGCTCGAGCACCGGGCCCGGCGCCGCGGCATCGTCGTCGACGAGGAGACGCTCTTCGCCTTCTACGACGCCCGGATCGGGCGCGACGTGGTCAGCGGCGCGCACTTCGACCAGTGGTGGAAGCGCGAGCGGCAGCAGCGCCCGGAGCTGCTGACCTTCGACCCCGCGATGCTGACCCACGACGGCGCGGACGCCGTGCGCGAGGCCGACTACCCCCAGCGCTGGCAGGGCAGCCGCGAGGGCCTGACGTTCCCCATCAGCTACCACTTCGAGCCCGGGTCCGCCGCCGACGGACTGATGATCGACGTGCCCGTCGGCACGCTCAACCAGGTCGACGACGACGACTTCTCCTGGAACGTGCCCGGCCTGCGCCACGAGCTCGTGACGTCGCTGGTGCGCAGCCTGCCGAAGAGCCTGCGCGTCCACCTGGTGCCCGCCCCCGACCGGGCCCGCGACTTCCTCGCGGCCGTGCCGCCCGGCGAGGAGCCGCTGCTCGACGCCCTCGAGCGGTGGGTGCGCTCGACGGTCGGCGTCGTGGTCCCGCGCGAGGCCTGGGACCTCACCCGGCTCCCGGCGCACCTGCGCCCGACGTACCGCGTCCTGGACGAGCGCGGCCGCGAGCAGGCGCGCGGCAAGGACCTCACCGAGCTCAAGGCCCCGCTGCGCGCCGAGCTCGACGACGCCCTGGCCGGCGCGGCGGCCGAGTCCGGTCTGACCCGGACCGCCCAGACGACCTGGGTCTTCGGCGAGATCGAGGCCGAGGTGGTCCAGCGGCGCGCCGGTCACGAGGTGCGCGCCCACCCTGCGCTGGTCGACGAGGGTGCCACCGTCGGGCTGCGGGTGCTGGCGACCGCGCAGGAGGCCGAGGCGCACCACCGGCTCGGCGTCCGTCGCCTGCTGCGGCTGGCCGTCGACGCGGCGCACCCGCGCGCCACCGCGCGGGCGCTCGCGGGCCTCGGCAACGCCGAGAAGCTGGGCCTCGCGGGCTCGCCGTACGCCTCGGTCGGTGCGCTGCTCGACGACGCGCTCGACGGGCTGCTGGGCGAGGCGGCGGACGCCGCGCTCGCCCGTCCGGGCGGGGTGCGCGACCAGGCCGCCTTCGACGCGCTCGTCGCCTCGGTCGGCGACCCCGGCCCGGCGCTGGCCGCGACCGTGCCCGACGTGCTCGGCGTGCTCGATCGCTGGCGTGCGGCCGACAAGGCCCTCGGTGGCCGCGCCGAGATGGCGCAGCTGACGGCGCTGACCGAGATGCAGGCCCAGCTGGCCCGCCTGGTCCACGGCGGGGGTCAGCCGTTCTCGCCCGAGGGCGGCTTCCTCGCCGAGGCCGGACCGACCCGGCTGCGTCGGCACCGGGTCTGGCTCGAGGCGCTGGTGCGCCGCCGCCAGGCGCTCGCCGAGCCGGGCGGACCCGCGCGCGACCGCCAGCTCGCGGGCGGCATCGCCGACGTGCAGGCCTCGTGGGAGCACCAGGTCGCCGCGCTCGCCCCGGGTCGCCCGCCGGGGGAGCGGCTGCGTCAGGCGCGATGGATGCTCGAGGAGCTGCGGGTCTCGCTGTGGGCCCAGCAGCTCGGCACCGCCGGCCCGATCAGCGAGCAGCGGGTGCGCAAGGTGCTCGTCACCGGCGCCTCGCCCCGTGGGTAGCCTGAGCCGGTGAGCCAGCCGCCCCCGCGACCGCGCCGGCCCTCGCCGAGGACCGCCTGGTTCTTCGAGCAGGTCGAGGGCGGTCTCGACCCCGCCGCCGTCACCGAGGCCGCCGACCGGGCCGCCCACCTGCTCGTGCGCGGCGCACGTGAGAGCGACGACGTCGCGGTCGAGGAGCGGCTCCTGCGCCTCAGCGACGAGGAGGGCATCGAGACGATCGCGGAGATCTGGTCGGGCTCGCCCGCCGACTCGTTGGCCGGGTGCCTGTGGCGGCTGTTCCTGCTGCGCTCGTGGGTCCACGCCGCCCCCCGCCGGGTCGCCGAGGAGTACGAGGCCGGCCAGGCCGCCGCCCCCGTCGCCCGCGTCGTCGCGGGCGTGGCCGACCCACCCGGACCGGACGAGCTGCGCGCCATGGTCGACACCGTCCTGCGCGGCATCGCCTCCGGCGACTTCGCCGACGTCCTGTTCCGCGCCGCGGCGTTCGCGCGGGTGGTGGCCACGGGCCGAGCCGCGCTCGCGGACCGCCCCGACGGCGACGTACGCCGGATGCTGGTGCTCTCCGAGCAGCTCGAGGCCGGCGGTCACGCCGAGCTGGCGCACCGTCTCGCCTGAGGCGTCGTGCACAGCAACGGGTGCACCGGTTGGCCTGGGGCCCGCACCGGCCTAGACTCGACACTTCGGGCACGTCGGACCGCGGCAGCCCCGGGTCCCAACTAAAGCCGCTACGAGCGGCCACGCGCCGTGAGGCGCTCCCGGTCCGGCGTGTCCGATCCCCGGCTACGATGGCGGCGGCCGAGCGAGTCGCCGGCGCCGTCGACAGGCAAGTTCCGACCAGACCGGGGAGCGTGGATGAGCGTGGAACGACGCGTGCGTCGCTCCCGTCTGGTCCTCTCGGGCCTGGTCGCGAGCGTCCTCTGGGCCACCGCGGCCTGCCAGGGCGCAGACCCGGGCAGCGGGACGTCGACCGGTCCGTCGGCGTCGGGGTCGAGCGCTGCGGTGGGCGCCGGTGCCGACGGCGCTGAGGAGCCCACGGAGCTCGTCCTCGCCGTCTACGGCAAGCCGGCCGAGACCGCGCCCTTCGCGACGGTCGTCGACGGCCTACAACGCCGTGACCACCGGCACCGAGGTGAGGCTGCGCACCTACCGCGACCGCGCACAGCTCCTGGACACCCTCGACGGCCCCGAGCAGCCCGACCTCTACCTCGCCTCACGGCGTGACCTCGACGCCATCGTGGCCGCCGGGCAGAACTACCCGCTGCTCGAGCTGCTCGACGAGCGCGGCGTGGACTACGGCGACGGCTACTCGCGCGACGCGCTGCTGTCCTTCTCCATCGACGACGACCTCCAGTGCATGCCGTACGGCATCGACCCGACCGTCGTCTACTACAACACCGACCTCATCAACTTCGCGGAGATGCGCCAGCGCGGGCTGAGGGTGCCCTCGACGACCCTGCGCGCCTGGTCCTTCGAGGCCTTCGCGGCCGCCGCCCGGGTCGCCACGCGCCCGCGCGAGGGCACGCGGGGTGTCCACGTCGACCAGACGCTGCAGGGCCTGGCGCCCTTCGTCTACTCCGGCGCGGGCGCGCTGTTCGACGACGAGTCGCAGCCGACCTCGCTCGACCTCAGCAGCGAGGCGGCTCGCAGCGCCCTGACGAGCGCGCTGGAGCTGTTCCGCAACCCGCGCGTGACCCTGACCGAGCGCCAGCTCGAGCGACGGACGCCGTTGGAGTGGTTCGAGCGGGGCACGCTCGGCATGATCACCGCCAGCCGCTGCGTTGGTCCCCGAGCTGCGCAAGATCGAGGGCTTCAACTTCGACGTGATGCCGATGCCGGTGCTCACCGACCCGGTCACGGTGGGTGACGTGAGCGGGCTCTGCCTCTCCGGGAGCGCCGCCGACCGGGGCCGGGCCGCGGACTTCCTGGTCTACCTGATCGGGGCGCAGGCGGTGGCCGAGGTCACGCAGGCCGGCTACCTGGTGCCGGCCAACCTCGAGGTCGCGCTGTCGCAGGAGTTCGTCCAGCCCGACCAGCTGCCGGCCAACGCCAACGTGTTCAACACCAGCGTGCGCGACCTGAAGGTGTCCGCGCTCACCGACGAGGGCAGCGACCTGACCACGGCGGTGGCCCCCGAGATCTCCGAGCTGTTCACCGCCCCGGTGCTCGACGACCTCGAGCTGCGCACCGAGCGGATCGACGAGATCTCCCGCGCCGTGCTCGACCCGGACGCTCAGCCCTCGGACGAACCCACGACCGAGGACCCGGCGACCTCGCCGGGGGCGACGGACCCGTCGTCCACGGCGGACTCCGGCTCGTCCTGAGCCAGGCTCCCGGCTTGCTCCTCGGCCGCGGAGGCGGCGCGCGCGTCGTCGTCGGCCTGCAGGATCGCCCGGGTCAGCACCGGGCCGACCAGCGCGACCTGCCAGCTGCGGGCGCCGAGGGCGTCGAGGTCACCCGCGACCGCGTCGAGCAGCTCTCCGCCCTCGCGGCTGCGCGGCGGTGACCACAGCAGCCGGCGCAGGTAGTCGGGGGTCAGCAGGTTCTCGGCGGGCACCGAGAGCCGCTCGGCCATCTCGGTGAGCTCCGCGCGGGCCAGCTTGAGCCGCGCGGCCGCGACCGGGTCACGCTCGGCCCAGGCCCGTGCCACCGGCGGTCCGTCGCCACGCTGGTTGCGCGTCGGCAGGTCGTCCTCGGGCAGCTCGGAAGCCGAGCGCAGGGCGGCGACCCAGCGCGCGGCGTACCGCTCGGCGCCGCGGCCGTGGAAGCCCGACGTGCTGAGCAGGGCGCCCCGGTCACGGGGTGCCGCACAGGCCGCGGCGACGATGGCGGCGTCCGGCAGGATCCGCGTCGGGGTGACGTCGCGGCGCTCCGCGATGTCGTTGCGGGTCTCCCACAGCGCGCGGACCGAGGCCAGGGCCCGCCGGCCGCGCACGCGGTGCAGGCCGCCGGTGCGGCGCCACGCCTCCTCGCGGACGGTGGGCTCGAAGCCGAGCAGGTGGTCGAACTCCTGGCGGGCCCACCCCTCCTTGTCCTCGGCGACGAGCTGGGCCAGCAGGCTCTCGCGCAGCTCGAGGAGCACCTCGACGTCGAGAGCGGCGTACTCCAGCCACGGCTTGGGCAGCGGTCGCGTCGACCAGTCGACGGCCGAGTGCTCCTTCTTGAGCCGGAACCCGAGCAGGGTCTCGACCAGGGTGGCCAGCCCCACCCGCGGGTAGCCCAGCAACCGCCCGGCGAGCTCGGTGTCGAAGAGCGACGTGGGCCGCAGGCCGATCTCGGCCAGGCACGGCAGGTCCTGGCTGGCCGCGTGCAGGATCCACTCGGCCTCACCGATCGCCTCGGCGAGGGGCGCCAAGGAGGTGAACGCGATCGGGTCGACCAGTGCGGAGCCGCTGCCCTCGCGGCGGACCTGCACCAGGTAGGCGCGGCTGGAGTAGCGGTAGCCGGAGGCACGCTCGGCGTCCAGCGCGACCGGGCCGGTGCCGGCCCGCACCCGCTCGCACAGCTCCGCGAGAGCGGCCTCGGTCTCGATGACCGGGGGCAGCCCGTCGCGCAGGCTCAGCAGGGGGCGCGGGGGCTCGGGCGGTGTCTCGGGCGGGGGCTCGGGCGGTGTCTCGGGGCCGGGCTGCGGGGCTGCCGCGGACTCCGACGGGTCGCCGTCGGCGCTCATCGGGCTCCGGGGCCGCGCTGCCCACGACGGCTGGGCATCGCGGTGACTCCCTCGGGCACCGGGGGCAGGCCGGCGGCGGTGCACAGCAGCTCTCCCCACGCCTCGGCGTGCGCGGCGACGCGCAGGGCATCGGCCGGCGTCCAGGACGCACGGATCTCGACCTGCGCGCTGCTCGGCTCGTCGGCCATCGATCCGAAGCTCTCGGTCGCGACCCGCGTGACCGTCCCGGAGGCGGCGCGGTGCTCGGCGTCGTGGGCCTCGAGCGCGTCGCAGAGCCAGGACCACCCGACACCGCCCAGCACGGGGTCGAGCGCGAGCTCGGGGTCGAGGTCGGCGCGGACGTACGTCACGCACCGGAACTCGCCGTCCCAGGCACTGTTGCCGGCCGGGTCGTGCAGCAGGATGATGCGCCCCGTGCCGACCTCCTCGCCGTCGAGCATCACGTCGGCGGACAGGGCGGTGGCGTAGGGCGCGATGCGCTGCGGCGCGGGCATCTCCTCCACGAGCACCTCAGGGCGCAGTCGCGCAGCGCGCAACGCCTCGCGCGCCTGCGCGAACGCGCGCGGGACTGCGCCCGCATCCGGGTGCGTCTCCGGTCGGACCACCATGACCTCCACCCTAGGAGGTCGGTGGCGAACAGATGTGCGAACACGCCGACCGACCTGGGACGATCACCCCATGCCCGACGCGACCCCACCCCCCTCGACGGTTCCCTCGCCGCCCACCACGCCGGCCCCGACGCAGGCCACCACCCCGTCCATCACGCCGGCCCCCACCTCGGGTTCCGCGACCCGCCATCCCGGTCTGGCCGACAGCGCCTACCTCGCGGCCGTCCGGGGCGAGCCGGTCGACCACACCCCGGTGTGGTTCATGCGCCAGGCCGGGCGCTCGCTGCCGGAGTACCGGCGCCTGCGGGAGGGGACGGCGATGCTCGAGGCCTGCATGGACCCCACGATGGTCGTCGAGATCACCCTGCAGCCCGTGCGCCGCTACGGCACGGACGCCGCGATCTTCTTCTCCGACATCGTGCTGCCGCTCAAGGCGGTCGGCGTCGACCTCGAGATCAAGCCCGGCGTGGGCCCCGTGGTGGCCGAGCCCGTGCGCACCCTCGAGGACGTCGCCCGGATCCCCGACCTGACGCCCGAGCACGTCGACTTCGTCACCGAGGCGGTCCGCGCCCTGACCGGCGAGCTGGGGGCCACCCCGCTGATCGGGTTCGCCGGGGCACCGTTCACCGTCGCCTCCTACCTCGTCGAGGGCGGACCCTCGAAGGAGCAGGCGCGGACCAAGGCCCTGATGTTCTCCGAGCCCGCGGTGTGGGCGGCGCTGATGGACAAGATCGCGCAGATCTCCGCGGCCTACCTGCGGGTGCAGGTCGACGCGGGCGCGAGCGCGGTCCAGCTCTTCGACTCCTGGGCCGGCTCGCTCACCCCCGGCGACTACGAGCAGCACGTGATGCCCTGGTCGCGGCGGGTGCTGGCCGAGGTCACCGACGTGCCGCGCACCCACTTCGGCGTCGGTACGACCAACCTGCTCGGACTGATGGGCGAGGCCGGCGCGGACGTCGTCGGGGTCGACTGGCGCACGCCGCTGGCGACCGGGATCGCGGCCGTCGGTGACCGCGCGGTGCAGGGCAACCTCGACCCGACCCTGGTCTTCGCCCCGACCGAGGTGCTGCTCGAACGGGCCGGGCAGATCGTCGAGGCCGGCCGCGCCGCGCGCGGCCACGTCTTCAACCTCGGCCACGGCGTGCTCCCCGACACCGACCCCGACCAGCTGGCTCGGCTGACCGAGCACGTGCAGTCCTACCCGCTGCGCTGAGCTCCGTGCGCGCCGGGGTGGAGACCCGCCTCAGCTGGTGGCGCGGCGGGTCCGCGTGCGGGTGACGACCTTCGGGGCGGTGGTGGCCGTGCCCGCGCTCGAGGTCGGCTCGGGGGTCGGCTCGGGGTCGGCGGGGGGTCGGCTCGGGCACGGACTCGTCGGGGGCCTGCGACGGGCCGCTCTTCGGTGCCGCCTTCTTGGCACGCGACCGGGTGGCCTTCTTGGGCGGCTTGTCACCGGTGGGCTCGGCCGCCTCGGTGGCGGGCTCCGCGGCCGGCTGAGCGGCCGGCTGCGGGGTCGGCTGCGGGTCGACGCGTCGGCCTTCTTCGCGGACTTCTTGCGGGTCTGCTGCGGCGCCTTGTCCCCGTCGCGCACGCGCACCTTCGGCGCCGAGCCGCTGTCGCGGTCGACCTCGAGCCAGGTCTGGGCCCGGGCCAGCGCGATCAGCTTGGAGAACCCGTAGTTGCGGGGGTCGAACGAGGCGTTGCGGGTGTTGAGGTAGCTGCCCACGGCGCCGAGGTGCGACCAGCCGTCGTCGTCGGAGGTGGCCGCGATCGCGGAGGAGACCAGGGGCTGGAGCTCGGGCAGGTCGGGCACGTCCTCGCCGTCGTCGCCGGCCTCGCCCGGGTCCGAGGACTTCGGCGCGGTGCCGTCGTCGCCGTCCTGGCCGAGCACCTCGAGGTAGATGAACTTGTCGCACGCGGCGACGAGCGACTGCGGCGTACGGCGCCGGCCGAGGCCGTAGACGGTGCGTCCGGACTCGCGCAGCCGGGTCACCAGGCGGGTGAAGTCGGAGTCGCTGGAGACGATGGCGAAGGCGTCGAGGTCGCCGGTGTAGAGCAGGTCCATCGCGTCGATGATCAGCGCGGAGTCGGTGGAGTTCTTGCCGGTGGTGTAGGCGAACTGCTGCACCGGGGTGATCGCGTTGCGGTTGAGCTCGTCCTTCCACCCGCCGAGCCGGGGCGTGGTCCAGTCGCCGTAGGCGCGCTTGACGGTGGGGATGCCGTAGCGGGCCACCTCCTCGAGCAGGTCGCCCGCGTGGCGGTGGGAGGTGTTGTCGGCGTCGATGAGGACGGCGAGACGACGGGTGTTGCTGCCGGGTTCGGTCACGACCCCGAGCCTGTCACGCCGCGCAGCCGCGTGCAGCCCGACCCCGGCGGGTGCGGTCAGCGGATCGCGTCGAGGCGGCGGAGGGCGGCCCCGGTGAGGTCGGGGAGGTCGGCGTACGCCGCGGCGAGCCGGTCGTACGTCGCGACGGCGGCCGGGTCCGGCTCGAAGGTGTCGCCGCGGCGGACCATCGCGGCCACCGCCTCGGCCCAGCCGGCGTGCAGGCCGGCGCCGACGGCGGCGCAGATCGCGGATCCGGTGCCGGCGGCGTCGGGCTCGGCCGGGCGGGTCGCGGGGCGCCCGAGCACGTCCGCCACCATCTGCATCGTCAGGT
The DNA here is from genome assembly GCA_963714475.1 of uncultured Actinomycetota bacterium. Taxonomy (GTDB): domain Bacteria; phylum Actinomycetota; class Actinomycetes; order Propionibacteriales; family Nocardioidaceae; genus Nocardioides. Next base: position 118,767 of record CAVQOP010000008.1, read on the forward strand.
CGGAGCGGGAGCCGCCGCCGGAGACGAGCAACGGCCGGGGCCCGGTCCCGGCGGCGTCCAGCGCGGCCTCCATCGCCTCGATGTTGCCGCGCATCCGCAGCACCAGGCCCTCGAGGACCGAGCGGTGCACGTGGTGCGGGCCGTGCTCGCCGCCGAAGCCGAGCATCGCGCCGCGGCGCCAGGGCTCGCCGGCCGGGGGCAGCCAGTCGGGCAGCGCCACCAGGCCCTCGCTGCCGGGGGCGACCGCGGCGGCGCCGCTCTCCAGCCACGCCAGCAGCCGCCCCTCGGCGCGACCCGCGTCGGCGCCCGCGGCCACCGCGGCCTCGGCGAGCAGCCGGCGCCACCAGGTGGTGGTCCACATCCCGCGCCGGACGCCGCCGCTCTCGTGCAGCACCACCCCGGGCACGGCGGAGGCGTTGACCCAGTAGCGGTCCTCGGCGGAGCCGTCGGTGTCCCGCGCCGGCCGCCCCACGGTCATCGCGGCGACGTAGGTGCCCAGCGAGAGCAGGACGGTGCGGTCCTCGGGGTCCGGTCCGAGGCCGCACCCGAGCGCCTCGACGGCCTTGTCGTTGCCGGTGGCGTGCACGCCCAGGCCGACGGGCAGCCCCGTGGCTGCGGCGGCCTCGGCGGTGACGCGCCCGAGCAGCCCGCCCGGGTCGACGAGGTCGGGCAGCAGGTCGCGGACCATCCCGGCGGCGTCGTAGGCCGCCGGGTCGTCCGACCAGTCCCGCGTGGCGAGGTCGATCGGCCACAACCCGTCGTAGGCCGCCGCGCTGTCGCGACGCTCCCCGGTCAGTCGCCGGGCCAGGTAGCCGCCGGCGCTGCACAGCGTCTCGACCCGGGGGTCGAGGTCGGCGACCGGTGCGTTGATGCGGGTGTCCATCCAGCTCCAGCACCGGTTCCACGAGGCGACCGTCGCCGCCCAGCAGGGCCCGGCACGAGCGGATGCCGCACAGCCCCACCGCAGCGATCTCCGACGGGTCGCCGCCGGCCTCGCCGAAGGCGGCCAGCGCGTCGCGGCAGGTCGCGGCCAGCGAGTCCCACAGGTCGTCGTCGGGGTGGGCGGCCCGACCGCCGGGCCCCAGCGCGTAGGTCCGCAGCGGGCGGCGGCAGGCGGCGCGGACCACTCCGTCGGTGCCGACGACCGAGACCTTGGTGCTCTGCGAGCCCCCGTCGATGGCGAGGACGTAGGTGCCCGTCGCGCCGCCGTCGGTCACTGGGCCGGGTCGACGGGGTCGCCGGGCTCGTCGAGCCCGCCCCACGCCGGCAGCGGCAGCACGTCGCCCTCGTCGTCGATCGGGAACACCGAGCCCGGGTTCATCACGTTGAGCGGGTCGAAGGCCTGCTTCAGCCCGGCCAGGAGGTGGTACGCCGTGCCGTGCTCGGCGTGCATCCAGGGCGTGCGGTACTTGCCGACCCCGTGGTGGTGGACCATCGAGCCGCCCAGGCGCAGCGCCTCCTCGACGACGATCGCGTTGAGCGGTCGGTGGTAGAGGTCGATCTCGTCCTCGGGCGCGCAGTCGATCGCGTACTCGTAGACGACGTAGAGGTTCGTGCCGGTCTGGTAGGAGTGCGAGGAGTGCGCCCCCAGCATCGTGAGGTGCTCGGCGCGGGGGAACTCCGCGTGCACCCGGGCCTCGACGGCCTCCCACAGCTGCGCGGTGCGGGACCAGTCGACGGCGACCTCGGTGGTGAACCCGAGCACGTCGCCCTCGCGCAACGACTCACGCTCGGCCGCGATCTTGTCCGGGCCCCAGTTGAGGTCCGCGAACCAGTCACGGATCCGCTCCTCGGGGACCGGCTCGTGCTCGACCGCCGCGGCGGCCTCGTCGATCGCGGCCAGGGTGGCCTCGACCAGCCGGGCCGGCCCCTCGGCGCTGAGCACGACGAGGTTCATCTCCTGCGGGTGGTCGGGGAAGTGCTGGCGGGCGTCCTGCGGCGTGTAGACGCGGGCCACGGCCGGGCGGTACCCGTCGGTCACGACCTCGCGCAGCAGGCCGACCCCGACGGCGAGGTCGCGCACCAGGAAGCCGCGGTAGCGCTCGGAGCCGGGGTGGTGGCGGAACAGCTTGACGGTGACCTCGGTGACGTAGGCCAGGGTGCCCTCGTTGCCGATCAGCACGTGGCGCACGTCGGGCCCGGCCGCGCGACGCGGGACGTTCTTGACCCGGACGACCCGGCCCCCGGCCAGCACGGCCTCGAGGCCGACCACCATGTCCTCGATGGCGCCGTAGAGCGTGGAGAGCTGACCGATCGAGCGGGTCGCGACGAGCCCGCCGTACTGCGCCAGCGGCTTGGACTGCGGGGAGTGGCCGGTCGTCAGGCCGCGCTCGCGCACGGCGTCCTCGAGGCTCTGGAGGCTGACGCCGCACTGGACGGTGGCCATCATGTCGGTCTCGTCGATGGACACGACGGTGTCCATCGCCGAGCCGTCGACGACCAGGGCGTCGGCCACGACGGTCTCCAGGCCGCCCTCGGTGCTGGTCCCGCCCGTGCGCGGCACGACGGCGACCCGCTCGCGCTCGGCGAAGGCCAGCAGCGCCGCGACCTCCGCGGTCGAGCGGGGGTAGACGATCGCCGCGGGCAGCGGGCCGTCGAAGCGCCCGCGCGCGGCGGTGAGCTTGCGGAAGCGGTCGACGCTGCCCGCCTGGAGGTGCTCGTGGTCGGTGTCGACCTGCTCGGGCGAGAGCAGCTCGGTCACGGCGGTCACGATCGCGTCGCGGTCGAGGGTGGAGCGGGAGGCGGGCACGAGGGAGCCTTTCGGGGTCAGCGGACGGGCTGGTCAGCGCACGAGGTAGCCGCCGTCGACCACGAGCACGTGGCCGTTGACGTAGTCGGAGGCGCGCGAGGCCAGGAAGACCACGGCGCCCATCAGGTCGGCCGGGTCGCCCCAGCGACCGGCGGGGATGTGCTCGAGCACGCGACGGCTCGCGTCGGGGTCGGACCGGGTGCCCGCCGTGAGCGCGGTGGCGAAGTAGCCGGGCGCGATCGCGTTGACCTGGACGCCGCGGCCGGCGAGCTCGTCGCAGTAGGCCTTGGTGAACCCGACGATGCCGGCCTTCGTGGCGGCGTACGCCGGCGAGGAGCGGCCGCCGAGGAAGCTGAAGAGCGAGGCGACGTTGATGATCTTGCCGCGGCCCTGGGCCGTCATGGCGAGGCCGGCGTGGTGGGCGAGCTCGAAGGCGGCGGTCATGTTGACCGCGACCATCGGGTCCCAGTGCGCCCGGTCGAACTCCTCGACGTCGGCGAGCACGCACAGGCCGGCGCAGTTGACGAGCACGTCGATGCCGCCGAGCTCCGCCACGCAGCGCGCCACGACCTGCTCGGGCACACCGGGAGCAGTGATGTCGGCCTGGACGACCACGCAACGCCGGCCGGCCTCGGCGACCAGCGCTGCCGTGGCGCCACCGTCGGGGGTGAGGCTCGGCACGAGCACGTCGGCCCCGGCCCGGGCCAGGGCCAGGGTGAAGGCCTGGCCGAGACCGGTGTTGCCGCCGGTGACCAGGGCACGACGACCCGTCAGCGAGAACGCTCCGAGGTCGAAGTCGGTGAGCTCCATCGGGGGCCTCTCTCCCGCGGCGGATCGATGACGGTCAGGCTCGTGCGCAGCGGCGGTCGTGACAAGCGGTGTTGTCGAGAGGGCAACCCGTCCTAGGCTGGGGTGATGGGCGATCACGGGGTCACCGGGGCCCCGCGCCGCAACAGCGCCGGGCTGGCCCGCGACATCGACCTCCTCGACGCGCTCGGCGCCGACGACCCGGCGGGTGAGGGGCTCGGTGTCCTGCGTCTGGCGGAGCTGGTCGGGCGGGACAAGGCGGCGGTCTCCCGGGCGCTGGCCACCCTGGCCGGGGCCGGCCTGGTGGTGCGCGACCCCGAGACCCGCGCCTACCGCCTCGGGCCGCGGCTCTACGCACTGTCCGCCCGCACCGCGGAGTCCGCGCTGGCGAGCGCGGCGCGCCCGGTGCTGCGCCAGGTCGCGGCCCGCACCCGGGAGACCGCGCACCTCGTCGTGCTGCACGGCGCCAGCGTGCTCACCGTGGCCAGCCAGACCAGCCCGCGCGAGGTCGCCACCAGCGCCTGGGACGGGCGCAGCAGCCCGTCGCTGCGCAGCTCCTCGGGCCGGGTGCTGCTCATCGACTGGTCGGACGAGGAGGTCGACACCTGGCTGTCCGAGCTCGCGGCGGGGGGCGCCGGCGACCCCTTCGGCGACGTCGCGGCGCCTCCCGAGGGCCGGTTCCCGGTGCGGCCGCCGGGGCCGAGCCCCGCCGCCGTGGTGCACGACGCGCCCAGCCTGCACGCCGAGCTCGCCCGGATCCGGCACCGGGGCTGGGCGGTCTCCGACCAGGAGCTCGAGAGCGGCGTCCTGGCCGTCTCGGCCCCGGTGCGCGACGCCACGGGGGCGGTCGTGGCCGCGCTGAACCTGAGCGCCCCGGCGCTGCGACTGCGGCCGCGCGTGGGCGAGCTGGCTCCCGAGGTGGTCCGCTGGGCGGACCGGATCTCCGTGTGTCTCGGGTGGCACCCGCACCCGCACCCGCACCCGCGTCCGCCCGTGGCAGGGTCGGGGTCGTGAGCTCGAGCCGCGCCGTCGTCGTCGGGGCCGGGGTCGCCGGGCTGGCGGCCGCACGCGACCTGGTGGACGCGGGCTGGGACGTCCTGGTCCTCGAGCAGGCGGCGTACGCCGGCGGCAAGCTGCGCGCCGCCGAGGTCGCGGGCGTGAGCGTGGACGTGGGGTCGGAGGCCATGCTGAACCGGCGACCGGAGGGCGTCGACCTGGCCGTGGCCGTGGGGCTGGACGTCATCCACCCGGCGGTGGTCGCGTCGCGGATCTGGAGCCGCGGCGCCCTGCGGGCCCTGCCCCGCTCGCTGATGGGCGTGCCGCTCGACCTCGACCAGCTCGCCGCGTCCGAGGTGCTCTCCGAGGACGGGCTCGCCCGCGCCCGGCAGGAGCGGGACCTCCCGGCGAGCGTGGTCGCCGACGGCGAGGACCTGTCCGTCGGCGACCTCGTCGACCGGCGCTTCGGGCCCGAGGTCACCGACCGTCTCGTCGAGCCCCTGCTGGGCGGGGTCTACTCCGGGCACGCCCGACGGATCTCGGTGCGCGCCGCGGTGCCGCAGCTGCTCGCGCACGCCGTCCGCGGCTCGGTGCTGGAGCGGGCCGGGTCGATCCCGACGACCTACGACGGGCCCGTCTTCGCCGGCCTCGAGGGCGGCATGTCGCGGCTGCCCACCGCCCTGGCCGAGCAGCTGCGGGCCGCCGGGGCCGAGGTCCGGCTCGGCACGACCGTGCGGGCGCTGCGGCGTACACCCCAGGGGTTCGAGCTCACGGTGGGCTCGGCGGCCGACCCGGAGCTGGTGTCCGCGGGGGCGGTCGTGCTCGCGACCCCGCCCGCCGCGACCGCCCGGCTGCTCGCCGACTGCGCGCCCGTGGCCGCCGACGCGCTGGGCGGGATCGAGGGCGCCTCGGTCGCGGTGGTGACCCTCGCGCTGCGGGCGCGGGACACCGGCGACCCCGGGGCCCTCGAGGCCCTCGGCTCGGGCTTCCTGGTGCCCCCGGTCGAGCAGCGGCGGATCAAGGCCGCGACGTTCTCGTTCGCCAAGTGGGCCTGGGTGCGGCGGGCGGGGGAGCGGGCTGAGCCCGGCGACCCGCTGCTGGTGCTGCGCGCCTCCGTCGGCCGCGCCGGGGAGGAGCGATCGCTCCAGGTCGACGACGAGGACCTCGTCGCCGCGACCCTGGCCGACCTCACCGCCGCGACCGGCCTGGCCGCGACCCCGGTGGACACCCACGTGCAGCGCTGGGGCGGCGGGCTGCCGCAGTACGCCGTCGGGCATCTCGACGTCGTCGCCCGGGTACGCGCCGCCGTCGCCCGGGTGCCCGGGCTGGCGGTGTGCGGGGCGGCCTACGACGGCGTCGGGATCCCGGCCGTCGTCGCCTCGGCGCACGTCGCGGCCGCCTCGCTCGGCGCGCCCCCGTCCGGGTCGTCGCAGCGAGGCACAATGGAGCCATGAGCGAGAGCGAGAGCGAGCAGACCAACGCCGCGCGACTGAAGCAGATCAACGCCGAGGTCCGCTACACGATGTGGTCGGTCTTCCGCCTCGACCGGGTGCTCGGCGAGGGTGCCGACCGGGCCGCGGAGGGCGAGGAGGTCGCCAAGCTCTTCGCCGAGCTCGCCGGCGCCGACGTGGTGGTGCGTGGTGTGTACGACGTCAGCGGGCTGCGCGCCGACGCCGACGTGATGGTCTGGTGGCACTCGGAGTCCAGCGAGGACCTCCAGGCGGCCTACCACCGGCTCCGACGTACGTCGTTCGGCTCCCGGCTCGCGCCGGTCTGGTCGCAGATGGCGCTGCACCGGCCCGCGGAGTTCAACAAGTCCCACGTGCCGGCGTTCCTGGCCGGCGAGGACCCCAAGCGCCACGTGTGCGTCTACCCGTTCGTGCGCTCCTACGACTGGTACCTCCTGCCGGACGAGGAGCGCCGCGACCTGCTGCGCGAGCACGGCCAGATGGCCCGGCCCTACCCCGACGTCCGGGCCAACACCGTGGCGTCGTTCGCGCTCGGCGACTACGAGTGGATGCTCGCCTTCGAGGCCGACGAGCTGCACCGCATCGTCGACCTGATGCGCGACCTGCGCGCCTCGGGCGCGCGCCGGCACGTGCGCGAGGAGGTGCCGTTCTACACCGGCTCCCTGGTCGCCGTGGCCGACCTGGTCGACCGTCTGCCCTGACCGTCTGCCCTGACCGTCTGGCCTGACCGTGCCTGGCCTGACCGCTCTGCCAGAGCGACGGCCCGGCGCGTGGGCGGTCTGGACCGGCACGGGAACCACCGGGCGCCTGCGGCCGTCAGAGCACCATGACTGCCTTCACGCGCACCACTGCCGCCGCGGCTCTCTCCCTGGCGCTCGGCCTGTCGGTCGCCGCCTGCGGGGCGTCGGGCACGCAGGTCGTCGCTGCTGACCCGGACGCCGGCAGCGGGGCCGGTGACGGTGACGGGATGGCTGCCGTGGCGATGCCGACGGCCGTCCCGGCCGCCGACGGAGCGGTCTCGACCCGTGCGCCGACGACCCGCCTGGTCCTCGACGACGGATCCGGGCCACAGCTGTGCCTGGGCGCGGTCCTCGAGTCGGCGCCCCCGCAGTGCGGGGGGCTGATGGTCCCCCTGGCCGACTGGAGCTGGCAGCGCAGCGACGGCGCCGTGCGCACGGGCGGGACCCGCTCCGGCCAGTACGCCCTGGCCGGCACGTTCGACGGGACCACGCTCTCGGTCACGGGCGCCATCCCGGCCGCCCTCTACGACGCCGCGGCGCCGCAGGCCGCGCCGATGCCGGCGCCGGTCCCCGCCGACATCGACCTGACCGCGGTCACCCGCGAGGTGCAGCAGCTGCCGGGCCTGCTCGGGGCCACCACGGACCAGGAGTCCGGCACCGTCGAGGCCGAGGTCGTCTTCGACGACGGCTCGCTGCAGCAGTGGGCCGACCAGAGCTTCGGCGAGGGCGTCGTGACCGTCACCGGGGCGCTGGTCTCCAGCGAGTGACACGGCACCGCGCCACGCGCTGGACGACTGCTCTCCGCGGGTTGGTCGATCGATCGAACAAGAACCGGATCGGCGTTGATCGATCGATCGATCAACGCCCCGGGCACGTCACTGCTGGTCGGCGGGCTCCAGCGTCATGCTCACCGAGTTGATGCAGTAGCGGTCGCCGGTGGGCGTGCCGTAGCCGTCGGGGAAGACGTGACCGAGGTGCGAGCCGCAGTTGGCGCAGCGGACCTCGGTGCGGCTCATGCCGGCCGAGCTGTCGTCGAGGTACTCGATCGTGTCGGTGATCGGCGCATAGAAGCTCGGCCATCCGCACCCGGAGTGGAACTTGGTCTCCGACTCGAAGAGCTTGGCCTGGCACGCCTTGCAGCGGTAGACCCCGGTCGTCTCGGTGTCGGTGTACTCACCGACGAACGCCCGCTCGGTCCCGGCCTGGCGCAGCACCTGGTACTCCTCGCGGCTCAGCTCGGCCTTCCACTGCTCGTCGGTCTTCTCCACGTTGTAAGCCATGCCTAGATAATGCCGCACCGGCCGTGAGGATTCCCGTCGCGCCGACTCCGAGGCCGACTCAGAACGCGGTGGCGCACCACGGTGCAGGTCCGCCGTCGGCCATCGCCGTGAGCCGGTCCAGCGCGGCGGGGCTGCCCGTGACCCGCAGGGCCGCGGTCAGGGCCCCCACCCCGGTGCCGCCGAGGTACAGCGCGCCGAGGGTGTCGGCGCCCAGGCGCACGTCGGCCCCGCCCTCGGTGGCGCGGACCGTCGCCGCGCCCCCGACCACGTCGACCTGCCAGCGGCCCGCGGCATGGCCGAGCGGGTCGTCGACCTCGAGCACGACCGAGCCGTCGGCGTACCAGGGTCGGGCCTCGAGCGCCGCCACGACGTCGAGCACCCGCACCCAGAGCAGGTCGCGCAGCGCCGTGGTCTGCACGACCCGCGGCTCGACGAGGGCGGCCTCCAGCGGCTCGACGACACGACCCCGGTGCCACCGCAGCGCTCCCACGAGGTCCATCGACGCCAGCAGCTCCCACAACCGCAGCCACGTGGCCTCGCTGGTGGCGCCGACGTCGTCGAGGTCCACCGTCTCCACCCCGTCGACCTCGCCCGCGGGGGTGTAGAGCGCGTAGCCGTCCGGCCGGTCCTGACCGTCGAGGTGGACCAGGGCGCGGAGCTTGGTGTTCGGCGCGTTCGTCGAGAAGTCGAACGCGCCGGTGAGCGCGGTCTCGTAGAACTGCGGGCGCTTCACCGACCCTCGTACCGCTGCGTGAGACGCCGCCGTGACCTCGGCCACGGCCGACCACGCCTCGACCGGCTCGACGACCTCGAAGCGCCCCGGGTCGGGACCCAGGGCGGCGCGCACGTCCTCGCGCAGCGCGAAGCGCGCGCCCGTGTCGACCCGCATCGAGCGGATCGACGTCGCTGCCCCGAAGCCGAAGCGGCCGTAGATCGACCCCTCCGAGACCGTCAGCGCGGCCAGCGGGACCCCTCGCGCCACGGCGTCGGCGAGGTCCTCGCTCATCAGCCGCCGGGTCAGGCCCCGACGCCGGTGGGTGGGGGAGACCGTGACGTCGGAGATGAGGTGCGCCGGCAGCACCCGCCCGCCGCCGACGTTGAGGCTCGCGTCCCAGCTCGCGAAGGTCGCGACCGGGATCGAGGACTGAGCGATCGTCGGGGCGTCGACCCACGCCGCGCGGAACGTGACGGCGTCGGCGCGCAGGTGCTCGAGCCAGCGCCGGTGCCGCTCGTCGCTGCCCCGGCCCTGGAGGAAGGAGCGAGACACGGCCTCGCCGAAACCACGGACCTCCGCCGACCGGGCGCCGCCGGGATCGCCGACGACCTCCGGCCCGAGGGTGGCGAAGGACAGGTCGGGGTGGTCGTTCACGACGTGCACCCTAGCCACGCCCTAGGCTCCCCCCATGGCGAAGGCGGCGGCAGCCGAGGTCGAGGCCGGCGGACGGCTGGTGCGGGTCTCGAGCCCGGACCGGGTGATCTACGAGGCGACCGGGAGCACGCCCGAGGTGACCAAGCTGATGGTGGCGCAGTACGTCGCCTCGGCCGAGGACGGCCTCATGCGGGCCCTGCGCGAGCGGCCGACGGCGCTGGAGCGCTGGACCTCCGGCGTACGCCCGGGGATGCACCTGGCGACCGGTCCGCAGGACAAGGACGCCGACGCGTTCTACCAGAAGCGGGTGCCCAAGGGGGCGCCCGACTACCTCGAGACCGCCCGGATCACCTTCCCCTCGGGGCGGACGGCCGACGAGATCTGCCCGACCGAGATCGCGGTCCCGGTGTGGTGCGCTCACATGGGCACGATCACCTTCCACCCCTGGCCCGTGCGCCGCAGTGACGTCGATCGGCCGGACGAGCTGCGTATCGACCTCGACCCCCAGCCGGGGACGACGTTCTCCGACGCGGCCCGCGTCGCCGACGTCGCCCGCGAGCTGCTCGCCGAGCTCGGCCTCGTCGGCTGGCCCAAGACCTCCGGCAACCGCGGTGTCCACGTCTACGTGCGGATCCGGCCGGACTGGGAGTTCGTCGACGTCCGGCACGCCGCGATCGGCTTCGGCCGCGAGCTCGAGCGGCGCGACGACCAGGTGACCACCGCGTGGTGGAAGGAGGAGCGGGGGGAGCGGATCTTCGTCGACTACAACCAGAACTGCCGCGACCGCACCATCGCCTCGGCGTACTCGCTGCGCCCCCAGCCGGGTGCTCCGGTCTCGACCCCGCTGACCTGGGCGGAGCTCGCGACGACGACCGACCCGCGCGGGCTCAACCTGTTCACCGTCCCCGAGCGGCTCGCCGACGGCGACCCGTGGGAGGCCATGGACGCCGAGGCCGGCTCGATCGAGCCGCTGCTCGCGCTCTACGAGGAGTCGGGCCTCGGTGAGATGCCCTACCCGCCGGACCACCCCAAGATGCCGGGCGAGCCGCCCCGGGTCCAGCCGAGCCGCAAGAACGCCGACAACTGGGACTGACCCGGCTCACGCCCGAGGTGCCCCGCACCCGAGGTGCCCGCGCCCGAGGTCAGAACCCCGAGAGGCCCTCGCCACCGTGGGCCTGCTCGTCGAAGGTCTCCTGCTCGACGAGGTGGAGCACGGGGATGCCGAGGTGGCGGCGTGCCTGCGAGGCCCAGTCGACGTGGAAGAACTCGGCGATGACGTGGGACCGGGTCAGCACGATCGCCTCACGCCCGTCGACCTCGGTGATCACCGCGGCGAGGGCGTCGACGGGGCCGCCGTCGGTGGCACGGCGGCTCCCCACCACACCTCCGGCCTCCTCGAGCGCCCGCGCACTGGTCGCCAGCGCCTCCGCCGCAGCGCGCTGCGACTGCCCGCGCAGGGCCTCGAGGTCCTCGCGGTCCAGCGGGACGCTCGGCGCACTCAGGGCGTCGCCGCTCGACATGGTGCCCAGCGCCGCCTCGACGCGCGCCGCGGCGTCCTCCACGGGCAGCACCACGTGGTAGCGCACCGGCTCCTCGACGCCTTCGTGCAGCGAGCGCACCTGCCGGGCGTCGACCGGGCTCAGCGCCTGCTCGACGAGCAGCACCACGTCGTAGTGGGCGTCCACCGACGCCGACGGCGCTGCCGACGGCGCTGCCGATGGCGTGGCCGGCTCGGCGGCGCGTACGTCGGGGGGTGTGGGGTCCTCGGTCATGGTCTGCCTCCTGAGAGCACGGTGTCGAGGTCGTAGGAGACGACCTCCTCGAGCTGGTCGTAGCCGCACGACGCCGGGTCCCGGTCCTCGCGCCAGCGCTTGAAGTGAGCGGTGTGGCGCAGTCGGCGCCCCTCCATGTGGTCGTACTTGACCTCGACGACCCGCTCGGGGCGCAGCGGGACGAACGAGAGGTCCTTGCCCGCGCTCCAGCGGCTCTGCGTGCCGGGGACGCGGTCGGGGTTGGCGACCGCCCACTCCTGCCAGGCGCCCCACGGGTGCTCCCCGATCGGGCACACCAGCGGCGCGAGCTCGGCGACGAGCTCGGCGCGACGGGCCTCGGTGAAGCTCGCGCTCACCCCGATGTGGGCCAGCGTGTCACCGTCCCACAGGCCCAGCAGCAGGCTGCCGAGCAGCGGGCGCTCGGGTGTGGAGCTCTTGTGCTCGCGGTAGCCCGCGACGACGACGTCGGCGGTGCGCTCGTGCTTGATCTTGAGCATCGTGCGGCCGTTCTCGACGTACGGCGCCCCCAGCGGCTTGGCCACCACCCCGTCGAGCCCGGCGCCCTCGAACTGGGTGAACCACTCCTGGGCCTCGTCGCGGTCGGTGGTGGTGCGGGTCAGGTAGCAGGGCCCGGTGCCGTCGAGGCCGGCGAGAGCCTCGGCCAGCACCGCGCGGCGCTCGGAGAAGGGCCGATCGACGTACGAGGCGTCCCCGAGCGCGAGCAGGTCGAAGGCCACGAAGCCGGCCGGGGTCTGCTCGGCCAGCATCCGCACCCGCGAGTCCGCCGGGTGGATGCGCTCCTGGAGGGACTCGAAGGCCAGGCGCTCGCCGTCGGCGACGAAGAGCTCGCCGTCCAGCACGCACCGCTCGGGCAGCTGCTCGAGCACCGCGGCGACGACCTCGGGGAAGTAGCGCGTCAGGGGCTTGGTGTTGCGGCTGGCCAGCTCGACCTCGTCACCGTCGCGGAAGACCAGGCAGCGGAAGCCGTCCCACTTGGGCTCGAAGGACAGCCCGCCCTCGTGCTTGGCGGGGTCGGGCACGCCCGAGACGGACTTGGCCAGCATCGGGCGCACCGGCGGCATCACGGGCAGGTCCACGACGACGAGCCTAGTGCTCGCCCGGGGTCTCCACGACGGACCGGTCGGGCCCTATCGTGGTCGTCCTATCCCCGGTTGGTCTGCCGGCAGGGCCCGCCTGACTTTGAATCAGGACTAGCGACGATGGTTCGACTCCATCCCGGGGAGCCAGGCAGCGCCACCGCCGGACGGTGACCTCGGCCGACAGTGCCCCGGATCCGTGCCGGAATCCGGCACGGATCCGGGGCACTGTCAGCACGGAGGCCGTCATCCACAGGCGCGCCGCCCCTGGTTGCGCCGGCTGCGGCCGGCGGCGAATGATCGGGGCGTGCCGCGAGGGGACCTGGTCGACGAGGACGTCGCCCGCCTGCGCGAGCGGCAGGCCGGGGTGCTGTCGCGCCGCCAGGTCGTCGAGCTCGGCGGCACCGCGGCCGACTTCCGGCGCCTCGCCCGCGCGGGCGTGACCGTCGTGCCGGGGGTCTGTCTCGCGCACACGGGCACGCCGACCTGGCTGGAGCGGGCCTGGGCGGCCGTGCTCACGGTGTGGCCCGCGGCGCTGGCGGGTCGGTCGGCGCTGCGGGCCGAGGCCGGGCCCGGGTGGCGCGACATCGACGTCGCAGCGCCGATCGAGGTCGCGGTCGACCGCCGTCGGACGGTGTCGACGCCGCCGGGCATCACGCGCGTCTACGTCCACGACCTCGCGACGAAGGTGCGCTGGAACGCCGCGCCCCCGCGGCTGCGGTTCGAGGAGGCCGCGCTCGACGTCGCCCTGTCCGCGCCCGACCTGCTCAGCGCGCTCGAGGCCCTCGCGGCCGGCGTCCGTGCCCGGTGCACCACGTCGCAACGACTCCTCGACGCCCTCGAGGGCCGCGCCCGGGTGACGGGTCGTCACCAGCTCGCGGGCCTGCTCACCGACCTCCGGGACGGCACCTGCTCGGCCCTCGAGCACGCCTACCTGACCCGCGTCGAGCGGCCCCACGACCTGCCGGCGCCCGACCGGCAGTTCCGCGAGCGGGCCGCAGGCCGCACGGTCTACCGTGACGCCGAGTACGAGCGGTGGGGTGTCACGCTCGAGCTCGACGGACGCACCTTCCACGCCCGGGACCGCCAGCACGCCCACGACCTGGAGCGTGACCTCGACCTGGTCGTCGACGGTCGGACGTCGGTGCGGCTGGGGTGGCGTCAGGTGGTCGACACGCCCTGCGGGACGGCCGCCAAGGTAGGTCTCGTGCTGGTCGCAGCGGGTTGGAGCGGGCGGCCGAGACCGTGCGGGCCGGGGTGCGCCGTCCACGCTCACTAGAGTGCCCGGGTGCCCGAGAACCTGACCGTGGTCCTGCTCGCCGCCGGTGGCGGCACCCGCATGCGCTCCAAGCTCCCCAAGGTGCTGCACCCGGTCGCCGGGCGGAGCATGGTGGGTCACGTGCTCGCGGCCGTCGCCGCCCTCGAACCGCGCCAGGTGGTCGCCGTGATCGGCCACCAGCGCGAGCAGGTGGGCACCCACCTGGCCGAGCTCCGGCCCGGGATCGTGCTCGCGGTGCAGGAGGAGCAGCTCGGGACGGGGCACGCCGTCCGGATCGGCACCGACGCCCTGACCGGCGACGGCCAGCGGCCCACCGGCACGGTCCTGATCGCGTACGGCGACACCCCGATGCTCACCGGCCGGGCGCTGCAGGAGTTCACCCAGGTCCACGCGGCCTCCGACTGCGCGCTGTCGATCCTCTCGGGCCTGGTGGCCGACCCGAGCGGCTACGGCCGGGTCGTGCGGGACGCCGAGGGCGAGGTCGAGGCGATCGTCGAGCACAAGGACGCCACGGCCGACCAGCGCGCGATCTGCGAGATCAACTCGGGGATCCTCGCGATCGACGCCGACTTCCTGCTCGAGGCGCTGCCGCGGATCTCCAACGACAACGCCAAGGGCGAGTACTACCTCACCGACCTCGTCGGCCTGGCCCACGGCGCGGGGCTCCACGTCGGGGCGCACCCGCTCGCCGACGTCGTGCAGACCGAGGGGGTCAACGACCGCCTCCAGCTCGCTGCGACGGGCGCGGAGCTGAACCGCCGCATCGTGGAGGGGTGGATGCGCGCCGGGGTCACGGTGATGGACCCCGCCACCACCTGGATCCAGGCCGACGTCACCCTCGCCCAGGACGTCACGATCCTGCCCGGCACCCAGCTCCTCGGCGTCACCGACATCGGGGAGGACGCCGTGATCGGCCCGGACACCACGCTGGAGGACTGCGAGGTCGGGGTGGGCGCGCGGGTGGTGCGCACCCACGCGCAGCTCGCCGTGATCGGGGACGGCGCCTCGGTCGGACCGTTCTCCTACCTGCGTCCCGGCACCCGGCTCGGGGCACGCGCCAAGGTCGGCGCCTTCGTCGAGACCAAGAACGCCGTGCTCGGCGAGGCGGCCAAGGTCCCCCACCTCTCCTACGTGGGCGACGCGGAGATCGGCGAGGGCACCAACATCGGCGCGGGCACGATCGTGGCCAACTACGACGGCCGCGACAAGCACCGCACCGTGGTGGGCCGACACGCCCGGACCGGCTCCCACAACGTCTTCGTCGCCCCCGTCACCGTCGGCGACGGCGCCTCGACCGGCGCCGGCACCGTCGTCCGCTCGGACGTGCCACCGGGCGCCCTGGCCGTCTCGGCGGGGCCCCAGCGCACGATCGAGGGCTGGACCGAGTCGCGACGACCGGGCTCCGCGCAGGCCGAGGCCGCTCGTCGGGCGGGACCCGCAGGTGCGGGCCCCGGCTCCGGTGGTCCAGACTGAGCGGGCACGGACCCGGCCAGCACCACCCCGCCTGACCCCAGGAGCGCCGCAGAGTGACCGGAATGAAGCGGACCACCGAGAAGAACCTGATGGTCTTCTCCGGCCGGGCGCACCCCGTGCTCTCCCAGGAGGTCGCCGACCTGCTCGGCACGGCACTGGTGCCGCAGTCGGCCTACGAGTTCGCCAACTCCGAGATCTACGTGCGCTACGAGGAGTCGGTGCGCGGGTGCGACGCGTTCGTGATCCAGAGCCACACCGCGCCGATCAACGAGTGGATCATGGAGCACCTGATCATGGTCGACGCGCTCAAGCGCGCCTCGGCCAAGCGGATCACGGTGGTGATGCCCTTCTACGGCTACGCCCGCCAGGACAAGAAGCACCGCGGCCGCGAGCCGATCTCGGCGCGCCTGATCGCCGACCTGTTCAAGACCGCCGGCGCCGACCGGCTGATCACGATCGACCTGCACGCCGACCAGATCCAGGGCTTCTTCGACGGCCCCGTCGACCACCTGATGGCCCTGCCGATCCTCGCCGACTACGTCCGCTCGCAGTACGGCGGACAGTCCCTGGCCGTCGTGTCCCCCGACGCCGGCCGGATCAAGGTGGCCGAGCGTTGGTCGGCCCGCCTGGGTGGCGCGCCGCTGGCCTTCATCCACAAGTCGCGACGGACCGACCGGCCCAACGAGACCGTGGCGAACCGTGTGGTCGGTGACGTCGAGGGCCGCATCTGCGTGCTCGTCGACGACATGATCGACACCGGCGGCACCATCGTGAAGGCGGCCGAGGCGATCATGGAGCAGGGCGCCGCCGGCGTGGTCATCGCCGCCACCCACGCGATCCTCTCCGACCCCGCGGTCGACCGGTTGAAGAACTCCCCGGCGACCGAGGTCGTGGTGACCAACACCCTCCCGCTCTCCGACGAGCAGTCCTTCGACAAGCTCACCGCCCTGTCGATCGCCCCGCTGGTCGCACGGGCGATCCGGGAGGTCTTCGAGGACGGCTCGGTCACCTCGATGTTCGACGGCCACGCCTGAGGCTCGCCCCGCTCGGATTGGTGTCCGACCCGGTCCCGGTCTAGGATCGCGCAGTTGCCTCGGCGAGGGAGCGGCCCACGTACGACCGGGTCCGTCTCCGTGATCGACAGGGCCGGCAGGTGGGACCACCCTCCTGGCCGCGCTGCCGGTCCGAGCGCGCGGCGCAGGTGGTCCGGACCCCGGCCCGTCCGCGCCGCCGCCCCGGGTGCAGCACCGACCCGGGCCCAGCACCGGCCCAGGCGCACACCAGACCCAGGATCCGGACGACCGGACCGACGAGCACGACCGAGCACGAGGAGCACACCATGGCTGCGGAGAAGATCACGGCGGAGACGCGCACCGAGTTCGGCAAGGGCGCGGCGCGTCGGATCCGCCGTGCGGACAAGGTGCCGGCCGTCGTCTACGGCCACGGCGCCGAGACCCGCCACCTGAGCCTGCCGGGCCACGCGACCTGGCTCGCGCTGAAGAACGGTGGCACCAACGCGCTGCTCGACCTCGACATCGACGGTGAGTCGCAGCTCGCCCTGACCAAGCAGGTGCAGGTCGACCCGATCCGTCGCACCCTGGAGCACATCGACTTCGTCGCGGTCCGCCGCGGTGAGCGTGTCACCGTCGACATCGGCGTGCACATCGTCGGTGAGGCCGGCCCCGACACGCTGGTCGTGCTCGAGAACAGCACGCTGAGCGTCGAGGCCGAGGCCACCCACATCCCCGAGTACCTCGAGGTCAGCATCGAGGGCGCGCCGGCCGGCACCCAGTACCTCGCCTCCGAGCTCACCCTGCCCGAGGGTTCCACCCTGCTCACCGACCCCGAGACCCTCGTGGTCAACGTGACCGAGCAGATGAGCGAGGCCCAGCTGGAGTCCGAGCTCGAGGAGGCCGAGGCCGAGGCCGGCATCGAGCGCGAGGAGTCCGACGACGTCGAGGCCGCCGGCTCCGGCGACTCCGACGGTGCCGCCCCGAGCACCGACGGCGGCGACGAGGAGTGATCGCGACCCGGCTCAGGTGGTTCCTGGGCCGGCTCGGCTCTCCACGACGCACCGGCGCTGAGCCGGACGCTGCCGGCGAGGAGGGTGCCCTCGCCGAGCGTCAGGACAGACCGGAAAGCCTGGGCAACCGAGACAAGCCTGGGCAGCCGGGACAGCCAGGACAGTCCGCACACCCCCGCCGTGGAGGGACCAGCCGTGAGCACAGCAGACGACGCGTCGGCCGCGGTGTGGCTGGTGGTCGGTCTGGGCAACCCCGGCCCGGCGTACGCCAGCCACCGTCACAACGTCGGCTACCTCGTCGTGGACGAGCTCGCCCGACGCCTGGGCTCGTCCCTGCGGGCCCACAAGTCCGGGCGGGCCGACGTCGTCGAGGCCCGCTTCGGCGCGCCCGGCTCCGGTGGACCGCGCGTCGTGCTCGTCCGGCCCCGCTCGTTCATGAACGACGTCGGGGGACCCGTCAAGGCGATGGCCTCCTTCTACAAGGTGCCGACCCAGCGGGTCGTGGTCGTCCACGACGAGCTCGACATCGACTTCGCGACCCTGCGCACCAAGCTCGGGGGCGGCGACAACGGCCACAACGGCCTGCGGTCACTGCGAGGCTCCTTCGGCACGGGCGACTTCTACCGGGTGCGGGCCGGCATCGGACGCCCGCCGGGGCGCCAGGAGGTCTCCGACTTCGTGCTGTCGTCCTACTCCTCGACCGAGCGCAAGGAGCTGCCCTTCCAGGTCGACGCCGCGGCTGATGCCGTCGAGACGCTGGTGACCGAGGGGCTCGAGCGGACCCAGCAGCGCTTCAACTCCTGAGCTGACCAGGCTCGACCTGCAGATCCGGTACGGCTAGGTTGGTCTCGTCGGCCCACGCGTTAGGAACTCAGCGCCGCCAGGGCCCAGCATCATCGGGATTCACATGGATGCGTTCCTCCAGCTGCCACGGCCCGCCCCTCCCGAGCTTCCCCGCCGCGATCGGCCGCGGCCGTGAGCGGGCGACGCCTGCGCGTCCTCGTCGCGGCCGACGAGGCGCTGGTGGCCGAGGCGATGGCCGCCGCCCTCGGGACCTGCAACCTCGACGCCGTACGAGCCTGTCCCGGGTCGCCGACCGCGACCGCGTCGCCGGACGTCGGGCTGCTGCTGACCCACCTCGACGCGGCGGTCGCCCTGCACCGGGCGCACAAGGCGATGGCGAGCGGCCCTGCCCACTGGGTGGTCGCGACCGCCACCCCACCGGACGCGCTGTGGGGCGCGGTGCTCGAGGCGGGCGCGGGGATGGTGGTGCCGACCTGGATCTCGCTCGGGCAGCTGGCCTCGGCGCTGCAGGACGCTGCGACCGGGGTCCTCAGCCCGTCCGGGGCCGAGCGGGACCTGCTGATCGGGCAGTGGACACGGTCCGGGGCCGACGGTGCGGACGAGCTCGCACGGGTCCGTTCGCTCTCGGCGCGTGAGCACGAGGTCCTGCGCCTGCTGGTGGCGGGCGAGACCGTGCTGCGGGTCGCCGACCTGCTCGCGATCACCGAGGGCACCGTGCGCGCGCACGTCAAGGCGATGCTGCGCAAGCTCGGCGTCTCCTCCCAGCTCGCGGCGGTCGCGCTCTACCGGCGGGTCATCGTGACGCCGGGGTGCTCGGTGCCGAGCCCGGACCAGGGCGGCGGGGGCCGCCACTATGGTGTCGACCGTGACGTCGAACCCCTCCACCTCGCCCGTCGACCCGCCCGCTGACCCGCCCGCCGACCCGACGGACGACCACGCCCTGGCGGTCTGGCTCGCGGAGGCCGCCGGCCGCACGCTGCTCGACGTACGCACGCAGGGCCTGGCGGGTCGCGAGCTCAAGGACGCCGGCGACGCGGCGGCCCACGTGGAGCTGATGCGCCTGCTCGCCGAGCTGCGACCCGACGACGCGGTGCTCTCCGAGGAGGGCAAGGACGACAAGGCCCGGCTGCGGGCCGACCGGGTCTGGATCATCGACCCCGTGGACGGGACCCGGGAGTTCTCCGAGCCACCGCGCGACGACTGGGCGGTCCACGTCGCCTTGTGGGAGCGGGGGGCCGGCGACGGTTCCGGCGGCGAGGGCGACCTGACCGCAGGGGCCGTGGCGCAGCCCGCGCTCGGGGAGACCTTCGCGACCTCACCGGCGCGCACCGTGCCGGCCCGCACCTCGCAGCGCCCCCGGATCGCCGTGTCGCGCAGCCGCCCGCCGGCCTTCGTGCATGCGCTCGGTGAGCAGCTCGACGCCGAGCTGGTCCCGATGGGCTCGGCCGGGGTCAAGGTCATGTCGGTCGTGCGTGACCTGACCGACGCCTACGTCCACGCCGGCGGGCAGTACGAGTGGGACTCCGCGGCACCCGTCGCGGTCGCCCGCGCCGCGGGGCTGTTCTGCTCGCGCGTCGACGGCTCGCCCCTGCAGTACAACCAGGACGAGGTCTACCTGCCGGACCTGGTCGTGTGCCGTCCCGAGCTGGCCGAGGAGATCCTGGCCTTCGTGCGCGCTCACGGCACGGACGCATGAGGCGCGGGTGACGATCTCCCACCTCCTGCTCGACGCCGACGGGGTGCTCCAGGACCGCGACGACGAGAGCGTCCTGCTCGCCCAGATCGGGCGGCTGCTCGGGGTCGACGACGCCGGGGTAAGCGAGTTCCTCGACGTGGCCTTCGCCGCCGAGCGGCCCTGCCTGGAGGGCAGGGACCAGTGGGCGCGCGTCCTGCCGGAGGTGCTCGAGGCCTGGGGTGCGCGCGAGCGCACCGACGAGCTGCTGGCCCTGTGGTGCGACAGCGAGGTCGTCGCGCCTGCCCTGGCCCTGGCCATGAAGGTCCGTGAGCAGGGCGTCCGCTGCTGGGTCGCCTCCAACCAGGACGTCCTGCGCGCCTCGGTGATGGAGGAGCGCTTCTCCTACGACCGGCTGCTCGACGGGTCGTTCTACTCCTACGCCCTGGGCGTCGCCAAGCCCGACCCGGCGTACTTCGAGGCGATCCTCGCGCAGCTCGGAGCCGTCCCGGCCGAGGTCGCCTTCGTCGACGACCGCGCCGACAACGTCGAGGCCGCCCGGGGCCTGGGCATCCGGGCCGTGGTCTGGCAGCGCCGCGAGGGCACCTCCGTGCTCGCGGCCCACCTGCGCGGGCTCGGCGTGCCGGTCTGAGGGTGGCGGGCGGGGGTGGAAGTCCCCGGTCGGCCGGGGAAGTTCCTGCTTGCCGGCTCAAATTCCAGCCGCCAAGCGGCCAGCTCCCCGGTCAGCCGGGGATGTCCACCCCCCGCCGACCGCCCCCGTAGCCTCACCCCCATGGCCGACGACCCCGCCCCGGCCCGCCGTACGGCGTGGTGGGCGCGGCCCCGTCTGCTCGCGACCGCGGCTGCGGGCATCGCGCTCGCGGGGACGCTCGTGGTCCTCGACCAGGCCCGCCTGGACGCCGAGCAGTCCGCCGTGCGGGCGTGCAGCACCGAGGCCGCCGACGCGGTGGCCCTGGCCGACTCGCGCCTCTCGGCGATGGCGACGTACGTCGCACCCGCGCAGGTCCCCGACCCCGAGGAGGACGCCGCCGACCAGACCGGCCTGGTCGGCGGCCTGATGGGCCGGGCCGCGAGCGAGGCGCGGCCGGGGGTGGCCTCCGCCGCCGCGACCTGCGCGGCGGTCGACGTGCGCCCGTGGCACCCGGGCACCGCGTCGCGCCGCGACAACCTGGTCGCCTACCTCGACGCCCGGCTCGTCCAGCTCGATCGCATCACCGAGACCGGGCAGGGCTACGACCGCACCGGTCCGGAGCTCGACGAGCTGGCGAAGCGGGCGTTCCCCGCCGCGGCCGTAGACTGAGCCGGCACGCCCCCACCCCCCACGGCCACCGGCCCGGGGGCACGCGTGCGTCCGGACGCAGCCCGTCGCGACCACCCACCGTCTCCCGACAGGAGCGCCTCGCACCATGTCACTGTCCGGCCTGACCGAGGCCGTCCTGGCCGAGCCCACCCTCGCCGCCGTCCTCGACGACGCCCGCTCCACCGGCGTCCACACCCGCGAGCTGACCGGCCCCGAGGCGCTGCGGCCCTTCGTCGTCGCCGGGCTCGTGCGGGCCGGGCGCAGCGTGCTCGCGGTGACCGCGACCTCGCGGGAGGCCGAGGACCTCGTGGCGGCGCTCGGCACCCTCGTCGACCCCGAGCTGGTGGCGGAGTACCCCTCCTGGGAGACCCTGCCCCACGAGCGGCTCAGCCCCCGCAGCGACACCGTCGGGCGCCGCCTGGCGGTGCTGCGCCGGCTCTGCCACCCCGGCGACCAGCCCGGGACCGGCCCGCTGCAGGTCGTCGTCGCGCCGGTCCGCTCGGTGCTGCAGCCGCAGGTCAAGGGTCTCGGCGAGCTCGAGCCGGTCGAGGTCGCCGTCGGGGACGAGGCGCCTCTGGAGGACCTCGTACGCCGTCTCGCCGACGCGGCCTACCAGCGGGTCGACCTCGTCGAGAAGCGCGGGGAGTTCGCCGTGCGCGGCGGCATCCTCGACGTCTTCCCCCCGACCGCCGAGCACCCGGTGCGCGTCGAGCTGTGGGGCGACGAGATCGAGGAGATCCGCAGCTTCTCCGTCGCCGACCAGCGCACCCTCGAGGCCGTCGAGCGGCTGTGGGCCCCGCCGTGCCGCGAGCTGCTGCTGACCGAGCAGGTCCGCGCCCGGGCCACCGAGCTCGGCAAGGCGCACCCGCAGCTGCGCGAGCTGCTCGACCAGATGGCGGCCGGGATCGCGGTCGAGGGCATGGAGTCCCTCGCGCCGGTGCTCGTCGACGACATGGAGCTGCTCGTCGACCTGATGCCCGCGCGGACCCACGTGCTGGTCCTCGACCCCGAGCGCGCCCGCAGCCGGGCCCACGACCTGGTCGCGACCAGCGAGGAGTTCCTCGGCGCGAGCTGGGCGGCCGCCGCCGGGGGAGGGCAGGCACCCATCGACCTCGGCGCGGCGTCCTACCGGACGCTGGCCGACGTGCGCGAGCACAGCCTCGGCCGCGACCTGGCCTGGTGGACGATGAGCCCGTTCGGCCTCGACGACTCCTTCGGGCACGACGGGGGGCCCGACGTCGAGACCGTGGGCGTCCGCGCCCTGCCCGCCGGTCCGGCCGAGGCCTACCGCGGCGACGTCGAGCGCGCGATCTCCGACCTGGAGAAGTGGCGCTCCGAGGGCTACCGGGTGGTCGTCGTGCACTCCGGGCACGGCCCGGCGCAGCGCATGGTCGAGGCGCTCGGCGAGCACGACGTCGCCGCGGTGCTCGTCGAGCCCGACGACACCACCGAGCACCCCGGCGTCGTCGAGGTGACCTGCGGGTCCCTGGCGCACGGCTTCGTCGACGAGACCCACCGGATCGCGCTGCTGACCGGCGAGGACCTCTCCGGCCAGCGTGCCTCCACCCGCGACATGCGCGCGATGCCCGCGCGCCGCAAGAAGCAGATCGACCCCCTCGAGCTCAAGGCCGGCGACTACGTCGTCCACGAGCAGCACGGGGTCGGCCGGTTCGTGGAGATGAAGCAGCGCGAGGTCCAGGGCGCGGTGCGCGAGTACCTCGTGCTCGAGTACGGCGCCGCCAAGCGGGGCGCCCCGCCCGACCGGCTCTACGTGCCGGCCGACGCGCTCGACCAGGTCACCCGGTACGTCGGGGGTGAGCAGCCCGGCCTGGACCGCCTCGGCGGTGCCGACTGGGCCAAGCGCAAGGGCCGCGCCCGCAAGGCGGTGCGCGAGATCGCCGCCGAGCTGATCAAGCTCTACGCGGCCCGCCAGGCGACCAAGGGCCACGCGTTCGGACCCGACACGCCCTGGCAGCGCGAGCTGGAGGACGCCTTCCCGTTCACCGAGACCGTCGACCAGCTCACCACGGTCGAGGAGGTCAAGGTCGACATGCGCCAGAGCGTGCCGATGGACCGCCTGGTGTGCGGCGACGTCGGCTACGGCAAGACCGAGATCGCGGTCCGCGCGGCGTTCAAGGCGGTCCAGGACGGCAAGCAGGTCGCCGTGCTGGTGCCGACGACCCTGCTGGTCACCCAGCACCTGTCGACGTTCTCCGAGCGGATGACCGGCTTCCCCGTCGTCATCAAGGGGCTCTCGCGCTTCCAGACCGACGCCGAGGCGCGCGAGGTGATCAAGGGTCTCGCCGACGGCACGGTCGACATCGTCGTCGGTACGCACCGGCTGCTGAACCCCGACATCGTGGTCAAGGACCTCGGCCTGATCGTCGTCGACGAGGAGCAGCGCTTCGGCGTCGAGCACAAGGAGCAGATGAAGCGCCTGCGGACCTCCGTCGACGTGCTCGCGATGAGTGCCACGCCGATCCCGCGGACCCTGGAGATGGCGATCACCGGCATCCGGGAGATGTCGACGATCACCACGCCGCCCGAGGAGCGTCACCCGGTGCTGACCTACGTCGGCGCCTACGAGGACCGCCAGGTCACCGCCGCCGTACGCCGTGAGCTGCTGCGCGACGGCCAGGTCTTCTACATCCACAACCGGGTCAACTCCATCGACAAGGCCGCGGCCCGGATCCGCGAGCTGGTGCCCGAGGCGCGCGTCGCGGTGGCGCACGGCCAGATGGGCGAGCACCAGCTCGAGCAGGTGATGGTCGACTTCTGGGAGAAGAACTTCGACGTGCTGGTGTGCACGACCATCGTGGAGTCGGGCCTCGACGTCTCCAACGCCAACACCATGATCATCGAGCGCGCCGACACCCTGGGGCTCTCCCAGCTGCACCAGCTGCGGGGCCGGGTCGGACGCAGCCGCGAGCGGGCCTACGCCTACTTCCTCTACCCGGGCGAGAAGCCGCTGACCGAGACCGCCCACGAGCGTCTGGCCACCCTGGCCCAGCACTCCGACCTGGGCGGCGGCATGGCGATCGCCATGAAGGACCTCGAGATCCGCGGTGCCGGCAACCTGCTCGGCGGTGAGCAGTCCGGCCACATCGCCGACGTGGGCTTCGACCTCTACGTCCGGCTCGTCGGCGAGGCCGTCTCGGAGTTCCGGGGCGGCCCGGCCGAGGAGACCCTCGACGAGGTCCGCATCGAGCTGCCGGTCGAGGCGCACCTGCCGCACGACTACATCCCGAGCGAGCGGCTGCGCCTGGAGATGTACAAGCGCCTCGCCGAGGTCCGCAGCGGCGAGGACGTCGACGCGGTCGCCGAGGAGCTCGAGGACCGCTACGGCGAGCCGCCGCTGCCGGTGTTCTCGCTGATGCTCGTCGCCCGCTTCCGCGCCCGGGCCCGGCAGGCCGGGATCTCGGAGGTCACGATCGCCGGGCGCAACGTGCGGTTCGCCCAGGTCGACCTGCCCGACTCGCGCGTGGTGCGGCTGCAACGGCTCTACCCGAAGTCGATCGTCAAGACCGCCGCCGGTTCGGTGCTCGTGCCCCGTCCGGGCACCCCCGGGGCGACCGGACGGCCCCTGGTGGGTGTGCCCCTGCTTGAATGGGCGCGCGGTGTGATCGACACCGTGCTCGACCCGGCCCCCGCTCCGGCCCTGGCCGGCGCGACGAGCGGGCAGCAGCCCACCCCGTCATCCCCCGCAGGAGGCAGCAGGTGAAGGTCCACCCAGGAGCCCGATCGGTCCGCACGGCGCGCACCGGCCTCGCGGCCCTCCTCACCGTGGGTGCCCTCGGGCTGAGCGGTTGCGGCGTGGCCGGCACCGACTGGCAGCCCGGTCTGGCCGCCGAGGTGGGCGGGGAGGACATCACCAGCAGCCAGGTCGACGACTACGCCACCGACTTCTGCGCGATCCTCGACTCCGGCGCCCTGGGCCCGTCGGTCGGCGTGGTCGCCCGGGGCGAGCTGCGCGCGGGCATCGCCGGCAACCTGGTGCGCAAGGTCGCCGCCGAGCA
Organism: uncultured Actinomycetota bacterium; assembly: GCA_963714475.1. Classification (GTDB taxonomy): domain Bacteria; phylum Actinomycetota; class Actinomycetes; order Propionibacteriales; family Nocardioidaceae; genus Nocardioides. Next base: position 143,634 of record CAVQOP010000008.1, read on the forward strand.
GTTCGCCGCCGAGTACGGCGCCTCGCCGTCGGCGTACTACGAGAGGACCCGCACCGACGTGGCCTCCCGCTACCCCGACGCCACCGAGTCCGAGCTGGCCTCGATCGTCGACGTCCAGACCGCGGACGTCTACGTCAACGAGATCGCCGCGGCCGTGGGCGAGTCGACGCTGGTCCACGACGGCACCGACTCGCCCAGCCCCGAGGAGTCCCTCGAGCGTGGTCTCGAGGTCTTCGCCGACTGGCTGCGCGGCCAGCGGGTCACCATCGACCCCTCCCTCGGCATCGACCTCAGTGACGACGGCAGCTGGCAGACGACCGACGCCTCGGCCTCGATCCCGGCGAGTGCGGCCGCGGTCATCCGCGCGGGCGGCCCGGCCGACGAGGCCGGCACCCCCAACCCGGACTACGCCTCCTACGTCGCCGCCCTGCCGTCGTCGCAGAAGTGCGGCAAGGCCGCCCCGGTCGGCGGCTGAGCCCGCGACCCGTGCCCGACAGCCCGGGGCCCGCCAGCCCGGTCCTCGCCTTCGCCGACGTCATGCGGCTGCTGCGCGAGCGGTGTGCCTGGAAGGCCGCGCAGACCCATGCCTCGCTGGCGCGCTACCTGCTGGAGGAGGCCCACGAGACGATCGAGGCCCTCGATCTCGGCGACCCCGCCCACCTGCGCGAGGAGCTCGGCGACCTGCTGCTGCAGGTGTTCCTGCACGCCGCGATCGCCGAGCAGGCCGGTGACTTCACCCTCGACGACGTCGCGCGCGACGTGACGGCCAAGATGGTCCGGCGCAACCCGCACGTCTTCGCCGCCGACGGGACCCCGCTCGACGTGAGTGGCCCGCAGGGTGACGACGCAGCCGCGGTCGACGAGACCTGGCAGCAGGTCAAGGCGCGCGAGAAGCCGGCGCGCACCTCGGTGCTCGACGGCATCGCACCGACGCTGCCGGCCCTGCTGCTCGCCGACAAGGTGCTCGAGCGGCTGGCGCGCGAACGCGGTCCCGCGGCGGTCGCGACGCCCGGGGACGCAGCCTCATCCGACGACCTCGGGGAGCAGCTCCTCGCGCTGGTGGCCCGCGGCCGCCTGGAGGGCACCGACCCGGAGCAGGCGCTGCGCAGCGCCGTACGCCGGCTGGTCCAGCGCGCCGAGACACCCTGAGGCGCGTGCGGTCCCCAGCCCCCTGATCACCCCGGCCCCTGGTCACCCCGGCTCGGCGACGGTCCGCGGACGCCCGTCGGAGCCGCGACCTAGGGTGGGCGCCACCTGTCGTGCTCCTGATCGGATCCTGATGCCCCTCCCCCCGCGCACGCTGCTCGTCGGCCTCGTCTGTCTCCTCTGCACGGTCGTGCTCGCAGCGGGCGCGACCGTCCCGCCGGGCGCCGCGGCCTCCCCCGCGGCGTACGCCGCCGCCCCCGCGGTGACCGCGGCCCCCGCTGCGGTGGCCGCCCCGGCGGCGCGCGAGCGGCGACCCAACATCGTCCTGATCAGCACCGACGACCAGGCCGACGTCGAGCTCACGCCCGAGTGGATGCCGAAGACCTGGCGCCTGCTGGTGCAGGAGGGCATCACGTTCACCGACGGCATCAACCCGCATCCCCTGTGCTGCCCGGCGCGCGCCGAGATCCTCACCGGCGAGTACGGCCAGAACAACGGTGTGCAGCACAACGGGGGACCGCGCGGGGGGTGGCAGGCCTTCGTCGGTCGTCGCGCCAACGTCCGCGGCAACCTCGGGAGCTGGTTGCACCGCGCCGGTTATCGCACCGGGTTCGTCGGCAAGATGCTCAACGGCTACAAGTCCGACAGCGAGCAGCTCCGGGGCTGGGACTCCTGGCAGCCCACGACCGGAGGCACGTACTCCTACTACGGGACGAGCTTCGAGAAGGACGGGGTCAGCCGCGAGCACCGCGGGTACGTCGCCGACGTGGTCGCCCGCAAGGCGGCTCGCATGGTCAAGCGGTGGAGCCCGGGCCCCAAGCCGTTCTTCGTCTGGGCCTCCCACGTCGGGCCGCACACCTCGCCCAAGTCGGCCGAGGACCGGGCCTGGGGCCCGCCGATCCCGCGTCGCGCCGATCGCGACCTCTACCCGGGCGTCGACCTGCCCGGGCGCGCCAAGGACTCCTACGACGAGGACGACGTCAGCGACAAGCCCGACGTGGTGCGCCGGACCCCGCGGGTCGACGAGGAGGCGGCCCGGGCGCTGTTCCGAGCCCGGCTGCAGTCGCTGAAGGCGATCGACGACGCCAACGCCACGCTCATCAAGTCGTTGCGAGCGAGCCGGGAGCTCGCCGACACCGTGGTGGTCTACGTCTCCGACAACGGCTTCCAGCTCGGCGAGCACCGCATCTTCGGCAAGAACTATCCCTACCGCGAGAACCTCCAGATCCCCTTCGTGCTGCGGGGGCCCGGCATCGATGCCGGGACGACGTCGCCGGCGCCCGCGTCGCTGGTCGACCTCGCGCCCACCTTCCTGGCCTACGCCGGGGCCTTGAGCAGGGTCCGCGAGGAGGGCCGCACCGACGGCGAGAACCTACGCACCGTGTTCCGTGGCAAGGCCACGCTGGGCGGGACCACGCTGGTCCAGGGCGGTCGTGCCGGTGGCCGGAGCACCACGCCGGACCCGTTCTCCTACTGGCTCTTCCGCGGCGTCCGCACCGAGCGCTACACCTGGGTGCGCTACTTCACCGGCGCCGAGGAGCTCTACGACCGGGTCGAGGACCCGGACGAGATCCGCAACGTGATGGCGGGCGGGCCGAAGCTGAAGGAGCGTTACGCCGACGTGCGCGCCGAGCTCGTCCGCCGCTACCGGATCCTCGACGACTGCGACGGCGTCGCGGAGTGCGAGCGGAGCGAGTTCGGCGCGGTGCCCGCACCGGCCCCGGCAGGCTAGGACCGCCTGCGGCGGCTCGGCGTCCGCGCCGGGCTCGACCGTGCGGTTGCAGCAGGGCGGCTCCCGCTGCAGCCCTCGCGGCGTACGTCGAGTCGCTCCCGCCGCGGCGTCGCGCGCCGCGGCGGCTTCGCGATCGGCCTCGAGCACCGGATGGCCCAGCGGCGAGCGTCTGTCGGCGACCGACCGGCGTCGGGTCCGCCGTCAGCAGCGCCCGTGGGTCTAGGGTCGTCGGTGGTTCATCGGACTCAAGCCAGGAGCAGCACATGGCCATGATCGAAGCAGTCGGCGCCCGCGAGATCCTCGACTCGCGCGGCAACCCCACCGTCGAGGTCGAGGTCCTCCTCGACGACGGGGTCCTGGCCCGCGCCGCGGTGCCGAGCGGTGCCTCCACCGGGGCGTTCGAGGCCGTCGAGCTGCGTGACGGCGGGGAGCGCTACCTCGGCAAGGGCGTCGAGGGTGCCGTCGACGGGGTGCTGGACAAGATCGGCCCCGCGCTGGTCGGCATGGCCGCCGACGACCAGCGCCTGGTCGACCAGACCATGCTCGACCTCGACGGCACGCCCAACAAGGCCGAGCTCGGGGCCAACGCGATCCTCGGTGTGTCGCTGGCCGTCGCCCGTGCGGCCGCGGAGTCGGCCGCGCTGCCGCTCTACCGCTACGTCGGCGGACCCAACGCGCACCTGCTGCCCGTGCCGATGATGAACATCCTCAACGGCGGGTCGCACGCCGACTCCAACGTCGACATCCAGGAGTTCATGATCGCGCCGGTCGGCGCCCCGACCTTCCGCGAGGCCGTCCGGACCGGCGCGGAGGTCTACCACGCGCTGAAGTCGGTGCTCAAGAAGCGGGGCCTGGCCACCGGGCTGGGCGACGAGGGCGGGTTCGCCCCGAGCCTCGACTCCAACCGCGCCGCGCTCGACCTGATCGGCGAGGCCGTCGAGGCCGCCGGCTACTCGCTGGGCACCGACATCGTCCTGGCCCTCGACGTGGCGGCCACCGAGTTCTGCGAGAACGACGTCTACTCCTTCGAGGGCGGGCAGAAGAGCGCCGCGGAGATGACGGCCTACTACGCCGAGCTGTGCGACGCCTACCCGATCGTCTCGATCGAGGACCCCCTCGACGAGGACGACTGGGAGGGCTGGAAGACCATGACCGACCAGGTCGGCGACCGGATCCAGATCGTCGGCGACGACCTCTTCGTCACCAACGTCGAGCGCCTCCAGCGCGGGATCGACGGCGGCCAGGCCAACGCCCTGCTCGTCAAGGTCAACCAGATCGGCTCGCTGACCGAGACGCTCGACTCCGTCGACCTGGCCCACCGCGCCGGCTACCGCTGCATGATGAGCCACCGCTCCGGCGAGACCGAGGACGTCACCATCGCCGACCTCGCCGTCGCCACCAACTGCGGCCAGATCAAGACCGGCGCCCCGGCCCGGTCCGAGCGGGTCGCGAAGTACAACCAGCTGATGCGCATCGAGGCCGAGCTCGGCGACGCCGCCCGCTACGCCGGTCTCGGCGCCTTCCCGCGGTTCGGGGGCTGAGCCGCCCGCGATGAGCCCAGGACCGATGACGCCGGACCGATGACGCCAGACCGATGACGCCAGAGCGATGACACAGGACCGACCCTCCCGCGACCGCCCTCCCGCCCGGGGGCGGTCGCCGGTGCGCCCGGCGGCGAGCCGCAGCGTCGTCTCGCCCGGGCAGCCCGCGCCCGACACGCGTGCGCCGCGGCGGCGGCCGAGGGTCACCGGTCGGATGGCCGTCCTGGTCCTGGTCCTGGCCCTGCTCGCGGTCTCCTACGCCTCCTCGATGCGCGCCTACCTCCAGCAGCGCGCCCACATCGAGGACCTGAAGGCGGAGATCGCGGCAAGGGAGAGCGCCATCGCCGAGCTGTCGCGGGAGAAGAGGCGCTGGGAGGACCCGGCGTACGTCGCCCAGCAGGCGCGTGAGCGGTTCGGCTACGTCAGGCCGGGCGAGACGCCGTACATCATGCTCGACGAGGACGGCGAGCCGCTCGAGCCGCCGGCCAGCCTCGACGACGTCACCCCGCCCGACCCCGAGGCCGACCTGACCTGGTGGGACCGCGAGTGGGCCTCGGTCGAGGTCGCGGGCCAGCCGCTGGCCGAGCCCGAGCTGCCGGCGACCCGGGTCGACGGCGGCAGGGTCGACGGCCCCCGGGGCGGCTCGGCGCGGTGAGTCCCGTCGATCCCCACGACCTCGAGGTCGTGGGGCGCCAGCTCGGCCGTCCGGCCCGCTCGGTGCACGCCGTCGCGCACCGGTGCGCCTGCTCGCTGCCCAGCGTCCTGGCCACCGAGCCGCGCCTGCCGGGTGGGTCGCCGTTCCCGACGACCTACTACCTGACCTGTCCCCGTGCCGCGTCCCGGATCGGCACCCTCGAGGGCTCGGGGCTGATGAAGGTGATGGAGCAGCGGCTGCGCGAGGAGCCCGGCCTCGCCCGGGAGTACGCCGCCGCGCACGAGGCCTACCTCGCCGACCGCGCCGCCCTGGGCGAGGTGCCCGAGATCGAGGGCGTCTCCGCCGGCGGGATGCCCGACCGGGTCAAGTGCCTGCACGTCCTCGCGGCCCACGCCCTCGCCGCCGGGCCGGGGGTGAACCCGCTCGGTGACGAGGTCCTCGAACGCCTCGGCTCCTGGTGGGAGAGCGGGCCGTGCGTCCCGGTCGGCGGGGCGGACCAGGCTGACGTGACGGACGACGCGACGGCCGACGCGACGGCCGACGGTGGCTGAGCCCGTCGTCGCCGCGATCGACTGCGGCACCAACACCGTCAAGCTGCTGGCCGGCGCCCTGCCCGCCGTGGCCGTGCGCGAGTCGCGGGTCGTGCGCCTCGGCGAGGGCGTCGACCGCACGGGCCGCCTGTCGGCGGCCGCGCTGGAGCGCACCTTCACCGCCCTCGACGAGTACGCCGACCTGCTCGGCGCCCACGACGTGGCCCGGCTGCGCTTCTGCGCGACCTCGGCGACCCGCGACGCCGACAACGCCGAGGAGTTCGCCGACGGTGTCGAGCAGCGGCTCGGCGTACGACCCGAGGTGCTCTCCGGCACCGAGGAGGCCGCGCTGACCTACGCCGGTGCCGTGCGGGGCCTCGGGGGTCGGGAGGGGCCGGCCGCACTGGTCGCGCCCGTGCTGGTCGTCGACATCGGGGGAGGCTCGACCGAGCTCGTCCTCGGTGGCGACGACCTCGGCGACGGCGTGGCGCAGTCGGTCTCGCTCGACATCGGCTCGGTGCGCCTGCACGAGCGGCACCTGCACTCCGACCCGCCCACCGCCGCCGAGCTCGCGGCCTGCGTCGCCGACGTCGACCGGGCCCTGGCGGGGTGCGCCGTCGAGGTCGGCCGGGCCCGCTGCGTGGTCGGCGTGGCCGGCACCGTGACGACGATCGCGGCGGGCGTGCTCGACCTGGGTGCCTACGACCGCGACGCGATCGACGCGAGCGTGCTCGACGTCGACGCGGTCGACACGGTGGTGGCGCGGATCCTGGGGATGAGCGTCGAGCAGCGTCGGGGGCTCGGCTACCTCCACCCGGGCCGCGCCGACGTGATCGGGGCCGGGGCGGTGATCCTCGACCGCGTGCTGCGCCACGCCGGCACCCGCAGCCTGGTCGTCTCGGAGTCCGACATCCTCGAGGGCATCGCCTGGTCGCTGCGGTGAGCGGGGCCTCGACGGGTCCGCTGCCGCACCCCGGAACCGGTGAGCCCTTCGACTCGCCCGTCCCGCCGGGCTCGACCTGGCCCGGCGACCCGACCGGCCCCGAGGCTGCCGGTGGGGCGTGGACCGACCTCGACGCCGCGATCAGCACCTGCCGGCGCTGCCCCCGCCTGGTCGCGTGGCGCGAGGAGGTCGCGGTGACCAGGCGGGCGGCGTACGCCGACCAGCCCTACTGGGGCCGCCCGGTGCCCGGCTTCGGGGCGACCGACGCCCGGGTGCTGGTCGTGGGTCTGGCGCCCGCGGCGCACGGCGCCAACCGCACCGGCCGGGTCTTCACCGGCGACCGGTCCGGCGACTGGCTCTACGCCGGGCTCCACCGCGCCGGCCTGGCCACCCAGCCCACGAGCGTGCATGCCGCGGACGGGCTGGGGCTCCTCGGCACCCGGGTCGTCGCCGCCGTGCGCTGCGCGCCGCCCGCGAACAAGCCGACGCCGGCCGAGCGCGACGCCTGCGCGCCGTACCTCGACACCGAGCTCGACCTGTTGCGGGGTCACCTGCGGGTCGTGGTCGCGCTCGGCGGGTTCGGGTGGAGCGCGTCGCTGGTCGCCCTGGCCCGGGCCGGGTACGCCGTCGCGTCACCGCGGCCGCGCTTCGGCCACGGCGCCGAGGCCGTCCTGGCCGTCCGCGCCGCCGCGGACCGGCGCCGCGGACCGCGCCGCGACGTCGGAGGTGACCCTGCTGGGCTGCTACCACCCCAGCCAGCAGAACACCTTCACCGGGCGGCTGACCGAGCCGATGCTCGACGACGTCCTGGGTCGGGCCGCGAGGCTGGCCGGCGTGGGATGATCCGGGGCCTCGCCCCCGTATCCCAACCGGCAGAGGAAGCCGCCTTAAAAGCGGTCCAGTCTGGGTTCGAACCCCAGTGGGGGCACCCGCGTCGGTCCTGACCCGGGTGCGTCCGGCCCGGTGCGCCCCCGACGGGAACACCGGGGCGACATCGCTCGTTGCACCAGGTGAGACCAGGTACGCTGGTCCTGCCAGACCGCGAACGACAGGCGGTCCTGACCGACGGCCTCCAAGGAGAGACCATGCAGAGCAACAACCCGATCTTCAAGCGCTCGCGCGAGTTCAGCTCGACCACCGCGGGCTCCAGCAACCAGGGCTACTCCCAGATGGGCGACCCGTCCTCGTGGGGCACCGGCAGCCCCGGGGACCTCCAGGGCTACGGCACCACCGGTGACACCTCGTCGATGACCATCGACTCGGTCGTGCAGAAGACCGCGATGTCGCTCGGCGTCGTCATCGTCTTCGCGCTCGGGACCTGGATCCTCACCCCCGACATCACCAGCCAGGCCAACATCGGCTCGATCTACGCCGCCGCGACCGTGGGCCTCCTCGGCGCGTTCGCGCTGTCGATGGTCAACTCGTTCAAGAAGGTCGTCAGCCCCGCGCTGGTCCTGGCCTTCGCCGCCCTCGAGGGTGTCGGCATGGGCGCGATCAGCAAGATCTTCGACGCCCAGTTCGGCCAGGGCGTCGTCTCCGGTGCGGTCATCGGCACCTTCGGGGCCTTCGCCGGCACGCTCGCGGCGTACAAGATCCTGAACATCCAGGTGGGCGACAAGTTCCGCAAGGGCGTCGTCGCGGCCATGTTCGGCATGATCGGCCTGGCCGTCATGGAGATGGTCCTCGGCGCCTTCGGCTCCCAGATCGGCCTCTTCGGCGTCAGCGGCCTCGGCATGCTGACCGCGGTCGCCGGGCTCGTGCTGGGTGTCTTCATGCTCATCCTCGACTTCGACTTCGTCGAGAAGGGCATCGCCAACGGCCTGCCCGAGCGTGAGTCGTGGCGCGCGGCGTTCGCGATGACCGTGAGCCTGGTCTGGATCTACACCAACCTGCTGCGCATCCTGGCGTTCTTCAGCCAGGACTGATCTCTCGGCGCAGCCACCGCTGTCCGGCCCCGCTAGGTCGGCGTGACGCACGAGGCCCCCGCAACCTCCGGGTTGCGGGGGCCTCGCTGCGTCCGCACCCGCGGGCCGGGTGACCGAAGAACGTACAGTGCGTGGTTCGCAGCAGGACACCGATCGCGTCGTCGCAGGTCAGCGCGGTGGGCATCGCAGCACCGTGGGCCGCGAGGGGCGCACTGTACGTTCTTCCGGCCGCCGGTCAGGACCCGCCGGCGGCGCCCCCGCCGCTGCGCCCTCGGCGCCCTCGGCGCCCTGGACGAGCTCCGTGCTCTCGGCGGCCGCAGGCGCCTCGAGGTCGCCGTGCAGGCGGCCCCGGCGGTGCCGCAGCTCGACCCACAGCCCGCGGACCCCCCGGCGCTCCTGGTCGACCTGCGTGCCGTCGACCTCCGTGCCCGGCGTGCCCACGGCGGCGAGCGCGGCGGCCGTGATCGGCAGCACGCCCTCACCACGGTGCACCTCCGGCATCGCCTCGTCGGGCAGCGCGAAGCCGAGCGCGGCGAGCACCGAGGGCACCAGCACCATGGCCAGCGAGCGGTAGCCCGCAGCGGAGGGGTGGAACTGGTCGGGGCCGAAGAGGATCGCGGGCGCCGCCTGGAACTCCGGGCCGAGCACCGAGCCGAGCGAGACGGTCCGCCCGCCCTCCTCGACCACCGCGATGGTCTGGGCGGCGGCCAGCCGACGCGACCAGGTGCGGGCGACCTGCTTGAGCGGCGGGGCGATCGGCTTGATGGTGCCGAGGTCCGGGCAGGTCCCGACGACCACCTCGCAGCCGGCCGCACGCAGGCGGCGTACGCCGTCGGCGAGGTGGCGCACCGACTGCGAGGGCAGCGTGGCGTGGGTGACGTCGTTGGCGCCGATCAGGATGATCACGACGTCGGGCTCGATGCCCAGGGCCCGGTCGATCTGACCGTCGAGGGCCGAGGAGACGGCGCCGACCTTGCAGAACTCGCGCAGGTAGACCCGCCGGTCCGCGTGGGAGGCGACCCCGCTGGCCAGCCGGGCGCCCGGCGTCTCCTCGACCCGCTCGACGCCGTAGCCGGCGGCGCTGGAGTCGCCCAGCAGCGCGATGGTCAGGGCGGGCCCGGGTCGGCCGCGGCCGTACCACCCGGTCGCGTCGGGTGGCGGATCACCCACGGGCTCGCCGATCGTCCGTCGGGCCAGCTTGGCCTCGGCGGTCAGGACGCCGTACAACCCGGCGCCGACGACGGACAGGCCGCCACCGCCGTAGGCGGCGGCGGCGACGAGCTTGCGTGCTGCTCCGGCCTTTCCCACGGCGTCATCCTAGGCAGCGGACCGCTAGCGTGAGCGGGGTGGACTACGTGAGCTCGCTCGTCGACCTGATCGGCAACACCCCGCTGGTCCGGATCGGGCGCACCCTGGACCTGCCCGAGCAGTCGGGCCACGCGGCGGACGAGGGCCCCCTGGTGCTCGCCAAGGTGGAGTACCTCAACCCCGGTGGCTCGGTGAAGGACCGCATCGCGACCCGGATGATCGAGGCTGCCGAGGCCTCCGGGGAGCTGCAGCCCGGTGGCACGATCGTCGAGCCCACCTCGGGCAACACCGGGGTCGGCCTGGCCATGGTGGCGCAGGCCAAGGGCTACGCGTGCGTGTTCGTGTGCCCGGACAAGGTCAGCGAGGACAAGCGCAACGTCCTGCGCGCCTACGGCGCCGAGGTCGTCGTGTGCCCGACCGCGGTCGCGCCCGAGCACCCGGACAGCTACTACAACGTCTCCGACCGGCTCGGGGCGCGACCGGGCAGCTGGAAGCCCAACCAGTACGCCAACCCCCACAACCCGCGCTCGCACTACGAGACCACCGGCCCCGAGATCTGGCGTCAGACCGAGGGTCGGATCACCCACTTCGTGGCCGGCGTCGGCACCGGCGGCACCATCTCGGGCGTGGGCCGCTACCTCAAGGAGCAGGACCCACGGGTCCAGGTCGTCGGAGCCGACCCGGCGGGGTCGGTCTACTCCGGCGGCACCGGTCGGCCCTACCTCGTCGAGGGCGTCGGCGAGGACTTCTGGCCCGAGACCTACGACCGCGGGGTCGCCGACCGGATCATCGAGGTGTCCGACGCCGACTCCTTCGCCTTCACCCGTCGCCTGGCACGCGAGGAGGCGATGCTCGTCGGCGGGTCCTGCGGCATGGCCGCGTTCGCCGCACGTCAGCTCGCCCACGAGCTCGCCGGCACCCCCGAGGGCCGCGACGCGGTCATCGTGGTGCTGCTGCCCGACTCCGGGCGCGGCTACCTCTCGAAGATCTTCAACGACGACTGGCTGGCCCGCTACGGCTTCGCCACCACCTCGGGCGAGCCGACCCAGCGCACCGTCGGCGAGGTGCTGCGCGACAAGGACGGCCGGCTGCCCGACCTGGTGCACACCCACCCGAGCGAGACGATCGCCGAGGCCGTCGCCATCCTGCGCGAGTACGGCGTGAGCCAGATGCCGGTCGTCCGCGCGGAGCCGCCCGTGGTGGCCCAGGAGGTGGCCGGGTCCGTCTCGGACCGGGCCCTGCTCGACGCGCTGTACGCCGGGCGCGCACGGCTGGCCGACAGCGTGGAGCTGCACATGTCCCCGCCGCTGCCGACGGTCGGCGCCAACGCCGCCGCCCGCGACGCCGTCGCGCTGCTCGAGGACTCCGACGCGGTCCTGGTGCAGGAGGACGGTGCCCCCGTGGGCGTGCTGACCCGGCAGGACCTGCTCGGCTTCCTCAGCGAGCGCCCCTGACCCGGTCCCGCCGGGCACGGTGGGCATGGCCGAAGGTCCTGTCGGACCGCGGTCCTCCTCCTCTCGTGCCGCGCCCCCGTGGCGACCCACGATGGGTCCACCATGACGACCCTCGACCACGACGTCCGTGACCGCCCCTCGCGACGCGTCTCCCGCCAGGCAGGGGACGCAGTCCCCGGACCCGCGTCGATCGGGGTCCTGCTGGTCGACGACCACGAGCTGGTGCGGCGGGGGCTGCGCACGACCTTCGAGGACTCCGAGGACCTGCGCGTGCTCGGCGAGGCCGACGGGGTCGCCGACGCGATGCGCGCCCTGGCCCGGCTCCGGCCCGACGTCGCGGTGGTCGACGCCCGACTGCCCGACGGCCACGGACTCGAGGTCGTGCGGGCCTGCACCGCCGCCGGGGTCCGCTCGCTGGTGCTCACCGCGATCGAGGACGACGACCGCGCCCGCCGCGCCGTGGTGGCCGCCGGCGCCTCGGCGTACCTGGTCAAGCACATCGACGCCGACGCCCTCACCGACTCCGTCCGCCGGGTCGGGCGTGGCGAGGACCTGATCAGCGAGCTGGACCTCCCGGCCCGCGGGGAGGTGGCCGAGTCGAGCGCCGCGTCGGAGGGTCTGCCGGCGCTCGGCACGCTGACGCGACGTCAGCGGCAGGTGCTCGAGCTCGTCGCGGACGGCCTGACCAACCGCGAGATCGCCGAACGACTGGTGCTGAGCGAGAAGACGGTCAAGAACCACGTCACCGGACTGCTCGCGACGCTCGGCCTGCCCGGCCGCACCCACGCGGCCACCCTCGTCGCCCGGATCCGCGCCGGCCGCATCGAGGCCGGACCCCAGGACGCCGAGGGCCGGCGTCCGGCCGGGGCTCATCCTCCGGACGGCAGCGTCCGCTCGTCGCGACGGGTGACCTCCCACACCACGTGCGTGCCGGGGAGGCCCCGCAGCTCGGTCTCGGCGTGGCGGGTGAGGACGACGGCCGCGTCGTCGTCGAGCGCCTCACGGACCGCGTCGGTGGCCAGCACCTGACCGCCGCGCGCGAGGTCGCCCACGCGGGCGGCCGTGGCCACGTTGCGCCCGAAGTAGTCGCCGGCCCGGCTCACCGCGGTGCCGGTGTGCACGCCGATCCGGACCCTGACCCCGGCGCGGCGCAGCCGGGGCGCCCGTCCGGCCGCCAGCCGGCGCTGGATCGAGGTGGCCGCGCGGCAGGCTGCCTCGGCGTCGCGGAAGGCGACCATGAAGCCGTCGCCGGCGGTCTTGACGACCTGGCCGCGGTAGCGCTCCACGCGCGAGCGGACGAGGGCGTCGTGCGCCTCGAGCACCTTGACGAACGCCTCGTCCCCGAGCCGGGCGTTGAGCGAGGTGGAGTCCTCGATGTCGGAGAAGAACAGCGTCACCGTGCCGTCGGCTGCTGCCATCGACGCGACCTGGTGGCGTCGCTCGGAGGCCCACGACTGCAGGTCCTCCAGGGACGAGGTCAGCAGCCCGCCGACCCCCTGGCTGCGCACCTGGGCGGCGGTGCGCACGACCTGGCGCACGGCGCGCTCGACCTGGGTGGTCGCCGGGCGGGGTCGCAGCGCGGCGTCGAGGTCGGCCTCGAGCCCCGCGATGCGCTCGCCGGCGGCCCGCAGGCGGCTTCGCGCGCGCAGCCAGAGGGCGGTGGCGACGACCGCGGCAGCCGGCGAGCAGGCAGGCGACGGCGAGCGTCGTCGCGAGGGGATCCACGGCGGCCGGCTCAGGGGTCGGTCGTGGTCGTGCTCAGCCGGAGCGCTGCCTCGAGCCGCTCGAGCTCCTCGCCGGAGTAGACCGCGATCCGCTGCAGGCTCGGCACGGAGTCGCGGCAGCCGGTGTAGCCGATGTTGAACTGCCCGTCGTAGCTGACGCCGGTGATGTTGAGGGCCTGGCCGTTGAACAGCAGGCTGACCGGGTAGATCTCCTCCATCGGTGAGCCGTCGAGGTAGCGCTCCTCCTTGGGTCCCGGGACGTTGGAGACGACGACGTTGGCCGCGGGGCGGCCCCGGCCGCCGACGCCGAGGATCGCCACCGAGAGGAACGGCGCCATCAGGGCGGTGGTGTAGGCGTCCATGGCGACGCCGCCGACCTCGGGCAGGCGGTCCTTGCCGAGCTGGGTGGAGGCGCGCACGACCGCGACCCGTTCGACCGCGTCGTCGACCGTGGCCCCGAGCCGGGCGTAGAGGAAGGTCAGGGCGTTGCCCGTGCGGGCGCCACCCTCGGGTCGCACCGAGACCGGCACGTTGGCGATGAGGTCCTCGGCGGGGAGGGCGTCGAGCTCGACGAGGTAGCGGCGCAGCGCGCCGCCGCACAGGGAGAGGAAGACGTCGTTGACGCTCGCCCCGCAGGCGTCCGCGACGGCCTTGAGGCGCTCCATCGAGTAGTGCTGGGTGGCGAAGCGGCGCGGCGCGTGGATGCGTCCGTTGAGGATCGACCGCGGGGCCCGGAAGGGCACGCCGCGGTCGTCGTGGTCGCGCAGGCCGGTGAGCGTCTCGGCGTACGTGCGCGTGAGCGACCCGCCCACCGAGCCGGCGGCGCGGGCACCGCCGGCCACGGCGGCCGCGAGGTCACCGAGCAGCGAGGTCCGTGTGTCCACGTCCGTGGCGCGCTCGACCTCGCTCGACGTCGAGGCGGGCGAGCCCGCGGGGGCCGCGCCCGACTGGTCCGGACCGTGGGTGCCGACCGCCCACGGCGGGAGCATGTCGCGCTGGTCGGGGTCGACCGAGAGCATCCGGCGCAGCAGGCGGACGCCGCCGACGCCGTCGACCTGGGAGTGGTGGGCCTTGAAGTACAACGACCAGCGGTCCTCCTCGAGCCCCTCGATCACGTGGCACTCCCACAGCGGGTAGCGCCGGTCCATCGCGGCCGAGTGCAGCCGGGAGACGAGCACCCCCAGCTCGCGCTGCGAGCCGGGGGAGGGCAGGGCGGAGTGGCGCAGGTGGTAGTCGAGGTCGATCTGGTCGTCCTCGAGCTCGACCCAGCTGGGCACGGGCAGGCGCCGGAACCGGTAGTTGTACGGCGGACGGAACTCGTGGACCTCGCGCCAGCGCCGCACCAGGTCCGCGACGTAGGTCGGACGGTCCTCCGGCACCCGGAACGTGGCCAGCATGCCGACCTGCATCGGCGTGCGCCGGGACTCGGCGAAGAGCCAGGCCGAGTCGTTGATCGCCAGCAGCGTGCGCGGCACCGGGCCCTCCTTCCGCACCGTCGGGAGCACCGAGGGGTGACGAGGCGAAGAGTAGCGCCTCGCCCCGTCGGTGCTGGTGGTGCGGCGTAGGTTGATGGACGTGACCGAGACCCTCACCTCGCCCGCACCCCGACCCGCTGCCCCCGAGGCCCGCACCCTGGGCCAGCTGCGCGCCTCCGGGCACGAGCACCGCTCGTTGCGCACCGAGATCCGCGAGAACCTGCTCGCCGCCCTGCGGGAGGGCCGCGACCCGTGGCCGGGCCTGCACGGCTTCTCCTCGACGGTCGTCCCCCAGCTCGAGCGGGCGCTGATCGCGGGTCACGACATCGTGCTGCTCGGTGAGCGTGGCCAGGGCAAGACCCGGCTGCTGCGGACCCTGGTCGGCCTGCTCGACGAGTGGACGCCGGTCGTCGAGGGCTCCGAGCTCGGCGAGCACCCCTTCGAGCCGGTCGTGGGAGCGACCGCACGCCGCGTCGACGAGCTCGGCGACGAGCTGCCGATCAGCTGGGTGCACCGCGACGAGCGGTACGCCGAGAAGCTCGCCACCCCCGACACCTCGGTCGCCGACCTGATCGGTGACGTCGACCCGATGAAGGTGGCCGAGGGCCGCTCGCTCGGCGACCCCGAGACCATCCACTTCGGTCTGATCCCGCGCAGCCACCGCGGCATCGTGGCGATCAACGAGCTGCCCGACCTCGCCGAGCGGATCCAGGTCGCGATGCTCAACGTGATGGAGGAGCGCGACATCCAGATCCGCGGCTACGTGCTGCGCCTGCCGCTCGACGTGCTCGTCGTGGCCTCGGCCAACCCCGAGGACTACACCAACCGCGGGCGCATCATCACCCCGCTCAAGGACCGTTTCGGCGCCGAGATCCGCACCCACTACCCGCTCGAGCTCGCCGACGAGGTCGCCGTCATCCGTCAGGAGGCCGACCTCACCGCCGACGTGCCCGACCACCTGGTGGAGATCCTGGCCCGCTTCACCCGCAACCTGCGCGAGTCCTCCGCGGTCGACCAGCGCTCGGGCGTCTCCGCCCGGTTCGCGATCGCCGGGGCCGAGACGATCGCCGCGGCCGCCGTACGACGGGCGGCCGTGATGGGCGAGGACGAGGCCGTCGCCCGCGTGGTCGACCTGGAGACCGCCGTCGACGTCCTCGGCGGCAAGATCGAGTTCGAGACCGGCGAGGAGGGTCGCGAGAACGAGGTGCTGACCCACCTGCTGCGCACCGCGACGGCCGAGGTCGTGCGCCAGCACTTCCGCGGCCTCGACTTCACGGTCCTGACCGACGCCATCGAGAACGGCGTCATGGTCACGACCGGCGAGCACGTCACCGCCCGCGACTTCCTCTCGGGCCTCCCGCCGATCGGGGAGTCCGAGCTCTACGACGACGTGTGCGACCGCCTCGGCGCGACCAACGACGGGCATCGCGCCGGCGCCATCGAGCTGGCGCTCGAGGGCCTCTACCTCGCCCGCCGGATCAGCAAGGACTCCGACGGCTCGGAGACGGTCTACGGATGAGCGGACCGACGCAGGGAGGGCGCCACGGCCGGTTCGGCCGCTACGGGCGCTACACCGGGGGCGACCCGCTCGCCGCGCCGGTCGACCTCGCCGAGGCGCTCGACGCGATCGGGGCGGACGTCATGGCCGGCTACTCCCCGGAGCGGGCCATGCGCGAGTTCCTGCGCCGCGGAGGCAAGGACCAGGCCGGCCTCGACGACCTGGCCCGGCGCGTGGCCGAGCGACGCCGCGAGCTGACCAGCCGGCACAACCTCGACGGCACCCTGCGCGAGGTCAAGGAGCTGCTCGACAAGGCGGTCCTCGAGGAGCGCAAGCAGCTGGCCCGCGACGCGATGATGGACGACGCCGACCGCGCCTTCCGCGAGATGCGGCTCGACAACCTCCCGCCCAGCCCGGCCGCAGCGGTCAGCGAGCTGTCGTCCTACGACTGGCAGTCCAGCGAGGCCCGCGAGGCCTTCGAGCAGATCAAGGACCTGCTCGGCCGCGAGGTGCTCGACCAACGCTTCGCCGGGATGAAGCAGGCCCTCGAGAACGCCACCGACGAGGACCGGGCCGCGGTCGAGGAGATGCTCGGCGACCTCAACGACCTGCTCGAGAAGCACCAGCGCGGTGAGGACACCGCCGAGGACTTCGAGCAGTTCATGGACAGCCACGGCGACTTCTTCCCCGAGAACCCGCAGAACATCGACGAGCTGCTCGACGCCATGGCCAAGCGCGCCGCGGCGGCCCAGCGGATGATGAACTCGATGAGCGCCGAGCAGCGCCAGGAGCTGATGGAGCTCTCCGCCCAGGCCTTCGGCTCCCCGTCGCTGATGGAGTCGCTCTCGCGCCTCGACGGCAACCTGCAGTCGCTGCGCCCCGGTGAGGACTGGGGCGGCTCGGAGCGGATGGAGGGGGGCGAGGGCCTCGGTCTCGGCGACGGGACCGGCGTCTTCTCCGACCTCGCCGACCTCGACTCGTTGGCCGAGCAGCTCGCGCAGTCCTACTCGGGCTCGCGCATGGACGACGTCGACCTCGACGCCCTCCAGCGCCAGCTGGGCGACCAGGCGTCCGTCGACGCCCGCACCCTCCAGCAGCTGGAGAAGGCGCTGCGCGAGTCCGGCAGCATGCAGCGCGGCAGCGACGGCGAGCTGCGGCTGACCCCCAAGGCGATGCGCCAGCTCGGCAAGGCGCTGCTGCGCGACGTCGCGACCCGGATGAACGGCCGCCAGGGCCAGCGCGACAGCCGGCGCGCCGGTGCCGCGGGGGAGCGCTCCGGAGCCTCACGCGCCTGGGAGTTCGGGGACACCGAGCCGTGGGACATCCCGCGCACGGTGCTCAACTCCGTACGCCGGCGCGCCGGTGCCGCGCGCCACGGCGTGTCCGGCACCGGCCGGGCCCTCGAGCTCGAGGACATCGAGGTCCAGGAGACCGAGGACCGCACCCAGGCGTGCGTCGCGCTGCTGGTCGACACCTCGTTCTCGATGGCGATGGACGGTCGCTGGGTGCCGATGAAGCGCACCGCGCTGGCCCTGCACACCCTGATCCGCTCCCGGTTCCGCGGCGACCACCTGCAGCTGATCGGCTTCGGTCGTCATGCGGAGGTGATGGAGATCGAACGCCTCACCGCGCTCGACGCGATGTGGGACAAGGGCACCAACCTGCACCACGCCCTGCTGCTGGCCAACCGGCACTTCCGCAAGCACCCCAACGCCCAGCCGGTGCTGCTCATCGTCACCGACGGCGAGCCGACCTCCCACCTCGAGCCGGACGGCGAGGTCTACTTCTCCTACCCGCCGCACCCGCTCACGGTCGCCTACGCCGTACGGGAGCTCGACAACTCCCGGCGTCTCGGTGCCCAGACGACGTTCTTCCGCCTCGGCGAGGACCCGGGCCTCGCCCGCTTCATCGAGCAGATGGCCCAGCGCGTCGAGGGCCGCGTCGTCGCTCCCGAGCTCGACGACCTCGGCGCTGCCGTGGTCGGCTCCTACCTCGGCTCGCGCAACCCCGGCGGCGGTGGCTACGACGGCGGGCTCGGTGGCGGGCTCGGCGGGGGCTTCGGCGGCTGGTTCGGCGGGGGCCGCGGCTCCTGGGTCGGCTGAGCCCGGTCCAGACCACGACCGGCCGACCTCCTCGCGCGATCCACGCAGCGGTCACGAGACGGCCACCGTCGGTCACGGCCGGTTCACCGCCCGGTGACCCCGGGCCCGGAAGGCCGGGGACCTCCTACCGTCGACCCGGCGGGACATCGTGAGCACCAGGGGCACGCGCAGCAGGGCGAGCGGGGGTCGAGGTCTGCACCGATGCCGGGGAGTCGCATGGGGGCTCCCCGGTCGGTGCGGCCGATGACCGCCGAAGTGCCACCTTCTGCAGGTCGAGGTGCCAGTTTCGGACCCGACTCGACGTCACCGTCGACGGATCGGCGCCGACACCGACGAGGGCCGGCCCCCTCCGACGACGCCGTGTCGGCTCCTCAGGGCTCGGAGGCGGTCACCCGTGCAGGACGGCGGCGAGCTCCTCGACCCCGTCGACGAGCCGCGGCCCCGGGCGGGCCCAGGAGGCGTTCGCGTCGACCGCGTGGACCCGTACGCCGTCCGGCAGCAGGCCGGCGGCGAGGAGCTGGTCGGCCTGGGCCTGGGAGGCGGCGCGGTCGAAGCCGCACGGCGCCACGACCACGACCTCGGGTCGCGCCGCGTGCACGTCCTCCCACCGCACGCGCACCGACCTCTCCCCGGCCTCGCCGAGCACGCAGTCACCGCCCGCGGCCTCGACCATCTCGGGGATCCAGTGCCCGGGCGCGTACGGCGGGTCGGTCCACTCCAGCACGAGGACCCGGGGCCGCTCGCGGCCGGCCACCTGCGCGCGGACGGTGGCCAGCCGGGCCTCGAGCCCGGCGACCAGCGCGTCGGCGGCGGCGTCGCGACCCACGCGGCGCCCCAGCGCCCGTACGGAGTCGAGCACCTCGGCCAGCGTGTGCGGGTCGGTCGTCAGCACGTCGGCGCGGCAGCCGAGGTGCTCCAGCGCCGCATCGACCGTGCCCACGTCGACCGCGCACACCGCGCAGAGGTCCTGCGTGACGACGAGGTCGGCGTCGAGACCGAGCAGGGCGTCGGCGTCGAGGCGGTAGAGGTCCTCGCCGCGCGCCACGGCCGCCGACACGGCAGCGTCGATGCCTGCGGGGTCGAGGCCCTCGGGCAGCGTCGAGGTCGACACGATCCGCCGCGTCCGGGCCTCGGCGGGCTCGTCGCACTCGAACGTGACCCCGACGACCTCCTCACCGGCGCCGAGGGCGAAGAGGATCTCGGTCGTGGACGGGAGCAGCGAGACGATGCGCACGACGCCCACCCTAGGGTGGCGCCCGTGGAGGACCCGGGGCTCGTCGTGCTCGCCCTCCTCGCCCTCGCCGGCCTGACCGCCGGTTTCGTCGACGCGGTCGTGGGTGGCGGGGGCCTGGTCCAGCTCCCGGCGCTGCTGATCGGGCTGCCCGGGGCGAGCCCGGTGCAGGTGCTGGCGACCAACAAGCTGGCCTCCTGGCTCGGGGTCAGCGTGAGCTCGGCGACGTACCTGCGTCGCGTGCGCCCCGACCCCACCACCTTCCTGCCCCTGATGGCCGCCGCGTTCGCCGGCTCCCTCGCGGGGGCGGGCGTCGCGTCGTTCATCCCGCGCTCGGCCTTCGACCCGATCGTGCTCGTCGCGCTCCTGCTCGTCGGCGGCTGGGTGCTGCTCCGGCCCTCGCTCGGCGAGGTCACCACGCTGCGTTTCGGGCCCGGCCGGACCCGCCTGCTCGCCCTCGCGGCCGGCCTCGTGATCGGCTTCTACGACGGGGCGCTCGGCCCCGGCACCGGCAGCTTCCTGGTCGTGGCCATGGTCGGCCTGCTCGGCTACTCCTTCCTCGAGGGCTCGGCCAACGCCCGCCTGGCCAACTGGGCCACCAACCTGGCCGCGCTCGTGGTCTTCGTGCCGCAGGGCGCCGTGCTGTGGAAGGTCGGACTCGTCGTCGGCGCGGCCAACCTCGTGGGGGCGTACGTCGGGGCGCGTACGGCCGTGGCGCGCGGCACCGGGTTCGTCCGGGTGTTCTTCGTCGTCGTGGTCGGCGCGTTCGCGGTGCGCATCGGCGGCAGCGTGGCCGGCCTGTGGTGAGCAGCTACCGCACCATCGCGAGGGCCGCCGAGGCCGAGACCGAGGTCAGCCGCTCACGCTTCCGCTGTCGGGTCGAGCGGGTGGGGTCCGAGCAGGCCGCCCGCGCGGTGGTCGAGGCCGCCCGCCGCGAGCACCGCGACGCCCGTCACCACTGCTCGGCGTTCCTGCTCGGCCCGCCACCGCAGCTCGTCGAGCGCTCCAGCGACGACGGCGAGCCGGCCGGGACGGCGGGGGCACCGATGCTCGAGGTCCTGCGCGGCGCGGGCGCGGCGCAGGAGCCGATGGCCGACGTGGTCGCGGTCGTGACGCGGTGGTTCGGCGGGACGCTGCTCGGGGCGGGTGGTCTGGTGCGCGCGTACGGCGATGCGGTGCACGCCGCGCTGGACCTCGCCGGCACCCGACGACGGCTGCTGCTGCGCGAGCTGGTGGTCGAGGTCGAGCACGCGACGGCGGGCCGGCTCGAGTCGGCGGTGCGCGACGCCGGGATCACCGTGCTCGACCAGACCTACGCCGCCGCGGTGACGCTGCGCCTCGGCGTACCGCCCGACGGGCTGGCGGCCGCGCACGCGCTGCTGGCCGAGGTGAGCCTCGGCCAGGTCGAGGCGCAGGAGGCCGGTGACCGGTGGGTCGACCGCTAGCCTCGGCCCCATGAGCATCCCGGTCTCCCTCGCCGACCTCGCCCGGGCCCTCGAGGACGTCGGGGTCGGTTACCTGCTGAGCACGGCCGGCGAGCGGGTCAAGGCCGTGACCGTCGAGCCGACGCTGGTCGACGGGGTGCTGCACGTGCCCGGCCCCGGTCGTGGCAGCCTGGCGAACGTGGCGGCCAACCCGGCGGTGACGCTGCTCTTCGCGCCGATCGAGCCGCGTGGCTACACCCTGCTCGTCGACGGCACGGCGAGCGTCGACGGCGAGGACGTGCGGATCGAGCCCGGCCACGCCGTCTGGCACCGGCCCGCGGACCACGCCGGGGACGACCACGCCGCCGGCTCGACGAGCGCGTGCGGGCACGACTGCCACCCGGTGACATGACCGCTCCGTTCTGGGTCAGCGCCGTCCTCGACCTGGCGGCGCCCGAGCACGACGAGGCGCTGGCCTTCTGGGCCGCCGTCACCGGGTACGCCGTGTCGGAGCGGCGCGGGGGCGCGGACGAGTTCTGCTCGCTGACTCCTCCGGACGGTGACGGGCACCTGCTGGTGCAGCGGGTGGCGGCCGGGCCGAGCCGGATCCACCTCGACCTGCACGTGGTCGACCCGCGTGCCGCAGCCGACATGGCCCTCGCGCGGGGCGCGACCGAGGTCCGCGTCTCCGACCACGGCTACGTCGTCCTGACCTCGCCCGGCGGGCTCACCTTCTGCCTCGTCACCCACCCGGCTGCGGTGCCGGCGCCGCCCGCGACCTGGCCCGGGGGTCGCTCGATCGTCGACCAGGTCTGCCTCGACGTCGCGCCGTCGGCCTACGACGCGGAGCGGACGTTCTGGGCGGCCACCCTCGACCGGACGCTCGCGCCCTCGACGATCACCGCGGAGTTCGAGTCGCTCGCGGCACCGCCGGGGCAGCGGGTGCGGGTGCTGCTGCAGCGCCTGGCCGACGAGCAGCCGGTCACCACCGCGCACCTCGACCTCGCCTGCGACGACCGGCGCGCCGAGACCGCGCGGCACCGCGACCTCGGGGCGCACCTGGTGGCCGAGCACCCGCACTGGACCGTGCTCGCCGACCCCACCGGGACGGCGTACTGCCTCACCGACCGTGCGCCGGCATGAGCGGCCTCGACCGGGCGCAGCCGCGGACCGCGGTCGAGCGGGGGGACAGGGTGAGGAATCGGTGACGCGCGAGATCCGTCCCGCCACCGACGGCGACTGGCCGACGATCTGGCCGCTGTTCCACGACGTGGTGGCGGCGCAGGAGACCTACGCCTTCGACCCGGACCTCACCAGCGACGAGGCGAGGGCCCTGTGGCTGCAGCGACCGCCGGGGGCCACCGTCGTCCTGCTCGACGACGGGGTGCTGCTCGGCACCGCGAAGATGGGCCCGAACCGACCGGGCCCCGGCCGCCACGTCGGCACGGCGTCGTTCATGGTCGCCGCCGAGGCTCGCGGTCGCGGCGTCGGTCGCGCGCTCGGAGAGCACGTCGTGGCCTGGCACCGCGAGCAGGGCTACGCCGCCATCCAGTTCAACGCGGTCGTCGCGACCAACACCGCCGCGGTCGCGCTCTGGCTCTCGCTCGGGTTCACGATCGTCGGCACGGTGCCGGGTGCGTTCGACTCCCCGACGTACGGCCGCGTCGGCCTGCACGTCATGCACCGCGAGCTGTGAGGCCGACAGTGCCCCGGATCCGTGTCGGATTCCGGCACGGATCCGGGGCACTGTCCGTCCTGCTGGCTCGGCAAAGCCTCAGGCCGCAGGGTCGGCGAACCCGGGCAGCTGCTCGGTGAGGATCGCGCGGAACGGCGCCTTGGCCTCGAGCTGGGCGAGCACCCCGATGCCGCCGACCCACGTGCGGTGGATGAGCAGGTACGACGGGGGCAGGTTGAGCTTCATCGCCACCGTGTACGCCGGCTCCTTCGGGTTGTTGATCCGTGCGAACTGCTCGCGCATCCAGGCCCGGGAGAACTGGAACTCCTCGACCCGGGTGGGCTCGACGAGCGGGGCGAGGTAGTCGACGAGCTGCTGGGGGTCGATGCGCACCTTGTCCTTGACGAAGCCCTCGTCGCGCAGTCCCTGGAGCAGGGCGTCGCCGTCCTCGAGCGCGGCGATCCGGATCAGCGTCCCCATGATCGAGGGCAGTCCCGCGTCGGGGAGCCGGGCCACGGCGCCGAAGTCGAGCACGCCGAGGCGGTGCGGGGCGCCGTCCACGCCCGGCATCAGCCGGTAGTTGCCCGGGTGCGGGTCGGCGTGCAGCATCCCGGTCCGCCCCGGGCTGGCGAAGATGAAGCGGGTGTAGAGCTCGCCGTAGGCGTTGCGATCCTCCGGGGACCCGTCGGCGATCACGGAGGCCAGCGAGGCCGGGGAGTCGAGCCACTCGGTGACCAGCACGCGGCGTCCCACGGCCACGACGCCGGGCACGACGAACTCGGGGTCGTCGCGGTACTCCTCGGCGAAGACCCGTTGGGCCTCGGCCTCGAGCTCGTAGTCGAGCTCCTCGATCGCGCGCAGCTGCATCTCCTCGATCAGCGGCTTGATGTCGATGCCGGGGAAGAGCGGCGCCACCGTGCGACCGAGCCGGCCGAGCGTCTTGAGGTCCGAGCGCAGGGCCTCGTCGGCGCCGGGGTACTGCACCTTGACGGCCACGTCGCGCCCGTCGTGCCACCGGCCCTTGTGCACCTGACCGATCGAGGCCGAGGCGGTCGGGCCGCCGTCGAGCCAGACCAGCCGCTCGGCCCAGTCGGCGCCGAGGTCCTCGGCGATCGTGGCGCGCACGGTGCGGGTCGGCATCGGCGGCGCCGAGTCCTGGAGCTTGGTGAGCTGCTCGCGGTAGGGCTTGGCGACGTCCTCGGGCAGCGCCGACTCGAAGACCGACAGCGCCTGGCCGAACTTCATCGCCCCGCCCTTGAGCTCCCCGAGGGTGCGGAACAGCTGCTCGGCGGCCCGCTGCTGCATCTCGCTCATCACGGCGTCCGCCGGCGCTCCGCCGAGTCGCTTGCCGAACCCGATCGCGCTGCGGCCGGCGTAGCCCAGCGGGAGCGCCGCCAGTCGCGCCGTACGCGCTGCGGCCTTGCGGGGGAGGTCGGGCATGACCTCAGTGTCCCCGACGGGTGGGTGCGGCGGTCACACCCGAGACTCCCGGTGACGCCCTAGGGGACCCTGACCGTCGTCTCGCAGGCCCGGGCCCGGTCGCCGGGACCGTAGCCGCCGTCGCAGCTGTCGTTGCCGCTCCCGCCGCCGAGGAAGTCCTCGCCGTAGCCGCCGATGAGGGTGTCGTCACCGGCACGTCCGTAGAGGACGTTGTCGCCGCCGTTGCCGATCAACGTGTCGTCCCCGCGTCGGCCCTTGATGATGCTGGCGAGGTTGTTGCCCTCGAGCCGGTCGTCGTAGCCGGAGCCGGTGATGTTCTCGAGGCTGGACAACGTGTCCTCCCCCTGACCCGTGGCCACTCCGCGGATGAGGCTGACGTCGACTGCCCGCCGGGCGCGGAGGTAGGTGATCGTGTCGGAGCCGGGGCCGCCCTCGATGACGTCGTCGCCCGCGCTTGCGATGATGACGTCGTTGCCGCCGAGGCCGCACAGCACGTCGTCGCCAGGGGTGCCGACGAGGACGTCGTCGCCCTCGGTGCCGCTCGTGAGGCAGTCGGGCGTGATGTCGATGGTGCCGCTGATCGGGGAAGGCCCACCGTCGGCGTCGACACGGAGGAAGTACGCGGTGCCGCGGGTGATCCGGAAGGTCAGGTTCGGGCTGTCGCAGTTCTCGTCGACGCGCACGTAGTCCGCCGCCACGAGGTCGAGGTCGTCGACGCTGGGGCCGGTCAACACCTCGAGTGCCGTGTCCGGTGAGTAGCAGGACTGCGAGGGTCGGGGACCGACCCGGACGTCGAGGGCCGCCGTGCCGTCCCACGGCGAGGTCCACGTGAACCAGACGGAGTGCTCTCCGGGTCCGTCCGGGAGGGGGGCCGGCTGCTCGCCCGGCTCGATCGTGGCGAACTGCCCGGCCGCGGCGTCGGCCACCGTCGGGAACGTGAGGAACGTCGGCGAGCGGCCGTTGGACTGCCGGACGATCGGCGCCGCGTTCGCGAAGTCGTCGTTGGGCGGCGTCGTGATGCGGGACCAGGTCAGGGTGAAGGGCACGGTGTACTCCTCGTCCCACACCTCGATGGCGTAGGTCTGACCCTGGCGGACCCAGACGAACCTGCACGAGGGCTCGTAGCCCGATGCATCGCACAGGCGCGAGACCGGGTAGCTCAGGGTGACGAGGTCGCCGGTGGCGCCGCCGGCGTACACCTCGAGGTAGTGGGCGGTGTTGCGGAACGTCATCAGCCCGGTCTTCGATGCGGTCCACGTGAACCACACCGAATCCGTGTGCCCGGTGTCCGGATCCGCGGTGGCGCCGACGTTGGTCCCCTCGACCGACCCGCTCGGACCTGAGATGGCTTGAGCCTGAGCCCGGTCGTCGTTGGGCGGCGGTGCGGCCGAGGCCGCCGGCGAGGCGAGAAGCAGGGCGCCGACGACGGAGGACGCGGCGGCGACCAGCAGGGCCCGAGAACGGGCGGACACCGTGGTGGACGACGTCATGGCAGGACCCCCGAGCGATGGAACAGGCAGTCCCGGGTGGACGGCTGTAGCGGATCGTATCCCGCGCTCGGCGGCCGCACCAGGACCTCCGACCTCCGGGAACCGACGACCCTCGCTGGCGACGATCTAGGCTACGGCTTGACGCTCCTGGTCTCGCAGGCCCGGAAACGGTCGCCGGGACCGTAGCCGCCGTCGCAGCTGTCGTTGCCACTCCCGCCGCCGAGGAAGTCGGAGTCGAAGCCGCCGACGAGGGTGTCGTTGCCAGCACGTCCGTAGAGCTCGTTGCGACCGTCGTTCCCGATCAGGACGTCGTCCCCGCGTCGGCCCTTGACCACGCTGTCCAGGCTGTTCGCCTCGAGCCGGTCGTCGTAGCCCGAGCCCGTGACGTTCTCGAAGCCCTCGAGCGTGTCGCTGCCCTGACCGGTGGCAACGCGGTAGATGAGGGTGACGTCGACGGCCTGGTGGGCCCGGACGTAGCTGATCGTGTCGGTGCCCGCACCGCCGTCGATCACGTCGTCACCGCCACTCCCGATGATGACGTCGTCGCCGCCGAGACCGCACAGCACGTCAGCTCCGGGGGTGCCGACGATGACGTCGTCGCCCTCGGTGCCGCTGGTCTCACAGTCGGGGGTGATGTCGATCGAGCCGCGGACCGGGCCGATGCCGTTTCGGGAGTCGATACGGATGTAGTACGTGGTGTCGCGGACGGCCCGGAAGTCGACCTGAACGGTGTCGCAGAAGTTGCCGTCCACGTCCTCGTAGTCCGCCGCCACGAGATCGAGGTCGGTGAGGCCGGTGCCGGTGGCGACCTCGAGGCCGGTCTGCCCGGAGTAGCACCCTGAAGAGGCCCCCAGCCTCACCCTGATGGCCGCTTCGCCGTCGTACGTCGGGGTCCACCGGTACCAGATGGAGTGCTCGCCCGGTCCGTCCAGGAGGGGGGTCGGGTCCTCCGACGCCTCGACGGTGGCAAGCCGGGCGGACGCGGCGTCGACCACGTTCGGGAACGAGATCGACAACCGCGACCTGTCGAAGCTCTGCTGGACCACCGGAACCGCGTCGGCGAAGTCGTCGTTCGGCGGCGGGTCGACCTGGGCCCTCGAGGCCGTTGCCTCAGACGGAGCCGAGGCCGCCGGGTAGGCGACGGCCAGCGAGCTTGATACGGCGAGGACGAGGCCGAGGAACAGCGCCCGACGCGGGCCACTACTGGAACACTTCACAAGGACCTCCGAGAACAGGACGGAGCTGGCAGACCCGTCGACTGGGCCAGCCTAGAGGGCCGCCGTTGTCATGATCGAACCTCGAATCACCAGCGGGGGGCTGCGAGGGGGGCGGTCTCTCGCCGGCCGCGAGGGCAGAGGGGTCCAGCGCCGAGACGGTCCCCGGTCGGCCTCTGGCGCCCGGTGGCGGTGATCACCGCCACCGGGTATGCCGTGCCGATCCACAGCTCGACGCGAGCATGCCGTACGACGGACCCGCTCAGACGGTCTCGGGGAACTTCACGCCGGTGTTGGCGTGGCAGCGGTAGCCGAAGGGGTTCTTGGCCAGGTACTGCTGGTGGACGTCCTCGGCGTAGTAGTACGTCGGGACCTGCTTGATCTCGGTCGTGATCGAGCCGAGACGACGACGCTCGAGCTCGGCGCCGTACACCTGGGTCAGCTCTCGCGCCGTGGCCTCCTGCTCGGGCGAGGTCACGTAGATCGCCGAGCGGTACTGCGTGCCGACGTCGTTGCCCTGGCGCATCCCCTGGGTCGGGTCGTGGACCTCGAAGAAGCGCTTGACCAGCTCGGCGTAGGCGATCCTCGAGGGGTCGTAGACGACCCGGATCGCCTCGGTGTGTCCGGTGCGGCCCGAGCAGACCTCGTCGTACGACGGGTTCGGGGTCTCGCCGCCGGCGTAGCCGACCGAGGTCGAGTAGACGCCGGGCATCTCCCAGTAGATCTCCTCGGCGCCCCAGAAGCAGCCGAGGCCGAAGACGGCGACCTCGTGGCCCTCGGGGGCCTCGTCGGTCACCAGCGGCGCGTCGAGCACCTGGTGGCGCTCGGAGAGGTTCCACGGGCGCTCGCTACGGCCGGGCAGGGCCTGGCCGGGCTCCGGGAGGGTGGTCTTGGTGCGTCCGAACACGGGGTCTCCTTCTGCAGCGGGAAGTCACCGTCCACAACACCAGACGGCTCCAAGTCCTTCCCACGGTCGTCCGGGACGGGCCGGAGCGTGGTACCAGGTCGGTATCGTTGCGACATGGCCATGACGCTGCGCACGGACGCCGAGCTCGACGCCGCCCTGACCCGGTTGAGCAAGGAGCGGGGGATCTCCAAGCAGGAGGTCGTGCGGCAGGCCGTCCTCGAGACAGCCGAGCGCGACGGGCACCGTGCTCGCGTCGGCGAGATCGCCGACGCCGCGATGGAGCAGTACGCCGAGGCACTGCACCGCCTGGGCACCGTCTGAGGGTCGATCGGGGATGGACTACCTCGACCTCGAGGACCTGCTCGACCTGACCCGGCGGCTCGGCGCCGGTCCGGTGCGCGATCCCGGGTTGCTCGACTCAGCCGCAGCCCGACCCAGGACCTCGCTGTTCGGCGAGGACGCCTACCCGACGCCGGCACTCAAGGCCGCAGCCCTCCTCCACTCGATCACCAGCAACCACGCGCTCGTCGACGGGAACAAGCGGCTGGCCCTGCTGGCCACCATCACCTTCGTGCGGCTCAACGGGGGCTCGTTCACGCTCACCCAGGACGAGGCCTTCGACCTCGTCATGACGGTCGCCGAGGGCAGCGTCGACGTGCCCGCGATCGCGACCCGGCTGAGCACTACGCTCGACGGGTGACCCAGCAGCCGCCGCCCGGACCGTCCCAGCCCCAGGACAAGGCGGGCTTCGAGACCCGCGCGATCCACGCCGGCTACGAGCCGGACCCGACGACCGGCGCGGTGATCCCGCCGATCTTCGCGACGTCGACCTACAAGCAGGACGGCGTCGGGGGACTGCGCGGCGGCTACGAGTACTCCCGCTCGGCCAACCCGACCCGGACCGCGCTCGAGGGCAACCTCGCCGCGCTGGAGGAGGGCGAGCGCGCCTTCGCCTTCGCCTCCGGCCTGGCCGCCGAGGACACCCTGGTGCGCGCGACCTGCCGCCCCGGCGACCACGTGGTCATCCCCGACGACGCCTACGGCGGCACCTTCCGGCTCTTCGACAAGGTCGAGGCCGCGTGGGGCGTCGAGCACACGCCCGCCCCGGTCTCCGACGTCGACGCCGTCCGTGCCGCGATCCGGCCGGGGGCGACCCGGCTGGTCTGGTGCGAGACGCCGACCAACCCGTTGCTCAACATCGGCGACATCGAGGCCCTCGCGGCCGTCGCCCACGAGGCCGGCGCGCTGCTGGTCGTGGACAACACCTTCGCCTCGCCGTACCTCCAGCAGCCGCTGACCCTCGGCGCCGACGTGGTCGTGCACTCGACCACCAAGTACGCCGGCGGGCACTCCGACGTCGTGGGCGGTGCGCTGGTGGTCCGCGACGCCGAGCTCGCCGAGCAGGTCGCCTTCCACCAGAACGCCATCGGCGCGGTCGCCGGTCCCTTCGACGCCTGGCTGGTGCTGCGCGGGCTGAAGACGCTCGGCGTGCGCATGGACCGCCACTGCGCCAACGCCGAGCAGGTCGTGGCGATGCTGACCCAGCACCCGGACGTGACCCAGGTGATCTATCCCGGCCTGCCCGAGCACCCCGGTCACGCGGTCGCGACCCGGCAGATGAAGGCGTACGGCGGCATGGTCTCGTTCCGGGTCGCCGGCGGCCTCGAGCAGGCGCTGGGCGTGTGCGAGGGCACGGAGGTCTTCACCCTGGGTGAGAGCCTGGGTGGCGTCGAGTCGCTCATCGAGCACCCCGGCCGCATGACGCACGCGAGCGTCTCGGGCACCGCCCTGGAGGTGCCGGCCGACCTGGTTCGCCTCAGCGTCGGCATCGAGACCGCCGACGACCTCGTCGCCGACCTCGCGCAGGCCCTGGAGCGGTCGCGCAGCCGGTGACGACCTCCCGAGACGAGCCGATGACGTGCCGGGACGAGCCGATGACGTGCCGATGACGGGCCTGGCGCTCTGCGTCGACCTCGGCTCGACGTTCACCAAGGCGCTGCTCGTCGACCTGTCCACCGGCACGGTGGTCGCCTCGGCGGAGGCGCCGACCACCGCGGGCACGGACGTCCTCGACGGGTACGACGCCTGCCGGGCCTCGCTCGCGCGAGCCGAGCCCCGTACGGCCGACCCGGGCACCCTGGTCCTGGCCTGCTCCAGCGCCGGGGGCGGGCTGCGGATCGGGGTCCTCGGCAACGAGGCCCTGGTCACCGCGGAGGCCGGGCGCCGGGTCGCGCTCTCGAGCGGCGGTCACGTCGTGGCCGTCGCCGCGCTCGCCGGCGACGCGGACCCGGCCGGCGCGGTGCTCGGTGCAGCCCCCGACGTCGTGCTGCTCACGGGCGGCACCGACGGGGGCAACGCCGAGGCACTGCTGGCGGGCGCCGCAGCCCTCGCCGAGGCCGGGTGGACCGGCCCGGTGGTGGTGGCGGGCAACGTCGAGGCCCAGGGCGAGGCGGTCGCCCTCCTCGCCCCGGCGCCGTGCGTGGTCGCGCCCAACGTGGTGCCGCGCATCGGCGTGCTCGCCCCGGACGGGGCCCGGGCCGCGGTGCGCGAGGTCTTCGTGCGCCACGTGATCGGCGGCAAGCGTCTGACGTCGCCGGCGCGTCGCACGGAGCTGGAGTCGCTGGTGCGCGCCGCCACCCCCGACGCGGTGCTGCGCGGCGTCGAGGTCCTGGCCGAGGAGGTCGGCGACGTGGTGGTGGTCGACGTCGGTGGGCGACGACCGATGTCCACAGCGTGGTCGACCTGGATCCCGAGGACTCCGGGCTGGCCCGCGAGGTCGTGGCCTCGACCCGGGCGACACGCACGGTCGAGGGCGACCTCGGGATGCGCTGGTCGGCCGTGACCACCCTGGGAGGGCTCGGGCTCGGGCTCGGGCTCGGGCTCGGACCCGGGTCCGGGTCCGGGGACGACGACGCCCTGCTCGGCCCCGGCCGACGGGGGCAGCTCGAGGAGGCGGCGCGCCGGCGCCGTGACGACCCGGCGTACCTGCCGCTGGACGACGCGGACCTCGACGACGACGAGGCCCTCGCCCGGGTCGCGCTGGCGCTCGCGCTGCGCCGCCACGCCGGGCGGGCGCGGGTCGTCCTGGGCGAGGGCGGGCGGGTGGTCGAGCGCAGCGGACGCGACCTGCGCGGCGTGGGTCTGCTCGTCGGCTCGGGCGGGGTGCTGCGCCACGGCAGACCCGGCGTGCTCGACCGGGTGCTGCGGCCCACGGTCGGGCCCGAGGCCATCGCCCTGGCGGGCGGCGGCTGGCAGCTGCCCGAGCGGGCCCGCCCGGTGCTCGACCGGGACTACGTGCTGGCCGCGGTGGGGCTGCTGGCCGACGACCACCCCGCGGCGGCCCGGGGGCTCGCCCGCGGGCTGCTGGTGGTCTCGGAGGCGTCCGCGGGGCCTACGCTGGCCCCGTGAGCGACACCGCGCCGACCCAGGCCCCTGACCGGGGCGCCTCAGCGCCCCTCGCCCTCGGCCTGGCTGAGATCGAGGCCGCCCGGGAGGTGCTGCACGGCATCGCCGTCGAGACGCCCATGGAGGAGTCGCGCTGGCTCTCCACGATGTGCGGCGGGCGGGTCTGGCTGAAGCTGGAGAACCTCCAGCGCACCGGGTCGTTCAAGGCGCGGGGCGCCTACTACCGGATGGCCCGGCTGAGCGAGGACGAACGCGCCAGCGGCGTCGTCGCCGCGTCCGCGGGCAACCACGCCCAGGGCGTCGCCCTGGCCGCGCAGCTGCTCGGGATCAGGGCGACCGTGTTCATGCCCGAGGGGGCGCCGATCCCCAAGGAGCGCGCCACCCGCGGGTACGGCGCCGACGTGGTCTTCGAGGGTGGGTCCCTCGAGGAGGCCATCGTGGCCGCGCGTCGCTTCGAGGCCGAGACCGGTGCGGTGCTGATCCACCCCTTCGACCACGTCGACATCATGGCCGGGCAGGGCACCTGCGGCCTCGAGATCGCCGAGCAGGCCCCGGACGCGGCCACGGTGCTGATCCCGACGGGCGGCGGTGGCCTGATCGCCGGTTCCGCGATCGCGCTGAAGGCGCGGCGCCCCGACCTGCACCTCGTGGGCGTCCAGGCCGAGGGGGCCGCGGCGTACCCCGCCTCGCTGGAGCAGGGCGCCCCGGTGCCGCTCGCCGCGATGCGCACGATGGCCGACGGGATCGCGGTCGGGATGCCGGGCGAGCTGACCTTCGCCGCGGTGCGCGAGCTGGTGGACGAGGTCGTCACCGTCTCCGAGGACTCGATGTCGCGGGCGCTGGTCGCGCTCCTCGAGCGGACCAAGACGATCGTCGAGCCGGCCGGTGCTGCCGCGGTGGCCGCGCTGCTGGACCACCCGGGCCGCTGGGAGACCCCGCTGGTCGCCGTGCTCTCCGGCGGCAACATCGACCCGTTGCTGCTCGGCAAGGTGATCCGCCACGGCATGGCCGCGGCCGGTCGCTACCACGCGCTGCGCGTGACCATCCCCGACGTACCGGGCGGGCTGTCCTCGCTGCTCGTCGAGGTCAGCGAGGCCGGGGCCAACGTGCTCGAGGTGATCCACGAGCGGACCTCGCCGACGCTGCACGTCGGCGAGGTCGAGGTCCTGCTCCAGCTCGAGACCCGCGGCCGCGACCACGCCGACCGGCTGCTCGAGCGGCTGCGCGGCAACGGCTACCGCGTCGCCGACTGAACCCGGGCGGGCGGCGTACGACGGGCGCTGCGGTTTCCCACGGGATGGTGGCGATCACGCGCCTCCCGGCGCGAATCTGCACCGGGAAGCGTCGAACCCCCTGCATCCCGTGGGAAACCGCAGCGGCCGAGCCGGCGCCGAGCTCAGCCGGGGAACGGCACCGCGTCGACGATCTCGATCTTGAGGGTCTTGCCGTTGGGTGCGACGAAGTCGATGGTCTCGCCCTGGCTGCGCCGAGCAGGGCGGTGCCCATCGGCGACTGGGGGGAGAAGACCTCGACGTCGGGCTCGTCGTCGTCGACGTCGCGCGAGCCGAGCAGGAACTGCTCGGTCTCGTCGTCGCCGGCGTAGCGGTAGGTGACCAGCTTGCCCGGGCTCACCCGGTCGTCGTCGGCGGCGGGCTCGGTGGTGACGTGGCGCAGCTGGTCCTGGAGCTGGCGGATCCGTCCCTCCATCTTGCCCTGCTCGTCCTTGGCGGCGTGGTACCCGCCGTTCTCCTTCAGGTCGCCCTCGTCGCGGGCCGCGCTGATCCGGGCGATGATCTCCGAGCGGAGCGGCCCCTGGAGGTCCTCGAGCTCGGCGGAGAGCCGGTCGAAGGTCTTCTGGGTCATCCAGATGGTGTCGGCGCTGGCCTGCTGGGTCGACTCGCTCATCGCTCTGTCCTCCTGCGGTAGACGGGTTCCGCCCGCGACCGAGGGTCACGGGCGGCTGGTGGTGACGGGGTTGATCGGCCCGACCGGCGGCTCACGTCGGGGTGATCCGGGGCCCTGCGCTTCGATCAGCGGCCCGACCAGGTCGATCAGAGGTCACTACATTAACAACAGGCGCCCCACCTGGCGAGGCCTCGGCACCGGCCCGGCGCCGGCCCGGCACCGGCCCGGCACCGGTTCAGCAGGGCTCAGCGGCGCTGCGGCTGTCCGTCGGCGGTGCAGCCGAGCGACTCCAGCGCGGTGGCGCGCCGCTCGGTGCGGACCTGCTCGGTGTAGCGGCGCTGGCCGGGCTCGACGCTGAAGGAGACCTCACCGACCACCGAGTGGTCCTCGGCCAGGGCCCGCAGCAGGCAGCGCGTCCCGGTCGTGCCGGGCTGGGTCGAGACGTCGACGACCGCGCCGACGTCGTACTCGCCCTGGACCTCGAACGAGATCAGCGTCGAGGTCACGGCCGGCTCGGAGTGGTAGATCGTGGCCCAGGTCAACCACACGCCGAAGGACGCCACGACCAGTGCGACGGCTGCGGCCAGCAGCCGGCGCCGCCACGGGGCCGGGGCGCCGTAGCGGCGGGCGAGGTCGTCGACCCCGATCGTGCTGTCCTGGTCCTGGGCGCTCACCACCCCAGCCTGACACCTACGATGAAACCATGTCGCAACGCTCCCGCTCCGGGCCCCTGGCCGGGCTCCGCCTCATGCACGTGCACGCCCACCCCGACGACGAGTCGAGCAAGGGAGCCGCGACGACGGCCAAGTACGTCGACGAGGGCGTCGAGGTCTACGTCGCCACCTGCACCGGGGGCGAGCGTGGCTCGATCCTCAACCCGCGCATGGAACGCCCCGACGTGCTCGAGAACATGACCGAGATCCGTCGCCGCGAGATGGAGCAGGCCCGCGACATCCTCGGCATCGAGCAGATCTGGCTGGGCTTCGTCGACTCCGGCTGGCCCGAGGGCGACCCGAAGCCGCCGCTGCCCGAGGGCTGCTTCGCCCTCGTGCCGCTCGAGGAGGCCGTCGAGGCCCTCGTCCGGGTGGTGCGCCGGGTGCGTCCGCACGTGATGACGACCTACGACGAGCGCGGCGGCTACCCGCACCCCGACCACGTGCGCTGCCACGAGGTGAGCGTCGCCGCCTTCGAGGCCGCCGCCGACCCGGAGCGCTTCCCCGACGCCGGCGAGGCCTGGCAGGTGCTCAAGCTCTACTACCACCACTCCTTCAACCGGCCCCGGATGACCGCGTTGCACCAGGCGATCGAGGCCGCCGGGCTCGAGTCGCCCTGGGGTGAGCGGCTGGAGACGTGGAAGCCCGAGCCGGAGTGGGACGCCCGGATCACGACCAAGGTGCCGTGCGGTGACTACTTCGGTGTGCGCGACCAGGCCCTGCTGGCCCACGCGACGCAGATCGACCCCGACGGGCACTGGTTCTCCACCCCCCTGCAGCTGCAGCGCGAGGTGTGGCCGACCGAGGACTACGAGCTGGTCACCAGCCACGTCGAGAGCACCCTGCCCGAGGACGACCTGTTCGCGGGCGTCGAGCTCGCGCAGAGCGCGAGCGGCGTCGCCAGCAGCGCCGTCGCTGGCCCGGCCTGAGAGACTGGACCCATGATCTCGACGCTGGTGCTGTCCCACCCGACGACCGTCGCGGTGGCGGTGTGGCTGCTGACCTGGGCCGACCCGGTCCCGGAGGCGGAGGACGTCAAGGCCGGCTGGACGGCCTTCGGCCTGTTCGGTCTCGGGGTGCTCGCCGTCGCCCTGCTCGGCGTCAGCCTCACCCGCCACCTGCGGCGCGCCGACCAGTCGGAGGCAGATGGCCTCTTCGACCCCTCGGACCGGCCCCGGCCCCGGCCCCAGCCGCGCGACCAGGGACCGAAGCCGCAGTCGGGCACCACGTCCCAGGGCTGAGGACCGACGTCGGCCGGTCAGGTCTTGACGAGCCGTACGAAGCAGTCCCAGGCGACGGCGACGCCGTTCTCGCCGGTCTCACGGTGCTCCGCCCGCTGCCCCGCGGTGACGACCACCTCCCGGGCCTCGCGCCGTGCGTGCACGACCCGGGGCCTCGCGGCACCGCCCGCCAGGTCGTCGAGCACGTCCTCGGCGGTGTACAGCACGCTCGCGTCCCTCGGACCGCCGGTTCCCTCGGTCAGGTTGGTGGAGTCGTGGGCCACCAGCACGAAGGTCCCGCCGGGCCGCAGCGCGGCGTAGGCCGCGCGTACCGCGTCACCCCGGTCCGGGGACGCGAGCTGGAGGTACGCCACGACGGCGAGGTCGAGGTCGGAGCCGCTCCAGGCGGTCGCGTCCGAGCGGCGCCAGGTGATCGCGTCGGCCCCCACCCCCGCCTCGGGCAGCGCGGCGAGGCCGCGGCCCTTGTCCAGGGCGACCTGCGAGAAGTCGACGGCCTCGACCTGCCATCCCCGGGAGGCCAGCCAGAGTGCGTTGCGGCCCTCGCCGCAGGCGAGGTCGACGGCGCGGCCGGCCGGCAGGTCGGCGCACTCGCGAGCCACCAGGGCGTTCGGACCGAGCGACCACACCAGCTCGCTGGCGGCGTACCGGTCGTCCCAGGCTCGTGCGTCCATGCGCCCATCCTGCCCCCGGCATGGCGACCGCGGTGTCGCGACCCGGTGTCGTGACCCGGTGTCGCGACCCGGGCGTACGAGGACCGGGTCAGCTGGCGCCGGTGCCGGCGAGGTCGTCGCGCAGCACCCGCTTGAGCAGCTTGCCGGACTGGTTGCTGGGCAGCTCGTCGACGGAAGTGGACGGACTTGGGCAGCTTGAGCGCGGCCAGGCGGTGCGGGCGTGGGCGAGCAGCTCGTCCTCGTCGGCCTGCTCGCCTCGCGCGAGCACGACGAACGCCGCTGATCGCCTCGATCCAGCGCTCGTGCGGGGGTCCGACGACCGCGACCTCGGCGACCGCCGGGTGCGTGTAGAGCGCGTCCTCGACCTCGCGGGAGGCGACCAGCACGCCGCCGGTGTTGATGACGTCCTTGATCGCGGTCGACGACGAGATGTAGCCCTCCGCGTCGATCCGCACGAGGTCGCCGGAGTGGAACCAGCCGCCGCGGAAGGCCTCCTCGGTCTCGTCCGGCTTGTCCCAGTAGCCGGTGCACAGCTGCGGCGAGCGGTAGAGGACCTCGCCCTGCCCGCCGCCCACGATCTCTGGTCGTCGTCGTCCGACGACCTGGATCTCGACGAACAGCACCGGACGGTCCGCCGACTCCGGTCGCTCATCGTGCTCTTCGGGACGCAGGACGGTCGCCAGCGGCGCGATCTCCGACTGGCCGAAGGCGTTGTAGAAGCCGACGCCGTCGGGCAGCGCGTCGCGTAGCCGCGCAGCACCGGCACGGGCATGATCGACGCGCCGTAGAAGGCCTTCTGCAGCGCGGTCAGGTCACGGGTGGCGAAGTCGGGGTGGCTCGGAGAGCGCGATCCACACCGTCGGCGGCGAGAACAGCGACGCGAGTCGCCGTCGCGCTCCACCGGCGCGAGGATGTCCTGCGGTCGGGGGCCTCCACGAGGTGGTTGATCGCGCCGACATCAGGTAGGGCATCAGGAACACGTGCATCTCCGGCGGAGTGGTAGAGCGGCAGCGGGTGCAGCGGGATGTCGTCCTCGTCCATGTCCAGCGCGAGCGACGCAGGAGACGTACTCGTGGACGAACGCGCGGTGGGTCATCATCGCGCCCTTCGGCGCGACGTCGTGCCGGAGGTGTAGAGGAGCTGGCCAGGTCGTCGTCCTCGACCGGGACGTGGCCGAGGTCCAGCACCTCCCCGGTCAGCGCCCAGGCGAGGACGTCGACCGTCGTCGGCGCCGTCGCGGACGTGCCGATCCGGCACACGTGCCGAGGTGCCCATCACCGCGTCGGCCGCGGGCAGAGCCGGGGTCGACGAAGAGCGCGGTCGCCCCGGACTGCTTGATGAGGTAGGCCAGCTCGCCGCCGACCAGGTGTAGTTGACGGGCACGTGGACGAGCCCCGCCCGCGCGCAGCCGAGGTAGCCGATCAGGTAGGCGTCGGAGTTCGGCCGTACGCCGCGACGCGCTCGCCGCTCTCCAGGCCCGAGCCCGGCAGGGCGGCCCGGCGCCGCGCTGACGGCGTCGTCGAGCTCACGCGTAGGTCCAGCGCCGGTCGCCGAAGTGCAGCGCCGTGCGGGTGGGGCAGCGCCGCGCGCTGCGCGCGAGGACGTCGTCGACGGTGCTGGAGCGGACGGGGTACATCGGACCTCCGGGGCCAGGGTGTGAGCCGTACGAGCCCGGTCACGGTATCCCCGCCGTCCGTCCCGGACCGGGAGACCGCCCTCGACCAACAAAAAGTGGAACCTCGACCTGCAAAAGGTGGCACCTCGGCTGACAGGTGGGCGGGGTTGCCGGCCGAGGTGCCGCAGATTGTCGGCCGAAGTGCCAGGGATTGTCGTCCGAGGGGCCGCAGATCCGTGCGCCAGCTCGGTGGGGGGCGGTCAGCCCTCGTCGGTCAGCCAGAGGGCGCCGTACGCCGGCAGCACGACGTGCTCGCCCTCGGAGCGCACGGGCGCGCCGGTGAGGTGGTCGACGACGGCCACGCCGTGCCCGAGCCCGGCGTCGTGCAGGGCAGCCCACGGGATGCGGCGGTCCTCGCGGACCATCGAGTACAGCCCCAGCATCGGGCCGAGCGGGTGACGGCGCACGAGGGCCAGCACACCGGGCGCGGGCGGGTCGAGGGGTTCGGCGGCCGTGGCGGCGTGCAGGTGCGGCAGCGCCCGGCGTACGTCGAGCAGGTGGCGGAGGCGCGCGAGCAGGCCGTGCGGGTCGGGCAGGGTGCCGTCGCTGCGCCACGGCATCGGGGGCCGGTGCGCCCAGCGGCTGTCGTCGCGGTGAGCGGGGTCCTCGGCCCAGTGCGGGTCGTTGAGCAGCCCGATCTCGTCGCCCATCCAGATCACGGGGACGCCGCCGAAGCCGCAGACGAGCGCGTGGGCGAGCACGACCTTGTCCGGGCCCTGGGGGTCGCCGGCCTCGACCCCGGCCAGCGAGGCGAGGGAGCCCGAGGTGCGCTTGTCGCCGGTGTGCGGGTTGTGCTGGAAGGCGAGCCCCCGCGCCGGCGAGCCGGGGTGGGTGCCGTCGTAGTAGTCGGCGAGGAACCGTCGGTGGAAGTAGCCGGAGAGCCCGACCGCGGCGGCGTCGTCGTCGCCGATGGCCCAGCCGATGTCGTCGTGGCAGCGGGCGTAGGTGATCCAGGCGGTGGAGGTCGGCGGCGTGGGGAGGGCGCGCAGGGCGTGGGTGGTGAGCCAGGTGTCGCCCGAGGCGAGCATCGACCACAGGTGCACCATCAGTGCGTTGTGGTAGGCGAGGTCGCTGACCTTGCCGTGGTGACGCCCCGTGCCGAGGTAGGCCACGAGGTCGCGGGGTCCGACGATGGCCTCGGCCTTGAAGACCACCGCGGGGCAGGCGACGCGGGCCACGCACCGCAGCGCCTGCGTCAGCGCGTGCACCTCGGGCTGGTTCTGGCAGTCGGTGCCCCTCCGCTTCCAGAGGAAGGCGATGGCGTCGAGACGGAAGACCTCGGTGCCGGCGTTGGCCAGGAAGCAGATGATCTCGGCCATCTCGACCACCACGTCGGGGTTCGACCAGTCGAGGTCCCACTGGTAGTCGTTGAAGGTCGTCCACACCCAGCCCTGCACCTCGTCGTCGAAGGTGAAGCTGCCGGGCGCCAGGTCGGGAAAGACCTCCGGCAGGGTCTGCTCCCACGCGTCGGGCTCGGTGCGGTCGGGGTAGATGCGGAAGTAGTCGCGGTAGCGCTGCTCACCGGCGCGGGCGCGTCGGGCCCACTCGTGCTCGCGTGCGACGTGGTTGAGCACCAGGTCCAGGCACAGGCTGATGCCCTCCGCGCGCAGGCGCCGGGTCAGGTCGCGCAGGTCGTCGACGGTGCCGAGGTCGGGGCGCACCTCGCGGTAGTCGGCCACGGCGTACCCGCCGTCGTTGGGTCCCTCGCGCGGCGCCAGCAGCGGCATCAGGTGCAGGTAGCTGACGCCGAGCCCGCGCAGGTGGTCGAGCCGGTCGGCGACGCCTCGCAGGTCGCCGGCGAAGCGGTCGGCGTACGCCGCGTAGCCGACGGCGCCAGGCTGCTGGAACCAGTCCGGGCGCAGGGTGCGTTGGAGGTCGAGAAGGTGCAGGTCGTCGTCGCGCGCGGCGAAGGCCTGCGCCGCGACGGCGAGGAGCCGGTCGGCGACGTCCTCGGGGTCGGCGTGGACGAGCGTGAGGGCCTCGACGAGGTCGGGGCGCCAACGGGCGACCCGCGCCTCGAGCACCTCGCGCCGGTGGGCCGGGAGGTCGGGAGCGGCGGGCGGTGCGTCGGGACGGGGGCTCACGCGGGGCAGGGTATCGGCGCCCGTGGGCTCACGTCGCCCGGTGTCGCACCCTCTCGCGGGGTGGCACGCGCCGTCCCGGGCAGGCACTAGCGTGATCGGTCGGCACGACGGTTCTTGTCGTGCCCACCATCAAGGGAGGCAACACATGCAGATCATCGGACTTCTCGTCGTCGGGCTCATCATCGGCGCCCTGGCGAGGCTGTTCAAGCCGGGCAAGCAGAACCTCGGCCTCGTCGGGACCCTCGTCCTGGGCGTGCTCGGCGCCGTCATCGGCGGCCTGCTGGGCGGCCTGCTGAACCCGGGCACCAGCATCTTCGAGCTCAACATCGTCGGGTTCCTCATCGCCGTGGTCGCAGCGTTCCTGCTGATCGGCGTCGTCGAGAGCTTCATGGGCAAGAGCAAGGGCAAGAGCAAGGTCTGAGTCCACGGATCGCGCCCCGGTGAGCCGCCGGTGAGTCCCCGGTGAGCCGCCGGTGACCCGCCGGTGAGCCGCGGGTGACCCGCTGCTGATCGACCCCACCGCCGGGCAGGTGAGCACCGTGCCCGGCGGTGGCGGTGGCGGTGGCGGTGCGAGACTGCGGCCATGGCTGTGCCCGTGACGTCCGCCTCCACCGACCCCGAGCACCGCGCCGGTCCGCTGCCCACGATGCCGCGGCCTCTCGTGCTCGACGGGCGGCCCCTGCCGGTGGTGGGCACGGCCCGCGTCTACGTCTGCGGGATCACGCCGTACGACGTCACCCACCTCGGCCACGCGGCCACCTTCGTGTGGGCCGACCTGCTCGCCTCGGTGCTCGCCGCGAACGGGGTCAGCACGCTGGTGGCGCGCAACGTCACCGACGTCGACGACGTCCTGTCCACCGCCGCTCGCGAGCGCGGCCGGCACTTCGACGAGCTCGCGCTCTCGCAGGAGGCCGTCTTCGACCGCTCCATGCGCGCTCTGCGGGTGGCCACACCCACGGTCCAGCCACGAGCGCGCCACCACGTCGGTGCCGTGCAGCAGCTGGCGCAGGTGCTGCTCGAGAGCGGACGGGCCTACGAGCGTGGCGGGACCGTCTGGTTCCGCGGCGGCACGGTCCCGTCGGAGGCGGGGTTGTCGACCGAGCGGGCGCGTGCCCTGTCGGCGGCGTACGGCGACGAGCCCGACGACCCGGCGAAGGACGACCCGTTCGACGTCGCGCTGTGGCGACCCTCGACGGGCGACGCCCCGGCCTGGCCGAGCCCCTGGGGCTGGGGCCGGCCCGGGTGGCACGCCGGGTGCGCGGCGATGGCGCTCGGCACGCTCGGTGCGTCGCTGGACGTGCTCGTCGGCGGCGAGGACCTGCGCTTCCCGCACCACGCCTACCAGGAGGCGATGGTGCAGGCCGCGAGCGGCGTGACGCCGTTCGCGCGGGCCCGGGTGCACGTCGGGCTGGTTCGGGTCGGGGCCCAGAAGATGGCCAAGTCGACCGGCAACCTGGTCCTCGTCGAGGACGTGCTGGCCGAGGTCGCGCCGGCGGTGCTGAGGATGCTCCTGCTGGATCGTCGTCACGGCGAGCCGTGGGACTACGACCCGGCTCTGCTCGCGGGCGCCGCGCAACGGCTCGAGCGGGTGCGGACCGCGGCCGCTGGGGCCGGGGGCGTCGACGGGCCGGCACCGGCGGCGGACCTCGCCGTCGACGCGGTCCGCGACGGCCTCGACGTCCCGCGCGCCCTCGACCTCGCCGAGGAGCACGGCGGCGAGTGCGCGCGTCGACTGCTCGCGCTGCTGCGGCTCGACGCCCCTGCCTGAACGCAGCCTGATCGCAGCCCGATCGCAGCCCGACGAGCGACAGTGCCCCGGATCCGTGCCGGAATCCGGCACGGATCCGGGGCACTGTCCCGCTCAGTCGTCGGTGAGCACGTCGTCGCGGATGGTGAGGGCCGCGAGGACGCCACCCACGGCGAGCACGGCTGCGCTGATCCACAGCGCGACGGTGAAGCCGGCGTCGAAGGCCGGGGGGTCCTCGTAGACCCGGCCGTCGAGACCGGCCACGATGGGGACGACGGCGACCGCGACCAGGCCGGCGGTGCGGGCGACGGCGTTGTTGACGCCGGAGGCGAGGCCGGCGTGCTCGGCGGGGGCCGCGGCGAGGGCGGTGGAGGTGAGCGGAGAGACCATGATCGCCAGCCCGAGACCGAAGACGACCACCGCGGGCAGCACGTCGAGGACGTAGGACGCCTCCCCACCGATGCGGAGCATCAGCAGGACGCCGGCCGCGGCCACGACGGGCCCGGCCGCCATCTGCCGGCGCGGTCCGACCCGGGCGGCGAGAGCCCCCGAGGACGGGGAGAGCACCAGCATCAGGACCGTGACCGGCAGCAGCGCGGTCCCGGAGAGGACCGGGGAGAACCCGGACACGACCTGGAGCTGGATGACGAGCAGGAAGAAGATCGAGCCGAAGCCGCCGTACACGCAGAACGTCACGGCGTTGGCCGCGCTGAGCTGGCGCGAGGCGAAGACGCCCAGCGGCAGCATCGGGTGCGCCACCCGCCGCTCCACCAGCACGAACCCGACCGCCGCGGCCAGGCCCACCGCCACCGCGAGCACTCCTCCTCCGAGCAGCCCGTAGGTCAGCCCGCCGAGGGCCAGCGCCCCCAGGGCTGCCCCCGCGAGGTCCACGCGGCCCTGCGCGGCGGGGTCGCGCGTCTCGGGCACGTGGCGCAGCGCGACCCAGACCACCAGCACCGCCACCGGGGCGTTGACCAGGAACACCCAGCGCCACGACGCGACCTCGACGAGGTAGCCCCCGATGAAGGGGCCGGCCGCGGTCGCGACGCCGCCGAGGCCCGACCACGCCCCGATGGCGCGGGCCCGGTCGCGCGGGCCGAACGACGCGGAGAGCATGGCCAGGCTGCCCGGGGTGAGCAGGGCGCCGCCGACGCCCTGGAGCGCGCGGGCTGCGACCAGCCACGGCGCCGACCCCGCGAGCCCGCACAGCAGCGACGCCACGGCGAACCAGACGACCCCGATCAGGAAGACCCGCCGACGTCCGAACCGGTCGCCGAGCACACCCCCGAGCAGCAGGAACGCGGCCAGCGTGAGGGCGTACGCCGTGACCGTCCACTGCAGGGTCGTGAAGTCGGCGCCCAACGAGCGACCGATGTCGGGCAGGGCGACGTTGACGACGGTGGCGTCGATGCCGGCCAGGCCCGAGCCGAGCACGGCGGCCAGCAGCAGCCAGCGACCGCGGGGCGAGGACAGCGTGAGGTAGGCCTGCTCGGGAGCAGGTGCCGCCGACGAGGCGGGGGATGCGGTCACGCTCACCGTCCTGGGGAACCGGGCCGGGCCGTCGCCCGAGCCACCGGCCCCACGGTACGGCGGGCTCGAGGCCGGCTCGGCCTAGGCTGGTGAGTCTCGGGAGGGGTGAGGATGACGGCGCAGCGCTGGCGGTTCTACGACGGCGGCCTGCCCGACGAGCCACCCCGCCCCGACCGCCCCCCACGCGTCCTGCTCGAGCGGGTCGTCGAGGACGGCGCCGAGGGGTTCCGGATGCTGCGCCGGATCGCCTACCTCGACGAGGAGGTCGGGCAGGTCCTCGTGCCCCGGGACCTGGGCGCGTTCCGCACCGACCTCACCTCCGTGCCCAGTCTGCTGACCTGGCTGGTCCCACGCACCGGCCGGCACCTCCCCGCCGCGCTCGTGCACGACGCGCTGGTCGACCGGGTCGGCCCGCAACCGGCGTACGTCGCGGCGCGCGAGGTCGACCGGGTCACCGCCGACCGGGTCTTCCGCACCGCCATGCGCGACACCGGCACCCGCCCCGTCCGGCGATGGCTGGCCTGGGCGGGCGTCACGCTGGCCACGGTGCGCGCCGGCTCCACCTCCTGGTCGCCGGCACGGCACGCGGCGTACGCCGCGGCCGTGGGCGCCACCCTGCTGGGGATCGTCGCCCTGGGGGTGCTGGCGCTGCTCGACCTCGCCGACGTCGTCGACCTCGTGCCGTGGATGGGCAGGCGGGCGTGGTGGGTCGAGCTGGTCGGCGGCGCCGCCGGCGCGTTCAGCGTGCCGGTCCTGCTCGCCCTGACCTGGGGCCGGCTGTGGCGGGCCGGGGCGATCGTCGGCGTCAGCCTGGCCGTCCTGCTGCCGGTGACCGCGTCCGTCGCCCTGCTGACGCTGGTCTACCGGCTGCTCGAGACCGCCGTGGAGCGGGTGCCCCGGCTGGTCGCCGGCACCGCGGCCGCCGCGCTGGCGGTCGCGGCCGTGCTGGTCGTGGTGCTCTCCTCGAGCCGCTAGCGCAGGGCGTACGTCGCGAGCGAGACGCCGATGTAGTGCGCGGCGAAGGCGAGGATCGTGAAGCTGTGGAAGATCTCGTGGAACCCGAACCACGACGGCCACGGGTCCGGTCGCTTCACGCCGTAGACGAGGCCCCCCACGGTGTAGAGCCCACCACCGACGAGGATCAGCACGAAGGTCGCCACGCCGATCTGGGTGCCCAGGGTCATCGCGCCGGTGAAGAAGGCGGGGATGAAGAACACCGCGGCCCAGCCCAGGGCGAGATAGATCGGCACGTAGAGCCAGCGGGGCGCACCGGTCCAGAAGACGCGGAAGGCCACACCGAGCAGGGCGCCGGTCCAGACCACGATCAGCAGCACCCGCTCCGTGGTGCCCGTGAGCAGGATCAGGCTGAACGGCGTGTAGGAGCCCGCGATCAGCAGGAAGATGTTGGAGTGGTCGAAGCGCCGCAGGACCCGCCACACCGGTGGTGACCACGTGCCGCGGTGGTAGACCGCCGAGACGGTGAACATCAGCAGCCCGGTGCCGCAGAAGAGCGCGTTGCCGACCCTGGTCGTCGTGGTCGGCGAGAGCGCGACCAGCACGATGCCCGCGGCCAGGGTCAGGGGCGCGCTGCCCAGGTGCAGCCACCCCCGCAGCTTGGGCTTGACCTCGGCGATGACCTCGGAGAGGTGGGCGGTCAGGTGGTCCACGCCCGCACCGACGCCGGAGCGCGACTTCTGTCCGGAGGAGTCGGTCGCCTGGTCCACCGGGCGAGCCTAACCGTTCGGCGCGCGAAGGCCCCGGCCGACGGCCGGGCGCCGCTACCATCCGAGGGTGGTCGACTGGAAGCGGG
The DNA here is from genome assembly GCA_963714475.1 of uncultured Actinomycetota bacterium. Taxonomy (GTDB): domain Bacteria; phylum Actinomycetota; class Actinomycetes; order Propionibacteriales; family Nocardioidaceae; genus Nocardioides. The sequence continues at coordinate 187,829 of CAVQOP010000008.1, forward strand.
GCGTACGTCGGGTGCTCTACCCGGCCTACGAGGCACGCGTCCTGCGCCGGATGCCCGACAACATGCCGCACCACGTCGGGGTGATGCTCGACGGCAACCGCCGGTGGGCCCGTGCCGTGGGCCGCGACACCGCCCACGGCTACCGAACGGGGGCGGCGAACATCGAGCCGCTGCTGGGCTGGTGCGAGGAGCTGGGCGTCGAGGTCGTCACGCTGTGGCTGCTCTCGACCGACAACCTGAACCGGCCCGAGGACGAGCTGGGGCCCCTGCTGTCGATCATCGGCGACGCCGTCGACACCCTGGCCGAGCAGCGCCGGTGGCGCCTGCACCCCGTCGGTGCCCTGGACCTGCTGCCGGCGCCCACCGCGGAGCGGCTCAAGGCGGCGGCCGAGGCCACCGCGGGGGTCGACGGGATCTGGGTCAACGTGGCGGTCGGCTACGGCGGTCGCCGCGAGATCACCGACGCCGTCCGCTCGCTGCTGCACGAGCACGCCGAGCTCGGCACGTCGCTGGAGGACCTCGCCGCCAACCTCGACGTCGAGCACATCGCCGAGCACCTCTACACCAAGGGTCAGCCGGATCCCGACCTGGTGATCCGGACCTCCGGCGAGCAGCGGCTCGGCGGCTTCCTGCTGTGGCAGAGCGCGCGCTCGGAGTTCTACTTCTGCGAGGCCTACTGGCCCGACTTCCGCAAGGTCGACTTCCTGCGGGCGATGCGCGCCTACGCCCTGCGCGACCGGCGGCACGGGACGTAACCCGACGGTCATCTCGCGCTCGGGCGTGTCGGCTCGTGGGCCACGAGGGCCCGGCGTAGTTTCGAGCCAGCGGCGGGTGGGGAAGCCCGCCTCATCGAGAGGGCCCGTTCGTGACCAGTCACGACCGCACGACACCCCAGGTGACGCAGACGCGCACCCGGCGTCGACGGGGGCGCCGGCACTCCGGCGCTCGGTTCCCATCCCGGTCCGAGAGCGTGAGCGACACGGGCCGGGGCGAGGAGTGCGCGCGCCGGCCCTCGAGGGGTCAGTCGTGTCCGAGACCACCGCAACTCCCAGCACCACCAGCACCACCGAGGAGGCCGCCACCGCCCGCCGGACCTACGTCCTGGACACCAGCGTGCTGCTCGCCGACCCCGGGGCGCTGCGCCGCTTCGCCGAGCACGAGGTCGTGCTCCCGGTCGTGGTGATCACCGAGCTCGAGGGCAAGCGCCACCACCCCGAGCTCGGCTACTTCGCTCGCTCGGCCCTACGTGCGCTCGACGAGCTGCGCATCCAGCACGGGCGCCTCGACGAGCCGGTCCCGGTCGGCGAGCAGGGCGGTAGCGTGCGCGTCGAGCTCAACCACACCGACTCCTCCACGCTGCCCTCCGGGTTCCGTCTCGGCGACAACGACACGCGGATCCTCGCCGTGGCGCACAACCTGTCGACCGAGGGCGCCTCCGTCACCCTGGTCTCGAAGGACCTGCCGCTGCGGATCAAGGCCTCGGCCGTCGGTCTCGACGCTCAGGAGTACCGCGCCGAGGCGGTCAGCGACTCCGAGACCGGCTACAGCGGGATGGCCGAGCTCGACGTACGCGCCGAGGACCTCGACGAGCTCTACGACGACGGGACCGTCGACCTCGAGCAGGCCCGCCAGCTGCCCTGCCACACCGGCCTGGTGCTGCTCTCGGACCGCGGTACGGCGCTGGGCCGGGTCGGGCCCGACAAGCAGGTCCACCTCGTGCGCGGTGACCGCGAGGCCTTCGGCGTCCACGGGCGCTCCGCGGAGCAGCGCATCGCGCTGGAGATGCTGCTCGACCCCGAGGTCGGCATCGTCTCGCTCGGCGGGCGGGCCGGCACCGGCAAGTCCGCGATGGCGCTGTGCGCCGGCCTCGAGGCGGTGCTGGAGCGTGGCGCCCACCAGAAGGTCATCGTCTTCCGGCCCCTCTTCGCGGTCGGCGGTCAGGAGCTCGGCTACCTGCCCGGCTCGGAGGCCGAGAAGATGGGCCCCTGGGCGCAGGCGGTCTTCGACACCCTCGGGGCGATGACCTCGCGCGAGGTCATCGAGGAGGTCCTCCACCGCGGCATGCTCGAGGTGCTCCCGCTGACCCACATCCGGGGACGCTCGCTGCACGACGCCTTCGTCATCGTCGACGAGGCGCAGTCGCTGGAGCGCAACGTGCTGCTCACCGTGCTCTCGCGGATCGGGGCGAACTCCAAGGTCGTGCTCACCCACGACGTCGCCCAGCGTGACAACCTCCGGGTGGGCCGTCACGACGGGATCGTGGCGGTCGTCGAGAAGCTCAAGGGTCACCCGCTGTTCGCCCACGTGACCCTCACGCGCTCGGAGCGCTCGCCGATCGCCGCGCTGGTCACCGAGATGCTCGAGCACATGACCGTCTGAGGTCCCGGTCCGGTTCGTGGCCGACCCCGAGGCCCGCGACCTGAGCTCGCAAGTGGGTGGTGCCGGCGGGGCTGACGGGGCAGCCGTGGCGCCTGTGACGTGAGGCGAGTCACTCGTCGCCGGGGACGGGTGAGTTCGGTTTGCCTCACCCCACCTCGTCCGGCAAGGTGTGCCGAGATCTTTTCGTGACCTTGGGCGTCCTCGCGACCGACCTGAGAGTCATCGTCTGCCTCATCACCCCCAGCACCGCAGCCCGTCGTTGTCGCCCAGCCCGAGGACTCCTTGTTGAGCAAGCACGCCAAGCACGTCGCCAAGCACCGAGCAGCGCCCGCCCGTCCCGGCGTGGAGGTCCCCGCCCGGGTCCTGCGCACGACGGTGGTCCTGTCCTCCGTGGCGGCCGCGGCGACGGGGCTCACGGTGGCCGGCGGCGTCGTGACCCGCGGGCCCGGGGCTGAGGCGAGCCTGGCCGGCGCCGCCGTCACCGGCCTCGACGCGTCCAGCGACCCGACCGATCTGGCCGCGGAGCAGGGTGCCGGGGACGACGCCGCGGGAGGCCTCCCACCGTCGGGCACGGTCACCGCGGCCGAGCTCGGCAGTCGTGAGCCCGTGATCAGCCGCTCCGACCGGCGCACCGAGGCCGACCCCGAGAAGGAGGAGGCGCTCACCGCCGCTGACGCGCCGGCGATGACGGCCTCGGAGGACCTCGCCGACTCCGACCCGCGCGAGATCGGCCGCTCGCTGCTCGGCGAGTTCGGCTTCTCCTCCGACCAGTTCGGGTGCCTGGACAGCCTGTGGACCAAGGAGTCCGGCTGGGACGTGTACGCCGACAACCCCACCTCGTCGGCCTACGGCATCCCGCAGTCGCTGCCCGGTTCGAAGATGGCCAGCGCGGGGGCCGACTGGGCCGACAACCCGGTGACGCAGATCCGCTGGGGCCTGGGCTACATCCAGGACCGCTACGGCAGCCCGTGCAGCGCCTGGGGCCACAGCCAGGCCGTCAACTGGTACTGAGCGCCCCTCCGGCGGCCGCGCGCTCGACGGAGCGGCGGCGGGCTCGGGCTTGCCGTCAGGCGCTCGCGCGACGGGCCGTCAGCAGGTAGCGCTCGTCGCGCAGCGGCTCCGCCCCACAGCACGGGGTCGGGCAGGTGCTCGACCGTCACGTCGTCGAAGCACGACTCCACCAGCCTGCGCGTCTGCTCGGCCCTCAGGCCTCCACCGGTGTGCCAGTGACCCTCGACGAGGACCAGTCGGCCGGCGGGGCGCAGCAGGCGGTGCCAGTGCTCGAGCGCCCCGGCCGGGTCGGGCAGCGCCCAGAGCACGTGGCGGCACAGGACCACGTCGGCCGACGATGCGGCGTACGACGGGTGCCCGGCGTCGCCGACCTCGACCTCGAGCCGCACCCCGGCGGCGGTGGCCTTGGCGCGAGCCGCCCCCGCCATGGCGGGGGAGAGGTCGGTGCCACGCACCCGGTGGCCCTGCTCGGCGAGCAGCACCGCGAGGCTCCCGGTGCCGCAGCCGAGGTCGACGACGTCGGCGGGCGGCGCCGGCAGGTGACGGCCCAGCAGCACGCGCCAGGCCTCCCGGCACGCCGGGTCGCCGAGCCCGTGGTCGGGCTCGTCGTCGAAGCGTGCCGCCTCGCGGTCCCACAGCTCGCGCTGCTCGCGCAGGTGCTCCGCGCTCACACCGCTCAGCGACCGGTCATCGACTCGACGTCGAGGGCGGCGTCCATCTCCTCCTCGGACACCTCGCCGCGCTCCACGAAACCCATCGCCAGCACGGTCTCGCGGATCGTCGCACCGTCGGCGAGCGCCTTCTTGGCGACCTTCGCGGCGTTCTCGTAGCCGATGTGCTTGTTCAGCGGGGTGACGACCGAGGGCGAGGACTCCGCGTAGGTGCGCATCCGCTCGGCGTCGGCGGTGATCCCGTCGATGCAGCGCTCGGCGAGGACCCGACCGGCGTTGGCGAGCAGGCGCACCGACTCCAGCAGGTTGCGCGCCATGACCGGCATCGCCACGTTGAGCTCGAAGGAGCCGCTGGACCCGGCGGCGGCGACGGTCGCGTCGTTGCCGATCACCTGGAAGCAGACCATCAGGGTCGCCTCCGGGAGGACCGGGTTGACCTTGCCCGGCATGATGCTCGACCCGGGCTGGAGGTCGGGCAGGTGGATCTCGGAGAGGCCGGTCGTGGGGCCCGAGGACATCCAGCGCAGGTCGTTGCAGATCTTCGTCAGGCCGACGGCGAGGGTGCGCAGCGCACCGCTGAGCTCGACCAGCGAGTCGCGGGTCCCCTGGGCCTCGAAGTGGTTGCGCGTCTCGGTGAACGGCTCGCCCGTCAGCTCGCCGAGCGCCGCGATCGCCGTGGCCGCGAACCCGGCCGGGGTGTTGATGCCGGTGCCGACCGCGGTGCCGCCCAGGGGCAGCTCGCGCACCCGCGGCAGCACCGACTCGAGGCGCTCGACGGCCAGGCGCACGGTCGCGGCGTACCCGCCGAACTCCTGGCCGAGCATCACCGGGGTCGCGTCCATGAGGTGGGTGCGTCCGGACTTCACCAGGCCCGCGAACTCCGCGGCCTTCGCCTCCAGGCTGCTCGCCAGCACGTCGAGGGCGGGCAGCAGGTCGGCGGTGACGGCGCGGGTGACCGCGACGTGGATCGCGGTGGGGAACGTGTCGTTGCTGGACTGGCTGGCGTTGACGTGGTCGTTGGGGTGCAGCTCGACGCCGGCGCGTCCGGCGAGCGAGGCGATGACCTCGTTGGCGTTCATGTTCGAGCTGGTGCCCGACCCGGTCTGGAAGACGTCGATCGGGAAGTGCGCGTCGTGCTCGCCGGCCGCGACGGCGGCCGCCGCGTCGCGCACCGCCTCGGCCTGGGCCGGCTCGAGGACGCCGAGCTCGGCGTTGGCGCTCGCCGCGGCCGACTTGACCAGGGCGAGGCCCTCGATCAGCCGACGCTCGATCGGGGTGCCGCTGATCGGGAAGTTCTCCACCGCCCGCTGGGTCTGGGCCCGCCACAGCGCGTCGTGCGGGACCTGGACCTCCCCCATGGAGTCGTGCTCGGTGCGGTACTGGGGCTGCTCGCTGGTCATGGGGCCAGGCTAGTCACCGCCGACCCCACGCTCCCAGGCCAGGCTCGACAGCCAGGCTCGACCGCCGGTCCCAGCAACCCCTCGATAGGTTGGCGCGATGAGCGCGCTGTCGGGCTACCTCGAGGGCCTGAGCACCCTGCAGGTGCTGCTGCTGGTCGTGGCCGTCGCCTTCGGCGGCTCGCTGCTCGCCGCCCTGGTCGGGGGGTTGCTGGTGCGCCTGGGGATGAGGTCGCCGCGGGTGCTGCGTGGGGCCAGCGGGCTCTCGATCCGGGCGCTGGGCCTGATCAAGCGACCGCTGACCATCGTGGTCCTCGAGGAGGTCGCCGCGGTGATCCAGACCGGGCACTACACCAGGAACATCTCGAACGCGCTGCTGGAGAACCATCACGAGCTCAAGGCCCTGGTCGCCGAGAAGGTGCGCCAGGACCCCAACGTGCGGCTGGTCAAGAAGCTGCCGGGCTACGACGCGATCGTCTCGGAGGTCAGCGAGACCACGCTGCGCGTGATCATCGAGATGCTCAGCGACCCCCGGATGGACGAGCTCGTCTCGGACCTGCTGCGCAACAACATCGAGCAGATCCGCACCGCGGTGCGCGAGCGTGAGCACGAGGCCATCGACGGGCCGGACCCCGCCGACCCCATCGCGCACGACGCCCCGGTCCCGCGCGGCTTCCGGCGCCCGCGGGGGTGAGCGCGGGGTCCTAGGCTCGGGGTGTGACTACCCCCACCGACTCCCGCGCGGACGCCCGCGACCCCGACCAGCACCTCGGCGAGGACGGCGGCGAGGACGGCGGCGGCGAGGTCAGCGAGGTCTCCACGATGGCCAACGCCACGGACCCGATCCAGCCCGACCAGTCGGTCGCGGGGGACCCCGGCGACGAGTCCGGTGAGACCGACGAGGGCGCCCAGGGCCCCAACGCCGACCCCAACGCGGGCGCGCGCCGGACCTGATCCTCCCCTGATCGCCACCGGGTCCTTGGCATGATGATGCGGTGGCCCCTGTCCGTGCGTTGAAGCCTGCGCGCGTGGTGGCCCTCGTGGCGGCGCTGGCCGTGGTCGTCACCTCGGTTGCCGTGGGACTCGTCGAGAACACCCGCGGGGACGATCCTGGTGCGGTCTCGGCGAGCACACCGTCGACCGCCTCGGCCCCGACGACGGGCTCGACCGCGCCCTTGCCCACCCCCCCGCTCGACCGCGACGAACGCCGACGTGCTGGGGATGCCGGATCCGGTGGCGCCAACGGGCTCAGCGCCGCCGAGGCCGCCCGGGCGCGGCGCGCCGCCGAACGGGCCGCTGGTGCGGGCGCCGACGTGGGTCCGGCGAGCGAGCCGAACATCGTGGTGGTCGTCATGGACGACGTCTCGATGGACCTGGTGCCGACGATGGCGAACCTCGCCGCGCTCTCACGGCAGGGTGCGACCTACGACCGCTCCTACGTCGTCAACAGCCTGTGCTGCCCCTCGCGCGCGGCCATGCTGACCGGACAGCCGCCGCACCTCGCCGGCGTGCTGACCAACACCTCCGGGGGACCGTACGGCGCCCAGGGCGGCTACCCCGCGTTCGCGGCCAACGACGGTCCGCAGCGCTCCTACAACGTGCGGCTGCAGCGCGCCGGCTACCAGACCGCGTTCGTCGGGAAGTACCTCAACGAGTACGAGCCGGGCAACCCGACCGGCACGGTGGACGGGCCGCGTACGCCCCCGCCGGTCGTGCCGGGCTGGGACGACTTCGAGTCGGTCTCCGGCGGCGGCTACAACGGCTGGCGCTTCTACCGCACGACCTCGCCGACCCGGCAGGGCGGCGACCTCGGCCTGGTCTCCCACCCGCGCCCCGATCCCGCGGCGAGCGAGAAGGTCAAGGACCGCTCCTACGTCGGCAGCGTCATCGAGCGTCGCGCGGCCGCGCTGGCCACGCGCTACGAGCGGTCGGGTCAGCCCTACCTGCTCCACGTCGCGCCGTACGCCGCGCACGCCCGCACCGGCCCCGTCTGGGGAGGGGCCGACGACCCCGTCTTCCCGGCGGCCTTCCGCGACCGCCCGGGACCGGGCCACCCCCGCGGCGAGTGCGGCCCGCAGGACTGCCTCGACCTCTCGGCCACCGACCTGCCCGGCTACGGCACGGGGGCTGCGGGCACCGCCCCGACGTACCTCGACGCCGACGGCGGCACGCGCCCGGCCCCGGCCTGGCGCACGGACCCGGTCACGCTGACCGAGGAGGCGGCCACGACCCGCCTGCGTGACCGCTCCCGCATGGTCCAGTCGGTCGACCGGATGCTGGGGCGACTGATGAGCATCGTGGGGCCCGACACCTACGTGGTGGTGACCTCCGACAACGGCTTCCACCTCGGTCAGCTCGGCCTCAACGGGGGAAAGGGCACGCCGTACGCCGTCGACACCCGGGTCCCGCTCGTCGTGGCCGGCCCCGGCGTCGAGCCGGGCCGGCGCCCGCAGATGGTCTCGAGCCTGGACCTCGCCAGCACCTTCGAGGACCTCGCCGGGCTGAGACCGGCGTCGTTCCGCACGGGCAGGAGCCTCGTGCCGACCTTCGCCGCCCCGCGGACACCGGGCAGTGAGTTCACCTACGCCGAGCACCGCCAGGGTCCGCTGCTGCCCGGTGAGCCGGACGCCGACATCGGGAGCGGGGGCCGCCTGGACGGCATCCCGTCGTACACCGCCGTGCGCAGCGCGCGCGGTCTGCTCGTCCGCGTCGACCTCGACCGCGCCTGGACGACCCGGGACTACGCGTGGGAGCTCTACCGCGGCAGCACCGAGGTGGAGGGGCGCAACGTCTTCGCCCAGGCCCACGACGAGCCGTGGGCCCAGGACCTCAGGCGGCGGCTGCTCGCCTGGCACGACTGCCAGCCGCGCGAGTGCCGCGCCCTCACCGGCTGACCAACCCCGTCGGGGGGCGCACCGGGGTGCGCGGCGGGGTCAGCGGCGGGGTGAGCGGCGGGGCCGCGGTGGTGCGGCGCACGACGAGCTCGGGCCGCAGGACGAGCGCGGGGGCCGGGCCCTGACGGCCCGCGACCAGGTCGAGCACGCACTCGCCGGTGAGGCGGGCCTGGTCGCCCACGTGCTGGTCGACCGTGCTCAGGCCGAGCACCGCAGCAAGAGGATGACCGTCGACCCCGACGACCGAGACGTCCTCGGGCACGCGCAGGCCTCGCTCGCGCAGGCGGTCCACGACCCCGAGGCCGATCTCGTCGGAGTAGGCGAAGACCGCGGTGGGGAGCTCGGGCAGGGCGAGCAGCTCCTCGGCCCCGCGCACGCCGGCGTCGGCGCCGTAGGGCACGGTCACGACGTGCCCGGGCAGGGCGACGAGCCCGGCCGCCGCGAGCTCGTCGCGGTAGCCGCGGGTGCGCTCGAGGTCCGCGGACCACACGGTGCCGGACGTGTCGTCGGTGCGGACCATGGCGATCCGGCGGTGGCCGAGGGCGACGAGGTGGCCGACCGCGAGACGGGCCACGGCGTGGTCGTCGACGCGCACGTGGCCGTGCGAACCGAGCCGGCCACCGGCGACGACGACCTCGACGCCGAGCAGCTCGAGACGTTCCTCCTCCTCGGCCAGCACCGGCATCGCGATCAGCACCACGGCGTCGACCTTGCGCCGTGCCGGGAGGTCGCGGAAGAAGCGGCGCCGCGCCTCGACGCCGTCGACCTGGTAGACGAGCACGTCGACGTCGACCCGTCGCAGTGCCGCCTCCACCCCCGCGAGCATCGCGGCGTAGAACCAGACATCGGTACGCGGCATCACCACCGCGACCCGGCCGGTGCGCCGGGCCGAGAGACGTGAGGCCTCGGGCGAGACGACGTACGACAGGTCCTCGGCGACCTGGCGGATGCGGGCCCGGGTGCGGGGCGCCACGCCCGGTACCTCGCGCAGTGCCCGCGAGACCGTCGCGATCGAGACGCCCGCGACCTCCGCGACGTCGACCATGTTGACCACCCGTGCGGGGGAGCCCGCGGTGCCGGAGGTCGTGGGGTCCATCCGGGCAATGTAGCGATCAGGCAATCGTTTGCGAAGGGCTGTTGACCTCGGGTTGTGACATCGGCCACGATGGGCTCGCAAACGTTTGCATCACGATCCGGTGACCTTCGACACCGTGCGGGCCGCGGTTCTCGACAAACGTCTGTGACACAGATAGACAAGACCAGACGTGACCGGGGTCACGTGCACTTCGGGGCCGCCGCGGGCAGGCCCCGCCACCGATCAGAGGAGATCACCTGATGGCATCAAGGTCGAAGCGCAGGTTCGCCGCGCTGGGAGCGGTGGCGTCTCTCGCGCTCATCACGTCGGGCTGCCTGCAGTCCGAGGACAGCGGCGGCAGCAGCGGCGGTGCCGCGAGCGGCACCAGCGGCGATGGCACCGTGACCATCCTCGGCGCCTTCGGCGGTGCCGAGAAGGACAACTTCGAGGCCTCGCTGACCGAGTTCGAGGAGTCGTCGGGCATCGACGTGCAGTACACCGACGACCAGGACTTCACCACCACGGTGGTCCAGCGGGTCACCTCCGGCGACGCTCCCGACATCGGCATCTTCCCGCAGCCCGGTGGGCTGCTCGAGCTCTCCGACGAGATGTCCCCGGTCCAGGACTTCCTCGACATCGCCGGCCTCGAGGAGAGCCTCGTGCCCGGCTTCCTCGACTTCACCAAGTCGGGCAGCGACTACTACGGCGCGCCGATGCGTCTCGCGGTCAAGTCCATCGTGTGGTACCCGAAGAAGGCCTACGAGCAGGCCGGCTACGACACCGCCCCGAAGACGCTGGACGACCTCACCGCGATCGCCGACGAGATCGCGGCCGACGGCACCGAGCCGTGGTGCATGGGCTGGGAGTCCGACCAGGCCACGGGCTGGGTCGGCACCGACTGGCTCGAGGAGTACGTGCTGCGCCTCGGGGGCGGCGACGTCTACGACCAGTGGGTCGACCACGAGATCCCGTTCAACGACCCGCAGGTCGGTGAGGCCCTCGACATGTTCGGCGAGATCGCCAAGACCGACGGCCAGGTCTACGGCGGGGTCAAGTCGATCCTCAACACCGGCTTCGGTGACGCGATGACGCCCTCCTTCGACAACCCGCCCAAGTGCTTCCTGATGCGCCAGGGCAACTTCATCACCGGCTTCTTCCCGCCCGAGGTCCAGAAGAACCTCGACGAGGAGGTCGGCGTCTACGCCTTCCCGCCGGCCGAGGCCGGTGGCGAGCAGCCGGTGCTGGTCGGCGGTGACATCGCCGCGACGTTCAACGGCGAGGACCCCGAGGTCCAAGAGGTGATGGAGTTCATCACCTCCTCCGACTTCGGCGCCCCCTGGGCCAACGCCGGTGGCTGGCTCTCGCCGCACACCACGTTCGACCTCGCGGAGTACCCGGACGAGACGACGCGCTCGATCGCCGAGATCGCCAACAACGCGACGCTGGCGCGCTACGACGGCTCCGACCAGATGCCGCCCGTCGTCGGGTCCGGCTCCTTCTGGACCGGGATGGTCGACTGGGTCAACGGCGCCTCGACCGAGGACACGCTGACGGGCATCGAGGAAAGCTGGCCCGTGCAGTGACTGTCGCCGACAAGCAGGACCGCCCCGACGCCGAGGTCTCCTCGGCGTCGGGGCGGGCCCCTGCCCCCGAGAAGCCCGCCGGCGCCAGCGCCGCGCGGATCGTCGTGGGGCTGGTGGGCCTCGCGGTCACCGGCTGGTTGATGTTCAACATCTTCTTGTCCTTCGGCCTGCTCCCGGGCCTGTACTTCGACAGCCGGCTGCTGATCGGTCTCGTCGCGGTGAGCGTCGGGGTCGGTGGAGCAGCGTTGCTCTTCTACTTCCTCAACATGGTCGTCGAAGGCCTCCCACGCCAGCTCTCGCTGAAGGTGATCCCCTACGCCTACCTGTTCCCGGGCTTCGGCCTGATCGGCCTGCTGCTGATCTACCCGGCGATCCAGACCATCAACTACTCCTTCGCCAACAACGACGCGACGGCCTACGTCGGCCTGGAGAACTACACCGCGATCTTCGCCGACTCCCGCTTCCGGGAGTCCCTGATCAACAACCTGCTGTGGCTGCTCTTCGTGCCCGCCATCACGGTGGCCATCGGGATCATCGTCGCGGTGCTCGCCGACCGGCTCTCGCCGCGCGGCGAGAAGGTCGCGAAGTCGCTGATCTTCCTGCCGATGGCGATCTCCTTCGTGGGCGCCTCGGCCATCTGGGGCACGCTCGTCTACTCCTACAGCCCCGGAGAGCAGCAGTCCGGCCTGCTCAACGCGATCTGGACCGGCCTCGGCGGCAACGCCCAGGCCTGGCTGCAGATCGACAGCGCCCGGCTCAACTCGTTCCTGCTGATGGTCATCCTGATCTGGCTGCAGGTCGGCTTCGCGATGATCCTGCTCAGCTCGGCGATCAAGGGTGTGCCCGAGGACACCCTCGAGGCCGCGCGCATCGACGGCGCCTCGGAGTGGCAGATCTTCTGGCGCGTGATCATCCCCCAGATCAAGGGCACCATCATCACCGTCTTCATCACCGTGCTGATCCTGGTCCTCAAGGTCTTCGACATCGTCTTCGTGCTCACCAACGGGCGGTTCTCGACCAACGTGATCGCCAACCTCTACTACAACCTGGCCTTCGCCCAACGACAGAACGGGCTGGCGGCCGCGGTCGTGGTGATCCTGCTGATCGCGGTGACCCCGGTGCTCGTCTACCAGGTCCGTCACTTCCGCGCCGAGGAGGCCAACCGATGAGCGCCGTGGCCGACCAGGCTGCCCTGAGCAGCACCACGACGGTGGAGGACCCCAACAAGTCGAAGAAGTCGACGGAGAAGGGGCGGATGGCCGATGGTCGACGTCGCAGCCCGGTCTCGATCCTCGCCATGCTGTTCCTCTCGATCCTGTGGACCATCCCGACGCTGGGGCTGCTCGTCTCCTCCTTCCGACCCCGGGAGGACATCGTCGCCTCGGGCTGGTGGACGACGATCCTGAACCCCTTCGGCACCGGGTGGACGACGAAGAACTACAACGGCGTCTTCAGCGGCACCGACCTCGGCACCGGGTTCATCAACTCGATCGTGATCGCCGTGCCGGCGACGGTCATCCCGATCATGTTCGCCGCGTTCGCCGCCTACGCGTTCACGTTCATGGACTTCAAGGGCAAGGACGTGCTGTTCATCGCGATCGTCGGCATGCTCGTCATCCCGATCCAGGTGGCCTTCCAGCCGATGCTCAACCTGCTCGGGCCCCGTGGTCTCGACATCGTCGGGCAGTACTTCGCGGTGTGGATCCTGCACACCGGTTTCGGCATGCCCCTGGCGATCTACACCCTGCGCAACTACATGACCACGCTGCCCAAGACGGTCATCGAGTCGGCCAAGATCGACGGCGCGACGCACTACCAGACCTTCTGGAAGCTGATCGTGCCGATGTCGGTGCCCGCGCTGGCGGCCTTCGCGATCCTGCAGTTCCTCTGGGTCTGGAACGACCTGCTGATCGCGAAGCTGTTCGGCTCGCAGAACCCCACGGTGATCGTGGAGCTCCAGGGACTCCTGGGCACCCAGGGGCTCGGCGCGGAGCTGCTGATCGCTGGTGCGTTCGTGACGATGGCGCTGCCGATGGTGGTCTTCTTCACCATGCAGCGGTTCTTCGTGCGCGGTCTCACCTCGGGCGCGGTGAAGGGCTGAGCCGGCCATCGATCCCCGACCCCTCCACCTGAGACGGGAGGGCGTGAGCCTGGTGCTCGCGCCCTCCCGCTCCGGTGTCCCGGCCCTCGTGCACTGGGGCGCCGACCTCGGCGAGCTCGACCATGCGTCGCTCGACGGTCTCGTCGCGGCCCACCAGCCACGCACGCCCCACTCCTCGCTCGACGAGCCCCGCTGGCGTGCCCTGGTGGCGCAGCCCGGCGACGGGTTCACCGGTCTGCCTGCCCTCGAGGGGCTGCGGCCGGCGGGGCTCGGCCGGCCCGGCGGCACCTGGTCGCCTCGTCCGGCCGCCTGGAGCTGGGAGGTCGACGACAGCGGCCCTGACGCCGTGCTCGCCCTCGAAGCGAGCGACGACGAGGCGGGCTGGAGGGTGCACGTCGACCTCGAGCTGACCCGGGAGGGCCTGGTGCGGCTGCGGACCAGCGCGACCAACGCCGCCGCCGACGACCTCGTGCTCCTCACCGTGCGCAACGCGCTCCCGGTCGGCGCCCACGCCACCGAGCTGCTCGACCTCACCGGGCGCTGGTGCCGGGAGCGCCACCCGCAGCGCCGGGCCTGGCACCACGGGACTCACCTGCGCGAGGCCCGCCACGGGCGCACCGGTCACGACGCGACGCTGCTGCTGGCCGCCGGCACCCCCGGCTTCGGCTTCGGCCACGGTGAGGTCTGGGCCGTGCACACCGCGTGGAGCGGCGACCACACGACGTACGCCGAGCGGACCGCGGAGGCCGAGTGCCGCCTGGGCGGCTCGGAGCTGCTCGGCCCGGGCGAGGTCGTGCTCGGCCCCGGGGAGTCCTACGCCTCGCCGTGGCTGGTCGGCTCGTGGTCGGAGCAGGGCCTCGACCCCGTCGCCCACCGACTGCACGACTGGACCCGGCGTCACGCCCCCCGCTCACGCTCGCCGCGTCCGGTGCTGGTCAACACCTGGGAGGCGGCGTACTTCGACCACGACCTGGAGCGGCTCACACCGCTCGCGACGGCCGCGGCCCGCGTCGGGGTCGAGCGCTTCGTGCTCGACGACGGCTGGTTCCGCGGACGGCGTCACGACCGGGCCGGCCTCGGCGACTGGACCGTCGACCCCGCCGTGTGGCCCGCAGGCCTGCAGCCCCTCATCCAGCGGGTGCACGACCTCGGCATGGACTTCGGGCTGTGGGTCGAGCCCGAGATGGTCAACGTCGACTCCGACCTGGCCCGCGAGCACCCCGACTGGCTGCTGCGCGGACGCGCTGCGCTGCCCGACCCCTGGCGCCACCAGCAGGTCCTCGACCTGCAGGTGCCGCAGGCCTGGGCCCACGTGCGCGACCACCTCGACGCGCTGCTGACGACCTACGACATCGCCTACCTCAAGTGGGACCACAACCGGGACCTGATCGACACCGCGCACGACGGCCGGCCGGCCGTGCACGGACAGACGCTCGCGTTCTACGCGCTGCTCGACGACCTGCGAGCGGCCCACCCGGACCTCGAGATCGAGAGCTGCGCCAGCGGCGGCGGTCGCATCGACACCGAGGTGCTCACGCGCACCGACCGGGTCTGGCCGAGCGACACCATCGACGCGCTCGAGCGGCAGACGATCCAGCGCTGGACCACGATGGTGGTCCCGCCCGAGATGAGCGGCGCACACCTGGGAGGCCCGGTGGCGCACACCACCGGTCGCACCCACAGCCTGGGCTACCGCGCGGCGACGGCGCTGCTGGGGCACTTCGGGATCGAGTGGGACCTCGGCTCGCTCGCCGAGGCCGAGCTGGACGAGGTGGCCGCGTGGGTCGCCCTGCACCGCGAGCTGCGCCCGATGGTGGCGACCTCGCGCGTCGTGCGCGGCGACCACCCCGACCCCGCGGTCGGCGTGAGCGGCCTCGTCGCGGCCGACGGCAGCCAGGCCTGGTACGTCGTGGCGACCGTCGCCTCCGTCGCGACCGCGGTGCCGCTCCCGGTGCAGCTGCCCGGGCTCGACCCGGCAGCGCGCTACCGGCTACGAGACCGCACGCCGGAGGGTGGGCAGCACGAGGCGGCGGACCTCGGCGAGCGCTGGGCCGACGACGGTCTGGTCCTCGGGGGCGCGAGCCTCGCGCGGGCCGGCGTACGGCTGCCGGTGCTGCCGCCCGAGCACGCGCGGGTGCTGCACGTGGTCAAGGTGCACCCGGACCGCTAGGGTGAGCCACGTCACTTCACGACGGATCGTCCGGCACGTACCTGCCGGTGAAGGGAGCTGGTCAACATGGCCTCAGTGACGTTCGAGAAGGCGCAGCGGTGGTATCCCGGCGCCGACAAGCCCGCCGTGCCGGGCATCGACCTGGAGATCAGGGACGGCGAGTTCATGGTCCTCGTCGGCCCGTCCGGGTGCGGCAAGTCCACGACCCTGCGGATGCTGGCCGGCCTCGAGGAGGTCAACAGCGGCAAGATCCACATCGGGGACCGCGACATCACCGGGCTGCCGCCCAAGGACCGCGACATCGCGATGGTCTTCCAGAACTACGCGCTCTACCCGCACATGAGCGTGGCCGACAACATGGGCTTCGCGCTCAAGATGGCCAAGGTGCCGACCGAGGAGCGCAACAAGCGCGTCGCGGAGGCGGCGAAGATCCTCGGCCTCGAGGAGTACCTCGAGCGCAAGCCCAAGGCCCTCTCGGGCGGTCAGCGTCAGCGGGTGGCGATGGGCCGCGCGATCGTGCGCCAGCCGCAGGTCTTCTGCATGGACGAGCCGCTGTCGAACCTCGACGCGAAGATGCGCGTGCAGACCCGCACCGACATCGCCAAGCTCCAGTCCGACCTCGGCATCACGACGGTCTACGTCACCCACGACCAGGTCGAGGCGATGACGATGGGCGACCGGGTCGCGGTGATGAAGGACGGCTACCTCCAGCAGGTCGACACCCCGCTCAACCTCTACGACAAGCCCGCCAACCTGTTCGTGGCCGGGTTCATCGGCTCGCCCGCGATGAACCTCGTCGCGGCGCAGGCCGACCACGGCCAGGCCGCGATCGGGGGCTACAAGGTGCCGGTCGACGAGGGTGCGAAGAAGAAGATGGAGGGCAACATCACCATCGGCGTGCGGCCCGAGGCCTGGCGCCTCGTCTCCGCCGACGAGGGTGGTCTGCCGGTCAAGGTGACCGTCGTGGAGGAGCTCGGCGCCGACGCGTTCGTCTACGGCACCTCCGACGTCGAGGGCCTGCCCAACACGATCATCGTGCGCATCCAGGGCCGTCGTGCCCACAACAAGGGCGACATCATCCACCTGACGACGGACCCGTCCTCGGTGCACGTCTTCGACACCGACTCGGGCCTGCGCCTGAGCGACTGACCTGCCAGAGGGCGCACGTCGCCCCCACGCCACCCGACCCGCCGTGCCCGCACGGCGGGTCGGGTGCGTCCGGGCCGGAGCGGGGCTCAGGCTCGGGCCCGGCGTGCGGTCCGCTCGATCGTGTCGACGACGACGTCGTAGCGCGCGGCCGGCAGGTCGTGGCCCATGCCCTCGATCACGAGCAGCTCGGCGCCGGGGATCGCGGCGGCCGTCGCGCGCCCACCCGAGAGGTGGACCATCTTGTCGGCGTCGCCGTGGACGACCGCCGCGGGGATGCGCAGTCGGCGCAGGGCCGCGGAGCGGTTGGGCGCCGTGAGGATCGCCAGCATCTGGCGCATCAGCCCGTTGATGCTCACGCCGCGGGCGTAGGTCTCCTCGGCCTGCGCGACGATCTGCTCGCGGGTGCGGCGCAGACCCGTCGCCGGGGGAGCCGATGGCACGCCACATCGACACGCTCGAGGCCACGTAGGAGGCTTCGCCCGCGCGTCGCGGCAGGGCGAGCTGGGGCAGCAGGGCCGGGCTCTGCCAACCGACGCTGCGCTTCCCGGTCGTCGACATGATGCTGACCAGGGACCGCACCCGGGCGGGCCGGGCCACGGCCATGGTCTGCGCGATCATGCCGCCCATCGAGACGCCGACGACGTGGGCCCGCTCGACGCCGAGGTGGTCGAGCAGCCCGAAGCAGTCGTCGGCGAGGTCGCCCAAGGAGTACGGCGCCCGGGTCGGGGTCCCGAGGAAGGCGCGGACCAGGGCGGTGCGGGCCACCTTGCCCTTGCCGCGGCTGGAGCGGCCGGTGTCGCGGTTGTCGAAGCGCACCACGTGGTACCCGCGGCCGGCGAGGAGCTCGCAGAAGGCCGGCGTCCACCAGTTCATCGGGCCGCCGAGACCCATCACCAGCAGCATCGTCTCCCCGGCGGGGTCCCCGAACGTCTGGTAGCACAGCTCGACGTCACCGCTGACCGGGGCGAAGAGCTCGTCCGAGCGGGTCACCGGGGGCGGTGCGCCCGGGTCGCCGAGACCGTCGGAGGTGCTGGAGGTCGTCGACATGGCACCAGTCAACAACACCGTGTCGCACTCATCGCGCGGGAGGTGCGGCCCGTCACCCGCGGGGGGCCGACGATCCGCTACGGTGCCGGAGGTGACCGGCGTCTCACGCATCGCCCCCTTCCTGCTCCCGGACGGGTTCACCGCTCCCGGGCTGCTGGCGCTCGCCCGCGAGTCGCGGGTGGTCGGTGAGGCCGGTCGGTCGGCGGTCCACGGGCTCGGTGGTCGACGCCGGCGCCACGCCACGCCGTACGCCGCCCGCTCGGCGCGTCGCGACCTGGAGCCGGTGGTGCTGGTCCCGGGGTTCCTGGCCGGCGACGCCTCCCTGGGTCTGCTCGGCGCCCGGCTGCGCCGCGAGGGCTGGCGCACCTACCGCTCGGAGATGCACGCCAACATCGGCTGCACCCGCTCCGCCGCAGACCGGCTCGAGGCGCGCCTGGAGATGATCGCGCACCGGCGCGACAGCCCGGTGCAGCTGGTCGGGCACAGCCTCGGTGGGCTGCTGGCCCGGGGGCTGGCGGCCCGACGACCCGACCTGGTGAGCGGCATCGTGACGATGGGGAGCCCGATGCTCGCGCCGGGGGCCCACCACCTCGTGCTGACGGCCAGCATCGGGGTGCTCGTCGGCCTGCAGCGGCGCGGGCTGGGCACCCTGATGGGCCCCCTGATGGGCGAGGACTGCGTGCGGGGGGCGTGCGCCCGCGACTCCTTCGAGCAGACCCGGGCGGTGGTGCCCGCCGAGACCGGCTTCACCGCGCTGTACTCACGTCGCGACGGCGTCGTCGACTGGCGGGCCTGCATCGACCCGCGGGCCGTGCCCGTCGAGGTGCGGGTCAGTCACCTCGGCCTGGCGGTCGACGACGCGGTCGCACACGAGGTCGCGCGCGCCCTGGGCCGCCACCACGACGACCGCACCGAGCGCGACCGGCCCGACGAGCTCGCCGTACGCCGCGGGACGTCGCCCGCAGCCAGGTCAGGGCTTGACGTCGACCGCGGCGAAGGCACGTAGCTTCGCCAGCTGGTGCTCGGAGGTGATCGAGCGGATCGTGCCGCTGCGCGAGCGCATCACCAGGGAGTGGGTGGTCGCGCCCCCTCCGCTGTAGCGAACGCCCCGCATCAGGTCGCCGTCGGTGATGCCGGTGGCCACGAAGAAGCAGTCGTCCCCGGTGACGAGGTCGTCGGTGTGCAGCACCCGGTCGAGGTCGTGGCCCGCGTCGAGGGCCCGCCGGCGCTCCGCGTCGTCCTGGGGCCAGAGCCTGCCCTGGATCACGCCGCCCATGCACTTCATCGCGCACGCCGTGATGATGCCCTCCGGGGTCCCGCCGATGCCGAGCAGCAGGTCGACCCCGCTGTCCGAGCGGGCCGCGGAGATGGCTCCCGCGACGTCACCGTCGACGATCAGCTTGATCCGGGCACCCGTGGCGCGGATCTCCTCGGTGAGCTCCACGTGACGGGGCCGGTCGAGCACGACGACGGTCACGTCCTCGGGAGCGCACCCCTTGGCCCGGGCGACGGCCCGGACGTTGTCGGCGGCCGGGGCTCGGATGTCGACCACGTCGGCGGCCTCGGCCCCGACGACCAGCTTCTCCATGTAGAACACCGCCGACGGGTCGTACATCGACCCGCGGGGGCTGACCGCGAGCACGGCGACCGCGTTGGACATGCCCTTCGCCGTCAGCGTGGTGCCGTCGATGGGGTCGACGGCGACGTCGCACTCGGGGCCGGTGCCGTCTCCGACCTCCTCGCCGTTGAACAGCATCGGGGCGTCGTCCTTCTCGCCCTCGCCGATCACGACCGTCCCGCGCATCCCGATCGAGGAGATCATCACCCGCATCGCCTCGACGGCGACCCCGTCCGCGCCGTTCTTGTCGCCGCGACCGACCCAGCGGCCAGCGGCCATCGCCGCCGCCTCGGTCACGCGGACCAGCTCGAGGGCGAGGTTGCGGTCCGGCAGGAGCGGGTCGGGCAACGAGTGCAGGCTCTGGGTCATGGCCGGATGCTACCGATCTCGGGCGGTGCCGCGCAGCCGACGGTCCGGCCCCAGGGGCCGTGCGGCGTCGACCCAGCGGCGCACCGGGTCGCTGACACTCAGCACGGCGGCGGCCGCAGAGCCACGGTGGCACCGAGAACGGAGCGTGCCTCAGCTGCGGAGGCTCCCCGCCGTGGAGCAGCAGCTGCGCTGTCCGAGGGGGTGAGGTGCGCAGGCGTACGGATTCGGCGCCTCTGGGACACTGGGGACGTGAGTCAGACGGGACAGAGCGGCCAGCCGGGGCGCTACTCGCGCTCGTTCGGCGGTCTCGTCGGCGCGATGCTCGTGCTCGTCGCCGGTCTCGTCGTCCTCGTCGGACTGCGGGCCTTCACGAGCGACCCGCAGCCCTACGAGGCGGGAGCGGTCGACTACCGCGAGGTCGTCGGCCAGGTCCAGGAGGCGGGCGGCGAGCTCGTCTACCCCGCGAGCCTGCCGGAGGGGTGGGAGGCGACGAACGTCGACTTCCGCCCCGGACCGGTGCCCGTCTTCGAGCTGTCGCTGCTGACCGAGGACGGTGCGTACGTCGGACTGCGCGAGGAGGACGCCCCGCTGCGCGACCTGCTGAGCACCTACGTCGACGAGAGCACCACGGACGCGCCGGGCCTCGACCTCCCCGACGGGATCGCGCCACGGTGGACCGGTCACCAGGACAGCGGCGGCGACACGGCGTACGCCGCGACGATCGGACAGCGCCAGGTGCTGGTCTTCGGCTCGGCCAGCCCCGACCAGCTCGCCGCGCTGGTCGGCCTGCTCACCGAGGAGCCCGTGGCCGGCTCGACGACGCCCAGCGGCGACGCCTCGTCCTGATCGGGCTCAGGGTGCCCGCCGGCCCTCGACGTCGTTCTCCGCCTCGTCGGCGGCCGCCGCGGCGCTGTCGAGGCGACGCCGTGCCCCGTCGAGGCGCT
Organism: uncultured Actinomycetota bacterium; assembly: GCA_963714475.1. GTDB lineage: Bacteria > Actinomycetota > Actinomycetes > Propionibacteriales > Nocardioidaceae > Nocardioides. The sequence goes on from CAVQOP010000008.1 coordinate 208,237, forward strand.
CCTGACAGATCCGCGCCAGCTGCTCACCGCGCTCCCACAGGGTGAGCGACTCCTCCAGCGTGGTGCCGCCCGCCTCGAGGCGACGCACCGTCTCGACGAGATCCTCGCGGGCCTGCTCGTAGGACAGGTCGCCGTTCGGGCCCACGGGCTGGTCCTCGGGCTGGTCCTCGGGTTGGGGGGGTGTCACGAGTCCTCCTGGGGTGCGTTCGGGTCCAGCGGTCGATGCTCGGGTGCTCTCGGTCGGGCCAGCGGCTCGGTGGACTCGACCCTCGCCGCGACCCGCCCGTCCGCGACGCGCAGGCTCACCGGGCTCCCGACCGCGACGTCGCGGACCGAGGAGACCACCCGGCCCGTGTCGTCCTGCAGCACGGCATAGCCACGGCGCAGCGTGGCCAGCGGGGACAGGGCCCGGGCGCGGGCACGGTGGTGGTCGATCTCGTCGGCGGCCCGGTCGAGGCGGTGCTCCAGGGTGCGGCGCGCGCGGTGCGCCAGGGCGTCGACCTCCTCCGCGCGCGTGCCCAGCAGGGCGCCGGGGTCGGCCAGGGCCGGGCGCGAGCGCACCGCGTCGATCGTCGCCTGCTCCCTGGCGACGCGGGCCGTCACCGCGGCCCACAGTCGACCGCGGGCAACGCGCAGCCCGTCGAGCTCGGCGCCGACGTCGGGCACCACGAGCTTGGCCGCGTCGGTCGGTGTCGAGGCACGCACGTCCGCGACGAGGTCCAGCAGCGGCTGGTCCTGCTCGTGACCGATCGCGGAGACGACCGGGGTCCGGACCGCGGCCACGGCCCGCACCAGCGACTCGTCGGAGAACGGGAGCAGGTCCTCGACCGACCCCCCGCCGCGAGCCACGACGATGACGTCGACCCCCGGGTCGCGGTCGAGACGCTCCAGCGCCTCGATCACCTCAGCCGCACAGCGCGGGCCCTGCATCGCGGCGTAGGCCGCCACGACCTCGACCCCGGGCCAGCGACGTCGCGCGTTGTCGACCACGTCGCGCTCGGCGGCCGAGGAGGGTGCGGTCACGAGCCCGACCCGGCGCGGCAGGAACGGCAGGCTGCGCTTGAGGCGCGCCTCGAACAGGCCCTCGGCGGCCAGCAGCCGTCGGCGTCGCTCGAGGCGGGCGAGCAGCTCGCCGAGCCCCACCATCTTGATCTCACGGACCTCCAGGGAGAACGAGCCGTTGGTCGCGTAGTAGGACGGCTTGGCCTGCACGACCACGCTCGCCCCCTCGACCAGCGGCGGGTCGAGGCTGTCGACGAGTCGGCGCGGCACGGTCAGGCGCACCGACACGGTGGCCACCGAGTCGCGCAGGGTCATGAACACCGTCGAGACGCCGGGCCGCCGGTTGACCTGGGCCAGCTGCCCCTCGACCCAGATCGGGCCCAGCCGGTCGACCCACCCGGCGATCGCGGTCGCGACCTGGCGCACCGGGGCCGGTGACTGCGCGGAGGTCTCCAGGGCCATGCGCGGCACAGTAGTGGGCCCCGCCGACGGCATGCCCGGCTGCCGGACTTCGGCCGGTGACCGTCGCGCCCCTACGATGGAGGTCATGACGACCGACCTCGGCACCCCGTCCGTGCTGCCGCCCGACGAGGCGGAGCGCGCAGTCCTGCTGGCCTCCCCCCGTGGCTACTGCGCCGGGGTCGACCGGGCCGTCGTGACCGTGGAGAAGGCCCTCGAGCTCTACGGAGCCCCCGTCTACGTGCGCAAGCAGATCGTCCACAACCGCCACGTCGTGGCCGACCTCGAGTCGCGCGGCGCGGTCTTCGTCGAGGAGCTCGACGAGGTACCCACCGGGGCGACGGTGGTGTTCTCGGCCCACGGGGTCTCCCCACAGGTCCACGAGGACGCGCTGACTCGCGAGCTGAAGACGATCGACGCGACCTGCCCGCTGGTCACGAAGGTCCACCACGAGGCCAAGCGGTTCGCCGCCGACGACTACGACATCCTGCTGATCGGGCACGAGGGCCACGAGGAGGTCGAGGGCACCGCGGGTGAGGCGCCGGCCCACATCCAGCTGGTCCAGGGCCCGGCCGACGTCGCGAACCTCGTGGTGCGCGATCCGTCGCGGGTCGCCTGGCTCTCGCAGACCACGCTGTCGGTCGACGAGACGCTGGAGACCGTCGCGGCGATCCGCGAGCGCTTCCCCGACCTGCTCGACCCGCCCAGCGACGACATCTGCTACGCCACCCAGAACCGTCAGCTCGCGGTGAAGGACATCGCCCAGGACGCCGACCTGGTCATCGTGGTCGGGTCGGCCAACTCCTCGAACTCGGTGCGCCTCGTCGAGGTCGCCCTCGAGGCGGGCGCGCGTGCGGCGTACCGCGTCGACGACGTCTCCGAGGTGGATGAGGCCTGGCTCGAGGGCGTGCGCACGGTCAGCGTCACCTCCGGTGCGAGCGTGCCGGAGTCGCTCGTCGAGGGGGTGCTGGCCCTGCTCTCCGAGCGTGGCTATCCCGACGCTCGGGCCGTGCTCAGCGCCGAGGAGTCCCTGATCTTCTCGCTGCCCAAGGAGCTGCGGCGCGACCTGAAGGCCGCCGGGCTCTCCTGACCCGACCGTCCGGGCGGACCGTCGACCCGCCGTTGCTCGGTCCGCCGGAAGGCGCGGGCGAACGGGGTGCGCAGCCCGCGACCCCGTTCGGTGGCTCGACACCTGCAGGAGCAAGATGGAGGGCGAGCCACCCGCTGGTGGTCACGGTGCGAGACGACGAGAGGGGACGATGATGGCGCGCTTCATCGACGTCCACCCGCTGGACCCCCAGCCCCGGCTGGTCCGCCAGGTCGTCGACGCGGTGCGTGACGACGATGCGCTGATCGCCTACCCCACCGACTCCGGGTACGCGCTGGGCTGCCGGGTCGGCAACCGCGACGGCCGCGACGCGATCCTGCGCATCCGGGGTCTCGACGAGCGTCACCACTTCACGTTGATGTGTCGAGACTTCTCCCAGCTCGGTCAGCTCGTGCACGTCGAGAACGCCGCGTTCCGTGCGATCCGGGCTGCGACCCCGGGGCCCTACACCTTCATCCTGCCGGCCACCCCCGAGGTGCCCCGCCGCCTGCTGCACCCCCGCAAGCGCACGGTCGGCGTCCGGATCCCTGACCACCGCGTGGTCGAGGCGCTGCTCGACGAGCTCGGTGAGCCCCTGCTCACGAGCTCGCTGATCCTGCCCGGGGAGACCGAGCCGCGCACGCAGGGCTGGGAGATCAAGGAGGAGCTGGAGCACGTCGTCGACATCGTCGTCGAAGCCGGCGAGGTCCGCGCCGAGCCGACCACGGTGGTCGACTGGTCGGACGCGGTGCCGGAGGTGCTGCGGGTCGGGGCGGGTGACCCGGACCGGTTCGCCTAGACCAAGCGACGGCGGCCCAGGCCGACGGGGGACCCGACGAGCTGGCGAGCCTCAGCCGGCCTGACCGGGCGCGGTGCGCAGCGGTGCGGGCTGCTCCTCGCTCGTCAGGGAGTCCGCCGGGATCGCAGGGTCGCTGCCACCGAGCCGGTCCGGGCGCCTCAGCACCCGTTGGCGCACGACGAGGACGGCCAGGCAGACCAGGTTGCCGACCAGCAGCGCCACGCTGTGCTGCGCGAGCCCGGTGATCACGGCCTGGACCACGCCGTCCTCCGGCCGGGCGAGCAGGTCGGTGTCGGCGACGGCCAGCAGCACGCACAGTCCCAGCATCAGCAGCGGCGGCAGCACACCGACGGTGAAGAAGTCGGGAGGCCGGACGGCGAGGGCGGCGGCGACGCAGACGGCGACGAAGCACAGGTCGAAGAAGAGGGTCAGGCCCGCCCCGAGCCACAGGTCCAGGGTGACGGCACTCATCATCAGGGCGGCGGCCAGCGCCACCACCTCGCGGCCGGGTTGGCGGCCTTCTTCCCACAGCGTGCGAGCACGCGGGCGCACAGCGGGTCGCCCGCGGGCAGGGCCCTGGCTCATGACGTCAACCTACGGTCAGGTTCACCGTCCTCGCCCGCGACGCGCCGGGGAGGCACGGTGCGCAGACCGACCGTGCGCGGCGCGGACGGCTCGTCGACCGCGACCCCGACCCCGAGCTCACCGAAGCGTCGTGCTGAGACGAGGACCCGGGAGTCGAGAGAACCCACGGCGGCGTTGTAGTGGCCGACGGCGGCGTTGAGCGAGCGCCCGACCTGGTCGAGGTGCGAGGAGAAGACGACCAACCGGGCGTGCAGCTCGTGGCCGAGGCGGTGCACCTCACGAGCCTGGTCGGTCAGCGCCGACTGGCTCCACCCGAGCGCGACCGTGCGCAGGAGCCCGATCAGGGTGGTGGGTGAGGCGAGCACGACGTGGCGGGCGGCGGCGTGCTCCAGCAGCGACGGGTCGGCGTCGAGGCCCGCGGCGAGGAAGGCCTCGGCCGGCACGAAGAGGACCACGAAGTCCGGTGAGCCGGGCAGCGAGCGCCAGTAGGCCTTCGCGGCCAGCCCGTCGACGTGGCGGCGCAGCTGCGCCGCGTGCCGCGCGAGATGGGCTGAGCGCTCCTCGTCGTCCGTGGCCGTCGTCGAGTCGAGGAAGGCGTCGAGGGGCACCTTGGCGTCGACGACGATGCTGCGCGACCCGGCGAGGTGGACGACCAGGTCGGGACGTCGAGCACCGGCGTCCGCTCCGTCGGCGCCGTCGGGCGTGCTCAGGCGCACCTGCTCGGTGAAGTCGCACCGGTCGACCAGCCCGGCCAGCTCGACGGCGCGCCGCAGGTGCATCTCACCCCAGCGCCCGCGCACCTGGGGGCGTCGCAGGGCACCGCTGAGCGCCTGGGTCTCGTGGCGCAGCGTCTCGGTGCTCGTCCGGACGTCGTCGACCTGCTGGTGCAGCCGGCTCTGCCAGGCCACCCGGCTGTGCTCGAGGTCGCGCATCTGGTCGTGGAGACGCTCGAGGCTCTCGCGCAGCACCGCCGACTCGCCGGCCAGCTCCCGCTCGCGCTGCTGGGCGACGGCGACCTCGGCGGGGGTGGTGGCCGCAGACCCCTGCCGACGGCCGAGGGCCAGGCCGACGACGAGGCCGACGGCGAGGCCGAGCAGGAGCAGCGCGACACCGAGCAGGCCCAGCAGGGCCCACTCGGTGGGTCGGATCACGAGGACGGTCCAGGTCATGGCGCCAAGCGTGGCGCACACCGCCGACACCGCTGCGCTGCCCGGCCGACCGGTGAGGGGCCGCTCAGGCGTCGGCGACGTCGAGGACGACCGGTGCGTGGTCCGAGGCGCCGGTCCCGGCCCGCTCGTCGCGGTCGATGCGGACACCGGTCACCCTGCCCGCGAGCGAGGGCGAGGCGAGGGCGAGGTCGATGCGCAGCCCGCGGTTGCGCTCGAAGCGCTGCCGGTAGTAGTCCCAGTAGGTGTAGACCCCGGGGCCGGGCGCATGGGGCCGCGTGACCTCGCTCCACCCGTCGGCCTCGAAGGCCTCGAAGGCCGCGCGCTCGCGCCGGGTGACGTGCGTGCTGGTGGCGAAGGCCTGGACGTCGTAGACGTCCTCGTCACGGGGGGCGATGTTCCAGTCGCCGACCAGCGCCGTGGGGGAGTCCTGCCAGGGCTCCGCGGCGGCACGAAGCGCCTCGAGCCAGGCCAGCTTGTAGACGTAGTGCGGGTCGTCGACCTTGCGGCCGTTGGGCACGTAGAGCGACCACACCCGGACACCGCCGCACGTCGCGCCGATCGCGCGCGCCTCGGGCACCGGCGGGTCGCCCCACTGCGGCATCCCGGCGAAGCCGACCTCGACCTCGGCGAGGCCGACGCGCGAACAGATCGCCACGCCGTTCCACTGGTTGGTCCCGGCCGCGGCCACCTCGTAGCCGAGCGCCTGCAGGCCCATCAGGGGCAGCTGCTCCTCGCGGGCCTTGGTCTCCTGCACGGCCAGCACGTCGATCTCGTGGCGGGTGCAGAACGCCTCGACCCGGTCGATGCGCGCTCGCAGCGAGTTGACGTTCCAGGTGGCCAGGCGCATCTCGCGAGCCTAGGAGCACACCGAAAACCTCACGCGGGGGCCCGGGCTCGCGTACCGTCCACTCGTGCCCTCGCTCCGGAGGTCTCGACCGAGACTGCTGCTGGCCCTGGCCGCGTTGCTCGCCCCGCTGACGCTCGCCGGTGCCGTCGCAGGGCCTGCCGCGTCGTCCGCCGCGTCCGGTGCGCCCGCCTCGACGACGGTCGCGCCTGCCTCCTCGACCTCGTGGTGGTCCGGCCTCGGCGTCCGACGCCACCCCGCCACCCGCCTCCAGCGGAGCTCCGCGAGCACGCCGGCGGGGTCGCCGCGCGTCGATCCGGCGCGCGGGTTCGCCTTCCTGGTCGAGCTGCCCGCGGCGCGCCGGGAGGCCGGTGCCTCCGCGCGCTCCGCGGCCGACCTGCTGCTGCCCGACCCGTCCGGGCGACCAGTGGCCTTCGAGCTCGAGCCGGTCGCCGTGATGGCACCCGCCCTGGCCGCCGCCCACCCCGACATCGCGACGTACCGCGGCCGCGCGGTCGCGGACCCCCGCCTGAGCGTGCGCGTGGACGTCTCGTCGATGGGGGTGCACGCCTCCGTGCGCACGCTGGCGCCCGGTGGCGGCTGGTACGTCGACCCGGCGCGCACCGAGCGGGGCGCGCAGCTGCACGTGGCGTACCGGGCCGAGGACCTCCCCGCTGGCTCGACGGCGTTCGTCGAGCGCGCCGGCGGGTCCTCGGTCGCTCTGGCGGCCCCCGAGCCGCCGGCCCCGGCGGCACCCCGTCGCGGCGCGGAGGTGACCCGTCACGTCTACGGTCTCGCCCTGCTCAACGACCCGACGTACTCGCAGCGGTTCGGCTCGGGCGTGCTGGAGGAGAAGGTGGCGCTGGTCCAGCGCGTCGACCAGATCTACTCCGAGGACCTCAACGCGAGCCTGCAGCTCGTCGCCGGCACCGACCGGCTCGACCTGGCCACGGACGAGGAGGCGACCGCCCCGGGCGGACCGTGCGGCGACCAGGCGTGCTTCACCCCCGCCCAGCTCGACGAGTGCACGACGAGCACGCTGGGGGCCAACCAGCGTGCCGTCGACGCCATCCTCGGGGCAGGGACCTACGACGTGGGCCACCTCGTCCTCGGCACGAACGGCGGCGGCATCGCCTCGGGCGGCGTCGTCGGCAACGACCGGTTCCAGGCGCGCGGCTGCACCGGGCTGAGCAACCCGGTCGGTGACGCGTTCTTCGTCGACTACGTCTCCCACGAGCTGGGGCACCAGTTCGGCGCCCAGCACGGTTTCGACGGCGCACAGGGCGCCTGCGGTCCGAACCGGGTCGGCTCGTCCGCGGTCGAGCCCGGGTCGGGGTCGACCGTGATGGCCTACGCCGGCATCTGTGGTGTCGACGACCTCCAGCCCCACAGCGACCCCTACCTCTCGCAGCGCTCGATCGCCGAGGTGCGGGGCTATCTCGACGCCTCACCCTCGCGGGCCGGGACGACCTCGCCGAGCGAGAACCATGAACCCGTGGTCGAGGCTCCGGTCGACGGACGGCTGCCGGTGCGCACCCCGTTCCGGCTCGAGGCGGCCGGCTCCGACAGCGACGGCGACGCCCTGAGCTACCTGTGGGAGCAGGACGACGTCGGAGGCTCCACGGCGGCGTCGTTGCGCTCGGCCGCGCGCACCGACGGTCCGCTGTTCCGGGTCTTCGGGGACGACGCCCGCGTCGACGAGACGCAGTCCGAGCAGAGCCCCTCGCCCGGCCTGAACGCGGCTGACGGCTCGACGTCACGCACCTTCCCGGACCTCGCGCAGGTCCTGCGCGGTGACACCAACGCCGCCACCGGCACGTGCGCGGTCTCGCAGGGGGAGGCGGGCCTGGACTGCCAGTCCGAGCTGCTGCCCACCGAGCAGTACGACGCCCGTACCCCGCTGACGTTCCGGGTGACCGCCCGCGACGGGGCGGCCAGCGGTGGCGTCGCGCACGACGACGTCGAGCTGCGGCTCGTGCCCGACGCGGGACCGCTGCTCGTGACCGGCCCGGGCGCCGGCGCGGCCCTGCGCCCGGGCGGCACCGGCACGGTCACCTGGGCCGTCAACGGCACCGACCGTCGTGGGCTCGCACCCCAGGTGCGGGTCACGCTCTCCGACGACGGTGGCGCGACGTGGCCGCACGTCCTCGCCGAGCGCACGACCAACGACGGTCTCGTCGTCGTGACCTGGCCCGACGTCGTGACCGACGCCGCACGGGTGCGGGTCGAGGCGGTCGGCGGCTACTTCTTCGCCGTCAACGACGCGAACGTCTCGCTGGACCCGGACGCGCCGGTGGACGCCACGGCGCCCGCGACGCGGGTCGTGGCAGGACCCCGCGACGGCGGCTTCAGCCTCGCCAGGAAGGCCACGGTGCGCTGGAGCTCCGACGCCGACACCGTCGCCCACGTCTGCACCCTCGACGGCGCCGAGGTCGGCTGTCGTTCCGACGGCGTGGTGCTGCGCGGAGTCGCTCCCGGCACCCACACGTTCACGCTCCGCGCCGTCGACGCGTCCGGCAACGTGAGCGCCCCCGTCGTACGCCGCTGGGCGCGGCCGGAGGGCGCGCGCAGCCTGCGCCCCGGTCGCGGCTGGCAGACGAGGACCACGCGCCGTGCCTACCTCGGGGCCTACCGCCAGACCTCCGGCCGCGATCGCCGCCTGACCACGCCGGTCCGGTCGGCCGAACGGGTCGCGCTGGTCGTGACCCTCGGTCGCGGTGACGGCCGGGTCTCGGTGTCGGTGGGCGGTCGCCGCGTGGGTGTCGTCGGGCTCGGCGCCCGCCGCGAGCGGCGCTCGGTCCTGGTCGCCCTGCCTGCCCTGCAGCAACCCCGGTCCGGACGTGTCGTCATCCGCACCCTGGACGGGCGGCGGGCGCGGGTCGAGGGTCTCGGGGTCCTGACCCGCTGATTGGGGCGGACCGCGCTGCCCGCCGTACAGTTCGGCGCCGTGGCACTCACCATCGGCATCGTCGGACTCCCCAACGCGGGCAAGTCCACCCTCTTCAACGCCCTGACCAAGAACGACGTGCTCGCGGCGAACTACCCGTTCGCCACGATCGAGCCCAACGTCGGCGTCGTCGGGGTCCCCGACGACCGGCTGCCGCAGCTCGCGGAGCTGTTCGGGTCGGCGAAGATCCTGCCGGCGACGGTCGAGTTCGTCGACATCGCCGGCATCGTCGCGGGCGCCTCGCAGGGGGAGGGCCTGGGCAACAAGTTCCTCTCCCACATCCGCGAGTCCGCCGCGATCTGCCAGGTCACGCGGGTCTTCCGGGACGAGGACGTCACCCACGTCGACGGCAAGGTCGATCCCGGCAGCGACATCTCCACCATCCAGACCGAGCTGGTGCTCGCCGACCTGCAGACGGTGGAGAACGCCATCGGCCGCCTGGAGAAGGAGGCCAAGGGCAACAAGGACCGCGCCCCGGTCGTGGCCGCGGCCAAGGAGGCCCTGTCCCACCTCGAGGCCGGGACTCCGATCATCGACACCGACCTCGACGCCGCCCTGCTGCGCGAGCTGACGCTGCTGACGGCCAAGCCGTTCATCTACGTCTTCAACTGCGACGCCGACGAGCTCGGTGACGAGGAGCTGAAGGGCCGGATGCGCGAGCTCGTCGCCCCCGCCGAGGCGATCTTCCTCGACGCCAAGTTCGAGGCCGAGCTGGTCGAGCTCGGCGACGACGACGAGGCCCGCGAGATGCTGGCCGAGACCGGGGTCGACGAGCCCGGTCTCGACGTCCTGGCCCGCGTGGGCTTCGAGACCCTCGGCCTGCAGACCTACCTCACCGCCGGGCCCAAGGAGTCGCGCGCCTGGACCGTCCGCAAGGGCGCGACGGCCCCCGAGGCCGCGGGCGTGATCCACACCGACTTCCAGAAGGGCTTCATCAAGGCCGAGATCGTCGGCTTCGACGACCTCGTCTCGCTGGGCTCGATGCAGAAGGCCAAGGAGGCCGGCAAGGTCCGCATGGAGGGCAAGGACTACGTCATGGCCGACGGCGACGTGGTGGAGTTCCGCTTCAACGTGTAGGCCGACGCGGGATGCGCTCCAGGGGGCTGTTGCGGTAGCCGGTCTCTGGCCGCGCTGCTCACCCGTGCGACAGCTCAGGACGTGACCGCTGCGGTCGGGCGGTCGCCGTGATCGGGGAGCTGCCGTGGCGCGAACTGACGGGACGACCGCCGTCGACGGACGCGGCGTGTCCTGACCGCATGCTGAACCCCGCTCTGCAGTCGGCCGTTGAGGCCATGAGCCTCGATGAACGCTTGGAGCTGGCCGAGCACGTCGAGAGCACAGTCGGTTCCGGGCCGATCGAGGTGACCGACGATCACAAGGCGATGCTCCGTTCCCGGACAGCAGAGCTACAGCATCGCAGCCATCTACGGCTACTACGAGCAGTTCGATCGTGCGCTGCCGGCCAGGTGTCCTCGTCGAACCGGCCGAGATCGACCCCCGTGACGGGTGACAAGTCCTCGGTGCCCGAACCCGGCGCACTTGACCGTCTCGACACGGTGCCCCCGCGGTGGTCCGGACGCGCGCGCCCGGTGCGTGCGGAGTCGGAGTGGCGGTCGTTCGTACACCGAAGGGCAGAAGTCCGGGACCTCCCCGACGACACCTCGCTGACCTGCGGCGACGCATGGACGGTGCGTGGCCGCGAGGGGTTCTGCCCGTCGGTCTACGGCGAGGGAGCTCGCCGATGGTGCCGGAGGTGAACACGGACCCGCGACCACGGCCCGGCTGTCGGGGCCCGGGTCAGGCCCGTGCCAGCCTCCGGGCGAGGTACGGCGCCGTCGCGCTGCCCTCGGCGGCGGCGACCTGCGCCGGACGCCCGGTGGCGACGACGCGACCCCCGGCGTCCCCGCCGCCGGGACCGAGGTCGATCACCCAGTCGGCGCTCGCGATCGTGTCGAGGTCGTGCTCGACGACGACGACGGTGTTGCCGGCCTCGACGAGGCGGTGCAGCTGGACCAGGAGCCGACGGATGTCGGCGGGATGCAGGCCGGAGGTCGGCTCGTCGAGCAGGTAGAGCGCGTGGCCGCGCCGCGCTCGCTGCAGCTCGGTGGCCAGCTTGATCCGCTGCGCCTCGCCGCCGCTGAGCTCGGTCGCGGGCTGGCCCAGGCGCAGGTAGCCCAGGCCGACCTCGCGCAAGCGTGGCCAGGCTCCGCGCCGCGGCGGGGAGGTCGTCGAGGAAGTCAGCCGCCTCGTCCACGCTCATGGCCAGCACGTCGGCGATGCTGCGACCGCGGTGGGTGACCTCGAGCGTCGCGGCGTCGTAGCGCGCGCCGTGGCAGGTCGGGCACGGCGCATAGGTCCCGGGCAGGAACATCAGCTCGACCGAGACGAACCCCTCGCCCTGGCAGGTCGCGCAGCGGCCCTCGACGACGTTGAAGCGAGAACCGGCCCACGCCGTAGCCCCGGGCCCGGGCCTCGTCGGTCGCCGGCGAAGAGCTTGCGGACGGCGTCGAAGAGCCCGGTGTACGTCGCCAGGTTCGAGCGCGGGGTCCGCCCGATCGGGCGCTGGTCGACCCGCACGAGCCGGTCGAAGGCCTCCAGGCCGACCGCGTCGACCTCGAACGTCTGGTCGGTGTCCGCGCCTGCGGCGGCGTCCTCGCCCGCCGCCTCGTCGGGGTCGGCCTCCTCGGGCGCCTGGCCGAGGTACCCGCGCACGACCTCGGCGAGGACCTGGCTCACCAGGGTCGACTTGCCCGACCCCGAGACGCCGGTGACCGCGGTCAGGACGCCGAGCGGCACGTCGACGTCGACGCCCTCGAGGTTGTGGCGTCGTACGCCGTGCAGGTGCAGCCAGCCACGGGGCTCGCGGGGCTCGTGCTCCAGCGGGGCGACCCGGCCGAAGAGGTGGTCGCCCGTGGCCGAGCCGGCGACCTGCTCCAGCCCGGCGACCGGGCCGCTGTAGAGCACCTGACCCCCGCCCTCGCCGGCCAGCGGCCCGACGTCGACGACCCAGTCGGCGCGGCGTACGACGTCGAGGTCGTGCTCGACCACGAACAGCGTGTTGCCGGCCGCCTTCAGGTCGTCGAGGACCGCGAGCAGCGGCGCGGCGTCGGCCGGGTGCAGCCCGGCGGACGGCTCGTCGAGGACGTAGACGACCCCGAACAGCCCGGAGCGCAGCTGGGTGGCGATGCGCAGCCGCTGCGCCTCGCCGGGGGAGAGGGTCGTCGAGCTGCGGCCGAGGGCGAGGTAGCCGCAGACCGAGCTCCAGCAGCACGTCGACGCGGGCGAGCAGGTCGGTGCAGATCCGCTCGGCGGCCTCGTCGGCGGCGGCCGGACCTGCGAGCACCTCGCGCAGCAGCGTGGCGAGGTCACCCAGGCCCAGGGCGTTGACCTGGGCGATCGTGCGTCCGGCGAAGGTGACGGCCAGGGCCTCGCGGACCAGGCCGCTGCCCGCGCAGCGAGGACAACGGTCACTGCGGACGAAGGCCATCGCCTTGTCACGCATCATCTGGCTGCCCGAGGTGGCCAGGACGTGACGGATGGTGCGCCGCGCGCTGGAGAAGGTGCCGGTGTAGTCGCGCCCCGTGGTGTCGTCGGGCTCGCCGCGTCGCTCGATGAGCACCCGCGGCTGCTCGTCGGTGAAGAGCACCCACTCCTGGTCGTCCCGGTCGAGCTCGCGCCAGGGTCGGTCGACGTCGATGCCGACGGCGTGCACGATGCGCAGCAGGTTCTTGCCCTGCCAGGCGCCCGGCCACGAGGCGACCGCGCCCTCGCGGATGCTCACCGACCCGTCGGGCACCATCAGGTCCTCGGCGACGTCGTGGACCACCCCGAGCCCGTGGCAGTCCGGGCACGCGCCCGCGGCGGTGTTGGGGGAGAAGGCCTCGGCGGCCAGGTGGGCGGCGCCCTCGGGGTAGTCGCCGGCGCGGGAGTAGAGCATCCGGAGCAGGTTGGACAGGGTGGTCATCGTGCCCACGCTCGAGCGCGCGCTCGGCGCGCCGCGTCGCTGCTGGAGCGCGACGGCGGGCGGCAGCCCGGTGATCTCCTCGACGTGCGGCGCCCCGACCTGCTGCAGCAGCCGCCGGGCGTACGGCGCGACCGACTCGAAGTAGCGGCGCTGGGCCTCGGCGTAGATCGTGCCGAAGGCCAACGAGGACTTCCCGGACCCCGAGATGCCGGTGAAGGCGACGATGGCGTCCCGCGGGATGGCGACGTCGACGCCGCGCAGGTTGTGCTCGCGGGCTCCGACGACCCGGACGTAGGCGTCGTGCTCCGGGGTGCTCACGCGGCACCGTATCCCGGCGATCCGCACCGGTCCGTGGGCGACCTGGCCGCTCCTCGCCGACGTAGGGGCGTCCACCGGTCCGGACCAGTGCACCCCGAACGCTCTAGACCATCAATACCTCCTCGCGGGGGTATCATGGCGGCCCGGGATCGACTCCTCTAGAAGCGACACGAAGGAGACCAGATGAGCGCCATCAGTCAGATCGCATCCAAGCTCCTCAGCGGCGGCAGCCGCAAGGGAGCAGGCACAGGCGGCGGTGCGTCGGCACCCCGCGGTCGCACCACCCCAGGGGGCACGACGGGAGGCGCCGGCGGTTCCGACGCCGCTGTCGGTCGGGCCGTCAAGGGCGTGCTCGGCAAGCTCCGCCGCTGAGCAGGGCCTGAGAAGAACCTGAGAGAACGCTGAGGAACGGGGCCGTCGAACTTCGTTGGTGCAAGAGCCTCAACCGTGGCAGGGGTATGACCGATAGAGAACTTGAGTGAACACCCGCCCAGCGCTTGGGCACCGAGTGGCGTTCACGCCCCACCACAGTCAGGATGTACGCCATGAAGTCGAACGTCGGCGGCCCCCGCCCCCAGGGCCGCTCCCCCCGGGTGGTCACGGGCCACTTGCGCAAGGTGGCCGGCACCGCGTGTGCCGGCGCCCTCGTCGCTGCCGTCGTCTCCTCGCAGGCCCCTCCGACCCCGGTCGAGGTCGTGCCGACCACCGCCGGCGTCGACGAGGCCGACCCCGCCGACCAGGCCGCCGCGCAGCTCTCGCCGGTCGACCTGCTCACGCGCGGCGCTGCCTCCAGCAACGAGCTGGCTCGCGCCGCCACCCTCGGTGGACGCGGACTGCTGCAGGTCGGCGACCGGGCTCGGGCGCTCGGTGGCGACGACGCCAGCGAGATCCCGTCCACGGCACTCGCGGCCTACCAGCGCGCCACAGCGGTGATCGACGAGGCCATGCCCGGGTGCAAGCTGCCCTGGGAGCTCGTCGCCGCGCTCGGGCGCGTCGAGTCCGACCACGGCCGGTACGGCGGGAGCGCCCTGTCGAAGAACGGCGTCGCCAAGCCGCCGATCATCGGGATCGCACTCGACGGCAGCAAGGGCACGCGCCGGGTGGCCGACAGCGACGCGGGTCTGCTCGACAACGACAAGAAGCTCGACCGCGCCGTCGGCCCGATGCAGTTCCTGCCCAGCACCTGGTCGGTCGTGGGCGTCGACGCCGACGGCGACGGCGAGCGCAACCCCCAGGACATCGACGACGCGGCCCTGGCCGCCGGGGTCTACCTGTGCGGCGCCGGTGACTCCCTGAAGTCCGACCAGGGCCGTCGTTCCGCGGTGCTGTCCTACAACAACAGCCAGGAGTACGCCGACACCGTGCTCTCGCTGATGCGGGCCTACATGGCCGCCGACGCCGCTGCGTACTCCTCCCCGGCCGGCACCGTCATCGCGACGGGTGCCACCACGGGTGACACCGTCGCCACGTCGCTGCTGCCCAGCCCCGGGACCAGCCTGCTCGCCTCACCCGACGTCATCCGGGACAAGGCGGACAAGGTCGAGTCGTCGATCAGGACGATCCGTTTCGGCTCCTTCGACGCCACCGAGGGCGGACCGGGCAAGAGCGGCGCCGACATCGACAAGGTCGACGACGGCCGCGGCCCGTCCATCATCACCGTCCCGAACAGTGGCGGGAACGGCACCGGGAACGGCGGAGGCCCCGACGTGCCCAAGGACCCCACGACCCCGCCCGAGGACCCCACGGACGGCCCGACCGAGGAGCCCGTGGACCCGGCCGAGCCGCCGACGACCACCCCGACCGAGCAGCCGACGGCCACCCCGACCGAGGAGCCGGCGACGGCTCCGACCGAGGAGCCGACGGCCACTCCCACCGAGGAGCCGGCGGCCACCCCGACCGAGGCCCCGACCGAGGAGCCGGCGCCCACTCCGACGGAGGCCCCGGTCGAGGAGCCGACGGAGGCCCCGTCGCCCGCGCTGGGCGTGCTCCTCCCCGTCGTGGGCCAGGTCCCGACCGCGGCGCAGATCCCGCTGTGCGGGGTGCCCTCCGAGCAGGAGCTCTGCATCGACCCGACGACCTACGACGTCTACGCCTGGGGCGCGCTGCTGGGCCGGGTCGACGCGATCGCCATCCCGGTCTGGACCGGAGCGGCCACCGCTTCCTGAGCGGATGCCGGCCGGGCAGTCCGGCAGACACCGTCGCACCCGTCATGGGCGGCACCCCTAGGGTGCCGCCCATGACGTTTCCCTTCGACGCCGACACCGCGATCCGGCCCGGGGAGAGCACCGGCCCGGCCCGGCTGTGGGACGCCGAGCTCCGCGCGGGCTGGGGCGTCGGCGGGGGGCTCAACGGCGGCTACCTGCTCGCCGTGGTCGGCCGCGCCCTCGGCGCGAGCATGCCCGGCAAGCCCGACCCGCTGAGCCTGAGCGCCTACTTCGTCTCCGCGGCGCGCCCCGGGCCCGCCCAGGTCCGGGTGGCCCTGCGCCACGAGGGCGGCAGCACGTCGACCGCCGCGGCCGAGCTGGTCCAGCCCGGTGACCAGCCCGGTGACCGGACCGGTGACCAGCCCGGCGAGGGCCCGGGCGAGGTCGCGCCCGAGCAGCTGCGGCTGACGGCGCTGGCGACGTACGGCGACCTCGACCGGCTCTCCGACGACGTCCGGACGACCGCGCGCGAGCCCGACCTGCCCCCGGTCGAGGAGTGCGTCGTGGCGCCGCACGACCCCGAGCAACGTCGGTTCGCGCCGCTGATGGACCGCTTCGACCTGCGGGTGCCCCGCGAGCAGATGGGCTGGGCGACCGGCGAGCCCACGGGGCGCGGACACCTGGGGGGCTGGTTCCGACTCGAGGGCGGCCGGGAGCCGGACGCGCTCTCGCTGCTCAGCGTGGTCGACGCACTGCCACCGGTGACCTTCGACCTCGGGATGCCGGGGTGGGCGCCGACGATCGAGCTGACCGCGCACGTGCGGGCGCGGCCGGCGCCGGGGTGGTTGCGGGTCGCTCACACGACCCGCAACCTGGCCGGGGGGATGTTCGAGGAGGACTGCGAGGTCTGGGACTCCTCGGGCCGGCTCGTGGCACAGTCCCGACAGCTCGCGCGGGTGCCGCGGCCCCCACGCTGACGGGCCCGGCGCGGGCACCGCGTGATCCCGCGGGTGCCTCAGTCCAGGAACCGGTCGGCGTCCAGGGCGCAGATCCAGCGTCGACGAGGATGCTCGGTCACCGTCCACAGCTCCCGGCGCCCCGGGTCGTAGGAGAGGTCCTCAGGGCCCATGGGCAGCTCCCAGCGGCGCTCGGCGAGGGAGCCGGGCTCGCCGACCCACACCGACCCCGGCTTCCACGGCCCACGGGAGACCGACGTCAGGTGGCGCCCGTCGACGAGGACGGCGCCCTGCATGCCCGCGACGCCGTCACCGGTGAGGGTCGCCGTGGCCCGACCGTCGGCGCCGAGCGACAGCAGTCCCGAGGCGGGATCGAGGTCGAAGCGGACCAGGCGCCTCGAGGAGCGCCCCCGTCCGTACTCCCCGACGACCAGGCCGGACGGTCCGGCCCCGGAGCCTGCGTCGAGGGAGAGGAACGAGTAGCGCAGCGGCTCGACCCCGTCGTCGGCGCTCGCGCGGTGCACGAGGCGCACCGGCAGCAGGTAGCGGTGGCCGCCGTGGCGGGCGACGAGCGCCTCGTCGTCACCGGTGTGCATCAGGTCGCCGAGGTGACAGGTCGCCAGACCGTGGGCGGTGGCGCCGACGTGCAGGTGGTCGCGGCTCCACACGATGCCCCCGGCGTGCACGCGCAGCGGCGCCGTCGGTGAGGCGGGATCACCGGTGGGCCTGACCAGGAGGACGTGCTCGTAGCGGCCGGAGGCCGGGTCCAGCACGCTGATCCTCGAGCCCTGGCCGCCCTTGCCGGCCCCGGCCCACGCGTGGTCGTCGGGCCTGGCCTTCGCATACCAGCTGACCAGCACCGGTCCCTCACGCCCGTCGTGGGCGGTCTCGGGGGTGGCGTCCGAGCCCGTCGTGACGCCCTGGGGCCACCAACGCACGTCGCGGCGGTCGGGCGCCTCCCAGGTCCACGCGCGGTGGCGGACGCGCAGCGGCAGCCGGGTGCGTCGGGCCCGCCGACCCAGCCGCGCGACGAGCGCGTCCAGCGTGAGGCGACCGCCACCGGCCGCGGCCAGTCGGTCGGCGAGCACCTCGATCGCGGCGCCGTCGTGCGGCGCCGGCACCAGGTGCAGGCCCCCGCCGTCACCCACGGTCCACCTCCGTCGGTTCTGGGTCGGCCGGCAGCGGTGCACGACTGCTGCGGGTCGCCACCGCGACCCCGACCATGGCCAGCACCAGCCCGGCCAGCTCGCGCGCGCCGAGGGTGTCGCCGAAGACGATCCACGCCATCACCGCGGTGACGGGGGGCATCAGGAAGAAGATGCTGGAGGACGCCCCGGCACCGCCGCGCCGGACCACGACGCCGAGCAGCAGCAGGCCCAGCACGGAGTTGACGACCGCGAGGAAGAGGGTCGTCCCGACCGCCTGGGGCAGGTCGTAGACGGGCCAGGGCCCCTCCAGGAGCAGTCCCAGGGCCAGCAGCGGTGGCGCGGACACGCTGAACTGGAGCGCGGAGGACCACAGCGGGTCCAGGCCGCCCTCGCCCGGCCCGTCGGGGGTCCCGACCCAGCGCTGGCCCAGGGTGCCGAGGCTCAGGCTGAGCGTCGCGACCACCCCCAGGCCGAGGCCGAGCACGCCACCGGCCTGATCGACGTCGGGCCCGAGGACGAGCAGCACCCCGACGACCCCGACCGCGAGGCCCACGACCTGGACGGGACGCACCCGTTCGCCGAGGAGCAGACCGGCGAGGACCACCGTCAGCACCGGCGAGAGCGAGTGCAGCAGGGCGCCCAGCGTGGGCTCGAGGCCGGCGTCGAAGGCCAGGTACATCAACCCGAACTGCAGGGCGTTCATCATCAGCCCGACGCCGGCGACCCGGCCCAGGGTGGCGCGGTCGATGCGCAGCGGTCCACGCAGCACCCGGGCCAGGGCGGCGGCGAGGACGGCGGCGAGGACGAAGCGGTAGCCCAGCACGCTCAGCGGGCCCGCCGCCGCGACGGCGGCCGGCCCGGCGATGTAGCCCGAGGACCAGATGAGGACGAACCCGGCGGCCGGGACCAGCGGCACCGACGCGTGCGCCGGCCCGGGGCCCGAGGAGCTCATGGGGGCAGCCTGTCACGCGGCGGGCGACGGGTGGCTAGCGTGCGGTCCCGTGGACGATCAGCGGCTGGTGGTGGGGGCGGCCCTGGTCCGCGACGGCTGCGTCCTGGCCGCGCGGCGTACCGCACCGCCCGAGACGGCGGGACGCTGGGAGCTGCCCGGCGGCAAGGTCGAGCCGGGCGAGGCGCCGGACGACGCCGTACGTCGTGAGGTCTCCGAGGAGCTCGGCTGCACGGTCGTGGTGACCGGGTGGCTGCCCGAGCGTGTCGCGGTGCGCGCGGACCTGGCCCTGGTCGTGGCCGTGGTGGCGCTGGCGCAGGGGGAGCCCACGGGCCGCCGAGCACGACGCGCTGCGCTGGCTCGGGCCGGACGAGCTGGACGCGGTGGACTGGCTCGACCCGGACCGGCCGTTCCTGCCGAGCATCGCCCGGTTCCTGGTCGCCGGTCCGCACGGAGGGGGCGCCCGGGCGGTCCTCGACGACCGGGACGACGCGCGCTCGATGGTCGAGGACCTCGTCGCGGCGGGGTTCACGGCCGACCTCGAGCGGTCGCCCCTCGCCGGCGAGGACGACGACGAGGACCAGCCGTGGGCGGTGCGCACCGACGCGCCGGGGGCACTGCTCGACACCCTGATCGGCGCCCGCGAGGGCTGGGTCGACCCCGGCCCCCTGAGCCTCTCGCCGCCGGCCGCGCCGTCGGCCGCGCCCCTGGACCTGCCGCGGGCACCGCGACGCCGCCACCGGGGGCCGGGACCGCCTCACTAGGCTGGTCCCATGAGTGACCTCCCCGCCCAGCGGCTGCTGCTGGTGCACGCCCACCCCGACGACGAGACCATCGGTCAGGGCGCGACCATGGCCCGCTACGCCGCCGAGGGCCGCGGCGTCACGCTCGTCACCTGCACCGGGGGTGAGATGGGCGAGATCCTCGTGCCCGAGCTCGAGCACCTCGCGGACGCCCGCGACGGGGGACTGGCCGAGCACCGCCGCGGCGAGCTCGACGCGGCCATGGCGGCGCTCGGCGTCGCGGACCACCGCTACCTCGGAGGGTTCGGCACCTATCGCGACTCGGGCATGCAGTGGCACCCCGACGGCCACGCCGTCCCGGCCGACGAGACCGACCCGAAGGCCTTCTGGAACGCCGACCTCACCGAGGCCGCCGACCACCTCGTCAGCGTCCTGCGCGAGGTCCGGCCGCAGGTGCTGGTCACCTACGACCCCTTCGGCGGCTACGGTCACCCTGACCACATCCAGGCCCACCGCGTCGCGACGTACGCCGCGTCGCTCGCCGGGGTCGCGACCTACCGTCCCGACCTGGGCGAGGCCTGGGACGTCGCGAAGGTCTACTGGGGAGCGATGTCGGAGACCCGGATGCGGGCGGGCCTGCGTGCGCTGCGTGACTCCGGCGACACGACCAGCTTCGAGGGCATGGACCCCGATGGTCCGCTCCCGCCGTTCGTGACCGCCGACGAGAACCTCGCCGCCGGCATCGATGCCACGGCCTACGTCGGGCGCAAGATGGATGCGATGCGCGCGCACGCCACCCAGATCACCCTCGACGGGCCGTTCTTCGCGCTGTCGAACAACCAGGGCGACACGGCCTGGGGTGTGGAGTTCTACCGGCTCGCCAAGGGCGAGCAGGGTGAGACCGGCGAGGACGGGCTCGAGAGCGACCTGTTCGCCGGGCTGCCGGCCTGAGGTGACCCCGCGTCGGCGAGCGCCGCGGCACCTCGCGCGGGGGCTGGCCCGACTGCTCCTGGCCGCCGTGATGCTCGTGGGCGGTGCGCTCCTCGGCACCTGCGCCGCGGTGCTCACCTCCTGGCCCCTGGGCCTGGTGCTCGGCGTCGCCGCCGGTGCGGCGGCGCTCTGGGCCCTGCCGCGCGGCGTCGCCACCCGGCTCGCCCTGGCCACCGGCTGGGCGGTCGCCGTGCTGCGCCTGGCCCTGCGGCGCCCCGAGGGCGACTACGTCGTGCCCGCCGACGTCGGCGGCTACGTGCTGCTCGCCACCAGCCTGGTCCTCGTGCTGGCCGCCATCGTGACGCTGCCGGTACGCCGTGACGTCGCGGACCCCGAGCCGGCGGAGCCCGCGTCGACGGGGCCCACCTAGGATGGTCGCGATGAGCTTCTGGGACGGCGAGGACGACCGCGGGCGGGACGCGACGAGCGCAGGCGGTGGGCTCCCGGCCAAGCCGCGACGCGAGCGGCCCGGTGGCCTGCTCGTCGTCGCGCTGCTCGGTGGTCTGGTCCTGCTGGGTGGGGCCGGGTGGGCGGCCGCCTTCTACGGGGCCGAGGACCGGGTCCCGCGAGGCACCCTCGTCGCCGGGGTGGCCGTCGGTGGCCTGACGCCCGAGGCGGCGCGGGTGCGGCTCGAGGACGGTCTGCGCGAACGCGCCGAGCAGTCGACCCGGCTGGTCGTCGGCGACGAGGAGGTCGAGGTGACCCCGCAGGAGGCCGGGCTGTCGGTCGACTACGCCGCCTCCGTCGCGGCGGCGGGCGGGTCGCGCAGCTGGGACCCGCGCCGGCTCTGGGACTACTACACCGGCGGCGACGAGCGAGACCCGGTCGTCGAGGTCGACGAGGCCGCGATCGGGCGGGCGGTCGCCCGGGTCGCCGAGGAGACGGACCGCCCCGCGCGGGACGGCGCCGTGCGCCTGACCCGTGACGGTCCGGTCGAGAAGGCGGCGGCCAACGGCATCACCATCGACGCGGCCCAGGCCCGCGACGTCCTGGTGGCGACGTACCTCGACGAGGATCCGACGGCCGAGCTCGGGATCGTGCCGGTCGTGCCCGACGTCGACGACACCGACGTGCGGACCGCCGTCGAGGAGGTCGCCGACCCCGCGCTGTCCGCCCCGGTGACGCTGCGCCTCGGGGAGGCCGAGGTGTCGCTCCCGCCCGCGCGCGTGGCGCGGGTCCTCGCCCTCGAGGCGCAAGACGGTGCGCTCGCGCCGGTCGTCGACGAGCGCCGTCTGGAGCGCATCGTGGACAGCCGCGCGAGCGGCGAGGGCGGGGAGCCGGTGGACGCCTCGGTACGCATCGTCGACGGCGAGCCGCAGATCGTGCCGGCTCGGCCCGGTGTCGACTACGAGCCCGCTGACCTGGCGCAGGCCCTCCTGAGCGCGATCACCCGTCCCGAGGGCCGCCGCAGCGTGCCCGTCGAGGCCGTCGTACGCCCGGCCGAGCTGACCACGCAGGAGGTGCGGGCGCTGGGCGTGCGCGAGGAGGTCTCCGAGTTCACGACGTTCTACCCCGACGCCGACTACCGCAACATCAACATCGGCCGGGCCGCCGAGCTCGTCGACGGGACGCTGCTGGAGCCCGGCGAGACCTTCTCGATGAACGACATCGTCGGCGAGCGCACCCGGGCCAACGGCTTCACCGAGGGCTTCGTCATCTCCGACGGCATCCTGCGCGAGGACCTCGGTGGCGGTGTCTCCCAGCTCGCCACGACCCTGTTCAACGCCGCCTTCTTCGCCGGCCTCGAGGACGTCGAGCACAAGCCGCACTCCTTCTACATCGACCGCTACCCGGTCGGGCGTGAGGCCACCGTCGCCTTCGGCGCCATCGACCTGCGCTTCCGCAACGACACCGACTACGGCGTGCTGGTCGATGCGAAGGTGACGCCGAGCACCCCCTCGAGCGAGGGCGTGGTCACCGTGCGGCTCTACTCCACCAAGGTCTGGGACGTCGAGAGCCGGACCTCGGAGCGCTACGACTACACCCAGCCCGAGACCCGCACCCTGAGCACGCCGGACTGCTACGCCTACACCGGCTCGTCGGGCTTCACCGTCGACGTCTTCCGTGACTTCCGGCGCCCCGGGCAGAGCAGCGTGGTGCGCACGCAGAGGTTCAACACCGTCTACACCCCCTCCGACGGTGTCGAGTGTGCGCCGCCCGCGGGGCCGGGGGGCGGCGGCTGACACCGCGGCGTCGCCGTACCGGCACGCGGTCCGGGTGCCCTGCGCGTGCTCGCCGGGGTCGTCGGGGTCGTCAGGGTCGTCGGAGGACCTAGTCTCGGGCGGGTGCTGGTCCATCTGCGTCTCAACGTCCCGTCCGACCTCAGCTCCGGCGTACGTCGGCTGCTGCTCGAGACGGACTGCGCGACGAACGTCGTCGTCCACGAGGGTGTCTCGGTCGACCCCGAGGGTGACCTCTGGGAGGCCGACGTGGCCCGTGAGTCGGTCAACGACCTGCTGCGCGACCTGGCCGACGCCGGCGTCGGTGAGCGCGGCGGGATCGTGGTGACGGCGCCGGAGAGCACGCCGTTCGCGGCCGCCGCCCGGCTCGAGGAGGCCGCGCCCGGTGACCCCGAGGACGCCGTGATCTGGGAGTCGGTGCTGGAGGAGGCCGAGGACGGCAGCGTGCCGACGCTCTCCTTCCAGCTCTTCCTGGCGTGCGCGGTGATCCTGGCCGCCATCGCGGTGATCACGGACTCGGCGGTGCTCGTCATCGGCGCGATGGTCGTCGGTCCGGAGTTCGGCGCCGTCGCGGCGGCCTGCGTCGGGATCGTCTTCGGGCGCTGGCGTCTGGTCGGCAAGGCGAGCGGGCTGCTGATCGTCTCGTTCGCCGGGGCGGTCCTCGTCGTCACCCTGCTCGCGCTCGCCGCCCGCGCGATCGGCCTGCTCGAGGTCTCCGACATCACCGCGGCCCGCCCGCAGACCGAGTTCATCTTCCGGCCCGACATCTGGTCGTTCGTGGTCGCCCTGGTCGCCGGCACCGTGGGCGCCCTCGCGCTCTCGCTCGGCAAGACCTCGGCGATGGTCGGCGTGTTCATCTCGGTCACGACCGTGCCCGCCGCAGGGAACCTCGCCCTCGGACTGGCCCTGTGGGTGCCCGCGGAGATCACCGGCTCGCTCGCGCAGCTCGGGCTGAACCTGGCGGGCATGTACATCGCGGCGACCGCCTTCCTCACCTTCCAGCGGCTGTTCTGGGAGCGGCTCTCCGCAGGAACCGAGCGCCTCTTCGGCGCACTGCGCTGAC
This sequence comes from uncultured Actinomycetota bacterium, assembly GCA_963714475.1. Classification (GTDB taxonomy): domain Bacteria; phylum Actinomycetota; class Actinomycetes; order Propionibacteriales; family Nocardioidaceae; genus Nocardioides. The sequence continues at coordinate 231,584 of CAVQOP010000008.1, forward strand.
GGCATCGCGACCCGCACGGCTGCCCGGAGGCTGTGACGCTGATCCACCGTGTCGTGCTGGTCGCGCCGCCGCGGTCGCGCCCCGGCTGAGGAATTCGCTTGTTTCGTCCCGCCCAATCCGGCCTGCTGCATGTGGTGGCTGGCCGGGCCCGCCGCGCGCCGGAAATTCTGTCGTTGCACGAAACCCCTCGGCGCCCTCGCGAGCGGACGCTGCGCGTACGTCGCGTGGCCTTGGCCCCTGGTCGCCTGGTCAGGGTCGTCGACAGAGGAGCCTGCGGGTCCTGGTGCCGATCGCGGAGGCCAGGGGAGGCGCCGCTCGAGGCAAGGGCCTGGTCTGGGCGTGCCGGTGGCCCCGTCACGGTGGGGCTGTGGCGGGGCTGCGGCTGCTGTGGTCGGTGCAGTCGGTCGAGGGTCAGAAGGGTGGTTCTTCTTCGACCTTCGGTGCGGGGGTGGTGGCTCGTCGGGGTCGGGTGGCGTGCCGACCTTCGTCGACTTCGATCTGCGTCTGGGTGGGGGCTTGGGTGGGGGTGCGATGGAGTACTCCAACGGCGGCGGCTCCGGTGCCACGGGCGGCGCCTCGGACACGTCGAAGGTCCCCTCCGGCATCCGCAGCGTCTTGAGTCCGTGGGGGCTGGTCCACAGGTACACCCCCGGCGTGAGCGTCTCGTAGGACCAGCCGAGGTGCGTCTTGTGCCGGTGGTGACGTCGACACATCGGGGCCTGGTTCGCTGAGCAGGTCAGGCCTTGGGGCCAGGGCACGCAGTGCTCGTGGTCGCAGGCCCTGGCGGGGCGGGTGCAGCGGGGGAAGACACAGGTCTGGTCACGCAGGATCGTCTGCTCCCGCAGGTCACCGGTGGACTCGTACGAGCCGACGTGGAGGTGGTCGGCGAGGTCGATCACCGGCCGGACGGTGACGTTCCCGGCCGTGTCGGCACCACGCCCGGACCTGCTCGGCCAGCACCGGCCGGTGGGTGTTGGTCAGGGTGGCGACCCCGTGCTGGGCCGGGTCGTAGCCGTACCCGGTGATCGCCGCTGCAGCGACGTGGGCGTGCACGACCACCGCCCGCCGGGCGGGGAGGTGGACGTGCTTGCCGTCGGCGTCGACACACTCATCCGGCACTCAGCGTCAACGTGGACTGCAGCCGTGCGAGGTCACCGAGGGCGGCGGCGCGGCGCACGGTCATGGTGTCGGTCGACCCGAGGAGCTTCAGCTCGTGGGCCCGGTCAGCCAACGCGGTCTCGAGGTCCAACGCGTCCGCGGCGTCGAGGCACCCGTTGATGTCGACGGTCCCGGACAGGTCGCCGCCCTGCTCACGCAGGTGGATGGTCACACCGCGTTTCTCGGCGGTGGCCTTGCGGTGCGCCTCGGCCTTCTCCGGCTCCCACCGCGCCAGGGCAGCCTGCACGACCCGGTCGAGCTGGGCGTTGGACACGGAGTGGGTGAACCCGTTGACGTGACGGTCGACGTGCTCGGCACCCTCCTCACACAGGATCATGGTGGCCTCGGCGACGATCTTCGCCCGCCACCACGCACACCGCCCCGACAGGACGGCCTCCCACAACCTCGGGAGGCGGTAGCGGATCTCCAGGATCACCCCGAGGAACCGCCTGCCGCCGTCGGTCGACAACCCCAGGGCGACCGCGAGCTCGGTGACCGCGGCCTCCCCGACCAACGGCGCCCCCGGACCCGCCAACGTCAGGCCGTGCTCACCGAACCCGGCATGGAACGACGCCTCATCCAGGCTCATGACCTCGTGAGCGACCGCCCACTCCAGCGCGAGCTGGATCTTGCGATCTCCGCCGCCCGGACACCCGCCTCGTCGGAGCGCAACGCGTCGAGGAGACCCTGACGGGTCTCGTCGGTGGTGCGGCAGCGGACATGACGTTATCGTACTAGAAAATGTACTCGATTACAATCAGTTTACACAAGACCTGTCTTTCTAGTGTCCCGAGACTTGTGACGGTTCCGAGGTCTCGCGGCGGCGGCCGCGGGGCCGACTGTCGTCGAAGGCCACGGCCTCGTCGAGCACGGCGATCGCCGCTTCGGCGGTCTCGCAGTGCGCGACTTGAGAATGCGATCGCGTAGCGGGAGTCGTCATCGGTGGGCCGGACGATCACACACGTGCGCCCACCGGTGAGCACGTCGGGTCGCGTCGAGCTAGGGCGCGCGCCGGTAGCGCAGCGCGTGGTGAGCACGGAACCCGAGCCGGTCGTAGAGCGCCAGGGCGCGCTCGTTGGCGACCTCGACGTGCAGCCAGGCCGTCGTGGCTCCGTGCGCGCCGCCCCAGTCGAGCAGCTCGGCCATCACGGCGGTGGCCAGTCCGCGCCGCCGGTGCGCGGCGGCGACGTGGACCGAGTGCAGGCCGAGCCAGTCGCCGTCGCGGCCGGCCTGGCCCGCTGCCACGTGCTCGCCGTCGATCGTGAGCTCCACGAGCACCCGGGGCGCGTCGTCCTCGACACGCAGCTCCCAGGCCCCGCCGGCCGCTGGGTCCGGGCGACCGCACGCCCGCAGTGCGTGTGCCAGCGAGGCGATCCGGAACGAGGCCGCGCCGCCCTCGACCTCGACCCAGCCGGCCTCGGCGAACCACTCGTCGGCCGCGTCGCCCGCCTCGACCTGCACCATCGCGTCGCGCCCGCGCTCGGTGTAGAAGGTGCTGACCCGTGCCGCTGCCGCCGCAAGCCCGCAGCCGGGGTCACCGAGGGCGAGGGCGGAGTTGGCCCGCTTGAGCAGTCGTCCGATCGGCTGCGGGTCGGTGCGCAGCACCCAGTCGCCGAGCGCCTCCGTCTCCACCGTCGGCCACAGCACCAGCGCGTGGCCCTCGGCCTCGCGCGGGGAGACCCGGTGGCGCACCGAGGGTCGCGGCGGGACGGGCTTGCCCGACACGACGTCGGCCAGGGCGATGCGGACGGCCTCGCCCGACACCGGCTGCACGACGCAGTGCTCGGGCTCCCAGGCGGTGCAGATCCCCAGCACGTCGGTCATCGCCGGGCCCCCGCTCGGGCCCCGCCGACCGGGCAGGACCCGGCGTACGACGACGCGCTGTCCGACGACGTGGGGGCCCAGTCCGCGGGCTACCGGAGAGGGTGGCACCCGGGGATACTAGGCTGCTGCCGCGTGCCGACGAGGTGCGCAGTCCCGACCCCGCCGTTGATGGAGGATCCTGATGACCTACGTCATCGCCCAGCCGTGCGTCGACCTCAAGGACCGTGCTTGTGTCGACGAGTGCCCGGTCGACTGCATCTACGAGGGCAAGCGGATGCTCTACATCCACCCTGACGAGTGCGTCGACTGTGGAGCGTGCGAGCCGGTGTGCCCGGTGGAGGCGATCTTCTACGAGGACGACACGCCTGAGAAGTGGAAGGACTACTACGCCGCCAACGTCGACTTCTTCGACGACCTGGGCTCGCCGGGGGGTGCGGCCAAGATGGGGGAGATCGACAAGGACCACCCGATGATCGCCGCCCTCGAGCCGCAGAACCAGGAAGACTGAGCGACCTGGGCGCCGTCCCGGCGGACCGGAGCGTCTCTCGTCGCCTGCCTGACTTCCCCTGGGACCAGCTCACGGCGTACGCCGCGACGGCCCGCGCCCACCGCGACGGGATCGTCGACCTCTCCGTCGGCACCCCGGTCGACCCGACCCCGCAGGTCGTCCAGGACGCCCTCGCGCAGGCTGCTGACTCCCCGGGCTACCCGACGACGATCGGGCTGCCCGAGACCCGCCAGGCCGTGATCGACTGGCTCGCCCGCGACCACGGTGTGACGGGGCTCGGTCTCGACCAGGTGCTGCCGGTCACCGGCTCCAAGGAGCTGATCGCGCACCTGCCCGGACAGCTCGGCATCGGTCCCGGCGACCTGGTCGGCTTCCCGGCGCTGGCCTACCCGACCTACGAGGTCGGCGCGGTGCTCGCCGGCGCGGAGGTGCTGGCGACCGACTCGCTCACCGCCTTCGGGCCCCGCACCCCGGCGCTGCTCTGGCTGAACTCGCCGTCGAACCCGACGGGGCGGGTGCTGCCGGTCGAGCACCTGCGCAAGGTCGTCGACTGGTGCCGCGAGCGCGGCACCATCCTCGTCTCCGACGAGTGCTACCTGGAGTGCGCCTGGGACGCCGAGCCGGTCTCCGTGCTGCACCCGGACGTCTGCGGCGGCTCGACCGAGGGCATCCTCGCGGTGCACTCGCTGTCCAAGCGCTCGAACCTCGCGGGCTACCGCTGCGCGTTCGTGGTCGGTGACGCCGGCCTGGTCGGGGAGCTGCTGGCCGTGCGCAAGAACCTCGGTCTGCAGATGCCGGGGCCCCAGCAGCGCGCGATGATCGCCGCGCTCGACGACACCGACCACGCCCGCGAGCAGCACGCCCGCTACGCCGCCCGGCGCGTGGTCCTGCGCGACGCGCTGCTCGCCGCCGGGTTCCGCATCGACCACTCCGAGGCCTCGCTCTACCTGTGGGCCACCCGCGGCGAGGACTGCTGGACCACCGTCGCCGCGCTCGCCGACCTGGGCATCCTCGTGGGTCCCGGGTCGTTCTACGGTGTCGCCGGCGCCCGGCACGTCCGCGTCGCGCTCACCGCGACCGACGACGACGTCCTCGCGGCGGCCCGCCGTCTGAGGCAGGACGCGGGGTCCTAGCCCGGTCCTAGCCCGACCCGACCCGTCGCTAGGCGAAGACGTCGACGTGCACGTGGTCGCGGTGCTCGAGGATCGCCATGTCGCCGGTCGACGAGGCCGGTACGTCGTAGTCGCGCCACCCGTCGCGCCCGCGCCGCCAGATCCGGTCGTCGAAGATGACGGTCTGGATGTCGAGCCGGTCGGACTGCGCCACGAGGTAGGAGGCGATCGCCCAACCCCTGGTCGTGTTCGCCGCGGTGACGGGGCGCAGGAAGATGTCGACCGCGCGGCCGGAGTAGTGCGTGGAGCCCGACATGTGGCCCGACGACACCCCGTCCGGGGCGAACCCACCGAGGGCGAGGTCGTCGCCGAAGACCCCCAGCGCCTCACGCCGTACGTCGTCCGCCCGGCGGGTCAGGCCGGGGCCGACCAGCTGCAGTGCCGGTCGTGTCGACCTGACCGCCGATGTCGCAGGCGAAGGCGGCGGCCGAGTTGCCCGTCAGCGCGGAGGCGAGCGTGCGGGCGTCGGCCTCGTGGTCGGCGTAGGCGTCGGGGTAGGCCGAGCGCTGCACCGCCTGGGCCGCCTTGGTGATCTGCATCGAGTCGTAGCCCTCGACCTGGGCCAGGGCGTCGTAGAAGGCGTTGGTCGCGTAGACCGGGTCCTGCACCTGCTCCTGGGTGCCCCAGCCCTGGGAGGGTCGCTGCTGGAAGAGCCCGAGGCTGTCGCGGTCGCCGAAGTCGACGTTGCGCAGGTCCGACTCCTGGTAGGCCGTGGCCAGCGCGATCGAGGCCGCCCGGGCCGGCAGGCCGCGACGCACGGAGATCGCGGTGATCAGGGAGGCGTTCTCGGCCTGCTCGAGGTCGAGCGTGGTGGTGCTGCCCTCGACGGTGGCGGTGCACCGGTCCGAGCCGGGCAGCAGCGTGGTGTCACGCAGGACGCCCCAGCCGACGACGGCGACGACCACGAGGGCCGCGACGGCGACGAGCGCCGTCAGGGCACCGCGCCTCATCGTTGCCTCCTCATGGCTCCAGTCTCCGGACCCGACCAAGGGGCCGCGCTCGGGCGAGGGCCGATCAGTTGTGGTGGAGCGCGTCGTTGAGGGCCACGGAACCGCTCCTCCACGCCACGGCCTCGACCGCTCCGGACAGCGAGTTGCGCCGGAACAGCACGTTGTCGGCGCCCGACAGGGCCGAGGCCTTGACCACGGTCGGCTCCTCGCCGTCGGTCCCGACCACCCGGACCTTGGTGCCGGCGGTGACGTAGCAGCCGGCCTCGACGACGCAGTCGTCGCCGAGGGAGATACCGATGCCGGCGTTGGCGCCGAGCAGGCAGCGCTCACCGACGGAGACGACCTCGGTGCCCCCGCCGGAGAGCGTGCCCATGATCGAGGCACCGCCACCGACGTCGGAGCCGTCGCCGACCACGACCCCGGCCGAGATCCGACCCTCGACCATGGAGGCGCCCAGGGTGCCGGCGTTGAAGTTGACGAACCCCTCGTGCATGACCGTGGTGCCCTCGGCGAGGTGTGCCCCGAGCCGCACCCGGTCGGCGTCGCCGATGCGGACCCCGGTGGGGACGACGTAGTCGACCATCCGGGGGAACTTGTCGATCCCGAGGACCGTGACGTGGCCGTGCACGTCCTGGAGGCGGGCGCGGGACAGCTCGAAGCCCTCCACCGGGCACGGGCCCACCGAGGTCCACACGACGTTGGTCAGCAGGCCGAACACCCCGTCCATCGACAGGCCGTGCGGGCGCACGAGCCGGTGCGAGAGCAGGTGCAGGCGCAGCCAGACCTCCTCGGTCGACGTCGGCGCGGCGGCGAGGTCGGCGATCTCGACGAGACGCAGCTCCCGGCGTACGCCGCGCGACTCGTCGGAGTCCTCGAGCTCGGCCAGCGCCTCCGCCGGCTCGGAGCCGTCGTGCTCGCCGAGCGCGGGGGACGGGAACCAGCAGTCGAGCACGGTGTCGTCGTCGGTCAGGGTGGTCAGGCCGTAGCCCCAGGCGGAGGTCGTCACGGGGCGTCAGCCTAGACGGGTCGGCCCGTCACTGGCCGGTGCGGCCGTCGAGGCACTCGCGCAGCAGGTCGGCGTGGCCCATGTGGCGGGCGTACTCCTCGACCAGGTGGACCAGCACGTCGCGCACCTCGAGCTGCTCGCCGTTCCAGTCGACCAGCTCGGCGAGGTCGTCGAGGCCCGCGTGGACCTGCTCGGCGTGCGCGACCTCGCGGTGCCAGCTCTCCCACGCCTCGGCGACCACGGCGTCGTCGGCGACCGCTCCGTCGAAGTCGAGGTCGGGCTGGGCGGGGGTGCTGTAGAGCCGCTCGAGGTCCTGGCCCTCGAGGCAGCGACGGGCCCACAGGTGCTCGACCTTGGCCAGGTGGCGGACCAGCCCGAGCAGGGAGAGCGTCGAGGGCGGCACCGAGCGCGTCGCCAGCTGGGCGGCGTCGAGGCCCTCGCACTTCATCGGCAGGGTCAGCCGGTAGGCGCGCAGGTAGTCCAGCACGCACTGCTTCTCGCCCCGGGTCGTCCCGGTCGCCTCACGCGGGTCGGGTCCGTCGCTCTGCCAGGCATCGCTCATGGAGGCACTATCGCGCCCGGCGACCGGAAGAACGTACAGTGCCCGCAGATCGGGGCCGTTGCTCGGCGGCGGCAGCGCGCTGACCTGCGACGACGTAGATCGGGGGCGGGCTCGAACCACGCACTGTACGTCCGTCCGGTCAGACTGGGGTCGTGACCGAGCAGGACGACCCCGGCAGCCGGCCCGTCTGGGTGCTCCACCGCCACGAGAAGCCGCGGCTCCACCACGACCTGCGGCTCGAGGAGGGTGGGGTGCTCCGCTCCTGGGCGCTGCCGAAGGGGTCTGCCGACGGACCCACGCCACGACCGGCTCGCGGTGGCGGTCGCCGACCACGACCTCGACCACGCGACGTACACCGACGAGCACAAGACCATCGCGGACCATGGCTGGTGGGAGGAGGTCGACCGCACCGGACGGCGGCTGCTGCTGGACCTGCACGGCACCGGTGGCACGGTGCGCTACGCGCTGATCCACACCAGCGCGCCCGACGGCACCGACTGGTTGTGCCACCGTGTCAAGGACCAGCCGCGATAACGAGTGTCCCCGGCGTCGGGTCCCGGCTACCGTCCCCGCCATGAGCGCGGGCGAGGGCGAGGACGGGGGCGAGCTGCTGCTGGTCATCGGACCGTCGGCGGTCGGCAAGATGACGGTGGGTCGGGCCGTGTGCGCGCGCAGCGAGTTCCGGCTCTTCCACAACCACCACACGATCGAGCCGCTGCTCGAGGTGTTCGGCTACGGCACGCCGGCCTTCGACGTGCTCAACGCCGAGTTCCGCTACCGCGTCGTCGAGGAGGCCGCGCGGCACGCCACCCGGCTGGTGTTCAGCTTCGTCTGGGGCGTCGACCTCGCCGACGACGCGACGTACGTGCGCCGGCTCTGCGCGCCCTACGTCGAGCGCGGACTCCGAGTCAGCGTCGCCGAGCTCGCCGCCGACCTGCCGACCCGTCTGGTGCGCAACGCGACCCCCGAGCGGCTGGCCCACAAGCCGTCGAAGCGCGACCTCGCCTGGTCGGATGCCAACGTGCGGACGATGGACGCCGAGCACCGGATGAACACCGACCCGCACCAGCCGAGCGTCGCCGACGCCGTGATCGCCGACCTGCCCGGCGGACACCTGCGCCTCGACACCACGGACCTGAGCGCGGACGAGGCGGCCGAGCACATCCTAGCCTGGCTCAGCACGTAGACGCCCACCGCGGATCACGCCCCAATGCCGGCCACGAGCTGGTCGTACGCCGGGTCGTTGTCGGCGGTCTCCACGACGGGCCCGAAGGGCATCGGCTCCCGACCCTCGCGCGGGATCTGCGCGCGTACCGGCCCGAGGAGCTGGACGGCGAGCTGCTTGTCGAGCAGGTCGGGACGACCGAGCGCGGCGGCCAGGTCCCACGCGTGCATGGCCACCTCCGCCACGTAGTTGCCGAGAGCGGCGCCGCCCGGCATCGTGGAACGGCGTGATGACGAGGGCCTCGAGGTCGAAGCCCGGGACCGCGGCGCGCAGCTCGGTCAGCGCGTCGGTCTACGCAGCGTGGAGCTGGGTCAGGTTCGTCGCAGCCGAGGGCTCGGGGTCGCCGGAGTGTCCGCCCGCGAGCACGATCCGGATCCGCCCGGACTCCATCACGAGGTGGTCGAGGAGCGCTCTGACGCCGAACGCCGAGCACGGGGTGGGGCGGGCCAGGTCCTGCTCGGTCGCGGTCGAGGCGAGCGCGTCGGCTGGGTCGAAAGCGTCCAGGAGCATCGCGCCGAGGTCCGGCGAGTCCTGCTGCTTCGGCGCTCAGGTCGCCATCATCGGGGTCTCCTCCCGGGCACCGCTCGCCGCCGAGCACGATGATCCTGCAGATACCTGACATCTGGTGTCAGGTATCTGCGGCAGGATGGCGGTCCTGCGCTCGGACCGGCTGCTCCCGATGATGTTGCTGCTGCGGGCGCAACCGGCTCACCGCGAGCGCGCTCGCCGTACGGCTCGAGGTGAGCGAGCGGACCGTGCTGCGCGACGTGGAGCGCTCTCGACGGCGGGCAACCCGGTCTACGCCGACGTGGGCGGCACGGAGGCTTCTCGCTGCTGGAGGGCTTCCGCACCGATGCGGCCGGGCTCGGCGACGTGGAGGCTCAGGTGCTGTTCGCCTACCTCGGTGGTTCGCAGCGTCCGAGGACGTCAAGCACCTGCCGGTTTTGCGCCTGGCCGCCGTCGACGGCCGCCGGCGTGCGGGTCGTCTACCACTCGCTGCGCGAGGACCGGGCGCACACGCGGACCCTCGACCCCCTCGGCCTGGTCGAGGACAGTGACCGGTGGCATCTCGTGGCCGACCACCGCGGCTGCTGCAACGAGGCTGTAATGCGCTGACCTGCACTGAACTGCGACGACGTCGATGGCCAGCCGGGTTGCATCACGCACTCCACCTTCTTCGGTCAGTCCGGCGTCGTGAACGAGCGCGACGACCTCGCAGCCGCACCATCGGGATGCTCGATCGTCACGTGAGCCGCGGCTGCACACGACCTACGGCTCAAGGAGGGCGGAGGTCGCGGTCCGGGCACTGCCCGAGAGACTGCCGACCGCCCCGGCGCGGCTGGCTCGCGGTCGCGGTGGCCGACCAGGAGGTCGATGACGCGGCCTACGTCGACGACCACGAGTCCGGCGCGGACCAACCGCTCGTGGGAGGAGGTCGACCGCACCGAGCGACGTCTGTTCCTCGACCTGCACGGCCCTGAGGGCACCGTCCGCCACGCCCTGACCCACACGAGCGCGCCCGGTGGCACCGACCTGCTGTGCCACCGGGTGGAGAACCAGCCGCGAAGACGTCTCGCGCCCCCAGACCACTCGCGCGGCTACAGGTTCGTCAACGCGCACGACACGATCGAGCCGCTGCTCGAGGGCGCGGTCGGGCATAACCGTCAGTCGACGCTGTGCAGCCCGGGCCAGCCGGGATCATCGTCAGGCGGCTCGGCGATGGGGGAGCGCGCCGTGCCGTCCCGGTCCGAGACCAGCGCGCCGTGGTCGCGCCACCAGGCCAGTGCGGGCCGGTCGGTCGGCGCGAGTCGCTCCTCGAGGTCGACCGACGCGCTACCGGCCATGCCCAGGCCGAAGATCGCCGCCGAACGAACGAGCTTGTGCGGATGCGAGACCGCGAGCCCGACCAGATCGTCGACGTGGTCCGAGCACCAGCTCTCGTCGACCGTGGCGGCGGTCCGGATGGCCTCTGCCTGGACAGCCGGCCGACTGTCGCCCACGCCCCGGTCCAGCAACGGCTCCGCCGAGGGGTCGGTGCCGAAGGCGGCGATCATCTCCGCTGCGCTGAGGGCGAGCGGCTCGTCGTTGCCGCGGACGAGGCCCACCAGGCGCAGGCGCAGCTGGGGAGCGTACGGACTGGCTGCGAGCAGGTGGGAGGCGAGCTCGCGACGGGAGGCGTGGACGTGGAACAGCGATTCCTGGATGAGGCGCTCCAGCATCCCGTCGGTCTCGTAGCGATGCGCCCCGGCGTTCGCACGCACGTCGTTTGCCACGAGTCGGCTCACGCGCAAGACCTGGTCCGGGGTCACGGCCGTGCCGCTCGAGTGTGCGGCGAGCAGTCGGACCATCAGCGCGCGGTCCCGCATCGCGGACGCGATCCGGACGATGGAGTCCTCGGGCAGTCGGGTGGCCAGGTCGAAAGCCTGACGGTGCGCGCGATGCTGATGCGAGGCCTGGAGCCGGTGCAGGCAAAGCGACTCCAGTCGCTCGAACACCTTGGCGCCCAGGTTGTCGCGCGAGACCTTGACCGCGACGACCGGGACGGCGGCCTCGCGGAGCAGCCGGTTCTCGTCGCCGAGGAAGCGCAGCGCCAGCGCGCCGGCGGCCCGGTCGTCGATCTCGCGCAGCAGCATCAGCACCGGCGCCGGGACCTGGACCGCGGGCGCGACGAGCCAGCTGCCGATCGCTCTCAGCATCGCGGACTTGGCCAACGGGCTGGTCAACAAGGTGGAGGCGGCTTCGTAGCGTTGAAGCTGGGCCGTGCCGGTCGACCGGGCGAGCTCGCTGACCAGTCGCGCGCACATTGCGCTCCACGCGGGCGAACCCAGGAAGACGAGCTCGAAGCGGGTCAGACAGATCGCCAGCTGCAGCCAGTCCCCGCCGCGCAGGGGATTCTGGGTTTCCTCGACCGCGCGATGCAGGAGGTCCTCGAGCTCGTGAGTCGACAGGGAGACAGCGTCGTAGGCACTAGGGTCGGGGTCTCGACGCTGCGTCGTCGCGTGACGGGTCAGCATCCGTGTCAGCGACAGAGCAGGCCCCGCAGCGAGACCGACGGTCCGGGCGTAGGCGAGGATCGCCGGCACCGGCAAGGCCAGCTGCCCGGACTCCCACCGGCTCACGCGGCTGGCGTCGGCAGGCAAGCCCCCCTCACGCAAGGTGACGATGAACCGCGATCGGGTCGCGACGTCCGGGTCGGGGCTCATGACCCGGGACGTGGCCAGCAACCACGCCAGGCGCAGCTGCGGGTCGACCGTCGTGGAGCCGAGGGGCGAGGGGTCGATGGGCAGCCGCTGCGGGCGCCCACGACGACGAGCCCGGCCCGCGACGTCTGCCCCGGTGCTGTCCATGCTGCTCACGACGCTGCCTTCCACGCTGCCTGCGCTCCCCATGACGATGGCACCATCCATCCAACGGGCACACGAACGCGAAGTTACGGTTTTTGCGCAGGATTGACCGTCCCACAACAACGCAGGCGAAGGGCCCAGCGCTTTCTATGGTCACTTCTGCCTGGCAGGGACTGGACGATCTCCAGCTCCCCCAGTGTCTCCTCGACGCTCCCGTGTCGACGGCGGATGCGACCTTGTTCCGCTGGGCAGAATCCTTTGAAAGGGACCTTTATGAACAGCAGCAGCGGCATCAAGCGGGGACTGGCCACCACGGCCGTCGCCGCGCTCGCGGTGACGGGCCTCCCGTTCCTGACCACGCCGGCTTCGGCGATCACGGTCAACCAGACCCAGGCCGACAGCGTTATCACCCTCGTCCAGCCGGCGTCGACCAGCCTGTCCAGCCGTAACGACGGACAGAACACCACGCAGCGGCTCACCGCCGCCGCGGGCGACAACTTCACCTCGTTGACGTTCCAGTACCGCGAGGCAGGGGACGCCAACTGGCAGACGATCGAGGCGAATGTCACCCGCAACGACGACGGGGCCTTCGCCACTGAGTGGGACGTCACTTCGCTCGGCGGTCGCACCGTGGACCTGCGGGTCATCGGTGACGACACCGTCCTCGGCGGCACCACGACCGACACCGGAGCCAACAGCGCCGCGAACTACGTCATCGACAACACCGCGAACGCGGTCAACATCACCCCGGGTACCGACCTCGGTGTCTTCCAGGTCCCCGGCGGCCCGAACGCTGCGCAGTACTTCGGCAGCGGTGCTGACAATGTCGCCGCGATCCGCGGCACCTCCGCCGCCGGCGGCTCGAACGACCTCACGTACCTCGACGCCAACGGCAACTGGTCGGGCTCTGGCACGACCACCGCCGGCACGTCGTGGACCGGACAGGTGGACATCACCGGCTACCAGTTCGCCGCGAACAACGGCACCGACGAGGTGCTGGTCAAGGCCGCCAACGCCACGACCGACGACGCCGAGTCCTACACCCTCTACAAGCAGGTGATCACCACCGCGACGGCGACCGCGAGCACCACGAACCCTCCCGGCCAGGACTCCTCGACCGTCACGGTCACCATCGTCGACCAGCGGGGCAACCCGGTAGCTGGCGCGCACGTGGCTCCGAACGACTCGGACGTCGCGACCGCGAACGGCACGGAGTTCACCGATGCCAACGGCCGGGTGCGCTTCACGCAGCAGGCGAACAGCTCGACGTTCTACTACGCCGACGCGACCGGCCAGCCCGGCTACAACCCCGGCCTGGGCGATGTGCGGACTGCCGACATCACCGTGGGCCAGTTCAACCCGGCTCCGACCTCCTTCACCGCGACCTCCAACGACGGGCCCGTCTTCGACATCGACGAGAACGTCGTCGGTGACGTGCAGGTGACCCTGCGCGACCAGAACGAGAACCCGTTCGCGCCGCGGGCCGACCAGAGGGTGCGCTACTACTGGGTCGAGACGCCGTTCGACGGGGGCCCCGCCACGCAGCAGTTCCCGACGCGGACCGCGACCCCCACCGTGAACGGCTCGACGGGTCAGTACGACATCGTCTTCCCGACGACCCAGGATGACGTCAACGGCACCTACACGCTGTTCGTCTCGCTGACCTCCGACGCCCAGGGCAACAACGCGGTCGCGGCCGACGACGTGCTCACCGTCGAGGCCGGTGAAGCGGCGATCCGCTACGCCGACAACCCGACCCGGGCCACGGCGGGCTCGACGGCCGAGGTTGTCGGCACGCTCGCCCTGCCCAACGGCAGCGGGCTGCCCGGTCGCCGGGTCAACGCGACCTACGACGAAGGTGACGAGACCGGCCGGGGGCGGACGCGAACGGCGACGCCAACATCGTGCAGGCCGACGGAAGCCTCGGTGAGAGCCGCGAGTACGCCACCAACGGTGACGGGCAGTTCACCGTCCGGGTCAAGGACCCGGTCGAGACCATCCAGCCTGCGGAAGTCGGTGGCTTCTTCGACGCCAGCACCCTCCCCGCCACCGACGACGATGACAACCCGGACGCCGGTCCGTCCCGGGCCCGGGTCGACTTCGGCTACGACGAGGCTCCGGCGAACTCGACGGTGGACCTCGACCCCCTGGACGAGGGCAAGCCCGGCACGAACACCACGGGCGGGCTGACGGTCACCGTGCCGGACGGCCCCGACGCCGGCACGGCGCCCGACCCGGTGGGTGGCGTCCCGGTCACCCTGACCGTGGACGGGTCCGCTTACTTCACCAACGGTGGCCTCGCTGACCGGGGTCAGACCATCACGGTCTTCACCGACGTCAACGGTCGAGCGGACTACACGATCAGCATCGGCAGCAGCCCGGAGTTCAACGACGACGGGCTGGCCATCGACACCGTGACCGCACGGGCGGGCAACACCGACACGACGCCGTACCGCACCAACACGGCGGACCCGGTCACCGCCGGTAGCGTTCAGGTGGTGCCGAACGAGGCGCTCAGCTCGGCCTCGACCGACCTGCCCGACGCCAAGGTGGGTGACATCGTCTACTTCGACGTCTACACCCTGGACGGGTTCGGCAACCGCGTGGGCGACGAGACGGTGTCCGTCACCGACAACACTGGCAACGCCGGTTTCCAGGTTTGCGCGGATGGACCGCAGAGCCAGGGTCAGGAGTGCGAGGTCCCGGATCCGGATGAGAACCAGACCCAGTCGGACTTCGAGGCCGACGGCGACTTCTTCGCCTTCGCCCAGGCGCCGGTCATGCAGAGGCTGACGGGCACGTGGAACTACGGTGCCCAGAGCCGGTCGGACTCGTACACGATCAACTGGACTGACGGCAGCATCGCCAACTCCACGGTGACGATCGACCAGTCGCCCGACGGCGACCAGCCGGTCGGCACGACGGTCACCGAGACGGTCACGGCGATGGACTCGGCCGGCAACCCGATCCAGGGTGCCCAGGTCACCTTCCGCCGCCAGGGTCCCAGCGGCCAGGACGACACGTTCGTCACCCAGACCGACAACGCGGGGGAGGCGACGTACACCTTCGTTGGCACGGCTCCGGGCACCGCAAACATCGTGGCGACCGTCACCGACGGCACCTCCACGAAGACGGTCTCGGACTCGGTGACCTTCACCGCGGAGGCTGTCGAGAAGCCGGTGGTGACCATCACCAGCAGCCCTGAGGGCGAGGTGCGGACCGGATCCTCGGTCACCGAGACCATCACCGCGAAGGACGACGAGGGCAACAACCTGCCGGGCCTCGCGGTGCGGGTCACGCGTCAAGGCCCCGACGGCCAGTCGGACACCTTCAACACGGTGACCGACTCCAACGGGCAGGCGACGTACACCTTCTTCGGGACCGTCGCCGGCACGGCCAACATCACCGCGACGGTGACGAACGGCAACGAGTCCACGACCGAGACCGACCAGGTCACGTTCGTCGGAGGCGGAGGTACTGGTGGGCCTGACGAGATCGTTGCCACCCTGGGTGGCAAGGGCCGTGGTCCGGCTCGGGACGTGCTGAAGGTCTCGACCAGCCCGAACGCCGAGGTCGGCGCGAACGTCGACTTCTTCCGGGTCGGTCGCAACAACCGTCGTCGCCTCGTGGGGACGGACTCGATCAACGACCGTGGTCGCGCGGGCGTGCTGGTCAGGGACCCGAACCGTCGCAAGGTCTCCAAGTACATCGCCATCGTGCGGCGTACCGAGACCACGAAGGGTGACCGGACCAACTTCAAGCGCCTGCGCTGAACGAAGGTCTAGGGCGGAGCTGCTCCGGGCCGGGCCATGTGCCCGGCCCGGAGCGGCCCGCCGCGCGGGGCTGAACCCCAGCCTTGCGCCTCCGTCGACCCGCTCGTGAACGCCAGGCAGGTCGAGGAACGGAGAAACCACAAGGACGCGACCCGGCCCAACCCTCTCTGCCGCTGCTGGAGGATTGGACCGGGTCGCCCTTTTTTATCATGACCGACTACCCCGACGTGCGGTTCCTCGCCAACGCGTGAGCGGCCGCCCGAACTCGGCCCGCCGATGGTCGAGCGGCCGTCCGTCCCCGATCGTCGGGACACGACCTCGACGAGGAGAAAGCCATGCCCGAGCGCAGAAGCGCGCCGACTCGCTCCTTCCCGGTCCTCGCGTTGTGCACCGTGCTGGCGGTGTCGGCCTGGAGTGCAGGCGGCGACGCCCCGGCTCAGGACGCCGAGCCCTCGAGCGACCCGGCGGGTAGGCGGGCCAGCGACTCCGGCAGACCGGACGGCCCCGTCGTCGCCGCCGACACCCGCTCGCGCGGCTGCACCGCCGAGGTCCGCGTCACGGGCGCGGTCGAGGCGAGCTGGGAGGGCAAGGCGACTGTGCGCCGTCCGCTCAGCCAGGGTGCGGCCGTCACTGCCGTCTACGACACGAGTGCGGAGGAGGGTTCGCTCAACGCTGTCAGCGGGGCGGGTGGCAACCCTGATGTCGCCGTGGTCACTGTCGACCGGCGCAACTTCTCGACGGTCGGGCAGGAGGGCACGCTCGAGGTGTCGGCCTCGAAGGTGCTGCCGCCACGATCGATTCAGTGGCCATCGACACGACGGGTGAGCAGGTCCGCTTGGCGGCGACGATCACCTGTAGGGGACCCGCGGCCGTTCCTGACTTAGCGAGGTGTCGCTGCGTGTCCCGGGTCCGGACGCGCGCCTGATTGGTCCGTCACCGCATCGGGCCGTATCCTCGTCGCACAGGCGTTCGAGCCGTCATCAGCGGCGAGCCTCCGGAAGAACGGCCCCGGCACCGCTGACAGCACCACCGTCATCGCCAGGGGTCCACTAGACCCGGACGGGTAGGCCCGTCACAGCCGTAGGAGAGCGGTCCGCGCCGGCACGGGCGGGCAAGCGAGGTGGTACCGCGGCAGACGTCGTCCTCGTGTGACCACGACGCACGCAGGAGCAGGCCGCGATGAGCTATCCCAAGGTGACCCACACCAATGCCAGCCGACGCCACCGGTGTCCCGGCGAGCCCGCGCTTCCCCGCGATCGAGGAGGCCGTGCTCGACTACTGGGCCGCCGACGACACCTTCGTGGCGAGCGTCGAGCAGCGCGACGGCGGCGCCGACGGGTCCAACGAGTTCGTCTTCTACGACGGCCCACCCTTCGCCAACGGCCTGCCGCACTACGGTCACCTGCTGACCGGCTACGTCAAGGACGTCGTGCCGCGCTACCAGACGATGCGCGGACGCCGGGTCGAGCGGCGCTTCGGCTGGGACACCCACGGGCTGCCCGCCGAGCTCGAGGCGATGCGCCTGAACGGCATCAAGACCACCGACGAGATCGTCGAGCTCGGCATCGAGAAGTTCAACGAGGCCTGCCGGGCCTCGGTGATGAAGTACGCCGGGGAGTGGCGCGACTACGTCACCCGCCAGGCGCGCTGGGTCGACTTCGACAACGACTACCGCACGATGAACGCGCCCTACATGGAGTCGGTCATGTGGGCCTTCCGGCAGCTCCACGACAAGGGCCTGATCTACGAGGGCTTCCGGGTGCTGCCCTACTGCTGGAACGACGAGACCCCCCTGTCCAACCACGAGCTGCGCATGGACGACGAGGTCTACCAGCGCCGCCAGGACCCGGCCGTCACCGTCGGCTACCCGCTGCACGGACGCGACGCCGCCGACCCGCTCGACGGCGTGAAGATCCTGATCTGGACCACCACGCCCTGGACGCTGCCCTCGAACCTCGCCGTGATGGTCGGCTCCGGGATCGACTACGTCGTGGTGGCCGCCGAGGTCGCCGGGCGCACCGAGCGGGTGCTGCTCGCCGAGGCGCGGCTGGCGGCGTACGCCCGCGAGCTGGGCGAGGCCCCCGAGGTCCTCTCGCGCCACCGGGGCGCGGACCTGGTGGGGCTGACGTACACGCCGCCCTTCACCTACTACGCCGACCACGCCAACGCGTTCCGGGTCGTGGCCGCCGACGACGCCGTCACCACCACCGACGGCACCGGGGTCGTCCACACCGCCGGGGCGTTCGGTGAGGTCGACAAGGAGGTCACCGACCGCGAGGGCATCGAGGCGGTGATGCCGGTCGGCAAGGACGGGCGGTTCACCGCGCCCGTGACCGACTACGAGGGGATGCAGGTCTTCGACGCCAACCTCGCGATCATCGAGCACCTGCGTGACGGCGCAGGGTCGGTCAGCGACGGCACGCTGCTGCTGCGCCGCGAGACCTACGACCACTCCTACCCGCACTGCTGGCGCTGCCGCGAGCCGCTGATCTACAAGGGCGTCTCGTCGTGGTTCGTCGCGGTGAGCGCGGTCAAGGAGCGCCTGCTGGAGCTCAACCAGCAGATCCGCTGGGTGCCCGAGCACATCAAGGACGGCATGTTCGGGCGGTGGCTGGAGAACGCCCGCGACTGGTCGATCACCCGCAACCGGTTCTGGGGCAGCCCGGTGCCGGTGTGGAAGTCCGACGACCCGGCGTACCCCCGCCTGGACGTCTACGGCTCCTTCGAGCAGCTCGAGACCGACTTCGGCCGCATCCCACGCGACGCCACGGGCGAGCCGGACCTGCACCGACCCTTCGTCGACGACCTGACCCGGCCCAACCCCGACGACCCGCGCACGCCGGAGCAGGGCCAGAGCACGATGCGGCGCGTCAGCGACGTGCTCGACGTGTGGTTCGACTCGGGCTCGATGAGCTTCGCCCAGGTGCACTACCCGTTCGAGAACGCCGAGTGGTTCGACGGCACCGCGAGCACCAAGGGCCACTTCCCGGGTGACTTCATCGTCGAGTACATCGGGCAGACCCGCGGCTGGTTCTACACCCTGCACGTCCTGGCCGGGGCGATCTTCGAGCGCCCCGCGTTCGAGGCGTGCATCAGCCACGGCATCGTGCTCGGCTCGGACGGGGCCAAGATGAGCAAGTCGCTGCGCAACTACCCCGACGTCAGCGAGGTCTTCGACCGCGACGGTGCCGACGCGATGCGCTGGTTCCTGATGAGCAGCCCGATCCTGCGCGGCGGCAACCTGGTCGTCACCGAGCAGGGCATCCGCGACTCGGTGCGCCAGGTGCTGCTGCCGCTGTGGAGCACGTGGTCGTTCTTCAGCCTCTACGCCAACGCGGCCGGTCTCGACGCGGTCCGTTCGACGACCTCGAGCGACCCGCTGGACCGCTACCAGCTGGCCAAGACCCGGCAGTACGTCGAGCAGGTCACCGCGGCGCTGGACGACTACGCCATCGCGGAGGCCTGCGACCTGACCCGGACCTACCTGGACGGCCTGACCAACTGGTACGTCCGCCGCTCGCCGCGAGCGCTTCTGGGCCGAGGACCCGCAGGCCTTCGACACGCTGTGGACGGTGCTCGACATCGTCTGCCGGGTGACCGCGCCGCTGATGCCGCTGACGACCGAGGAGATCTGGCGGGGCCTCACCGGCGGTCGTTCGGTGCACCTCACCGACTGGCCGCTCGTCGCCGACGAGACCGGTCCGGACGCGCTGCCCTCCGACGCTGCGCTGGTCACCGCGATGGACGGGGTGCGTGAGGTCTGCTCGGTGACCTCGTCGCTGCGCAAGGCCGCGGCCCTGCGCAACCGGCTGCCGCTGCCGCGCCTGACCGTCGTGGTGACCGACCCGGCGCTGCTGGCGGGCTTCGAGGCGATCGTGGCCGACGAGGTCAACGTCAAGGACGTGCGTCTGCTCGCGACCGGCGACCCGCAGGCGGCGGCGTACGGCGTCGCGCAGCGCCTCACGGTCCACGCCCGCGCCGCCGGGCCCCGGCTCGGCAAGGAGGTGCAGGTCGCGATCAAGGGCTCCAAGTCGGGTGACTGGGCGGTCGCCGACGACGGCACCGTGACAGCGGGGGGACTGGCGCTGGTCGAGGGCGAGTTCACCCTGGAGACCGTCGCCGGCACGAGCGAGGACGACACGGTCGTCGGCATGCTCGGCGGCGCCGGAGCGGTGAGCGGAGGCTTCGTCGTCCTCGACACGGCCATCACCCCGGAGCTGGCCGCCGAGGGTCTCGCCCGCGACCTCGTGCGCGCCGTGCAGCAGGCCCGGCGCGACGCCGGGCTGGACGTCTCCGACCGGATTGCGCTGCGGATCGGCGGATCGCAGACGGTGCAGGCCGCCGCCACCGCGCACCGCGAGCTCGTCTGCGCCGAGACCCTGGCCACGTCCTACGACGTGGGCGAGCTGGGGTCCCGGACGAGCGTCACCGTCGGCGACGGCGAGGCGGCGACCGTCGTGGTGGAGAAGGCGTAGCCGTCCGGGGCGCTCGCTCGCCTCGCGGGATCTCGTCCCGACGCCGCTGGCTGTAACCCGGAGTTACTTCTTGTGGTCGCGCGTCGTGCGGCCGCACCAGGTGATGTAACTCCGGGTTACAGCCGCCTGCGTGGGGCCGGACCGGGGGCGGGGGGCGCGGGCCGGCCGATCAGGCGCCGAGGCCCAGACGGTCCACCTTGCGGTGGAAGTGCATGCCGGCCAGTCCACCGAGCACGGCGGCGACGAGGCTGACGACGACGAGGCCGACGAGCGCCACGAGCGTCTGCACGCTCAGGTCGGAGACGCTCGAGGGGAAGGTCGGCAGGGCGGTCGTGTCGATCCGGTCGGTGCCGAGGACGGCACCGAGCACGCCGAGCACGACCGCGACGACGACGGCCCAGACCCACACGGCCACGCCCTGACGCATCCCGTCGAAGCGCGCCATCCGCCCGGCGACGTACCCGCCGGCGTAGTAGGACAAGAAGACGACCACGAGCACCACCACGACGCCGATCCAGCTCAGGTCGGCGGTGCTCAGACCGCTGCCCGCCGCTGTGCTCGAGGCGTCCGCGGCACTGGTGTCCGTGCTCCGGGTCAGCGCGACACCGAGCGTCGCGATCAGCGCGGTGAGCAGGACCAGCATCCCGGTGGCGGTCAGCCAGCCGAAGAACGCGACGAACGGCTTGACGCCGCCGAAGCGCTCCCGCTCCATCGCCACGACCTGCGCCCGGTCGAGGGTCCGGTGGTCGGCGTGGACGGGGTTGCTCCGCGTCGTCTCCGCGGACGTCGGGTCGGAGTACGCCGGCTGGGCGCGGGTGGTCTCACCCGTCGGCTGACTGGTCGACCGCGGGCTCGGGCGGGTGCTCGCGTCGCCGCGGGCCTTCCGCGCGGCTGTGCTGTCGGCGGGCTCGTCGGGTGGCTGCGTGCTCATGCGGCTCAACCTAGGACCACCCGTCCGGTTCTGCACCCCCCGGCGACGGCGATCGTCGGGGTCGGTGGGGTTGGATGGCCGCGTGAGCCCCAGCCAGACCCCCGCCAGACCCCCGCCCAGACCCCGGCCCAGACCCCCGCCCCCGCCCCGACCCTCGACCTGAGCCAGGACGTCGTCACCCTGACCCGCCAGCTCGTCGACATCGAGTCGGTCAGCCGCGGCGAGGAGGCGATCGCCGACGCGGTGGAGGTCGCGCTGCGCGCCCTGCCGCACCTGCACGTCGTACGGCACGGACACACCGTGGTGGCCCGCACCGAGCTCGGCCGCCCGGAGCGGGTCGTGATCGCGGGCCACCTCGACACGGTCCCCGTGAACGGCAACCTGCCGAGCCGCCTGGAGGAGGAGACCGGCCTGCTGCACGGTCTGGGCACCTGCGACATGAAGGGCGGCGACGCGGTCATCCTGCGCCTGGCGGCGACGGTGCCCGACCCGGTGCGCGACGTGACCTTCGTGCTCTACGAGGCCGAGGAGATCGACGAGGTCTTCAACGGCCTGCGCCTGCTCACCGAGGTCGACCCCGCGCTGCTCGAGGCCGACTTCGCGATCCTGATGGAGCCCTCCGACGCCGTGGTCGAGGCCGGCTGCCAGGGCACGTTGCGGGTGGAGGTGCGGGCCACGGGCGAGCGCGCCCACTCCGCGCGCAGCTGGAAGGGCGTCAACGCCATCCACCAGGTCACGCCGGTCCTGGAGGTGCTGCGCGACTACGAGGCGCGGCGGCCGGTCATCGACGGCCTGGAGTACCACGAGGGCCTCAACGCCGTGGCGATCCGTGGCGGCGTCGCCGGCAACGTGCTCCCCGACGAGTGCGTCGTGGAGGTCAACTACCGCTTCGCCCCGGACCGCTCGGCCGCCGAGGCCGAGGCCTACGTGCGCGAGCTCTTCGCCGGCTTCGAGGTGACGCTGACCGACCTCGGGCCGGCGGCGCTCCCGGGCCTCGACCGCCCCGC
Organism: uncultured Actinomycetota bacterium; assembly: GCA_963714475.1. Lineage (GTDB taxonomy): Bacteria > Actinomycetota > Actinomycetes > Propionibacteriales > Nocardioidaceae > Nocardioides. The sequence goes on from CAVQOP010000008.1 coordinate 253,519, forward strand.
CGCGCAGGCGTTCGTCGCCGCGGTGGGCGGTGTGGTCAACCCCAAGTTCGGCTGGACCGACGTCGCCCGGTTCACCGCGCTCGGCGTCCCGGCGGTCAACTACGGCCCCGGAGACCCCCTGCTGGCGCACAAGGCCGAGGAGCACGTCCCCGTGGACCAGGTCCGCGCCTGCGAGGCGGCGCTGCGGGCCTGGCTGCGACCGGACGCCGACGCGGAGGACAGCCCGGTGAAGTTCAAGCACAAGGGCCCCCTCATCCAGCGCCGCGACCAGGTCGACGGCAGCACCACCGACCAGCGGCTGCTCGACTCCCGCGGACCCTCCGACTGGGTCCACACCGACCCGTGGCGCGTGCAGCGGATCACGGCCGAGTTCGTCGAGGGCTTCGGTGGCCTGGCCGAGCTCGGCCCGGCGATCGGCGTGTTCGGCTCCGCCCGCACGCCGGCCGACGACCCGGCGTACGCCCGGGGCGAGCAGGTCGGAGCGGCGCTGGCCCGCGCCGGGTTCGCGGTGATCACCGGCGGCGGGCCGGGCGCGATGGAGGCGGCCAACAAGGGTGCGAGCGAGGCCGGCGGCGTCAGCGTCGGGCTCGGCATCGAGCTGCCCTTCGAGTCCGGGCTCAACGACTGGGTCGACGTCGGGATCAACTTCCGCTACTTCTTCGCCCGCAAGACGATGTTCGTCAAGTACGCCCAGGGCTTCGTGGTCCTGCCCGGTGGTCTCGGCACGCTGGACGAGCTGTTCGAGGCGCTGACCCTGGTGCAGACCGGCAAGGTCACCGCGTTCCCGGTGGTGCTGCTCGGCCGCGACTACTGGTCCGGGTTGTTGGCCTGGTTGCGCACGACGGTCGTCGGGGAGGCCAAGATGTCGGCCGCGGACCTCGACCTGGTCGTGGTCACCGACGACGTCGACGAGGCCGTCGCGGTGGTCACCGGGGCCACCGGCGCCACCGGCGCCACCGGCACGAGCGCACCCGCATGACCTGGGTCGTCGCGATCCTCGTCGTCCTCGTGCTCGGCGGCATCGCGCTCGTCGCCGCGGGGCGGGGAGGACCGCTCGCCCCGGTCTGGGACGACCGCGCCGACCCCGACCTGCCCGAGACCGGCGAGCTGAGCGCGCACGACCTGCGCGTCGTCCGCTTCCCGTTGGCGTTGCGCGGCTATCGGATGGACGAGGTCGACGCCCTGCTCGACCGGCTCGCCGACGAGCGGGAGGAGCGGGAGGAGCGCGAGGAGCGGGAGCAGTCGGGGGCACGGGAGGCCGGCACGGGCGGTCCCACAGCCGCGGCAGGACCGGACCAGCCGGGACCCCAGCCCCCGGCACCGTCGATGTAGGGCACACTGCGCGTCGTGCTCGCCCTGGTCGTCGTCCTCGTCGCCACCGCCCTCGCTGCTGCGGCGGTCGCCCTCACCCGCGTGCGCTTCGGCCGGGCCAGCGCCGCCGGTCACGCCCGCATCGGTGGCGTGCCGCTGGCGGTGCACGGGATCGCCGGCGCCGTGGGCCTGGTGGTGTGGGTCGCCTTCATCGTGATCGGCGACCGCATCGGCCAGACGCCGTCCGCCGTGGTCGGCATCGTCGGGCTCGGCTGCTGGTGGGTCGTGGCCGCCATCGGTCTGCTGATCCTCGGGCGGTGGGCACCGACGAAGGGCAAGCACGCCTCGTCCCCGCAGACCGACACCTGGTCGAAGGGTCCCTGGTTGTCGGTGCTGGCCCACGTCGGGACGCTGGTCTGCGTCGGCGTGATGACCTGGGGCTACCTGGTCCAGGTCGTCTGAGCCGGCACGAGCCTGCTCCTCAGCGACCCTCGAAGACCGGCTTCTGCTTCTCCACGAACGCCGCCACCGCGCGCTGGTGGTCCGCGGTATCACCCGTACGCCGCATCAGGCCGGCCTCGTGGGCCAGCGCGTCGACGAAGGGGTGGTCGCCCGCGAACGTGACGGCCTCGCGGATGGCGGCGTACGCGACGGTCGGTCCGTGCGCCAGACGGCTGGCGAGGGCCCCGACCTCCGCGGCCAGGTCCTCGGCCGCGACGACCTTCGTGGCCAGTCCGAGCGAGGCGGCCTCCGCGGCTCCGACCGTGCGCGGCATCAGCAGCAGCTCGAGGGCCTTGGCCCGTCCGACCAGCCGCTGCAGGGTCCAGCTCGCCCCGGTGTCGCAGGACAGCGCCACCCCGGCGAAGGAGGTGTTGAAGCCGGCGGTGTCGGCGACGACCCGCAGGTCGCAGGCCATCGCCAGGCTCGCCCCCGCCCCTGCCGCGACCCCGTTGACCGCGGCGATGACCGGCTTGTCCATCCCGACGATCACCGACACGATCGGGTTGTAGTGCTCCTCGACCGTCGAGAGCCGACCACCGCTGCCCGGGTTCTGCAGCAGGCCGATGTGCTCCTTGAGGTCCTGACCCGTGCAGAAGGCCCGCCCGGTCCCGGTCAGCACGACGCAGCGGACCTCGGGGCTGTCGGCCACCTGGCGCAGCGTCTCGAGGAGCAGGACCTTGGTCGGCACGTCGAGGCTGTTCATCGCGTCGGGGCGGTTGAGGCGCACGGTGGCCACCCCGTCGTCGAGCACCAGCACCACCGGGGCCTGGGTCGCCGAGCCGGAGATCGTGGGGTCCTCGCCGGAGGTCGTCGCGTGGTCGCTCATGGAGCACAGTGTGGCAGCCGCGCGCCCGCGAGAGGGGCTGTGCTGCGTCCGGAGGTCGTGATGGGGAATACTGGTCGCGCGCCACGCAGGGGCGCGCCAGCGAGTCGACGAGGAAGAGGTGTCGCATGGCGGCAATGAAGCCGCGGACGGGTGATGGTCCGCTCGAGGTCACCAAGGAGGGCCGCGGCATCGTCATGCGGGTCCCGCTCGAGGGCGGCGGACGCCTGGTGGTCGAGCTCAACGCCGAGGAGGCCACCAACCTCGGTGACGCCCTCAAGAACGTCGTCGGGTGAAGGCGCCGATCCTCCCGGTCCAGCCCTCCCCACCCCAGGTCGCCCTCAGCGACCGTCCGGCGCACCTGCTGCTCGGCGCAGAGGTGATCGCCGTCCCTGTCGTCCCCTCCGCCGAGGACGACCCCCACAGCGAGAGCCGGTCCCCGACGCTGCTGCTCGGGCCCGGCGGTGACGACCTCTCCCAGGCGCTCGGTCTCGACCTCCTGGCGGTGCTCGACGACGCCCGGGCCACCGGTGCCGCGGGCGAGGTGATCCGGCTCCCCGTGCCGCTCGGAGGCCCCGAGCAGTCGAGCCTGCGCCTGGTGCTGCTCGTGGGCACCGGCGACCTGCGACCGGACGCGCTGCGTCGCGCCGGCGCCGCCGTCGCCCGTGCCGGGCGCGGCTGGTCGACGGTGGCCACCAGCATCACCGCCGCGGTCGACGACGCCGGGCTCGAGGCGTTCGTGGTGGGTCTCGTGCTGGGTTCGTTCAGCTTCACCTGGCACTCCTCACCGCCCAGCGAGCCGCCGGCCGAGCAGGTCGTGCTCGCGGCGCTGCCGGGCGCCGCGGCCCTGCGCCCGGTGCTCGATCGCGCCCTGGCCCTCGGTGGCGCCGGCTGGCGCGCCCGCGCCCTCGCCACGGTGCCCTCGAACCTGAAGAACCCGGCGTGGATGGCCGATCAGGCCCGCGACGTCGCGACCGCCGCGGGCCTGGACTGCCGGGTCTGGGACGAGACGGACCTCGAGCGTGAGGGCTTCGGGGGGCTGATCGGGGTCGGCCGCGCCTCGGCCACGCCGCCGCGCCTGGTCCGCCTGGACTACGCGCCGCCGAAGGCCGGACGGCGTACGCCGACCGTCGCGCTGGTCGGCAAGGGCATCACCTTCGACTCCGGGGGGCTGTCGATCAAGCCCGCGGAGGCCATGGCCACCATGAAGCGCGACATGACCGGCAGCGCCGTCGTGCTCGCGACCATGGCCGCGCTGCGCGACCTCGGCTGCCCGGTGCGCGTCGTGGGCCTGCTGGCCCTCGCCGAGAACGCGGTCTCCGGGAGCGCCCTGCGACCCGGCGACGTGCTGCGCCACTACGGCGGCCGCACCACGGAGGTCACCAACACCGACGCCGAGGGCCGCCTGGTCCTGGCCGACGCGATGGCCTACGCCGTGGCCGCGGTCCAGCCCGACGTGATCGTCGACGTCGCGACCCTCACCGGCGCGGCCAAGGTCGCGCTGGGTCAGCAGGTCGGCGCTCTCTTCACCAACGACGACGCCCTCGCCACGAGCCTCGACGGCGCCGCGAGCCGCGCGGGGGAGCCGCTGTGGCGGATGCCGCTGCACGGCGCCTACGAGGATGCGCTCTCCTCACCCGTCGCCGACTCCGACAACGCGGGCAAGGGTCCCGGGGCGATCCTCGCTGCCCTGTTCCTCCAGCACTTCACCGGCGGCCTGCCGTGGGCGCACCTCGACGTGGCCTCCGTCGGCGACGTGCCGGAGGAGCGCCACGAGTGGACCGCGGGTCCCTCGGGCTTCGGCGCGCGCGCGTTGCTGGAGTGGCTCGGCAGCCCCGAGCCCCTGGCGGGCGTCCGCCCGCGCGTCTAGCCGCCGGTCGGACACCGGCGCGACCCCGGGCGGGACGCAGCGGCGGGTCAGTCGACCAGCGTCGCCAGCAGGAGGCCGTCACCGACGGGCAGCAGCACCGGGACGAGGTCCTCGCGCTCGGCGATCCCGCCGACCAGCTCCCGCATCGCGACCGTGTGCTCGTCGCGGCGGGCCGGGTCGGCCACCTGACCCTGCGCCAGGGCGTCGCTGAGCGCCACGACCCCCCCGGGCCGGAGCAGACGCAGCGCCTCCTCGAGGTACGCCGCGTGCTCGCGGGGGTCCGCGTCGCACAGCACCAGGTCGTAGTGGCCGTCGGTCAGGCGGGGGAGCACGTCGAGGGCGGACCCGGCGATCGTGCGCACCCGTGAGGCCGCGATGCCGGCCTCGGTGAAGCTCTGGCGCGCGAGTCGCTGGTGCTCGGCCTCGACGTCGACGGTCGTGAGGACCCCGTCGGGTCGCATGCCGCGCATCAGCCACAGCCCGGAGACCCCGGTGCCGGTGCCGATCTCGACGACCGCACGTGCTGCGAGCGCGCTGGCGACGAACCGCAGGGTCGCCCCGGCGCCAGGGCTGATGGCGGCGACCCCGACCTCGGCGGCCCGGGCGCGAGCCGCGACCAGCGCCTCGTCCTCGACCACGTAGGAGTCGGCGAAGGACACGGTGGCGGATGAGACGGGCGTGGCGATGACGGCCTCCTGCGGACTGCGGGCACGGCGTACCCGTCGATCGGACCACCGTAGCGTCCGGACGCCGCCCACCGCCGCGAGCGGCGCGCGGGAACCTGGCGCGATCCCGGCCCGTTGGAGGAGGTGGTGCAGGACCCCGCGCTCTCAGCGAGGTCTCAGTCCCGACACCTAGCCTGACGGAGACCGACCGACGCACCGCAGCCTCCCTCCCCACCCCCCGACCTGGAGCCCCATGGACGCCACCGTGCCGCCGCCCACCCCGGGCCCGTCCGACGGACCCGCCGGCGAGGCGGTCCCGACGTGGCAGGAGGTCGTCGAACGACACTCCGACCGGGTCTTCCGGCTGGCCTACCGGCTCACCGGCAACCGCCACGACGCCGAGGACCTGACCCAGGAGGTCTTCGTGCGGGTCTTCCGGTCGCTGGAGGGGTACACCCCGGGCACCTTCGAGGGCTGGTTGCACCGGATCACCACCAACCTGTTCCTCGACCAGGCGCGCCGCAAGCAACGCATCCGCTTCGACGCGCTCTCCGACGAGCGCGCCGAGGCCCTCGAGGGCCACCTCCCCGAGCCGGGGGCGGCCTACGCCGACCGCACCTTCGACGACGACGTCGAGCGCGCCCTCGCGACGCTGGCGCCCGACTTCCGTGCCGCGGTGGTGCTGTGTGACGTCGAGGGGCTCTCCTACGAGGAGATCGCCGAGATCCTCGGGACCAAGCTCGGCACCGTGCGCTCACGGATCCACCGCGGTCGGGCTCAGCTCCGCACGGCGCTGTCGCACCGCGAGCCGGACGCGGGTCGGCGCCGCTACTCAGGGCCTGCGCCCGCCCCGACGACCCGACGCCCCGACGACCCCACGACGAGGTCGCCGGCCGGGCCGTTGCGCTCCCCGAGGTCGGTGTCGTGATCGGGCCGCCCATCGGACACCTCGGATCGCGGGCCAGCGCGCTGCTCGACGGTCGACTCGACACCCACGAGGCCGAGCGGGCCTGGGAGCACGTGCACGGCTGTCACGCCTGCCGAGATCTCGTCGAGCGTGAGGCCTGGGTCAAGCAGCGCCTCTCCCGGCTCTCGGCGAGCGGCGCCGGCATCGGGGCGCCGGAGGGGCTGAAGGGTTCCCTGATCGGCCGTGCCCACGACGCCGCCGGCGTGCGCCCCCACGTCACCGAGCTCGTCGGGGCCCGGGCCCGGGTCGGGGGCACGGCATCCCACCACCCGGCGCACGACGTCGCGCACCACCGCGTCCACCACGGCTCGCACGGTCGGCGCTCGCCGATCGCCGTCGTCGGCGGCGGAGCCGTCGGTGCGGCGGTGCTCGGGGTGCTGGCGCTCGGTGCCGCACCCGCGCAGGCCCCGACGGGCCCGAGCCTCGATCGGCGCACGCCCGTGGCCCAGCTCGGGCCGACCGCGCCGCTGGGATCCTCCTCCTCGTCGGCCTTCTCGCCGATCGGTGACCGCACCCGCGTACCCCGGCCCTGATCTCGTCCCCGTGCCTCCCGCCGTGCGCGGGTGGGCCCGCACGAGTGAGGACGTTGGAGGCGCAGGGGATGATGTCGGGGTGACCGACGACCCCGCCGCCCCCGGACCCGCACTGGACGACGGCGGACCCGGCGAGGAGACCCGGCCGCTCGGTCGCACGCCCGTGTCCGAGCCGCACGCCGACGACGCGTCGTTCCGGCCTCCCGGCGAGGCGGCCTGGGTGCCGCCGGCAGGACCCGACCCGACCCGGCCGCAGCCCGGCACCTCGCCGTACCCCGAGGTGCTGCTCCCGGCGCCAGCAGGACCCTCCGCCGGTGGTCACGGGGGCTACGGCGCGTTCGCCTCGCTGCCGCTCGCCACTCCGGCCGAGCAGCCCCGGGGTCGGGTCAGTGGCTGGGTCTGGCCGCTGGTGGCCGCGCTCGCCCTCGTGGTGGGGGTGGGCGGCGGTCTGGCCGGCGGGGCGATCTTCCAGCGAGTCTCCGACCCGGGGCCGGGCGCAGGACCGGTGCCGAACGGGCTCGCGGGCGTCGACACCACCTCGCTGCCGCCCCTGGCCGTCGACGACGGATCGGTCGCAGCGGTGGCGCAGGAGATGCTGCCGCGGACCGTGCAGATCTCGGCGGAGTACGAGGGACAGGCCGGAGGCGCCACCGGGTCCGGGTTCCTGCTGGACCGTCAGGGCCACGTGGTGACCAACAGCCACGTCGTGGCCGACGCGGCGGACAACGACGGCGAGATCCAGGTCGTCGACCAGGACGGCAACCGCCTCGACGCGGAGGTCGTCGGCCGCAGCGCCGTCTACGACCTGGCCGTGCTGTCGGTGCCCGACGCCCGGGGCCGTGCCCCCGCCGCCCTCGGGCGGTCCCAGGCGCTGCGCATCGGCGACACCGTCGTGGCGATCGGCTCGCCCCTCGGCCTCAGCTCGACGGTGACCTCGGGGATCGTCAGCGCGCTGAAGAGGCCCGTGACCACGGGGGACGCGGACGTCGCCTCCTACATCAACGCCGTGCAGACCGACGCCGCCATCAACCCCGGCAACTCGGGGGGCCCGCTGGTCAACCTGCGAGGGCAGGTCGTCGGCGTCAACTCCGCGATCGCGACCGCCGGGGGCGGTGGGATCGGCGGCGGGAGCGCCGGCAACATCGGGGTCGGCTTCGCGATCCCGATCGAGCAGGTCCGGGTCACGGCCGACCAGATCCTGAGCACGGGGGAGGCGAGCTACCCGGTGATCGGCGCCACGGTCGACACCGCCGGGACCGAGATCGACGGGGCTGAGATCAAGGAGGTCAACGCCGGCAGCCCGGCCGAGCAGGCCGGCCTGGTCGCCGGGGACCGCGTCGTCGCGATCGACGGTGAGACGGTCACCGACGGCATCGCCCTGATCGTGGCCATCCGGGCCCACCAGCCGGGGGAGCGGGTCGACTTCACCATCGTGCGCGAGGGCGGGGAGCAGCAGGTCGAGGTCGCCCTCGGCTCGGAGACCGGTTAGCAGCGGGGCTGGGATCACTCGCCGCGCGCGTCGTCCGCGCTCGTCGCGGCGCCCCGGGTGGCTGCCTCACCCGGCTCCGTCGCCTCCGCGAAGGGGTGCTGGGCCACGAACTCCTCGGCCTGCGCGTACATCGCGGTGATGTAGGCCTCGAGCCGGTCGGACTCGACGCGCCACTGGCCGCGGCCGCCGATCTTGATGGCCGGGAGGTCGCCGCGCCTGACGAGGGCGTAGACCTGCGCACTGGAGGTGTTGAGCACCTCCGCGACGTCGGCGAGGGTGAGGAAGCGGGGCGTGGCGGCCATGGAGGCATCGTGGCACCTCGAGCGTCCCCCGCGTCCGCCGCCCGCCCCGGGCTGTGGACCGGCGGCACCCGGACGACGGGCTGGGTGCCCGGACCGGCTGTGGACAGCCCGTGACGTCGGGGCGCGTGGGAGGTCATGATGTCCCGGTGCTCCTCCGAGGCGCCGACCGGCGCGAGAGTCCGTCCGCCGCGTCGGGCCAGCTCCCGCCCGCCGCGCAGCGATCCTCCGCCGGACCCTGGCGTGACCCTCGGCTGTGGGCCGGGGTGCTCGTCGTCGCGGTCTGCGTGGTGCTCGGTGCCCGCCTCCTGGCCGCCGTCGACGACTCCGTCGAGGTGTGGTCCGCGGCCGCCGACCTGGGGCCGGGAGACCAGCTCGGTTCCGACGACCTCGTCGCGACCCGGGTGCGCTTCGCCGACGCCGCGGACCTCACCCGCTACCTGCGCGTCGAGGACCGGCTGCCCGCAGGGTCGGCCCTGACCAGGTCGGTCGCCGCCGGTGAGCTGCTGCCCCGTTCCGCGCTCGGCGACCCGACCGAGCTCGGCACCGTGCAGGTCTCGGTCGCCGTCGACGACGTGCGGGTGCCGAGCGCGGTGACCGCGGGCTCGGTGGTCGACGTCTACCTCCTGCCCTCCTCGGTCTCGACCTCGGCGGGGCAGGACGCCGGTGGGAGCGACCTGCCAGGCTCGCGCCAGCGGGACGACCTCGTCCTCGAGGACGTCACGGTCGTGGCGTCGGCGGTGGACGAGGGATTCGGCTCCATCGGGCAGCGCAAGCTCGAGCTCGCCGTCCCAGCCGCTGACGTCGCGGGCTACTTCCGGCGCGTCGCCGGTGAGCTCGACCCGGTGCTGAGCGTGGTGCTCCAGTCGTGATCGTCGTCCTCGTCGTGGCCGCGGGGGCCGGCTGGGAGTCCGAGGCGCTGCGCACCCTCGGCGAGGACCCGGGCGTCGTGGTGCTCAAGCGGTGCGTCGACGTCGACGACCTCCTCGCGACGGCCGCGGCGGGCCAGAGCGACGTGGCCGTGCTGGGGCTGGACGCGCCCGGCCTGGACGCGGCGGCCACCTCGATGCTGCGCCATCACGGGGTCGCCCCCGTCGTGGTCGCGCCCACCGGCCGCGCCGGCGCCCGGGACGCCGGGGTCGAGGCGGCCCGGCTGCACGCCCGGCGTCTGGGTCTCACGCTGCTGATCACCGACGACGAGGTCGCGGAGCTCCCCGCCATGGTGGTGCGCGCCGCCGCCGAGACGCCGGGGCAGACCCCTGGCCCCCACGGTGAGGGCGACGACGCGCCGAGCGACCTCCTCGCCGGGCCCGGGTCGGCCGCGCAGGTCCCCGACCCGGTCACCGGCGGGCGCACCGTCGTGGTGTGGGGCCCGGCGGGCGCCCCCGGACGGAGCACCGTCGCGCTCGCACTGGCCGCTGAGCTCGCCCGTCGCCGGCGCCGCACGATCCTCGTGGACGCGGATGCGAGGGCACCCAGCCTGGCCCAGCAGCTCGGCATCCTCGACGAGGTCTCGGGACTGCTGGCGGCGGCCCGGCTCGCTGCGGTCGGCCGGCTCGAGGAGCAGCTGCCCACGGTGCAGCGCGCCCTGGACCCGCAGCTCTCGATCGTCACCGGTCTGCCACGCCCCGACCGGTGGAGCGAGGTGCGACCGGGCGCGGTCGAGACGCTGCTCGGCGCCGCCCGCGACCGCGGTGACGTCGTCGCCGACGTGGCCTCCTGCCTCGAGGACGATCCCCACGCCGACCTCACCGGCCGGCCCGGCCGCGACGCGATCACGCTCGAGGCGCTCGGGTGCGCCGACGCGGTGGTCGCGGTCGGCGCGGCCGACCCCGTCGGGCTGGCCCGGCTCGCGCGAGGGCTCGCCGAGCTGCGCGAGCTGGTCCCCGGCGTCGAGGTCCACCTGGTGGTCAACCGGATGCGGCCCAGCCTGGGCTGGTCCGAACCCGAGGTGACCCGGATGCTGAGCGGCTTCGCCCGCGCCGAGTCGATCCACTTCCTGCCCGACGACGTCGTCGCGGCGGACCACGCGCTCGTCACCGGACGCACCCTCGTCGAGGCGCGGGAGAGCTCCCTGTCGCGTTCGGTCGGTGCCGTGGTCGACTCCTGCTGGCCCGCGACGCGCGCCACCGGTCGCACCCGCGACCACGAGGCGGCCAGCACACGCGAGGCCCCGCGCCGCGCGCCCGGTGTCGCCGGCCTGCTCCCCGGTGCGGCGCGCCGGCTCAGGAGGAGAAGAGGAGTGCGAGACCACCGGCGGTGAAGAAGACCATCACCAGCAGCAGGGGCAGCTGACCGGTGAGGTGGGACCGGCGCGGCAGCAGCGAGATGGCACGCTCGTGAGAGGCCACGACGGCCAGCACGTGACCGGCGACGACCGCCGCGACCTTGAGGACCGCGAGGAACGTCGGGTGCTCGGAGATCCAGTAGCTCACCGTCAGCCCCGAGGTGCCGAACCAGTCCTGGCCCCGCGAGAGCGGGTCGCTGACCTGGGTGAGCGTGACCTGACCGCGTTCCCACCAGTACGTCGTGTAGTGCGCGACCATGTAGCCGGCCACGATCGGGGCCAGCGTCGGCGCGAAAGCGCGGGGCAGGTCGCGGCGACGCACCCCCGGCTCGACGGGGGTCGCGAGGCAGCCGAGGGCGAAGAGCGCCCCGACCAGCAGGCACGTGCCGAGGAGTCCTGCGTTGGCCAGCAGCGTGGTCGAGCTCGAGTCGCCCAGCAGGCGCGACCACCAGGCGGACTCCCGGTAGGAGTCGTAGGCCGTGGAGCCGAGCAGCACCGCGACGACGGCCACCAGACCCGGACCCGGGGTGGCGCTCGCGAGACCGGCGAGCGGGCTTCGCACCCGCAGGGTGCCGTCCTCGACGTGCCACACCGACAGCCGGGCCAGCAGCGAGGAGTAGACCTCGAAGGGATCGGCGCGAGCGAAGAAGCCGGTGCCGAACACCGCGCCGCCGACGAGCATCACGCCGAGGTAGATCGCCAGCCAGAGTCGGACGGGGCCCAGCTCGGTGGTGTGCGGGTAGACGAGCTCGAACCACACGAAGGCGAACAGCCCGAGGGCCGCGGGCCACGAGCCGAGCCGCTCGGGATAGCGGACGATGCCGCGCTCGGGGTCGGCGCCGCTCGCGCGCGCGAGCAGCGAGACCAGGCTCCGGTGCGGGCTGATCGCCTTCCACGCCGGTCCCAGCAGGATGGAGGCCGGCACGATGCCGACCCACCACCAGACCAGGAAGATCCCGAAGACGGGGTTGATCAGCAGGTCCTGACCCGCGACGGTGACCAGGACGAGGTAGGCCATCGACAGCAGGCCCAGCACCCGCAGCGCGAGCTGGACCGGGCGGGAGAGCACCACGGCCCCGAGCAGCGGAACGGCTCGTCCACGCTCCCGCGACGAGCCCGCCGGGTAGCGCGGTCGTCGCCAGGCCAGCGCGAGCACGGTGAAGGAGACGACCAGGGCAGCCACCGACCCGGCGACCGCGAGCGACAGCGGCACCGGGAGGTCCTCCTGCCCGCCGAGGCCGTGGGCGAGCGGAGTCGGGTCGAGCGACCCCGTCAGCAGCAGCACTCAGCGCACCTCGAGCCGGACGAGCAGCTGCCGGTCGGGGCCGTGCAGCTCGACCCGGACCAGGCCGGGGCGCTCGACGGTGAAGCTGCAGGTCGTCGTGCCCGGCTCGTAGGGGTAGTCGTGCTCGACGCCCAAGCCGTCGGAGTGGACGTGCACCTCCCCCTCGGAGTCGGACTTGATCACCAGCGCGACCCGCTGGCCGGCCTCCACCGCGATCCGTTCCTCGACGGGCGTGACCATGCCGCCGGCGATGCTCACCTCGACCGTCCTGGTCTCCTCCTCCACGGTGGTCGTCGTCGTCTCGGAGCCGCAGCCGGCGACGACGGCCCCGAGCAGGCTCAGGCCCAGCAGCACCGCACCCACGCGCAGACGCCCCGGGCGCACGGACAGCATCGGATCCTCTCGACGAGCAACAGGTAGGAGGTCGGGCGGCGCCGTCGGGGCGCGGAGACTCTGCCAGAATCCCACGGTGGACAAACCTCGCCCGTGCGAGGACGGGCGAGCGCGGTGGCGCAACGGGGGAGGACCTTGATGGCAGAGCGGCTGCGCCCGCGCGACCTGGCGTTCCTGACCGAGGAGACGCTCGAGGCGCCGCGGCACAACATGACCATCGACATCGTCGATCCCGGGGCGGACGGTTTCGACCACCAGCGCTTCGTCGACCTGGTGCGCGACCGGATCGCGTTCGTCCCGCGCTTCCGTCAGCGGGTGCAGTCGGTTCCCGGGGGGCTGGCCAACCCGATGTGGGTCGACGACCCGTCCTTCGACCTCGCCTACCACGTGCGGCGCAGCGCCCTGCCCCGTCCGGGCAACCGCGACCAGCTGCGCGATCTCGTGGGCCGCATCGCCTCGCGCCCGTTGGACCGCGGGCGCCCCCTGTGGGAGATCTACGTCGTCGAGGGGCTCGAGGACGCGCAGGTCGCGATCCTGTCCAAGACCCACCAGGCCCTCGTCGACGGGGTGGAGACCGTCGATCTCGTGCAGGTCCTGCTCGACTCCCGGCGACGTCCTGCCGCGGGGGTGGCCCCCGACCTCGACGACTGGCGGCCGGCGCGTCGCCGCTCGCCGCTGGCCCTGGCCGGAGAGGCCCTGCGCGACTCGATCACCGCTCCCTCGACGCTCGCCGACACCGTGCTCAGCAACTCCGGGCGTGCTCGCCTGGTCGCCGAGTCGGCGGGCCGACGTACCCGCGGGGTGCTGGGCGTCCTCGCCGGGCGTGGCCCCGACCGCACGACGGCCTTCGTCGGTCCGCTCTCGCAGCAGCGTCGCGTCGTCACGGTCGACACCCGCCTGAGCGACTACCGCCTGGTGCGCGAGACCCACGGCGGCACGGTCAACGACGTCGTGCTGGCCGTCGTCACGGGCGCGCTCCGCGCGTGGCTGATGACGCGCCAGGAGTCCCCGGGTGCGACCGGCTCCGTGCGAGCGGTCGTCCCCCTCGCCGTGATCGACGACGACCTCGAGGCCACGTCGCTGGGCAGCCAGATCGGGGTCCACGAGGTCGACCTCCCGGTCGGTGAGGCGAGCCCGGTGGTGCGCCTGCACCAGGTGTCCTACTCGTTCGTGGCCCACGCCGCGACCGGCAAGAGCGTGGCCGCGGACCGGTTGGCGGGGATCGCGGGCTTCGCGCCGGCGACGTTCCACGCCGTCGGCGGCCGCGTCGCCGCGCAGCAGCTGCGTCGCGGCTTCTCGATCAGCGTGACCAACGTGCCGGGCCCCCAGGAGTCGCTGTACGCCGCCGGCGCGCGGCTCGTGGCGTCCTACCCCGTCCCGCCGCTGCCCCCGCACCACCGCCTCGCGATCGGCGTGACCTCCTACGACGGGCTGGTCTGCTACGGCATCACCGCGGACCGCGACTCGGTGCCCGACGCCGACGTCCTCGCCAGCTGCCTGACCGACGCCCTCGCCGAGCTCGTCGACGCCTCCTCCGCCGCGCGGGTGCCCCGTGGCCGCGGGGCGCGCCAGGCGCGCGGGCCCGGTGCGGCGGGTCGGTCGTGACCAAGCGGGTCTTCGTGCCCCTGAGCATGAGCGCGCTCGCGCGTCACGTCGAGGACGACGAGGTCCCGAGCGGACAGGATCGGCTGGTCGTCGAGCAGGAGGACGAGGCCAGCGAGCACGGTGCGCTGGCCGAGGCCGCCGAGCTGTGCGACCGGGTCGATCGCGGCGGTCGCCGCGTCGTCCTCGTGGCCGAGATCGGTGACGACGAGGACCCGGACCAGCCGTTGGCCCTGAGTCGGCTGGTCGCGGTCCACTGCGACCCCGTCGACGGTGCCCGCACCCCCGGGGAGGACCTGGGCTGGTTCGGCGTGCAGGAGATCCCGGGGCTGCTCGCAGGCGAGCTCTAGGAGCAGCGCACCCCCGGCCCCGGTCCCACGTCGCGTCACAGCCGGTGTTTCGACAACGTCGTGCCGTCGGTGACACGATTGTTCGATGGACGCGACCACGACCCCTCCGGCCCCGGTCAACGAGCCGAGCCTGACCTACGCTCCCGGCTCCCCCGAGCGCGACGAGCTGGCGCTCGAGATCGAGCGCCTCGAGTCCGCCCAGCACCCCATGCGCGCCCACATCGGCGGCGAGCGGCGGGAGGCCGGAGGCCCCGAGATCCGGGTCGTGCAGCCCCACGACCACGCCCACGTGCTCGGGGTGACCCGCAACAGCACCCGCCAGGACGCGCAGGCGGCGATCGAGGCCGCCACCGAGGCTGCCCCCGAGTGGCGCCGGATGTCGCTGGACGCGCGCTGCGCGGTGATCCTGAAGGCCGCCGACCTGCTGGCCGGCCCGTGGCGCCAGCGACTGAACGCCGCCACCGTCCTCGGCCAGTCCAAGACCGCCGTCCAGGCCGAGATCGACTCCGCCTGCGAGCTGATCGACTTCTGGCGCTTCAACGTCCACTACGCCAAGCAGATCGCCGCCGAGCAGCCGATCGCGAACAGCCCGGGCCTGTGGAACCGCACCGACCACCGCTCGCTCGAGGGCTTCGTCTACGCCATCACGCCGTTCAACTTCACCGCCATCGCCGGCAACCTGCCCACCGCGCCGGCGCTGATGGGCAACACCGTGCTCTGGAAGCCCTCACCCACCCAGCAGCTCGCGGCGTCGTTGACCATGGAGCTGCTCGAGGAGGCCGGCATGCCGCCGGGCGTGATCAACATGCTCCCCGGCGACGGGATCGAGGTCTCCCGGGCCGCGCTGACCCACCGCGACCTCGCGGGCATCCACTTCACCGGGTCGACCCCGACCTTCCAGCACCTGTGGAGCACCATCGGGGAGAACATCACCGGCTACCGCACCTACCCGCGCATCGTCGGCGAGACCGGCGGCAAGGACTTCATCGTCGCCCACCCCTCCGCGGACCCCGACGTGCTGCGCGTGGCGATGCTGCGCGGCGCGTTCGAGTTCCAGGGCCAGAAGTGCTCGGCCGCGTCCCGCGCCTACGTCCCGCGCTCGGTCTGGTCGGTGATCAAGGACCAGCTCGTCGCCGACACCGAGAACCTCTCGATGGGCGACCCGACCGACCTGTCGCACTTCATGGGCGCCGTCATCGACGACCGGGCCTTCGCCAAGCACACCGCCGCCCTGGACCGGGCGGCGAGCTCCAGCACGCTCGACGTCGTCGCGGGCGGCACGACCGACGACTCGGTCGGGTACTTCGTGCGGCCGTCCATCGTCGAGTCCTCGGACCCCACCGACGAGATGTTCACGACCGAGTACTTCGGCCCGATCCTGGCCGTGCACGTCTACGAGGACGGTGACTTCGAGCAGGTCGTGCGCGGCATGGAGTCGATCGCGCCGTACGCCCTGACCGGCGCGATCATCGCCCAGGACCGTCGCGTGATCGAGTGGGCCCAGGAGGAGCTGCGGTTCGCGGCCGGCAACTTCTACGTCAACGACAAGCCGACCGGTGCCGTCGTGGGCCAGCAGCCCTTCGGCGGGGCTCGCGGCTCGGGCACCAACGACAAGGCCGGGGCTCCGGTCAACCTGCTGCGGTGGACCTCGCCGCGATCGATCAAGGAGAACTTCGTGCCGCCCAAGGACCACCGCTACCCGCACATGGGCTGACGATGCTGCCGCTGCACCTGGGCTCGTTGCACCCCGTCGAGACGGCGCTGACGTTCGCGCTGGCCTTCGGTCCGTTCGCCGTCCTCGCGCTCGTGTGGTTCGTGCGTCGCGGCGGGGATCAGCGCGAGAGGTAGTCCCGCCCGACCCTGTTCTCGGCCCGCAACGCCTTGAGCAGCAGGTCGCCGATGAGGCCCTCGGCCTTGCCGCCGACGAGGGGGATCTTCACCTTGATCTCCATCGCGACCGTCTCGGTGGTGGTGCCGCCGCTCTCGGCGAGGCGGACGGTGCCGGCGACCTCGCCGGGCTTGCCGGGGATCTCGATGGTGATGTCGGCCTCGGACGACGACGTCCAGGTCTCCCGCTGCACGATGCGCAGGGTGTCGCCGCCGACGAACCTCGCCGCGAAGGAGGGCAGCCCCTGGGCTGGCCGCTGCTGGTCGACGACGACCTCCTTGGGCCCCGGGCCGGCCGGGGTGATGTCGATGTCGCTGGCGCTCACGCGCTGCGCGCGGCACACCTCGTCGCGGAAGGCCGGGTCGCCGAGCATGGCGGCGACGTCGTGCAGGGGGGCCTCGTAGGTCAGCTCGTGGCGGATCTGCCTGGTCATGGCGCACATCATGTCGCAGACACCGGGGGCGCGCGACGCGGGCCGGTCCCCTGACCGGCCGGGTCCCCGGTCGGGTGCCCGGTCGGGTGGCACGGCGTGGCCCGGGCCCCTAGGGTCAGGGACGTGTCAACGTCGACGCAGGTCACCGACAAGCAGCAGCTGCTCGAGCAAGCAGTGGAGCTGGCCCAGAACGGCAAGGGCAGCGGGGGGCCGCCACGCGAGCAGGTCGGCGACCTGCTGGGCGCCTACTACCGCCACACCGCGGCGGAGGACGTCGTCGAGCGGGGCGGGGCCGATCTGTACGGCGCCTTCGCCTCCCAGTGGCGCCTGGCCCTGGAGCGGCGCGCCGGCACCGCCCGGGTCCGCGTCAGCACGCCGACGCCGGGCGAGGTCGGGTGGTCGGCAGCCGGCCACTCGGTGGTCGAGGTCGTCGTCGACGACATGCCCTTCCTCGTCGACTCGCTCACCATGGAGCTGTCGCGCCAGCTGCGTGAGGTCCACCTCGTGGTGCACCCGGCCTACCTCGTGCGACGCGACGGCGACGGTGTGCTCCAGCAGGTGGACAACATCGAGCCCGGCGAGAGCGCCACGCCGGAGGGCGCCGTACGCGAGTCGTGGATGCACGTCGAGATCGACCGGCTGCGCGACGACGACGACCCCGCCGAGGTGGCCCGCCGCATCGAGCAGGTGCTGGGCGACGTCCGTGCCGCCGTCGAGGACTGGGAGGCGATGCACCAACGCGTCCGCGACATCGTCGGGGGTCTCGAGCAGCATCCTCCCTCGGGCCTCGACCAGGGGGAGATCGAGCGCTCGCGCGCGCTGTTGACCTGGCTCGCCGACGAGCACTTCACCTTCCTCGGCTACCGCGAGTACGACCTGGACCAGGAGCGCATCGACGGGGTCGACGAGGACGTCCTGCGGCCCCGCGCCGGCAGCGGTCTGGGCGTCCTGCGCGGCGGTGACCACGTCTCGGAGTCCTTCGCCCGGCTCCCGGGCCCGGTCAAGGACCGGGCGAGGGAACGCACGCTCCTCGTGCTGGCCAAGGCCAACTCGCGGGCCACCGTGCACCGCCCGGCGTACCTCGACTACGTCGGGGTCAAGACCTTCGACGACCAGGGGGCGGTCACCGGGGAGCGCCGCTTCATCGGGTTGTTCTCCAGCGCCGCCTACACCGAGTCGCTGACCCGGATCCCCCTGGTGCGGGAGAAGGCCGCGCTCGTCCTGGAGCGCAGCGGGTTCGACGCGGGCAGCCACGCCGGCAAGGCGCTGATGGACACGCTCGAGACCTACCCCCGCGACGAGCTGTTCCACACCGACGTCGAGGACCTCGCGCCGCTGGTGGAGGCCGCGATGCGCGCACGCGAACGCCGGGCGCTGCGCCTGTTCGTGCGCCGCGACACCTACGGTCGCTACCTCTCGGTGCTGGTCTACCTGCCGCGCGACCGCTACAACACCGCGGTCCGGCAGAAGTTCGCGGACCTGCTGCGGCTGCGCTTCGACGCGGACTCCGTGGAGTTCACGGTGCGGATCAACGAGTCGACCACCGCACGGGTGCACTTCGTCGTGCGGATGGCCAAGGGCCAGGTGCTGCCCGAGTTCGACACCGCCGAGCTCGAGCGCCGTCTCGGCGAGGCCTCCCGCTCCTGGCGTGACGACTTCTCGGCCGCCGTCCTCACCGAGTACGGCGAGGAGTCGGGCTCCCGGCTGGCGCGGCGCTACGCCGATGCGTGGCCGGAGGGCTACAAGGAGGACTTCACCGCACGCACCGCCTCCCTCGACCTGGGCCGTCTGGAGGCGATCGAGGGCGACGAGGGCAGCGACCTCCTGCTCTACGAACCCGTCGACGCGGGCCCCGGGGAGGCCAGGCTGAAGATCTTCCGCGTGGGCGACCCGCTCTCGCTCTCCCGGGTCCTGCCGACCCTGAGCTCGATGGGCGTCGAGGTGGTCGCCGAGCGGCCCTACGAGCTGCTCGGGCTGGACCGGCCCTCCCACATCTACGAGTTCGGCCTGCGCCACGGCGAGGCCCTCCCGGAGGACGCTCGCCGACTGTTCAGCGACGCGGTGCGCGCGGTCTGGGACGGCGCCAACGAGATCGACGGGTTCAACGCGCTGGTGCTCGCGGCCGGGCTGACGTGGCGGCAGTCGACCGTGCTCCGGGCCTACGCCAAGTACATGCGTCAGGGACAGACCCCCTTCGCGCTCGACTACATCGAGGAGGCGCTCTGCTCGAACGTCGAGATCGCCCGGCTCCTCGTGACCCTCTTCGAGGCCCGTTTCGACCCCGAGCTCGGGGCCGGCGACGACCCCGGGCGCACCGAGCGCACCGCGGAGATCGAGGCGAGCATCGAGCGGGCCCTCGACGACGTGGCCAGCCTCGACCAGGACCGGATCCTGCGCTCCTACCTGGCCCACGTGCGGGCCACGATGCGCACGAGCTACTTCCGCCCCGGCGCGGACGGGCGGCCCCGGCCCTACCTGGCGCTCAAGCTGGAGCCGTCGGCGGTCCCGGACCTGCCGGAGCCGCGACCGCGTCACGAGGTGTTCGTCTACTCGCCCCGCGTCGAGGGCGTGCACCTGCGCTTCGGCCCGGTGGCGCGGGGCGGGCTGCGCTGGTCGGACCGTCGCGACGACTTCCGCACCGAGATCCTCGGCCTGGTCAAGGCCCAGATGGTCAAGAACACCGTGATCGTGCCGGTGGGCGCCAAGGGCGGCTTCTTCGCCAAGCAGCTCCCGGACCCCTCCGACCGGGAGGCCTGGATGGCCGAGGGCGTCGCGGCGTACGAGACGTTCATCTCGGGGCTGCTCGACATCACCGACAACCTCGTCGACGGACGGACCGTGCTCCACGCCGCAGGTCGTCAGCCACGACGGCGACGACTCCTACCTCGTGGTCGCCGCCGACAAGGGCACCGCGACCTTCTCCGACATCGCCAACCGGATCTCGCTGGAGCGCGGCTTCTGGCTCGGTGACGCCTTCGCCAGCGGCGGTTCGGTCGGCTACGACCACAAGGCGATGGGCATCACCGCCCGCGGCGCCTGGGTCTCGGTCCAGCGGCACTTCCGCGAGCGCGGGATCGACTGCCAGGCCGAGGACTTCACCTGCGTCGGGGTCGGGGACATGTCCGGTGACGTGTTCGGCAACGGGATGCTGTGCTCCGAGCACATCCGGCTGGTCGCCGCCTTCGACCACCGCCACATCTTCCTCGACCCGGCCCCGGACGCGGCGTCCTCCTACGCCGAGCGACGCCGGCTCTTCGAGCTGCCCCGCTCGAGCTGGGAGGACTACGACACCGACCGGATCTCCGAGGGCGGCGGCGTCTTCGCGCGCACCATGAAGTCGATCCCCGTCGGCGCCGAGGTGCGCGCGGCGCTGGGGCTCGAGGACGACGTCGACCGGCTGACGCCCCACGAGCTGATGCGCGCCATCCTCGGGGCCCCGGTCGACCTGCTGTGGAACGGCGGGATCGGCACCTACGTCAAGGCCGGCTCCGAGACCCACGCCGACGCCGGCGACAAGGCCAACGACGCGATCCGCATCGACGGCCGACACCTGCGGGCCCGGTGCGTCGGCGAGGGCGGGAACCTCGGTCTCACGCAGGCCGGGCGCATCGAGTACGCCCTGCGCGGCGGCGGGGGCGACGGCGGTCGGATCAACACCGACTTCATCGACAACTCCGCCGGCGTCGACACCTCCGACCACGAGGTCAACCTCAAGATCCTCCTCGACAAGGTGGTCGGCGACGGCGACCTGACGACCAAGCAGCGCAACGCCACCCTGGCCTCGATGACCGACGAGGTCGCCGACCTCGTGCTGCGCGACAACGTCGAGCAGAACCTCTCCCTGGCCAACGCGGGGGCCAACGCGCCCTCGCTGCTGCACGTGCACGAGACGTGGATCAAGCGCCTCGAGCGGGACGGGGTGCTCGACCGCGAGCTCGAGGGGCTGCCCTCGCGCCGGGAGGTACGCCGTCGTCTGGAGCGCCGCGAGGGCCTGAGCAACCCCGAGCTGTGCGTGCTGATGGCCTGGACGAAGATCGTCCTCGAGCAGGAGCTCCTCGCCGGCGACCTGCCCGACGACGCGTGGTTCGAGCAGGACCTGCTGTCGTACTTCCCCAGGCTGATCGGAGAGGACTTCGCCGAGCAGGCGCGCAGCCACCCGCTGCGGCGCGAGATCATCGTCACCCAGGTGGTCAACGACCTCGTCAACGTCGCCGGCATGACCTACTGGCCGCGGCTGGAGGCGGAGACCGGAGCGCCCGTGGCCGACCTGGTCCGGGCCAACTTCGTGGCGCGGATGATCGTGGGCTCCGAGGAGCTGCGCGAGGAGGTCGCGGCCCTCGACAACCGCCTCGACGCGCAGGTCCAGACCCGGATGCGCATCGAGATGCGCACGCTGGTCGAGCGGGCCTCGCGCTGGTTGGTCAGCCAGCGCCGGTCCCCGATCGAGACGGCCTCCACCGTCGAGACGCTGCGGGAGCCGATGCGGCGCACCATGGCGCGGCTGCCCGACATCATGACCGGCGCCGAGCTCGCGTCGTTCGAGGAGCGGCGGGACCGGCTGATCGAGGCCGGCGCCGAGGAGGACCTCGCCGTGCGCGTGGCGGTGCTGCCGCCGGCGTACCTGCTGCTGGGCGTCGTGGAGATCGCCCAGCGCAGCGGCCTCGACCCCGAGGAGGTCGCCCGGGTCCACTTCACCCTCGGCGAGCGGCTCGGCCTTCCGGCGCTCGTCTCGCGGATCCTGGGGCTGCCGCGACGCGACCAGTGGGAGACGATGGCCCGCGCCGCGCTGCGCGACGACCTGCACGCCGTCCACGCCGACCTGACCACCTCGGTCATCGAGCAGACCTCGTCCGAGGACGACGCGGCCGCACGGGTGGAGGCCTGGGAGCAGGCGCAGGCCGAGGTCGTCGTCCGGGCGGTCGACACCCTGGAGCGGATCTGCGGCGACGACGAGGCGGACCTGGCCCGGATGTCGGTCGCGCTGCGGGTGGTGCGGGGGCTGCGCGCCAGCGGCTGAGCAGGGGAGTGATTCGCCCCCGTCGGCGGGTCGACCTATCCTTGGTAGCCGATGTCAACCAGTTCAGAGCAGCCCCCCGTCGTCGGGCCGGACCCCGACCAGCAGCCGCCGGCCGGCGTCCACTCGCTGTGGCGGCTGCGCGGCTACCTGCGCCCGCACGCGCGCACGCTCGGCATCATGCTCGCCACCGCCCTGGTCGGCATCGGGTTGTCGATCGCCATCCCGCTGGTGACCAAGGCGATCATCGACGGACCCGTCACCGACGGTGAGATCGACCTGCTCTGGCCGCTGGGCCTGCTCGCGATCGGCCTCGGGGTGCTGGAGGCGGCGCTGATCCTGTGGCGGCGCTGGATCCAGTCCAGCGCGGTGCTCTCGATCGAGACCGCCCTGCGCCACGACCTGTACGAGCGGCTCCAGGAGCTGCCGATGGGCTTCCACAGCCGCTGGCAGTCCGGGCAGCTGCTCTCCCGGGCGACCACCGACCTCTCGGCCATCCGCCGCTTCAGCGGGTTCGGGATGCTCTTCCTGGTCATCAACGTGCTCCAGCTCGTGGTGGTGACGATCGTGCTGCTCACGATGTACTGGCCGCTCGGCCTGGTGGTGGCGGCGACCGCCGTCCCCATCGTCTGGCTCTCGATGCGCTTCGAGAAGCGCTACGTCGTCATCTCGCGCCGGGTCCAGGACGAGCAGGGCGACCTCGCCACGCTCGCCGAGGAGGGCGCCGTCGGGATCCGGGTGATCAAGTCCTTCGGGCGCAGCGAGCACGTCGCGCAGCGCTACGAGCAGGCCGCGACCACCCTGCTGGAGACCAGCATCGCCAAGGTGCGGCTCTCCGCGAAGTTCTGGACGTTCCTGGAGGGCATCCCCAACCTCGCCGTCGTCGTGGTGCTGCTGCTCGGCGCGATCGGCGTCGGCAGGGGGGCGCTGAGTCCGGGTGAGCTCGTCGCCTTCATCACCCTGCTGCTCTCGCTGGTCTGGCCGGTCGCCTCGCTCGGGGTCATCCTGGCCATGTCGCAGGAGGCGATGACCGCCGCCGCGCGGCTGCTGGAGATCCTCGACACCGAGCCCGACGTCGTGGGCGGCACCGAGCGCATCGCCCAGCCGCGAGGACACCTCCGCTTCGAGGCCGTCGACTTCTCCTTCCCCGACGCCCCCGACGAGCAGGTGCTGCGCGGCGTCGACCTCGAGCTCCTCCCCGGCGAGACGATCGCCCTGGTCGGTGCCACCGGCTCCGGCAAGTCGGTGCTGACCTCCCTCGTGCCGCGCCTCTACGACGTCTCGGCGGGGCGGATCACGCTCGACGGGGTCGACGTGCGCGACCTCGAGCTCGGCCACCTGCGCTCGCTCGTGGCCACCGCCTTCGAGGACCCCACCCTGTTCTCGATGAGCGCCCGCGAGAACCTCACGCTGGGGCGCGCGGAGGCCAGCGACGCGGACGTCGCCGAGGCGCTCGAGATCGCCCAGGCCGGGTTCGTGCACGACCTGCCCTGGGGGCTGGAGACCCGGATCGGCGAGCAGGGCATGGCGCTCTCGGGCGGCCAGCGTCAGCGCCTGGCCCTGGCCCGTGCCGTGCTGGCCCGCCCGCGGGTCCTCGTGCTCGACGACACGCTCTCCGCGCTCGACGTGCAC
Organism: uncultured Actinomycetota bacterium; assembly: GCA_963714475.1. Taxonomy (GTDB): domain Bacteria; phylum Actinomycetota; class Actinomycetes; order Propionibacteriales; family Nocardioidaceae; genus Nocardioides. The sequence goes on from CAVQOP010000008.1 coordinate 276,861, forward strand.
ACCGAGAAGCTCGTCGAGGAGGCGTTGCGCCGCGTGCTGTCCGAGACGACCGGGCTGGTCGTCGCGCACCGCGCATCGACGGTCCTGCTCGCCGACAAGGTCGCCCTGCTCCAGGGTGGGGCGATCACCCACGTCGGCGGTCACCGCGAGCTGCTCGAGACGGTGCCGGCCTACCGCGAGCTGCTCGCAGCCGACGCCGGCTCCGAGGCCGGACCCGACGGCGGACCCGTGAGCGGCTTCGCGGCGGTGGGTGCATGACGCAGCGCGCCGGGGGACAGCAACGCTCCGGGCCTGCCGACGACCTCGAGCTCGAGGAGCGCGAGAGCCAGGCCAACGCCGACTGGCGCGGCGTCGCCGCGGTGGACGCCGACGAGGCCGCCGAGCGCGACCGCTCCGGCACCTTCGCGGGCGGGTCGTCGCAGCTGCTGCGCGAGCTGCTCACGCCGTACCGCAGGGCGCTGTGGGTGCTGCTGGGGATCGTGGTGGTCGAGAACGCCGCGCGGCTGTCGATCCCCTACCTCGTCAGCGTCGGCATCGACTCCGGGATCCCACCGATCCGCGACGCCGGCGACACCGGCCCGCTGGTCACGGTGGTCCTCTACGTGCTCGCCGCGACCGTGGTCCAGGCGATCGCCCGCAACCTGTTCCTGGTCCGCTCGGGCATCATCGGTCAGCGGATGCTCTACGAGCTGCGGCGCCGCGTGTTCCGGCACTTCCAGACGCTCAGCCCGGCCTTCCACGACTCCTACACCTCCGGCCGGGTCATCTCGCGGCAGACCTCCGACGTCGACGCGATCTACGAGATGCTCGAGACCGGCTTCGACGGCCTGGTCACCGCCGCGCTCACCCTGGTCGGCACGGCCGGCCTGCTGCTCTTCCTCGACCTCGAGCTCGGCGCGGTCGCCCTGACGTGCGGGCCGTTCCTTTTCCTGCTCACCAACTGGTTCCGGCGCGCCTCGGCCGCGAGCTACCGCCGCACGCGCGAGAAGATCGCGCTGGTCATCGTCCACTTCGTCGAGTCGATGGGCGGCATCCGCGCGGTCCAGGCCTTCCGCCGCGAGCCGCGCAACCAGGAGATCCTCGACGACGTCAACGACCAGTACCGCGTCGTGAGCCTGCACGCGTTCCGGCTCGTGGCGCTGTTCATGCCCGGCATCAAGCTGATCGGCAACCTGACGATCGGGGTCGTCCTGCTCTACGGCGGCTATCTGGCCTACTCCGGCGAGGTCAGCGTCGGCGTGCTCGCCGCCTTCCTGCTCTACCTGCGCCAGTTCTTCGAGCCGATGTCGGAGATCTCGCAGTTCTACAACACCTTCCAGTCCGCGTCGGCGGCACTGGACAAGCTCGCGGGCGTGCTGCGCGAGGAGCCCGGCGTCCCCGAACCGGCCGACCCCGTCCGTCTCGGGGCCTCGAGCGGTCGGCTCGACCTCGACCACGTCCGGTTCGCCTACACCGCCGACCGGCCGGTGCTGCCGGACCTGTCCCTGCACGTCCCGGCCGGTCAGACGGTCGCCCTGGTGGGCACGACCGGCGCGGGCAAGACCACCCTGGCCAAGCTGGCCACCAGGTTCTACGACCCCACCGCCGGCCGCGTGCTGCTCGACGGCCACGACCTGCGTGACCTGTCCTCCGACGACCTGCGCCGGGCGGTGGTGATGGTGACCCAGGAGAACTACCTGTTCTCGGGCACGATCGCCGACAACATCCGGTTCGGCCGGCCCGAGGCCAGCATGGCCGACGTCGTGGCGGCGACGCGTGCCCTCGGCGCCCACGACTTCATCGCGGCGCTGCCCGAGGGCTACGAGACCGACGTGGCCAACCGGGGCGGGCGCCTCAGCGCCGGACAGCGCCAGCTCGTCGCCTTCGCCCGCGCGTTCCTCGCCGACCCGGCGGTGCTCATCCTCGACGAGGCCACCTCCTCGCTCGACGTGCCCTCCGAGCGACTCGTGCAGCAGGCCCTGCGCACCGTGCTCGCCGGCCGCACCGCCGTGATCATCGCCCACCGGCTCTCGACGGTGGAGATCGCCGACCGGGTGCTCGTCATGGAGCACGGTCGCGTCGTCGAGGACGGCACGCCGCGCGACCTCGTCGCTGCCGGCGGCGGGCACTTCTCCGCGCTCCACGAGGCCTGGCAGGACTCGCTGGCCTGACAGCGACGGTGGACGAGCCACCGCGCGAACGCCCCCGGTGCGGTCCCGCGCGCCACCACCCGGGAGCGTGCCAGAGCGGTCGCTGTCGGCGCCCTCAGGCGGGCAGACCGGCCGACCTCAGCTCGCCTTCTTCGTCGCCTTCTTGGTGGCCGTCTTCTTGGCCGACTTCTTCTGGGCCGTCTTCTTGCTGGTCGCCGTGGTCTTCGCGGCGGTCTTCGTCGAGGCCGACTTCTTCGCCGGTGACTTCTTCGCCGGCGACTTCTGCGTGCCGGCTGTCTTCGCCGGGCCCGCCTGGTCACCCTCGACGTCCTCGCCCCGCGAGGAGCGGGCGGCGTCCACCGAGCGCTGGAGCGCGGCGAGCAGGTCGACGACCTCACCCGAGGACTTGGTCGAGGTCGGCGTCCGCTGGATCTCCCCGCCCTCGATCTTGGTCCGGACCAGGGCCTCGACCGCCCCGGCGTAGTCGTCCTGGAGGTCGGCGGGCTCGAAGTCGCCGGCGAGCGTCTCGACGAGCATGGTGGCCATCGTGGTCTCGGACTCCTTGACCTCGCCGGCCTCGACGGTGAAGTCGGGCTCGCGGACCTCGTCGGGCCACATCATCGTCTGCAGCACGATGACGTCCTCGCGCACCCGCAGGACGGCGATCGAGGTCCGCTGTCGCAGCGCGACGGTGACCACGGCCATCCGGTCGGCCTCGACCAGCGCCTGGCGGAGCAGGGCGTAGGCCTTGGCGCCGGACTTCTCCGGCTCCAGGTAGTAGGACTTCTCGAAGAGCATCGGGTCGATCTGCTCGGTCGGGACGAACTTCTCGACCGCGATCTCCCGCGAGGACGTCGAGGGCAGCTCGGCGAGGTCGTCCTCGTCGAGGATCACCATCTCACCGTCCTCGGTCTCGTAGCCCTTGGCGATGTCGGCGTACGCGACCTCCTCGCCGTCGATCGAGCAGATCCGCTGGTAGCGGATCCGGCCCCCGTCGGTCGCGTGGACCTGCCGGAACGAGACGTCGTGGCTCTGCGTGGCGGCGTAGAGCTTGACGGGGACGCTGACGAGGCCGAAGGAGACGGCACCCTTCCAGATGGCACGCATGGGTCCAGGATGGACCCATGCGTCCCATGCTCGCCACCCGCACCACGACGGTGCCGACCGGGCCGGCCTGGTCCCACGAGGTGAAGTGGGACGGCGTGCGCGCCCTGGTGGCCACCACGGGCGGTCCCGGAGCGGGGGTCACGATGTCGAGCCGCAACGACCGGCCGATCACGCCGGCCTGGCCCGACGTGGCGCTGGACCCCATGCCGGGTCGCGACCTGCTCGTCGACGGCGAGGTGATCGCGCTCAACGAGCGAGGGCTGCCCGACTTCCGCACCCTCGCCGAACGGATGCACGTACGCCGGGCCGCGACGGCGCTGAGCCTCGCCGAGCGCGTCCCGGCGACCCTGATGGTCTTCGACCTGCTGCGCCTCGACGGTCGGGACCTGACCGGTGAGCCGCTGGAGACCCGCCGCGCCCGGCTGGCGGGCCTCGACGAGCTCGGGGCCACGGGCTGGCAGGTGCCCGGCGCGTACGACGACGGGGCGATGCTGCACGAGGCCACCCGCGCGCAGGGGCTCGAGGGCGTCGTGAGCAAGCGCCGCAGCTCGCGCTACGCCTTCGAGACGCGCAGCCCGCACTGGCTCAAGCTCGCGCACCGCCACCGCCGGTCCTACGTCGTGGGCGGGTGGCGTCCGCAGGAGGGCACCTCCGGGGGAAGCGAGCGGCTCGCCGCCCTGCTGGTGGGCGAGCCCGGCCCCGACGGCCTCGCCTACCGGGGCCGGGTCGGCAGCGGCATCGGCGCCCGCCAGGGCCGCGAGCTCGGCGAGCTCCTCGCCCGGCTCGCCCGCTCGACCAGCCCCTTCGACGACGACGTGCCGCCGGTCGACGCCCGCGGCACCCACTGGGTCGAGCCGGTCCTGGTCGTCGACGTCGACACCCACGGCGTCGGCTACGAGCGGCTGCGGCAGCCCTCCTTCCGGGGAGTGCGCGACGACCTCGCACCCGACGACCTCGCGGACCAGTCGTGACCCCGGCCGGCGGCGGGGACCGTGACGAGGTGCGCGTCGAGGTCGACGGTCGCACGCTGACGTTGTCCAACCTCGCCAAGGTGCTCTACCCCCGCACCGGGTTCACCAAGGGCGAGGTCCTGCACTACTACGCGCAGGTCGCACCGGTCATGCTCCCGCACCTGCGGGACCGGGCCGTGACCCGCATCCGGTGGCCGCACGGGGTGGGCCAGGCGAGCTTCTTCGAGAAGAACGTGCCGCGCGGCGCGCCGTCGTGGGTGCGCACCGTGGAGGTGCCGACCTCCGGCGCGCGCGGAGGCTCGCGTCGCGGCGAGACGCTGGTCGTGCCGCTGGTCGACGACCTGGCGACGCTGACCTGGTTGGCCAACCTCGCCGCGCTCGAGCTGCACGTGCACCAGTGGCGCGTCGGCGACGACGGACGTCCCCTCGACGCGGACCGGCTCGTGATCGACCTCGACCCGGGCGAGCCGGCCGGGCTGGGGGAGTGCTGCGAGGTCGCCCTGGACGTGCGCGCCGCGCTCCTCGAGCGGGGCCTGGAGGTGCGTCCGGTCCTCAGCGGCAGCAAGGGACTGCACCTCTACGCCGACCTGCCCGAGCCCGCGGCGCCGGACGAGACCACCGCACTGGCCAAGGAGGTCGCGGACGGCCTGGCCAAGGCCCGCCCCGACCTGGTGACGGCGACCATGACCAAGTCACGTCGCCACGGCCGGGTCTTCCTGGACTGGTCGCAGAACGCCGGGTCCAAGACCACCGTGGCGCCGTACTCGCTGCGGGGCCGGGAGAGGCCCACGGTCGCGGCCCCCCTGGCCTGGTCCGAGGTCGAGGCGGGCGCCGCCGACCCGCTCGCGGTCGAGCAGCTCGGGGTCGACGAGGTCCTGCGTCGCGTCGCCGAGCACGGGGACCTGCTGGCGCCCACCTGAGCGGTGTTACCCGGCCTTGGTCGCCGCGGTGCCACGAGGTGGAGCAGGGCGGCGGACGGTGGCGGTCCGGAGTGTCTCGCGTGGCCACAGCGTGCGCTGCGTCGGCCTACAGTGGTCGGGTTCACCCTGGGGGGAGCGTGGACGCCGTGGCGACCCGCCGGTGGCACCTCTCCCAGATCCTGAGCGGCGCGCCGACGGGTCCCACACCCCCCGGGCTGCGTCCGCGTGGCTGCCCCCCACCCCACGAGGATCGACGATGGAGCTCGCACCGACCCCGCGACGTCGCCGCTGGTCCGGCAGCGCCCTCGTGCTGCTGGGCGTGGTGGTGCTGGCCCCCGTGACGGCCTTCGCGGTGGTGCCCACCGCGGTCGGCCTGGAGCGCTACGTCGTCTCCAGCGACGAGCTGGCCGGCAGCATCGGGCGAGGCTCGGTCGTCTTCGAGCAGCGGATCCCGATCGGCGACGTCGTCGAGGGAGACGTGGTGACCTACCTCAGCGGTGTCCCCAGCGTCGACGGCGACGGTGGCGCGCTGGTGACGCGCCGGGTGTTCTCGGTCGGTGACGGTGTCCTCCTGACCGGGTCCGACGACCCGGCAGCGGCGCTGGCAGGACAGTCCGTCCTCGACGCGGTCAGCTTCGCCGACCACGCGACGATCCCGGTCGTCGCCGTGGCCGTCCCGTGGATCGGCTACCCGTTCCTCGGCGTGCTGGGCCACCGCGGCTGGGGCGTCGCGGTCACCCTGCTCGGGCTGCTGCTCGGGGCGGCGTGCCTGCGCGTGGGGCGAGCCTCGCTCGGCGAGGGTCCTCGCACGACGGCCGGCCTCGGCCGGCCACGAACCGCTCCTGCGGGGTCGACGAGGTCGACCTCTGCGAAGTAGTCACCGCGCACGGTGGCAGCCGTTAGTCTCTGGACATGAGTGCAGCCCGGGTCCTGGTCGTCGAGGACGAGGAGGACATCGCCTTCCCCCTGGTGCGGACCCTCGAGCGCGAGGGCTACGACGTCGTGTGGGTCGACAGCGGTGAGAAGGCGCTCGACGAGCTGCGTACCCGCTCCGCGGCGGTGGTCATCCTCGACCTCGGACTACCCGACATGGACGGCCTGGAGGTGTGTCGCAAGGCGCGCGAGCTCGACTTCGACGGCGCGATCATGATCGTCACCGCACGAGCCGGCGAGCTCGACCGGGTCGTGGGGCTCGACTACGGCGCCGACGACTACCTGGCCAAGCCCTTCGGGCTGGCCGAGCTCCAGGCCCGCGTGCGCGCGCTGCTGCGGCGTACGTCGTCCGCGGGGGCCGCCAACGGCGAGGCCGACGGCGCGGGACTGCGCATGGACATCGCCGCGCGACGGGTGTTCTTCGCCGAGGACGAGCTGCCCCTGACGGGCAAGGAGTTCGACGTGCTCGCCGTCCTGCTGGGACACCGCGACAAGGTCGTCTCGCGCGACAAGCTGATGGCGGAGGCCTGGGACGAGAACTGGTACGGCTCGACCAAGACCCTGGACGTGACCATCGGGCGGTTGCGCCAGAAGCTCGAGAACGTCGGGGTGCCCGACCGGGTCGTCGCTGTGCGCGGGGTGGGGTTCCGCCTCGAGGGCAGCACCTCGGATGTCTAGTCGAGGTCTCGGAGTCGGCATGACCAGACGGCTGATCCTGGGTTTCGTGCTCGTCTCCCTCGCGACGTCGGTCGGGATGGGCCTGCTGCGCGCCTACACGCTGACCGGCGACATCCGCCAGCGGGAGAGCGAGCACCTCACCCAGCAGCTCTCCGTCATCGCTCCCGTGCTCCAGCAGCGGCTCACCGACGACGAGACGATCGACCAGGCCTCCCTGACGACCTTCGTGGACCCGGACGGCTCGCTGACCTACCGGGTCGAGGGCAGCGACCCGGTGGTCGTCAGCGGCGCGGACTTCGACGCCGCCGAGGCCGACGGTGCGATCCGGGTGAGCCGGCCGATGGACCCGGGCACCCTGGTGATGGCCGAGAGCGACCGGGCGTGGAACGGGCTGCTGGGCTATGAGTCGGGGTCGCTGGTCACGTTGATCCTGCTCATCCTGCTGGTCGCCGGGCTCGGCGGCTACCTGATGTCGCGGTGGTTCTCGCGACCCTTCACCCAGCTCGCCTCGGCGGCCGCCATGCTCGGGCGCGGCCGTTTCGACCTGGACCTGCCCACCACCCGCATCCCGGAGGTGCAGGCGGTCTCGGCGGCGCTCGCGGCCAGCGCGAACTCGCTGCGCGACCGGCTGGCGCGCGAGCAGCAGTTCTCGGTGCACGCCTCCCACGTGCTGCGCACCCCGTTGACCACGCTCCGGCTCAACCTCGACGAGCTCGACGCGGCCGCCCTCGACCCGCAGGCGCGCCAGGCGGCGCAGCGCTGCCTGGTCTCGGTCGAGCAGCTCGACCAGGTCGCCTCCGACCTCGTCGACATCACGCGGCGGGGGGCCCTGATGGCCGGCGCGGAGATCCCGCTGCGCGAGCTGGCCACGGCGGTCGCCCAGCAGTGGGCGGACGTGCTGATCGGCCGGGGCCACGGGTTCTCGGCCGCGGTCGAGGGCGACCTCGACCTGCCGCTGACCCCCGGCCCGATCGAGTACGTCCTCGACGTGCTCCTCGAGCAGGCCCAGGAGCAGCGGGTCACGGAGGTCCGGCTCGTGCTGGTCGGCGCGCCCGAGGTGGTGCGCCTCGACGTCAGTGGGGTCGACACCACCCACGCCCGCGGCGCCGTCGATCCGCACGCCCTGTCCACGACCCGCCCCGACCAGGCCCGCTCGCTCGTCGAGTCGCTCGGCGGGCGGTGGCACGAGCTCCCCGGCGGCACCGGCACCCGCGTCCTGATGCCCCCCCGCTGACCGCCGAGGTTCCACCCTTTGCGAGCCGAGGTTCCACCCTTTGCGAGTCGAGGTGCCGATCCCCGTCCGCACACCGGCCTAGGCTCGGCGGATGGCGAACTTCGGTGACTGGCAGCTCGAGACCTACATCGCGGGGCTCGACGACGTACGTCCCGACCTGCCGATGGCGTGGGCCGAGCTCGAGCGCCGGGCCGAGGAGGCCATGCCCGAGCGCATCTGGTCCTACGTCGCCGGGGGAGCCGGAGACGAGCAGACCCAGCGTGCCAACGCCGAGGCCTTCGCGCGGTGGGGCCTCGTGCCGCGGATGCTGGTCGGCGCGGCCGAGCGCGACACCTCGGTGGAGCTGTTCGGGACCCGGTTCGCATCGCCGCTGATGATGGCGCCGGTCGGCGTGATCGGCATCGTCGACCCCGACGGCCACGGCGACCTCGCCGCAGCGCGGTCGTCGGCGCGCACCGGGGTGCCGATGATCGCCTCGACCCTGATGGAGGACACCCTCGAGGACGTCGCGGCCGAGCTCGGTGACACCCCGGCGTGGTTCCAGCTCTACCCGCCGCGCGAGCGGGACCTGTGCACGAGCTTCGTACGTCGTGCCGAGGCGGCCGGGTACGCCGCGATCGTGGTCACCCTCGACACCTGCACCCTCGGTTGGCGACCACGCGACCTGGCACTGGCCAGCTTCCCCCAGCTCGGCGGGGCATGCCTGCGCAACTACTTCGTCGACGAGGTCTTCCGGGCCCGGCTCGACAAGGCGCCCGAGGACGACCTCCGTGCGGCGACGCTCTACTGGGCGTCGGTCTTCGGCAACCCGGCCCTGAGCTGGGACGACCTCGCCTGGATGCGGACGCTCACCGACCTGCCGATGCTGGTCAAGGGCATCTGCCACCCCGACGACGCGCGCCGCGCCGTCGAGCTGGGGATGGACGGCATCTACTGCTCCACGCACGGCGGCCGTCAGGCCAACGGCGGTCTGCCCGCGCTCCAGGTGCTCCCGGAGGTGGCCGAGGCCGTCGACGTGCCGGTCGTCTTCGACTCCGGCGTCCGCTCGGGCTCGGACGCGGTCAAGGCCCTCGCCCTCGGCGCCGACGCGGTGGCGATCGGCCGCCCCTATGCCTACGGTCTCGCGCTCGGCGGCTCGGAGGGGATCGACCACGTGCTGCGGTGCCTGCTCGCCGAGCTCGACCTGACCATGGCCGTCGACGGCTACCCCGACCTCGCCTCGCTCACACCGGGGGCGATGCGACGGGTCGGGTGAGGCGGAGCACCCCAGCAGGGATTCCGGACGGGTAGGACGGAGGTCCTAGCGTGAACCCATGACCGTCACCGCCCGACCGGGGAGCCCGACGCCTCGGACCTCGCTGCTCGCCCCGGGCTACCGCGGTGCGACGGTCGGATCCGTCGCACTCGTCTTCCTGGCTGCGTTCGAGTCGCTGGCGGTGACCACGGTGATGCCGACGGTGACCGCCGACCTCGACGGTCGCGCGTGGTACTCCGTGGCGTTCTCGGCCACCCTGGCCGCGAGCATCGTCGGCATGGTCGCGACCGGGCTGTGGACCGACCGCCGGGGCGCCGTACGCCCGCTGCTGGCCACCGTCGTGCTGTTCGCGATCGGCCTCATGCTGGCCGGGCTCGCCACGACGATGCCGGTGCTGGTGCTGGGCCGCTTCGTCCAGGGCCTCGGCGCCGGCGGTCTGACCGTCGCGCTCTACGTGCTGGTGGCGCAGGTCTTCGAGCCGGTCGACCGCCCCCGCATCCTCGGGGCCTTCGCCGCCGCCTGGGTGCTGCCCGGCATCGTCGGCCCCTTCCTCGCCGGCGTCGTGGCGGAGGCGTTCGGGTGGCGCTGGGTGTTCCTCGGCGTGGTCGCCATCGCTGCCGCAGCCCTGTCCCTGATGGCCCCGACCCTGCGCTCGGTGCCGCCGCCGATGGCCGACCCGGACGGTCCCGCGCGGCCCGGCGAGGCGGACGGCGTACGACGCCTGGTGCTGGCGGTCACCGTCGCCGCGTCGGTGCTGGTCCTCAACCTCGCCGGGGCGCTGCGGGGCCTCGAGGCAGGCGCGCTCGCCGTCGCCTCGGTCACGGCGGCACTGGTGGCGTCGCGCCCGTTGCTGCCGGCGGGGACCCTGCGGGCGGCGCGCGGGCTGCCGGCGGTGATCGGCCTGCGCGGGCTCGCGGCCGGCACGTTCTTCGCCACCGAGGCGTACCTGCCCTACCTCCTCCAGGAGCAGTACGACGCCGCCGTGTGGGTCTCAGGACTGGTGCTGACCGTCGCGACGTTCGGCTGGGCCGCGGCCTCCCAGGTGCAGGGTCGACTGGGGGATCGCCTGCCCGACGAGGCCGCGCTGCGCCGCGGTGCGCTGCTCCTGGCGGCGGGGGTCGTGGCGATACTCATCGTCGCCGCCGCCGACCTGCCGGGCATGCTGGTCGGAGCGGGCTGGCTGGTCGCCGCGGCGGGAATGGGGCTGCTCTACCCCCGGGTGACGGCGAGCGTGCTGAGCCGTACGGCGGTGCGCCAGCGTGGTGCGGCCTCCTCGGCGATCACGCTGAGCGACGCCGTGGGAGCGGCGAGCGCGGTCTCGGTCGCCGGGATCGTGTTCACCGCGGTCGGGACGGCCGCGGACCGCTCGGCGTTCGTCGCGGTGCTGGCGCTGACGACGGTGCTGGCGCTCCTGGCGGCGGTCGTCGCGCGTCGCGCCTGACGGCCATCAGTCCCGGCCCGGTGGGTCCGGCGGGAGCCGAGGCGTGCTCAGGCCACGAACCCGTTGGCCAGGATGCTCGCGGACCACCCGGTCGGCCCGGACCCGCTGACCTGCACACAGAAGGTGTCGGCGCCCTGCCCGTGCTGCGTCCAGGTCAACGGCGAGGGGAAGGTCTCCACGACCGTGCTGCCGCTCGGGACCGCGATCGTGAAGCGCTCCGCAGCCGAGAAGCTGCCGCCGCCGATGTTGGAGCAGCTGTCGCCTGGCTCGCCGACAAGGACCTGGGCGTACACCAGGACCGGGCCCCCGCCGGCCTGCAACGAAGAGACGGAGAAGGTGGTGAGGTTGAGCCGCCGGCTCGCCCGGCCCTCGTAGAGGATCGCGGACGGGTTGCCCCCGCTGATCGAGGTGCCGTTGACGTTCATCCAGGACCTGGGCGTACACCGACCGGGCCCCTCGGAATGAAATCCTGAAGATGCCCGGCGAATTTCTTTTCACTGTTGCAGTGGCTGCTGGCGCTGTTGACGTGGCATCCGACGACCTGGCGGGCTGCGGGGCACCTGGCCCTGAGTGGCGTCGTTGGGGGCTTGATTTACAGCGTCGCGAAGTGGCTGGCGGGGCGAACCCGGCCGGTGAAGATCATCGCGCCGTTCCAGTTCGAGCCATTCGTCAACGGATGGGGCGGCCTGCTCAAGGCGGAGAATTTGTCGTTCCCCTCCGGCCACGTGACTCTTGCGTTTGCGACGGCGGGCTGCCTGGCGATCAATGTGCCTCGGTGGCGGTACCTTTTTTAGTGCCGGCGCCTCGCTTGTCGGGATCGAGCGGGTGGCGAGAACGCCCACTACCTGAGTGAGATGTTATCGCGGGGCGGGCGTGGGAATCCTGTCTGCGTATCTCGTGCATTGGATCGAACGCAGCCTGCATCACCGGGCAATTCAGCGGGAAATGTCACCGCGAGACGAGCCGCGCCCGTGAGTAAGCGGTTTGCTGGATGTCGGAATTCCGCCCGCGCGATGAAGAACGCTTACTGACGCGGGCGAATCGTTGCCACGGTTTCGCCATGCGGCCGCGCCGGTTGGAAACGGGTCGGCTGTCCATTACGATTTGAACCTCATGGACGAACGTCCCCTTACCTGTCGCTGGTGATCCCCGCGTACAACGAAGAGGAGAACGTCAATGTTCTTCTCGAGCGCGTGTCGGCGTCCCTGTCGCAGGTCGGCCGGCCGTTCGAGGTGATCATCGTCGACGACGGGAGCACGGACTCGACGCCCAAGCTCCTTGCCGAAGGGAATGCCGAAGTACCCCTGGCTTCGCGTCTATCCGTATGGCGAAGAACGGCGGGCAGAGGCCGCGTTCGAAGCCGGGTTCGAAGCCGGCCCGGGGCGAGGTGATCGCGACGATCGACGCCGACCTGCAGAACGACCCGGAGGAGATCCCGCGCCTGCTCCCGATGCTCGACGGCTACGACATGGTCACCGGCTGGCGGAAGGACCGGCAGGACACGAAGTTCCGCAAGTGGCAGAGCCGGCAGGCGAACAAGATCCGCAACTGGATCAGCGAGGAGACGGTCAACGACTCGGCGAGCAGCCTGAAGATCTACCGGCGCGCACGCGCTGAAGGGGATGAAGCTGTTCAACGGCGCCCACCGGTTCTTCCCCACGCTGGTGAAGATGCGCGGGTACACGGTGCGGGAGGAGCCGGTGAAGCACTCGCAGCGATACGCCGGGACGGCGAAGTACGGCTTCCGCAAACCGGCGCTCCGGGCGTTCATCGACCTGCTCGGCGTGCGGTGGATGAAGAAGCGGTACCTGCGGTATCAGGCGAGCGAGGTCGGTGCGTAATTTTAAGCTTTCGTAACATCGGCAATACCCTTAACCTCTGAACGATGATAACGCGTGTTGTCGGCCGAAATTTGCGTAAATCCGCCGATCTCGCTAAAATAGCAGGGCCTATGGCAACTCGCGTAAGTGCAGTTCGGACCGTTCGCCGCCGTCCCGTGTCGCCCATTCCGACCAAGCTTGCAGTCCGGGTCGTGAAGTCTGCGATCCGATCATAAATCGGCGACGCAAACTCGGCCGACAAACCGGGGCACACCCCTTCGGTGAAAGCCGCCACGTTTACCGACCCGAAGCCGACCGTGAACGGGTCGAACGGGTACACCAAGGCGATGCGGTTTCTTTCTGACGCTCAGCGATTTCGAGCGGCTGCGGATCGTTCGCTACAACAGCCAGAACTTCGACCTCGACCGCATGCGGACCCTGCTGAAGAAGCTGGGCAACCCGCAGGAGCAGTTCCGGTCGGTCCACATCGCCGGCACCAAGGGCAAGGGCAGCACCTGCGCCATGATCGCGGCGATGCTCCGAGGCCAACGGGTACAAGATCGGCCTGTACACCAGCCCGCACCTGGTCGACATCCGCGAGCGGATCTGCGTCAACGGCGAGATGATCCCGCAGGCCGACTTCGCCCGGCTGGTCCGGCTCGTCGAGCCGATCGTCGCCAAGATGAAGCCGACGCCGACCTACTTCGACGTGCTGACCGCGATCGCGTTCAAGTACTTCGCCGAGCAGAAGGTCGAGATCGCCGTCGTCGAGACGGGCCTGGGCGGCCGGCTCGACAGCACCAACGTGCTGAAGCCGGAAGTCACGGCGATCACGAGCATCAGCAAAGACCACATGGCCCAGCTTGGGCGGCACGGTCGCCAAGATCGCCGAGGAGAAGGCCGGCATCTTCAAGACCGGCGTCCCCGCGGTCACCGTGCAGCAGGAGCCGGAGGTCGAAGCGGTGCTGAAGCGGGTCGCCGACGCCAGTCGGCACGCACGCTCGACGTCACCGGCAAGACGATCGAGTTCAGCTACCGCTTCGAGTCCAGCCGGATGCTTGGGCCCGCACAACCGGATCTGCCTGTACGACGCCGAACAGCAAGTTCGAGCACCTGGCCGTCCCGCTGATCGGCGAGCACCAGGCGATCAACTGCGGCGCTTGCGCTGTCGATCATCGACCGGCTGAAGACCCGCGGGCATCGCGATCAACGACACCCGCGCGATGGAAGGCCTGGCCAAGACCACCATCCCCGGCCGGATGGAGATGATCAGCCAGACGCCGCGCGTGCTCGTCGACGGCGCCCACAACGCCGCCAGCCTCGACGCGATGATGCGGGCGATCGGCCAGCACATCCCGTACGACTCGATGGTCGTGATCTTCGGCTGCTGCGCGGACAAGGACGTCGCCGGGCATGCTCGAGCGCATCACCAGCGGCGCCGACAAGGTGATCTTCACCAAGGTCGACAACATCCGCTCGGCCGACCCGAACGAGCTGGCCGCCCGGTACGTCGAGCTGTACGGCAAGATGGCCCAGGTCGCCCCGACGCTGGAAGACGCGCTGGCGATCGCCAACCGCGCGGTGACCAAGGAAGACCTGATCTGCATCACCGGCAGCTTCTACCTCGTCGGCGAAGCGAAGAAGCACTTCGCCGCGCTGGAGAAGCTGAAGCAGCAGCAGGCGCAGCCGAAGTCCTGATCTTCCGCATATCCTGAATTGGAAGGGCGACCCTCAGATCGGGTCGCCCTTTTTTCTGCCGTAGTGGCGCGGGGGGGGGGGGGGAATCGTCCCTACGCGGTCGAGGGGTTCAAAACCGAAATGACGTTCCGGCAAAGATGGTGTAATCGTCCGCACTGTCAGAAATTCCCAGGGTTCCGCCGATGTCCAGCACTCAGTCGGCAGACCCCCAAAAGTCAGGCCGCCGCCGATGATGGCCTGGTATGTATTGCGGTGTCGTGCGGGGAGATGCCGGTGTACTCGATATAGCCGGCGAGGCGATCGATTCCCGGAATATCGTGACTGATCGTTGCGGTATGAACGAGATCGAATGCCGTAATCATCGGAGGCGTCGTTGTAGACACGTCGATCTCGGCCATGAGTCCTACACTGAAATCGCCAGGCAGCGCGATCGCCAAGGGCACGATCAGCCCCCCTTCAACATGGTCATTGGATAGACCATCCGTTCCTGTTGGAAATTTGATGAACGGCATCAGCGCAAATGCGGTTTCGCCGAAAACCGGGTCTGGACCATCGTTTCCCCACAGATTGATTTTCAGCCTGATCTGCGTGTCGTCACTGAAACCTTCACTTCGATTTTTCCCCGCATTGTCGTCCACGGTTTCCCGCACGTAGGGTGTTAAAACGAATTGAATATCCGTATTGTTGAACAGGCCGATCTTAATATTTGATGGAACGACAGAAAGCGTTGTCGTCCGCACGCCGTCCGATTTCTCGTACGCGTAATCCACAAAGCTCAGTTCAAATTGAAAATGGCCGGCATCCACCGTGATGGGGCTCTCGGTGGTGTCGGGCCGGTCGGTGCTCATTCCCCGCGTCAGTGCGCGGGGCGTGGGATTCAGCAGGTTGAATTCGCTTTTATCTTGAACGGCCGGCCGGCTTTCGGCGACCGACGTCTGCTGTGTGAACATGAACACGGCGAGGCGCGGGGAATAAAATCGGGGAACGGAGTGGGAAAAATCGCATCGTTGTCTGACTCCTGTCTCAAGACAAGCAGAGCAACGAAAACGATGCTCGCATACGGCTTTCATACCACATGCGACCCGGTCTAACGAACGGGGGCGCCTACAGCGTCAGGTAGCTTCGCGGACTGTCCTTCCACTGCTTACGCGAAAAACCCACCTTGGTATCGACCTTCACCTGGCGGTCCCCATCCAGGCAAATAGCAAAACGCGGCAGCGCCTCCCGAACCGGCCCTTTGGTGACAATGCCGTCGTCGTCAAACAGACTGCCGTGACGCGGGCATTTCAGGACGCCGCCGATGACAACGAGTTTCACTTCCTTATGAGTGCATGCCGAGGCGACGGCATAGAGGCGGCCGCGCTTTCGCACGATGAAAAATCCGCTCACCTCGCCGGCGTGCATGTCATAGGTTCCATCTTTTGCGAATTGATCCAGCGACCCTGCGTTGACGGGCTCCACCCTCTCACCCGCGAACACGGGAGAGAGGGCAAGCTGCGCAGGCGCTCGGGTGGCGACTGCGGCCGTGACAAACCGGCGACGACTGAGTGTGTTAGCCATCTTGTCGCTCAACCTGACACCGGGGATCAGAACTGTATGCCAATGATCGCACGAATAAGCCAGTCTGGCTCATCGTCTGTGTCGGTCAACTGATACATTGGGGTGATCGTCGCCCAGACGCGATCGTTGCCCTGATAGCTGATCGCGGGGCCGGCGTACACGGTGGTGTGTTCGTATTCCGACCAATCCTCGAAGACCGATTCCGCCTTGATCTCCCGCGGCAAACCAACCCGGAGCAACGGCATAGCTGATGCCGGCCGTGTGTCCCAGCACGCCTTCCATTTCATTTTCCGCATCATTGTTGAAGACGCCTTCAAACTCCGTCTCAACGACGAGATTGTAGATGAAAATCCATTTACCCACGTCTTTTTGCACGAGCAGCTTGTGCTCGAAAGCGATTTCTTCTTCACCGACGGTCACTTCGTTGTAGAGGCCAAGTCCGAACGAATCGGTGACGGGGTTGGAGAAGTAGACGACCGCCTCCACGCCCACGCCGTCAAACTTCGTCCCCGTGTGGCCGTCGGTGTCTTCATAGCGCCATCGCGGCAAGTAGAACGCAAGGTCGAAATTGTCTGTGATGCCGAATTCAAATTCGTGCCGGAAATCGATCCGGTCGTAGTCCGGTTCACTTTCGGGGGCTTGTTCTCCATGTGACCCACTGCTCGTACTCCCGAATCCCCTTTGCCCATGGCATATGTGTCGGTGTTGAACGTGAAAGGGCGCGTGTCTGCATATGCGGAGGATGACAGGGCCGTGAGAAGCGTCACTACAGCGAGTGATGAAAGCTTCATGTGCGATCTACCTTTCCCGTGATGAGGCGTTAAGTGTCCGTTCACATTGCGAAAAAAAGCGGTGATGCGTCGGACCTTCGCGCCACCGTCATTGGTTCATCGCTCCTCGCGAGCGTCTCGAACCGGAACATTGCCAGACTCGATTCATGGAGTCTTTGATGTAGGCGGGTACTTTACCGTCTTGATCGAGAGTTGCAACTGAGTCTCAATGCGTGGTGGAGTTTCATTCAATCTTTGGAAACTTCTGCAATTCCGCGATCTTCGGGGGATTCGCCTTCCCCGGGTTCTCGCACTGGCCGGGGTAATCCGCCTTTTTCCCAGCCGGCGAAGATTCGGTAAAGCGCGGGCAGCACGACCAGCGTCAGCAGCGTACTGGTGATCAATCCCCCGATGACGACGGTCGCCAGCGGCTTCTGCACTTCCGCGCCGGTGCCGGTCGCCAGCGCCATCGGCACGAAGCCCGAGCGAGGCGACCAGCGCGGTCATCAGCACCGGCCGCAGGCGCGTAACGAGCCGTCGAATGATCGCGTCATCGCGACCGACTGCCCTCGCTCGCGCAGCTGGTTGATGAAGGTGACCATCACCAGCCCGTTCAGCACCGCCACGCCCGAAAGCGCGATGAATCCGACGGCGGCCGAGATGCAGAACGGCATGTCGCGCAGCCACAGCGCCATGATGCCGCCGGTCAGCGCGAGCGGCACGCAGGTGAAGACCAAGCATGGCGTACTTGCACCGAGTTGAAGCGTGCTGAAGAGCAGCAGGAAGATCAGGAAGAAGCAGACCGGCACGACGATCGTCGAGCCGCTGCTTGGCGGCGACGAGGTTTTCGAACTGCCCGCCCCAGTCGAGCCAGTTGCCGGCCGGCAGCTTCACCTGCTCGCGATCTTTGCCTGCGCCTCGGCGACGAACGAGCCGATGTCGCGGCCGCGCACGTTCGCCTGCACCACGATGCGCCGCTTGCCGTTCTCGCGGCTGATCTGATTCGGGCCCTCGGCGACGTCGATCGTTGGCAACGCTGCCGAGCGGGACGAACGGCAGGCACTTCGCCGGCACGCCGCGACGGCGGAAGCGACCAGTCGCCGCGAACTGGGCCGTCGGCATTGCTGGCGGCAGCGGGATCGGCAGGTTCTCAAGCTCACTGACGTCGGCCGCGAATCTCGTCCGGCAGGCGGACGACCAGGTCGAACCGGCGGTCGCCCTCGAAACACCAGCCCCGCCTCACGCCCGCCGATCGCGATGCGCGACCACGTCCTGCACGTCGGCCACGTTCAGGCCGTAGCGGGCGATGGCGTCGCGATCGATGTTGACGGTCATCACGGCAGGCCGTCGGTCTGCTCGACCTTCACGTCGGCCGCGCCGGCACGCGTTTCGCAGCACGCCGCAGCGATCTGCGTTGGCCGTCGCGTGCATCTGCGTCGAAGTCGTCGCCGTAGACCTTCACCGCCACGTCGCCGCGCACGCCGGCGATCAGCTCGTTGAACCGCATCTGGATCGGCTGGGTGAACTCGTAGTTGTTGCCCGGCAACGTTCCTGAAGCGTCAGCTCGATCAGCTGGATGAGCTTGCCCTTGTGCCCTCGATCGGCGTGCGTGCGCCGTGGTCGTGTCGCCGTGATCCTCTGTCCGTCTGCGCGTTCTGCCCGGTCTGCGTGCAACCGCATTCTTCGCGGCTCGTTCCTGCTTCTCGGCGATCAGCCGGTCGAGCTCCGCCTCGCTCCGCCACTGCTTCCTCGGCTTGAGGATGATGAACGTGTCGGACACGTTCGGCGGCATCGGGTCGGACGCCACCTCGGCGGTGCCGGTCTTGGAGAAGACGAACGCGACCTCCGGGAACGCTCGCGACGGTCCGTTCCGACGTGCGATCTGCATCTCCGCGACTGCGTGAGCGACGTGCTCGGCGATGCGCATCGCGTGCATGGCGATGTCCTTCTCGTCGAGCGTCGGGATGAACTCCTGCCCGAGCCGGGTGAAGAGCCAGCAGCGACGCCGCGAACGCCACAACCGCCGCCGGCACGACGACCCAGCGCCTGCGCACCGCCGCACGCGGACGCATCGGCTCATACAGCCGCCTTGGCCCAGCGGATGAAGAAAATTTCCTTCTCCTTCACCTTGCCGCGGATGCACGAGCGCCACCATCGCCGGGATGAACGTCAGCGACAGGACGAACGCCGCGACCAGCGCGAAGATGACCGTCACCGCCATCGGGCGTGAACATCTTCCCTTCGACGCCGGTGAGCGCCAGGATCGGGAGGTAGACGGTGATGATGATCGCCTGCGCCGAACACCGTCGGCTGACGCACTTCGCTTGCGCGCCATCGAAGACGTTCGTCCAGCCGCTCGGCGAGCGTCAGCGTGCCGCCCGAGCTGATGCTGCTTCTCGGCGAGCCGCCGCAGGCAGTTTTCGACGATGATGACCGCGCCGTCGACGATCAGGCCGAAGTCGATCGCGCCCAGGCTCATCAGGTTGCCGCTGATCTTGCTCTGCACCATGCCGGTCGCCGTCATCAGCATCGAGAGCGGGATCGCCAGCGCGCGTGATCAACGCGGCGCGGATGTTTCCGAGCATCAGGAACAGCACGACGATGACGAGGATCGCGCCTTCGACGAGATTTTTCTGCACGGTCTCGATCGTCGCGTCCACCAGCTTCGTGCGGTTGAGCACCGTCTTGGCGCGGATGCCGGGCGGCAGGCTTGTGTTGATCTCCCGCCATCTTCTCATCGACCGCCGCCGGCGACGGTGCGGCTGTTGCGCCGATCAGCATCATCGCCGTGCCGACGACGACTTCTCCCCGTTCTCGCTGGCCGAGCCGGTGCGCAGTTCGCGGCCGATCAGCACGTCGGCGACATCGCGCACGTAGATCGGCGTGCGTCCCGTGCCCACCACAATGTCGCGGATCTGCTCGGTGTTCTCGATCCGGCCGGCTGCGACACGAGGTAGCATTCGCCCTTGTGCTCGATGTAACCCGCGCCGGTGCTGACGTTGTTCTTCTCCAGCGTCGATCACGTCCCGAACGTCAGGCCGTAGCTCACGAGCTTCATCGGGTCGGGCTGGACGTGGTACTGCTTCACGTACCCGCCGATCGCGTCGACGCCGGCCACGTCCTTCACGCCTTTCAGCTGCGGGCGGATGATCCAGTCCTGCACTTCCGCAGGTACGCTGCCCGCTCGACCTCGCCGAAGCGGTTCGCCCTCCGGCGTGAGGTACGAGCCATCGCTCTGCCAGCCCGGCTCGCCGTCGACTGCCGGGGCACCTTGCCGCCGGGTGCTCGTACTCGACGGTGTACATGTAGACTTCGCCGAGCCCGGTCGAGATCGGCCCCATCGTCGGCTCGGCGCCGGGCGGCAAGATTCTTCCCTGCGCGCCCAGCCGCTCGCTGACCTGCTGACGGGCGAAGTAGATGTCGACGTCGTCGTCGAAGACCGCCGTGCACCTGCGAGAAGCCGTTTCGCCAGAGCGACCGCGTGCATTGAAGCCCGGGAATGCCGGCGAGCGCCGTCTCGACGGGGAACGTCACCTGCTTCTCGATCTCGATCGGCGAGAGCGACGGCACGATCGTGTTGATCTGCACCTGGTTGTTGGTGATGTCCGGCACCGCGTCGATCGGCAGCTGGCGAAGCGACCGAACGCCGACCGCGACAATGACCAGCGTCAGCATCACGATGAGCCAGCGGTTCTGAATCGAAAATTTAAGGGTCTTTTCTAACATACAGAAATCACTCCATCAGGGCGGTAGGGGAGGCTTTTAGTGTTGATGGCTTGCCTCTGCCTTACCGAGGTCCGCCTTGAGAATGAACGAACCTGATACGACAAACATCTCGCCCGCCTTGAGGCCCGTGAGTACCGGCACATAGCCGTTGATCGCGCGGCCGACGGTGATTTCACGTTTTGCAAACGTGTTTTCTTCCCCTTTCACTGGAACAAAAACCGCGGGCTTCCCTGCAACGGTCTGAACGGCTTCTTCGGGAACCGCGACCACCATCGGGTCGCCCGGCTTGCCTGACTGGATGAATGAACGCGGCAAACATGCCGGGCCGAAGTTTGCCATGCTCATTCGCGACAACGAATGCGGGAACTGCGCGGTGCGGGTAGTTGGATCAACCTCGGGAGACACCAGCGACACTCTCACCGGCAATGCGCTCGTCCGGCATTGCCGCGAGTTGTACTTCTGCTTTGCTCCCCACGCCGACATCAGCAAGGCGCGCCTCGGGAACCTCTGCCAGCACCCAGAAAGCGCGAGTGTCGGATAGGACCAGGAGCCTTTCCTTCTCCGGAGACACAAGCTCACCGAGGGTGACCTCCCGGCTGATTATCTGCCCGTCGATCGGGGCTTTGATCTGAAACCGCGGGTTGATTTCTCCGGTGTCGATCAGATGCCTGACATCGGCGTTAGTGAGGCCCAGAAGATGGAGGCCGTTTTCCGAGGCTTGAAGAGAAGCCTTAGCCGATGCCGCCGCGCCCGCCGCGGCACGTTGCTCGACTTCGCGCTTCTGTAATTCGGAGAATGCGATGCCCTGAGATTCATCGAAAAGCTTTTTTGCCCGCGCATAGGCTTCGGCCGCGGGGGGCCGCGCCGGCCTGTGCGATGTCCGCTTCGGTTCGCTTCTGGAGGAACTCACTTTGTGCGCGGCCCAGCTCGGGGCTCTCGACGATCAGCAGAACCGCGTCTTTCTTCACGACATCGCCGACGCGCACCTTCATCTCGATCACGCGTCCGCTCAGCACGGAGCCGATGTGGGCCGTCGCTTCTGCGTTGAAGGCGACACGCGACGGCGCGGGACGGTCGTCCGCAAGCTTTGGTTCGGCGGACCACCTTGATCCCGTTCTCCACGATCGCCGCGGCCGTCAGCTTCACTTCATCGTGATGGCCCTCCTTTTCCGATGAGTGGTCATCGTCATGGTGATCGTGGGAGTGGTCATCATGCGTGTGTTTTTTCTGCTCCGCGGGCTTTTTCTCTGGCCCATGCTGTTTCTCGTCGGCGGGGTGATGGTGATCGTCCGCTGCGTGCAAACCCGTAATGGCCCACGCGGCGGTGAGGAGCGCGACGGCTGTGGATGTTGTGAATCGAGTGAGCTTTTTCACGCTGTTTACTCCGTAATTGGTTGGGTGGCCGGTCGGGTCGCCCGTGGCGTGCGACGCCTCCCACGGCTCGAATGAGCTGGAAATGCGACTGCAAAACCCGCGATTTAAGGTCGATGCGTTGTGCGTTCGCGCGCTTGCAGACCCTGCTCCGCCAGCCTCACAGCGAGTATGTTGGCATGGCAACCCGGTAACTCAGCCTGCTGGAGCCGCTCTTCTTCGAGGGGGAGCACAGACCGCTCGATCTTGAAGGCGCCGGGATCGTGCCGCGCAATTCCTCCAGGCAATTCGCCGCCCTCCTCACGATCAGGTCACCCTGGTGAGCTGATGGCGTTGTTCGATCGATCCGGGCATGTCGTTCACGCTCTGCCTCCCGACGTCAAACAGGAATGGGGAGCGAGGCCGCCGGCCCGACAGACCAATCTCCGTGGCGACCCGCATCCGCCCCCATGTCGCCGCCGGCAATTCCTGCAAACCGGGCTACGCCGAAGGTCGTCCAGGGCAGCGAGTTCCCACGTTACGACCTGTAGTTCCGGGCGATGCAGGCGGGCGATGCGGCAGCCGTCGGCTCGTCCTGCGGATCGCAGCCCGTTGTCGGACAGCGGATAATGGCAGCCCGCCATGCGCGGCCCCGGAGGGCTGACCGACAACATTGGCAGGCCCAGGCCGCCTGGCGTTCTTCTGATCTCCGGCTGATCGTTTCCGGCTCGCGGTTTCGCCAGTTCGATCTGCACTGTCAGCGGTCGAAGCGCCACCGCCTCGCCGGACTTTGAGCCGGGCATCGGTCGCCCTTGACGAGGTTCAGCGGTGTTGTCGTAGCCGGATTCGTGGTAGACCAGCCAGGCCTTGTGCTTTGGCGTATTGCTGTACACGTTCGCCGATGCGTCCCCGGCACGACCGCTGATGCCTTCGGCGGTGACTCAGAGGCGCTGGTCGGCCGCTGAAATCCAGCCACGACGAGATTCAGCAGCGAAAGTAAGTCCGCGGCGATCCCTCATCCAGATCCGGCTTGCCGCCTCCTTCCGGGAAACGCACGGCAAAGCTGAAAATCGGATTAGGCAGAAGCCGGGTCTGGCGGGCTTCGGCTTCCGCCTGTCTGACACGCACAGAGCGGATTGAATAGCCGGATCATGCCGCAGCGTGAGGCGAATCGCACCATCGAGGGACAGGTGCTCCATCGCCTCATCGTCTGCAACATGGATGGATTCCTGTTCAGAGCGAAACTCGAAAGGGCTGCCAACGCCGGTTAAATGCCCGGCCATCTGGATGGCCTGGTTTTGTGGCGCGGGTGCACAGCCGCCGAGCATGCCGCGATCGTAAGGGCCAAAGGCCTCCACGCGTTCATCAATAGCCTCCAGAAGTGTCCGTGAGGTCGTATCACGGCGCGAGATCGTCATCTGCGTTGGTACGAGGGAAGTGAGGTGCGGAGCGTCGGGTGACGGCCGCTCACTGGTGGTGAAAGCGATGGGCGCAGTTAGATAACCAGGACAACCGTCGCGAGATGCGGAAGCGAGGGAGAGGGCAGCGCACAGCCTCGACCGAAATCAGACCCCCATTGAGTGGGATTAGAAACGAAGGATTGCGGCAAAATCGAGGGACTGGAAGACAGGACAGGCTTTTGTGAGTAAACCGGGACAGTTGCAACAGCTTCGCGTCGTTGGCCAAAAGCGTATCAGTGCAAGTGGGACTTTCGAGCAATGCGGGATTCGTCGAAGGGATTGACGGGCACGAAACCCGCTTCTTGATGATTTTACCAGCAACGGCCGCCTCGGCCCAGGTTTACGACGCGGGTATGGCCGTCGCGCTGTTCGCAGATCACCGCACCATGAGTCCACAAAGAGTGGCCGCAATTTGTGCAGCGACCAGGAGCAGGAAGAAACTGGACCGGGCGGGATGGCTCATATCATCGACCGGCAAGCGGACACCAAAAGTTACTATGGCTGCGAGGCCGTCATTGCAACGATGTCTCTCCGGCGTGTCCCATTGCAATAGGAGTTGTCCTTCGCATAGCAATCGCAGAGCATTCCCCAGTGGAAATCGGATTATCGCGATGTTCGTTTGATGCTCAGGTGTCCTCGAGATGCGGTGGATTTAATGGACGCGTCTGTTGACTCTACAACGCCGATTCTCAACCGCGGCCAAGTCATCTAGCGTGTTGGCAACGAACTTAAAGTAGCGGGCTTCGGTAGGCGAGACGCGACACTCTGTTCGGATCGGAAGCGGATTTCGCGAGAAGATCGTCAAACTTCTCGGCCGCAGCGTCCATTTCTTTGCCGTCGAGCGATGTGTAAAAGCGCACTCATCGACCATGCCGCTTTCCACTTTCGCACGCGGGGAGGTAAGTGAACCCGTGAGCGACTTCACTTCGCCCATGTCAACCGCGAACTCCTGAGGCAGCCCGCCCTGATTCTTAGGGCCGGCCGGTGATCCACGTTGAAGCCGGGTTGCCATCGATGGCGTCGCTGCGCCGTTTCTCGCTATCTGCCGAGACCGCCGTCACCCCCCAGCCCAGGTTGTTAAGAACGGGCTGATACGTTGAATATTGCGGAGTGCCGTCGAGCGCGGCCGTGAGCTACGGCGCACGCCAGGCCTGTCGCTGCTTCACGCTGGTAATGCTGCGCC